>NZ_JASCXN010000007.1 GCF_030010625.1 Streptomyces sp. CC208A | reverse complement strand
CCCCGCCGTGTCCCCCGCGTCCGCCGCGCCGCCGTGAACAGCACCCCCGCGCCCACCGCGAACACGGCGGCACCACCCAGCACGAGATACGGAGTGGCACCGCCCCCGCCGGTCTCGGCGAGCTCCACCGACTCGCCGGCGGGGACGGGAGCGGGCGCACCGGACGCGGTGGCGGCGGGGGCGGGGGCGGGGGCGGAGGTGACGTCGGGGGAGGCCGCGGGGGCACCGACCTCCGTCGCCTCGGCCGTCGGCTCCGTCGCCGGCTCCTTGGTCGACTGCTTGGCCGGCGAGGCCGGCGAGGTCGGTGAAGCCGACGGGGGCGTCGAGACGGAGGCGGACGGAGCCGCACCACCGCCGCTCTCCCCGCCGAACACCACGTCGGAGCAGGTGTAGAACGCCTCGGGGGAGTCGGACCGCTGCCAGATCGAGTAGACGAGGTGGCGGCCCGACTTCTCCGGCACGGTCCCCTCGAAGACGTAGTCGCCGTCCCGCATCCCCGGGTCGGTCACCGTCAGGAACGGCCGCTCCTCCAGGTCCGACCAGGCCAGCGGCTTCGACGGGTCGTACCCGTCCTTCGTCACGTACAGCGCGAACGTCCCCTTGTGGGGCGCCGTGCCCTTGTACCGGAAGGTGCGCGGCCCGGCCGTCAGCTTCGTCGCGGGCCAGTCCGCACGGGCCAGGTCGAGGCCGCGGTACGTGTCGTTCCCCGCGCTGCACAGCTTCCCGTCCGGGATCAACTCCCGGTGCCGCCCGGCCGCGTCCCCGATGTTCACCCCGTTCCAGTCGTAGAAGGCCTGCGTCCCGCTCGCGGCCACCGCCGCCCGGCACGCCGCCGACGAAGGCGACTCGGGCCCCTCCGCGTAACAGGCCGCGACCCGGCTCACCGGATCGGTCATCGACCCGTGCGCGGAGGCGGGGGCCGCGCCGGCGAACCCGGCGAGGGCGACCGCCGCGGAGACGGTGAGGACGGCGGTCGTACGGCGAGGGCTCATGAGGGGAACGCTCCTGTGCGCGAGGACGGGACGGGGGAACGCCCGCACGCTAGCCGCCGGAATCCGTGAGAAAGCCCTGGAAGAACGGGATACGACGATCCTTAGGACCGCTTTAAGGCCGGAGTAAGCGTCTCCTCAGGAACGGCCGCCCCGGAGCCGTGCGAAGGCCCGGACGGCCAGGGCGTAGGACGGTACGACGATAGGGGTACGCATCGGCCAACGCGCCGATGATGGAGTGAGTTTCGGAGAAGGAGCGGCCGGATCCGGTATCCCTGGCGGGCGAAGCCTCCCCCCACCCCGAAAGGCCCCCCATGCGCGTCCGACTCGCCCTCGCCGCCACCACGCTCCTCGCCGCGGCCGCCGCCCCCCTCGCCCACGCGGGAGGGACGGACGGCCTCGCGGCCGACCCGGCCGCACGGCTCGCGGACTTCGTCACGGTCGACCCGGCCGGCCTCCTCGGCGCCGACGGCAAGGTCACCCTCTCCGGCACCTACCGCTGCCTCGACGACAGCGCGGGCCCGGTCTTCGTCAGCTCCACCCTCCGCCAGCAGGACCGGTCCGCCGGGATCGGCGGCACCCGGGCCGTCTGCGACGGGCTGCTCCGCACCTGGACCAACGCCTCCGTGGTGAAGGACCCCGTCTACCAGCCCGGCGAGGCCCGGGTCGAGGCCACCCTCATGCAGCTCACGCCCGAGGGCCCCATGGGCCTGCCCACCCCCGGCTTCCTCGCCGTGGAGGACCACGACGTCGTCCTCGGCTGACCACTGAGGCCTACCCGCCGAGCAGCGCCACCAGCCCCCGCCGGCCCAGCCGTTCCAGCTCGTCGAGGGCGGTCACGGCCTGCTCGGCGGCCTCCGGGTCGGCGACGGTCAGACCGCTCGCGGCGAACTCGTCCTCGTCGAGCCGGAGCACCTCGCTGCCGTCCGCCGACACCCACAGGTCCAGGTCCAGGTCCTCGACCGTCACCCCGGTCGGCCCGATCTCGGCCGGTCGGGTGACGTCGCAGTACCAGCCCTTCAGGCCGCCCTCCGCCGACCGCACCTCCTTGACGGTGAACCAGCGGTCGGTCCAGTAGTGCTCGACGAAGACGTCACCGGGCTCGAAGCGCACGAAACCGAAGTCCCGCACCCCCTCCGCCGCCCACGGCGCCCGCACCGAGAGCCGGGTCCCCGTCTCCGTCACCACCTCGGCGGGATAGCGGATCTTCAGCCGGCCCGCCTTCCACAGCGCCACCTCAACCGAGCGTCCGGACATACCGCACCTCGGTCGCGTCGATCGTGTACCCGAACCACTCGTTGATCGCCAGCATCGGCCCGTTCCCCGCGTCGTTCCCGGTGAACGCCTCCGTGCAGCCCGCCGCCCGCGCCCGGTGCAGCGAGTCGTTCTTCACCAGCTTCGCCAGGCCCCGGCCGCGGAAGCCGGGGGCCGTACCCGTCATGCCCGAGCCGTACCGGCCCAGCCCGTCGGTCAGGGCCGCCGTGAAGGCGGCCGGCACCCCGTCCACCACCGCGACCGTCGACAGCTCCCGGTCCAGCAGCGGGTTGCCCCAGGTGGAGTCCAGCCAGTACGCGTAGTCGTCGAAGACGGTGGGGACGTCACCCGGCTCGTCGGCGGTGGTCGCCGCGTCCAGCTCGAACATCGGCCGCGGATCGTCCGTGAAGTCCGCCGCCGTCCGCAGCTCCACCCCCGGCGGGAGCGCCTGGAGGGGCGGCAGTTCGGCCGAGGTCAGGTCCAGCCGCAGGAAGCACGCCTCGCGGCTCGGCGCGTATCCGTGCCGCTCGGCGAAGGCCCGGTTCCCCGGGGCGTCGAGCACCCAGCTGTAGAGCGTGGTCGCGCCCCGCTCCGCCAGGTGCTCCTCGGCGGACCGCAGCAGCAGCCCGCCCGCCCCCAGGCCCCGGTGCCCGGGGTGCACGAACACGTTGACCGTGCCGATCCCCGGCTCCGGCGACTCGTGGGCGAGGGAGACCTCGGCCGTGCCGACGATCCCGCCGTCCTCCGTCTCGGCGACCAGCGGCCGGGAGTGGGCCCCGGGGTGGGCGTGCGCCCAGGCGAAGGCAGTCTGCTCGGCGGTGGCCAGCATGTAGGGAAGGGCCGCGCGCCGGACGCGGGCGAAACCCCCGGCGTCCTCGGGCCGTACGTCACGGACGATGACAGTCATGGGCCTGCACGGTACGGCCGGTGCCGCACCGCCGCCTCCCATTTTCCGGCGGGGTGGGGGCAGAATCGGCGGGGTGACACTGACAATCGTCGTGGACCACCAGTCCACCACCGCCCCCTACGAACAGCTGCGCGCCCAGATCTCGGAGCGGGCCCGGTCGGGCAGACTCCCGGTCGGCTACAAGCTGCCGACGGTCCGGGGACTCGCGGAGCAGCTGGGGCTCGCCGCGAACACGGTCGCCAAGGCGTACAAGGCCCTGGAGGCCGACGGGGTCATCGAGACCCGGGGCCGGCACGGCACCTTCGTCGCGGCGGCCGGCGACGCCGCCAGCCGCAGGGCCGCCTCCGCCGCCGCGCAGTACGCGGAGGAGGCGTACCGCCTGGGCCTCACCCGGGACGAGGCCGAGGCCGCCGTACGGGACGCGCTGAGGGCCGCGTACGACTCCGAGTGACCGGAAGGAAAGGTCCGCCGGGGGTACGGCCCCGGCGGACCGCCCGCTCAGAGATAGAGCCCGGGGGCGGGGGTGCGCTGCTCGGGGAGCTCGGCGGGGGAGGCGCCGCGCCGCAGCGCGAACAGCTCCGCCAGCGTGGCGCCCTCGGCCGGCACCCCGTCCTCGCGGCCCAGCCACGCCACCGACTCGGCCCGGGTGAGCGGCCCGACCTCGATCCGGGCCAGGCAGCGTCCGGGCCGGACGATCGCCGGGTGCAGCCGCTCCACGTCCTCGTTGGTGGTGAGCCCCACCAGCACGTTGCGGCCCTGGCCGAGCAGACCGTCCGTCAGGTTGAGCAGCCGGGACAGCGCCTGCCCGGTGGCCTCCTTGGCCCCGCCCCGGATCAGCTCGTCGCAGTCCTCCAGGAGCAGCAGCCGCCACCGCTCCTTCTCGGTGCCGTCGTCCTCCCCGATGGCGATGTCCATCAGATAGCCGATGTCGTTGAAGAGCCGCTCGGGGTCGAGCACGCAGTCCACCTGGCACCAGTCCTGCCAGGACCGGGCGAGGGTGCGCAGCGCGGAGGTCTTCCCGGTGCCGGGCGGGCCGTGCAGCAGCAGGAGCCGCCCGGTGACGTCCTCGGGCGTCAGCTTCATCAGCCGGTCCATCGACTCGGCGACCGGCGCCGTGTAGTTGGGGCGGGCACCCTCCCAGGTGTCCGCACTGATCCGGCGGGTCATCCGGCGCGGGCCGCGCTGCGGCGCCAGGTACCAGAAGCCCATCGTGACGTCCTCGGGCTCCGGTTCGGGCTCGTCCTTGGCGCCGTCCGTCGCCTCGGCGAGGATCCGCGCGGCCAGCTCCGGGTCGGTCGCCGTCACCGTGACGTCGGCTCGGTGCTTCCACCGGGAGGCGAGGATCGTCCACCCCTCGCCCGCGGCCAGCACGGAGCTGCGGTCCTCGTCCTTGGCCCCCCACAGCACCCGGGCGCCCGGCGGCAGCAGGGTCGCGTCGGGCCTGACCCGGTCCAGGGTGGCGCCGTGCGCGTGCGGCTGCTCCCCGGTCGTGAACCGGTCGAGGAGGAGCGCGTCCATGACGTCGGCCGGTGAGTCGCTGTCGTCGAGGCCGACCGCGAACGGCAGCGCCTCGCGCGGCCCGGACGGTACGGAGGGAGTCTCTGGCATGCCGCCATGATCCGCCAACCGCCCGGACGGCGCACGGGGTTTTGGCGCCCCTCAGATCCAGTGGCCGCGCACCGCTCCCCGGGCCCGGCGGGCCAGCGCGTACCCCTTCGTCAGGACGCGGTCGGCGGCGAAGTTCCGGCCGATCGCCCGGCCCTCGACGAGGCGGGAGAACTCCTCGATCGTGGTGGAGCGGCGGACGGTGACCCGTTCCAGGGCGTACGGCCCCTGGCGGTGGCGGGCGAGCGCGTTGCCGACCGCGAGGGCCTGCGCGAAGCCGGCCTCCCGGACGGCGGCGCGCACCCGCCGGCTGGAGTAGCCGTACGGGTAGGCGAAGGAGACCGGCGCGCCGCCGAGCTCCTCGCCGACGAGCTCCCGGCAGCGCAGCGCCTCGAACCGCAGCCGCCGCGCGTCGAGCTGGTCCATCTGCGGGTGGCTGTGGCTGTGCCCGCCGATCTCGGTGCCGGCGGCGGCCAGTTCGCGGACCTGCTCCCAGGAGAGCATGGTGTCGAGGGCGCCGCCGGTGGTGTGCCGGCCGGGCAGCCAGCCGCTGGTGACGAAGACGGTGCTCGCGAAGGAGTGCTTCGCCAGCACCGGCAGGGCGTACCGGTGCACGCCCTCGTACCCGTCGTCGAAGGTGACGAGCACCGGCCGTTCGGGCAGCTCCCCGCCGGTCCGCCAGGCGGCGGCGAGCGCGGCGGTGGTGAGCGGGGTGAGGCCCCGCGCGGCCACCAGGTCCATCTGGGCGGCGAAGGCCTCGGGCGTCACGGAGAGCCCGAGCGTCGCGGGCGCCGGATCGGGGGCGACCGCGTGGTACATGAGGATCGGTACGGGAGCGGGTACGGGCTCCGCTCCCTCCGGGGTGCCGTTCACGCGAGCGCCTCCTTCGCCGCCGGGTCCCGGCCCTCCCGGGGTGCGCCCGCCGGGGTGATCGGGCCCCAGGAGAAGGCGGGGGAGCGGCCGCGGCGGGCGCGGAGGGTGCCGAGGGCGTAGCCGCCGGCGGCGAGCGCCACGCCCGTGACGATCGCCCCGGCGCGGCCCGCGCCGCCCGCCCGGCCGAGGAGGGCGTCCCGCGTCCCGCGCAGCACGCCGGCGGGCAGCACCCGGGTGGTGTAGCGCCGTTCGGACTCCAGGCCCTTGCCCGCGCCGACGCTCTGGGCGACGAGGGCCTTGGACAGGCCCTCGGCGTAGACGCGGGTGCGGAAGTAGGCGAAGCGCTCGCGGGCGGCGGGCACCTTGTGGTGGATGACGGCCCGGTCGTCGATGAGCAGGACCGCGCCCGGCACGGCGTTCGCCAGCCGGATGCACAGCTCGGTCTCCTCGCAGCCGAGCGGCCGGCGGTCGCCGTCCCTGCCGATGCCGGTGGCGAAGCCGCCCGCCGCGTCGAAGGCGGAGCGCCGGAAGGAGGCGTTGCCGCCGAGCACGTTGCGGACCCGTACCCGGCCGGGGGGCAGCCCCCGGTACGTACAGCCGACGACCCAGTCGAACTCCTCGGGGAACCAGACGGGCCGGCGGCCGGAGGCCCAGGCGGGCAGGGTGCGTCCGCCGACGGCGACGACCGCCGGGTCCGCGTAGCCGGCGGCGAAGTGGTGGAGCCAGTCGCGCTCGGCCACGGCGTCGTCGTCGAGGAAGGCGACGAACTCGCCGCGGGCGGCGGCGATCCCGGTGTTGCGGCCGGAGGAGAGGCCGCGGGGGCCCGCGTTGGCGAGCACCCGCACCTCCTCGCCGTCCGGTCCGGCCGTGCTTCCCGCGTACTCCTCGGTGAGCCGGTGCAGCAGCCGCTCGTTGTGGTCGACGACGAGCAGGGTCTCCAGCGGCGGCAGCGACTGCTTCCGGACGGAGTCGACGGCGGCGAGGATGTCCCCCCACCGCTCCTCCGTGTAGACGCAGATCACCACCGAGAAGCGGGGCGGGGTCGGGCGGTCGTTCAAGAGACCTCTCCCCGGGGGACGTTGACCGAGAGCGCGGCGGGCCGGCGGAGTGGCCGGGCGGACTTCGGGACGCGCTTCTCCCTGAGGATCACCTTGAGCACCCGGATGCCGTCGCGCACGGCGTTGAGGTTGCTGACGCCGTGGATGCGCAGGTACTCGTGGCTGGGGACCTCCTGCACCTTGAGGCCGGCCTTGACGACCCGGATGTTGATGAGGGTCTCGATCTCGAAGCCGGTGCAGTCGAGGGTGATCTTGTCGAGGCAGTGCCGCCAGAAGGCGTTGTAGCCGTAGCAGAGGTCGGTGTAGCGGGCGCCGAACTTCCGGTTGACGAGCGCGCACAGGGCCCAGTTGCCGAGGCGGCGGATACCGGTCATGTCGTCGGTGCCGCCGCCGTTGGCGAAGCGCGAGCCCTTGGCGAAGTCGGCGCCGCCGACGAGGGCGGAGACGTAGGAGACGATCTCCTGGCCGTCGGCCGAGCCGTCGGCGTCGACCATGACGATGATGTCGCCGGTGCAGGCGGCGAAGCCGCTGATCAGGGCGTCGCCCTTGCCCTTTCCGACCTGCTTGACGACCTTGACGCCGGGCCACAGCCGACGGGCCACCTCGACGGTGTCGTCCGTCGAATTTCCGTCGACGAGAACGACTTCGTGAATCCATTCCGGCAGAGTCTTGAACACGTACGGAAGATTTTCCGCTTCATTCATCGCGGGAATGACGACACTCACCGGGGGAGTGATCGCCAGATGCGATGTGATGGCACGGTACTGGGCCGCTATTCGACTCGGCTCGGTCAATTCATGGCCCGTGGCGGGCGGGCGCAGGAACGAGCTCATGGGTCGGTTTCCCTCTCGTCCGGTGGGCCGCCCAGGGACGGGCGGCCCGGTCCTGTGTCCGGTGCGAAAGGGGGGTTCTCGTCGACCCCGCACGGAAGCGATCTCCTTGCGGGAACGGCGAGTTGGCATGACTGGCCGCGCGGTACCCGCGACTCGGCGCACTGATCCGCACCGAGCACGGCACCCCCCTACCGCGCCCCGCTCCGGGACCATCGCGACACCAGCGCCCTCCCCTGAGCCGCTTTGCTGATGGACCGATGCGGGTGAGATGTACGACGGTATTGATGAATGGGACTGTATGGCAAGTCCCGCTGGTGCGGCCCGGTTTCTGGCACTTTGGCGAAGGAGTGCTGCCAGTAAGTGCCCTCTTCCGGACCGGATGTGATCAATCCGTTTCCGCGAGAGGGGGGCGTGGGGTCGCGTCGCACTCCCGTGCAGGGTTGGGCACGGGAGGCGTGATCCTGTTCGACCGGAAAGCGGGAGAGGATCCTCCGGTTCCTCAGGTGGCTGGAAACCGGCGGTTCTTGAGAGATGTTCACTCACTCTCCAGGGTCAGTTTTGACATGAACACTTCCGGAGCGGCCGATCCGATGCTACTTCCTGGTAGCGCAGAGATCCTGCTACAGGGAGGTTTCATGAAACTGTCGCGATTCGCGGCCTTCGCGTCCTCGCTCCTGCTCGGTTCCGTCCTCGCCCTGACCGGGGCGGGCGCCGCCCAGGCCGCCGAGAGCGCCGCTCTCGACTACGTGGCCCTCGGCGACTCTTACTCCTCCGGCGTCGGCGCCGGCAGCTATGACAGCGCCAGCGGCGACTGCAAGCGCTCCACCAAGGCCTACCCGCGCCTGTGGGCCAATGCCAACTCCCCCTCCTCCTTCGCCTTCACCGCCTGCTCCGGCGCCGTCACCACCGACGTCACCAACAAGCAGCTCGGCCCGCTCTCCTCCGCCACCGACCTGGTCTCGATCACCGTCGGCGGCAACGACGCGGGCTTCGCCGACGTCATGACGACCTGTGTGCTCCAGTCGGAGTCCACCTGCGTCAACCGGGTGAACCAGGCGAAGGCGTACGTCGACTCGACCCTCCCCGCCCGCCTCGACGCCGTATACAACGCCATTCGTGCCAAGGCCCCGTCCGCCCGCGTCGTCGTCCTCGGCTACCCCCGCTTCTACCAGCTGAACGGCAGCTGCATCGCCGGCCTCAGCGAGACCGAGCGGGCGGCCATCAACAGCGGCGCCGACCACCTCAACGCCGCCCTCGCCAAGCGCGCCGCCGACCACGGCTTCGCCTTCGCCAGCGTCGTCCCCGCCTTCACGGGACACGAGATCTGCTCCGGCTCGTCCTGGCTGCACAGCCTCAACTGGCTCAGCATCGGCGACTCCTACCACCCGACGGCTTCCGGCCAGTCGGGCGGCTACCTGCCCAGCTTCAGAAGCGCGGTGTAGCGGCGGGTCACCCTTCCTCCGCACCCGTACCCGCGGCGCCGGGAACGGCCGGGGCGGTGCTCGACGCCCCGCCCCCGCCGGGACCGGCGCCCCGATCCCCGTCCCTGACGGCCTGCCAGACCAGCACCCCCACGATCACCAGGAGCCCCGCGATCCCGGCGGCGATCACCGCGCCCCGGCGGGGCCCCTTCCGCCGGGGCCCCGTGCCCTCCGGCACCGCGGCCGCGCGCTCCTCCGTACGCGCCCCGCGCACACCGGCCGCTTCATCCGCGCCGTCGTGCTTCCGATCCTCCGGCCGACCCGATGCGCGCGCGGGCACCTCGCCCCGGGGCCGTTCCCCGGCTCCGGCCACCCGCTCCAACTCCCGTACGGCCCCGGCCCGCACGCCCGCGTCCCGGTCGGCCAGGCCCTCGACCACCGGCGCCAGCGGCCCCGACCGGGGATCGGCGACCGTCCTGCCGAGCAGCGCGCCCAGCGACCGAAGGTCGCCCTCGGGCCCCGGCGGCGGCGCGTCCGGCGCGTCGCCCGGCGCGGAGGTCCCGGTGGCCACGCCCGTGACCACCACCCGTCCGTCGTTCGCCAGCAGCACCCGGTCCGGGCCGAGTTCGCGATAGGGGACACCGGCCTCCCGGGCCGCCCGTAGCGCGGTCAGCACCCCGAGCGCGACCCGCGCCGCCTCCCGGTCCGGCAGCGGCCCCCCGGCCTCCAGGGTCTCCGCCAGCGTGAGCCCGCGGACCAGCTCCATCACGATCCACGGCCGGCCGTGCTCCACGGCCACGTCGTACACCGCCGCCACGCCGGGGCCGGAGATCGCCTCCGCGGCCCGCGCCTCGCGCTCGACCCGCGCGTACAGCAGCCGCTCCTCCGCCTCGGGCGTCCCCGGCGGGGCGTGCACCTCCTTGACGGCCACCTCGCGGCCGAGCGCCTCGTCCCTGGCGCGCCAGACGATCCCCGCCGCGCCCTCCGCGAGGGCGTCGAGCAGCCGGTAGCGGCCCGCGATCAGCGTCATGTCCCCACGGTAACCGCCCCTTCGGCGGGTGGCGACCCACCCGAACGGAGTCCGGTGTCGTAGATCACACCGGGCTCCGCTCCCGCAAGGGGGCGGCGGGGGCGCAGGATGGTTCATGACGGTTCGGCAGGTGTTCGAACCCTGTCCAACTCGCCCTGGAATCAGATGGATTCGTAGAGTGACCGTCAACCCCCGTACGAGTGCTGTGAATCCCGTCGGCGGGATACACGCGTGTCACTGTGGGGCGATAGGGTTAACCTGCCCGGGCCGGGTGCCCTCGTACGGGTGGGGAGAGACATGGAACAGATAACGATGCGCAGCAGGCCGCGTGTGCCTGCCATCACCTACGGGAGCAGTGCGACGAGTTCGCGCCTCGACCGCCATCTCGCGGTCCTCGGCGGTCCCGCCGTGCCGCAGCGCGAGGTGGCCGAGGCGACCCTGCTCATGCGGGAGCTGACGACGCGTCGCCACGAGGTGCCCGTCCAGAACCGCCACGACCGCGCGCGGGTCTCGCTCTTCGCCCCGCTCCGCCGTCTGCGCCGCACCCTCTTCGGCACGCGCCGCTAAGAAATGTTCCGCAGTTCCTGGTAAGGTTTTCGTGCCCTTCGGGGTGGGCGTAGAAGAGCGCCCGTGGGAGTCAACCGCATCGTGTTCGTCACCGGCTCGCCGGTACGGATCGCGCGGCAGTACGGCCCAGGCCGTGCCTCTGCTCCCCGAATTCCGGAACGGCCCTGAGTAACCCCGGATGAGCCGCCGCGAGGCGACCACGCCGGAGCGCCCGGACCAGCCGCCCGGATGCAGTCCGCACCTCCCTCGGGAACCGCGGATCAAGTCTTAGTCCGCACCGCGCGCACCCACCCACACGTCGAGAGCGCCGGACGTGTCCCCGCCCGTCCGGCGCCTCGTCGTCCCCACCCCCGCCCCGCTCAGGCCACCACGCCGGCCGCCCGCAGCTCCTCCACCTCCGCCGCTGGTACGCCCAGCTCCGCCAGGATCGCGTCCGTGGACTCGCCCAGGGCCGGGATCCGCCCCATGGGGGCTTCCGGGCCGTCCGGGAAGACGACCGGCGGCAGCAGGGAGGGGAGCGGGCCGACGGGGGAGTCCACCGGCCGCCACCGGTCGCGGGCGGCCAGCTGCGGATGCCGTACCAGCTCCGCCACCGAGTTGAGCCGCGCGCAGGCGATCCCGGCCGCGTCCAGCCGCTCCACCGCCTCGGCCGCCGGCAGCGCGGCGAGCGCCGCCCCGACCGCGGCGTCGGTCGCGGCCCGGCCGGAGACCCGGGCCGCGTTCGTCGCGAAGGACGGGTCGTCGGCCAGCTCGGGCCGCCCCAGCACCCGCTCGGCGAGCCGACGCCACTCCCGGTCGTTCTGCACCGAGAGCAGCACCAGGCCCCCGTCCGCCGTCGGATAGGCGTCGTAGGGCGCGATCACCGCATGCGCGAGCCCCGTGCGCGCCGGCGCCGTACCTCCGTGCGCCCCGTGGTGCAGCGGGTGCCCCATCCACTCGGCGAGCGCGTCGAACAGCGACACCTCCACGGGCCCGCCGAGGCCGGTCCCGCCGCGCCGGACGAGGGCGGCGAGGACGCCCGAGTACGCGTACATCCCGGCCGCGATGTCGGCGGCCGGGATCCCCGACTTGACGGGTTCCTCAGGGGTCCCCGTGACCGAGACGAGCCCGGTCTCGCACTGCACGAGCATGTCGTACGCCCTCCGGTGGGCGTACGGTCCGTCCGGCCCGTAACCGGAGACGTCCACGGCGACGAGGCGCGGGTGCGCGGCGCAGAGCGTGGCCGCGTCGAGGCCGAGCCGGGCCGCCGCCCCGTGCGCCAGGTTCTGCACGAAGACGTCCGCGCCCGCCACGAGCCGTCGCACCAGGGCGAGTCCGCGCGGGTCCTTCAGGTCGACGGCCACCGACTCCTTGCCCCGGTTGCACCAGACGAAGTGCGAGGCCAGGCCCCGGGCCGCCGTGTCGTAACCGCGGGCGAAGTCCCCGCCGTCGGGGCGCTCGATCTTCACGACCCGGGCGCCGAGGTCGGCGAGTTGCCTGGTGGCGAAGGGTGCGGCGACGGCCTGCTCGACGGAGACGACCGTGATCCCCTCCAGGGGAAGTGGCTGAGAGCTCATGCCCGCCTGCCTACCGTGCCCGGCCGGGCCCTGTCATCAGGACCTGGGTCACGCCGCGGGCCCGGCGGGCTCAGCGGCGCGCGTACCGGCGGACGGCGAGCGGCGCGAGGACCGCGATCAGCCCGAGGGACCGCAGCAGCGCGCCCGCCACCGGACGGGCCACCGGCCAGGCGGCACCGGCCGGCACGGGCGCGTCGCCGAACAGGCCGCGCACGGCGGTGGTGACGGCGGAGATCGGGTTCCACCCGGCGAGCGTCCGCAGCCACCCCGGCATGCCGTCGGTCGGGATGTACGCGTTCGGGAGCAGCGGCGGCATGAAGGCGGCGCTGCCGAGCTGACCGGCCGCCTCCTCGCTCTCGGAGGCGAGGCCGAGCAGGATCCCCGCCCAGGTCGTCGCGGCGCGGAAGAGCAGCAACAGGCCGAAGGCGGCCAGTGCTTCGAGGGCGGTGCCCTCGATCCGCCAGCCCATGGCGAGTCCCGCCAGGACCAGTGCCACGGTGCCGGCGGCGCAGACCAGGAGGTCGGCGAGGACCTGCGCGAGCGGCACGGCGGCCCGGCTCACCGGGAGGGCCCGGAAGCGGTCCGTTCATCGCGATGGTCAACGGCACGGTGATGGCCACCGTCCGCAACGAGCAGGCCACGGCCGAACGCGCCCGCGGCCTCCCCTGGTCCGAGGAGGAGGAACAGGCGGTGCGCCCCGCCTGCCTGAGCGGCCAGGCGGCCACGGGACGCTATCCGCACCTCGCCGCACTGCTCGCCGAGTCCACCGCCCCCGCCGACGGGGAGGATCTTCGCGATGACCATCGCCCGCCTCCTCGACTCCTTCGCCCCGGGGGAGCCACGGGGACGGCGTGAGGGGCCGCCGGTGAGGGGCTGCCGGGGGCGTCACACCAGCATGAACTGGCCCTCCGGCCCCTCCTCCTGATGGTCGAGCACCGAGGCCGGCCGACGGGCCCGGTCCGGTACCGGCAGGACGCCGGCCGCGCGCAGCGCCGCCCGCCCGGGACCGCCGCCGGCCGTGAACGGGGCGCGTTCCGCCTCCCGCGCGCCGAGCAGCGCCAGCACGGTGATCAGGTCGAGGAGCTCGGAGGTCCACTCCTGCGGCCAGGCCGCCGGGCCGATCGCCTCCAGCGAGCCCGGCTCGGCCGGCGCGGTCCGGCGGGCGAACCACTGCTCCAGGACCCGCACCCCGCCGACCCGGTACTCCCAGGCCGCCTCCGGCACCGGCGAGATCCGGCCGTCGCCGACGCTCAACACCTCGCCCTCGGAGTCGTACGCCAGGGATCTCGGCCGCTCCGGAAGCGCCGCCCGCACATACGGCCGGCGCCCGCCCGGCAGCCGGGGCCTCGTCCCGCTCAGCGCGCCCCGCAGCGGGATGTCCAGCAGCTCGCGGCCGAGCGCCACGCCCGCCGCCCACACCTCCCGGTCCGCGGGCAGCGGCACCCGGCAGCCGGCCGGGGAGGGCACCGCGGCCGCCACCGCCCAGGCCGCCCACTCCAGCGGCCCGCCCGCACCCCGCCCGTACCGGTCGTCGAGGAAGCCGGGCAGCCCCGGCGCCAGGTTCGGCTCCTCGCCGCCGGGGCGCCGGAAAAGCGGCCTGATCCGACCCGGCCGGCCCGCCGGGGAGCGCCCCTCGGGCAGCGCGCCGGTCATCAGCAGCGGCGGCCCGGCCGCCCCCGGCACGAACCCCTGCTCCACGAAGAAGAGCTGCGGCCCGCCCGCCACCCGCCACAGCTCGGGCCGGGCGGTGTCGATCAGCCGGTGGTCGGGCAGCAGCCACTGCTCGTCGAAGGGCCCCGACAACACCCGCACCGGCTCCGGACAGGGCCCCGTCTCACGGGCGAACCGCCCGGTCCCCGTCCGCTGCCCCGGCAGCGCCGCCACCGCCGTCCCCGTCGTACGCGCCCGGCTCGGCCGGAACAACACCTCCCGCTCGTCCCCCTCCGCCGCGACCAACCGCCCCCACCGGGCCCGCAGCGTACGGACGTCGGGCGCGACGACCCACCCCCGCCCGAACCGCAACGGCGCCACCGACCACGGCATCAGCTCGTCAAGGAGGGGCGTGTCCTCGTCCGTCCCCACGGTGGGTGGTCGCGAGGCATGCGCTCGGAAGACTTCCGTCACGCCCCGCATGCTAACGAGCGCCGTCCGTACGGGGCCAGCGTCGGCCGCGCGGGCTCGGCGTCAGTGCGCCTCGACCGTCACCGTGAAGGAGAAGCGGTCGCCGCGGTAGCGGATGCGGGCGACGTCGACGACCCGGCCGTCCTCGTCGTAGGTGACGCCGGTGTAGTGGAGGATCGGGGAGAGGAGCGGGACCCGCAGGAGGTCGGCCGTCTCCGGGTCGGCCAGGCGGGCCTCGACGGTGTCGGTGATCCGGCTGATCCGTACCCCTACGACGTCCCTGAGTACCTTGGTCATCGGCCAGCGGGCCAGGTCCGCCGGGTCGATGGCGGCGGCGAACTCGGGCCGGACCGCGTTCTCCGCCCAGTTCGTCGGCTCGCCGCTCTCGCCGTCCGCGCGCAGCCGGCGGTAGGTGGCGACCTCGGCCACGTCCGGGAAGTACTCGGCGAGCTCGCCGGGCACCGGCTCCGGGCCGTGGCCGAGGACCGTGGTCCGCTCGCCGGACTGCTGGGCCACGATCGCGTCGATCGAGCCGAGCAGCCGGCGCGGGGTGGAGCGCCGGGCGCCCGGCTCGATGAAGGTGCCGCGCCGCCGGTGCCGGCTGATCAGCCCCTCCTCCTCCAGCTCCTTCAGGGCCTGGCGCATGGTCAGCACGCTGACGCCGTAGTGGGCGGCGAGCTGCTCCTCGGTGGGCAGCCGCAGCGGGGCGTCGGGCGTGCGGCCCAGTATGGAGGCGCGCAGGGACTGCGAGACCTGGTACCACAGCGGGAGCTTGCGGTTCAGGACCAGCGAGTCGGGAGCGAAGGCGGTCACGGCGTTCTCCGTACGACGACGTGGCGGGACGGGCTGAAGCAGGACTCTACGGCCGGAAATGACGCTCCAGACCCTGCCACACGTCGTCGTAGCCCTGCTGAAGGTGGTCGGCGCCGGCCGCCTGCGCGGTCGCCGTCACCGGCCAGCGGGTCTCGAACATGAAGGCCAGACCGTCGTCGATCTTCTGCGGCTTCAGCTCGGCGGCGCTCGCCTTGTCGAAGGTCTCCCGGTCGGGGCCGTGCGCCGACATCATGTTGTGCAGCGAGCCGCCGCCCGGCACGAAGCCCCCCTTTCCGGCCGCCTTGGCGTCGTACGCGCCCTCGATCAGGCCCATGTACTCGCTCATCACGTTCCGGTGGAAGTACGGCGGCCGGAAGGTGTCCTCACCGACCAGCCAGCGCGGCGCGAAGACCACGAAGTCGACGCCGGCCAGGCCGGGGGTGTCGGAGGGGGAGGTGAGGACGGTGAAGATGGAGGGGTCGGGGTGGTCGTAGGAGATCGTCCCGATGACGTTGAAGCGGCGCAGGTCGTAGACGTACGGGGTGTGGTTGCCGTGCCAGGCGACGACGTCGAGCGGCGAGTGGCCGTACGTCGCCGTCCAGAGGTTGCCGCAGAACTTGTTGACCACCTCGACCGGGCCCTCGACGTCCTCGTAGGCGGCGACGGGGGCGCGGAAGTCCCGGGCGTTGGCGAGGCCGTTGGCCCCGATCGGGCCGAGGTCGGGCAGCTGGAACGGGGCGCCGTAGTTCTCGCAGACGTATCCGCGGGCGGTCCCGTCGAGCAGCTCGACGCGGAAGCGGACGCCGCGCGGGATCAGCGCCACCTCGCCGGGGCCGGCGGCAAGGAGGCCCAGCTCGGTGCGGAGCAGGAGGCCGCCGCGCTCGGGGACGATCAGCAGCTCGCCGTCCGAGTTGCCGAAGACCCGCTCCATGGAGGCGTCGGCGTGGTACAGGTGCACGGCCATGCCGGTGCGCTGGGTCGCGTCGCCGTTGCCGCCGAGGGTCCACAGACCGGCCAGCCAGTCGGTACCCGGCGCCGGGTCCGGCAGCGGGTTCCAGCGCAGCCGGTTGGGGTCGGCGACGGTCTCGGTGAACGGCGCGGTGCGCACGGCGCCGTTGTCGGTCCGGACGAACGGCGGGTGGGCCGCCGAGGGGCGGATCCGGTACAGCCACGAGCGGCGGTTGTGCGCCCGCGGCTCGGTGAACGCGCTGCCGCTGAGCTGCTCGGCGTAGAGCCCGAGCGGGGCGCGCTGCGGCGAGTTGCGGCCCTCCGGCAGGGCGCCGGGGAGCGCCTCCGAACCGTGCTCGTTGCCGAATCCGGTGCTGTAGGTGAGCGCCTCGGCCGTCTTCCTGGCCTGCTCGGTCGTCATCGCCCGCTCCTGTCCTGAGCCCGCGGGGTCGTACCCGCGAAGGAATCCTATGGATGACCGTAGGATTCCGCGCCGCTCCCGTCAACGGGGACGGGTGCGCGGGTCCGCCGGATCGGTGCCCGCACGACGGGGTCAAAAAGATGAACAATGCTCTACTCTCGCGGCCATGTCGTGGACCCGAAGGCTCCTCTCCGTGCTCCCGGTCGTGCTCGCGGTGCTCGCCGCGGCCCTGTTCACCGCCCCCGTCGCCCAGGCGCACGAGGAGCGGCCCGTCACCTTCCCCGACGGCTCCGGCACGGTGCCGGAGCTCCGCACGGGCGAACCCGACCTGCTCGTCTGCAAGACGGACCGGGCCGACTTCGACCGCCGGATCGCCGCCTTCCCGGCCGCTCTCAAGGCCCGCAACCTGGAGCTCTTCGCCCGCTGCGGCCGCTCCGGCTTCCGTCACCTCCAGCAGGCCGTCGACGCCGTCGACAGACCCGGCATGACCATCGCGATCCTGCCCGGCCTGTACGAGGAGGAGCCCTCGCTCCCCGCGCCCACCGGCGCCTGCGCCTCCCTGGAGGCCCCGACGTCCTCCTTCGGCTACCAGATCCTCAGCTACGAGCAGCAGGTCCAGTGCCCGCACAACCAGAACCTGGTCGCGATCCTCGGCAAGAAGGACCTCCAGATCGAGGGCACCGGCGCCTCACGCCTCGACGTCGTCATCGACGCCAAGTACGGCAAGCTCAACGCCATCCGCGCCGACGGGTCGGACGGCATCTACTTCCGCAACTTCACCGCCCAGCGCACCACCTTCAACTCGCTGTACGTGCTCGCCGCCGACGGCTTCGTCATCGACGACGTCCTCACCCGCTGGAACGACGAGTACGGCTTCCTCACCTTCGCCTCCGACCACGGCCTCTACAAGAACTGCGAGTCCTACGGCAACGGCGACTCCGGCATCTACCCCGGCTCGGCCTCGAACATCAACGACGGGCGCGGCTACGACGTCCCCCGCTACTCCATCGAGATCACCGGCTGCCGCAGCCACCACAACATGGTCGGCTACTCCGGCACCGCCGGGGACTCCGTCTGGGTCCACGACAACGAGTTCGACCACAACATGGGCGGCGCCTCCATGGACTCCGCCTTCCCCGGCCACCCCGGGCTTCCGCAGAACCACGCCCGGTTCGAACGCAACCTGATCCACGACAACAACGAGGACTACTACCCCTACGTCGCCGACGGCACCTGCGCCAGGCCGCCCGCCGAACGCGGCTACGAGAACGGCGTCGTCTGCCCCCAGATCTCCATGCCGCCCGGCACCGGCATCATCACCGCAGGCGGCAACTGGAACCTCTACGAGGACAACTGGATCTACGGCCACGAACGGACCGGCTTCTACCTCAACGCCGTCCCCGCCTTCATCCGCGGCGAGTCCGCCTGGGGCAAGCAGGCCGACACCTCCCACCACAACCGCTACGCGAACAACCGCCTCGGCACCGACAAGGCCGGCAACCCCCGCCCCAACCGCACCGACGTCTGGTGGGACGGCCAGGGCCGCGCCAACTGCTGGCAGGACGACACCGGCGCCTCCAGCCCCCGCACCCTGCCCGTCTGCGGCACCGCCCGCGGCGAGGTCTCCGGCGGGAGCGCCCGGCTCGTCGGCGAACCCGTCAAACTCGCCCAGCTCCTCGTCTGCGCCGACTACAGCGTCCAGGCGCGCCGCCTCCCCGCCGGCTGCGACTGGTACGGCGCCCGCGGCCTGGAACGCGTCGAGGTCCAGATCGCCCTCGCCGCCGCCGTCCTCCTCGCCCTCGTCGGCACCGCCCTCTGGTGGCGCCGCCTGCGCGCCCGCAGCCTCGCCGCCGCGGCCCTCGCCACCGGCCTCGCCGGACTCGCCCTCGACGTCGCCGGTTCCACCCTCACCCTCACCTCCACCTACGTCCCCGCCCTCGCCCTCCTCCTCACCGGCGTCTGGTGGACCGTCACCGGCCTCCTCCTGCGGCCCACCCGCCCCGCCTTCGCCTGGACGACGGTCGCCCTCGGCCTCCTCACCCTTCTCGACGCCTTCGACAAGGCCGTCCTGATGATCCCCGGCACCCCTCTCGGCCCCGCCTGGCCCCGACTCCTCCTGGGCGTCGTCTGGGTCCTGTGGGCCGTCATCGCCGCCGCCCGCCCCACCCCGGCCCCCGCCGACACCCCCGGCCGGAAACCATCCCGGTGAGCGCCCCGAAGAGCACTCCGAGGAGGCCACCGCGTGACCCTCCACGCACCCCGCCCGGCGGCGCGCCGCCCGACCCCCCACCCGACTCGCCGCCCGCCCCGTAGCCACTCGTCCCGCCGCCGCCCGCCCCGTCGCCGTACGGCCCCGCTCACGGCCGCCGCCCTCGCCGCCGTCCTGCTCCTGGCCGTCGGCTGCGGCGGCCGGGCCACCACCCACCACAAGCCCGGCACCGGCCACGAGCAGGCCACCGGCGCCCACGGCACCCTGCTCGCGGCCCACGACGAATCCGGCCACCGCCTCCGCGAACTCCCCACCGCCGACGCTCCCACCATCCGCGCCGAGGCCCGCCCCGACAGCGAGGGCGGCTGGAACGTCCACCTCACCGTGGAGAGGTTCCGCTTCACCCCCGAGTCCACCGGCGGCGCCGCCCTCGTCGGCCGCGGCCACGCCCGCCTCCTCGTCGACGGCCGCGAGACCGCCCGCGCCTACGGCCCCTGGACCCATGTCCCGCCCGGCGCCCACACCCTCACCGTCCGCCTCCACGCCGACGACCACACCGTCTGGGCCGTCGACGGCGCCCCCGTCCAGACCACCGTCCCCCTCACCCCCTCCACCCCTCCCACCTCCGCCGCCCCCACTCCCACTCCCACTCCCACTCCCACGCCCACCTCCGGCCCCACCCCCGCCGGCCGCGTCCTCGACATCCGCGTCACCGGCTCGACCGTCGCCCCGCCCCCTTCCCGCGTCGAGCTGAAGAAGGGCGAGCGGATCACCCTCCAGGTCACCTCCGACCGCGCCGACACCGTCCACGTCCACGGCTACGACCGCGAGGCGACCCTCGCCCCGGGCACCCCGGCCACCCTCACCCTGACCGCCGACCGCACCGGTCTCTTCGAGGTGGAGACCCACGAGTCCGGACTCGTGCTCACCCAACTGGTGGTCCGGTGACCGCCGTCCCGGCCCCGCCCCTCCCGCTCGCCCACGGCGTCGGCGCCCAGCACGACCTGCCCCTCTCTCCCTTCTACGCGTACGCCGCCGCCTTCACCGCCCTCCTCTTCTCCTTCCTCGGCCTCGCGCTGCTCTGGTCCTCCTCCCGCTTCCACGGCGACCGCGCCGGCCGCCCCCTGCCCGCCCCCGTCCAGCGCCTCGCCGACGCCCCCGCCACCCGCACCGCCCTCCGGCTCCTGGGCGCCGCCCTCGCCCTGTTCTTCCTCGCCCACCTCCTCCTCGGCCCCGACGACCCCGACCGGAACCCCGCCCCCGGCGCCCTGTACGTCCTCCTCTGGGTCGGACTCGTCCCCGCCTCCCTCCTCCTCGGCCCCGTCTGGCGCCTCCTCAACCCGCTGCGCGCCCTCCTCTCGCTCCGCCCGCCCGCCGCACCCCGGCCGATCCCCGCCGCCGTCGGCATCCGCCCCGCCGCGGCGGGACTCCTCCTCTTCGCCTGGCTCGAACTCGTCGCCCCCGACAACACCTCCCGTCCCGTCCTCCTCGCCGCCCTCGCCGTCCACCTCGCCGTCCAGCTCCTCGGCGCCGCCCGCCACGGCGCCGACTGGTTCGCCCACGCCGACCCCTTCGAGGTCTACTCCTCCCTCCTCGCCCGGCTCTCCCCGCTCGGCCGCCGCGCCGACGGCCGGCTCGTCCTCCGCTCCCCCTTCCACGGCCTCGACTCCACCCCCGAGACCCCCGGACTCGTCGCCACCGTCTGCGTCCTCCTCGGCACCACCGCCTACGACGGCCTCTCCGACAACCCCCGCTGGATCACCACCCTCCAGACCTCCTCCCTCGGCCCCACCGCCACCGCCACCCTCGGTCTCCTCGCCGCCGTCGCCCTCGCCGCCGTCTGCTACGGGCTCTGCGCCGGCGCCCTCCGTCTCCTGAACCGCGAACTCACCACGCCCCTCACCTCCTTCGCCCACTCCCTGCTGCCCATCGCCCTCGGCTATCTCACCGCCCACTACTTCTCACTCCTCGCAGTCGAAGGGACACGTACCGTCATGATGGCAGCGGGTACTGACAACGCCCCCTCGCCCGCTCCACCCCTGGGTCCCGCGGGCCTCGCCGTCCTCCAGGTCGCCGCGATCGTCACCGGTCACGTCCTCGGCGTCGTCGCCGCCCACGACCGGTCCGTCCGCCTCTTCCCGCCCGCCCGCGCCGTCGCCGGCCAACTCCCGCTGTTCGCGCTGATGATCGCGTACACGCTCGGCGGCATCGGGCTGCTCATCGCCTGACGGGGAGCGGAGCGGCATCATGGACCCCGTGCCCCAGACCAGCCCGCACGGCCCTCCGCCCGCGCTCCGCCGCACCCCCGTCCAGCAGCGCAGTGCCGAACGGCTCGCCCGCATCCTCGACGTCTGCGCCGAACTCCTCGACGAGACCGGTTACGAGAAGCTGAGCACCCGCGCCGTCGCCGCCCGCGCCGGCGTCCCCATCGGTTCCGTGTACCGCTTCTTCGGCAACAAGCGGGCGATGGTCGCCGCACTCGCCCACCGCAACCTCGACCGGTACGCCGAGCGGATCTCCGCCCGCTTCGCCCGCACCCCCGTCCTCGACGCCCACAGCGCGATCGACGGCGTCCTCGACGAGTTCATCGCGATGAAGCGGAGCGTGCCGGGCTTCGCCCTCGTCGACTTCGGCGTCCCGGCCGCCGAGGAGAACGGGGGAGGGGCCGCCGAGGACCCCAACGGCCTCGTCGCGGAACGGCTCTGCGACCTCCTCGCCGTCCACCTCGGCCGCACTGCGGACGAAGCGCTGCGGCGCAAGGTCCTCGTCGGCGTCGAGACCGCCGACACCCTCGTCCGCCTCGCTTTCCGCGCCGACCCCGAGGGTGATCCGGCCCTCGTCGACGAGACCCGGCAGCTCCTCCACGCCTACCTCGCCCCCTCGCTCTCCCCCTGACCCCGGCGGTACGCGTCACCGGACCCCTCCCGCCCCCTCCCCGGCATGCCTACCGGTCGGTATGCTCGCGCGAGTCGCCACCCGCCGCCGTCCACGGGAGACCGCATGCCCACCGCCCCGCGCATCTGCCCCCTCTGCGAAGCGACCTGCGGACTCGTCCTGACCCTCGACGGCGGCCGGGTCACCGGTGCCCGAGGGGACCGCGACGACGTCTTCAGCCGAGGCTTCCTCTGCCCGAAGGGCGCCGCCTTCCCCCAGATCGACGCCGACCCCGACCGGCTGCGCACCCCGCTCGTCCGTGAGAACGGGCAACTGCGGGAGGCGAGCTGGGAGGAGGCCTTCGACACGATCGCGGCGAGAATCCGGCCGCTGATCGAAGATTACGGCCCCGACGCCCTGGGTATCGTCCTCGGCAACCCCAACGTCCACACGATGGCCGGAGCGCTCTACCCGCCGCTCCTCCTCCGCGCCACGGGCACGAGCAACCTCTTCACCGCCTCCACGCTCGACCAGATGTCCAAGCACGTCTCCAGCGGCCTCCTCTTCGGCGACCCCTTCGCCATCCCCGTGCCCGACCTGGACCGTACCGACCACCTCCTGGTCATCGGCGCCAACCCGCTGGACTCCAACGGAAGTCTGTGCACCGCCCCCGACTTCCCCGGCCGGCTCGCCGCGCTGCGCCGGCGCGGTGGCACCCTCACCGTGGTCGACCCCCGCCGCACCCGCACCGCCCGCCTCGCCGACCGCCACCTCGCCCCCCGTCCCGGCAGCGACGCCCTCCTCCTCGCCGCCCTCGTCCACACCCTCTTCGCCGAGGACCTCACCGCCCCCGGCCCGCTCGCCGGCCGCACCGAGGGCATCGACCAGGTCCGGGACGCCGTACGGGAGTTCACGCCCGAGGCCGTCGCACCCGTCTGCGAGCTCGACCCCGGCCTCATCCGTACCGTCGCCCGGGAACTCGCCGCCGCGCCCACCGCCGCCGTCTACGGGCGGATGGGCAGCTCCACCGTGGCCCACGGCACCCTCGCCAACTGGCTCGTCGACGTCCTCAACGTCCTCACCGGCAACCTCGACCGGCCCGGCGGCGCCCTCTTCCCCCGCTCCGCCACCGCTCCCGCGCCCCGCCCCGCCGGACCCGGCCGCGGCTTCGTCCTCGGCCGCCGTCACAGCCGGGTCTCCGGACACCCCGAGGTCAAGGGGGAGTTCCCGCTCGCCGCCCTCGCCGAGGAGATCGACACGCCGGAGGCGGCTACCGCGGAAGCGGTCGTCCCGGAGACCGGTGCCCCGGAGACCGGTGCCCCGGAGACCGGTGCCCCGGAGACCGGCGCCCCGAGGAAGAGCCGTATCCGGGCCCTCATCACCATCGCCGCCAACCCCGTCCTCTCCGCTCCCGACGGGCTCCGGCTCGACGCCGCCCTCTCCACCCTCGACCTGATGGTCTGCGTCGACCCCTACCTCAACGAGACCACCCGTCACGCCGACGTCCTGCTGCCCCCGCCGCCGCCCTCCCAGAGCGCCCACTTCGACTTCGCCTTCAACGGGTTCGCCGTCCGCGACCAGGTCCGTCTCACCCCGGCCGCCGTCCCCCTGGAGGCCGGCCGCATGGACGAGTGCGAGATCCACGCCCGGCTGATCCTCGCTGCTGCGGGCATGTACGGCGCTCCGCCCTCCGTCGTCGACGACCTCGCCATCGACACCACCCTCGCCAAGGCGGTCACCCAGCCGCACTCGCCGGCGTACGGCGCCGATCCCAAGGAGTTCGCCGCCGGGCTCGGCGGCGCGAGCGGGGCCGAGCGGCGGCTCGATCTGATGCTGCGCCTCGGCCCGTACGGCCTCACCCTCGACGAGCTCAAGGCCCACCCGCACGGCATCGACCTCGGGCCGCTCAAGCCCCGCCTGGACGAGGTGCTCAAGACCCGCAGCGGCCGCATCGAGCTGTTCCCGGCCCCGATCGCCGCCGACCTGCCCCGGCTGCGGGCCGCCCTCACCGCCGTACCGGAGCCGGGGAGCCTCCAGTTGGTGGGCCGCCGCCATCTGCGTTCCAACAACAGCTGGCTGCACAACACCCCGGCCCTCACCGGGGGCTCGAACCGCTGCACCCTCCAGGTGCACCCGGAGGACGCCGCCCGGCTCGGGCTCGCCGACGGCGCCTCCGCCCGGGTCAAGGGCGCGGGCGGCGAGCTGACCGCCGAGGTGGAGATCACCGACGCGGTGCGGGCCGGGGTCGTCAGCCTGCCGCACGGCTGGGGCCACGACCGGCCCGGCACCCGGCTCACCGTCGCCGCCGCCCGCCCCGGCGTCAACGTCAACCAGCTCCTCGACGGCACCCTGCTCGACCCGCTCTCCGGAACCGCCGTCCTCAACGGCTTCCCCGTCGAGGTGGCCCCCCTGGAAGGAGTGCCCTCGGCGCCGGCGTGGTGACCTGGGCGGCCCCTGCCTGAGCCGGACGGGGGACGGCGGGCGCGGCTCGGGCATGTCGTCGCCCCGTGCGTTCACGAGGTGACGGATAGTCGGATTATCGGTTGAAATGTCCGACGACATCCTCGTGGAGGAACCCGCATGTCCGCTCGCACCGCCCGGCCCCTCGCCGCCGCCTCCGGTCTCGCCCTCGCCGGCCTCGCCCTCTTCGGCGGCGCCCCGGCCGCGCACGCCGCTCCCGGCGACAACGGTGACGTGAAGATCCACAAGTCGACCACCTCCGCGAGCGACCAGAGGAACGAACCGAAGGTCTGCGAGTTCTATCTCGTCGGTTTCAACTTCGACGACGGGCAGGAAGTCACCTGGAAGATCGTGCCCCAGCCGGCCAAGGGTGCCCCCGCCGCTCTGACCGGTTCGATCGCGCTTCCGACGGGCACGGGCCGCACCGAGGACCTCAAGCTGGCCGACGGCATGTACAAGCTCACCTGGAACTTCGAGGGCGAGAGCGGTGCGGGCAAGCACAAGGTCTTCCAGGTCGACTGCCCGGACGGCGGCAACGGCGGGAACGGCGGGAACGGCGGGAACGGCGGGAACGGCGGGAACGGCGGGAACGGCGGGAACGGCGGGAACGGTCACCACAAGCCACCGCACGGGCCGGTCGGCGCCGGTGGCGGCGGCAGCGCCGAGCTCGCGGCCGAGGAGGGCAGCTCCGCCTTCGGCGTCGGCGCCGCCGTCGCCGCCGGCCTCGCGGGTACCGCCGGCCTGGTGCTGATCCGCCGCTCGCGCCGCCGCAACGATGGCGCCGCGTAAGGCCCGTCTCACGCGCCGACGGCGGCGGCTCCTCCGGCTCACCAGGACCGTGGCGGTGGCCACGGTCCTGGTGACCGGGGGCGTGTGGTGGAGCGGGGGCGGGGACCCCGCCGACCGGCGGCCCGCCGCCGGGGTCGACGCCAAGGCCACCCCCGGGGTGGCCGCCGCGGAGTCCGCCCCCGGCGCCCCGGCGGCCGACGACGACCGCGGCTCCACCCCGCAGGCCGCGCCCCGGAGCCGTACCGTCGCCACCCAGGGCCCGGCCGACGCCGCTGAAGGGGCGGATCGTGCGTCCGCCGCCCCATCGCAGAAGCCGAAACCGAAACCGAAACCGAAGGCGAAACCGAAACCGGCGCCGCCCCCCGCCCCCCTCTCCCGCTCGCGCCCCACGCTCCTCGCCGTGCCCGCGATCACCGTCGAGGCGCCCGTCGTGGACCTGGGGCTCGACCGGCAGGGGCGGCTGGACGTGCCGCCGGTCGACGACCCGCGGAAGGCCGGCTGGTACGCGCGCGGTCCGGCGCCCGGAGAGCGCGGCACGGCCGTGATGGTCGGCCACCGGGACACGCGTACCGGACCCGCCGTCTTCCTCGACCTCGACTCCCTCGGCCCCGGCAACACCGTCCGAGTCGCCCGGGCCGACGGCCGGGTCGCCGTCTTCACCGTGGACCGGGTCCGCACGTACCCGAAGTCCGCCTTCCCCGACGAGGAGGTGTACGGCTCCACCGGCCGGCCCGAGCTGCGCCTGCTGACCTGCGGCGGCGCCTACGACCGGGGCTCCGGCTACGACTCCAACATCGTCGTCTTCGCCCACCTCACCGACGTCGACCGGACGATCTGAACGGCGGAGACCCTCACCGGCCCCGGGTCGGGTACCGTCGGCCCCAGCCGGGCCGGCCGGCCCCCGGCGCGGGGCCGCTGTGCGTGTCCCGCCACCCCGACTCCCGGCGGCCCACGGCCCGATGAGACCCGCCCCACTCCGGCAGGCCCTGGCGCCCTAAAACTAACGGCGCTAGTTTGGGGCGGCGGGGCCGGGCGGACCGGCCCGGCCGCAGGCGAGCGGCCGAGTGAAGAGGGTGGAGAGGGATGGGCGAGCCGATGAAGGCCCACGACGCGATGTACATCGACGGGGAATGGCGGCCCGCGGCCTCCTCCGGGACGATCCCCGTCGTCGACCCCGCCACCGAACAGGTCATCGCCCGCGTCCCCGCGGGCACCGCCGAGGACGTCGACGCCGCCGTGCGCGCCGCCCGGGCCGCGCTGCCCGGCTGGGCCGCCACCCCACCCGCCGAGCGGGCCGCCGCGATCGCCGCCCTGCGCGACGCGCTCGCCGCCCGCGCCGAGGAGATCGCCGCCACCGTCACCGCCGAGCTCGGCGCCCCGCCCAAGCTCGCCGCGGCGGTGCACACCGGGCTGCCGGTCACGGTGGCCGGCACGTACGCCGAACTCGCCGCCACCCACCCCTTCGTGGAGAAGGTCGGCAACTCCACCGTCTACGCGGAGCCGGTCGGCGTCGTCGCCGCCCTCACGCCCTGGAACTATCCGCTCCACCAGATCGTCGCCAAGGTCGCCCCGGCGCTCGCCGCCGGCTGCGTCACCGTCCTCAAGCCCGCCGAGGACACCCCGCTCACCGCCCAGCTCTTCGCCGAGGCCGTCCACGAGGCGGGCCTCCCGGCCGGTGTCTTCAACCTGGTCACCGGCCTCGGGCCGGTCGCGGGCCAGGCCCTCGCCGAGCACCCCGGCGTCGACATGGTCTCCTTCACCGGCTCCACCGCCGTCGGCAGCCGCATCGGCGCCCTCGCGGGCGGCGCCGTGAAGCGGGTCGCCCTCGAACTCGGCGGCAAGTCCGCCAACGTGATCCTCCCGAGCGCCGACCTCGCCAGGGCGGTCGCCGTCGGCGTCGCCAACGTCATGTCCAACTCCGGCCAGACGTGCAGCGCCTGGACCCGGATGCTGGTCCCCGCCGACCGGTACGAGGAGGCCGTCGCCCTCGCCGCCGAGGCCGCCGCCAAGTACACGCCCGGCGACCGCCTCGGCCCGCTGGTCAGCGCCCGCCAGCGCGACCGGGTCCGCGGCTACATCGAGAAGGGGATCGAGGAGGGCGCCCGGCTCGTCGCGGGCGGTCCCGAGGCCCCGCTGGAGACCGGCTACTACGTCTCCCCGACGGTCTTCGCCGACGTCACCCCCGGGATGACCATCGCCCGGGAGGAGATCTTCGGCCCCGTCGTCTCGATCCTCCGGTACGAGGGCGAGGAGGAGGCCCTCGCGATCGCCAACGGCACCGAGTACGGCCTCGCCGGCGCCGTCTGGGGCGAGGAGACCGAGGCGGTTGCCTTCGCCCGGCGGATGGAGACCGGTCAAGTGGACATCAACGGCGGCCGGTTCAACCCGCTCGCCCCCTTCGGCGGCTGGAAGCGTTCCGGCATCGGTCGCGAACTCGGCGCCCACGGACTGGCCGAGTACCTCCAGACCAAGTCCCTCCAGTTCTGAGCCCGACCGCGTCCTGAGTGCGGTCGCGTTCTGAGCCCGGCCGGGTTCCGAGTCCGGCCGCGTCCTGAGCGCGGTCGCGTTCTGAGCCCCGCCGTGTCTTCAGCTCGACCGCGCTCCGAGCCCCGACGACCGTCCTCCGCCTCCGCCCCGCAGAAGGAGACACCCGTGATCCGTGCCGCCGTCCTGCCCGCCGTCGGTGCCCCGCTGGAGATCACCGGCATCGAGCTGCCCGAGCCCGGCCCCGGCCGGGTCCGGGTCCGGCTCGCCGCCGCCGGGGTCTGCCACTCCGACCTGTCGCTGTCCAACGGCACCATGCGCGTCCCCGTCCCGGCCGTCCTCGGCCACGAGGGCGCCGGCACCGTCGTCTCGGTGGGGGAGGGCGTGACCCACGTCGCCCCCGGTGACGGGGTGGTCCTCAACTGGGCGCCGTCCTGCGGCGCCTGCCACCCCTGCTCGCTCGGCGAGGTGTGGCTCTGCGTCAACGCCCTGAACGGGGCGGCGGACGTGCACGCCCGCGCCGCCGACGGGCGCGAGCTGCACCCGGGCCTCAACGTGGCCGCCTTCGCCGAGGAGACGGTCGTCGCCGCGAACTGCGTGCTGCCGGTCCCGGAGGGCGTACCGCTCGCCGACGCCGCCCTGCTGGGGTGCGCCGTCCTCACCGGCTGGGGCGCCGTGCACCACTCCGCCCGGGTCCGGGCGGGCGAGACCGTCGCCGTCTTCGGGGTCGGCGGCGTCGGCCTCGCCACCCTCCAGGCCGCCCGGATCGCCGGGGCGTCCACGATCGTCGCCGTGGACGTCTCCCCGGAGAAGGAGGAGCTGGCGCGGGCCGCCGGAGCCACCGAGTACGTCGTGGCCTCGGAGACCACCGCCCGCGAGATCCGGAAGCTGACCGGCGGCCACGGTGTCGACGTGGCCGTGGAGTGCGTGGGCCGGGCCGTCACCATCCGCACCGCCTGGGAGTCCACCCGGCGCGGCGGCCGCACCACCGTCGTCGGGATCGGCGGCAAGGACCAGCAGGTCTCCTTCCACGCCCTGGAGCTCTTCCACTGGGGCCGCACCCTCGCCGGCTGCGTGTACGGCAACTCGGACCCGGCCGCCGACCTGCCCGTGATCGCCGGGTACATCCGGGACGGCCGCTTCGACCTGGGCGCGCTCGTCACCGAACGGATCACCCTGGACGGCATCCCCGGCGCCTTCGACGCCATGCTCGCGGGCAAGGGCGGCCGGGCCCTCGTCGTCTTCTGACCCCTTTTCTACCGGCTTTCCTGCCGGTGGCGTTCCGTCTCCGGTGCCGGGGGAGCGGACGGGCGGGGGCGCGAGCGGGAGACCGCCACCCCCGCCAGGCACAGCGCACCGCCCACCAGCGTCAGCGGCCCGGGCAGCTCGCCCAGTACGGCCCAGGCCATCAGGACCACCAGGGCGGGTACGGCGTACGTGGTCGCGCCCATCCGCCCGGCGGTCGTCCGGGCCAGCGCGTACGCCCAGGTCGTGAAGGCGAGCGCGGTCGGGAACACCCCGAGGTAGACCATGCTCGCGGTCGCCGTCAGGGGCGCCCGCGCGGCCTCCGTCACCAGCTGTCCGGCGAAGGGGAGGCAGGCGACGGCGCCGGTCGCGCAGCCGAACGTCGTCACCTGGAGCGCGCTCGCACGGGCCAGCGCCGGCTTCTGCGCGACGACCCCGCCCGCGTACGCCACCGCCGCGAGCAGGCAGAGCACGACACCGAGCACCGAGGCGTGGCCGGCCTCGCCGGACATCGACAGGCCCACGGCCACCGCGCCCGCGAAGGACACCGCCATGCCGGCGAGCAGCCGCGGCGGCAGTGCCTCCTTCAGGAAGCGGGCGCCGAGCAGGGCGATGAGGATCGGCCCGACGTTGACCAGCATCGCGGCCGTGCCGGCGTCCACCTCCTGCTCGCCCCGGTTCAGGGCCACCATGTACACCCCGAACCAGAGCACCCCGGAGGCGAGGATCCCCGGCCAGGCGGCGCGGGGCGGCAGCCCCTCGCGCCGGGCCAGGAGGACGGCCCCGAGGACCGCCGTCCCGGCGAGCAGCCGCCCGAGGGCGAGCGCGCCGGGGGAGTAGGCGGCCCCGGCGCTGCGGATGGAGACGAAGGCGGACGCCCACAGGACGACGGTGACCCCGGCGGCGGCGAGCGCGAGCCGGGCGGAGGAGACGGTTCTCGGCAGGGAGACGGTTCTCGGCATGCCCCGACGGTAGGGCGCGCACCCTTCGGCCCTCACCGCAGTATCGCCGGCAGGCGCGGGAGGAGCGGGTCAGCGCAGGGCGTCCGCCTCGATGCCGAGCTCCCGCCGCAGCGCCCGCTCGCCGGCCGGGGTCACCTTCACCGCCCGCTCGGACCCGATCCGTACGCACCAGCCGCTGTCCAGCGCGTACGCGCAGAGCGCCGCGCCCGCCAGGCCCGCGAGGTGCGGGCGGCGCTCGGTCCAGTCCAGGCAGCCGCGCGCGAGCGGCCGCCGGCCCTTCGGTACGAGGGGGACGCCGAGGCCCGCGAACCACTCCAGGCCCCGGTCCGTGAGCGCGAACCCGGTGTCCTGGCGCAGCAGTCCGCGCGCGGTCAGCGCGTCCGTGACGGTGGTGCCGAGCCGCCCGGCGAGGTGGTCGTAGCAGGTACGGCCCCGGGCCATCGCCCGCCCGGCGCTCGCGGCCCGCAGCGACCGGGGCGGCTCGTCCGCGCCCGGCCCGGCGAGTCCGGCCAGCTCCTCCACGAGGTGCGCGATCCCGGGGCCGGCGAGCCGCACGTACCGGTGCCGGCCCTGCCTCTCCTCCGTCAGCACCCCGCCCGCGACCAGCTTCCCCAGGTGCTCGGTCGCGGTGGACGGCGCCACGCGCGCGTGGCGGGCCAGTTCCCCGGCCGTCCAGGCCCGTCCGTCGAGCAGGGCGAGCACCATCGCGGCCCGGCTCTCCTCCGCGAACAGCGCCGCGAACGCGGCGAGAGCAGCGGCATCGGTGGCTTCCATGGAGTCAGCGTCCCGCACTCACGCTTCGGTCCCGCCCGAAACGTGGACGTGCTTCTCGTGCTTCTCGTACTGCGCCCCCAGGCCGTCGAGCAGCGCGCGCAGGCCCGTCGTGAAGGCGCCCTCGTCGACCTTCTCGCGGTGCTCCGCGAGGCGGTGCGCCTGGCCGAGGTGGGGGTAGTCGGCGGGGTCGTACGCCGACTCGTCGTCGACGAAGCCGCGCGCGAAGGAGCCGAGGGCCGAGCCCGTGACGAAGTACCGCATCAGGGCGCCGATGTGGGTGGCCTGGGCGGGCGGCCAGCCGGCCCGGACCATCGCGCCGAAGACCGCGTCGGCGACCTTGAGGCCGGCCGGGCGGCGGCCCGGACCCCGGGCGAGGAGCGGGACGAGGTGCGGATGGTCGGCGAGGGCCGCCCGGTAGGAGAGCGCCCAGTCGTGGAGGGCGGTGCGCCAGTCCCGGGGGTCGTCAGGATCGAACATCGACAGGTCGATCTTGGCGCTCACCGCGTCCGCGACCGCGTCCAGGATCTCGTCCTTCGTGCGGAAGTGGTTGTAGAGCGAGGGCCCGCTCACCCCGAGTTCGGCCGCGAGCCGACGGGTCGAGAGGGCGTCCAGGCCCTCCTCGTCCACGAGCCTGCCCGCCGTCTCGACGATGCGGTCTCGGCTGAGCAGGGGCTTGCGCGGTCGGGCCATGGCGCACATAGTAGGCCTGCACTGAAAAACTAGCAGTGGTAATTAAGTGGAGGGGTGAGGTGGCACCGTGGATCTGGCGCTGAGCGAGGAGCAGGAGGACGTACGGCGGCTCGCCGAGGACTTCGTCGCACGCGAGGTCACCCCGCACGCGGCCGCGTGGGACCGCGCCGAGGAGGTGGACCGGGGGATCGTCAAGAAGCTCGGCGCCCTCGGCTTCCTCGGGCTCACCCTCCCCGAGGAGTACGGCGGTTCGGGCGGCGACCACCTCACGTACTGCCTCGTCACCGAGGAACTCGGACGCGGCGACTCCTCCGTGCGCGGCATCGTCTCCGTCTCCCTCGGACTCGTCGCCAAGACCATCGCGTCCTGGGGCACCGAGGAGCAGAAGCGGACCTGGCTGCCCGGGCTCGCCTCCGGCGACGCCCTCGGCTGCTTCGGCCTCACCGAGCCCGGCACCGGCTCCGACGCGGGCAACCTCGGCACCCGCGCCGTCCGCGACGGCGGCGACTACGTGATCGACGGCGCCAAGATGTTCATCACCAACGGCACCTGGGCCGACGTCGTCCTGCTCTTCGCCCGCACCGGCGACACCCCCGGGCACCGGGGCGTCTCCGCCTTCCTCGTCCCCGCCGACACCCCCGGCCTCACCCGCCGCCCCGTCCACGGCAAACTCGGCCTGCGCGGCCAGGCCACCGCCGAACTTGCCCTGGAGGGCGTGCGCGTCCCGGCCTCCGCGCTGCTTGGTCCCGAGGGGAAGGGCTTCTCCGTCGCCATGTCCGCCCTCGCCAAGGGCCGCATGTCGGTCGCCGCCGGCTGCGTCGGCATCGCCCAGGCCGCCCTCGACGCCGCCGTGCGGTACGCGGGCGAGCGCGAGCAGTTCGGAAAGCCCATCGCCTCGTACCAGCTCGTCCAGGAACTCCTCAGCGACATCGCCGTCGACGTGGACGCGGCCCGGCTGCTGACCTGGCGGGTCGCCGACCTGATCGACCGGGGCGAGGACTTCGCCACCGCCGCCTCCAAGGCCAAGCTGTACGCCTCCGAGGCCGCCGTCCGCGCCGCGAGCAACGCCCTCCAGGTCTTCGGCGGCTACGGCTACATCGACGAGTACCCGGTCGGCAAGCTGCTGCGGGACGCCCGCGTGATGACCCTCTACGAGGGCACCAGCCAGATCCAGAAGCTCATCATCGGCCGGGCGCTCACGGGGGTCTCCGCCTTCTGAGTTCCGCGCCCCAGGCGTTTTCTGAGTATCCGGGCGGATGTGGCGTCGGCCACATCCACCCGATGCTTTTCCGCATGAGCGAGTCACAGGTCAAGCAGCAGAACACCAGCGCCTACCACGCGCAGGCCGTCGCCTCCTTCGCGGTCGCCCTCGCCGCCGTCGGCATCGGGATCTACCAGCTGGAGGCGAGCGCCTGGGTGCGCGCCTTCCTCGCGGTCTCCGTCCTCTACCTCACCACCTCCGCCTTCACCCTCGCCAAGGTGGTCCGCGACCGGCAGGAGTCGGAGCGGATCGTCAGCCGGGTGGACCAGGCGCGCCTGGAGAAGCTCCTCGCCGAGCACGACCCCTTCCAGCAGAAGCTCTGAGCCCGGCGGAGGCCCTGGGTCCGACAGAAGCTCTAAGCGCTTGCTCAGCTTCGTTGTATGGTGTTCGTCCCGACCGGTCCGAGGAGGAGTGTGGGATGAGCACGGCGGAGCAGACGCCCGGCGGCGAGGACGTGCCCTGGGGTGAGGTCACGCCCGAGGCCGCCCGGAGGCTGCTGGTCGCGGCCGTCGAGGCCTTCGCCGAACGCGGCTACCACGCCACCACCACCCGCGACATCGCCGGCCGCGCCGGGATGAGTCCGGCCGCGCTCTACATCCACTACAAGACCAAGGAGGAGCTGCTCCACCGGATCAGCCGCATCGGCCACGACAAGGCCCTGGAGATCCTCCGGGCCGCCGAGACCCGTGAGGGCTCCGCCGCCGACCGGCTCGCCGACGCCGTGCGCTCCTTCGTCCGCTGGCACGCCGAGCACCACACCACCGCCCGGGTCGTCCAGTACGAGCTGGACGCGCTCGGCCCCGAGCACCGCACCGAGATCGTGGAACTGCGCCGCGAGACCGACGCCACCGTGCGCCGGATCATCGAGGAGGGCGTGGCGACCGGCGAGTTCGCCGTGGAGGACCCGCCGGGCACCACCGTCGCCGTGCTCTCCCTCTGCATCGACGTGGCCCGCTGGTTCAATCCCCGGGGCCGCCGGACGCCCGACGGGGTCGGCGCGCTCTACGCCGACCTCGTGCTCCGCATGGTGGGACACCGGGCCCAGAAGTAGCGCACGGAGGCGGTGCCCAGAAGTAGTGCCCGGGGGCAGTGCTCAGAAGTAGTAGCGCGAGACCGACTCCGCGACGCACACCGGCTTGTCGCCGCCCTCGCGCTCCACGGTCACCTTCGCGGTGACCTGCACCCCGCCGCCGGCCTCCTCCACCTTCGTCAGCACCGCCGTGGCCCGCAGCCGCGAGCCGACCGGCACCGGCGCGGGGAAGCGCACCTTCTCCGTGCCGTAGTTGAGACCCATCTTCATGCCCTCGACCCGCAGCACCTGCGGCACGAACAGCGGCAGCAGGGAGAGGGTCAGATAGCCGTGGGCGATCGTCGAGCCGAAGGGGCCCGAGGCGGCACGCTCGGGGTCCACGTGGATCCACTGGTGGTCGCCGGTGGCCTCGGCGAAGAGGTCGATCCTCTTCTGGTCGATCTCCAGCCAGTCGCTGTGCCCCAGCTGCTCGCCGACCCCCGCGCGCAGTTCCTCTGCGGAGGTGAAGATCCTCGGCTCGGCCATGTCCCTGGTCCCTTCTCTACGGCATACCGAACGGTTTGTGTCCAAGCGCTTGCTCAGCATGTGGGGTGAGGGTCGCGCTGTCAACGGACCAGTTAGGGTTCGAGGGGTGCCGCAGATTCCAGAGAAGATCCACGAACTCACCGTCGGCCAGCTCTCCGCCCGCAGCGGCGCCGCCGTCTCCGCCCTCCACTTCTACGAGGCCAAGGGGCTCATCAGCAGCCGCCGCACCGCCGGCAACCAGCGCCGGTACGGGCGTGACGCCCTGCGGCGGGTCGCCTTCATCCGCGCCGCCCAGCGCGTCGGCATCCCCCTCGCCACCATCCGCGAGGCCCTCTCCGCGCTTCCGGAGGAGCGCACCCCGACCCGCGAGGACTGGTCCCGGCTCTCCGCCGCCTGGCGCACCGAGCTCGACGACCGCATCAAGCAGCTCGGCCGGCTCCGCGACCACCTGACGGACTGCATCGGCTGCGGCTGCCTCTCCCTGGAGACCTGCGTCCTGTCCAACCCCGACGACGTCATCGGCGAGAGCATGGCCGGCTCCCGCCTCCTCCCGCTGCGCAAGGAGAACCAGGGCGCCTCCTAGGAACCGTCCGCCCTCCCCGGGCCCCGTCCCGCGCCCTGGGCTCCCCGGCCCTGTCCGCTTTCCCCGGCCCGTCCGGCCCTCCTAGGGCCCGTCAAGGAGTGCCGCCCGCACCTGCTCCGCCGTGGAGCGGGCGCGGCGGCCGTCCGGCAGGAACAGGGTGTCCTCCAGGCCGATCCGCCCGGCCAGACCGAGCCGCCGGGCCAGCCGCGCCACGGGCCAGGCCGCCGCGCCGGTCCCGCACAGCAGGACCGGCGCCCCGCCGGGACCGCCCGGCAGCGCCCGCGCCCACGGCTCGGCCTCCGCCGCGGCCGTCTCCGGCACCTCCGCCGCGATCCGCCGCACCCGGTCCGCCAAGGGGGAGCGGGCGAAGAGCGCCGGTCCGGCCGTGCCGGCCCGCAGCCCCGCCTCCACGGCCACCCCGGCCGCCAGCAGCGCCTCCGCCGTCTCCTCGGCGCCCGGCTCGTGCCAGGCCACCCACGCCAGCTCCGGAAGGAGCTCCCAGGACCGGATCCGCGCGACCCTGCGCTCCGGATCGGGCTCCGCCCACGCGTCGGCCGCCACCGACACCGGTACGCCGACCAGGCCGCGTACGGCCGTCAGCGCGGGCCCCACCACCCGGGGCGACAGCGAGCCCCCGCCGCAGGGTGTCCTGGGGCGGATCCGCACCTCGCGCGCCCCCGCCGCCACCGCGTCCGCCGCGGCCGCGGCGAGCCCCGCCGGGTCGCGCGGCACCGCCGCCGACTCCTCCGCGTCCCAGGTGCCGTTCAGCGCGGCCTGGAGCAGCGGCGCCCCCGGCCGGGTCACGCCGCGGGGGCCAGCGGGCGGCTGTGCCTCTCCCGGGCCCGGGCCAGCGCCCCCGGCGTGAGGACCGCCGGGGGCACCTCGACCCCGCAGTTCGCGCACACCGGTCCGTACCACGGCTCGTCCCCCGGGGCGCCGCCCCACACGAGCTCCGCCCCCTTGCACACCGGGCACGCCTCGCCCGGACCGTCCTCCAGCGCCGTCACAAGGCGCCGTATCACCTCGGGCAGCGGCTCCGCCGGGTGGACGGCCGGATCGCCGCACCGCACCACGCCGTTGCCGCCCCACACGTCCCGGTGCCAGTCGTCCGTCGCCCCCAGTCTCCGCAGCCCGCCGTGCTTCTCGCGCCGGCGCCGGGCGGCGAACTCCCTCTCGTACGCGAGCCAGACCGCCCGCGCCTCCTCCAGCTCCTCCAGGGCGGCCACCAGGCGCGCCGGATCGAGCTCCCGGTCGTCGGGACCGAACCCGTGCCTGCGGCACAGATGGTCCCAGGTCGCCCGGTGCCCGTAAGGAGCGAACCGCTCCAGGCACTTGCGCAGCGAGTATCTGCGCAGCGCCGTGTCACAGCCCTGATCGCGCACCTGTCTCGCGAGACTCCGGAAACCGGCCATCGCTCGCCACCTCCGTCGCTGGTCCTTCGCGGTCCTTCGCGCATCCGCGGTTACCAGAGGGACGAACGGCGCCGCCGCCGTGTTCCGCCCGGAGCCGGAACGGGCGTCTTCTGGCGAGAAGACGCCACTCCGGCCGTGCGTTACCGGCGGCCGATCCGGGCCGCCGAGACCACCACCCGGGCCAGCTCGGGCCGCCGGACGTCGCTGTGCGAGCGGACCGCCTCCGCCGCGTCCACGCTCACACAGCCCGAGGCCGGAACACCGTCCCGCAGCACCGCCGCCAGCGTCCGCCGCGCCGCCCCCGGCACGCCCTGGACGCCGTCCCAGCCGATCGCCCCCCACCGCGGGTCGCGCGCCGCCAGCCGCCCCAGCGGCCCCGCCAGGGACGCCGAGTCCCGCGCCGCCCGGGAGGCCAGCGGGTACATGACCCCGAGGGCGGTGTCGTGGTGCGAGTGGCAGGCCACCACCGGCCCCCGCACCCGCAGCTGCATGTCCCTGAGCGCCCCCGAGCGGGCCGGGTCGTGCGGCAGCCGGGCCGCGAACGCGTAGTGCGAGAAGGCGCCCTGGAGCAGCGTCAGCGAACGGACCGGCCGGTGCGCCCCCGGCAGGCCGCGCAGCGCGTACGCGACGAGCCGGGCGCCCATGCTGTGCCCCACCAGGTGCACCCGCAGCCCCGGCGCGGCCCGCGCCACCTCCGCGAGCAGCGGCCCGAGCCCCCGCTCGCCCACCTGCCCCGCCCGCCGCTTCATCACGTAGTACGTCGCCTGCCGCATCGCCTCCCGGCCGCCCTTCCAGAGCCGCCCGAGCCCGTCCCCGAAGGCCGCCTCCGGCACCGGCGCCCCGGCCTCCTGCGCCCCGGCCTCCTGCGCCTCCGCCTCCAGTGCCTCGGTGAACGCGGCGCAGACCTCCACCGGATCCGCCACCAGGAACTCCGGCACGCCGCCGGCCGCGGCGAGACCTTCGCCGCCCACGTCCGCCAACTCCCGCAGCAGCGCCCCGAACTCCCGGAACGCCGGCTCCTCCGGCGGTGCGAGCACCAGCAGCTCGGTGAGCCGGACGAGCGTCCGCTCCTTCTCCGGCAGCGTCGTCACCAGCGCCCGGAAGTCCGGCACCGGCTCGTCCGTGAACATCATCGAGGGCCAGATCACGCCCGCGTACCCCGCCTCCACCCCCGGTGCGAGCAGCCCCGGGAAGGGCGCGAAGAAGTCCGAGTACCACCGGGTGGCCCCGGACGGCGAGTTGTTCCAGCCGTGCGCGAACACCACCAGGTCCGTCACCCCCCGCCGCGCCAGGGCGACCAGCCCGGCCGCCTGCCCGGCCGGGCCGTCCCCGTCCTTGTCGAAGACGATCTCCCGGTACGGCTCCACACTCATCCCGCTCACGGCCCGCCCGTCCCTCCCCGTCGAGGAAGCGCCCCGGGGTCCGCGTCCCGCAACCCCCGGGCAGCATGCCCGGATCCGGCCGCTCTCAGACCTCGACGGAGGACCTCACCGGCAGGCCCCGGCTCTCACCGGTACAGCAGATGCTCCCGCCGCACCGCCCGGAAGGCCGCCAGGTCCTCGGCCCACGCGCCCGTGACCTCGTCGGTGTCCGCGCCGGCGTCGATCAGGGTGCGGACACGGGTCGAGCCGGTGAGCTTGTCGATCCAGTGGTCGGGGCGCCAGGCGAAGCCGGACCAGGAGCGGCGGGCGGTGACCAGGAGGGCGATGCCGGTGCGGACCGGGTCGAAGGCCACGCGGTCGTGGACGTGCAGCTGGACGCCGCCGACCGTACGGCCCTGGAACTTGGAGAAGACGGGGGCGAAGTACGCCTCGCGGAAGCGGACCCCGGGCAGCTCCAGGGCGTTCGCCGCCTCCGCCCAGCGGCGGTCGATCCCCTCCGCCCCGAGGAGTTCGAAGGGGCGGGTGGTGCCCCGGCCCTCGGAGAGGTTGGTGCCCTCGAAGAGGCAGGTGCCGGAGTAGACGAGGGCGGTGTCGGGGGTCGGCACGTTCGGGCTCGGCGGCACCCAGGGCAGCCCCGTGGCGTCGAAGAGGTCCGCGCGCCGCCACCCCGTCATCCGTACCGTCTCCAGCTCCACCGGCCGGGCCAGGAACTCGGCGTTGAAGAGCAGGGCCAGCTCCGCCACCGTCATCCCGTGCGCCTGCGCGATCGGCTCGCGGCCGACGAAGGTGGCGAAGGCCCGGTCGAGGACGGGGCCGAGGGCCTCCCGGCCGCTCACCGGGTTCGGGCGGTCCAGGACCACGAACCGCTTCCCGGCCAGCTCCGCCGCCGCCATGCAGTCGTACAGCGTCCAGATGTAGGTGTAGAAGCGGGCGCCCACGTCCTGGATGTCGAAGACGACGGTGTCGACGCCGGAGGCCGTGAAGACGTCCGCGAGCGCCTGCCCGCTCTTCAGATACGTGTCGTACACCGGGAGACCGGTGGCGGGGTCGTCATGCCGGCCCTCCGAGCCGCCCGCCTGCGCGGTGCCCCGGAAGCCGTGCTCGGGGCCGAACACGGCCACCAGGTCCACCCGTTCGTCGGCGTGCATGACGTCCACCAGGTGCCGGGCGTCCGGTGTGACACCGGTCGGGTTGGTGACCACGCCGACCCGTTCGCCGGCCAGCAGGGCGTACCCGTCCGCCGCGAGGCGCTCGAAACCGGTCCGTACGCGCGCGTGCGCCCGCTCCGGGCCGCCCGAGGCCGCGGCAGGGGCGGCCGTCACGGCCAGCGCCCCTCCGGCGGCCAGCAGACCCCGACGCGACAGCTCCACCGGCCTCATGCGTCCACCGGCCTCATGCATCCACCCGCCTCATGCGTCCACCCGCCTCATGCGCTCATCCGCCTCATGCGTGACACGGCCACGCAGGCTAGCGCTCCTGACGACCCGGGGGAACGAGGCGTGCGGAAGCCCCCGGCGCGTCCTCACGGTCTTCCACCCGTCCATACCGACCGGTTAGTCTGCCCGCTGTCAGACCGTGAGCCGAGCCGAACCAGCTGGAGGGTCCATGAACGCGGGCACGCACGAGGTCCGGGGCGCCGGCGTCGTCGTCACCGGAGCGGGCGGCGGCATCGGCGCCGCCCTCGCCCGGCGCTTCGCCGCCGAGGGCGCCCGGGTCGTCGTCAACGACCTCGACCCGGTCCGCGCCAAGGCCGTCGCGGACGAGCTCGGCGGCACCGCCGTCCCCGGCGACGCCTCCGCGATCGTCGACGAGGCCCGCGACGCCCTCGGCGGCACCGTCGACATCTGGTGCGCCAACGCCGGACTCGCCTCCGCCGGCGACGCCTTCGCCGACGAGGCCGTCTGGGCCGCCGCCTGGGACGTCAACGTCATGGCCCACGTCCGCGCGGCCCGCGCCCTGCTCCCCGACTGGCTGGAGCGCGGCACCGGGCGCTTCGTCTCCACCGTCTCCGCCGCCGGCCTGCTCACCATGATCGGCGCGGCCCCGTACAGCGTCTCCAAGCACGGCGCCTACGCCTTCGCCGAATGGCTCTCCCTCACCTACCGCCACCGCGGCCTGAAGGTCCACGCCATCTGCCCGCAGGGCGTCCGCACCGACATGCTCGCCGCCACCGGCTCGGCCGGCGACCTCGTCCTCGTCCCCACCGCCGTCGAGCCCGAGACCGTCGCCGACGCCCTCCTCGACGCCATCGCCGCCGACCGCTTCCTCGTCCTCCCGCACCCCGAGGTCGCCGACTACTACCGCAACCGCGCGGACGACCCCGAGCGCTGGATCGGCGGCATGAACAAGCTCCAGCGCCACTGGGAGGCGGGCGCGCGGTAGCGCACCCGGCGACGGATGGGAAGATCTACCGAAGGACACCCCGACCGCCAGGGGCGGGGACGACGGACCGGAAGGCGGCGGAGCATGGCCAGGACGACGGACGCGGACGGCTCTCCCGTCCCCCAGAGGCTCCTCGCCGCCGCCACCCGGCTCTTCGCCGAGCAGGGCTACGACCGCACCTCCGTCCAGGAGATCGTCGAGGCGGCGGGCGTCACCAAGGGCGCCCTCTACCACTACTTCGGCTCCAAGGAGGACCTCCTCCAGGAGGTCTACGCGCGCGTGCTCCGCCTCCAGCAGGAGCGGCTCGACGCGTTCGCGGACGCCGACGCGCCCGTCGAGGAGCGGCTGCGCGACGCCGCAGCCGACGTCGTCGTCACCACCATCGAGAACCTCGACGACGCCTCGATCTTCTTCCGCTCCATGCACCACCTGAGCCCGGAGAAGAACAAGCAGGTCCGCTCCGAGCGCCGCCGCTACCACGAGCGCTTCCGCGCCCTGGTGGAGGAAGGCCAGCGGGCGGGCGTCTTCTCCTCCGCCACGCCCGCCGACCTCGTCGTGGACTACCACTTCGGCTCGGTGCACCACCTGTCCACGTGGTACCGCCCGGACGGCCCTCTGACCCCGCAGCAGGTCGCCGACCACCTCGCCGACCTCCTGCTGCGGGCCCTGCGCCCGTAACACCGGGTCCTACAGGTACTTCTTCAGCTCGCGGCGGGCCAGCGACCGCTGGTGGACCTCGTCCGGCCCGTCCGCGAGCCGCAGGGTCCGTGCCGCCGCCCACAGCTCGGCGAGCGGGAAGTCCTGCGAGACGCCGCCGGCGCCGTGTGCCTGTACCGCCTTGTCGACGATGTCCACCACCGCGCGCGGGGTGGCGATCTTGATCGCCTGGATCTCGGCGTGGGCGCCCTTGTTGCCGACGGTGTCCATCAGCCAGGCCGTCTTGAGGACCAGGAGCCGCAGCTGCTCGATCGTCACCCGCGCGTCCGCGATCCAGTTCCGCACCACGCCCTGCTGGGCGAGGGGCTTGCCGAAGGCCGTACGGGAGACGGCCCGCCGGCACATCAGCTCCACGGCCCGCTCGGCCATGCCGATCAGCCGCATGCAGTGGTGGATCCGGCCGGGCCCGAGCCGGGCCTGCGCGATGGCGAAGCCGCCGCCCTCCTCGCCGATCAGGTTCGCGGCCGGGACCCTGACCCCGTCGAAGACCACCTCGGCGTGGCCGCCGTGGTAGTGGTCCTCGTAGCCGTACACCCGCATCGCCCGGCGCACCTCGACGCCCGGGGTGTCGCGCGGGACGAGGATCATCGACTGCTGGCGGCGCGGGTCGGCGCCGTCGGGGTCGGTCTTGCCCATGACGATGAAGATCCGGCAGTCGGGGTGCATCGCCCCGGAGATGTACCACTTGCGCCCGTCGATCACGTACGAGTCGCCGTCCCGCCGGATCCGGGTCTCGATGTTGGTCGCGTCGGAGGAGGCCACCTCGGGCTCGGTCATCGCGAAGGCGGACCGGATCTCGCCCGCGAGCAGCGGCTCCAGCCACTGCTTCTTCTGCGCCTCGTCGGCGAACTCGGCGAGCAGCTCCATGTTCCCGGTGTCCGGGGCCGCGCAGTTGAGGGCGGTGGGGGCGAGCTGCGGGCTGCGGCCGGTGATCTCGGCGAGCGGGGCGTACTGGAGGTTGGTGAGGCCGGCCCCGTACTCCTCATCGGGCAGGCTGTGCTGGTCTACGAAGAAAAGGTTCCACAGGCCCTGCCGCCGGGCCTCGGCCTTCAGCTCCGCCACCACCGGCGGCTCGTCCCAGGGCGAGGCGAGCCCGGCCCGCTGCTCGTGCGCGACGGCCTCGGCGGGGTACACGTGCTCGTCCATGAAGGCGAGGAGCCGGGCGCGCAGCTCCTCGGTGCGGGCGTCGTAGGCGAAGTCCATGGCGGGTCAGCCCTCCTGAAGGGTGGTCAGGCCGTGATCGATGAAGACGGGGACGAGTTCGCCGATGCGGTCGAAGCCGGCGCCGACGGTCTGCCCGAGGGTGTAGCGGTAGTGGATGCCCTCCAGGATCACGGCGAGCTTGAACCAGGCGAAGGCCGTGTACCAGGAGAGGGCGGAGACGTCCCGGCCGGAGCGGGCGGCGTAACGCTCGGCCAGTTCGGCGGCGGCGGGGTGGCCCGCGGCCGCCGCGGTCGTCGAGATCGGCGAGCCGGGCAGGTCCAGCGGGGTGCTGTACATGACGAGGAGGCCGAGGTCGGTGAGCGGGTCGCCGAGCGTGGACATCTCCCAGTCGAGCACCGCCCCGATCCGGTCGTCGTCGCCGACGAGGACGTTGTCGAGCCGGTAGTCGCCGTGGACCACGGTGGGCGCGGGGGAACGGGGCAGGGCGCGGCCGAGGGCGGCGTGCAGCTCCTCGATCCCGGGCAGCTCGCGGCCGCGGGAGGCGGCGAGCTGCTTGCCCCAGCGACGCAGCTGCCGGTCCAGGAACCCCTCGGGCCGGCCGAAGTCGCCGAGCCCGGCGGCCTCCGGCTCCACCGCGTGCAGGTCGACGAGGGTGTCGACCAGGCCGAGCACGGTGGCGCGGGTGCGTTCCGGGCCGAGCGGGGCCAGCTGGGAGGCCGAGCGGTACGGGGTCCCCTCGACGAACTCCATCACGTAGAAGGGCGCGCCGAGCACCGACTCGTCCTCGCACAGCAGCACCGTGCCCGGCACCGGGACCGGCGTTCCGCCGAGCGCGCTGATCACCCGGTGCTCGCGCTTCATGTCGTGCGCGGTGGCCAGCACGTGGCCGAGCGGCGGGCGGCGGACCACCCAGCGGCTCGTGCCGTCGGTGACGGCGTACGTGAGGTTGGAGCGGCCGCCCTCGATCAGCCGGGCCTCCAGAGGGCCGGCGACCAGGCCCGGCCGCTCGCGGTCGAGGTGGTGGCGCAGGCGCTCGGGGTCGAGGCCGGGCGGCGGGGCGGCAGGGCTCATCGGACGTACCTCCGGTGGGTCGGGCGGTCGCCGTTCATGATGACCGACCAGTCGGTATGTCGTCCAGAGGGGTCCCCGAAACGCGGGAGGGCCCCGGCCCCGTACCGGGCCCCCGGCCCCGTACTGGCCCCCGGCCCCGGCCCCGTACTGGCCCCCGGCCCCGGCCCCGTACTGGCCCCCGGCCCCGGCCCCGTACCGGGCCCCCGGCGCCTCACGCGTGACAGGCCACCGGCACGCCCCCGTTCATCGCCGCCATGTCGCCGAAGACCGCCACCGGGTCGAGCGGGTGCCCCTCCGGGAACCCGTCCAGCTCCGCGTACGCCCGGTGCAGGTTCGCCACGAGCCGCTCGCTCTCCCGCCACCCGGCGAACTCGCCCGGTTCCGCCCGGCGGGCGGTCTCCAGCGGCGGGTCCCCCTTGGCGCGCCCCTCGGCGGCGAGCTCCGCCACCCACCGCAGATAGCGCTCGGTGGCGTCGTACGCGGCCGGATCCGTCACCGGCCCGTGCCCCGGCACCACCCGCTCCGCGTCCAGGGACCGCAGCACGTCCAGGGCGCGCAGCGAGCCGGCCAGCGAGCCCATCGGCAGGAACGGCGTCCCGCCCTGGAAGACCAGGTCACCGGTGAACACCACACCCTGCTCCGGCAGGTGCACGATCGAGTCGCCGGTGGTGTGCGCGGGACCCGGGTGCACCACCCGCACCTCGATCCCGCCCGCGTACACGGTCATCCGATCGCGGTACGTGACGTCCGGCGGCGTGATCTCGACCCGGCCGAAGTCGGTCTGCGGCCACAGCAGGTGCAGCTGGTGACCCGCGGCCAGCTGCTCGGACCGGCAGTTCTCGTGCCCGACGATCCGCGCGCCGGGCCGGAACACGCCGTTGCCGTAGGTGTGGTCGCCGTGGTGGTGGGTGTTCACGATCGTGCGCGGCAGCGGCAGCCCGGCGGCGAGCACCGCCTCGCGCAGCAGCAGGGCGCGCCGCTCGGTGGCGGTGGTGTCGACGAGCAGCGACTCGCCCGCGTCGCCGAGGAAACCGGCGTTGTTGAGGCACCAGCCGCCGTCGGGCTGGACGTAGGCGTGGACGTGCGGCGCGAGGGTGACCACGTACGGGTCGGTGGCAGGCACAAGGCTCCCCGGGAAGAAGATCGGCGCATCGGACGAGTGCAGGGGAAGCCTGCCAGCGGAGGGGTCACAGGGGGACCGGTTCCGGAAGGCCGATGTCCTCCGGTGCCCCGCCCGGCTTGCGGAGCGCCCCGACCCCGCAGAGGGTCGGAACCATGAAGGCGATCAGCTACCGCCGGTACGGCGGCCCCGAGGTCCTGGAGTACGGCGAGCTGCCCGACCCGAAGGTCGGACCCGACGAGGTCCTGGTCCGGGTCCGGGCGGCGGCGGTCAACCCGGTCGACTGGAAGGCGCAGGCCGGCTACCTCGACGGCATGATCGACGCCGTCTTCCCCGTCATCCCCGGCTGGGACGTCTCCGGCGTCGTCGTCCGGCCCGGCGTCTCCGTCACCGAGTGGGCGGAGGGCGACGAGGTCATGGGCTACGTACGGGAGGACGTCCTCTCCCACGGCACCTTCGCCGAGTACGTCGCCGCCCCGGTCCGCACCCTCGCCCGCAAGCCGCGCACCTGCTCCTTCGAGGAGGCCGCCGGGCTGCCCCTGGCCAGCCTCACCGCCTACCAGGGCCTGCGCACCGCCCTCTCGGTACGGTCCGGGGAGACGGTCCTCGTGCTCGCCGCGGCCGGCGGGGTCGGGTCCATGGCCGTGCAGATCGCCCGGCACCTCGGCTGCCGGGTCCTCGGCGCCGCCCGCGAGTCCGGCCGGGAGCGGGTGACGGCGCTCGGCGCCGAGCCGGTCCTCTTCGACGAGCGGTCCTTCGCCCACCAGGTCCGCGAGCTCGCCCCGGACGGCGTCGACGCGGTCCTCGACACCCTCGGCGGCCCCTTCCTCCAGCACGCGGCGAAACTCCTCGCCCCCGGCGGCCGGCTCGCCTCCATCGCCGACGGCGAGGTCCTGGCGCTCGGCGGCCGCTACTTCTGGGTGCGTCCCGACGCCGCCGACCTGGCCGCCCTCGCGGACCTCGTCGACGAGGGCGTCCTCGACGTACGGGTCGCGAAGACCTTCCCGCTGGAACGGGCCGCCGACGCGCAGCGCGCCAACGCCGAGGGCGGCCTCCAGGGCAAGGTCGTCGTCACCGTCCCCTGAGGCCGGTGGACGGACGTACTCACCAGAGCAGCGCCGCCCCGCACACCGCCAGGGCCACCGTGCACCCGGCCGCCACCAGCGCGCCCCGCGCCGAGAGGACGGGCGGCCGGGGGGTGTCCAGGGCGCGGATCCGCCGGTGGGAGACGGCCAGGAAGCCGATCCACAGCAGTGCGGCGAGGGCGAGCCCGGCCACCCCGGCGGCCGTGGCGCCCCCCATGAGGGCCAGCTTGATCCCGAGCACCGCCACGACCGTCCACGACAGGGTCGTACGCCGCCAGGCGAGCCGGGTCCGCTCCGGCTGGAGCCCCGGGTCACGGGCTCCGGCCCCGGCAGGGCCGCCCACTAGCCGGCCCGGCCGACGACCACGAGCACCACCATCGCGATCGCCACCACGGCCACGGCGAGGCTCAGCACCGTCGGGAAGCGGGAGACGGGCAGGTCCTCGCCCCGCCGCATGGCCCGCTCGCAGCGGATCCAGTGGTTCACCGCCCGCAGCGCGCACAGCACCCCCGCGGCGAGCAGCGCGAGCGCGAGCCCGACCCGGACGGCCCAGCGCAGGTCCGGCAGGAACTGGTCGACGGCGAAGCCGCCGCCGATGAGCGCGAGCGCGGTCCGGATCCAGGCGAGGAAGGTCCGCTCGTTGGCGAGGGAGAAACGGTAGTCGGGGGTCTCGCCCTCGTCCCGGATCCGCCGCGGCGCGAACCACAGCCGCAGACTCCGCACGAATTCGCTCACCCCGGCACCCTAACGGCACCTCAGCGCCTCGACGGCACCTCAGCGCCTCGACGGCCCGGCGCCCTACCGGTCCCGCCGCGCCGCCAGCCGCTCGTACGCGGCGAGGCCGTCCGGCACCCACTCCCAGGCCCCCGCCGCACCGGGCAGCCGCTCCCGCAGCTCGTCCTCGGTGAGGAAGGCGTGCCAGGCGACCTCCTCCACCTGCGGCCGCACCGGCAGGTCGCAGCGGACCTCGTACACGGACGACCACCACTTCCCGGCCACGCCGCCGGAGTCGTACAGGAACTTGAGCACGAAGACGGGCCGGGGGAGCCCGGAGACGCCCAGCTCCTCCTCGGCCTCGCGCAGCGCCGCGTCGTCGTAGGACTCGCCGGCGCCGACGACCCCGCCGACGAACATGTCGTACATCGAGGGGTAGAGCAGCTTGTCCGCCGTCCTGCGGTGGACGAAGACCCTGCCCCCGGCGTCCCGCACCCGGACGAAGACGCAGCGGTGGACCAGGCCCCGCGCGTACACCTCGCCGCGCGGGGCCCGTCCGACCACCCGGTCCTGCTCGTCGACGACGTCCAGTACTTCATCGGCTGCGCCCATGCGCCCATGAAACCAGCCCGGACCACCGCCGGTGCGCGAACGGTTGACTCGATACATCCGTGTATCCAAGATGCGGTCCATGTCCTACGACGCAGATGTGATCGTGATCGGGGCCGGTCTCGCCGGTCTGGTCGCCACCGCCGAACTGGTCGACGCCGGCCGGTCCGTGATCCTCCTGGACCAGGAGCCCGAACAGTCCCTCGGCGGCCAGGCCCACTGGTCCTTCGGCGGGCTCTTCCTCGTCGACTCGCCCGAACAGCGCCGGCTGCGCGTCAGGGACAGCCACGCCCTCGCCCTCCAGGACTGGATGGGCACCGCGGGCTTCGACCGTCCCGAGGACGACTGGGCCCGCCGCTGGGCGGAGGCGTACGTGGACTTCGCCGCCGGCGAGAAGCGCTCCTGGCTCCACGCCCGCGGGATCCGCTTCTTCCCGGTGGTCGGCTGGGCCGAGCGCGGCGGCTACGACGCCAACGGCCACGGCAACTCCGTCCCCCGCTTCCACATCACCTGGGGTACGGGCCCCGGCCTCGTCGCCCCCTTCGAGCGCAAGGTCCGCGAGGGCGTCGCCCGCGGCCTCGTCACCCTCCGCTTCCGCCACCGCGTCACCGCCCTCGGTCGCACCGGCGGCGCCCTCGACACGGTCACGGGCGAGGTCCTGGAACCTTCGGACGCGGAGCGCGGCACGGCCAGCTCCCGCACCGCCACCGGCTCCTTCGAACTCAGGGCCCAGGCGGTGATCGTCACCACCGGCGGCATCGGCGGCAACCACGACCTGGTCCGCGCCCAGTGGCCCGCCCGCCTCGGCACCCCGCCGGAGAAGCTGCTCTCCGGCGTCCCCGCCCACGTGGACGGCCTGATGCTCGGCATCGCGGAGAAGGCGGGCGGCCGCCTGGTGAACCGCGACCGGATGTGGCACTACACCGAGGGCATCGAGAACTGGAACCCGATCTGGGCCCGGCACGGCATCCGCATCCTGCCCGGCCCCTCCTCCCTCTGGCTCGACGCCACCGGCAAGCGGCTCCCCGTCCCCCTCTTCCCCGGCTTCGACACCCTCGGCACCCTCGAACACATCATGCGGACCGGCCACGACCACACCTGGTTCGTCCTCGACAAGCGGATCATCGGCAAGGAGTTCGCCCTCTCCGGCTCCGAGCAGAACCCCGACCTCACCGGCAAGTCCGTCCGCGACGTCCTCGGCCGCGCCCGCGCCGACGTCCCAGGACCCGTCCGGGCCTTCATGGACAAGGGCGCCGACTTCGTCGTCGAGGACGACCTGTCCGCCCTCGTCCGCGGCATGAACCGGATCACCGGCCGGGACCTCGTCGACGAGACCGCGCTCCGCCGCGAGCTCACCGCCCGCGACCGGGAGGTCGCCAACCCCTTCACCAAGGACCTCCAGATCACCGCGATCCGCGGCGCCCGCGGCTACCTGGGCGACCGCCTCATCCGTACCGTCGCCCCGCACCGCATCCTCGACCCCGCGGCCGGCCCGCTGATCGCCGTCCGCCTCAGCATCCTCACCCGCAAGTCCCTCGGCGGCCTCCAGACCGACCTGTCCTCCCGCGTCCTCACCGACACCGGCGAGCCCCTTCCCGGCCTGTACGCGGCGGGCGAGGCCGCCGGCTTCGGCGGCGGCGGCGTCCACGGCTACCGCTCCCTCGAAGGCACCTTCCTCGGCGGCTGCGTCTTCTCCGGCCGCGCGGCGGGCCGGGCGGCGGCTGCGGCGACCGCGTAGCGCGAGGAGGCCCGGCCCGAGCGCGTACCCGCTCCGGGACCGGGCCTCCTCCGACGGGGCCGGCGCTACAACACCAGCGACAGCAGCAGCACGAACACGATGCCGACCACCGAGATGATCGTCTCCATCACCGACCAGGTCTTGACCGTCTGGCCGACGCTCATCCCGAAGTACTCCTTCACCAGCCAGAACCCGGCGTCGTTGACGTGGCTGAAGAAGAGCGAACCCGCGCCGATCGCCAGGACGAGCAGCGCCGTCCCGCTCGTCGACATGCCCGTCGCCAGCGGGGCCACCAGGCCCGCCGCCGAGATCGTGGCGACCGTCGCCGAGCCCGTCGCGAGCCGGATCGCGACGGCGATCAGCCAGGCGAGCAGCAGGGCGGGGACGGACCAGTCCTGGGAGAAGTCCAGGATCATCCGGCCGACGCCGATGTCGATCAGGGTCTGCTTGAAGCCGCCGCCCGCGCCGACGATCAGGAGCACGCCCGCGATCGGGGCGAGGGACTTCTCGACGGTGGAGGAGAGCCGCTCCTTGGTGAAGCCGGCCGCGCGGCCCAGCGTGAACATGCCGACCATGACGGCCGCGAGCAGGGCGATCAGCGGCGAGCCGACGACGTCGGCGACCTTCTGCAGGCCGTTCGCGGGGTCGTCGACGACGATGTCGACGAGGGCCCTGACCAGCATCAGGACGACCGGCAGCAGCACGGTGGCGACGGTGACGCCGAAGCCGGGGCGCTTCTCCGGGTCTCCGGAGGCGCGGGACGGGATCATCTTCTCCGGGGCCGGGATGTCGACCCAGCGGGCCGCGTACCGGGAGAAGACCGGACCCGCGATGATCACGGTCGGGACCGCGACGACCAGGCCGAGGGCGAGGGTGACGCCCAGGTCGGCGCCGACGGCGTCGATCGCGACGAGCGGGCCGGGGTGCGGCGGGATGAGCCCGTGCATCACGGACAGGCCGGCGAGGGCCGGGACGCCGATCCGCATCAGGGAGTAGTGGCCGCGCTTGGCGACCATGAGGACCACCGGGATCAGCAGCACGATGCCGACCTCGAAGAAGAGCGGCAGACCGATCACGGAGGCGATCAGGACCATCGCCCACGGCATGGACCGCCTGCTCGCCCTGGTGAGGATCGTGTCGACGATCTGGTCGGCGCCGCCCGAGTCGGCGAGGAGCTTGCCGAGGATGGCGCCGAGCGCGATGAGCACGCCCACGCCGGCCACGGTGTTGCCGAGGCCGGTGCTGAACGCCGTGATGGTGGCCGCGAGCGGGGCACCGGCGAACGCGCCGAGCGCGAGCGACCCGATGGTCAGCGCCAGGAACGCGTGCAGCCTGAACGTGGTGATGAGCAGGACGATGACGGTGATGCCGGCGAGTACGGCTATGCCCAGGCGGGCGTTGCCGGCCGAGGTGATCGGTTCGACGGCGGCCGCTGCCAGGGTCTCGACGCTGAGACTGGTCACGGGGGTGTCCTTCGTACGGGCGGGTGGGGGACGGGGGGCGGGGGCGGCGGGATCAGCGGGTGAGCCGGCGCAGCGCGGCGACGGCCCGGCCGGTGATCTCCTCGGGGGTGCCGGACACGTCGACGGAGACGCCGGCCTCGTCCTCCTGCAGCGGCTGCAGGGTGGCGAACTGGGAGTCGAGGAGCGCCGTCGGCATGAAGTGGCCCTTGCGGGCGGCCATCCGCTCCTCGATCAGCTCCCGGTCGCCGGTCAGATGGAGGAAGACGATCCCGGGGGCGGCCGCGCGCAGCCGGTCCCGGTAGCTCCGCTTCAGCGCGGAGCTGCTGACCACCCCGCCGCGCCCGGCCCGGCCGTGCGCCCAGGCGCCGATGGCGTCGAGCCACGGCTCCCGGTCGGCGTCGTCCAGCGGCACGCCGGCCGACATCTTGGCCACGTTCGCCGCCGGGTGGAAGTCGTCGCCCTCCGCGTAGGGGAGGCCGAGTGCCTCGGCGACCAGCGGGCCGATCGTCGTCTTGCCGGTCCCGGCGACGCCCATGACGACGACGACCGGGGGAGCGGTGGGGCGGGAAGTGGTGCTCATGGGGGTGCCTCGCTGTCCTCTTCGACATCGGCGCCGTCCCGGCTGCCTCGCTGCCTTCACGACGTCGATCCGTCGCGCTCATGAAACCCATGGAGTACGACGTATTCAAGAGTCTGTGACATAAAAGTCGTACTTTTGATTCCCGAGGTGATCACCCGCGCGCCCCCGCATAGGCTGAGCCCCATGACGACACCGGCCCAGGGGCTCCACGCGCACGTCCTCGCCACCCTGGGCCTCGCCATCACCGCGGGGGAGTACCCGCCCGGCACCGTGCTGCGCACCGACGAGCTCGCCCAGCGCTTCGACGTCTCCCGGACCGTCGTCCGCGAGGTCGTCCGCGTCCTGGAGTCGATGCGCCTGGTGGAGTCCCGTCGCCGCGTCGGCGTCACGGTCCTGCCCACCGCGAGCTGGAACGTGTACGACCCCCAGGTCATCCGCTGGCGGCTCGCCGGCGCCGACCGCCCCCGCCAGCTCCGCTCCCTCACCGTGCTGCGCTCCGCCGTCGAACCCGTCGCGGCCGGTCTCGCCGCCCTGAACGCCACCCCCGCCCAGTGCCGCGAACTCACCGAGCAGGCCCTCGGCATGGTCGCCACCTCGCGCGGCCGGCAGCTGGAGGCGTACCTGGTCCACGACATCGCCTTCCACCGGATCGTCCTCGACGCCTCGGGGAACGAGATGTTCGCCCGCCTCGGCGACGTCGTCGCCGAGGTCCTCACCGGCCGCACCCACCACCACGTGATGTTCGAGGACCCCGACCCGGCCGCCGTCACCCTCCACGTCCAGGTCGCCGAGGCCGTCCGCGAACAGGACGCGGCCCGCGCCGAGGCGCTGACCCGCGAGATCGCCGTCGGCGCGCTCAAGGAGCTCGACGTCCTCGCCCCGTAGCGCGGGGGACGACTCCGCCTTACCCCCGCGTAACCTCTGAACTAGCTCAAATCAGGGCGTTCAGTGAATTCGATCACAGTCAGTGAGTGGTCCTTACCGTGAGGATGTCGGCTGGCCGCCCCGGGGTGACCCCCGCGAAGGGGCTCCGGGAGCCGGCCGGGTACCGCACAGACCCTCCTCACGAAGGCGAACAACTTCATGACTGACCGCGTCATCGCGGCCGAGCCGCTGTCCGCCGCTCCGGCGGACCCGGCCGCCTCCCCCCACGTGGACGCAGGCGACGCCGGATACCGCAAGGACCTCAAGTCCCGGCACATCAACATGATCGCCATCGGCGGCGCCATCGGCACCGGGCTCTTCCTCGGCGCCGGCGGCCGCATGGCCAGCGCCGGCCCCTCGCTCTTCATCGCGTACGCGGTCTGCGGCGTCTTCGCCTTCCTCGTGGTCCGGGCCCTCGGCGAGCTGGTGCTCTACCGCCCGTCCTCCGGCGCCTTCGTCTCCTACGCCCGCGAGTTCATGGGCGAGAAGGGCGCCTACACGGCCGGCTGGCTCTACTTCCTCAACTGGTCGACCACCGCCGTCGCCGACATCACCGCCGCGGCCACCTACGCCCACTTCTGGTCGATGTTCAGCGACGTCCCGCAGTGGATCCTCGCCCTGATCGCCCTCGCGGTCGTCCTCGCCGCCAACCTCATCTCGGTGAAGTACTTCGGCGAGATGGAGTTCTGGTTCGCCATCATCAAGGTCGCCGCGCTCGTCGCCTTCATGCTCGTCGGCATCTTCCTCGTCGTCACCTCGCACGACGTCGGCGGCTCCACCCCCGGCCTCGCCAACATCGCCGACCACGGCGGCATCTTCCCCAACGGCATGATGCCGATGCTCCTGCTCATCCAGGGCGTCGTCTTCGCCTACGCCTCCGTCGAGCTGTGCGGCGTCGCCGCCGGCGAGACCGAGAACCCCGAGAAGATCATGCCGAAGGCGATCAACTCGATCATGTGGCGCGTCGGCCTCTTCTACGTCGGCTCGGTGATCCTGCTCGCGCTGATCCTCCCGTACACCGCCTACTCCGCCGACCAGAGCCCCTTCGTCACCGTCTTCGACAAGCTCGGCGTCCCCGGCGCCGCCGGTGTGATGAACCTCGTCGTCCTCACCGCCGCCCTCTCCAGCCTCAACTCCGGCCTGTACTCCACCGGCCGCATCCTGCGCTCCATGTCGCTGGCCGGCTCCGCGCCCAAGTTCACCGGCGTCATGAACAAGGGCGGCGTGCCCTACGGCGGCATCCTGCTCACCGCGGGCTTCGGCGTCGTCGGCGTCGTCCTCAACGCCAGGATGCCCGAGGACGCCTTCGAACTGGTCCTGAACTTCGCCTCCATCGGCATCATCGGCACCTGGGCGATGATCATGATCTGCTCGCTGCTCTTCGTCCGCCGCTCCGAGCAGGGCAGGCTCGTCCGCCCCTCCTACCGGCTGCCCTGGGCCCCGTACACCCAGATCGTGACCCTGCTCTTCCTCGGCTCCGTCCTGGTCCTGATGTGGATGGACGGCGGCATCAGCCGCACCACCGTCAACTGCCTGCCGCTCATCGCCGCGGCCCTCGTCGGCGGCTGGTTCCTGGTCCGCGGCCGGGTCCGGCAGACCGCCGGCACCCGCGACTGAGCGACCCGACCGAGCGGCTGAGCGGCCCCGGCCGGGCGCTCCTCCCCTCGACTCCCCCCACGGGAGCGGCGGACCCCCGCAGGCAAGACCTGCGGGGGTCTCGCCTTTTATCAGGAGATAGTGGTACGCAGGAGGTTCACAAGATCCTCTCGGCCGAAGGGAAGCCAGCGATGCCACAGCACGTGCGGGGGGTCGTCGCCCCCGGCCGGAACGAGCCGGTGCGGATCGAGACCGTCGTCGTCCCCGACCCGGGCCCCGGCGAGGCCGTCGTGAAGATCCAGGCCTGCGGCGTCTGCCACACCGACCTCCACTACAAGCAGGGCGGGATCAACGACGACTTCCCCTTCCTCCTCGGCCACGAGGCCGCGGGAACCGTCGAGTCCGTCGGCGAGGGCGTCACCGACGTCGCCCCCGGCGACTACGTGATCCTCAACTGGCGGGCCGTCTGCGGCCAGTGCCGCGCCTGCCGCCGCGGCCGCCCCTGGTACTGCTTCGACACCCACAACGCGCGGCAGCGGATGACGCTGCTCGACGGCACGGAGCTCTCCCCGGCCCTCGGCATCGGCGCCTTCGCCGAGAAGACCCTCGTCGCCGCCGGCCAGTGCACCAAGGTCGACCCGGCCGTCGCCCCCGAGATCGCCGGCCTCCTCGGCTGCGGCGTGATGGCCGGCATCGGCGCCGCGATCAACACCGGGAACGTCTCCCGCGGCGACACCGTCGCCGTCATCGGCTGCGGAGGCGTGGGCGACGCCGCGATCGTCGGCGCCCGCCTCGCCGGCGCCGCGAGGATCATCGCCGTCGACATCGACGAGCGGAAACTGGCCAAGGCGAAGGAGATGGGCGCCACCCACACCGTCGACTCCCGTACCGCCGACCCCGTCGAGGCGATCCGCGAACTCACCGGCGGCTTCGGCGCCGACGTCGTCATCGAGGCCGTCGGCCGCCCGGAGACGTACCGGCAGGCCTTCTACGCCCGCGACCTCGCCGGCACCGTCGTCCTCGTCGGCGTCCCCACCCCCGAGATGAAGCTCGAACTCCCGCTCCTCGACGTCTTCGGCCGCGGCGGCTCCCTCACGTCCTCCTGGTACGGCGACTGCCTGCCGTCCCGCGACTTCCCGATGCTCATCGACCTGCACCGGCAGGGCCGCGTCGACCTCGGCGCCTTCGTCACCGAGACCATCGCCCTCGACGAGGTCGAGAAGGCCTTCGCCCGCATGCACGACGGCGACGTGCTGCGCTCGGTGGTGGTGCTGTGATGACCGCCCGCATCGACCACCTGGTCACCTCCGGCACCTTCAGCCTCGACGGCTCCACGTGGGACGTCGACAACAACGTCTGGATCGTCGGCGACGACACCGAGGCGATCGTCGTCGACGCCGCCCACGACCCCGCCGCGATCCTCACCGCCCTCGACGGCCGCACCCTGCGCGCCATCGTCTGCACCCACGCCCACGACGACCACGTCGGCGCGGCCCCCGCGCTCGCCGCCGCCACCGGCGCCCGCATCCTGCTCCACCCCGCCGACCAGCCGCTGTGGAAGCTCACCCACCCCGACCACACCCCCGACGGCGAACTCGCCGACGGACAGGTCCTCACCATCGCCGGCACCGACCTGAAGGTCCTCCACACCCCCGGCCACGCCCCCGGGGCGGTCTGCCTGTACGCCCCCGACCTGGGCACCGTCTTCACCGGCGACACCCTCTTCCAGGGCGGCCCCGGCGCCACCGGCCGGTCCTTCTCCGACTTCCCGACGATCGTCGACTCGATCCGCGAGAAGCTCCTCACGCTCCCCCCGGAGACGACCGTCCGCACCGGCCACGGCGACTCCACCACCATCGGCGAGGAGGCCCCGCACCTGGAGGAATGGCTCAGCCGAGGCCACTGAGCGAACCGAGCACATCGAGCGAGCCGAGCGAGAGGCGGCTCTCGAACCGCCTCTCCTCACCCGTGAACGGGTCGGCGAACTCCAGCGTCCGCGCGAGCAGCCGCAGCGGCCGCCGGTAGTCCTCCGGCCCGTCCTCCCGCACCACCGGATAGAGCGGATCGTCCAGGATCGGCAGCCCCAGCGCGTTCATGTGCACCCGCAGCTGATGCGTCCGCCCGGTCTCCGGCAGCAGCCGGTACCGCCCGAGCCCGCCCCGCCGCTCCACCAGCTCGATCCGGCTCACCGCGTTCGGCTCGCCCGGCACCTCCCGGGCGGCCGGCACCCCCCGCTCCTTCTCGATCCGGCTCCGCACCGTCACCGGCAGCCCCACCCCGGGGTCGTACGGCGCCACCGCCTCGTACTCCTTGCGTACCCGCCGCTCCTTGAACAGCAGCTGGTACGCCCCCCGGTCCTCGGGCCGCACCACGAACAGCACCAGGCCCGCCGTCAGCCGGTCGAGCCGGTGCGCCGGCTGGAGCGCCGGCAGCCCGAGCCCGGCCCGCAGCCGCGCCAGCGCCGTCTGCGTCACATGCCGCCCGCGCGGGGTCGTCGCCAGGAAGTGCGGCTTGTCCGCGACCACGATCCGCTCGTCCCGGCGCACGATCCCGATCTCGAACGGCACCGGTTCCTCGACCGGCAGGTCCCGGTGGAACCACAGCCACCGCCCCGGCTCGTACGGCTCCGAGCCCGCCGCCGCCCGCCCGTCGGCCCCCACGAACCGCCCCGCGTCCAGCATCGCGCCGATCCGCTCCGCACCGACCGCCGCCCCGTACCGCCCGAGCAGATACGCCCCCACGGTCGGCCAGGCCCCCTCCGGATCCTCCGGCAGCCGGATCCGTACCGGATCGATCCCCTCACGCTGCGGCAGCGGCGCGACCGGCACCCGCTTCCTTCTCACCGCTCCGCCTCACCACGGTCCGACATACGCCGAAGTCCCGGCCGATAGAGCTCGACCGGGACTTCTTCTGGTGTCCGAGGGGGGACTTGAACCCCCACGCCCGATAAAGGGCACTAGCACCTCAAGCTAGCGCGTCTGCCATTCCGCCACCCGGACAGGGTGTGTGTCTCGCGGCTCTGGGCCGTTCCGACGAGGGAAACCATAGCAAACAATCGGGGTGGCCGATCACCACCCCCCTCGCCCGCCGGACACCCTTGCGCCGCCTGGGCGGGGGCGCGGGAGGATGGGACGACCAGCAGAGCAGGCACAGGGGGCACGTCGTGGGAGGAAGCAGCGTGAGCGAGTCGAACACCGGCCGGACCGTCTCGGGCGAGGACGAGGTCGTCGACCTCTGCCGGGACCTCATCCGCATCGACACCAGCAACTACGGAGACCACTCCGGCCCCGGGGAGCGCGCCGCGGCCGAGTACGTCGCGGAGAAGCTCGCCGAGGTGGGGCTCGAACCGAGGATCATCGAGTCCCACAAGGGCCGGGCCTCCACCGTGGCCCGCATCGAGGGCGAGGACCCCTCCCGTCCGGCGCTGCTCATCCACGGGCACACCGACGTCGTGCCGGCCGACGCCGCCGACTGGACCCACCACCCCTTCTCCGGCGAGGTCGCCGACGGCTGCGTGTGGGGCCGCGGCGCCGTCGACATGAAGGACATGGACGCGATGACTCTCGCGGTCGTCCGCGACCGGCTGCGCAGCGGCCGCAAGCCCCCGCGCGACGTCGTCCTCGCCTTCCTCGCCGACGAGGAGGCCGGCGGCACCTACGGCGCCCGCCACCTCGTCGACCGGCACCGGGACCTCTTCGACGGCGTCACCGAGGCGATCGGCGAGGTCGGCGGCTTCTCCTTCACCGTCAACGAGAACCTGCGGCTCTACCTGGTCGAGACGGCCCAGAAGGGCATGCACTGGATGCGGCTCACCGTCGAGGGCACGGCCGGGCACGGCTCGATGACCAACTCCGACAACGCGATCACCGAACTGTGCGAGGCCGTCGGCCGGCTCGGCCGCCACCAGTGGCCGGTCCGCGTGACCAAGACCGTCCGCAGTTTCCTCGACGAGCTGTCCGACGCGCTCGGCACCCCGCTCGACCCCGAGGACATGGACGCCACCCTCGCCAAGCTCGGCGGCATCGCCAAGATGGTCGGCGCCACCCTGCGCAACTCCGCCGCCCCCACCATGCTCGGCGCCGGCTACAAGGTGAACGTGATCCCCGGCCAGGCCACCGCCCACGTCGACGGCCGCTTCCTGCCCGGCTACGAGGAGGAGTTCCTCGCCGACCTCGACCGGATCCTCGGCCCCAAGGTGAAGCGGGAGGACGTGCACGGCGACAAGGCCCTGGAGACCAGCTTCGACGGCGCCCTCGTCGACGCCATGCAGCTCGCCCTGCGCGCCGAGGACCCGATCGCCCGCGCCGTCCCGTACATGCTCTCCGGCGGCACCGACGCCAAGTCCTTCGACGACCTCGGCATCCGCTGCTTCGGCTTCGCCCCGCTCCAGCTGCCGCCGGACCTTGACTTCGCCGGCATGTTCCACGGCGTCGACGAGCGCGTCCCGGTCGACGGCCTGAAGTTCGGCGTGCGCGTCCTGGACCGTTTCCTCGACGCCTGCTGACCGGAGGGCCACCGAATTCGACCGTCCGTTTGCCCGTGCCCGGAAAGAGTGAATGACCCCGGGGGCTCGTAGCCCCCTCCCTTCCCCCTCGTTACAGGTGATGCGGTCCGCGGCTGGGTCCGCATTGTCAACTAGGAGGAATAATGATCAAGAAGGTCGTCGCTGCTGCGGCTGCCACGGGCGGTCTGGTTCTCGCGGGTGCGGGCATGGCCGTCGCCGACGCCGGTGCCCAGGGTGCGGCCATCGGTTCCCCCGGTGTCCTCTCGGGCAACGTCGTGCAGGTCCCGGTCCACGTGCCGGTCAACGTCTGCGGCAACACGGTCTCCGTGATCGGGCTGCTGAACCCCGCCTTCGGCAACACCTGCGTCAACGCCTGACGTTGTGCCCCGCCCCCTGAGGGGGTGAGCCGGTCCGGCCCCGGAGTGCGTGCCATGCACTCCGGGGCCGGTGGCCATTCCGCCCCGGGCACGGGCCCGGTGGCCCTCAACCCAAGCCGATCAGGCGAATGCCGAGAAGGCAGGTAAGCAAGCTATGCGACAGGTCACGCGCAAGAGCCTCATCACCGTCGCGGCGGCCGGAGGCGTCTTCGCGCTCGGCGGCGGTCTCGCTCAGGCGGATTCCGCCGCGAACGGTACGGCCGCGAACTCACCCGGCGTCGCGTCCGGGAACACCGTGCAGGTCCCGGTCCACGCCCCGATCAACGCCTGCGGCAACACCGTCAACGTCATCGGGGTGCTCAACCCGGCGATGGGCAACTCCTGCGCGAACATCCCCGCGCAGGCCGGCGCCGGCGCGTCCGGCGACGCGCACGCGAGCGACTCCCCGGGCGTGGCCTCCGGCAACACCGTGGTGGTGCCGGTCGACGTCCCCGTCAACGCGTGCGGCAACAGCGTCACGGGCATCGGCCTCGGCAACCCGGCCGCGGGCAACGACTGCGCCAACGCCGGGAACCCCGACACCGGCTACGGCGAGGAGGAGCCCGGCGGCTACGGCGAGGAGCCGGGCGGCTACGGGGAGACCCCGGAGACTCCCCGTACGCCGGAGACCCCCCGTACGCCGGAGACCCCCGGAACCCCCGGTACGCCGGAGACCCCGGGCACGCCCGGTACGCCGGAGACCCCCGGCACCCCTGGCACGCCGGAGACCCCGGGTACGCCCAGTACTCCGGGTACGCCCGGCACTCCCGGTGTGCCGCCCGGTCCGGGAGGCGGTGAGAACCACCCGGGCCCGCAGCTCACGCCGCCGCCGGCCACCCCGGACGCCCTCGCCGAGACCGGCTCGTCCGCGCCGCTCGGCGTGATCGTGCCGGCCGCCGCGGGGATGCTGCTGGCGGGCTCGCTGGTCTACCGCCGCTCCCGCCGCGGCGCCTGAGCCGTCCCGCCGACGGAACGCGAAGGGGCCCCGCATCGCGCGGGGCCCCTTTCACGTCCGTCACCAGGTGGCGCGGAGCTGACGGATGATCCGCCGCTTCAGCCGCACTCTGCGGCTGCCGTCCCGGCGCAGGGTGAGTCGGTCCAACTCCCAGTGCCCGTACTCGGCATGGTCGGTCAGAAGCCGCGCGGTCTCCTTTCGGGAGAGTCCGCGCGGCACGTACACGTCGACAAATTCGTATTCCGGCATCGCATCTATTGTGCGGGCACGGGCCCGGTACGGATAGCGTCTGTCCCATGTCTGATGCTGCGCAGCCCACCGCTGCCGAGGTACGTGCCGCCGCAGAGGCGGTCAAGACCGCACTGGACCGTCACCTCGCGGCGGTCGAACGCCGCACGGGAGACGACGACCCGGCGGTGTACGAGGCGTTCAACGCCCTCGCCACGGCCGCCGAGACCTATGACGAACTCCTCTACGACCGCTACGACGAGGTGACCCCCTTCGAGATCCCGGGGGCCGACGACGGGCTGCCGCCCTACGCCGGACCTGACGAACCACACGCTCTGAGCGTGCTGATCCGCCGCGACTACGCCGTGGCGGAGCCGCGGCGGCTGGTGGCCCAGGCCCGGCGCGTCACCGACCTCGACCACGACGAGGACGGGCCCCGCGGCACCGCCGCCGCGCTCGGGGTCCTCTTCGGGGAGTACGAGCCCGACGAGATCGCCTCCCGGCACAAGGAGTTCGGTCTGGAGGAGGGCGACTCCACGCTCTGGGTCACCGCGGCCGGGGACCTCCCGGAGCCGGGGGAGTGGCTGGCCGCCCCCTTCGAGCAGGCCGACCCGGAGCGGATCGTCTGCCGCTTCGACATCAGCTCCGTCTTCGACGACGAGGAGGACGACGAGGGCGACGACGAGACGGTCGGCGGCGCGGGGGGCCGAGGCACCGGCCGCTGACACGTACCGGGGAGGACGCCGGAGGGCTGGAACATCACGCGTGGATGTTCCAGCCCTCCGGCGTCCTCGCGGCGACCCTACTCCTCCTCGCCGGCGGCCAGCAGGCCCACCAGGAGCGGCCGCAGCCGGGTCGTCCGGGCCGGGGCGGGGACCTCGGCCACCGCGCGCGGCAGCGCCTGGTCCACTCCGTGGACCACCGACAGATGGCGCTCCGCGCGGCCGAAGGCCGTGTAGACCCACGGCCGGCTCAGCCCCGGCGCCGCGTCGCCCGGCAGCACCACGACCGCCGCGGGCCACCGCCCGCCGGCCGCCTGGTGCGCGGTCAGCGCCCAGCCGTGCCGCAGCGCCGACTCCACCCGTTCCTTCGGTACGACGACCTCGCCGTCCGGGGTACGCAGCCGCAGGCCCTCGGCGTCGGCCCCGAGGACCGTGCCCGTCACCGTCCGGCCGGGCACCGGCGCGTACGCCACCCGGTCGCCCGGGTCGTAGCCGCCGAAGCGGCCCGGACCCGGGTTCAGCCGCTGCTTCAGCGCCGTGTTCAGCGCTCGGGTCCCGGCCGCGCCGCCGTGGCCGACCGTGATCACCCGGGTCTGCTCGGCGGTCAGCCCGAAGGCGCGCGGCACCGAGTCCGCGACCAGCTGGACCGTGCGGTGCACGGCCTCGCCCGCGTCCCGCACCGGGACGATCACGACCTCCTTGCCGGGGGCCTCGACCTGGTTCAGCTCACCGATGCCGATGCCCGAGACCAGCTCGCCCAGCGGCCCCGGGTCGGGCCGGCGGGAGGCCACCCGGGGGCAGACGCGGGCCGCGAGCGCGTCCGCGAACACCGCGCCGGGACCGGCCGCCCCGAGGACCTCCGGATCGCCGCCGAGGACCAGCCGGCAGCCGTCCGGCAGGGCCTCGACGAGCATCGCGCCCGTCTCCACGTCCAGCTGGGGGGCGTCGAGGACCACCAGCAGGTCCAGGGCGAGGAAACCCTCCTCGTCCCGGCCGGGGCCGGCCGTCCCGGAGAGCAGCGCGGCGAGCGGCACCACCGTCCCGGCGGCGCGCTCCTCGTCGGTCGGCCGCTCCGGGTCGTGCACGGTGACCAGGACGCGCAGCCCGCGCTCCCGCGCGGTGGCCGCCAGGGCCATCGGCTCGGCGCGGGCGGCCTCGCCGCCGGTGTGCAGCACCAGACCGTGGCCCCCGACGGCCCGCTCCAGCTCGCCGCCGTCCCACTCCTCGGCGGTGACCGTGCGCACCAGGCGGGCCAGTCCGTCGGCGAGGCTCTCCTCGGCCAGCGCGTACCGGTCGAGGCCGAGCAGCGGGGGCTCCGCCGGACCGCCGTCCGCCGCGCGGTCCTCCTCGGACTCCTCCAGGGCTTCGTCGTCCTCCTGCGGCTCCTCTTCCTGGAAGAGCAGGACGGCGCCCTCGGAGACCGCGGTTCCGACGGCCTTCTCCGGGTCGGGGACCCCGTGCCCGGCGAGCCCGGTCCGTACCTCCTCGGCGGTGAGCGCGGTGTGGCCCTGGAGAGCCGCCCGGTCAAGCAGCCACACCGTCAGGGCGACCGCGCGGCGCGGGTCGTCCGGGCCGCAGGCCCCGCCGAGCAGCGCCCGCGCGAAGCCGTCGGCCTGCTCAGGACGCACCCCGGCGACGGCCAGCAGCCGCCACGGGTCCTCGGCCAGGGCCTCGGCGGCCTGCTCGCCGAGCGCGGCGGCGACCCGCCCGGCCAGTGCCTCGGGCGCGCCGCCGCGGGCCAGCACCTCGCGGATCCCGGCCAGCGCCCCCGCCGTGGGCGCGGACGGCGCCGCCGGGGCGGGCGGAGGGACGGGCGCCTCGGGCCGCGCGGGCCGGGGCGGCTCGGGCGCCGGCGCGAAGAAGGCGCCGCCGGACGCGGAACCGCCCTCCACGGCCCGCACGGCGGCGAGCAGGTCGGCGGCGGTGCCGCTCAGCTTCGCCCCGCCCACCACGGGCCCGGACTTCTCGGCCTTCCGCGCCTCGATCCTGGCCCGCAGCTCCCGCTGGGCCGCCAGCTCGGCCTCCGCCTCGCTCAGCTCCGGTGCCGCCTCCTCGGCGGCCGCGCCGCCCTCGCCGGCGGTCTCCGGCTCGGCGGACGGTGCCCCGTCCTCGTGGGCCACGTCCTCGGGTGCCTCGGGCACGGTCTCCCCGGCAGGCTCGGTCACAAGGTGCTCCAGTCGTGATCCGGATAGCGGTGCACGGGCGCGGACACATCGTCCAAAGCCCGGCAGATCTCGTCAGGAAGACTAAGGCCCTCCACCGACAGTGCCGCCGTGAGCTGGTGTGCCGTGCGCGCGCCGATGATCGGGGCGGTGACGCCGGGCCGGTCGCGGACCCAGGCGAGCGCCACGTGCAGGGGGCTGGTGGCGAGCCCGTCGGCGGCGGTGCTGACCGCCTCCACGATCCGGCTCGCGGCCTCGTCGAGGTACGGCTCCACGAACGGCGCCAGCGCCTCCGACGCGCCCCGGGAGTCGGCCGGGGTGCCGCTCCGGTACTTGCCGGTGAGCACCCCGCGACCCAGCGGGGAGGACGGAAGCAGTCCTATGCCGAGGTCGATCGCGGCGGGCAGCACCTCCCGCTCGACGCCCCGCTGGAGCAGCGAGTACTCGAGCTGGGCGCCGGCGAGCCGGGTCCGGTCGCCGGCCAGCTGCCAGGTGCCGGCCTTGGCGAGCTGCCAGCCGCAGAAGTTCGCCACGCCCGCGTAGCGCGCCCGCCCGCTGCGTACGGCGATGTCGAGCGCCTGGAGCGACTCCTCCAGCGGTGTGTACGGGTCGTAGGCGTGCAGCTGCCACAGGTCCACGTGGTCCGTGCCGAGCCGGGCGAGGGAGGCGTCGAGGGCGGCGAGCAGGTGGCCGCGCGACCCGTCGGTGCGCCGGTCCGGGTCCGGGACGCTGCCCGCCTTGGTCGACAGGATCAGGTCCTGCCGCGGCACGAGCCGCTCCATCAGCCGTCCGAGCAGATACTCCGCCTCGCCGCCGCCGTACACGTCGGCGGTGTCCACGAGCGTGCCGCCCGCGTCCCAGAACGCCCGCAGCTGCTCGCCGGCGTCGTGCTCGTCGGTGTCCCGCCCCCAGGTGAGCGTGCCGAGCCCGATGCGCGAGACGCGCAGGCCGGTACGTCCGAGATGCCTCTGCTCCATGGGCGGGACATTACTGGCCAGGGCACCACGCGGAGAGACCCTGTGGAGGGAACCTGTGGACAGAACCCGCGGACGACGGCGTGGCGGACGGCTCCTGACGGATCGGGGGACCGCGCGCTAGAGTCCGGAGCGAGAGACGTTACCGATGGGTAAGGGGTGCGTGGAATGCGGCTCGGCATCAACCTCGGCTACTGGGGCGCCGGCATGGACGGCGACAACCTGGCCGTCGCCCAGGAGGCCGACCGCCTCGGCTACGACGTCTGCTGGGCGGCGGAGGCGTACGGCTCGGACGCGCCGACCGTGCTCTCCTGGGTCGCCGCGAAGACCGACCGGATCGACGTCGGCTCGGCGATCATGCAGATCCCGGCCCGCCAGCCCGCGATGACGGCGATGACCGCCGCCACCCTGGACTCGCTCTCCGGCGGCCGCTTCCGCCTCGGCCTCGGCGTCTCCGGCCCGCAGGTCTCCGAGGGCTGGTACGGCGTGAAGTTCGACAAGCCGCTCGCCCGCACCCGCGAGTACGTGGAGATCGTCCGCAAGGCGATGTCCCGCGAGCGCCTCACCCACGAGGGCGAGCACTGGACGCTGCCGCTGCCCGGCGGCCCCGGCAAGCCGATCAAGCTGACCGTCCACCCGCAGCGCGAGCACATCCCGCTGTACATCGCCGCGATCGGCCCGAAGAACCTGGAGCAGACCGGCGAGATCGCCGACGGCGCCCTGCTGATCTTCCCCTCCGCCGACCACCTGGAGGAGACCGCCCTGCGCCACCTCCGGGCGGGCCGCGAGAAGGCCGGCCTGACCATGGAGGGCTTCGACGTCTGCCCGACGCTGCCGCTCGCCCTCGGCGAGGACGTCGACGCGCTCGCCGACGTCTTCCGCCCGTACACCGCCCTCTACGTGGGCGGCATGGGCAGCCGCAAGCAGAACTTCTACAACCAGCTCGCCCAGCGCATGGGGTACGAGAAGGAGGCCGCCGAGATCCAGGACAAGTACCTGGCCGGTGACAAGGAGGGCGCCGCGGCCGCCGTGCCCCGCACCCTCATCGACCAGACCGCCCTGCTCGGCACCGTGGACCGGATCGCCGACCGGATGGCCGCCTACGCGGCGGCCGGCGTCACCACCCTGACGCTCGCCCCGGCGGGCTTCACCCTCGACGAGCGCCTCGCCGCCCTGCGCGCCGGCGTCGACGCCCTGGAGCGGGCCGGCCTGGCGTAGGGGAGTCCCCACGGCCGTGGTGGGGGCTCGGGGGTCTTCCCCGCCACGGCCGTCATGCCGTTCAACGCGCCGCCGCGCCCCCGGTTACGGCCCGGCGGCTCACTCTTTCGGCCGATACCCGCGAGCCCTCCTGTTGCCCGCCGTCCCGGACCGCATTTGACTCGGTCTCGCCGGGCCCGCGGAGTGCGGGCGTCCGCATGGAGGTGGCAGCGATGCTCACGGCCAAGAGCCTGTTCCAGGAAATCATCGACGACGACGACGCCTTCCGGCTCTTCTGCTCGATCGCCGCCAGCGGCGAGTCGCAGGGCGGCTGGGAGAACGCCCGGATCGCGGCCCTCGTCGCCCCCGGCATGCGGGACCTCGCGCCCAAGATCGTCCGGCACGGGGCGGACGAGGACAAGCACGGCCGGATCTTCAAGGCCCTCCTGAAGAAGCGGGGCCTCGAACCCGTCCCCGTACCGCCCGAGACCGACTACACGATGCTCCTCGAACGGCGCGGCATCGGGCTCGCCCACGAGAAGCTGCGCGGCGACGAGCCCCTGACCGAACAGGACGTCGTCGTCTACCTCGCCCACAGCCGGGTCACCGAGCAGCGCGCCGCCGACCAGATGGACATGCTCGTCACGTACTTCGGCGACCATCCGGAGCTGGGCAAGGCCATCCACATGATCGACAACGACGAGGCCAACCACCTCGCCTACTGCCACGAGGAGCTGTTGCGGCTCGCCCGCGCGGGCCACGGCCGGCTCATCCAGAACACCCTGCGCGAGTCGGCGCTCGCCGAGATCCAGGTCTACCGCGACGTCAGCCTCGCCGTGATGCGCCACATGGGCCGCATCCTGGGCTGGTCCAGGGCCAAGAACACGGCCCTCGCCGCCGGCATCCACGGCATGTACGCGTACGAGCGCGCCGCCGGCTGGCACCGGATGATCGGCCTGCGGATGCCCGAACGGCTCGACGCCCTCGGCGGCCCGGCGACCCCCGCCCCCGCCTTCTGACACGGCCCGGGCACGGCGCGGCCGGATCGGAGCCGGTCGCGCTCAGAGCCAGTCGCGCCGCTTGAACAGCCGGTACAGGCCCACCTCGATCCCCGCCATCACCGCGATCACCGTGGGGTACGACCACATCCAGTGCAGCTCCGGCATGTGCTCGAAGTTCATGCCGTAGATCCCCGCCACCATTGTCGGGACGGCCGCCATCGCCGCCCACGCCGAGATCTTCCGCATGTCGTCGTTCTGCCGCACCCCCATCTGCGCGAGGTGCGCCGACAGCACGTCCGACAGCAGCCTGTCCAACCCCTCCACCTGCTCGTTGGCCCGCACCAGGTGGTCGGTGACGTCCCGGAAGAAGGGCTGTGAGTCCTCGTCCACGAACGGCACCGCGCCCGCCGTCAGACGGGTCATCGGCCCCGTCAGCGGCCCCGTCGCCCGCCGGAACTCCAGCACCTGGCGCTTCGCCGTGTAGATCCGTTCCGCCGTGTGCGACGTACCCGTCCCGCCCGGCGCGAAGACGTCGGCCTCCAGCTCCTCCAGGTCCACCTGGAGCTCGCCCGCCACGTCCAGGTAGTGGTCCACCACGGCGTCGCTCACCGCGTAGAGCACCGCCGTGGGCCCGTGCCGCAGCACCTCCGGCTGGGTCTCCAGGCGCTTGCGCACCTCCGCCAGGGGAGCGCCCTCGCCGTGCCGGACCGTCACCACGAAGGAGTCGCCGAGGAAGAGCATCAGCTCCCCGGTGGAGACCCGGTCGCTCTCCGGCTCGTAGAGCACCGGCTTGAGCACCATGAAGAGGGAGTCGTCGTAGACCTCCAGCTTCGGTCGCTGATGGGCCTTCAAGGCGTCCTCGACGGCCAGCGGGTGCAGCGCGAACTCCGAGGCCACGTGGTCGAACTCGGCCGCCGACGGCTCGTGGAGCCCCACCCACAGGAAGGCGTCGCGGGCGTCCCGCGCCTCGGCCAGGGCCCGGGAGAGGTCGCCGGGACCCTCCCTCCGGCGTCCGTCGCGGTACAGCGCTGAGTCGACGATCACGCGCCGTATTCTCCCCCCGCCCCGTCCGCCCCGCACGCGTGCCCCCGCTCACCGTCCGCACGCGCGCGTGCGGACCGCCCGCCGAACCGCCCCGGACGCGCGCGTGCACCGTAGGCTGGCCGACATGGCCACGCTGATCCTCGTCCGGCACGGACGCTCCACCGCCAACACCTCCGGGCTGCTCGCCGGCCGCACGCCGGGCGTGGCGCTCGACGAGCGCGGCGCCGCCCAGGCCGCCGCCCTGCCCGGCCGGCTCGCCGGGGTCCCGCTCGCCGCCGCCGTCTCCAGCCCGCTCCAGCGCTGCCGCGAGACCCTCCGGCCGCTCCTGGACGCCCGCCCGGACCTCCCGCTCCACATCGAGGAGCGGATCAACGAGTGCGACTACGGCGACTGGTCCGGCCGCAAGCTCAGCGAACTCAACGACGAACCGCTCATGGAGGTCGTCCAGGCGCACGCCTCCGCCGCCGCCTTCCCCGGCGGCGAGTCCATGCGCGCCATGCAGGCCAGGGCCGTCGAGGCGGTCCGCGACTGGAACGCCCGGATCGAGGCCGAGCACGGCGAGGACGCCGTCTACGCCCTCTGCTCCCACGGCGACATCATCAAGTCCCTCGTCGCCGACGCCCTCGGCCTCCACCTGGACCTCTTCCAGCGGATCCACGTCGACCCCTGTTCGCTCACCGTGATCCGCTACACCCGCCTGAGGCCCTTCCTGGTCCGCCTCGGCGACACCGGAGACCTCGCCGCCCTGGCCTCCCGCGAGACCCCCGACACCAGTGGGGCGGCCGAGGTCGGTGGCGGTGCGGGAGCACCCTGACACCCCCGCGCAGTAGGGTGGACTCGCCGCCGTAGTACGACAGTCGACAGTCAAGGGAGCCGGGAGAGTGTCCCGTCAGGTGTTCCTCTACGACCCACCGGAGCGTTTCGTGGCCGGCACGGTCGGGCTGCCTGGCCGCCGGACGTTCTTCCTCCAGGCGTCCGCGGCCGGCCGGGTCACCAGCGTCGCCCTGGAGAAGACCCAGGTCGCCGCCCTCGCCGAGCGCATCGACGAACTCCTCGACGAGGTGCTGCGCCGCACCGGGGGCAACGCCCCGGTCCCGGCCGTCGCCCCCGCCGACAACGCCGACACGGCCCCCCTCGACACCCCCGTCGAGGAGGAGTTCCGGGTCGGCACCATGGCCCTCGCCTGGGACGGCGAGGAACAGCGCATGATCGTCGAGGCCCAGGCCCTCGTCGAACTCGACGCGGACTCCGAGGAGGACCTCGCCGCCGCTGAGGAGCGGCTGCTCCAGGACGAGGAGAACGGCCCGCCGATGCTCCGCGTCCGGCTCAGCGGCGCCCAGGCCCGCGCCTTCGCCAAGCGGGCCCTGGACGTGGTCAACGCCGGCCGCCCGCCGTGCCCGCTGTGCAGCCTCCCGCTGGACCCGGAGGGCCACGTCTGCCCCCGCCAGAACGGATACCGCCGCGGAGCATGAGCAGCAGCCCCGACTTCCCGCCGGACGCCGAGCTGCTCGCCCGCGGTGAGCTGACCGTGCGGGGACAGGTCCGCGAGGCATCCAACGCGGTGCTCTACTGCACGGTCGCGTACGAGGGCCGCGAGGCCGCCTGCGTCTACAAGCCGGTCGCGGGGGAGCGCCCCCTGTGGGACTTCCCGGACGGCACCCTCGCCGAGCGGGAGGTCGCCGCGTACGAGCTCTCCGAGGCCACCGGCTGGGGCCTGGTCCCGCCGACGGTGCTGCGGGACGGCCCGTACGGCGAGGGCATGGTCCAGCTCTGGATCGAGGCCGACCCGGACGCCCGGCTGCTCGCCCTCACCGAGGACGAGGAGGCCGGCGAGGGCTGGAAGGCGATCGGCCCCGCCGAGGTGGGGGAGGGCCGCACCGCACTCCTCGTCCACGCCGACACCCCCGCGCTGCGCCGGCTCGCCGTCCTCGACGCGGTGATGAACAACGGCGACCGCAAGGGCGGCCATCTGCTCCCCGCCCCCGGCGGCCGGCTCTACGGCATCGACCACGGCGTCTCCTTCCACGTCGAGGACAAGCTGCGCACCCTGCTGTGGGGCTGGGCGGGCCAGGAGCTCCCCGAGGAGGCCACCGCCGTCCTCACGGCGCTCTCCGGCGCGCTGGCCCCCGGCGCGCCCCTCGCCACCCGGCTGGGGGAACTGCTCACGGCCGCCGAGGTGTCCGCCGTACGGGGCCGGGTGGCGGCGCTGCTGGCCTCCGGGCTCCACCCGGAACCCTCCGGGCAGTGGCCCCCGATCCCCTGGCCGCCGGTCTAGGCCGAGCCTTCCGGATCCCGGGGCCACCGCTCCAGGGACCGTAAGGTTTCGGCCACAGTCCCCGGGCGGTCATCGGACCCCTGGGGGGTATGCACAGACGGCGCTCACCCGCAAGAGCGCGTGATCGGACAAGATCCCGGATCCGGTTCGTATCCGGAACAGCTGTCCGGTTACGCTCGGGGACATGCATGCCTGGCCCGCTTCCGAGGTCCCCGCCCTTCCCGGCAAGGGCCGCGACCTCCGGATCCACGACACCGCGACCGGCGGACGAGTGACCCTCGCTCCCGGCCCCGTCGCCCGTATCTACGTCTGCGGCATCACGCCCTACGACGCGACCCACATGGGTCACGCGGCGACCTACAACGCGTTCGACCTCGTGCAGCGCGTGTGGCTCGACACCAAGCGGCAGGTGCACTACGTCCAGAACGTCACGGACGTGGACGACCCGCTCCTGGAGCGCGCCCTCCGTGACGACATCGACTGGGTCGCCCTCGCCGAGAAGGAGACCGCCCTCTTCCGCGAGGACATGACCGCCCTGCGGATGCTGCCACCGCGCCACTACGTCGGCGCGGTGGAGTCGATACCCTCCATCGTCCCCCTGGTCGAGCGGCTCCGGGACTCCGGCGCCGCCTACGAGCTCGACGGCGACATCTACTTCTCGGTCGAGGCCGACCCGCACTTCGGCGAGGTCTCGCACTACGACACCGAGCTGATGCGGCACCTCTCCGCCGAGCGCGGCGGCGACCCCGACCGGCCCGGCAAGAAGAACCCGCTCGACCCGATGCTGTGGATGGCCGCCCGCGAGGGCGAGCCCAGCTGGGACGGCGGCAGCCTCGGTCCCGGCCGCCCCGGCTGGCACATCGAGTGCGTCGCCATCGCCCTCGACCACATCGGCATGGGCTTCGACGTGCAGGGCGGCGGTTCCGACCTGATCTTCCCGCACCACGAGATGGGCGCCTCGCACGCCCAGACCCTCACCGGCGAGTTCCCCATGGCCAAGGCGTACGTACACGCCGGCATGGTCGCTCTGCACGGCGAGAAGATGTCCAAGTCCAAGGGCAACCTGGTCTTCGTCTCCGCGCTCCGCCGCGAGGGCGTCGACCCGGTCGCCATCCGGCTCGCCCTCCTCTCCCACCACTACCGCGCCGACTGGGAGTGGACCGACCAGGTCCTCCAGGACGCCGTCGACCGCCTCGGCCGCTGGCGCGCCGCGGTCTCCCGGCCCGACGGCCCGTCCGCCGACGCCCTCGTCGAGGAGGTCCGCGAGGCGCTCGCCGACGACCTCGACGCCCCGGCCGCGCTCGCCGCGGTCGACCGCTGGGCCGCCCGCCAGGAGGCGGACGGCGGCACCGACGAGTCCGCCCCCGGCCTCGTCTCCCGCACGGTCGACGCGCTCCTCGGCGTCGCGCTGTAAGCAGGCGGGCGCGCTGTAAGCAGGTGGGAAAAGAGAGGGAGGGACGGCCTCGGCCGTCCCTCCCTCTTTTCGCCCTCTTCGACCTCAGTCCTCGTCGCCCTCGCCGGGCTCCTCGGACCCCTCGCTCTCCTCAGGCCGCCCGGGCTGCTCCGGCTTCGGCGGGCGGGGCCGTCCGCTGCCCGGATCCCGCAGGTACGAGGTGTCCCCGCTCTCCGTCGCCACCCCCGGACCGGTCACCGGGCCCGGTCCCGTACCCGGCTCGCGCCGCCGCAGATAGCGCTCGAACTCGCGGGCGATCGCCTCGCCCGACGCCTCCGGCAGCTCCGCGGTGTCCCGGGCCTCCTCCAGCGTCTGCACGTACTCGGCGACCTCGCTGTCCTCCGCCGCCAGCTGGTCCACGCCCAGCTGCCACGCCCGCGCGTCCTCGGGCAGCTCGCCCAGCGGGATCCGCAGCCCGATCAGGTCCTCAAGGCGGTTGAGGAGCGCCAGCGTCGCCTTCGGGTTCGGCGGCTGGGACACGTAGTGCGGAACCGCCGCCCACAGGCTCACCGCCGGCACGCCCGCGTGGGTGCACGCCTCCTGGAGGATGCCGACGATCCCCGTCGGGCCCTCGTACCGGGTCTCCTCCAGGTCCATCGTCCGCGCCAGGTCCGGATCGGAGGTGACGCCGCTGACCGGCACCGGGCGGGTGTGCGGGGTGTCGCCGAGCAGCGCGCCGAGGATCACCACCATCTCCACGCCGAGTTCGTGGGCGAAGCCCAGCAGCTCGTTGCAGAAGGAGCGCCAGCGCATCGAGGGCTCGATGCCGCGCACCAGGACCAGGTCGCGCGGCTTCTCGCCGCCGACCCGGACCACCGAGAGCCGGGTCGTCGGCCAGGTGATCTTCCGGACGCCGTTCTCCAGGAACACCGTCGGGCGGTTGACCTGGAAGTCGTAGTAGTCCTCGGCGTCGAGCGCCGCGAAGACCTCGCCCTTCCATTCCCGGTCCAGATGAGCGACCGCGGTGGAGGCGGCGTCGCCGGCGTCGTTCCAGCCCTCGAACGCGGCCACCATGACCGGGTCGATCAGCTCGGGCATCCCCTCGAGCTCGATCACCCAGCGCCTCCTTCTTCGAAGTTCGTGTCGTACGGACCAACCTTACGGCTTTCCGGTCGCCCGGCCGCAGCCTTCGGGCGCGCCCGAAAACCCTTGCGGCCTTGATCGACTACCCACGAACCGGGCCCCGCACACGGCCCGCGGGACGGCACGCGAGAGGGGCGGTCCTCTCCCTCCCCGGAGAAGACCGCCCCTCGGTCCGTGGCGGCTACTCGGCGCGCAGCATCGCGTCGACCTCGGCGCGGATCTCGTCGGTGGCGAGACCGCGGATGGTCAGGGTGGTGCGGCGGCGCAGCACGTCGTCGGCCGTCTCGGCCCACTCGTGGTCGCGGGCGTAGGCGACCTGCGCCCAGATCTCGGGCGCGTCCGGGTGGATCCGGCGGGCCAGTTCGGGGTTCTCGTTCGCCATGCGGGCGATGTCGAAGGAGAGCGAACCGTAGTGCGTGGCCAGGTGCTTGGCGGTGTCGGCGGCCATCCGGGGGCCGGGGGCCGGGCCGTCGACGAGCAGCCGGTGGGCGACCGCGTTGGGGTTGGCGATGCCGGGCAGCGGCAGCCGCTTCGGAAGCGCGGAGACCGGCTCGTAGTCCTCGCCGAGCGGGTGGCCGGGCAGCGACTCCAGCTTCTTCATGATGGTGCGGCCGATGTGGCGGAAGGTGGTCCACTTGCCGCCGGCCACCGACAGCATCCCGCCGCGGCCCTCGGTGACGACCGTCTCGCGCTTGGCCTTGGAGGTGTCGCCGGGACCGCCCGGGAGCACCCGCAGACCGGCGAAGGCGTAGGTGATGAGGGAGCGGTCGAGCTGCTGGTCGCGGATGGAGAAGGCGGCCTCGTCCAGGATCTGGGCGATGTCCTTGTCGTTGACCGCGACCTCGCCCGGGTCGCCCTCGTACTCCTCGTCGGTGGTGCCGAGCAGGAGCATGTCCTCCCAGGGGAGGGCGAAGGTGATCCGGTACTTGTCGATCGGGGTGGCGAGCGCGGCCTTCCACGGAGCGGTCCGCTTGAGGACCAGGTGGGCGCCCTTGGAGAGGCGGATGGACGGGGCCGCGTTGGGGTCCTCCATCTTCCGCAGGTGGTCGACCCAGGGGCCGGTGGCGTTGAGGACGAGCCGCGCGGTGACGCCGAACTCCTCGCCGGACAGCCGGTCCCTGAGCTCGGCGCCGGTGACCCGGCCCTGGGTGAAGCGGAGCCCGGTGACCTCGGCGTGGTTGAGGACGACGGCGCCGGCGTCGACGGCCGCGCGGACCGTCATGAGCGCCATGCGGGCGTCGTTCATCTGGTCGTCGCCGTAGACGGCGACCGCCTTGAGGTTGTCGGTGCGCAGCTCGGGCACGTCCTGCGCCGCCTTGGCGGGGGAGAGGAGGTGGCCGACGCCGTCGCCGAAGGCGGAGAGGGCGGAGTACGCGAAGACTCCGGCGCCCAGCTTGGCGGCGCCGTGCGGGCCGCCCTTGTAGACGGGCAGGTAGAAGGTGAGCGGGTTGGACAGGTGGGGGGCGACCTGGCGGGAGACGGCGCGCCGCTCGAAGTGGTTCTCGGCGACGAGCTTCACGGCGCCGGTCTGCAGGTAACGCAGGCCGCCGTGGAGGAGCTTGGAGGAGGCCGAGGAGGTGGCGCCGGCGAAGTCGCCGGCGTCCACCAGGGCCACCCGCAGACCGGCCTGCGCGGCGTGCCAGGCGGTGGAGATGCCCAGGATGCCGCCACCGATCACCAGGAGGTCGTACGTCGCCTTGGCAAGCTGCTCTCTGGTCTCGGCGCGGGTCGGAAGCGAACCGGCGGCCGGGTGCGTTCCGAGGGCGGGGACGGTCTGCGGGGTGGTCATCTCGGTCTACTCCTCGTCACTTCTCTTCTTCGAGCCAGCCCATGGAGCGCTCCACGGCCTTGAGCCAGTTCTTGTACTCGCTGTCGCGCTTGTCGGCGTCCATGCGCGGGGTCCACTCCGCGGCACGGCGCCAGTTGGCGCGCAGGGCGTCGGTGTCGGGCCAGAAGCCGACGGCGAGACCGGCGGCGTAGGCGGCACCGAGGCAGGTGGTCTCGGCGACCATGGGGCGCACCACGGGGGCGTCCAGGAAGTCCGAGAGGGTCTGCATCAGCAGGTTGTTGGAGGTCATGCCGCCGTCGACCTTGAGCGCGGTCAGCTCGACGCCGGAGTCCTTGGTCATGGCGTCGGTGATCTCGCGGGTCTGCCAGGCGGTGGCCTCCAGGACGGCACGGGCGATGTGCGCCTTGGTGACGTACCGGGTGAGGCCGGCGATCACACCGCGGGCGTCGGAGCGCCAGTACGGGGCGAAGAGGCCGGAGAAGGCGGGCACGAAGTAGGCGCCGCCGTTGTCCTCCACCGAGGAGGCCAGGGTCTCGATCTCGGCGGCGGACTTGATCAGGCCCATCTGGTCGCGCATCCACTGGACGAGCGAGCCGGTGACGGCGATGGAGCCCTCCAGGGCGTAGACCGGCTTCTGGTCGCCGATCTGGTAGCCGACCGTGGTCAGCAGGCCGCTGTAGGAGTTGATGATCTTGTCACCGGTGTTCATCAGCATGAAGGTGCCGGTGCCGTACGTGGACTTGGCCTCGCCCTCGGCGAAGCAGGTCTGGCCGAAGAGGGCGGCCTGCTGGTCGCCGAGCGCGGAGGCGACGGGGACGCCGTCGAGGATGCCGCCCTTGACCGTGCCGTAGACCTCGGCGGAGGAGCGGATCTCGGGGAGGACGGCGGCGGGGATGTCGATGGACTGCAGGATCCGCTCGTCCCAGGCCATCTCGTGGAGGTTCATCAGGAGGGTGCGGGAGGCGTTGGTGACGTCGGTGACGTGGACGCCGCCCTGGGTGCCGCCGGTGAGGTTCCAGATGACCCAGGAGTCCATGGTGCCGAAGAGGATGTCGCCGCGCTCGGCGCGCTCGCGCAGGCCCTCGACGTTGTCGAGGAGCCAGCGGACCTTGGGGCCGGAGAAGTAGGAGGCGAGCGGGAGGCCGGTCTCGCGGCGGAAGCGGTCCTGGCCGACGTTGCGGCCGAGCTCCTTGCAGAGGGCGTCGGTGCGGGTGTCCTGCCAGACGAGCGCGTTGTGGACGGGCTCGCCGGTGTTCTTGTCCCACATCAGCGTGGTCTCGCGCTGGTTGGTGATGCCGATGGCCTTGACGTCGGCGGCGGTGATGCCGGCCTTGACGATGGCGCCGGCGACGACCTCCTGGACGTTGGTCCAGATCTCGGTGGCGTCGTGCTCGACCCAGCCCGGCTTCGGGAAGATCTGCTCGTGCTCCTTCTGGTCGACCGAGACGATCCGGCCGTCCTTGTCGAAGACGATGCAGCGGGAAGAGGTGGTGCCCTGGTCGATCGCGGCGATGAACGGCCCCGCGCCGTGGGATGCGGTGGCGGCGGTGTGTGCGTCGGTCACGGTGTGCTCCAAGGGAAGTCTGGAAGAAGGACGGCTCAGGCGAACGCGATGTTGTAGATACCCGCGGCGAGGGAGCCACCCACCAGGGGGCCGACCACCGGGATCCAGGCGTAGCTCCAGTCGGATCCGCCCTTGTTGGGCAGCGGGAGCAGGGCGTGCACGATGCGCGGACCGAGGTCGCGGGCGGGGTTGATGGCGTAACCGGTCGGGCCGCCGAGCGAGAGGCCGATGCCGACCACGACGAGCGCGGTGATCAGGGCGCCGAGCACGCCGAGGCCCTTGCCGCTGTCGTTCAGGCCCTGGGTGAGCACCGCGAGGACCAGCACGGCCGTGCCGATGATCTCGGTGGCCAGGTTCTGCCAGACGACCCGGATCTCCGGGCCGGTGGAGAAGACGCCGAGCACCGGACCGGCGCCGCCGTTGTCGTGCGGGCCTTCGACGGCCTTCTTCGCGGGGTCGCCCACGATCTCCGGGTCGGTCAGATGGGCCTGGAACTGGCCGTAGTACGCGATCCAGACGAGGAAGGCACCGAGCATGGCGCCCAGCAGCTGGCCGGCGAAGTAGACCGGGACGTTGCTCCAGTCCCCGTCCTTGATCGCGATGCCGACGGTGACCGCCGGGTTGAGATGGGCGCCCGAGAGGGAACCGGTCATGTAGACGGCGGTCATGACCGCGAAGCCCCACCCGAAGGTGATCGCGAGCCAGCCGGCGTTCTGCGCCTTGGAGCGCTTGAGCACGACGGCGGCCACCACGCCACCGCCGAGCAGGATGAGTACGGCGGTCCCGATGACCTCGCCGATGAAGATGTCGGAGCTGGACACCCGCGACTCCTTTGTCCTACGTCCAGGGGAAGGCGGACCCCGGTTCGGCCCGGGGGTCCGCGCCCTCGTGTGAGGGCGTCCACGGCCCTTGGCACTGCCCCACTCTAGCGTGTATTGCCGGTAGGTGTTCGACAATGCCGACCGATGAACGGAAGTTTTGCCCCGGGGTTAACAGCACGTCAAGGGTCTGGGAAACGAAAAACCCGCCGATAACGCGATCGTTACCGACGGGTTCGCTCTCCGTACGGGCCGGTTCACCGGACCCGGTGGCGCGGGCTCAGAAGCGGCCCGCCCCCAGGTCCCTGGAGACCGCCCGGGCGCAGTCCCGCACCGCCGCCACCAGCTCCGGGCGCAGCTCGCCGCCCGGACAGACCCGCTCCACCGCCCCGGTGACCGCCACCGCGCCCACCGGCATCCGGCGCCGGTCGTGGATCGGTGCCGCCACCGAGGCCACGCCCTCCCAGGTCTCCTCCACGTCCGCCGCCCAGCCGCGCGCCCGCGTCATGTCGAGCAGCGACTCGAAGTCCTCCAGGCCCGTGACCGTACGCGGCGTGAACGGCTCCCGCGCCACCTCCACGGCCTCGCTGTGCGCCACCGGGTCGTACGCCGACAGCACCTTCCCGAGCGCCGTGGAGTGCAGCGGCTGCATCGCCCCCACCTCCAGGACCTGGCGGCTGTCGTCCGGCCGGAAGACGTGGTGCACGATCAGCACGCCCTGCTGGTGCAGCACCCCCAGGTGCACGCTCTCCCCGCTGGACCGCGCCAGGTCGTCCGTCCACACCAGCGCTCGCGCCCGCAGCTCGTGCACGTCCAGATAGCTGTTGCCGAGCCGCAGCAGCTCGGCGCCCAGCTGGTACCGGCCCGAGGCCGCGTCCTGCTCCACGAAGCCCTCCGCCTGGAGGGTGCGCAGGATGCCGTGGGCCGTGCCCTTGGCCAGTCCCAGCGAGGACGCGATGTCGGACAGGCCGAGCCGGCGCTCGCCGCCCGCGAGCAGTCGCAGCATGGCCGCCGCCCGTTCAAGCGACTGGATGTTCTTCGCCATGGCCCGGCCCTTCTCCCTCACGTACCGCACACATATCGATGTTCGACAATGCTGAACACTATCGGTCGATGCCGACCTTGCTTCGCACCTGACAGTGTCCTCGAAGAAGGGGCCTTACCGGGAGTCCTCGCACACAGGATGCCGTCCGCCACGTGGGACGCCGTGTCCGCCCCGGTCGAACCATGGTTACGCTGGGCCCGTGCACCCTGCGCCCAGGGTGCAAAGCCGACAGCCGTCGCATTCCAGGGAGCCCCTTCATGGCCTCGTCGCCCACCCCTTCCGTCTCCGCCGACAGCCGGAGCCGCGCCGCCGCCCTCCGCGAAGCCCTCGCCAGCCGCGTGGTCGTCGCCGACGGAGCCATGGGCACCATGCTCCAGGCCCAGGAGCCCACCCTGGAGGACTTCCAGCAGCTGGAAGGCTGCAACGAGATCCTCAGCCTCACCCGGCCCGACATCGTCGCCTCCGTCCACCGCGAGTACTTCGCCGCCGGTGTCGACTGCGTCGAGACCAACACCTTCGGCGCCAACCACGCGGCCCTGGGGGAGTACGACATCTCCCACCGCGTCCACGAGCTGTCCGAGGCCGGCGCCCGGGTGGCCCGCGAGGTCGCCGACGAGTTCACCGCCGCCGACGGCCGCCAGCGCTGGGTCCTCGGCTCCATCGGCCCCGGCACCAAGCTGCCGACCCTCGGCCACGCCCCGTACACCGTCCTGCGCGACGCCTACCAGCAGAACGCCGAGGGCCTGCTCACCGGTGGCGCCGACGCGCTCATCGTGGAGACGACGCAGGACCTGCTCCAGACGAAGGCGTCCGTCATCGGCGCCCGCCGCGCCCTTGAGGCGCTCGGTGTGGATGTGCCGCTGATCGTCTCGGTGACGGTGGAGACGACGGGCACGATGCTGCTCGGCTCCGAGATCGGGGCGGCGCTGACGGCGCTGGAGCCGCTCGGCATCGACATGATCGGCCTGAACTGCGCCACGGGTCCGGCCGAGATGAGCGAGCACCTGCGCTACCTGGCGCGCAACGCCCGCATCCCGCTGTCGGTGATGCCCAACGCCGGCCTGCCGGTGCTCACCTCCGACGGCGCGCACTACCCGCTCTCACCGGCCGAGCTCGCCGACGCCCAGGAGGCCTTCGTCCGCGACTACGGCCTCTCCCTGGTCGGCGGCTGCTGCGGTACGACCCCCGAGCACCTGCGCCAGGTCGTCGAGCGCGTCCGCGACCTCACGCCCGCCCCGCGCGACCCGCGCCCCGAGCCCGGCGCCGCCTCGCTCTACCAGACCGTGCCGTTCCGGCAGGACACCTCGTACCTGGCGATCGGGGAGCGGACGAACGCGAACGGGTCGAAGAAGTTCCGCGAGGCCATGCTCGACGGGCGCTGGGACGACTGCGTGGAGATGGCCCGGGACCAGATCCGCGAGGGCGCGCACATGCTGGACCTGTGCGTGGACTACGTCGGCCGGGACGGCGTGGCCGACATGGAGGAGCTGGCCGGCCGCTTCGCCACCGCCTCCACCCTGCCCATCGTGCTCGACTCCACCGAGGTGGAGGTGATCCGGGCCGGCCTGGAGAAGCTGGGCGGCCGGGCGGTCATCAACTCGGTCAACTACGAGGACGGCGACGGCCCCGACTCCCGCTTCGCCAAGGTCACCCGCCTGGCCCAGGAACACGGCGCGGCGCTGATCGCGCTGACCATCGACGAGGAGGGCCAGGCCCGCACGGTCGAGAAGAAGGTGGAGATCGCCGAGCGGCTGATCGCCGACCTGACCGGCAACTGGGGCATCCGCGAGTCCGACATCCTCATCGACACCCTGACCTTCACCATCTGCACCGGCCAGGAGGAGTCCCGGGGCGACGGCATCGCGACGATCGAGGCCATCCGCGAGCTCAAGCGCCGCCACCCCGAGGTGCAGACCACCCTCGGCCTGTCGAACATCTCCTTCGGCCTCAACCCGGCCGCCCGGATCCTGCTCAACTCCGTCTTCCTCGACGAGTGCGTCAAGGCCGGCCTGGACTCCGCGATCGTCCACGCCAGCAAGATCCTGCCGATCGCCCGCTTCGACGACGAACAGGTCACCACCGCTCTGGACCTGATCTACGACCGGCGCGCGGAGGGCTATGACCCGCTGCAGAAGCTGATGGCCCTGTTCGAGGGCGCCACCGCCAAGTCGCTGAAGGCGGGCAAGGCCGAGGAGCTGGCGGCGCTGCCGCTGGAGGAGCGGCTCAAGCGGCGGATCATCGACGGCGAGAAGAACGGCCTGGAGGCCGACCTCGACGAGGCGCTGACCACCACGCCGGCCCTCGACATCGTCAACAACACCCTCCTTGACGGCATGAAGGTGGTCGGCGAGCTGTTCGGCTCCGGCCAGATGCAGCTGCCGTTCGTGCTGCAGTCGGCCGAGGTGATGAAGACCGCGGTCGCCCACCTCGAACCCCACATGGAGAAGTCCGACGCCGAGGGCAAGGGCACCATCGTGCTCGCCACCGTCCGCGGGGACGTGCACGACATCGGCAAGAACCTCGTCGACATCATCCTGTCCAACAACGGCTACAACGTCGTCAACCTCGGCATCAAGCAGCCCGTCTCCGCCATCCTGGAGGCCGCCGAGGAACACCGGGCCGATGTCATCGGCATGTCCGGCCTGCTGGTCAAGTCCACGGTGATCATGAAGGAGAACCTGGAGGAGCTCAACCAGCGCGAGCTGGCCGCCAAGTACCCCGTCATCCTCGGCGGCGCCGCCCTCACCCGGGCCTACGTCGAACAGGACCTCCACGAGCTCTACCAGGGCGAGGTCCGCTACGCCCGCGACGCCTTCGAGGGCCTCCGCCTCATGGACGCGCTCGTCGCCGTCAAGCGCGGCGTCCCCGGAGCCGTACTCCCCGAACTGAAGCAGCGCCGGGTCGCCAAGGGCGCCGCCGCCCTCCAGGTCGACGAGCCCGAGCCCGGCGGCCGCTCCGACGTCGCCACCGACAACCCCGTGCCCACCCCGCCGTTCTGGGGCACCCGCGTGGTCAAGGGCATCCCGCTCAAGGAGTACGCCTCCTGGCTCGACGAGGGTGCCCTCTTCAAGGGCCAGTGGGGCCTCAAGCAGAACCGGGCCGGCGACGGACCGACGTACGAGGAGCTGGTGGAGACCGAGGGCCGGCCGCGGCTGCGCGGCTGGCTGGAGCGGCTGCACACCGGGAACCTCCTTGAGGCGGCCGTCGTGCACGGCTACTTCCCGTGCGTCTCCAAGGGCGACGACCTGATCATCCTGGACGAGGCCGGCAACGAGCGGACCCGCTTCACCTTCCCCCGCCAGCGCCGCGGCCGCCGCCTCTGCCTCGCGGACTTCTTCCGCCCCGAGGAGTCCGGCGAGACCGACGTCGTCGGGCTCCAGGTCGTCACCGTCGGCTCGAAGATCGGCGAGGCCACCGCCGAGCTCTTCGCCTCCGACTCCTACCGCGACTACCTGGAGCTGCACGGCCTGTCCGTGCAGCTGGCGGAGGCGCTCGCCGAGTACTGGCACGCGCGCGTGCGCGCCGAGCTGGGCTTCGGCGGCGAGGACCCCCAGCACATCGAGGACATGTTCGACCTCAAGTACCGCGGTGCCCGCTTCTCGCTCGGCTACGGCGCCTGCCCCGACCTCGAGGACCGGGCGAAGATCGCCGAACTCCTGCGGCCGGAGCGGATCGGTGTGCACCTCTCGGAGGAGTTCCAGCTCCACCCCGAGCAGTCCACCGACGCCATCGTCATCCACCACCCCGAGGCGAAGTACTTCAACGCCCGGTGACCGGTCGCTGACGCTCGGGCGCAAATATCCGCGCCCGCGGTGATCGCGACGTACACTTGTCGGTCCAGTGCAGGCCGGTCCTCCTCCCCGTACCGGGAGTGGGGGCCGGCCTTTCCGTCTCTCCATGGAGGTGTGCCGGATGACCAGTACGGTCCCCGCGTCCCTGTTCAACGCCGATGGCAGCTCCGCCCTCCAAGCGGTCTTCCTCGACATGGACGGGACCCTCGTCGACACGGAGGGCTTCTGGTGGGACGCCGAGGTCGAGGTCTTCGCCGAGCTCGGACACCGCCTCGACGAGGCGTGGCGGGACATCGTGGTCGGCGGCCCCATGACCCGCAGCGCCGGGTACCTCATCGAGGCCACCGGCGCCGACATCACCCTCGCCGAGCTGACCGTGCTGCTCAACGAGCGGTTCGAGCAGCGCATCACCCGCGGCGTCCCGCTCATGCCCGGCGCCGAGCGGCTCCTCGCCGAACTCGCCCGCCACTCCGTCCCCACCGCCCTCGTCTCCGCCTCCCACCGGCGGATCATCGACCGCGTCCTGGAGTCCGTCGGCCGCGACCGCTTCCACCTCACCGTCGCCGGCGACGAGGTCGGCCGCACCAAGCCCCACCCGGAGCCCTATCTGACCGCCGCCCGCGGCGTCGGCGCCGACCCCGCCCTGTGCGCCGTCATCGAGGACACCGCGACCGGTGTCGCCGCCGCCGAGGCGGCCGGCTGCCGGGTCGTCGCCGTGCCCTCCGTCGCGCCGATCCCCGCCCTGCCCGGCCGGGTCGTGGTCCGCTCGCTCGAAGAGGTCGACGTGCCGTTCCTGCGGACCCTCGTCTCAGGAATCTGATCCCGCCCGAGATCCATCCGCCCGAGATCCATTTGAGCTTTCCCTGAGCTTTCCCCGGCATTCCCCGCAGGCGATTTCCGTGCGTACGCGCGCGCGTACTCCACGCGTTCTCCCCCGCTTTCCGTCACGCTTCCGTCGCGCCTCTGTCGCGCAATGGGTTCAGGCCATCACTCGAATTTCCGCCACGTGACCTTGGTCACCCAGCGTGCGCGCCGAGGGGTGGCCTGACCCCCTCTCCCACCCGGAACGCGAACGCCCGACGCCCCCTTGTGTCCTGGTTCGGCCGCTCCCGTCCCTCTCGTGTGCCGCATGACTATCGAAGCGGACGCATCCATGATCACCCTGCGATTACCCTCCACCGGCCACCCCGTCCGGCAATAGCGGCGCCGCCCACTAATCTTTCGCGAGTACTTCGCCGCTATCACCGCGTGCTCCGGCGCATACCCCCGTCGCCGAGAACACAGGACCGATCGCAACTTCCCGGCCCGATCGCTCCCGCCCCGACCGGGCGGCCAGCGGCGGAGTGTCGTCGTGACCGCTGTACCCCAGGCCGGCTGAGGAGAACGTCCCTTGATGAACCGCAAGACCTTGGTGCTGCCGGCCGTGGCCGGACTGCTCGCCCCGCTGCTCGCCGCGTGCGGCACGGGAGAGGGCGACAGAGCCATCGTCGTCGGAACCACCGACCAGTTCGTCGCCACCGAAGAGGCCCCCGCCCCCCTCGACCCGGCCTACGCCTACGACACCGGTGCCTGGAACATCCTCCGCCAGACCGTGCAGACCCTGGTCCACGTCCCCCGCGGCGGCGGCGAGCCCGTCCCCGAGGCCGCCGAGAGCTGCGGCTTCTCCGACACCGCCAGCGAGAGCTACCGCTGCGTGCTGCGCCCCGGCCTCACCTTCGCCGACGGCACCCCCGTCACCGCCGAGGACGTCAAGTTCTCCATCGACCGGGTCCGGAAGATCAACTCCGACAACGGCGCCGCCGGCCTCCTGTCGACCGTCGACACCGTCGAGACCAAGGGCGACCGCGAGGTCGTCTTCCACCTCAACGCCCCCGACGCCACCTTCCCGTACAAGCTCTCCACCCCCGTCGCCGGCATCCTCAGCAAGGACAAGTACGCCGCCGACGAGCTCCGCGAGGGCTTCCAGGTCGACGGCTCCGGCCCGTACACCCTCAAGGCCGAGCAGGAGGGCGACCAGGCCACCCGCTTCGTCTTCTCCCGCAACCCCCACTACAAGGGCGACGTCACGCTCCGCAACGAGCGGGTCGAGCTCCGCGCCTACGCCGACGCCGGCACCATGGGCAAGGCCCTGGAGAGCAAGGACATCGACATGATGGCCCGCTCCCTCTCCCAGGAGCAGATCCGCGACCTCACCGAGAGCCCCACCGACGGCATCCGCGTCTCCGAGGTCCCCGGCCTGGAGATCCGCTACCTCGGCTTCAACACCAAGGCCCCCGCCGTCGAGGAGAAGGCCGTCCGTCAGGCCATGGCCGCAGTCGTCGACCGCGGCGCCCTCGTCAACCGGGTGTACGGCCCCACCGCCGAGCCGCTCTACTCGCTGATCCCCTCCAGCATCACCGGCCACGCCACCCCCTTCTACGAGGAGTACGGCGAGGGCGACGCCGAGCGCGGCGCCGCCATCCTCCGGAAGGCCGGCGTGAAGACCCCGGTCAAGCTCACCCTCCACTACACCACCGACCACTACGGCGCCGAGACCGCCCAGGAGTTCGAGACGCTGAAGAACCAGCTCGTCGCGAGCGAACTCTTCGACGTCACCGTCAAGGGCTCCGCCTGGTCCGAGTTCCGGCCCGCCCAGAGGCGCGGCGACTACGCCGTCTACGGCCTCGGCTGGTTCCCCGACTACCCGGACCCGGACAACTACGTCGCGCCCTTCCTCGACAGCGGCAACTTCCTCGGCACCCCCTACGTCAACAAGACCGTCCGCGAGCAGCTCATCCCGCGCTCCCGCCGACAGGCCGACCGCACCGCCGCGAACCCCGTCTACCGGCAGATCCAGAAGATCGTCGCCCAGGACGTGCCCGTCCTGCCGCTCTGGCAGGGCAAGCAGTACGTCGCCGCCCGCGACGACATCAACGGTGTCGAGTACGCCCTCAACACCTCCTCGGACCTGCTGCTCTGGGAGCTGAGCCGCGGCACCACCGCCTGACCCCTTCGTTGTACCGGCCGCGCAGCAACGCGCGGCCGGCCTGGCAAGAGATCAAGAGGCAAGTTCAGTGAAGACGCACCACAAGTGGCTGACCGCCCCGCTCGCAGCGGGCCTCTCCGCCGCCCTCCTCGGCGGTTGCGGCACCGAGCAGGGAACGGGCTCGGGCGGCGCCGACTCCGTCCGGGTCGGCATGTCCGACGAGATCCTGGCGACCGACCCCGCCGCCGGTTACGACCCCGGCTCCTGGCTGCTGTTCAACAACGTCTTCCAGTCCCTCCTGGCCTTCCCGAAGGGCGGCTCCCTGCCCGAGCCCGAGGCCGCCGAGAAGTGCGGCTTCGACGAGGGCAGCACCGTCTACACCTGCACCCTCCGCCCCGGCCTGAAGTTCTCCAACGGCAACCCGCTCACCTCCGAGGACGTCAAGTTCTCCTTCGAGCGCGCCCTGAAGATCGCCGACCCCGACGGGCCGGAGCCGCTGCTCTCCACCATCGACACCATCGAGACCCCCGACGAGCGGACCGTCGTCTTCCGCCTCAAGGTCCCGGACGCCACCTTCCCCAGCAAGATCGCCTCCGGCGCCGGCTCCATCGTCGACCACCGCGAGTACCCCGCCGACGCGCTCCGCACCGACGGCAAGGCCGTCGGCTCCGGCCCGTACAAGCTGGACTCCTTCAGCGACACCGAGGCCGTCTTCTCCGCCAACACCGGCTACCAGGGCACCGCGACGCGCCGCAACGACCGCGTCACCCTCAAGCTCTACGGCGGCGACCGCACCGCCCTCGCCAAGGCCTTCGCCGACGGCGAGGTCGACGTCGCCTACCGAGGCCTGTCCGACGCCGACATCGCCGATCTGGAGGCCTCCACCGGCGACCGCAACGTCCAGGTCGTCCAGGGCAGCAGCGCCGAGGTCCAGCACCTCGTCTTCAACATGAAGGACCCGGTCGCCGGCAAGCTCGCCGTCCGCAAGGCGATAGCCCACCTCGTCGACCGCGACGCCCTCGTCGAGGACATCTACAAGTCGACCGCCACGCCGCTCTACTCGATCGTCCCGGCCGGCATCAACGGCCACAACACCGCCTTCTTCGACACCTACGGCAGCCCCGACGCCGCCAAGGCCAAGAAGGCCCTGCGCGACGCCGGCATCAAGGACAAGATCACCCTCACCCTCTGGTCCACCCCCAGCCGCTACGGCCCCTCCACCGATGCCGAGCTGAAGGCCATCGCCGCCCAGCTCAACGCCAGCGGCCTCTTCACGGCCGACGTCAAGTCCGTCCCCTTCGACCAGTACGAGAAGGACATCGAAGCCGGCAAGTACGGCGTCTACGTCAAGGGCTGGGTCCCCGACTACCCCGACGCCGACAACTTCACCGCCCCGTTCTTCGGCGAGGGCAACGTCCTCTCCAACCACTACGAGAACACCGAGATCACCGGCACCCTCCTGCCGAAGACCGCCGCCACCGCCGACCGCTCCGCCACCGACAAGGAGTACGGCGAGATCCAGGACGCCGTCGCCGAGGAACTCCCCCTCATCCCGCTCTGGCAGGGCAAGCAGTACGCCGTCTCCCGCGAGGGCGTCACCGGCCTCGAATGGACCCTCGACGCCTCGACCGTCTTCCGCTTCTGGGAGATCCGCAAGAGCTGACCCCCGAGGGAGTACGCGAGAGGGCCCGGCGCACGTCGAACGCGCCGGGCCCTCCGCCGTACCGCCGTCCGCTACTGGCCGTTGCCGCCCGGACGCACCAGACCGCTCTCGTACGCGTACACCGCCGCCTGCACCCGGTCGCGCAGGCCCAGCTTGGTCAGCACATGCCCCACGTGCGTCTTCACCGTCGTCTCGCTGACGAACAGATCCGCCGCGATCTCCGCGTTCGAAAGCCCGCGGGCCACCAGCTTCAGCACCTCCACCTCACGGTCGGTCAGCGTGCCCAGCGTGTCCGGCACCTGCTCCTCACCCGTCGGCAGATGCGCCGAGTACTTGTCGAGCAGCCGCCGCGTGATCGACGGGGCCAGCATCGCCTCGCCCGCAGCCACCACCCGGATCGCCTGCACCAGCTCGTTCGCCGGGGCGTCCTTCAGGAGGAAGCCGCTCGCCCCCGCCCGCAGCGCCTCCACCACGTACTCGTCCAGGTCGAAGGTGGTCAGCACCAGCACCTTCGCCGGCCCGTCCCGGCCCGGCCCCGTGATCTGCCGGGTCGCCTCCACCCCGTCCATCCGCGGCATCCGGATGTCCATCAACACCACATCAGGCTGAAGCGCCCGCACCTGCTCCAGCGCCTGCAGACCGTCACCGGCCTCACCCACCACCGCGATGTCCTGCTCCGCCTCCAGAATCATCCGGAAACCGGTGCGCAGCAGCGGCTGGTCGTCGACCAGAAGGACGCGAATCGTCACAGGGGCTCCTTCACGAGGCGGGCCGGTCGCCGCCCATTCTGCCCTGCCCCGATTCGCCCGACTCCGGCGGGCGCGCGGAGACGATCTCCAGCGGGTACGCCGGGGGAGTCCCCCCGAACTCCGGGCAGACCGCCTGGTGATCGCACCAGCCGCACAGCTTCGTCGGCCGCGGCCGCCAGTCGCCCGTCTCCGTCGCCACCCGGATCGCGTCCCACAGCGCCAGCAGCTTCCGCTCCACCCGCCGCAGGTCCGCCTCCACCGGGTCGTACGTCAGCACGTCCCCGCTGCCCAGGTAGACCAGTTGCAGCCGGCGCGGGATCACACCCTTCAGCCGCCATACCACGAGCGCGTAGAACGTCATCTGGAACAGCGCGCCCTCGCTGTACTCCGGCCGCGGCGCCTTCCCCGTCTTGTAGTCGACGATCCGCACCTCGCCCGTCGGCGCCACGTCCACCCGGTCGATCACCCCGCGCAGCCGCAGCCCCGACTCCAGCTCCGTCTCCACGAACAGCTCGCGCTCGGCCGGCTCGAGACGCGCCGGATCCTCCAGCGTGAACCAGCGCTCCACCAGCGCCTCGGCCTCCGCCAGCCACTGGCCGAGACGCTCGCCCGCCGGATCGTCCGCGAACAGCTCGCCCAGCTCCGGCCGCGACGCGAGCAGCCGGTCCCACTGGCCCGGCACCATCGCCTTCGCCCGCGGCACCGTCCGCTCCGCCGCCGGATCGTCGAAGAGCCGCTCCAGGACCGCGTGCACCAGAATCCCCCGCGTGGCCGCCGCACTCGGCTTCTCCGGCAGCCGGTCGATCACCCGGAACCGGTACAACAGAGGGCACTGCATGAAGTCGCTCGCCCGCGACGGCGACAACGCCACGGGCGCCCGGGGCCCCTCCGGGAGCCGCTCGCTCGTACTCATGACACAGACCCTACGACCCGCCACCGACACCGAGCCGCATACCATCGAGACATGACCCGTCGCGCAGCATGATCGACCCGTGACGCACGGCGCGGTCGCCCCGGCGACGAGAGGAACCCGTGAACCAGGACGAGCCCAAGCCGCAGCGGACCGAGGAACCCGGCGGCGGGATCCTCATGGGCCGGCCCTTCGGCGTGCCCGTCTACGTCGCCCCCAGCTGGTTCCTCGTCGCCGCCCTCATCACCTGGGTCTTCGGCGACCAGATCGAGCGGGTCCTGCCCGAGCTCGGCGCCGCCCGCTACCTCGTCTCCCTCTTCTTCGCCGTCGCCTTCTACGCCTCCGTCCTCGTCCACGAACTCGCCCACACCCTCGCCGCCCTCCGCTTCAAACTCCCCGTGCGGCGCATCCAGCTCCAGTTCTTCGGCGGCGTCTCCGAGATCGAGAAGGAGTCCGAGACCCCCGGCCGCGAGTTCGTCCTCGCCTTCGTCGGCCCCCTCCTCTCCCTCGCCCTCGCCGGCCTCTTCCACCTCGCCATGCAGGCCGTCGAACCCGGCACCGTGCCCGGCGTCCTCCTCGCCGGCCTGATGATCTCCAACCTCATCGTCGCGGTCTTCAACCTGCTCCCCGGCCTCCCCCTCGACGGCGGCCGGATGCTCCGTGCCGTCGTCTGGAAGATCACCGGCAAGCCCATGAGCGGCACCATCGCCGCCGCCTGGGTCGGCCGCGCGCTCGCCGTCACCGTCCTCATCGGCCTCCCCCTCCTCACCCGCACCGGCTGGCTCGGCAACTCCACCGCCGACATCGACGGCTTCACCACCGTCACCGACGCCCTCCTCGCCGCCATCCTGGCCGCCATCATCTGGACCGGCGCCGGCAACAGCCTCCGCATGGCCCGCCTCCGCGAGCACCTCCCCGAGCTCCGCGCCCGCGCCCTCACCCGCCGTGCCATCCCCGTCGGACCCGACACCCCCCTCTCCGAGGCCCTCCGCCGCGCCAACGAGGCCGGCGCCCGCGCCCTCGTCGTCGTCGACGGCACCGGAGACCCCACCGGCATCGTCCGCGAGGCCGCCATCGCCGCCGTGCCCCAGCACCGCCGCCCCTGGGTCGCCGTCTCCGCCCTCACCCAGGACCTCGGCCCCGGTATGCGCGTCCCCGCCGAGCTCACCGGCCAGCCCCTCCTCGACCACCTCCGGGCCACCCCCGCCACCGAGTACCTCGTCGTCGAGGGGACGGGCGAGATCTACGGAGTCCTCTCCACCACCGACGTCGAACGCGCCTTCGTGAAGGCCATGGCACGACCCTCTTCGTGACACCGGTACACCGGTACACCGGTACACCGGCTTCCGAGCCGAAGGAGCGCGCCGGCACCGAAAGGGAGAGCGCGCGCAGGCCGCGAGGGACGAGCGGCCGAGCACGGTCGACCGTCGGCGCCGGCTGGAGCGCGCGGGAGGGGAGGACGCCCTTGATAAGGTGCTCACATGTCCGAACCGACCGGTGCCGCCCGCCGACGCGGGCCCTTCAAGGTCGGGGACCAGGTTCAGCTGACCGACCCCAAGGGCCGCCACTACACGTTCACGCTCGAAGAGGGAAAGAACTTCCACACCCACAAGGGTTCCTTCCCCCACGACGAGCTGATCGGCGCTCCCGAGGGCAGCGTTGTCCGCACCACCGGAAACGTCGCCTACCTCGCGCTGCGCCCCCTGCTCCCCGACTACGTCCTGTCCATGCCCCGCGGCGCCGCCGTGGTCTACCCGAAGGACGCGGGACAGATCCTCGCCTTCGCCGACATCTTCCCCGGCGCACGCGTCGTGGAGGCCGGTGTGGGTTCCGGCTCGCTCAGCAGCTTCCTGCTCCGCGCCATCGGCGACAGCGGCATGCTGCACTCCTACGAGCGCCGCGAGGACTTCGCCGAGATCGCGAAGGGCAACGTCGAGCGCTACTTCGGCGGCCCCCACCCGGCGTGGCAGCTGACCGTCGGCGACCTCCAGGACAACCTGACCGACACCGACGTCGACCGGGTCATCCTCGACATGCTCGCCCCGTGGGAGTGCCTGGAGGCCGTCTCCAAGGCCCTCGTCCCCGGCGGCATCCTCTGCTGCTACGTGGCCACCACCACCCAGCTCGCCCGCACCGTGGAGTCCATCCGCGAGATCGGCTGCTACGCCGAGCCGCAGCCCTGGGAGTCCATGATCCGCAACTGGCACGTCGAGGGCCTGGCCGTCCGCCCCGATCACCGCATGATCGGCCACACCGGCTTCCTCGTCACCGCCCGCCGCCTCGCGGACGGCGTCGAGCCCCCGATGCGCCGCCGCCGCCCCGCCAAGGGCGCGTACGGCGAGGACTACGAAGGCCCCAACAAGGGCTGACACACCGACAGCGACACGGCGACGCCGCCGCCCCTTCCACCCCGCCACGCGGGGAACCGGGCGGCGGCGTCGCCGCGTTCGGCACCCCTGTCCGACCACCCCGGCTGTTCCGCCGCCCTGTGACGTGTGGCACGATGCCCGCAACCCCTCGGCACGACCCTCACAGGAGACGTCTCGCGTGCAGCCCTCCGCCGCCCCGGACCCCGTGGACCTCGCACACACCCACGCCCGGCCGCTGCACTGGCTGGCCACCGCCACCGCGACCGCCGCGGTCGTCGCCCTCGCCGGAGCCCTGACGCCCCGCACCGCCGAAGCCGGCTCCGCGACCGCCGCCTCCGCCCCCGCGGCCCCCGGCCCCGCCGCCGCACCCGACGCCGGAACGGCCGACTACCCGATCCCATGCGGGGGAGCGCCCCACCGGATCGCCCAGCGCGCCACCGGTGACCTGGACGGCGACGGGAAGCCCGAGACGATTGCGGTCGTACACTGCGAAGCCGGATCCGGAACCCCGCCCGCCGGCCTGTACGTCCTCACCCACGGCCGCGGCGACACCGCCTCCGCGCGCGTGGTGGCCACCCTCGTCGACCCGCGCGAGCAGCGCAGCGTCACCGGTCTGGCGATCCGTGACGGCGCCGTCCGCGCCACCCTGCTCGGCTACTCGTCCCCCGACGTCCCCAGCTGCTGCCCCGACGAGAAGGAGCAGGTCACCTGGGAGTGGACCGGCGGCGCCTTCGTCCGCTCCACGGGCGCGGCCGCGCGGGGCGCCTGACGCGTCACTCCGCGTCGGGGCCGTACACCTCCACGCCGTCCCGGACCCGCCGCACGTGGATGCAGTCGCCCGGGCACTCCTTCGCCGAGTCCACCACGTCCTGGAGCAGCGGCAGCGGCACCGGGGTCGTCGCCCCGGCCTCCTGGAGCAGCTCGTCGTCCGCGCTCTTCACATACGCGAGCCCGTCGATGTCCAGTTCGAAGACCTCGGGAGCGTACTGCGCGCAGATCCCGTCCCCGGTGCACAGGTCCTGGTCGATCCAGACCTCCAGGGCCTCCTCGGCCCCGGCGGCCGGCGCCTCGTGCTGCACGCTCATCTCTTCTGCCGTTTCTGCTCCGCGGACAATTGGGGCCGCCACCGACGGGTGTTGACCGGTAACGACGATACAACTGCCCGCTTTCGGAGCGTGAAGGGTGGGTATTCCCCTGGCGAGAGGGGAAGCGCAAGGGTGAAGATCGGACACGCCCCGGAGTCTTTTTGATCTAGGGGTTTCAATCATCACCCACGCAGGTAGGGTCAGGATGCGTCCAGCTCCCCTTGGAGGAGGTGAGGACCGTGGCAGCCCACGACGACGACATCAACCGCGGCATCCGGCCGGGGCGGGGGTCTGAAGACCCTGCCGGCCAGGTTGCCTATCTCGAGCAGGAAATCGCCGTCCTGCGCCGCAAGCTCGCCGACTCTCCGCGACACACGAGGATTCTCGAAGAGCGGATCGTCGAGCTGCAGACCAACCTGGCCGGCGTGTCCGCGCAGAACGAAAGGCTGGCGAACACGCTCCGTGAGGCGCGCGACCAGATCGTGGCCCTCAAGGAGGAGGTCGACCGGCTCGCGCAGCCGCCGGCCGGCTTCGGTGTCTTCCTGCAGGCGAACGAGGACGGCACGTGCGACATCATCACCGGGGGCCGCAAGCTCCGGGTGAACGTGAGCCCCAGCGTCGAGCTCGAAGAGCTCCGGCGCGGCCAGGAAGTCATGCTCAACGAGGCGCTCAACGTGGTCGAGGCCATGGAGTTCGAGCGTTCCGGGGACATCGTCACCCTCAAGGAGATCCTGGAGGACGGCGAGCGCGCCCTGGTGATCGGGCACACCGACGAGGAGCGGGTGGTGAGGCTCGCCGAGCCTCTGCTGGACGTCACCATCCGCCCCGGCGACGCCCTGCTCTTCGACCCCAGGTCCGGCTACGTCTACGAGGTCGTCCCGAAGAGCGAGGTCGAGGAGCTCGTCCTCGAAGAGGTCCCGGACGTCGACTACGACAAGATCGGCGGTCTGGGCAACCAGATCGAGCTGATCCGCGACGCGGTCGAGCTCCCGTACCTCTACCCCGACCTGTTCAAGGAGCACGAACTGCGGCCGCCCAAGGGCATCCTGCTCTACGGGCCGCCCGGCTGCGGCAAGACGCTCATCGCCAAGGCCGTCGCCAACTCCCTGGCCAAGAAGGTCGCCGAGGTCACCGGCCGGCCCGCGGGGAAGTCCTACTTCCTCAACATCAAGGGCCCCGAACTCCTCAACAAGTACGTGGGCGAGACCGAGCGGCACATCCGCCTGGTCTTCCAGCGGGCCCGCGAGAAGGCGAGCGAAGGCACCCCCGTCATCGTCTTCTTCGACGAGATGGAGTCGCTCTTCCGCACCCGCGGATCCGGCGTCAGCTCGGACGTGGAGAACACCATCGTCCCCCAGCTGCTCGCCGAGATCGACGGCGTCGAGGGCCTGGAGAACGTGATCGTGATCGGCGCCTCCAACCGCGAGGACATGATCGACCCCGCGATCCTGAGGCCCGGCCGGCTCGACGTCAAGATCAAGATCGAGCGCCCGGACGCCGAGGCCGCGAAGGACATCTTCGCGAAGTACCTCACCGCCAACCTTCCGCTCCACCCGGACGACGTCTCCGAGCACAGCGGCTCCAAGGCCGCCGCCGCCCAGGGAATGATCCAGTCCGTCGTCGAGCAGATGTACGCCGAGTCCGAGGAGAACCGCTTCCTCGAAGTCACGTACGCCAACGGTGACAAGGAAGTCCTCTACTTCAAGGACTTCAACTCCGGCGCGATGATCCAGAACATCGTCGACCGGGCCAAGAAGATGGCCATCAAGGCATTCCTCGACCACAACCAGAAGGGCATCCGCGTCTCCCACCTCCTCCAGGCCTGCGTGGACGAGTTCAAGGAGAACGAGGACCTGCCGAACACCACAAACCCGGACGACTGGGCCCGGATCTCCGGAAAGAAGGGCGAGCGGATCGTCTTCATCCGCACCCTCGTCACCGGAAAGCAGGGCGCGGACACCGGACGCTCCATCGACACGGTGGCCAACACCGGTCAGTACCTGTAAAAGCGCACACCGGCTGCGGATGTCCGGAAACCGGGCATCCGCAGCCGTCGCATTCACCCAGGAAAAACTTCCGGCCACGCCGGGAAATACCGTAAGTGATCTCCCCACCAGCGCGGAGCCGTCCTAGGCTCTTCGGTACCGCCGAGTCGCGCACTGAGCGCCGCCGGGCAAGGAGGGCCGCATGACCGTACGGCGAGTAATGGGCATCGAGACGGAGTACGGGATCTCCGTTCCCGGACACCCGAACGCCAATGCCATGCTCACCTCGTCCCAGATCGTCAACGCCTACGCCGCGGCGATGCACCGGGCGCGCCGCGCCCGCTGGGACTTCGAGGAGGAGAACCCGCTGCGGGACGCCCGCGGCTTCGACCTCGCCCGCGAGGCCGCCGACTCCAGCCAGCTCACCGACGAGGACATCGGCCTGGCCAACGTGATCCTCACCAACGGCGCCCGGCTCTATGTGGACCACGCCCACCCCGAGTACAGCGCCCCCGAGGTCACCAACCCGCGCGACGCCGTCCTCTGGGACAAGGCCGGCGAGCGGATCATGGCCGAGGCCGCCGAGCGCGCCGCCCAGCTCCCCGGCGCCCAGCCCATCCACCTCTACAAGAACAACACCGACAACAAGGGCGCCTCCTACGGCACGCACGAGAACTACCTGATGAAGCGGGAGACCCCCTTCTCGGACATCGTGCGCCACCTGACGCCCTTCTTCGTCTCCCGCCAGGTCGTCACCGGCGCCGGCCGGGTCGGCATCGGCCAGGACGGCCGGGAGAACGGCTTCCAGATCAGCCAGCGCGCCGACTACTTCGAGGTCGAGGTCGGCCTGGAGACCACGCTCAAGCGGCCCATCATCAACACCCGCGACGAGCCGCACGCCGACGCCGAGAAGTACCGCAGGCTGCACGTGATCATCGGGGACGCCAACCTCTCCGAGATCTCCACCTACCTCAAGCTGGGCACCACCGCCCTCGTCCTCTCCATGATCGAGGACGGCTTCATCACCGTCGACCTCGCCGTCGACCAGCCCGTCCGCACCCTCCACCACGTCTCGCACGACCCCTCGCTCCAGTACCTGATCACGCTGCGCAGCGGCCGGACACTCACCGCGGTGCAACTCCAGATGGAGTACTTCGAGCTGGCCAGGAAGTACGTGGACGAGCGGTACGGGACGGACGCCGACGAGCAGACCAAGGACGTCCTGTCCCGCTGGGAGGACGTGCTCGGCCGGCTGGAGAACGACCCGATGAGCCTCGCCGGCGAGCTGGACTGGATCGCCAAGCGGGAGCTCATGGAGGGCTACCGGCGCCGTGACGGCCTGGACTGGGACGCGGCCCGGCTGCACCTGGTCGACCTCCAGTACGCGGACGTACGGCCCGAGAAGGGCCTGTACAACCGCCTGGTGAGCCGCGGGCGGATGAAGCGGCTCCTGGACGAGTCCGAGGTGGAGCGGGCCGAGACGGCGCCCCCGGAGGACACCAGGGCCTACTTCCGCGGCCGCTGCCTGGAGCAGTACGCCGACGACGTCGCCGCCGCCTCCTGGGACTCGGTGATCTTCGACCTGCCGGGCCGGGACTCGCTCCAGCGGGTCCCCACCCTGGAGCCCCTGCGCGGCACCAAGGCCCACGTGGCGGCCCTCCTGGACCGCTGCCGCACGGCGGAGGAACTCGTCAGGGTCCTTTCCGGCCACTGAGCCGGGACCCGGCCGAGACCTGAAACGGGACCGGGAAGGGGGCCTGAAACGCCCGGTCCCTGGGAATCATGGAAGCAGTGCCCGGACGTTGCGGAAATGCGGGGGCCGATGTCAGTCCCGGCTTGTAGGGTCTGATCTTGCAGGACCCGACAGCACTTGTCCGAGCGATCCGATTCGAGCGGGGTGAGGAAATGGCGACCAAGGACACCGGCGGCGGACAGCAGAAGGCGACGCGTTCCACGGAAGAGGTCGAGGAGACCACCACGGAGGCGAGCTCCGACCTCAAGGAACGCCAGGAGAAGCTGAGCGACGACGTGGACTCCGTCCTCGACGAGATCGACGACGTGCTCGAGGAGAACGCGGAGGACTTCGTGAGGTCCTTCGTGCAGAAGGGCGGCGAGTAGCCGCACCCCCCCAGTCGTTCCCGTCCCCGGAGCCCCGGAAGAAGCCGTGGGCCCGGGGACGGATGACAGGCCGTCGCACGGGTAAGGTCCGTACACAGCAATCAAGATCGGCCCGCGCGTGCCAGGGGCGGGCCCTTCTCACCCACCCGGAAGGAATCGCGTGGAAGCCAACCCTCGTAGCATCGGGCGTCTGCCGGCGGCCTTCCTGACGCCGGGCTCCTCCTCGTTCATGGACTTCCTCGCCGACCACTCGCCGGAGCTGCTCCCGGGAAACCGGAAGCTGCCGGAGGGGATCGTCGAGGCCCCGCACGGCACCACCATCGTGGCCGCGACGTTCCCGGGGGGCGTCGTGCTCGCGGGTGACCGGCGGGCCACCATGGGCAACATGATCGCGCAGCGGGACATCGAGAAGGTGTTCCCGGCCGACGAGTACTCGGCCGTCGGCATCGCCGGCACCGCCGGCCTCGCCGTCGAGATGGTCAAGCTCTTCCAGCTGGAGCTGGAGCACTTCGAGAAGGTCGAGGGCGCCACCCTCTCCCTGGAGGGCAAGGCGAACCGTCTCTCCACCATGATCCGCAGCAATCTCGGCATGGCCATGCAGGGCCTCGCCGTGGTGCCGCTCTTCGCGGGCTGGGACGAGAGCCGGGAGAAGGGCCGCATCTTCTCGTACGACGTGACCGGCGGCCGCTCCGAGGAGCACGGGTACGCCGCCACCGGCTCGGGTTCGATCTTCGCCCGCGGCTCCATGAAGAAGCTGTACCGCGAGGACCTGACCGAGCAGCAGGCGACCACGCTGGTCGTGCAGGCGCTGTACGACGCGGCGGACGACGACTCGGCGACCGGTGGCCCGGACCTGGCCCGCCGGATCTTCCCGATCGTCACCGTCATCACCGACGAGGGTTTCCGCAGGCTCTCCGAGGCGGAATCCTCCGAGCTGGCCCGTTCGGTCACCGAGCGGCGTCTGGAACAGCCGGACGGACCGCGCGCCGCCCTGCTCTGATCCGTACGTCGCCCCCTCACAGCCCAGAAGAAAGGGACGAGCGCCGGTGTCCACACCGTTCTACGTCTCCCCCCAGCAGGCCATGGCCGACCGCGCGGAGTACGCCCGCAAGGGCATCGCGCGGGGCCGCAGCCTCGTGGTCCTCCAGTACGCCGACGGCATCGTCTTCGTCGGTGAGAACCCCTCCCGCGCCCTGCACAAGTTCAGCGAGATCTATGACCGGATCGGCTTCGCCGCCGCCGGCAAGTACAACGAGTACGAGAACCTGCGGATCGGCGGCGTCCGCTACGCCGATCTGCGCGGCTACACCTACGACCGGGACGACGTCACCGCGCGCGGCCTGGCGAACGTCTACGCGCAGACGCTGGGCACCATCTTCTCCAGCGCGGGCGAGAAGCCGTACGAGGTGGAGCTGGTCGTCGCCGAGGTCGGCGAGGAGCCGGCCGGCGACCAGATCTACCGGCTGCCGCACGACGGCTCCATCGTGGACGAGCACGGCTCGGTCGCGGTGGGCGGGAACGCGGAGCAGATCAGCTCCTTCCTGGACCAGCGGCACCGGGACGGGATGTCCCTCGCCGAGGCGCTGAAGCTGGCCGTGCAGGCCCTCTCCCGGGACACCAACGGCACCGAGCGGGAGATCCCCGCGGAGCGCCTGGAGGTGGCGGTCCTGGACCGGACCCGCCCGCAGCAGCGGAAGTTCAAGCGGATCGTCGGACGCCAGCTCTCCCGGCTCCTGGAGGCGGACAACGCGGCCCTGGCGAAGACGGACGAGCCCTCGGACGAGGCGGACGAGACGTCCGAGGAGTAGGCACGGGGACGCCCGGAGGGGCCCGGTCCACCAGGACCGGGCCCCTCGGCGTTCCGGGCGGGCTCAGACGGCCGGTGCCGGGCCCGTGGAGCCGCGGGGGACCAGTTCCACGGGGAGGACGTCGGAGCGGGGCTGTTCGCCCGCGAGGACGGCGAGGAGGGCCTCCATGCCGCGGCGGCCGAACCGCTCGGCGGGCAGCCGGACCGTGGTGAGCTCCGGCTCGACCGCCGTCGCCAGGGCCATGTCGTCGAAGCCGGTGACCGACAGGTCCTCGGGGACCCGCAGTCCCAGCCGCCGCGCGGCCTTGCAGACGCCGGCCGCGAGGAGGTCGTCGTCGCAGATCACCGCCGTGGGCCGGGGCCCGGGCGCGGCGAGGGCCGGTTCGGCGATCTCCCGGGCGGCCGCCACGGTCAGCGGGGAGTGGACGGTACGCACCTCCGCGCCCCGCAGGGCGTGGGCGAGGGCCGCGGCCCGGACGTCGAAGGTCCAGGAGGGCGCCGCCGAGGCCAGGTGCAGGAAGCGGCGGTGGCCGAGGGCCAGCAGATGGGCGGTGACCAGCCGCATGCCCTCGGCGACGTCGAGGTTGACGTGGGCGGCCGCGCCGGGCCCCGCCGGGTCGCTGTCGAGCATGACCAGGGGCAGGTCGCTGCCGCGGAAGGCCTCCAGGGCGTCGGTCGCCATCGAGGAGGCCAGCACCCCGTCCAGGGCCGCAGGGGCCGAGGCGAAGGGGTCGCGGGCGGGGCCGACCCCGTCGGGGGAGGGATAGAGCACCACGCCGAAGCCGTGGTCGGCGGCGACCGCCGCCGCGCCGGTGTACACGTGGGCGAAGAACTCGTTGGTGAGGGCGGGGACCACGAGCAGCGCCGTACGGGTGCGGCCGAGGCGCAGGTTGCGGGCGGCGAGATTGGGCCGGTAGCCGAGCTCGCGAGCGGCGGCCCGGACGGTGCCGGCGGTGCGCTCCGAGACCCGGCCCCGCCACTTGTCGCCCAGGACCAGGGACACCGTGGCCTGTGATACCCCGGCCGCGCGGGCCACGTCCCGGCTGGTGGGGCGGCCGGCGGTGCTGGGCTCGGGGGTGTGCACGGGGCCTCCGCGTCGGGCGTGCTCGGTCGGTTCCGGGCCGCGGGGTGGACCCGCGTCCCGGCGCCATGGTACGTATGAACGCGGAAGTTATACGTAAAACCTCGGCGTGAGCCGACGGAGGGGAGACCGCATGGCCACCGAGGCCACGGCACACGGCGGCTACCGCGACATCCTGCGGGCGCCGCACGCGCTCCGCCTGCTCACCGGCACCCTGGTCGGCCGGCTGCCCAACGGCACAGGGCCCGTCGCCATGACCCTCTTCGTCCGCGACCAGGGCGGCGGCTACAGCCTCGCGGGCGGCCTGGTCGCCGCGTACGGCCTCGCCAACGCCGTCGGGCAGCCGCTCCTCGGCCGGGCCGTCGACCTCAAGGGCCAGCCCCGCGTCCAGTTCCCCGCCGCCGTCCTCTCCGCCCTCGGCATGGCCCTCTTCGCCCTCGCCGGCATCGGGAACCTCCCCCTCGCCTACGCCGCCGTCGTGCTCGCCGGGCTCTTCACCCCGCCCCTGGAGGGCGGTCTGCGCGCCCTGTGGCCGAGCGTCCTGGGCCGCGAGGACCGGGTCCACCGCGCGTACGCCCTCGACGCGGTCGCCCAGGAGGTCATGTTCACCGTCGGCCCGCTCCTGGTGACCCTCCTCGTCGCCCTGTGGTCGCCCGCCGCCGCCCTCCTCGTCCTCAATCTCCTCGGGGTGCTCGGCGCGCTCTCCGTCGTCCTCTCCAAGCCCTCCAGGGCCTGGCGCTCCGCGCCCCGCGAGGCCCACTGGCTCGGTGCGCTGCGCTCGCCCGGACTGCTCGCCCTGCTCGGCTCGTTCTTCTTCGTCGGCCTCGCCCTCGGCTCCATCACGGTGGCCGCCGTCGCCTACGCCGACGACCGCGGCGCCCCGTCCGTCTACGGCTGGCTGATGGCCGCCCTCGGCCTCGGCGCGCTCATCGGCGGCGTCCTCTACGGCGCCCGCCGGTGGGCGGGCGCCCCCGAACGGCGGCTGCGCGCCCTGGTGGCCCTCCTCGCGCTCTGCTATCTGCCCCTGATGCTCACCCCGGGGCCGGTCTCCATGGCCGCCCTCGCGGCCCTCTCCGGAGTCTTCCTCGCCCCCGTACTGGCCTGTGCCTTCATCGTGGTGGACCGGCACGCCCCGGCCGGCACCGTCACCGAGGCCTTCTCCTGGCTGGTCACCACCTTCGGCGTCGGTGCCGCCCTGGGCTCGGCCGCCGCGGGCCCCGCCCTCGAACTCGCCGGAACCACAGCCGGGTTCGCCGTGGCCGGCGCGGGCGGCCTGGTCGCCCTCCTGGTGCTGCTCGCCACCGGCCGGGTCCTGGACGACCCCGACGCGCCCGGACGCCGGACACGACACGCCGCGAGCGGGGGCGCCGCCGGCCCCGTACACACGGAAAAGAACGCCCTCTGACCGCCCTCTGACCGGAAAACAAGCGAAACGGGAACGCCCAACCCGGTTTCAGCACAGGCCGTCAGGCGTAATGTTCAGACATGGACCGCCGCATTTTCGGGCTGGAGAACGAGTACGGCGTCACGTGCACGTTCAGGGGACAGCGCCGACTGTCTCCTGACGAAGTGGCGCGGTACCTCTTCCGCCGAGTCGTGTCATGGGGCCGCAGCAGCAACGTCTTCCTGCGGAACGGTGCCCGTCTGTACCTCGACGTGGGTTCGCATCCGGAATACGCCACACCGGAATGCGACGACGTGATCGAACTCGTCACCCACGACAAGGCCGGCGAGCGCATTCTCGAAGGTCTGCTCGTGGACGCCGAACGCCGCCTGCACGAGGAGGGAATCGCGGGCGACGTCTATCTCTTCAAGAACAACACCGACTCCGCCGGAAACTCCTACGGCTGCCACGAGAACTATCTCGTCGCCCGCCACGGCGAGTTCTCCCGGCTCGCGGACATCCTCATCCCGTTCCTGGTCACCCGTCAGCTGATCTGCGGCGCGGGCAAGGTCCTCCAGACCCCGCGCGGCGCCGTCTACTGCGTCTCCCAGCGCGCCGAGCACATCTGGGAGGGCGTCAGCTCCGCCACCACCCGCTCCCGGCCCATCATCAACACCCGGGACGAGCCGCACGCCGACGCCGAGCGCTACCGCAGGCTCCACGTCATCGTCGGCGACTCCAACATGTCGGAGACGACCATGCTGCTCAAGGTCGGCGCCACCGACCTCGTGCTGCGCATGATCGAGGCCGGCACCGTGATGCGCGACCTGACCCTGGAGAACCCGATCCGGGCCATCCGCGAGGTCAGCCACGACATCACAGGACAGCGCAAGGTGCGCCTGGCCAGCGGCCGCGAGGCCTCCGCCCTGGAGGTGCAGCGCGAGTACTTCGAGAAGGCGTCCGACTTCGTCGACCGGCGCGGCATCCGCTCCGGCACGGTCGCCCAGGTCCTCGAACTGTGGGGCCGCACGCTCGACGCGATCGAGCAGGAGGAGCTGGACCGCATCCAGACGGAGATCGACTGGGTGATGAAGTACAAGCTCATCGAGCGGTACCGCACCAAGCACAACATGACCATGTCGAACCCGCGGGTCGCCCAGATAGACCTCGCGTACCACGACATCCACCGCCGTCGCGGGCTGTACTACCTGCTCCAGAAGAACGGGCAGGCGGCCCGGGTCTGCAACGACGTGAAGATCTTCGAGGGCAAGTCCGTGCCCCCGCAGACCACCCGCGCCCGGCTCCGCGGCGACTTCATCCGCCGGGCCCAGGAGCAGCGCCGGGACTTCACCGTCGACTGGGTCCACCTCAAGCTCAACGACCAGGCACAGCGCACGGTCCTGTGCAAGGACCCCTTCCGCTCGGTCGACGACCGGGTGGAGAAGCTGATCGCCGGGATGTAGGACGATCGGAAGAACGAACCGGGCCCCGCGCGTGTGACGCGCGGGGCCCTGGACGTCACGGGCGGGTCCCCTAGAGTGTCCGGACCACTACTGTGCCGTCTGAGATCTGAGGAACACGTGCGCCGACTTGCCGGCCTTCTCGTCGTCCCGCTGCTGCTGCTCACCACAGCGGCCTGCGGCAGCGAAACCAAGGGCTCCGATAACGCCTCGATGACCAACGGGCTCCCCTCCATCACCGCGGGCGCGAAGTTCGGCGAGAAGCCGACCCTCGCGAAGGGCGAGGGCGAACCGCCGAAGGAACTCAAGGTCAACGTCATCAGCGAGGGCGACGGCCCGGAGACCAAGGACGGCGACGCCCTCCAGGTCAACTACCTCGGTCAGACCTGGGACTCGACGACCCCCTTCGACAACAGCTTCGACCGCGGCGAGCCGTTCACCCTCACCCTCGGCGCCGGCCAGGTCATCAAGGGCTGGGACCAGGGCCTGAAGGGCCAGAAGGTCGGCAGCCGCCTGGAGATCGGCATCCCGCCGGAGCTCGGCTACGGCGAGAAGGGCTCGCCCCCGAGCATCAAGGGGGGCGCCACCCTCGTCTTCGTCGTCGACATCCTGAAGGCGACCACCATCCCGAAGTCCGCCACCGGCACCGACGTCGCCCAGGAGAACAAGGACCTGCCCAAGGTCGGCACCAACACCGACGGCAAGGCCCCCTCGCTGACCGTGCCCAAGACCGACCCGCCGGAGACGCTCGTCTCGAACTACGTCATCGAGGGCGAGGGCGAGGCCGTCAAGTCCACCGACACCCTCACCGTCCAGTACCAGGGCGTGCTCTGGAAGGACGGCAAGAAGTTCGACAGCTCCTACGACCGCGGCGCCCCGGCCACCTTCCAGCTCGCCGGCGTCATCCCGGGCTGGAGCAAGGGCCTGGAGGGCAAGAAGGTCGGCAGCCGCGTGCTGCTCGTCGTCCCGCCGGCCGACGGCTACGGCGACCAGGCCCAGGGCCCGATCCCGGCGAAGTCGACGCTCGTCTTCACCGTGGACATCCTGGCCAAGCAGTAGTCGGGTCCCCGCGCGCCCCGGCCCGCCGAGAGGTAGGTTGTCGGGGTCGCGCGGATCATCGTCCGCGCGGTTCCACCCGTATGAGGAGCACACTGCAGTGAGCATCGAGAAGCCCGAGGTCGACTTCCCGGGCGGCGAGCCGCCGGCCGACCTGGAGATCAAGGACATCTGGGAGGGCGACGGCGAGACCGCCGCCGCCGGTGACGACGTCCAGGTCCACTACGTCGGTGTCTCCTTCAGCACCGGCGAGGAGTTCGACGCCTCCTGGAACCGCGGCGCCGCGCTGCCCTTCCGGCTCGGCGTCGGCCAGGTCATCGAGGGCTGGGACAAGGGCGTCCAGGGCATGAAGGTCGGCGGCCGCCGCCAGCTGGTCATCCCCGCCCACCTCGCCTACGGCGACCGCGGCGCCGGCGGCAAGATCGCCCCCGGCGAGACGCTGATCTTCGTCTGCGACCTGATGGCCGTGAAGAAGCGCTGACCGACCCGCGCCCCTGTCGAGGGCCTCCGCCTCCATGGCGGGGGCCCTCGGCTTTTGTCCGGACACCCCGGGGCGGTACGGTCGGACGTCCGAGAACGGAACCGGGGAAGAGGGTGCAGGGCGTCGATGGCGATTGCCAAGGCCGAGCGGCTGATGAATCTCGCGCTGTGCCTGCTCGGGACGCGCCGCGCGCTCAGCAAGCGCGAGCTGCGCGGCTCCATCGAGGCGTACATGGAGGCCAGCGGCGACGAAGCCTTCAACCGCATGTTCGAGCGGGACAAGGACGATCTCCGCGAGCTCGGCCTCGTCATCGAGACCGTCGAGAACCTCGACGGCGAGACCGGCTACCTCGCCCGCCGCGACTCCAACCGCCTCCCGCCCATCACCCTGGACGCCGAGGAGGCCGCCGCGCTCGGCCTCGCCGCCAAGGTCTGGCAGCAGGCCCGCCTCGCCGGTGCGGCCAGCGGTGCCCTCCAGAAGCTGCGCGCCGCCGGCATGCCCGAGGCCGAGGACGCGTACGACCTCCACCCCAGCGCCCTCGAACCCCGTATCCCGGTCCACGAGGCCGCCTTCGAGCCGCTGATGCTCGCCTGCCGCGACCGGCGCCCCGTCGTCTTCGACTACCGCAAGGCCAACGCCGCCCGCCCCGAGCCCCGCCACGTCGAGCCCTGGACGCTGGAGTGCTGGCGCGGCCACTGGTACCTGGCCGGCTGGGACCGCGACCGGGGCGCCGAGCGCGTCTTCCGCCTCTCCCGCATCACCGGCAGGGTCCGCTCCCGGGCCGGCGCCTTCACCGCGCCCGTGCCCGACGTCGTCACCGTCCGCGAGACCGTGGAGAGCTGGGCGGGGGAGACCGCCACCCGCACCGCCCGGATCCGGCTGCGCGCCGGCTGCGGCTACCCGCTGCGGGCCCGCGCCACCGAGGTGAGCGAGGGCACCGACGGCTGGGACGAGCTGGAGATCCCGTACGGGCACGGCCTCGACGCCTGGCTCGTCGAGTTCGGTCCCGACGTCGTCGTACTGGAACCGGCCGACCTGCGGGCCGACGTGGTGGAGCGGCTGCGCGCCGTCGCCAAGGGCTGAGGGGGAGACGAACCGCATGGCTGCCAACGCGATCGACCAGACGAGGCGGATGCTCTCCCTCGTCACCTACCTCCGCGAGCGCCCCGGCGCCCACGTCGCCGACGTGGCCCGCGCCTTCGGCATCACCGAGGACGAGCTGATCTCCGACCTCGACGTGCTGCCCATGTGCGGCACCAGCTTCCGGGGCGGCGACCTGCTCGACATCGACACCGACGGCGACCGGATCTGGTGGCACAACCCCGACGATGTCGCCGAGCCGCTACGGCTCGCCGCCGACGAGGCCACCGCGCTGCTCGTCGCCGCCCGCGCCGTCGCCACCCTGCCCGGGCTGCGCGAGGGCGACCGGGACGCGCTGGTCCGCGCCACCGCCAAGCTGGAGGCCGCCGCCGGGGAGGCGGCCGGCGCCAGCGCCCGCCTGTCGGTCACCTTCGAGTCCGAGGGCGGCGTCTTCGCCGAGGTCGACCGGGCCATCTCCGAGCGCAAGCGGCTCTGGCTGCGCTACTACTCGCCGGCGCGCGACGAGCTCACCGAGCGCGAGGTCGACCCCATCCGCCTCTTCGCCGTCGGCCACACCTACATGGAGGCGTGGTGCCGGCTCTCGGAGGCGCGCCGCACCTTCCGGCTCGACCGGGTCGCCGAGATCCGGATCCTGGAGGAGGCCGCCGCGCCGCCGGAGATCGAGCTGCGGGACCTGTCCGAGGGGCTGGTCCAGCCCTCGGCCGACGACCCGGAGGTGGTGGTCGAGGTCGGCCCCGGCGGCCGCTGGGTCGCCGAGTACTACCCGCACGACCGGGCCGAGGAGCTGACCGACGGCGGGCTGCGGATCACCCTGCGCACCCCCGACCCGGCCTCGCTGAAGCGGCTCGCGCTGCGGCTCGGCAGCGACGGGCGGATCGTCTCGCCGGCGGGTCTCGCGGACTCCGCCCGGGAGGCGGCGGCCGCGGCGCTCGCCGCGTACGAGGGCGTGTGAGCCGTCCTCGTACCGTTCGCGGCGGGGGCGTGTGAGCCGTCCTCGTACCGTTCGCGGCCGGGAGGTGGCGGGTGCCATGAAGGTCCAGGGAGTACGAGGCAGAGAGAGTTGAGGGAAATGTCCGTGATGCCCGATCTGTCGGCGTCGGTGGCCCCGGTCCTCTTCAAGGCCGCCTGCCCCGACTGCCGCTGCCGCTTCGAACTCGCCGCCGGCGCCCTGCGCCTGGCCATCGGAGCCAGCCACCGCACCACCTTCTACTCCTTCACCTGCCCCGAGTGCGGCAGCGCCGTCCGCAAACCCGCCGGCGAACGCATCGTCGAACTCCTCACCGGCGGCGGCGTCCGCACCCTCCGCCTGCACACCACCGCCTGACCGGCCCCCACCCCCCAAGGGCTAGGCTCGGCACATGTTCTGGCCCATGCTCGCGATCGCCCTCGGTTTCCTCGGCATCGCCGTCCTCGGCGTCCTCGCCGTCAAGGTCTTCCTGGAGGTCCAGCGCCTCGGCCGCCAAGTGGCCGTCACCACACAGCGGATCCAGCGCGCCGCCGAGGAACTGGAGACCGCCGCCGGCGGACTGGCCCGAACCGGCCGCTCCCTCCCCTGAGTCCAGGGCCGCACACCGCGCCGATGTGGCCTGATCAGGGCCCCTCGGGCGCAATCGCGAGTACGCACGGGCATTGCCCGACGTTTACTCCTGCGGGTTACGATCGCAGACAGCGCGGTGGCCGGACGCATGTCCGACCGGCCGGGCACGCACCCATGCCGCCTCGGTGAGAAGAGAGACCACAGTCATGTTCCGTCAGATCGGTCCCCTTGAGATCAGCCTCATCCTGCTGGTCGTCGTGCTCCTCTTCGGCGCCAAGAAGCTCCCGGAGATGGCGCGCTCCCTGGGCAAGTCGGCCCGCATCCTGAAGAGCGAGGCGAAGGCGATGAAGGCGGAGGGCCAGGAGTCCGCCCCCGCCGCTCCCGCCGAGACCCCGGCCGAGCAGGCCGCCCCCGCCCCGCGCACCATCAAGGCCGCCCCCGGCGACGTCACCGGCGCCCGCCCCGTGACCGAGGCGTCGGACTCCACCCAGCGCTGACCCGCACGCGCCAGCGCTGAACCGTTCGCCCCGCACGTACGCCGCACCGCGGCCTGCCCGCACGAGATGAGGACGTGGGTTGCCCAAGTCTGCCCGCATGAAGAAGGAGAAGGATCCCGAGGGGCGGATGCCTCTCGCCGATCACCTCCGTGAGCTGCGCAACCGTCTCGCGAAGGCGATGCTGGCGATCGTCGTCACCTCCGTGGTGGCCGCGTTCTTCAGCCAGCAGCTGATGGACCTTCTGTCGTCCCCCGTACCGAAGTGTCCCCCGGACACCTCCATCTCCGACAACACGGGCGGACGCTGCGTCATCATCGCCTACCAGACCATGCTCTCCCCCTTCACCTCCACGGTGAAGGTGGTCATGCTGGCCGGCCTCATCGCCTCCACCCCGATCTGGCTCTACCAGCTCTGGGCCTTCGTCGCGCCCGGCCTCCACAAGAACGAGAAGAAGTACACGTACTGGTTCGCCGCCATCGCGGTCCCCCTCTTCGTGGCCGGCGCGTACACCGCGTACCTCATCATGCCGCTCAGCGTGCGCGTCCTCATCAGCATCACGCCCGACGTCGCGTCGAACTTCCTCTCCCTCGACGACCTCCTGGACTTCACCACCCGGATGGTCCTCGTCTTCGGCCTCGCCTTCGAGCTGCCGCTGCTGCTGATCATGCTCAACCTCACCGGCGTGGTCACCGGCAAGCGCATGGCCGGCTGGTGGCGCGCCATGGTCATGGGCACCTTCGTCTTCGGCGCCGTCGCCACCCCGTCCACCGACCCGCTCGGCATGATCGCCCTCTCCGGACCGATCATCGTCCTGTACTTCACCGCCGTCGGCATCGCGCTCCTCAACGACCGGCGACGGGCCCGCGGCAACCCCGACGCCCAGCTCTCCGACGACGAGGCCTCGGTGCTCGACCTCACCCCCGAGCCCGTCGGAGCCCCGGACCCCGGATCCGCCGCCCGCGCCCTGCCCGAGCAGGCGTCGGGCGAGTCCGACGGGGCCCGCGCCCACCGCACGAGCGGCTACGACGACATCACCTGATCCCGCCGCCGTACCGGTGATCGCGGCGGCAGGCCGATCTTGTAGGGTCCCCCCAGACTCCGTCCGGGGGGACCCGCCATGTCCAGCGACATCACGCTCTTCGTCAACCCCGCCGCCGGCCGCGGCCGCGGCGTCCACGCGGCCCGCCCCGCCGCCGACGCCCTCCGCGCCGCCGGTCACTCGGTCCGCACCCTCCTCGGCCTCGACGCCGCCGACGCCCTGCGCCGCGCCCGCGAGGCCGTCGCCGACGGCACCGGCGCCCTCGTCGCCGTCGGCGGCGACGGCATGGTCTCGCTCGCCCTCCAGGCCGTCGCCGGCACCGGCACCCCGCTCGGCGTGATCGCCGTCGGCACCGGCAACGACTTCGCCCGCTCCCTCGGCCTCCCCGTCCGCGCCCCCGCCGACGCCGCCCGCCTCACCGCCGCACTCCTCCGCGACGGCGCGGCCCGCACCGTCGACCTCGGGCGGATCACGACCCCCACCGGACCCCGCTGGTACGGCACCGTCCTCGCCTCCGGCTTCGACTCGCGGGTCAACGACCGCGGCAACCGGATGCGCCTCCCCGTCGGCCGCTTCGCGTACGACCTCGCGATCCTCGCCGAACTCGCCGCCTTCCGCGCCGTCCCCTACCGGCTCGTCCTCGACGGCGACCGCACCGTCGAGACCGACGCCACCCTCGTCGCCGTCGGCAACGGCACCTCCTACGGCGGCGGCATGCGGATCTGCGCCGGCGCACGCCTCGACGACGGCCTCCTCGACGTCACCGTCGTCGGCGACGTCGGCCGCGCCACCCTCCTCAAGGTCTTCCCCCGCGTCTACCGGGGCACCCACCTCGACCACCCCGCCGTCACCACGCACCGCGTCCGCTCGATCACCCTCCACGCCCCCGCCACCACCGGCTACGCGGACGGCGAACCGCTCGGCCCGCTCCCACTGACCGTCGAGTGCGCCCCCGGGGCCCTCACGGTCCTGGCACCGCCCCCGCTCCCGTGACCCGGCCGTGAGGCGGTCCGCGAGCCCCGTCGATCCCCTCGATAAAGATCGCGTCACTGTCAGAGGGGGCGGGTAGGCTCGATGACAAGATGACAGAGGACCTCACCCCAGCCGAGGCGTACGCCGCCGCACGCGTACGCAACGCAGAGCAGGCCACCGCACTGGCCCCCTTCCGGGAGATGTACGAGTTCGGTCTGGACCCCTTCCAGATCGAGGCGTGCCAGGCTCTCGAAGCGGGCAAGGGCGTGCTCGTCGCCGCCCCCACGGGCTCCGGCAAGACCATCGTCGGCGAGTTCGCCGTCCACCTCGCCCTCACCCAGGGCCGCAAGTGCTTCTACACGACCCCCATCAAGGCGCTGTCGAACCAGAAGTACACCGACCTCGTCAAGCGGTACGGCCCCGACAAGGTCGGCCTGCTCACCGGCGACAACAGCGTCAACGGCGACGCGCCGATCGTCGTCATGACCACCGAAGTCCTTCGCAACATGCTCTACGCGGGGTCCCAGGCCCTCTCCGGCCTCGGCTACGTGGTCATGGACGAGGTCCACTACCTCTCCGACCGCTTCCGCGGCGCCGTCTGGGAGGAAGTGATCATCCACCTCCCCGAGTCGGTCACCCTCGTCTCCCTCTCCGCCACCGTGTCCAACGCCGAGGAGTTCGGCGACTGGCTCGACACGGTCCGCGGCGACACCGAGGTCATCGTCTCCGAGAGCCGTCCCGTCCCGCTCTGGCAGCACGTCCTCGCCGGCCGCCGGATGTACGACCTCTTCGAGGAGGAGACCGACCACGGCGGCCGCGGCGCCTCCCGCCGCGAGGTCAACCCCGACCTCCTCCGCCTCGCCCGCACCGAGAACACGCGCACGTACACCCCCCGCGACCGGCGCCGCGGCAAGATGGTCCGCGAGGCCGACCGCGAGCGCGAGCGCCGCCAGCGCTCCCGCATCTGGACCCCCGGCCGCCCCGAGGTCATCGACCGGCTCGACGCCGAGGGCCTCCTCCCCGCCATCACCTTCATCTTCAGCCGCGCCGGCTGCGAGGCCGCCGTCCAGCAGTGCCTCTACGCCGGCCTGCGGCTCAACGACGACGCCGCCCGCCTCCGCGTCCGCGAGATCGTCGAGGCCCGCACCGCCGCCATCCCCGACGAGGACCTGCACGTCCTCGGCTACTACGAGTGGCTGGAGGCGCTGGAGCGCGGCATCGCCGCCCACCACGCCGGCATGCTCCCCACCTTCAAGGAGGTCGTCGAGGAGCTCTTCGTCCACGGACTCGTCAAGGCCGTCTTCGCCACCGAGACCCTCGCCCTCGGCATCAACATGCCGGCCCGCTCGGTCGTCCTGGAGAAGCTGGTCAAGTGGAACGGCGAGCAGCACGCCGACATCACCCCCGGCGAGTACACCCAGCTCACCGGACGCGCCGGCCGCCGCGGCATCGACGTCGAGGGCCACGCCGTCGTCCTCTGGCAGCGCGGCCTCGACCCGGAGCACCTCGCCGGCCTCGCCGGCACCCGCACCTATCCGCTGCGCTCCAGCTTCCGGCCCTCGTACAACATGGCGGTCAACCTGGTCGAGCAGTTCGGCCGGCACCGCTCCAGGGAACTCCTGGAGACCTCCTTCGCCCAGTTCCAGGCGGACCGCTCCGTCGTCGGCATCTCCCGCCAGGTCCAGCGCAACGAGGAGGGACTCGCGGGCTACCGCGAGGGCATGACCTGCCACCTCGGCGACTTCGAGGAGTACGCGCGGCTCCGCCGCGACCTCAAGGACCGTGAGACGGAGCTGGCCAAGCAGGGCGCCGCCCAGCGGCGCGCCCAGGCCGCCGCCTCCCTGGAGAGGCTGAAGCCCGGCGACGTCATCCACGTGCCGACGGGCAAGTTCGCAGGGCTCGCCCTCGTCCTCGACCCCGGCCTCCCGGCAGGACGCACCAACGGCCACCGGGGCTTCGAGTACCACGACGGGCCCCGGCCGCTCGTCCTCACCGCCGAGCGGCAGGTCAAGCGGCTCGCCTCCATCGACTTCCCCGTCCCGGTGGAGGCCCTGGAGCGGATGCGGATCCCCAGGACCTTCAACCCGCGCTCCCCGCAGTCCCGCCGCGACCTCGCCTCCGCGCTGCGCTCCAAGGCCGGGCACATCAACCCCGAGCGGCACCGCAAGCAGCGCTCCGGCGCCGCCGACGACCGCGAGATCGCCCGCCTGCGCACCGCCATCCGCGCCCACCCCTGCCACGGCTGCGACGAGCGCGAGGACCACGCCCGCTGGGCCGAGCGCTACCACCGCCTCCAGCGCGACACCAGACAGCTGGAGCGGCGCATCGAGGGCCGGACGAACACCATCGCCCGCACCTTCGACCGGATCGTCGCGCTCCTCACCGAACTCGACTACCTCCGCGGCGACGAGGTCACCGGCAACGGCAAGCGGCTCGCCCGGCTCTACGGCGAGCTCGACCTGCTCGCCAGCGAGTGCCTGCGCGAAGGCGTCTGGGAGGGGCTCGCCCCCGCCGAGCTCGCCGCCTGCGTCTCCGCCCTCGTCTACGAGGCCCGGCAGGCCGATGACGCCGTAGCGCCCAAGGTGCCTGGCGGTCAGGCCAAGGCGGCGCTCGGCGAGATGGTCCGCATCTGGAGCCGGCTCGACGCCCTGGAGGAGGAGTTCAAGATCAACCAGGCGGAGGGCGTGGGCCAGCGCGAGCCCGACCTCGGCTTCGCCTGGGCCGCCCACCAGTGGGCCTCCGACAAGAGCCTCGACGAGGTGCTGCGCGAGGCCGAGATGCCCGCCGGCGACTTCGTCCGCTGGTGCAAGCAGGTCATCGACGTCCTCGGACAGATCGCCGCCGCGGCACCGAAGGAGAACAGCACGGTCGCGAAGAACGCGCGCAAGGCCGTGGACGCGCTGCTGCGCGGAGTGGTGGCGTACAGCTCGGTCGGCTGACGCCTCGCCACATCCCGTGGGAAGGGCCCGTGATGGAGGACATCACGGGCCCTTCCGTACGCACCCCGCCGGTTGTCCACAGGTGGTTGTCCACAGGGCTGGCGCAGTGTCGGAGCCTTCCGCTTGCATGGACTCGCACGCAGGGAGAGCGAGTTGGGGGAGGGGACGCACATGACCACACGCGCCGACACCGATACCGGAGCCGAGATCGAACCCGATACCGGGCCCGGGGCCGGATCCGACAGCGCCACGCCGCCGGAAGGGGCCGAGGCCGGCATCACCATCGTCGAAGGACCGCGCGGAGTGCCGCTGCTCGGCAACCTCCCGGCCTTCGGCAAGGACCCCCTCGCCTTCTTCGAACGGCTGCGGGAGCGCGGCGACTTCGTCCGCTGGCGGTTCGGCGCAAGCCCCGCCCTCTTCATCGCCCACCCGGACGCCATCGGCGAACTGCTCACCGAGATCGAGCACACCTTCGACCAGCCCGACCTGGGCGTCGCCCTCCGTACCCTGCTCGGCGACGGAGTCGTCGTCGCCAAGGGGCGCGACTGGCGCCGCAAGCGCTCCCTGGTCCAGCCGTCCGTCCGCCCCAAGCAGGTCCGCTCCTACGCGGCCACCATGGCGGAGTGCGCCGTCGCCCTGGCCGACCGCTGGACCGACGGGCAGCGGGTCGACATCAAGAAGGAGATGGCCGCCCTCACCCAGCTCATCGCCGTCCGCACCGTCTTCGGGGCGGACACCGCGGCCGACGCCGAGGCGATCGGCCGGGCCATGGACGTCGCACAGCAGGAGATCGGGGCGGAGCTCAGCGGCATCGGAGCCCTCCTGCCCGACTGGGTCCCCACCCCGGGCCGGGCCCGCATCAGGAAGGCCACCGCGGTCATCGACGCCGAGGTCTCCCGCCTGGTCTCCCACCACCGCGACGGCGGCGAGGACCGCCCGGACCTCCTCAGCCGGCTCCTCACCGCCCGCGACGAGACCGGCGCCCCGCTCTCCGACCGGGAGATCAGGGACGAGACGGTCACGCTCTACGTCGGCGGCCACGAGACCACCAGCTCCACCCTCGTCTGGGCCTGGTACCTGCTCTCCCGCGACGAACGGGTGCGGCAGGCGCTGACGGAGGAACTGGACCGGGTCCTCGCCGACCACGAGCCCGGCTACGACGACTACGCGTCGCTCACCTACACCCAGGCCGTGGTCAAGGAGAGCCTGCGGCTCTACCCCACGATCTGGCTCCTCACCGGCATCGCCAAGGAGGGTGCCACCCTCGGCGGCACACCGATTCCGCCCGGCACCCGCATCTGGTCCAGCCAGTGGGCCACCCACCGCGACCCCCGCTGGTACGGCGACCCGGAGGCCTTCCGCCCCGAGCGCTGGCTCACCGACGACGAGGGCCGGCCGGCGGAGGAGATTCCCGAATACGCCTGGTACCCCTTCGGCGGCGGCCCCCGCGTCTGCCTCGGCACCCGCTTCGCCCTCGTCGAAGCGGTCCTCGTCCTCGCGACCCTGGCCCGCCGCTACCACCTGGACATCGAAGCCGAGGAGATACGCCCGGTCCCGGGCCTCACCCTCCAACCGGACCGCGAGGTACGGGCCCGGGTGCGGGCGCGGTGACACCCACGCGGTGAGACGGCGGCGCCGGAGACGTCACGGCGCTACCAGGGCGAGCGCCAGGGCCCGCAGATCATCCGCGCGCAGGACGCGGCCCCCGGAGGGAGAGGAGGGTGGCTGCCGCGGTGAGGGTGGTGAGGGCGGCTGCTGTGGTGAGGGTGGTGGTGTCGGGGTGGAGGAGGGGCTGGCCTCGGAGGGCCTGCCAGATGAGGAGGGCGAAGGTGGCGGCGTAGGCGGCCGAGGCGGTGAGGACGAGGCGGAGGCGGACCTGGGGGTCGGCGAGGCGGGGGAGGCGGGGGGCCAGGGCGGTCAGGACGAGGAGGAGCAGCGGCAGGAGTTGGAGGGCGTGCATGCCGAAGAAGTGGGCGACGCGCAGGTCGCCGCCGGTGGCGGCCCAGCCGGTGACCGGGAGCGTGGGGCCGCCGTCGGGGACGCCGACGCTGTGGGCGCCGACGATCGCCGGGTCGGTGGCGGCGCGCTGCTCGGGGGTCGGCTGGACCATCAGGAAGCCGGCGGCGGCCCCCGCGAGGGCGATCAGGGAGGAGAGGCGGACCGCCCAGGCGGTGGCGCGGTCGAGGAAGCGGGTGCGTAGCAGGAGGACGGCGATGGCCAGGGCGCCCAGCCAGAGGACCACCACGGTGAGGCCCATGGCCTGGAAGACGGCGGCGTCGAACGGGGTCTCCTGGTTGAAGTGGCTCTGCCTGCCACGGATCACTTGGAGGGTGATCAGCGCCATCTCCAGGGCGCTGGCGGTCATGACGACGGTGCCGGCCCACCAGCCGACCCGTCGGCCGCGCGGCAGGAGGCTCAGCATCCAGGCGAGCGACAGCGAGTAGGCGACGAACGAGACGGCGAACTTGAAGGGCTTCGACCAGATCGGGACACCGACGAGGATCCGGTCGTCGAAGAGGATCCCGCCCGCGCTGATCACCGCGAAGACGGCCATCGCCGCGGCGAACCAGAGCAGGGGTCGGTGCAGGCGGCCGTTGGCGGGCGGGGTCGGAGGTGTCGGGGCGGTGGTGGGCGCGGGCGTGGACGGGCGTGTGGACATACGGATCCCCCCGTAGTCAGTATGGATAGTGGCGCTTACCGCTATCTGATAGTGCCACTATCTATGATGGAGGGGAGTCCGGCAAGGCCGGGAGTGGAGTGGAAAGGTGAACACGCGGTGCGCATCGGTGAGTTGAGCCGCAGGACCGGGGTCTCGGTGCCCACGATCAAGTTCTACGTGCGGGAGGGGCTGCTCCCGGCCGGTCGGCTGACGAGCCCGAACCAGGCCGCGTACGAGGAGACGCATGTGCGGCGGCTCCGCCTGATCCGCGCCCTGATCGACGTCGGCGGGATGTCCGTGGCGGCCGTCGGCGAGGTGATCGCGGCCGTCGACGATCCCGACCGGCCCCTTCATGACCTGCTGGGCGAGGCAGCCCGACGGATCGGGCCCCACTCCGATGAAGGGGCTTCGGGGGGTGAGCCCTCCGGAGGTGAGGACGAGGACGAGGGCGGGGGCCTTGGGTCGGCCGAGGCGCGCAAGCGGGTCGAGACGCTGATCGACGAGCGGGGCTGGCGCTGTCGTACGGAGAGTCCGGCGAGTCAGGCCCTGGCGGTCGCCCTCACCGCCCTCGACTCCGTCGGCCACGGGCGGTTCGCCGAGGTGCTCGACGTCTACGCGGACGCGGCCGAACAGGTCGCCCGGGTCGACCTGGAGTACGTCGCGCACCACGTGGCCCGCGAGGATCTCGTCGAGAGCGTCGCCGTCGGCACCGTCCTCGGCGACGCGCTCTTCTCCGCGCTCCGCCGCCTCGCCCACATCGACGCCTCGGACCGCCTCTTCGGCGGCGGGGCGGAGTGAGCGCGGGGAGGGGGGAGGGAAGGGGGGAGGGGGAAGGGCGCGCCGGCCTTTCCCCCTCATGTCATGACGTCATGGTCGGTCAGGCAGCCTGCGGGGGCTCCTGCTCCCGCTCCACCTGCTCGTTCCACTCGCGCTTGATCGCGCGCCAGGCTTCGTCCGTCTTGCCCAGGCGCCAGTACCCCGAGATGGACAGGCGCTCGCGCGGTACCTGACGTTCCATGCGCAGGTGGCGGCGGAGTTCCTTCACGAAGCCGGCCTCGCCGTGGACGAAGGCGTGGACGTCGCCCGCCGGGAAGACCAGGGTGCGTACGGCCTCGACCAGGGCCTCGCCGACCGGGCGGCCCGAGCGGTGCAGCCAGGTCACCTCGACGCCCGGCGCGGTCGCGAACTTCTGCTCGTCGGCCGCGTCCTCGATCTCGACGAAGGCGTGCGCCCGCGCGCCGACGGGCAGCCGCTCCAGGGCCACCGCGATCGCCGGCAGTGCGCTCTCGTCGCCGACGAGGAGGTGCCAGTCCGCCGCCGGGTCCGGGGCGTAGCCGCCGCCGGGGCCGAGGAACCGTACCGTCTCGCCGGCCTGGGCGCGGGCCGCCCACGGGCCCGCCAGGCCCTCGTCGCCGTGGACCACGAAGTCCACGGTCAGCTCGCGCCGGTCCGGGTCCCAGGCGCGCACGGTGTAGGTGCGGGTGGTCGGCCACTGCTCGCGCGGGTACTCGGCCCGGATCCGCTCCATGTCGAAGGGCTCCGGGTAGGTCACGCCCTCGGGGGCGAAGAGCAGCTTCACGTAGTGGTCGGTGAAGGCGCCGGCGTCGAAGCCGTCGAGCCCCGGGCCGCCGAGCACGACCCGCACCATGTGCGGGGTGATCCGCTCGGTGCGCACCACGTGCGCTTCGGTGGCCCGGGGGGCCTTGCGGGCCGGCTGCTCTGCCACGGCGGACTCTCCTGACTGCCTGGGGGTGATGCGGTGCGGCACACCTGAGACTTAGGTATGCCTAAGTTAGCACCCCGCCGGTGGTCACCTTCCGGTACGGCCGCCCGCGAGCACCGGCAGCAGTCGGCCGACCGCCCCGCCGAGGCCCCAGCGGGCCGCCAGCGCCTCCAGGGCGGCGGGATCGCGCGGGGCCGCCGGAAGGGCCGGGTCGAACTCCGGCAGGAGCACGTCCCGCGCCACCCGGACCACCGTCGGCGCCACGTCCAGGTAGGCCGCCGCCTCCACGATCCCGCGCCGCTTGGCCGGGGTGAGCTTCGAGGCGGGGTCCCCGGCCGCCGCCCGCACGCCCGCCAGGTCGCCGTACTCGGTGATCAGCTGCGCGGCCGTCTTCTCGCCGATGCCCTTGACGCCGGGCAGGCCGTCGCTGGCGTCGCCGCGCAGGGCGGCGAAGTCCGCGTACTGGTCGGGCCGCACCCCGTACTTCGTGCGGATCAGCTCCGCGTCCACCAGGTCGCAGTCGCCGACGCCCTTGCGCGGGTACAGCACCCGGACCGCCCGCTCGTCGTCGACCAGTTGGAAGAGGTCCCGGTCGCCGGTGACGATGTCCACCGGGCCCTTCGCCCGCTCCGTCAACGTGCCGATGACGTCGTCCGCCTCGTACCCCGCCGCCCCGATCCGGGCGATGCCGAGCGCCGCGAGGACGTCCTCGATCACCGGCACCTGCGGGGAGAGCGTGTCCGGGATCTCCTCCTCGTCGGGGCCGGTCTCCGTCTCCTCGGCCACCCGGTGCGCCTTGTACGAGGGGATGAGGTCCACCCGCCACTGCGGCCGCCAGTCGTCGTCCCAGCAGGCCACCAGGTCGTCCGGCCGGTGGTCCTGGACCAGCCGGCCGATGAAGTCGAGCAGGCCCCGCACGGCGTTCACCGGCGTCCCGTCCGGGGCCCGGACCGAGTCCGGCACGCCGAAGTACGCGCGGAAGTAGAGGCTTGCGGTGTCCAGGAGCATCAGGCGTCGCGTCACACCCCGATCATGCCGCACCCCACCGACACCGCGGCGGAAGCGACGGGATCGCCCACGCCCGGAGACCTTGCCGACACGGAACCACCCGCGCCCGGAGACGCTCACCGAACGGGAGGGAGCGGTCGCCCGAGGTGACCGACGGCCCCCCTTCCCGGCCCCCTTCCGGCTCCCTTTCCGCCACGACGAGAAACCCCGGCCCAAAGCTGCGTAAGGTTCAGGTAACCGGCCGGTACGCGACGAGGCAGCCAGCAGAGGGAGGGAGCCGCCATGGACGAGAAGGAAGCACCCCGCGTGGGCGCGGCCGTCAAGAGGCGCCGACGGGCCCTCCAGCTCACCCTGGCCGTCGTCGCCTCCCGCAGCGGCCTCTCCGTGCCCTTCCTCAGCCAGATCGAGAACGAGCGCGCCCGCCCCAGCCGCCGCTCCCTCGAACTGGTCGCCGAAGCCCTCCAGACCACCGCCGCGGAACTCCTCGCCGTCGCCGAGGCCGCCCGCACCGTCGACGCCGTCCGTGCCGACGAGGGCGCCGAGGCCATGCCGGAGGGCGTACGGCGCCTGGTCCGCGGCCGACACCAGCTGCACGCCCTGGAGTTCACCGGCGAACAGGACGCAGGGCGTGAATTCCAGCACCGCAACGACGAGTTGCTGTACGTCGCCGACGGCGCCGCCGAGGTCGAGGCGGAGGGCCGCGCCCACCGGCTCGGCCGCGGCGACACGCTCTACCTCTCCGGCGGCGTCCGGCACCGCTGGCGCGCCACCGAGCCCGGCACCCGCCTCCTCGTCGTCGCGGTCGCCGACCACGTCGAGGTCGAGGAGGAATGACCCATGGAATGGCCCACGGAATGGCCCACGGCGTGACCCACGGCGTGACCCAGCTCAGGGGCCGGACCCCGCGGATCGTCTCCCTCGTGCCCTCCCTCACCGAGGCCGTCGCCGTCACCGCGCCCGGGCTTCTCGTCGGTGCCACCGACTGGTGCAGCCACCCCGCGGGGCTCGGCGTCGCCCGGATCGGCGGCACCAAGAACCCCGACGTGCCCGCGGTCCTCGCCCTGCGCCCCGACCTCGTCCTCGCCAACGAGGAGGAGAACCGGGCCCCCGACCTGGCCGCCCTGCAAGGCGGCGGCGCCGAGGTCCTCGTCACCGAGATCCGCACCCTCGACCAGGGGCTGACCGTCCTCGGCGACGTCCTCGCCGCCTGCGGCGCGCCCCGTCGCCCCCGCTGGCTGGCGGAGGCGGAGGACGCCTGGGCCGCCGTCGAACCGGTGGGGGAGGGGATCACCGCCGTCGTACCGGTCTGGCGGCGGCCCTGGATGGTGCTCGGCCGGGACACCTTCGCCGGCGACCTCCTCGCCCGCCTCGGCGTCCGCAACCTGTACGCGGACCACCCCGAGCGCTACCCGAAGGTCCCGCTCGACGAGCTGACCGCGGCCCGGCCGTGTCTGGTGGTGCTCCCGGACGAGCCGTACCGCTTCACCGCCGACGACGGCCCCGAGGCGTTCCCCGGGGCCGCGGCCGCGCTCGTCGACGGGCGGATGCTCACCTGGTACGGGCCGTCCCTGGCGCGGGCGCCCCGGCTCCTCGCACGGGCCCTGCGAGCAGCGCTCCGCTGACGAGACCGCGCACGGTGTGGACGCCGGCCACCAGCCAGGCCGCGGCGAGGAACGCGTACAGGGCGATGGCCAGCCAGCGGAAGGCGTCGAGGCCGGTGTGGCGGGCCAGCCCCTCGGCGCCGGTGACGCAGGTGCCGACGGGGAAGGTGAAGGCCCACCAGGTCATCGCGAAGCCCATCCCCGCGCGCCGGGCCCGCACCACCATCGCCCCGGCCAGCGCCAGCCACAGCAGCGCGAAGCCCATGACGGGCACGCCGTAGAGGACGGCGAAAGCGGCGAAGCCGTGCGCGTAGGTGCCCGGCAGCACCCCGGCGGCGGCGTCGGCGAAGCCGTTGGCGGCGGTGGTCGACTGGCCGAGCGGGCCGAGGACCAGGAAGAGCGTGGGGGTGAGGGCGAGCGGCAGCGGCCCGTCCAGGACCAGCCGGCCGAAGACGAGCGGCAGCATCACCAGGGTGGCGAGCAGGCTGATGCCGAACATCGCGTAGCAGGCGATCAGGAGGGTCTGCCGGGCCTGGCCCTCGGGCAGGTGGGGGAGGAGCAGCGGGCCGAGCGCGGCGGAGACCATGGGCGCGACGACCGGCAGCAGCCAGACCGGGGAGGCCTGCTCGATCCGGTGCCGGACCACCATCAGGTACGGCACGGCCACGGCGGCCACCAGGCCCACCGCCGTGCCGGTGGTGAACAGGACGGCGTCGAGCGTGACCGCCGCCGGCAGGCCCAACCAGTCCTTGCCGAGCGTCAGGGCGCCGCCGCCGACGGCGAGCAGCGCCATCGACAGACAGCCGTAGAAGGGCGCGGTCGCCGGATCGAGGAGGTGGGCGCGGGCCTGGTCGCGGTGGCGGAGCCAGTGCGCGGCCCTGGCCGTGAGCAGGGTCAGCAGCATCGCGAGGGAGAGCGCCCAGACGGCGGTGCAGACGGTACGGAGACCGGGCACGGTGACGGGGAGCGCGGCGCCCGCGGTGCCGACGACGGAGGTGCCCATCACGGAGGCGTACCAGTTCGGCCCGAGGTGACGGACCGAGCGGGAGACGCGGGCGCGCGGGGTGGTGGCGCCGAGGAGGGGGCGGGAGGGTGCGAGGCTTGCCATGGCTCCACCGTCGCCGTTCCGGCCCGCCCCCACCAGGGATCATGCGGCTATGACGTCATAAGCTGGCCTTATGAGCAGGGAGCATGGGGGCAGCGGGGGCGGTACGGGTCCGGAACGGGGCACGGGGGGAACGACGGCCGGGGCCGCCTTCCTGGCGACGGGAAGCGGTGGTACGAAGGCGGGCGCCGGCCGCGAGTCGGGCACCGCGCACCTCTCCCACCGCGTCCCGGACCTCGGCGCCCTCGAACTCCTCCTCGCCGTCGCCCGGCACGGCAGCCTCGGCGCCGCCGCCCGAGACGTCGGCATCACCCAGCCCGCCGCGAGCAGCCGGATCCGCTCCATGGAACGGCAGCTCGGCGTGGCGCTGGTCGACCGCTCCCCGCGCGGCTCCCGGCTCACCGACGCGGGCGCGCTGGTCACCGACTGGGCGCGGCGGATCGTGGAGTCCGCCGAGGCCTTCGACGCGGGGGTGCAGGCGCTGCGCGGGCGCCGGGACTCGCGGCTGCGGGTGGCCGCCTCGATGACGATCGCCGAGTACCTCCTTCCGGGGTGGCTGATCGCGCTGCGCGCCGAGCGCCCGGACACCGCCGTGTCGCTCCAGGCGGGGAACTCGGCGATGGTCGCGGAGCGGCTGCTCGCGGGGGAGGCGGACCTCGGGTTCGTCGAGGGCCTGGCCGTGCCGGACGGGCTCGACGGCACGGTCGTCGCCCACGACCGGCTCGCCGTGGTCACCGCGCCCTCCCACCCGTGGGCGCGCCGCCGCGGCCCGGTCGGCGCGGCCGAGCTGGCGGCGACGCCGCTGGTGCTGCGGGAGGAGGGCTCGGGCACCCGGCAGGTCCTCGACGCGGCCCTCGCCGGGCACGGCGGCCTCGCCCGCCCGCTCCTCGAACTGGCCTCCACCACCGCGGTGAAGGCGGCGGCGGTCAGCGGCGCGGGCCCGGCGGTCCTCAGCGAGCTGGCGATCGCCGAGGAGCTGTCGTCCCGCCGGCTGGTCGCCGTGCCGGTCGAGGGCGTGCGGCTCAGCCGCGATCTGCGCGCCGTCTGGCCGACGGGCCACCGCCCCACGGGCCCGGCCCGCGACCTGCTCTCCCTGACGAGGGCCCGGCCGGGCGGCTGAGGCAGGCTACAGCCGCGGCGCCCGGTGGGTGACGCGCCCGTCGACCGCCGTGAGGAGCACCGGGACGTCCGGGAGCTCCGCGGCCGGCGTGGTGAGCGGGTCGGCGGCCAGGACCGTCAGGTCGGCGCGGTGTCCGGGCGCGAGCCGGCCGGCGGTCCGCTCCTCGCCCGCCGCGTACGCCGGGCCGGTCGTCAGGCCGCGCAGCGCCTCCAGCGCGGTCAGCGCCTGCCCGGGGCCGTGCGGCGGCTGCGTGAGGTCGCGGGTCGGGCGGCGGTGCACGGCGCCGGCGAGCACGCCGAGCGGCGGGAACGGCGCGATCGGCCAGTCCGAGCCGAGGACCACGGTCGCCCCGGAGTCCACCAGGTCGCGGCAGCGCCAGGCGCGTCCGGCACGCTCCTCTCCTAGCCGGCGCGACCAGTTGTCGGTGTGGTCGGCGCGGGTGAAGTCGCAGCAGTGGGTGGGCTGCATGGAGGCGGTCACGCCCAGTGCGGCGAAGCGGCCCAGGGTGTCGTCCGGCACGGTCTCGATGTGCTCGATCCGGTGGCGCACCGCCGGGTCGCCGCCGGTCGCCCGCGCCTTCTCGACGGCGTCGAGGGCGTGGCGTACGGCCGCGTCGCCGATGGCGTGGGTCGCCGTCGGCACCCCGGCCCGGTGCAGGGCGCCGACGATCCCGGTGTACGCCTCGGGGTCCGGCCAGAAGGCGTGCGTGGACTCGCCGTGGTGGTCGGGCCTCTCCAGCCACGCGGTGCCGTTGTCGATCGTGCCGTCCATCCCTGTCTCGGCAGGGAATCCCGGCCTTTAGGCCGGAAGGGAACGCCGTCCTTGGAGCGGGGGCGCGAAGCGCCGGAGTTCGCTGCGCCTCCGCTGTGACGGTCAGGCGGGCCGCTTCTGGTTCTCGATGTAGTCCTTGACGGCCTGGAGCAGTGCGCCGCCGCAGGATCCGGCGAAGGAGGAGCCGGGATCAGAAGCGGCCGTGCTGGGTGGCGCGGTTGACGCGGCTGGTGAACTCGGCCCGCAGGTACCGGGAGCTTATGCCCTTGGGGCTGTTGACCAGGTTCGACAGGGCGACCTTCGGCGGGTGGCGCACCAGGAGGTGCACATGATCGGCCTCGCCGTTGGCCTCGATCAGGTGGGCCTCGAAGTCCTGGCAGACGTTGCGCATGATCCTTCGTAGCCTTCAAGTATGACGCCACCCGGGTGTGAATATATGAGTTTTGTTCTTGATGCGGCGATATGTGTCAAGCGTGGATACGATCTTCAGAGCTGACCGGGAGGGGGGTGGGTCGGGTGATCCGTGCGTACAAGTTCCTCATGCGGCCCACCGTGGGCCAGAGGGCCGCACTGACGGCGATGCTCGCCGACCACTGCTCGCTCTACAACGGGGCCTTGCAGGAACGCCGCGACGCCTACCGCCACAGCTCGAAGACCAGCATCAAGTACGGGCAGCAGTCCGCGCAGCTCAAGGACATCCGGGCCTTCGACCCGGAACGTCAGGGACGTTGGTCATTCTCCTCGCAGCAGGCGACGCTTCGCCGCCTGGACAAGGCGTTCGCCGCGTTCTTCCGCCGTATCGAAGCCGGGGACACGCCCGGATACCCACGCTTCCGTGGGGTCAACTGGTTCGACACCGTCGACTTCCCCAGGGACGGCGACGGCTGCCGCTGGGGCTCCACCCCGCACGACCCCGTCACCCGTGTCCGCTTCCAGGGCGTGGGTCACGTCAGGGTCAACCAGCACCGGCCGGTGGCCGGCAAGGTCAAGACCGTGTCGGTCAAGCGCGAGGGAAAGCGCTGGTACGTCGTCCTGGCCGCCGAACGGCCAGAGCCCGAGCCGCTGCCCGCGACCGGCAGCGTGGTCGGAATCGACCTGGGCATAGCCAACTTCCTCACCGACTCGAACGGTGAGTTCGTGCCCAACCCGTGTCACGGGCGCAAGGCTGCCGCGAAGCTCGAAGCCGCACAGCGGGCGCTGTCCCGCTTTCCCCGTGTGCGCCGCGACAAGCGCACGAAGAACCACCAGCGGGCCGTCCAGAAGGTTGCCGGCCTGCACCGCAAGGTCCGCCGTCAGCGCCTGGACCACGCGCACAAGACCGCGCTTGACCTCGTGCGCGAGCACGATGTCATCGCGCACGAAGACCTCAAGATCCGCAACATGGTCAAGGCGCCCGCACCCAAGCCGGACCCCGACCAGCCGGGCGGCTTCCTGCCTAACGGGGCCGCAGCCAAGACCGGACTCAACCGTTCTATCTCGGATGCCGGATGGGGGGTGTTCCTGACGATCCTGCACGCCAAGGCTGAAAGCGCTGGGCGGGAAGTGATCGCCGTGGACCCTCGCAATACCTCCCGCGAGTGCCCCGAATGCGGGCACACCGCCAAGGGGAACCGGCCCACACAAGAGAAGTTCCGCTGCGTTGGCTGCGGCCACCAGGCACGTGCTGACCACGTTGGGGCACTCAACGTTCTACGGGCCGGGCTGGTCCGTCGCGACGCCCAACCGGCATAGCGAGAAGCCACCCCCTTCAGGGGGTGGAGGAGTCACGAAGAGCTTCACGCCGGCGACCCGCCACAGGGCGCCGCCCCGGACTCGGCGGACGCCTGGTCGAAGGTGCGCGGGCCGTCGATGCCGGCGGGTGCGAGGGCGCGGTGGGAGGCGAGCGCGGAGTGCGCGTCGAAGAGCAGCAGGAAGGCGGGGACGCCGTCGAGGACGGTGCCGAGGGGGGGCGATGCCAGCCGGCTCGTCGCCGAAGACGTTCGGGTCGCGTCCCCAGGCGAACAACCAGTCGATGCAGGAGAGTTTGCGGACCTCGCGCGCGAGCGCTTCCCGTACGCCGGCGAGGTCGGCGCAGCCGGAGAGGTCGAGTCCTCCGGTCAGTTCGGCGCCGGTGACGGGGTGGAGGTGGCCGTCGACGAGGCCGGGGGCGACGACGGCGCCCTTCAGGTCGACGACGGTCGCCGCCCCGGCGAGCTCCCGTATCCTGCGGTCGTCGCCGAGCGCGGCGATCCGCCCGTCTTCGCCCACGTCGAGCGCGCTCCCCGGGAGGAAGGCCCCGGCCCCGGGGGCGAGCAGGCGGGCGGAGTGGAGGACGAGTCGGGTGGACACGGTGCGGCTCCTTGCGGTGGTGGTACGGGGAGAGTGAGCCCCTCACCTCCGTACGGCCGCCGCCACCAGGCCGCGCGCCAGCCGCGGGTCCTCGCCCATCTCCGGATGCCACTGCACCCCGAGGACCCAGGCCGGCCCCGGCAGTTCCACCGCCTCCACCGTGCCGTCCTCCGCGTACGCCGAGGGCACGAGGCCCGCGCCGAGCCGGTCCACGGCCTGGTGGTGGTAGGTCGGCACCTCGGCGGGCTCGGGGGCGAGGGACCCGTAGAGCGTCCCCGGCACCGGCTTCACCAGGTGCCGCCCCATCACCCCCACCGCCTCCACGTGCCCGTCCACATGCTGCGTCAGCGTCCCGCCCAGCGCCACGTTGAGCAGCTGCATCCCCCGGCAGACGCCAAGCAGCGGCGTGCCGGAGGCGAGCGCCGCGTCGATCAGCGCCAGCTCCCAGGCGTCCCGCTCCCGCGCCGGCGGACCGGTCCGCGGATCGGGCGCGGCCCCGTACCGCACGGGCTCCACGTCCGCCCCGCCCGCCACCACCAGGCCGTCCAGCCGGGCCAGCACCGCGGCCGCCGTGCCGGGCTCGTCCGGCGGCAGCATCGCCACGAGGCCCCCGCCCTCCCGTACGTACGCCGGGTACCGCGCGGGCAGCAGCGCCGCCGGCATGTCCCACACCCCCCAGCGCGCCCGGTCGAGATAGGTCGTCACACCGATGAGCGGCTTGGTCACGGGGCTGCCTCCTGGGGGCCGAGGGACGTGCGCCGACTGTAGAACGCAATGGGGCGGTGACGTACCTTTCACGCCAGGAAGCCGCGCAGCAGCGCCGCCGTCCCCGCGCAGTGCTCCCGCATCACCTCGCGCGCCGCGTCCGCGTCCCCCTCCAGGACCGCCTCCACCAGCGCGGTGTGCTGCCGCTGCGAGTGCTCCAGGTTGCGTACGAGGAGGGGGATGCAGTCGAGCAGGTCGGTGACGGTCGCGCGGACCGCCGCGTACCGGCCCGTCAGGCTGGGGGAGCCGCAGAGTTCGGCCAGCGTGAGGTGGAGCAGCGTGTCCTGGCGGCGGTAGTCGGCCAGCGGCGCGTCATGCGTGGCCGCCAGCGCCTCCCGCAGCCGCCGCGCGCCCGCCGCGTCCAGGCCGTGCGCGGCGCAAAGCCCGGCGGCGCCCACCTCCAGGACCTCCCGGAAGCGCAGCGTGTCCTCCATGTCGACCGCGGCGATCCGGCGGCGCAGCTCCGCCTCGTCGGGCCCCTGCGTCCGGGGCAGCACGAACGTTCCGCCGTACCGGCCGCGCCGGCTCTCCACCAGGCCCTGCTCCTGGAGCACCTTCAGGACCTCGCGCAGCGTCACCCGGCTGATCCCCATCCGCCCGGCCAGCTCCCGCTCGGCGGGCAGCCGTTCGCCGGCCGGGACCAGGCCGAGGCGGACCACCTGGAGGACCTGCTCCAGGGCCTCCTCGAAGCCGTTCCCCGCCCGGACCGGACGCAGCACGGGCGTCAACCGGTCGGCCGGACCGGCCGGTTCACTCGTACGGATCACCTTCTCCTCGCCCCTTCCCCGCGTACTTCCCAAGCAATGGTCTCCCCCCATACCTTATGACCCCCGGCAGGCCGAACGAGGAGAGTCGTCCCGTGGCAGACCGCACACCCCCGCTGACCGTCGAGGAACTGCGCGCGCTCGTGGCGGGCGGCGAGATCGACACCGTCGTCCTGGCCTTCCCGGACATGCAGGGCCGGCTCCAGGGGAAGCGGTTCGCCGCCCCCTTCTTCCTCGACGAGGTCCTCGCCCACGGCACCGAGGGCTGCAACTACCTCCTCGCCGTCGACACCGAGATGAACACCGTCGACGGCTACGCGATGTCCTCCTGGGAGCGCGGCTACGGCGACTTCGCCATGCGCCCCGACCTCGCCACCCTGCGCCGCATCCCCTGGCACGAGGCCACCGCCCTGGTCACCGCCGACCTGACCTGGGCCGACGGCAGCCCCGTCGTCGCCGCGCCCCGCCAGATCCTCCGCCGCCAGCTCGACCGCCTCGCCGCCCACGGCCTCACCGCCCACGTCGGCACCGAGCTGGAGTTCATCGTCTTCAAGGACACCTACGAGCAGGCCTGGGACGCCGGCTACCGGGGCCTCACCCCCGCCAACCAGTACAACGTCGACTACTCCGTCCTCGGCACCGGCCGCGTCGAACCCCTCCTGCGCCGCATCCGCAACGAGATGGCCGCCGCCGGACTCACCGTCGAGTCCGCCAAGGGCGAGTGCAACCCCGGCCAGCACGAGATCGCCTTCCGCTACGACGAGGCCCTGGTCACCTGTGACCAGCACGCCGTCTACAAGACCGGCGCCAAGGAGATCGCCGCCCAGGAGGGCGTCTCCCTCACCTTCATGGCCAAGTACGACCAGCGCGAGGGCAACTCCTGCCACATCCACCTCTCCCTCCGGGACGCGACGGGCACCAACGCGATGGCCGGGGACGACCCCCACTCCATGTCGCCGGTCATGCGCTCCTTCCTCGCCGGACAGCTCGCCGCCCTCCGCGACCTCACCCTCCTCCTCGCCCCCAACATCAACTCCTACAAGCGGTTCCAGCCCGGCTCCTTCGCCCCCACCGCCGTCGCCTGGGGCCCCGACAACCGCACCTGCGCCTTCCGCGTCGTCGGCCACGGCCCCTCCACCCGCTTCGAGAACCGGGTGCCCGGCGGCGACGTCAACCCCTACCTCGCCGTCGCCGCGATGATCGCCGCCGGCCTCCACGGCATCGAGCGGGGCCTCGAACTCCCGCCCCCCTGCACCGGGAACGCCTACACCGCCGACCACGCCCACGTCCCCACCACCCTGCGCGAGGCCGCCGAACTCTGGGAGACCAGCGAGATCGCCAAGGAGGCCTTCGGCGCCGAGGTCGTCGCCCACTACCACAACATGGCCCGCGTCGAACTCGCCGCCTTCGACGCGGCGGTCACCGACTGGGAACTGCGCCGCTCCTTCGAACGCCTCTGAGAGGACCGAGCCCCTTGCCCACCGCACTCCGGGTACTGAACCCGGCGACCGAGGAACTCGTCGCCACCGTCCCCGCCGCCACCCCCGCCGACGTCGACGCCGCCGTGGTCCGGGCCGCCGCCGCGCAGACGGCGTGGGCCGCCGCGGCCCCCGCCGACCGCGCCCGGCTGCTCCGCCGGTTCGCCTCCGCCGTCGACGCCCACACCGAGGAACTGGCCCTCCTGGAGGTCCGCGAGGCCGGCCACACGATCGGCAACGCCCGCTGGGAGGCGGGCAACGTCCGCGACCTCCTCGACTACGCCGCCGGGGGAGTCGAGCGCCTGAACGGGCGTCAGATCCCCGTCCCCGGCGGCCTCGACCTCACGATCCTCGAACCCCTCGGCGTCGTCGGCGTCATCGCCCCCTGGAACTTCCCCCTGCCGATCGCCGCCTGGGCCACCGCCCCGGCCCTCGCCGCCGGCAACGCCGTCGTCCTCAAACCGGCCGAGGCCACCCCCCTCACCGCCCTCCGCCTCGCCGAACTCGCCCTGGAGGCCGGCCTCCCCGAGCACCTCCTCCAGGTCCTCCCCGGCGAGGGCCCCGTCGCCGGGAACGCCCTCGTCGAGCACCCCGGCATCGCCAAGATCGTCTTCACCGGTTCGACCCGGGTGGGGAGGCGGATCATGGCGAAGGCCGCCGACCGGGTGAAGCGGCTCACCCTCGAACTCGGCGGCAAGAGCCCCAACATCGTCTTCGCCGACGCGGACATCGAGGCGGCGGCCGCCGCGGCCCCCATGGCCTTCCTCGACAACAGCGGCCAGGACTGCTGCGCCCGCACCCGCATCCTCGTGCAGCGGAGCGCGTACGACCGCTTCCTCGCCCTCCTCACCCCCGCCGTCGAGGAGATCGCCGTCGGCGACCCGATGGACGAGCGCACGCAGATGGGCCCGCTCATCTCCCGCGCCCAGCTCGACCGGGTCCGCTCGTACGTCCCCGAGGGCGCCGGGGCCATCGTCGGCAAGGCGCCCGAGGGGCCCGGCTTCTGGTATCCGCCGACCGTCCTCACCGGCGTCCCCGAGGACGCCCCCTGCGCCGTCGAGGAGATCTTCGGCCCCGTCGCCGTCGTCCTCCCCTTCGAGGACGAGGCCGACGCGATCCGGCTCGCCAACGCCACCGAGTACGGCCTCTCCGGCTCCCTCTGGACCCGTGACGTCGGACGCGCCCTGCGCGCCTCCCGCGCCGTCCGGGCCGGCAACCTCTCCGTCAACTCCCACTCCAGCGTCCGTTACTGGACCCCGTTCGGCGGCTTCCGCCAGTCCGGTCTCGGCCGGGAGCTCGGCCCCGACGCCCTGACCGCCTTCACCGAGACCAAGAACGTCTTCATCAGCACGGAGGGCCCCGCACTGTGACCACGCGCACCGAAGAGACCATCTGCCGCCGGCTCGTCGGCCGCACCGCCGTCATCACCGGCGCCGGCAGCGGCATCGGCCTCGCCACCGCCCACCGCCTCGCCTCCGAAGGGGCGAACGTCGTCTGCGGCGACATCGACGAGCGGGCCGGGAAGGCGGCCGCCGAGGTCGTCGGCGGCACCTTCGTCAAGGTCGACGTCACCGACCCGGAGGAGGTCGAGGCGCTCTTCCGCACCGCCTTCGAGACCTACGGCTCCATCGACATCGCCTTCAACAACGCGGGCATCTCCCCGCCCGACGACGACTCCATCCTGACCACCGGCCTGGAGGCGTGGAAGCGCGTCCAGGACGTCAACCTCACCTCCGTCTACCTCTGTTGCAAGGCCGTCCTGCCGTACATGCGGCGCCAGGGGAAGGGCTCCATCATCAACACGGCCTCGTTCGTGGCGGTCATGGGCGCGGCGACCAGCCAGATCTCGTACACCGCCTCCAAGGGCGGCGTCCTCGCCCTCTCCCGCGAACTCGGCGTCCAGTTCGCCCGCGAGGGCATCCGCGTCAACGCCCTCTGCCCGGGACCCGTCAACACCCCGCTGCTCCAGGAGCTGTTCGCCAAGGACCCCGAGCGGGCCGCCCGCCGGCTCGTCCACATCCCGGTGGGCCGCTTCGCCGAGGCGGACGAGATCGCGGCCGCCGTCGCCTTCCTCGCCAGCGACGACGCCTCGTTCGTCAACGCCTGCGACTTCCTGGTCGACGGCGGCCTCTCGGGTGCCTACGTCACCCCGCTGTAGCGGTCAGAGGAAGGTCCGGCCCTCGCCCCGGTAGGTGGGCACCGTGTCCACCACCCGGTCGCCCTCCACCAGGTGCAGCGCCTCGAACCGCTCGCACAGCTCGCCGGCCTTCGCGTGCCGGAACCACACCTTGTCGCCGATCCGCAGATCGTCGGCCGGCGAGCCGAGCAGCGGGGTCTGCACCTCGCCGGCCCCCTCCCGGGGGTCGTAGCGCAGCCCCTCCGGCAGGTACGGGACGGGCAGCCGGTCACAGCCGGCCGCGCCGGACGCCGGATAGCCGCCGCCGAGCACGGCGACGACCCCGACACCGGGCCGGCGCACCACCGGCTGCGCGAAGAGCGCCGCCGGCCGGCCGCTGAAGGACGAGTAGTCGTCGAAGAGCCTCGGCACGTAGAGTCCGGAGCCGGCGGCGATCTCCGTGACGGCCGCCTCGGCCGCCGTGTGCTGCACGCTGCCGGTGCCGCCGCCGTTGACGAACTCCAGGTCCGGCGCCACCGCCCGTACGGCTCCGACCACCGCCGCCCGCCGCTCGGCCAGCTCCCGGCGCGCCACCGCCTGCATCGCCCTGACCGCCCGCGACCGCAGCGGCCGGCCGCTCACCGCGTCCCCGACGCCCGCCACGTGCCCCTCGTACGCCATCAGCCCGGCCAGCCGGAACCCCGGCCGCCGGATCACCGACCGGGCCAGCTCCGCCAGCTGCGGCGGGGTCCGCAGCGGCGACCGCCGGGCCCCGATCCGCACCCGGCCGCCCAGCAGCCGCAGCGCCGTGTCCATCTCCAGACAGACCCGCACCTCCTCGGCACCGCCGGCCCGGGCCGCGTCGATCAGATCGAGCTGGGCCACGTCGTCGACCGTCACGGTCACGGCGGCGGCGAGCTTCGGATCCCGGGCGAGCTCCGCGAAACCCGCCCGGTCCGCCGACGGATAGGCGAGCAGGACGTCCTCGAACCCGGCCCGCGCCAGCCACAGCGACTCGGCGAGCGTGAACGACATGATCCCGGCGAAGCCGTCCCGGGCCAGCACCCGTTCGAGCAGCGCCCGGCACCGCACCGACTTGCTCGCCACCCGGATCGGCTTCCCCGCGGCCCGCCGCACCAGATCGTCCGCGTTGGCGTCGAACGCCTCCAGATCGACGACCGCCAGGGGCGCGTCCAGAGCGGCGGTGGCCCGGTCGTACCGGGCCAGGTCGGCGGCACGGGGAGTCATGGCCCGAGCTTGCCAGACCGTCAGGGGGGTGGGTACCCCTGAGTTCCCGCCCGGCGGGGAACAACCCGTAGAGTGACGGGCATTGTCGGCAGGAGCATGGGGACGGGATGACCAGCGAGCAGAACCCCCGCACGCCCCGCGTCACCGAGACCCTCCCCCTTCCCGCGACCCCGCCGGAGCCCACGCCCCCCACGCCCCCGAAGAGCGCCCTCTCCTCCCTCCCCACCCACCTCACCCCATCCCCCCGGCGCTCACCCGACACACCCCCCCAGCCCCCGGCGCCCGCGCCCCAGCGCTCGTCCGGTACGCCCCCGCTGCCGCCGGCCCGCCCGCCGCAGCGTCCGGCGGCCACCCCGGCCACGCCCCCGCCGCAGCGTCCGGCGGACCCGGCCCACCCGGAGGCCGCCCCGCCCGCGCCGCAGCGTCCGTCCGGTACGTCTCCGCTGCCGCCTGCCCGGCCGCCGCACCGCCCGGAGGCCGTCCCGCCCGCGTCTCCGGCACCCGCGCCGCAGCGTCCGTCCGGCGCGGCCGCGCCGTCCCCGGCCGGACCGCCGCCTCGCCCGGCCACTCCTCCGGCGCCTGCCGCGGCCCCGCCGCGCTCGTCCGGTACGTCCCCGCTGCCGCCGGCCCGGCCGCCGCACCGTCCGGCGGCCACCCCGGCCACGCACCCGGCGCCCGCCGCCACCGCGGCGCACCCCCCGGCCCCCCGGCGTGCGGAGCCCGGTCACCCCTCCCGTACCCCTGCCGGAGGCGGAAAGGGCTGGACGGCGGTCCCCGCCGTCGAGACCGCCACACCGCTGCGGCCCGTGCGCCTCCCGGCGTACGGCGTGGGCGAGGCCGCCGTCGAGACGACCACGCGGCTGCGGCCGATACGGGAGCGGCGGCGGGGGAGACCGCTCGCCGTCGGAACCTGTGTGGTGCTCGGGCTCGGGCTCATCGGCGGGGCCCTCGCCGGGGTGTGGCTCGCCGCTTCCGGGGGCGGGAAGCCCGCCGAGCCGGCCGAGTACGCCGTGGCCAAGGAGCTGTGGCACAACGCGCCCGTCGACACCCTCTTCCCCCGCACCCTCACCGCCCCCCAGGCGGGACCCGGGCCCTCCGCCCGTACCTGGACCCGGGTGGTCGTCGCCCCGGACGCGCCCTGCGCCGCCGGCTCCCTCGCCCCCCGGCTCCTCGACACCCTGCGGCCCCTCGGCTGCGAGCGCGTGCTGCGTGCCACGTACACCGACGCCACCGCCAGCAGCGTCCTCACCGTCGGCCTCGTCTTCACCCGTGCCGACGTCACCGCCCAGCGCGACCTGGACGGCCGGAAGCTCGCCGCCCGCCTCGGCCAGGACGTGCCGCCCGCGCTGCCCGGGGCCGGGACCGTCGCCGCCGGGTTCGGCCCGGCCCAGCGGGCCGGCTGGTGGGTGACCGCCCCCGCCGACCTGCCCGTCGTCGTCACCGCCGTCTCCGGCTTCGCCGACGGCCGCGCTCTCGACCGCCCGGTCCGCGCCGACGAGGCGATGAAGAAGGGCCGCACGGACGCCGTGGCCCAGTCCGGCCTCGGCCACGAGGCCCTCGGCATCGCCGAGCGGCTGGAGAAGCAGCTCCGCACCACCGCCCAGGCCGCGGCCAAGGAGAAGGAGGGGCAGCGGTGAGCCGGTCCCGTACCCGTACCCGTGTCCATACGGCGGTCACCGCGCCCGCCGCCGTCCTCCTCGCCGCCGCCTTCTCCGTGCTCCCCGCCGCCGCACCCGCCCACGCCGACGCCATCCGCGACCGTCAGTGGGGCCTCGACACCCTCCGTACCGCCGAGGCGTGGCGCACCACCAAGGGCGAGGGCATCACCGTCGCCGTCCTCGACACCGGCGTGGACGCCGACCACCCCGACCTGGTCGGCTCCGTCATGGAGGGCAAGGACTTCATCGGCTTCGGCGCCGCCCAGGGCGACCCCACCTGGGCCCGGCACGGCACCGCGATGGCCGGGATCATCGCCGGGCACGGCCACGGCTGGGCCGACGGCAGCGGCGTCCTCGGCGTCGCCCCCGGCGCCTGGATCCTGCCTGTCCGGGTCATCCTCGAAGGCAAGGACAAGGCCCGGGACAGGGCCCGCAAGACCCGGGGCACCGCCCTCGCCGAGGGCATCCGCTGGGCCGCCGACCACGGCGCCGACGTCATCAACCTCTCCCTCGGCGACGACTCCGAGTCCGCCCACCCGGACCCCGGCGAGGACGCCGCCGTCCAGTACGCCCTCGCCAAGGGCGTCTCCGTCGTCGCCTCCGCGGGCAACGGCGGCGAGAAGGGCGACCACATCTCCTACCCGGCCGCCTACCCCGGCGTCATCGCCGTCACCGCCGTCGACCGCTCCGGCGCCCGTGCCTCCTTCTCCACCCGCCGCTGGTACGCCACGGTCAGCGCCCCCGGCGACGACATCGTCATCGCCGACCCCGACCGCCGCTACTACGAGGGCTGGGGCACCAGCGCCGCCGCCGCGTTCGTCTCCGGCGCCGTCGCCCTCGTCCGCTCCGCCCACCCCGACCTGACCCCCGCCCAGATCAAGAAGCTCCTCGTCGACACCGCCCGCGACCGGCCCGAGGGCGGCCGCAGCGACGCCAAGGGGTACGGCACGGTCGACCCGGCCGCCGCCATCGAGGCCGGCGCCGCGCTGAAGGGCGGCGACCCGAAGAACGCCACCGCGGGCCACCGCGGCCCCTACTTCGGCCCCGGCCCCCTCCCGGCCCCCGAGGAGAGCGGCACCCCGGGACTCCTCGCCCCCCTCGCCGGGGGCCTCGGCGTCCTCCTCCTGCTGGCCGCCGTCGTCCTCCACCGGACCGGCCGCCCCCGCTGACGGCCCGGCGGCCGGGGCCCCGCCCCCGCCGGATAGGCTCGGGGCGTGGAGCTCAAGAACATTCCGGACCCCGGTTTCTCCGACGACGACGGCACCGCCGACCCGGCGCTCGCCGCGGCCCTCGCGGCCTGGGCGGAGGACCGCACCGCACACGGCCCCGTCCTGGAGGCCCTGCGGGACGCCCGGCTCCTCGTCCCCGTCGTCGCCGTCCTCGGCGAGGTGGAGACCGACCCGGTGACGGGCCTGAAGCAGGAGAAGACCAGCGACATGGCGGTGCCGACGCTGACCGCCGGCGACCGCCGCGGCCTGCCCGCCTTCACCTCGACCGCCTCGCTCGCCCTGTGGGACCCGGCGGCCCGGCCCGTCGCCGTCCCGCTCCACCAGGCGCTCGCCGCCCTCGTCCACGAGAAGGCCGACACCCTCGTCCTCGACATGGCGGGGCCGGTGCCCTACCAGGTGAGCGGTCCCGCCCTGTTCGCCCTCGCCGAGGGCCGCACCAGCGTCGACCCGCTCGACGACCCGGCGGTGCGGGACGCGGTCCGCGCCGCGGTCGCCGCCGAGCCCGCCGTCCTCCGCGCCCACCTGGGCCCCGGCACCGCCGACGGCACCCTCGCGCTCGTCCTCGCCGAGGACGCCGCCCCCGCCGAGACCGCCCAGCGCGTGGCCCGCGTCCTGGCCGCCGACGAAACACTGAGGGCCCGCCTGGTGCGGGGCCTCGACCTGGCACTCCTGCCGGCCACGGCCACCCCTCCGGGCGAGCCCTTCTACGTAAAGAGTCAGACGGCTCCTGGGAAAGCGCCGGACGCCTCCTAGCCGTACACCGCCCCCGTGGCTGCGGTCTTCCGGGGGGCGACCCCCGTACCCCCGCGGCCCTTCGGGCCTGGGTCCTAGCCGTACACCGCCCCCGTGTACTTCTCGCCCGGTCCCTGGCCCGGCTCGTCCGGGACGATCGAGGCCTCGCGGAAGGCGAGCTGGAGGGACTTCAGGCCGTCCCGCAGCGGGGCCGCGTGGAAGGACGAGATCTCCGTCGTGCTGGCGTCGAGCAGGCCCGCGAGCGCGTGGATCAGCTTGCGCGCCTCGTCGAGGTCCTTGTGCTCGTCGCCCTCCTCGGTGAGGCCGAGCTTGACCGCGGCGGCGCTCATCAGGTTGACGGCGACGGTCACGATCACCTCGACCGCCGGGACCTCCGCGATGTCACGGGTCATGGCCTCGAAGTCGGGGTTCTCGCCGGAGGCGTCGGCGGCGGTCGGGGACTCGTTCTGAGGGGTCTCGCTCATGCCCCACACGATAAGCGGGCGCACGGTTCGCGCCGACCGCCGGGTCCTGCTAACCTTGTGTAATGACCGGCCGGACACCTGCGTGCCCGGCCCACAAGTGGAGGCTCCGATCTCCCACCTGGCCGCCCGCGAGGGCGGCGGGTCACCGGTCAGACGGTCCCCATCGTTCCGTACGGACGATGGAACCGTCCGATGCGCGCCCCGCGGTCGACGCGGTGGTGCTCCGGTTTTCCTTGGAGCCCCGCCTGTGTCCCGTCGGGGCATTTTTCGTGCACCCGCTCGGTTGGTCCCCATGAAGTGAAGTGACGTGTCCGTCCGCCATGGCGGTCGCGTGGTGCTACCGAGGAGGATCCATCAGCGCCGAGCCCCGCATCAACGAGCGGATTCGCGTTCCCGAGGTGCGTCTTGTCGGCCCCAGCGGCGAGCAGGTGGGCATCGTCCCCCTTGCCAAGGCCCTGGAGCTCGCGCAGGAGTACGACCTCGATCTGGTCGAGGTCGCGGCGAACGCCCGTCCGCCCGTGTGCAAGCTCATGGACTACGGGAAGTTCAAGTACGAGTCGGCCATGAAGGCCCGTGAGGCGCGCAAGAACCAGGCGCACACGGTCATCAAGGAGATGAAGCTCCGGCCGAAGATCGACCCGCACGACTACGACACCAAGAAGGGCCACGTCGTCCGCTTCCTCAAGCAGGGCGACAAGGTCAAGATCACGATCATGTTCCGTGGTCGTGAGCAGTCCCGGCCCGAGCTCGGTTACCGCCTGCTGCAGCGCCTCGCCGAGGACGTCCAGGAGCTGGGCTTCATCGAGTCCAACCCGAAGCAGGACGGCCGGAACATGATCATGGTTCTCGGCCCGCACAAGAAGAAGACCGAGGCCATGGCCGAGGCGCGCGAGGCCCAGGCCGCGCGCAAGGCGGAGCGCCAGGGCACCGCGCCCGAGGCGGCTCCGGCGGCCGGTGCCGAGGAGGCTTCGGCCGACACGTCGGCCGAGAACGCCGAGGCGTGATCCCAGGGGGCCGCCCCAGCGGCGGCCCCCGGGTCCCGCCCGGTACCACCAAACGAAGAATTGACGCTCCCGGCTGTCCGGTGCCCGCACCGGGGGAGCGCCACTGACGAGGAGATAACGGCGCTATGCCGAAGAACAAGACGCACTCCGGTGCCAAGAAGCGCTTCAAGGTCACCGGCTCCGGCAAGATCCTGCGCGAGCGCGCCGGCAAGCGCCACCTGCTCGAGCACAAGTCGTCCAAGCTGACGCGTCGCCTCACCGGCAACGCCGAGATGGCCCCGGGTGACTCCGCCAAGATCAAGAAGATGCTGGGCATCTGATCCTGATCTCCCGCCCTCGGCCTCCGAGGGCATCCGGCCAAGACCGGGACCCATCCGTTTTCCGGGTCGTGTGAACACACCACGACCCCGCTACAAGGAGTAAGAAGTGGCACGCGTCAAGCGGGCAGTCAACGCCCACAAGAAGCGTCGGGCGATCCTCGAGCAGGCCTCCGGCTACCGCGGTCAGCGTTCGCGCCTGTACCGCAAGGCCAAGGAGCAGGTCACCCACTCGCTGGTCTACAACTACAACGACCGCAAGAAGCGCAAGGGCGACTTCCGTCAGCTGTGGATCCAGCGCATCAACGCCGCTGCCCGCCAGAACGGCATGACGTACAACCGCCTCATCCAGGGTCTGAAGGCCGCCAACATCGAGGTGGACCGCAAGATCCTCGCCGAGCTGGCCGTCAACGACTCCAACGCGTTCGCCGCGCTGGTCGAGGTCGCGCAGAAGGCCCTCCCGGCCGACGTCAACGCCCCGAAGGCCGCCGCCTGATCCTCCAGGCCGCAGTGCTTCCGCCCGGACCCGCAGGCCCCGCGCCTGCGGGTCCGCCGCGTTGACACCCCCGTACCACCCGAGCCGAGCCGAGACAGAGAGCCCCAGGCACATGTCCACCCCCGAGCTGATCTCCCCGCGTTCCCCGCGCGTCGTCGCCGCCCGGCGGCTCGCCAAGCGCAACTTCCGGGGCAAGGACCGCCTCTTCCTCGCCGAAGGGCCGCAGGCCGTCCGTGAGGCCGTCGCCCACCGCGGCCCGGACGGGACCCCCACCCTCGTCGAGCTCTTCACCACCGTCGAGGCCGCCGAGCGGTACGCCGACATCGTCGACGCCGCCCGCGCCGCCGGCGCCCGCGTCCACCACGCCTCCGACGCCGTCCTCGCCGAGGTCTCCCAGACCGTCACCCCGCAGGGCCTCGTCGGCGTCTGCCGCTTCCTCGACTCGCCCTTCGAGGCGATCCTCGCCGCCCGGCCGAAGCTCGTCGCCGTCCTCGCCCACGTCCGCGACCCCGGGAACGCCGGCACCGTGCTCCGCTGCGCCGACGCCGCCGGCGCCGACGCGGTCGTCCTCACCGACGCCTCCGTGGACCTCTACAACCCCAAGTCGGTCCGCGCCTCCGTCGGCTCCCTCTTCCACCTCCCCGTCGCCGTCGGCGTCCCCGTCGAGCGGGCCGTCGCCGGCCTCAAGGGCGCGGGCGTCCGCATCCTCGCCGCCGACGGCGCGGGCCGCGACGACCTCGACGACGAGCTTGACGCCGGCACCATGGGCGGCCCCACCGCCTGGATCTTCGGCAACGAGGCATGGGGACTGCCCGAGGAGACCCGGGCGCTCGCCGACGCCGTCGTCCGCGTCCCCATCCACGGCAAGGCCGAGAGCCTCAATCTCGCCACCGCCGCCGCGGTCTGCCTGTACGCCTCCGCCCGCGCCCAGCGCCCCCGCCGCGGCGCCTGAACCGGCACGGACCCGCGCCCGCCGGCGTACCCGACCGTCGGGAACCGGCCACGCGGTGTGCCCTTCCGGCTGCCACCGGTCACCCTCGCCCAGTAGAGTGACGCACTCGGGGCCCACTGCGGTGACACGGAGGGGTGGGAGACGGGGATGACGGCCGGCACGGACAGTCCCGCGCGGTCCGCGCAGCGGCACGGCGAAGGGGCGCACGCCTCCGGGCCGTGGCCCGGGATCGACCCGGACGACCTGCCCGACGGGCTCGTCGTCGCCGACGAGCGGGGCCGCGTGATCTGCTTCAACGCCGCCGCCGGCCGCATCACCGCCGTCCCCGCCGCCGAGGCGATCGGCCTGCCGCTCGACCAGGCCCTCCCCCTGGAGGACCTCAAGGGCCACCGCTGGTGGAGCCTCACCGACCCGTACGGCGGCCTCGCCATCCGGCGCGGCCAGCCCGAGCGGAACCTGCTGCTGCCCGGCGGCCGCGAGGTCCTCGTCTCCGTCCGGTACGTCCGCGAGCACCCCACCGGACCCGTCCACCGGGTCGTCGTCTCGCTGCGCGGCACCGAGGCCCGCCGCCGCTCCGAACGCAGCCACGCCGAACTCATCGCCACCGTCGCCCACGAACTGCGCTCCCCGCTCACCTCGGTGAAGGGCTTCACCGCCACCCTCCTCGGCAAGTGGGAGCGGTTCACCGACGAGCAGAAGCGGCTCATGCTGGAGACCGTCGACGCCGACGCCGGCCGGATCAAACGGCTCATCGCCGAACTCCTCGACATCTCCCGCATCGACGCGGGACGGCTCGAGGTGCGCCGCCAGCCCGTCGACATCGCCGCCGCCATCGGCCGCCACATCCAGGTGCACACCACCGGCGGCCAGGCCCCCGACCGCTTCTTCGTCCGGATCCGGCCAGGACTGCCCGCGCTCTGGGCCGACCCCGACAAGATCGACCAGATCCTCGGCAACCTCCTGGAAAACGCGGTGCGCCACGGCGCCGGAACCGTCACCATCGAGGTGGCGCCCCGCACCGCGGGCGACGGCACCGGCGAGGAGGGGACGGAGGTCACCGTGCGCGACGAGGGACCCGGCATCCCCGAGGAGTCCATGAACCGCGTCTTCACCCGCTTCTGGCGCGGCAGCAAGCGCGGCGGCACCGGCCTCGGCCTCTACATCGTCAAGGGCCTCGTCGAGGCCCACGGCGGCACCATCACCGTCGGACGCGGCCCGCGCGGCGGCGCCGAATTCCGATTTACCCTGCCCGTCGGCACCCCGGCCCACCTCGTCTGACGTCTCACCCATCGAGACCCGACGGGATCGGAAGCACCCGGGGGCCCCACGGGCTCATCCGCCTCCCCGCACCCCGTTAGACTCGACCTTTGGCACGTTTGCGCCCTTGTCGTCGAGCGGGGGTCGCCCCAGCCAAGCCCAACGGAAGACACGGGAAGAGATGTCGGCACCCAATAAGTCGTACGACCCGGTCGAGGTCGAAGCCTTGAAACCGGAAGAGATCGAGCGCATGCGGGACGAGGCGCTCGCCGCCTTCGCGGCCGCGGGCGACCTCGACGCGCTCGCGCACGCCAAGACCGCGCACACCGGCGGCACCTCGCCGCTCGCCCTCGCCAACCGCGAGATCGGCGCGCTGCCCCCGCAGGCCAAGGCCGCGGCCGGCAAGCTCGTCGGCCAGGCCCGCGGCGCCGTCTCCAAGGCGCTCGCCGCCCGCCAGGCCGAGCTGGAGGCCGAGCGCGACGCCCGTGTCCTCGTCGAGGAGGCCGTCGACGTCACCCTGCCGTACGACCGGATCCCGGCCGGCGCCCGCCACCCGCTGACCACCCTCATGGAGCGCGTCGCCGACGTCTTCGTGTCGATGGGCTACGAGGTCGCCGAGGGCCCCGAGGTCGAGGCCGAGTGGTTCAACTTCGACGCCCTGAACTTCGTGCCGGACCACCCGGCACGGCAGATGCAGGACACCTTCTTCGTCCAGGGCCCGGAAGGCACCTCCGGCGACGAGTCCGGTGTCGTGCTGCGTACGCACACCTCGCCGGTCCAGGCCCGCACCCTCATCGACCGGGAGCCCCCGGTCTACGTGGTGTGCCCCGGCCGCGTCTACCGCACCGACGAGCTCGACGCCACGCACACCCCGGTCTTCCACCAGATCGAGCTGCTCGCCGTCGACGAGGGCCTCACCATGGCCGATCTCAAGGGCACCCTCGACCACATGGTCCAGGCGCTCTTCGGCCCGGACATGAAGACCCGGCTCCGCCCGAACTTCTTCCCGTTCACCGAGCCGTCCGCCGAGATGGACATGCTCTGCTACGTCTGCCGCGGCGAGTCCGTCGGCAACCCCGACCGCCCCTGCCGCACCTGCGGCAGCGAGGGCTGGATCGAGCTCGGCGGCTGCGGCATGGTCAACCCGAAGGTGCTCGTCGCCTGCGGCGTGGACCCGGAGAAGTACAGCGGCTTCGCCTTCGGCTTCGGCATCGAGCGGATGCTGATGTTCCGGCACAACGTGGAAGACATGCGAGACATGGTCGAGGGTGACGTCCGGTTCACCCGGCCGTTCGGGATGGAGATCTGATGCGGGTCCCGCTTTCTTGGCTGCGGGAGTACGTCGACCTGCCGGCGACCGAGACCGGCCGTGACGTCCAGGCCAAGCTCATTTCCGCCGGCCTCGAGGTCGAGACCGTCGAGCAGCTCGGCGCCGGCCTCACCGGCCCGCTGGTGGTCGGCAAGGTCCTCACCATCGAGGAGCTGACGGAGTTCAAGAAGCCCATCCGCTTCTGCACCGTCGACGTCGGCCATGCCAACGGAACCGGCGAGCCTCAGGAGATCATCTGCGGCGCCCGGAACTTCGCCGTCGGCGACAAGGTCGTCGTGGCCCTGCCCGGCGCCGTTCTCCCCGGCGACTTCCGTATCGCCGAGCGCAAGACGTACGGCAAGGTCTCGCGCGGCATGATCTGCTCCAGCGAGGAGCTGGGCATGGGCGAGGACCCCGACCACGGGATCATCGTCCTGCCGCCGGAGCACGAGGTCGGCCTCGACGCCACCGCCCTCCTGGAGCTGTACGACGAGGTCCTCGACATCGCCGTCACCCCGGACCGCGGCTACTGCCTCTCGATGCGCGGCGTCGCCCGCGAGACCGCCATCGCGTACGGGCTGCCGCTGCGCGACCCGGCGCTCCTCGACGTGCCCGCCCCGAACTCGTACGGCTACCCGGTCCAGATCGCCGACCCGGTCGGCTGCGACCGCTTCACCGCGCGCACGGTCGTCGGCCTCGACCCCGAGGCCCGGTCGCCGATCTGGCTGCAGCGCCGCCTGCAGAAGGTCGGCGTCCGCTCGATCTCGCTCGCCGTCGACGTCACCAACTACGTGATGTTCGAGCTCGGCCAGCCGCTGCACGCCTACGACCGCACCCGGATCGACGGTCCGATCGGGGTCCGCCGCGCCGCCGCCGGCGAGAAGATCACCACCCTCGACGGCACCGTGCGCGTCCTCGACTCCGGGGACCTGGTCATCACCGACAACCGTGGGCCGATCGGCCTCGCGGGCGTCATGGGCGGCGCCGACACGGAGATCGCCGACCCGGTGACCGACCCCGAGACCGGCGCCGTCACCGGCACCACCGAGGTCGTCATCGAGGCCGCGCACTTCGACGCGATCTCGATCGCCCGCACCGCCCGCCGCCACAAGCTGTCCTCCGAGGCGTCCAGGCGCTTCGAGCGCGGAGTCGACCCGCAGGCCGCCGCCGCCGCGGCGCAGCGCACGGTCGACCTGCTCGTGCTGCTCGCGGGCGGTACCGCCGAGGCCGGCGTCACCGAGATCGCCGTGCCCTCCGCGCCCCACAGCATCACCATGCCGGCGAACCACCCCGACAAGGTCGCGGGCGTCGCGTACGGCCGTGAGACCGTCGTCCGCCGCCTCCAGGAGATCGGCTGCGACGTCTACGGCCAGGACGAGCTCGTCGTCACCGTCCCGTCATGGCGTCCCGACCTCTACGTGCCGAACGACCTCGCCGAGGAGGTCATCCGCCTGGAGGGGTACGAGAACCTGCCCTCCACGCTGCCGAAGCCCCCGGCCGGCCGCGGCCTCACCGAGCGCCAGCGCGTCCACCGCCGGGTCGGCCGCGCCCTCGCCGGCGCCGGCTACGTCGAGGCGCTGAACTACCCCTTCATGGGGCAGCAGGCCCTCGACCAGCTCGGTCTCGACGCGGACGACGCCCGCCGCGAGGTCGTCACCCTCGTCAACCCGCTGTCCGACGAGGAGCCCGCGCTCCGCACCACGCTGCTCCCCGGCCTGCTCGCCGCGCTGCGCCGGAACGACAGCCGCGGCAGCCACGACCTGGCGCTCTTCGAGACCGGTCTGGTCTTCCGCCCGGAGGGCGAGCCGAAGGTCGCGGTCCGCCTGCCCGTGGACCGCCGTCCCACCGACGAGGAGATCGCCGGCGTCAACGCCGCGCTGCCCCGGCAGCCGCGCCGCGCCGCCGTCGTCCTCGCCGGTGCCCGCGAGCAGTCCGGCTGGTGGGGCAAGGGCCGCCCGGCCGACTGGGCCGACGCGATCGAGGCCGCCCGCACGGTGGCCGCCGAGGCCGGCGCGGAGCTGCTGATCGAGGCCGACCAGCACGCCCCGTGGCACCCGGGCCGCTGCGCCGCCTTCCACGTGGAGATCGACGGGGTCAAGACCCTCGCCGGCCACGGCGGCGAGCTGCACCCGCGCGTCGTGAAGGCGCTGGGCCTGCCGGCCCGCTCCTGCGCGATGGAGCTGGACCTGGACGTCCTGGAGCGGGCGAGCACCGGACTTGTGAAGGCCCCGCGCATCTCCGCCTTCCCGGTCGCCACCCAGGACGTCGCCCTGGTCGTCGACCAGGCCGTCCCGTCCACCGAGGTCGAGCGGTACCTGACCGAGGGCGCGGGCGAACTCCTGGAGTCCATCCGCCTGTTCGACGTCTACACCGGCGACCAGGTCGGCGAGGACAAGAAGTCCCTGGCGTACGCGCTGCGGTTCCGCGCCGCGGACCGCACCCTCACCGTCGAGGAGGCCACCGCCGCCCGCGACGCCGCGGTCGCCCTGGCCGCCGAGCACACGGGCGCCGTCCTGCGCGGCGCCTGACACCACGGCGACACACCACGAGAGGGCCGTCCCGGGAACCGTTCCCGGGGCGGCCCTCCGCCGTTCCCGGGCCCGGCCGTGTGCGTACGCAGGGCCGACGATCGGTGCTCCGTTCGCGTGGCGCGGCCCTGGCGTGGGGCGGCGCGCCGGGGGCGCTCACTCCTTCGGGTGAGATCGCCGGGGGGTGTTCCCCCGTGCTCCGTACGGTCGGCAGAATCGACGCGGCCACAGGGGCGGACCTGTGTGCCGCAGGGCCTTCGGGCGCTGTCGGGGCTCGGGAAGGGCCGTACATGATCCGTACCAGCCGTAGCCGCCGCAGCCGGACGAGGGCCGCCCTCGGGTCCCGGCTCCGGGGCGCCGCCCCGCTCGCCCTGCCCGTCGGCTGGGGTGCCGTGGCCGTGGCGTGGAAGTTCGGCTGTCCGCTGGCCCGGCAGCCGGGGCTGCCCCTGCAGATCGTGACCAGCGTCGTCTTCCTGGCCGTCGGCACGGGGCTGGTCCTCGGCGTGCGGCGGCGGTCGCGGCGCGAGCTGGCGGTGGTGCGGGCCGTGGCGGAGGCGACCCAGCAGGTGCTGCTGCGCCCGCCGCCCGCCCGGCTCGACGGACTCGCCCTGGCCGCCGGGCAGTTGTCGGCCGCGCGCGGTGCCTCGGTGGGCGGCGACCTGTACGAGGCGGTGGCGACGCCGTACGGGGTGCGGATCGTCGTCGGGGACGTGCGGGGCCACGGGCTCGCCGCCCTGGGCGCCGTCGTCGCCGTCCTGGGGAGCTTCCGGGAGGCCGCCCACGACGAGGCCGAACTCGGCGGTGTGCTCCGGCGGTTGGAGCGGTCGCTGCAACGGCACCTGCGGGAGCGGGCGCGCGACGAGCACCCGGCCGGGGGTGGCGGCGCGCCCGAGCACCCGGTGGCCGAGGAGTTCGTGACGCTGCTGCTCCTGGAGATCCGCGCCGACGGTCGGCTCGCCGTCCTCGACTGCGGCCACCCCGCCCCGTATCGGCTCGGCGCCCGGACGGAGCGGCTGCCCGTGGGCGAGCCGCTGCCGCCGCTCGGCGTCCTGCCGCTGCCGGCCGTGCTCGTCCCGTACACCGGGGCGCGGCTGCTGCCCGGCGAGACGCTGGTGCTGCACACGGACGGGGCGGAGGAGGCCCGCGACCACCGCGGCCGGTTCTTCGCCCTCGACGCGGCGCTCGCCCGGAGCGCGGGACTGCCGCCCGAGTCCGTCGTCCGGCGGGTGCACCGGGCGCTGCTGCGGCACACCGGCGGCCGGCTCGACGACGACGCGGCCCTGCTCGTCGTCCGCGACGACCGCGTCCGCGTACCGGCGCAGCCCGCCGAACCCGGGCTGCGCCGTCCCCGGCCCGCTCCCTCCACCCACTGCTGAGCGGAGGGCCCGGGGGTACGGGCGCCACCCGCCCCGCCACGGAGTGTCGGGCAGATCGGCGGGGCGGGTGGCGCGGGACCGGGCGACCGCACTGTACGAGGGGGAGCCGGCGGCCCGGCCGTTCCTCGCCTTTCCGGCGAGAAGCCCAGTCAAGCGGTACGGCTCCACCGACGGCAGCGCGCACGGACCGGAAGAACGGGTACTTCGTTCACACCCCGTGCGAAAACGCACCGGCCGAATCCGGCCACCGCTACGCTGAGTCCACCGAGCGACCGGAGGGGCCATGCAGCCCAACACCCTGCTCGACGCCCTCCTGGACGAGGCGGGCGTCTCCAACGCCGGGCTCGCGACCCGAGTGAACCGGGCCGGACGGGCCAGGGGACTTGCCCTGCGTTACGAACACACCGCCGTGGCACGGTGGTTGAAGGGACAGCGACCACGCGGCCAGGTGCCCGACCTGATCTGCGAGGTGCTGGCGGAGCGGCTGCGGCGGCCCGTCACCCTCGACGACATCGGGTTCGGCGTGCCCGGCGGCCCGTCCGCGCCCGGCACCCCGCTGTCCGGCTTCGTCGACCGGGCCACCGCCCTGTGGCGCTCCGACGAACAGCAGCGACCGTCCCTCGCGACCGCGCCCGCGGTGACCGGCACGCCCGCGGTGATGCCGGTGTGGGAGTGGGAGAACCCGCCGGAGGACACCGACGTCTCCCGCACCGGCCTCACCCGGGTGGAGCCCGCCGACATCGCCCTGCTCAGCGCGGCCCGCGCGCACTACGAGCAGATGTACCGCAAGGCCGGCGGCATCGCGACCCGCGCCCGGATCGTCGGCTTCCTCACCACCGAGGCCGCGCCCCGGCTGCGCGGCTCCTACAGCGACGCCCTGGGCCGCTCCCTGCACCGGGCCACCGGGGGACTGGTGGCGGTGGCCGGGATCTGCGCCTACGACGCCGACGCGCACGGGCTCGCGCAGCGCTACTTCCACCAGGCGCTGCGGCTCGCCAAGGCCAGCGGGGACCGGGCCTTCGGCGCCTATGTGATCGCGCTGATGGTCAACCAGTCGCTGCTGCTCGGGGAGTTCCGGCAGGCGGTGGCCTTCGCGGAGGCGGCGCTGCGGGCGTCCGGCGGGGCCATCACCCCGGCCCTCGCGGCCGATCTGACGGCGATGCAGGCGAAGGCGTACGCCCGGCTCGGCGACGGGAGGACGGCGCTCGACTGCATCCGGCGCGCCGAGGCGGCGGCGGACCGGATCGCGCCGGCGGCGGAACCGGCCGAGACCGGCTACGTACAGCCCGGTCTCGTCAACGTCCAGGTCGCCGAAGCCCTCCTCAGTATGGGTGATCTCCCAGGGGCGTACGAGCACGCGGCGCGGGCGGCCGGGGCGCCCTCGCACGACCGGGGCCGGGTGCACCGCCTCGCGCTGCTCTGTCAGGTCGAACTGCGCCAGGGGGAGGCGGACTCGGCGGCGCGCACGGCGGTCGAGATGACGGAGCGGGCGCGCGGGATGGAGTCGCGGCGGCTGCGGGACCGGCTGCGGCAGGCCCGGGAGCACCTGCTGGCCAGTGACGCGGGGGACGCCAGGGAGGCGGCGGAACTGATCGACGGGGCCCTACGCGTTCCCCTGTGAGCCTCTGACTGCTGCGATATTGCCACCGAACACGCGCCTACCAGTCGGAAGGTGGCAAGAACGTGCAGTGGACGAAACTGAGTGAACACTCCGTCTACGAGAACCGCTGGTTCCGGGTGAACCTCGCGGACGTCGAACTCCCGGACGGCCGTCACCTCGACCACTATCTGATCCGGCTCCGCCCCGTCGCCGTCGCGACCGTCGTCAACGACGCCGACGAGGTCCTGATGCTCTGGCGCCACCGTTTCATCACCGACAGCTGGGGCTGGGAGCTGGCCGCCGGCGTCGTCGAGGACGGCGAGACCCCCGAGAACGCCGCCGCCCGCGAGATGGAGGAGGAGACCGGCTGGCGGCCGGGGCCGCTGCGCCACCTCCTCACCGTCGAGCCCTCCAACGGGCTCAGCGACGCCCGGCACCACCTCTACTGGACCGACCGGGCCACCTGGACCGGCCCGCCGGTCGACGGCTTCGAGTCCTCGCGGCGCGCCTGGGTGCCGCTGAAGGAGGTCCCGGAGCTGATCGCCCGCGGCGAGATCCCGGCCGCGAACATGGCCGCGGGGCTGCTGATGCTCCGCCACCTGCGGCTCGGCTGACAGCCTCGGGGAGGAGGAAAGGCGAACGGCCCGTACCTGTGCGGGAGTACGGGCCGTTCCGGTCGCGGAGAGCGACATTCAGGGGACGCCGGAGGCGTCGGGGGAGGTCAGTAGACGTAGAAGCCCGACCCCGTCTTGCGGCCCAGCCGGCCCGCGTCGACCATCCGCTGGAGCAGCGGGGGAGCGGCGTACAGGGGCTCCTTGAACTCGGAGTACATCGAGTCGGCGATCGAGGCGATCGTGTCGAGACCGATGAGGTCCGAGAGCTTCAGCGGGCCCATCGGGTGGGCGCAGCCGTACTCCATGCCGTTGTCGATGTCCTCGCGGCTCGCGATGCCGGACTCGAACATCCGGATCGCGGAGAGCAGGTACGGCACGAGCAGCGCGTTCACGACGAAGCCCGAGCGGTCCTGGGCGCGGATCGCGTGCTTGCCGAGCACCTTCTCGGCGAAGCCCTGCGCCCGGCTGATCGTGCCCTCGGAGGTGGTGAGGGCGGGGATCAGCTCGACGAGCTTCTGCACCGGGGCCGGGTTGAAGAAGTGGATGCCGATGACGTGGTCGGGGCGGGAGGTGGCCACGGCCAGCTTCACCAACGGGATGGAGGAGGTGTTCGAGGCCAGGATGGCGTCGGGCCGGGTCAGGACCCGGTCGAGCACCTGGAAGATCTCGGTCTTGACCTGCTCGTTCTCCACGACCGCCTCGATGACGAGGTCGCGGTCGGCGAACTCGCCCAGGTCGGTCGTGAAGGTCAGGCGCGCGAGCGCCGTGTCCCGCTCCTCCTCGCTGATCTTGCCGCGTTCGGCGGCCTTGGTCAGAGAGTTGAGCAGCCGGGTGCGGCCGATCTCCAGCGCCTCGCCGGTGGTCTCGGCGACCTTCACCTCAAGGCCGCTCCGGGCACACACCTCTGCGATGCCCGCGCCCATCTGGCCGCAGCCCACCACTCCGACGCGCTCAATGTCGGCCATGGAGTCCGTCACCTCGTGCCTTTCGCTGTTCCCTGGCGGCGGGCCCCCGTGTGATTCCGGTGCGCCTGCCTCGACCCCATGACGTTACTCCGATTCGCGCGATGATCGATCGGTCGGGAAGGGGGCATGCTGGGCCTGGAGGTGTGACGTATCCGACAGCTGAGGGGTACAAGTGCGGCCTATCGGGAGAAGAGGGTTCGTGACGACCGCCACGGGAGCGGCATTCGCCACAGTGGGGGCGGATGCTCCGGGCGCCGCCGCGGAGCGCCGCGGGACACGGAAGAGGGAGCCGGATCCGGAGCCGGAGCGGGTACGGGAGCAGGCGGCGCGCGCGGGCGGCTTCCGGGGCATGTGGATGGCGACCGTCGCCAACCGCGACTGGCCGTCCCGCCCCGGCCTGGGCGCCGACGCGCAGCGGGCGGAGCTCCTCGCCCACCTGGACCGGGCCGTGGAGCGCCGGCTCAACACCGTCGTCCTCCAGGTGCGGCCCACCGCCGACGCCCTGTGGCCCTCGCCGTACGAGCCCTGGGCGCAGTGCCTCACCGGCACGCAGGGCCGCGACCCCGGCTGGGACCCGCTGGGCACGGCCGTCACCGAGGCCCACGGGCGGGGCCTGGAACTGCACGCCTGGTTCAACCCGTACCGGGTGGCGAACCACACCGACCCCACCCGGCTCACCGCCTCCCACCCGGCCCGGCGCCACCCCGACTGGACCGTGCCCTACGGTGGGAAGCTCTACTACAACCCCGGCCTCCCCGAGGTCCGGCGCTTCGTCCAGGACGCCATGCTCGACGCGGTGCGCCGCTACGACGTCGACGCGGTCCACTGGGACGACTACTTCTACCCGTACCCGGTCGCGGGGGAGACCTTCGCCGACGACGACGCCTACGCCCGGTACGGCGGGGACTTCCCCGACCGCGCGGACTGGCGGCGGCACAACACCGACCTGCTGGTCTCGGAGACGGCCGCCCGCATCAAGGAGCTCAAGCCGCGGGTGGCCTTCGGCATCAGCCCCTTCGGGGTGTGGCGGGACATCGCCGACGACCCGGGGGGCTCGGACACGCGCGCCGGCGTGGCCACGTACGACGACCTCTACGCGGACACCCGCAAGTGGATCCGGAAGGGCTGGATCGACCACGTCGTACCGCAGCTGTACTGGCACATCGGCCACCCCGACACCGACTACGCCACGCTCCTCGACTGGTGGGACGCGACGGTACGGGGGACCGGCGTCGGCCTCTACATCGGCGAGGCGCTGTACAAGGCGGGCGCGGCCGGTCAGCCCGAGGCGTGGCAGGACCCGGGGGAGCTGTCACGGCACCTCGCGCTGGCCGCCCGGCGGCCGGGCGTCGGCGGGCACTGCTTCTTCGCGGCGAAGGAGGTCGCGGAGGACCGCAACGGCGCGCTCGCCGCCGCCGTGGCCGACCACTATCAGGCCCGCACCCGGCCGCCGGGGCGGCCGGAGAACGCCTAGCTCTTCTGACCACGGTGGCGGACGACGGTGTCGGGGCCGGGGGACATCAGGGCCTCGTGGCCGTCGTCGTCGAACTTGACCCGGTACGGGGGAGTGCCGTTCTCCCCCAGCACCTGAAGGACCTGGGCCGTACGGTCGTGCTGACCGACGGTCCGGCCGTGCACCAGCAGCTTGTCGCCCACACTCGCCTGCATCGGGAAACCTCCTCGCGCGCGTAGGGCCTCTGCCTGTCATTGTGACCCAGGTCATGGCCGCCCGTCGCGCCGGCTCTCGACGGTCAGCTCTTGGCACGCTGGGTCACCGCGATGCAGACCAGCACGCCGACCGCCGCGAGCGGCGCGGCCAGCGGCAGGGACTCACCGAGCAGGAAGACCGACCAGAAGAGGGTGAGCAGCGGCTGGGCGAGCTGGAGCTGGCTGGCGCGCGGGATGCCGATCGCGGCCATTCCCCGGTACCAGACGTACAGGCCGAAGAAGGTGGAGCCGGCGGCCACCCAGGCCAGGCCGGCGATCCCGTGGGCGGTGAGGTGCACCGGCTCGAAGGCGAGCGCCACCGCGGAGGCCGGGACCATCAGCGGCAGGCAGAACACCAGCGCCCAGCCGATCACCTGCCAGCCCGGCATCAGCCGGGCGAGCCGGCCGCCCTCGGTGTAGCCGGCGGCGCAGACCAGCAGCGCCCCGAAGAGGTAGAGGTCACCCGTGGAGAGCGTGCCGCCGCTCTGCTGGACGGTGAAGGCGAGGACGACGGCGGCGCCGGAGACGGCCGCGACCCAGAAGGTACGGGAAGGGCGGCGGCCGGTCCGCAGGGCGGCGAAGGCGGCCGTGGTGAGCGGCAGCAGGCCCACCACGACGGCGGCGTGCGAGGTCGTCGAGGTCTGGAGGGCGAGCGTGGTCAGCAGCGGGAAACCGACCACCACCCCGCCCGCGACCACCGCGAGCCCGGCCCGGTGGCGCCGCTCCGGCAGCGGCACGCGGCCCGCCAGGAGGAAGGCGCCGGCGATCAGCGCGGCGAGCGTGGAGCGGACGGCCACCAGCGACCACGGGCCGAAGCTCTCCAGGCCCCACACCGTCGACGGGAAGGTCAGCGAGAAGGAGACCACGCCGAGCAGGGCGAGCAGGGTGCCCGAGGTGCGGGAGGGCGAGACACCCGCCACCGCCGCGGAAGCACTTCCGGCCGGGGCGTCGACCGCTATCGTCATCGGAGTAGTAGCGCTATTCTGTGCTCTCATGCATGAGCGTAGCAGTGTGGCCGAACTGGCAAAATCCCTGAAAGCGGAGCTCGACCGCTACTCACCCGGTGGAAAACTGCCGTCGAGCCGGGCGCTCGTCGAGCGCCACCGCGTCTCCCCGGTGACCGTCACCCGCGCCCTCGCCCAGCTCGCCGCCGAGGGCCTGGTCGTCACCCGCCCCGGTGCCGGCGCCTTCAAGGCCGAGACCCGCGCCCCCGCCGCCACCGGTGACACCTCCTGGCAGGAGCTCGCCCTCAGCGCCGACGCCGCCACCGAACTCGTCCCCCGGGCCGTCGACGCCTCCGGCGTCCTCGTCACCCTCGCCGCGCCCCCGCCCGGCGTCGTCGAGTTCAACGGCGGCTACCTCCATCCCTCCCTCCAGCCCGAGCGGGCCCTCTCCGCCGCCCTCGCCCGGGCCGGCCGCCGCCCCGGCACCTGGGGTCGGCCGCCCACCGACGGCCTCACCGAGCTGCGCGAGTGGTTCGCCCGTGAGATCGGCGGCGGCGTCACCGGCGCCGAGGTCCTCATCACCGCCGGCGGCCAGTCCGCCCTCACCACCGCCCTGCGCGCCCTCACCGCGCCCGGCACGCCCGTGCTCGTCGAGTCGCCCACGTACCCCGGCATGCTCGCCGTCGCCCGCGCCGCCGGACTGCGCCCGGTGCCCGTCCCCACCGACACCGACGGCATCCGCCCCGACCTCCTCGAAGCCGCCTTCCGCGCCACCGGGGCCCGCGTCCTCGTCTGCCAGCCCCTCTTCCAGAACCCCACCGGCGCCCTCCTGCCCCCGGACCGCCGCCGCGAGGTCGTCCGCATCGCCCGCGCCGCCGGCGCCTTCGTCGTCGAGGACGACTTCGCCCGCCGGCTCGTCCACGAGGACGCCGGGCCGCTGCCGCCACCGCTCGCCGCCGACGACCCCGACGGTGTCGTCGTCCACGTCTGCTCGCTCACCAAGATCACCTCGGCGAGCCTCCGCGTCGGCGCCCTCGCCGCCCGCGGACCCGTCCTCGAACGCCTCCGCGCCATCCAGGTCGTCGACAGCTTCTTCGTCCCCCGCCCCCTTCAGGAAGCCGCCCTCGAACTCGTCGGCTCCTCGGCCTGGCCCCGCCACCTGCGGACCGTCTCCCAGGAGCTGAAGGCCCGCCGCGACACCCTCACCGCCGCCGTCGCCCTCCGCCTCCCCGAACTCGCCCTGCCCCACGTCCCCTCCGGCGGCTACCACCTCTGGCTCCGCCTCCCCGACACGCTCCAGGAGGCCGCCCTCCTCTCCGCCGCCCTGCGTGCCGGTGTCGCCGCCGCCCCCGGCCGCCCCTACTTCTGCGCCGAACCCCCGGCCGGTCACATCCGGCTGAGTTTCGCGGGTGTCGCCGGGCCCACGGAGCTCGCGGAGGGCGTCCGCAGGCTCCGGACCGCCGTGGACGAACTCCTTCCGTGAACCGCGCCGGGAGCGGGGCGCGGGCGCGGGGGTGACGGCGTACGGCGTACGGAGGGTGCCCGGGAGCGGCGTACGGAGGGCGCCCGGGAGCGGTGTACGGAGGGCGCCCAGGACCGGCGCCCGGGGCGGCACGGAAAACCCGCCTGACACATGCCGTACCCCCTGGCATCCTGCGCCCATGAGCGAGACCACCCTCATCGTCCCTGTCCTCCCCGTCGTCCTGCACGAGACGTACGAGATCTCGGCCGACCCGGCCCGCCTCGACGCCGCCCGTGTCCACCAGTGGCTCTCCACCGACGCCTACTGGGCCCACGGCCGGCCCCGGGAGAAGCAGGACCGGGCCATCGCGGGCTCGCTCAACTTCGGCGCCTACCACCGGGACACCGGCGAGATCGCCGCCTACGCGCGCGTGGTCACCGACTACGCCACCTTCGCCTGGCTCTGCGACGTCTACGTCGACCGGCCGGCCCGCGGCACAGGCCTCGGCACCGCCCTCGTCGCCGCCGTCCGCGACCACCTGGAGCCGTACGGGCTGCGCCGGATCATGCTCGCCACCGACGACGCCCACGGCGTCTACGAGAAGGTCGGATTCACGCCACTGCGGAATGCGGACAAGTGGATGGCTCTCGGACAGCAGTGAACCGGGGCCTCCGGGTCCTCCGTCCCCACCCCTTGACCCGGCGCCCCACCGGCCTCACGATCGCGGCCATGGGTCTTCGGGTCACGCTGGTCGCGGCGGCGCGCAGCTCCTCCCTGCTCGCCGAACGCTTCGACGACGACCGGCCGCTCGACGAGGCCGGCTGGTACGAGGTGCAGCAGGCCGCGCCCGCGCTCCTCCCGCTCGGCGCGGCCGAACTCCGCTACTGCTCCCCGACCCCGCGCAGCCGCGCCACCGGCACCGCCCTCGGCTACGCCCCGCTCGCCCAGCCCGCCCTGCGCGACTGCGACATGGGCCGCTGGCGCGGCCTCACCCTCGCCGAGGTCGCCGCCCTCGAACCGGCCGCCGTCGACGCCTGGCTCGCCGACGCCCGCTCCGCCCCGCACGGCGGCGAACCCCTCCTCGCCTTCATCTCCCGCATAGGGGGCTGGCTCGACACCCGCCCCGCCGACGCGGCCACCGCCGCCGACGTCACCGTGGTCGCCGTCGCCGAACCCTCCGTCGTCCGCGCCGCCCTCGTCTACGCCCTCCGGGCCGCCCCGGCCACGTACTGGAACGTCGACGTCCGCCCCCTGTCGACCGTCACCCTCACCGGCCGTCCCGGCGCCTGGCACCTCCACCTGGACGCCCCGGCCCTCCGCTGAGCCGCCCCGCCGGGCCGGGCGGGGCGACCGGGGCCGACCGGCTAGCCTGGGGGCACGATGAACCGTTTGACCACGCCATGGGGCGACGTCACGCTCACCCGCCACCCCGAGGACCCGCGCGATCCGCTGCGTGCCTGGGACGCGGCCGACGAGTACCTCCTGGGCCACCTGGCCGAGACCGGCACCGACCTCTCCGGCACCGTCGCCGTCCTCGGCGACCGCTGGGGCGCCCTCGTCACCGCGCTCCACGCCGCAGGTCCCGGGGAGCTCGTCCAGATCTCCGACTCGTACCTCGGCCGCGAGGCCACCCGCACCAACCTGGCGCGGGCCGGTGCCGCCCCCGACGCCGTCCGGCTGCTCACCACCCAGGACCCGCCGCCCGAGCGGATCGACGTCCTCCTCGTCCGCGTCCCCAAGAGCCTCGCGCTCCTGGAGGACCAGCTCCACCGGCTCGCCCCCGCCGTCCACGAGGGCACGGTGGTCGTCGGCACCGGCATGGTCAAGGAGATCCACACCTCCACCCTGACCCTCTTCGAGCGGATCCTCGGCCCCACCCGCACCTCCCTCGCGGTGAAGAAGGCCCGGCTCGTCCACACCACCCCCGACCCGGCCGCCGGGCCCGGCCCGAACCCCTGGCCGTACCGGTACGCGCTCCCCGCCGACACGCCCGCGCCCGGCCTCGCCGGCCGTACGGTCGTCAACCAGGCGGGCGTCTTCTGCGCCGACCGCCTCGACATCGGCACCCGCTTCCTCCTCGGCCACCTGCCCCGCGGCCTCGGCCGTGCCCGCGTCGCCGACCTCGGCTGCGGCAACGGCGTCGTCGGCCTCGCCGTGGCCCTCGCCGAACCCGACGCCGAACTGCTCTTCACCGACGAGTCGTACCAGGCCGTCGCCTCCGCCGAGGAGAACTTCCGCACCCACGCGGGGGAGGGCAGGAAGGCCGATTTCACCGTCGGTGACGGCCTCGCGGACGTCCCCGCCGACTCCCTCGACCTCGTCCTCAACAACCCGCCCTTCCACAGCCACCAGGCCACCACCGACCGCACCGCCCGCCGGATGTTCTCCGACGCGCGGCGCGCGCTGCGCCCCGGCGGCGAGCTGTGGGTCGTCGGCAACCGGCACCTCGGCTACCACGTCACCCTCCGCCGCATCTTCGGCAACAGCGAACTGGTCGCGAGCGACCCGAAGTTCGTGGTGCTGCGGGCGGTCAGGCGCTGACGGCCGGCGCCTCGTTCCTCCGGCCTCGTCCCTCCTGCCTCATTCCTCCGGGAAGGCCAGGTCCAGGGCCCGGACGTGCTCCTCGCCGGTCGTGATGTCGAGGCTGAGGATCCGGTCCCGGCGGAACCCGAACGCCACCGCCGAGACCGCCTTCCCGCCCAGGAACGCCACCACTCCGACCGAGCCCTCCACCAGCGCGGGCCGGACCAGGGCCTCCGGCCACGCCGTCGCGGTGGCCGCGACGGCCACGGCCGCGGCCCCGTGCACCGGCCCCCGCTCCGTGTACGCGACGGCCTCCGGGGCCAGCAGGCCGGCCAGCGCGGCGGCGTCACGCGCGCGTACGGCGGCCAGAAAGCCCTCCACGAGCGCCCGCCGCCCCGCCTCCTCCCCGCTCTCGCCCCGCAGCCGTGTCCGGGCCCGCCGCGCCCCACGGGCGGCCTCGGCGGCGGAGCCGCCCATCACCCGGGCGGTCTCCCCGGGCGGCAGCCCGAAGACGTCGTGCAGAAGGTACGCGAGCCGCTCGCGCGCCCCGAGCCGATCGAGCACGGCGAGAAACCCCACCAGAACGGCCTCCTCAAGGCCCTCCGCAACAGGCACAGGCACAGGAACAGGCGCGGAAACCGCCGCCACGCGCGCGTGCCCCCGCCCGCCACTGTCCCCGTCCCCGTCTCCGGCGAGGCACGCCCGGGCGACCAGTGCCGTCAGCCAGAGCCGTACCACCGCCGCCGGGTCCGCGCCGAGGCCGGCCCGGACCCGGCGGAGAACGGCCTCCGCCTCCCGCTCCGCCCCGGCGCCCAGAACCCGCAGGGCCACGCCCCGCAACCGCTCCTCGTCGGCGTCGAACCGCGCGCCCAGCGCGGTCACCACAGCGTCGTCGTCCATGGGTCTCACTTCCCGTCAGGTGCCTTCACCGACCTGACGGCCCGACCGCGGCCGTTGTGACGCCGAGCGCCCGTCTCGGCGAGGACCAGGCAGACCCCCGCGACCGTCACGAGCCCCGACACCCCAGGCCCGACGTAGCCGGGCCCGTGGCCGATCGGGTGGCTCCTGCCGTCCCCCTCGCACGCAGACGTACCGGGGCGGCAGGTACTCGACCCGATGACCCACGACGTCCGCCGCGGTCTTCGGGTCGTCCGCCACCCGGCAGGAGCGGGGCGGGAAGGCGTCGGTACCGCTGTCGTCGGTGACGAGCACCGCAAGCCCGACCACGAGCAGCCCCCAGGCGTACGACGACGAGCAGCACCGTCCGCCGACCTCACCGGGAAAGCCCCTGGAGGACCATGACGGAGCCCACGGTTCCGGCGGGGGAGCCGCCCCGTCAGCCCTCCGGTGTCGCCGCCTCCAGCGCCGCGAGCTCGCGGTCGGCGCGTTCGGTGACGAGGGTGAGGACGCGGCCGGCGGCGGCCAGGTCCTCGGCGGGGATGTCGGCCCAGACGCGGGCGGTGAGCGGAGCGGTCTCGGAGGCGACGGTGGTGAGCAGGGCGCGGCCCGCCTCCGTGGGGAGCAGGTGCGGGCCGTCCGCGACGAGGAGGTCCCGTGCCCGCAGGGCGTCGAGGGCGGCCAGGGTGTCGGCCGGGTCGGCCTTGAGGGTGGCGCGGACCTGGGCGGCCAGCTCGTCCGGGGTCCGCGGCGCGTCGGCGGTCACGGCCGCGCGCAGCGCGATCTGCTGCGGGAAGGTGACGCCGTGCCGGGCCAGGACGTGCTCCAGGAGGCCCCGGGCGGCGTAGTGGGCCAGGCCGAGCATGCGGGAGTCGGCGGCGGTGGTGACGGTGGTGGTCATGGTGTTGCCCCCTGAGTGGTGTGGTGAGTGGGCCCGTCGTTCCCCCGCGCGCTCTCGTCGGGCGCGGAGGGAACGAGGGGTACGTCGAGCAGGGTCGTCAGTTCCTCTGTGAAGGCCCGCGTCCGCGGGGCGTCCAGGCCGCCCAGCGGCTCCAGCAGCTGCTGGAGCAGGTCCTGCACCACGTCGATGGCCTTCCGCGTGACGGCCCGGCCCTCCTCGGTGAGGGCGAGCTGCACGGCGCGCGGGTCGCGCGGGTCGCGGGTGCGCTCGATCAGGCCGGCCGCCTCCAGGGAGCGGGCCAGCTTCGACACGTACAGCGCCTCCAGGCCCGTGTGGTCCGCGAGCCGCCGCTGACTGGGCCGCTCCCCGGCCCGCTGCATGCCGTGCAGCGACGCCACCAGCGAGTACTGCGCGTGGGTGAGGCCCAGCGGGGCCACCGCGCGGTCGACCGCGACCCGCCACTTGTTGGCGAGCCGCCACACCAGAAAGCCGGGCGTGGGGCCCGGGGAACCCTTGCTCATGGCGGATACAGTACATGGCTACCATGTCCATGGCTACTGAATTCCGCGCGTCCGCGCGGCATCCTGGAGAGGAGGGTCGCGGACGTGTCGTTGCATAAAAGTGCAGCGCTGCGTATAGTCATGCCATCCATGAGGAGGGTTTCGATGACGGTACGAGCAGCAGTCGCAGGCGCGAGCGGATACGCGGGAGGGGAGCTCCTGCGCCTTCTCCTCGCCCACCCCCACGTCGAGATCGGCACGCTCACCGGCCACTCCAACGCCGGACAGAGGCTCGGCGGCCTCCAGCCCCACCTGCTGCCGCTCGCCGACCGCGTCCTCGCGCCCACCACCGCCGAGGAGCTGGCCGGGCACGACGTCGTCTTCCTCGCCCTCCCGCACGGCCAGTCCGCCGCCGTCGCCGAGCAGCTCGGGGACGAGGCCCTCGTCGTCGACATGGGTGCCGACTTCCGTCTGAAGGACCCGGCCGACTGGGAGACGTACTACGGCTCCCCGCACGCCGGCACCTGGCCCTACGGCCTCCCCGAACTGCCGGGTGCCCGCGCCGCGTTGGAGGGGTCCAAGCGCATCGCGGTGCCCGGCTGCTACCCCACCGCCGTCTCGCTCGCCCTCTTCCCGGCGTACGCGGGCGGGCTCGCCGAGCCGGAGGCCGTGATCGTCGCCGCCTCCGGCACCTCCGGCGCCGGCAAGGCCCTCAAGCCGCACCTGCTCGGCAGCGAGGTCATGGGCAACATGACCCCGTACGGCGTCGGCGGCGGCCACCGGCACACCCCCGAGATGATCCAGAACCTCAGCGGCCCGGCCGGCGAGCGGGTCACCGTCTCCTTCACCCCCATCCTGGCCCCGATGCCCCGCGGCATCCTCGCCACCTGCACCGCCGCCGCGAAGCCCGGCGTGACCGCCGAGGCCGTCCGCGCCGCCTACGAGAAGGCGTACGCCGACGAGCCCTTCGTCCACCTCCTCCCCGAGGGGCAGTGGCCCGCCACCGCGTCCGTCCACGGTTCCAACGCCGTTCACATCCAGGTCGCGTACGACGCGAACGCGCACCGGATCATCGCGATCAGCGCCATCGACAACCTCACCAAGGGCACCGCCGGCGGCGCGGTGCAGAGCATGAACATCGCCCTCGGCCTTCCCGAGGACACCGGACTCTCCACGATTGGAGTCGCTCCATGAGCGTCACCGCAGCGCAGGGATTCACGGCGGCGGGCATCGCCGCCGGGATCAAGCAGAACGGCAACCCGGACCTGGCCCTCGTGGTCAACGCCGGGCCGCGCCGCGCCGCCGCGGGAGTCTTCACCTCCAACCGCGTCAAGGCCGCCCCGGTCCTCTGGTCCCAGCAGGTCCTCGCCGACGGCGAGCTGACCGCCGTCGTCCTCAACTCCGGCGGCGCCAACGCCTGCACGGGACCGCAGGGCTTCCAGGACACCCACGCCACCGCCGAGAAGGCCGCGGACGTCCTCGGCATCGGCGCCGGCGAGGTCGCCGTCGCCTCCACCGGCCTCATCGGCGTCCTCCTCCCGATGGACAAGCTCCTCCCCGGCGTCGAGCGGGCCGCCGCCGAACTCTCCGCGCACGGCGGCGAGAAGGCCGCCATCGCCATCAAGACCACCGACACCGTCCACAAGACCGCCGTCGTCTCCCGCGACGGCTGGACCGTCGGCGGCATGGCCAAGGGCGCGGGCATGCTCGCCCCCGGCCTCGCCACCATGCTCGTCGTCCTCACCACCGACGCCGACGTCGACGCCGAGGGCCTGGACGGCGCCCTGCGGAACGCCACCCGGCTCACCTTCGACCGGGTCGACTCCGACGGCTGCATGTCCACCAACGACACCGTCCTCCTGCTCGCCTCCGGCGCCTCCGGCGTCACCCCCGCCCAGGACGACTTCGCCGAGGCCGTCCGGGAGGTCTGCGCCGACCTCGCCCGCCAGCTCATCGGCGACGCCGAGGGCGCCAGCAAGGACATCCGCATCGAGGTGATCAACGCGGCCACCGAGGACGACGCCGTCGAGGTCGGCCGCTCCATCGCCCGCAACAACCTCCTCAAGTGCGCCATCCACGGCGAGGACCCCAACTGGGGCCGTGTCCTCTCCGCCATCGGCACCACGAGCGCCGCCTTCGAACCCGACCAGCTGAACGTCGCCATCAACGGCGTCTGGGTCTGCAAGAACGGCTCCGTCGGCGAGGACCGGGACCTGGTGGACATGCGCTACCGCGAGGTCCGCATCACGGCGGACCTCGCGGCAGGAAGTGAGTCCGCGACCATCTGGGCGAACGACTTGACGGCCGATTACGTCCACGAGAACAGCGCCTACTCCTCTTGACGTGCCCGCTTGGTTGTCGCGGGTCCTCGTCGTCACCGACGAGGGTTCCTGTTTCACAGGCGGCCGCTTGGCCCGGACGAGTCCGGGTCGAGTCTTACGTCGCCTCCGCAGGCCAGCACCGCCCGCCCGGCGGCTGACCCCATCCTTCCGGAAGTCGGATATGTCGGCCAATCACTCAGAAGAGCGAATGTCCTCCACACGCAAGCACACCGCCCTCCCCAAGGCCCAGACGCTGATCGAGGCGCTGCCCTGGCTCACCCGCCACCACGGCAAGACCGTCGTCATCAAGTTCGGCGGCAACGCCATGATCGACGACGAGCTGAAGGCCGCCTTCGCGCAGGACGTCGTCTTCCTGCGCCACGCCGGCCTCAAGCCGGTCGTCGTGCACGGCGGCGGCCCCCAGATCAGCGCCGCCCTCGACAAGCACGGCATCATCAGCGAGTTCAAGGCCGGTCTGCGGGTCACCACCGAGGACGCCATGGACGTCGTACGGATGGTGCTCGCCGGCCAGGTCCAGCGCGAGCTCGTCGGTCTGCTCAACCAGCACGGCCCGCTCGCCGTCGGCCTCACCGGCGAGGACGCCCACACCATCACCGCCACCAAGCACCAGCCGGAGATCGACGGCGAACGGGTCGACATCGGCCGCGTCGGCGAGATCACCGCCATCGACACCGGCGCCATCCAGGCGCTCCTGGAGGACGGCCGCATCCCGGTCGTCTCCTCCATCGCCCGATCCCAGGACGACGGACATGTCTACAACGTCAATGCTGATACGGCGGCTGCGGCACTCGCTGCGGCGCTGGGCGCCGAGACCCTGATGGTCCTGACCGACGTCGAGGGACTCTACGAGGACTGGCCGAACAGCGACGAGGTCATCAGCCGGCTCACCGCGAGCGAGCTGGAGAAGCTGCTGCCCGAGCTGTCCAGCGGCATGGTCCCCAAGATGGAGGGCTGTCTCCACGCCGTCCGCAACGGCGTCACCACCGCCCGCGTCATCGACGGGCGCGTCCAGCACTCCATCCTGCTTGAGATCTTCACCGACGAGGGAATCGGCACGATGGTCGTGCCGGACGGACAGGGGGAAGCATGAGCGGCAACGAGGACCTGACCCAGCGGTGGCAGGGCTCCCTCATGGACAACTACGGCACCCCCCGGCTGCCGCTCGTCCGCGGCGAGGGCGCCAAGGTCTGGGACGCCGACGGCAAGGAGTACCTGGACTTCGTCGGCGGCATCGCCGTCAACGCCCTCGGCCACGCCCACCCGGCGGTCGTCGAGGCCGTGTCGAAGCAGGTCGCCACCCTCGGCCACGTCTCCAACCTCTTCGTCGCCGAACCGCCGGTCGCCCTCGCCGAGAAGCTCCTGACGCTCTTCGGCCGCCCCGGCAGGGTCTTCTTCTGCAACTCCGGCGCCGAGGCCAACGAGGCCGCGTTCAAGATCGGCCGGCTCACCGGCCGCACCCACATGGTCGCCACCACCGGCGGCTTCCACGGCCGCACCATGGGCTCCCTCGCCCTCACCGGACAGCCCGGCAAGCAGGCCCCATTCCTGCCGCTCCCCGGCGACGTCACCCACGTCCCGTACGGCGACGCGGAGGCGCTGAAGAAGGCGGTGACCGAGGAGACGGCCCTCGTCGTCATCGAGCCCATCCAGGGCGAGAACGGCGTCGTCGTCCCGCCGCCCGGCTACCTCAAGGCCGCCCGGGAGATCACCCGCGCCACCGGCACCCTCCTCGTCCTCGACGAGGTGCAGACCGGCATCGGCCGCTGCGGCCACTGGTTCGAGCACCAGGCCCACGAGGGCGTCGACCCCGACGTCGTCACCCTCGCCAAGGGGCTCGGCGGCGGCCTGCCGCTCGGTGCCACCGTCGCCTTCGGCCCGGCCGCCGAGCTCTTCGCCCCTGGCCACCACGGCACCACCTTCGGGGGCAACCCGGTCGCCTGCGCCGCCGGACTCGCCGTCCTGGACGTCCTCGGCACCGACGCCGCCCTCGACCACGTCAAGGCCGTCGGCGAGCGGCTGCGTTCCGGAATCGAGTCCCTCGGCCACCCGCTGGTCTCCCATGTCCGTGGTGCGGGCCTCCTGCTGGGTATCGTGCTCACCGAGCCCCTCGCGCCCCAGGTGCAGCAGGCGGCTCAGGACGCCGGCCTCCTGGTGAACGCGCCCGCCCCCGACGTCGTACGGATCATGCCTCCGCTGGTCCTCACCGACGCCGAGGCGGACGCCTTCCTCCGGGCGCTCCCGGCGGTCCTGCACGAGGCGTACAAGGCGCACGAGGCGAACGGGCAAGGACGAACCGGAGAATGAGGCGACGATGACCGACGCGCAGGGGAACGAGCACGGAGGGCCGTCGGTCCCGCAGACCCGCACCGCACGCCACCGCAGGATCGTCGACATCCTCAACCGGCAGCCGGTGCGGTCGCAGAGCCAGCTCGCCAAGCTCCTCGCGGACGACGGGCTGAGCGTCACCCAGGCGACGCTCTCCCGCGACCTCGACGAGCTCGGCGCGGTGAAGATCCGCAACACCGGCGGTGAGCTGATCTACGCGGTCCCCAGCGAGGGCGGCTTCCGCACCCCGCAGGCCCCGCTCGGCGAGTCCGCGAAGGAGGAGCGCATGCGCCGCCTCTCCGGCGAACTCCTCATCTCCGCCGAGGCGTCGGCCAACCTGGTGGTGCTGCGGACCCCGCCGGGCGCCGCCCAGTTCCTCGCGTCCGCCATCGACCAGGCCGAGCTCCACGCCATCCTCGGCACCATCGCGGGCGACGACACCCTGCTGCTCATCTCCCGCGACCCGGTCGGCGGCCAGGCCCTCGCCGACCACCTGCTGCGCCTGGCCCAGAAGGGCAATTGAGCGCCGCTCGAAGGCTGTTCAGTACCCCAGGATCGCCGTCGGCCCCCGCCGGGTGCCGACGGCGATGTGCGGCCGCCGCTCCGGCTCCGCCCAGGCGAGGATCGCCCGCATCGCGTCCGCCGGGACGGAGACGCAACCGGCCGTCGCCCCGCGCCCGTCGACGTGCAGGAAGATCCCGGCGCCGCGCATCCGCACCGGGCGGGCGTAGTTGAAGCCGATGACGAGCGCGTGCGCGTACTGGGTGCCGTACGCGGTGATGTGCTCGGCCTCCCCGGCGCGGCAGTCCTCCGGCAGCCCCTCGACCCAGCGGTTGTACGCGGCCGAGTCGTTGTCCTGGCACCACCAGGAGCGCTCGGTGGCCCGGACGTACGGGTACGCCGTCCCGGCCGGTGCGGGCCGGACCCCGAAGGCGAACGGCAGGTCGTACAGCCCCGTCGGCGTGGTGTTCGTCCCCTGCCGCCGAGCGGCCCCCTCGACCAGCCCGTTCGCCCCGAACCGAGCCGGCGCCGACCCCACCCGCACCCACCGCCCGCCCCGCCGGTCCCACCAGGTGACGGTCCCCGTGGTGGCGGAGGCGTCGGCGGCCACGGCGGTGATCAGCTGGGACCCGCCCCCGGTGTCCGCCATCCGCGCGGGCAGCGGGGCGGGCGAGGACGCGGACGCCGTCGCCGGCGCGAGGAAGAGCAGCACCGCGCCGAGCGCGAGAAGGGTACGCATGACGCGACGCTAGGCGTCCCGCCCGCCCCCGGCCACGCTACTGACCCGAGTGGGGGAGCGGCGGCAGCGGGAGTGGCAGCGCCGGCAGCCCGTCGAGGCTGGTGGCGATGTGCTCCTTGCGCTCGCAGTAGGCGTTGAACTGATCGTCCGTCTGGCGGTTGAAGTAGTCCGCGTGCAGCGAGCGGTCCTCCTGGTACTCCATCAGCGGGACGGCGAAGCCGCAGGAGTCGCTGATCCGCCGGGCGTGCACCAGGATGATCGCCCGCGCGCTGACCTGGTTCTCGACCGTCTCCGCGGGGAAACGGGCGAAGAGTTCGGGCCAGCGGGGGTCGTCCCGCAGTACCACCTCGCCGGTGCCGTGCACCCGCACCACGGTCGGCGGGCCGGAGAACGAGGTCCACATGAGGGTGATCCGCCCGTTGTCGGGCTCGCGGAGATGGGCGATGGTCTCGGCGGTGCTGCCGCCGAAGTCGATGTAGGCGAGGGTCAGTTCGTCAAGGACGACGAGGGTGCCCCGGCGGCCCTTGGGAGAGAGGTTCACATGTCCGTCGCCGGACAGGGGCGCGGTGGCGGTGAAATAGACGGGCTGGGCCTCGATGAAGTCGCGAAGACGCCCGTCGATACGTTCGTATGTTTTACCCATGGGGTCATTCTCTCCTCGGGTCGCCCCGCCGAGAGGGCCCGTCCCGGCGGGTGGAACTCACCCGGACCGCGACCCGGCGGCAGCCCCTCCGGCCCTACCGTCTGGACGGGGGTGCGGCCTCCCGTCGCCCCCGCTCCGTGGTCCGGTCCCATGGTCCCCGCCCCCGAGCCCTGGTGGGTCGTCGGTGCGCCGACCGGGAGGAGTCGATTGACGAATCATGCGGAGTTCTGCATACTCATGCATCAAGGGTTTCGGTATCGAGGCGAGGAGCAACCAGAAGTGAGCAGCAACAACGGTGACGTCCGGCTCTGGGGCGGGCGCTTCGCCGACGGTCCGGCCGAGGCTCTCGCGAAGCTCTCCGCCTCGGTCCACTTCGACTGGCGCCTCGCGCCGTACGACATCGCCGGATCCCGGGCCCACGCGCGCGTGCTCCACAAGGCCGGGCTGCTCACCGGGGACGAGCTGACCCGCATGCTGGCGGGGCTCGACCGGCTGGAGGCGGACGTCGCCGACGGGTCCTTCACCGGCACCATCGCCGACGAGGACGTCCACACCGCCCTGGAGCGGGGCCTCCTGGAGCGGCTCGGTGCCGAGCTCGGCGGCAAGCTGCGGGCCGGCCGGTCCCGCAACGACCAGGTCGCGACCCTCTTCCGGATGTACCTGCGCGACCACGCCCGGATCATCGGCGGGCTGATCGCCGACCTCCAGGACGCGCTCGTCGGCCTCGCCGAGGCGCACCCGGACGTCGCCATGCCGGGCCGGACCCACCTCCAGCACGCCCAGCCGGTGCTCTTCGCCCACCACGTGCTCGCCCACGCCCAGGCGCTCTCCCGGGACGCCGAGCGGCTGCGCCAGTGGGACACGCGGACGGCGGTCTCCCCGTACGGCTCCGGCGCCCTCGCCGGCTCCTCCCTCGGGCTCGACCCGGAGGCCGTCGCCAAGGATCTCGGTTTCGAGCGCGGCTCGGCGGGCAACTCGATCGACGGCACGGCCTCGCGCGACTTCGTCGCCGAGTTCGCCTTCATCACGGCGATGATCGGCGTCAACCTCTCCCGGATCGCGGAGGAGATCATCATCTGGAACACGAAGGAGTTCTCCTTCGTGACCCTCCACGACGCCTTCTCCACCGGCTCCTCGATCATGCCGCAGAAGAAGAACCCGGACATCGCCGAGCTCGCCCGGGGCAAGTCCGGCCGCCTCATCGGCAACCTGTCCGGCCTGATGGCCACCCTCAAGGCCCTGCCGCTCGCCTACAACCGCGACCTCCAGGAGGACAAGGAGCCGGTCTTCGACTCCTGCGACCAGCTGGAGGTCCTGCTCCCCGCCTTCACCGGCATGATGGCCACGCTCACCGTCAACCGGGAGCGCATGGAGGAACTGGCCCCGGCGGGCTTCTCCCTCGCCACCGACATCGCCGAGTGGCTGGTCAAGCAGGGCGTGCCGTTCCGGGTCGCCCACGAGGTCGCCGGCGAGTGCGTCAAGGTCGCCGAGTCCGAGGGCAAGGAGCTCGACGACCTGACGGACGAGCAGTTCGCCAAGATCTCCGAGCACCTGACCCCCGAGGTCCGCACGGTCCTCAACGTCCCCGGCGCCCTCGCCTCCCGCAACGGCCGCGGCGGCACCGCCCCCTCCGCCGTCGCCGCCCAGCTCGTCGAGGTCAAGGCCGACCTGGTCATCCAGCACGCCTGGGCCGACGCCAAGAAGTAGCCCCCAGGAAGCACTCCTCCTCCCGAAAGGCCCCTTACGGGGCCTTTCGGTGTTTCCGGGGTGGGCGTATCGAGTCGATCCAGTCCCGGATGAGACATTGATGTCTCACTCGGTGTATGGTCGTCTCATGTCAGTCGACCGCACCCAGGTGCTCCACGCCGCCGCCGCCCTGCTCTCCCGCAAGGCGACCGCCACCATGGACGAGGTCGCCCGGGCCGCCGGGATCGGGCGGGCCACCCTGCACCGGCACTTCGCCGGGCGGGACGCGCTCGTGCGAGCCCTTGAGCAGATGTGCATCGAGGAGACCGAGGCGGTCCTGGAGGCGGCCCGGATCGAGGAGGGGCCCGCCGACGAGGCGGTCCGCAGGCTCGTCGCCGCCTCGCAGCCCGTCGCCCCGCTCCTCTCCTTCCTCGTCACCGAGAACCAGCTCTTCGAGGGCGAGGGACAGAACGAGGGCTGGGCCCGCCTCGACGCCCGCCTCGCCGCGCTCTTCCGGCGCGGTCAGGAGGAGGGCACCTTCCGGATCGACCTGACCCCCGCCTGGCTGTGCGAGGCCCTCTACGGGCTGATCAGCTCGGCGGCCTGGGCCGTCGCCGACGGCCGGGTCGCCGCCAACGACTTTTCTCACATGATCGCCGAGCTGCTGCTCGGCGGAGCGCGCAGGAGCGTGGAGAAGTGATCACCGAAACCGTCCGCCACGACAAGGACAACGGAGAAGGCCATACCGAGGGCGTCCGCCGTCCCGGCCGGTGGCTCGCCCTTGCCGCACTCGTCCTGGCCGTGCTGCTGGTGGCCGTGGACGCCACCGTGCTCGGCCTGGCGACCCCGTTCCTCTCCGAGGACCTCAAGCCGACCGGCACCCAGCTGCTCTGGATCGGCGACGTCTACTCCTTCGTCATCGCCGGCCTGCTGGTCTCCATGGGCAGCCTCGGCGACCGCATCGGCCGCAAGAAGCTCCTCCTCGTCGGCGCCGCCGCGTTCGGCGCCGTCTCGGTCCTGAACGCCTACGCGTCCAGCCCCGAGATGATGATCGCCGCCCGCGCGCTCCTCGGCGTCGCCGGCGCGACCCTGATGCCGTCCACCCTGGCCCTCATCCGCAACCTCTTCCACGACCCGCGCGAGCGCAGCCTCGCCATCGGCATCTGGGGTGCCATGGCCTCGGCCGGCGCCGCCGTCGGACCGCTCGTCGGAGGCTTCCTGCTCGGACACTTCTGGTGGGGCTCGGTCTTCCTCATCAACCTGCCCGTGATGGCCGTCCTGGTCGTCATCGGCGCCAAGCTGATCCCCGAGTCGAAGAACCCGGACCCGGGCCCGTGGGATCTGCCCAGCGTCGGCCTCTCCCTCGTCGGCATGATCGGCGTCGTCTACGCGGTCAAGGAACTGGCCTCGCACGGGCCCACCCTCGACGTGGCCGTCGCCGCGCTCGTCGGCGCCGGCGGCCTCACCTGGTTCGTACGCCGCCAGCTGACCCTGCCGGCCCCGCTCCTGGACATGCGCCTCTTCCGTAACCGCGGCTTCTCCGGAGCCGTACTCGCCGACCTGCTGACCATCCTCGGCCTCGCCGGCCTGGTCTTCTTCCTGTCCCAGTTCTTCCAGCTGGTCCAGGGCCGCACGCCGCTGGAGGCCGGCCTCGCCGAACTGCCCGCCGCCCTCGGCTCGGTGACGGCCGGCCTGCTCGCCGGCCGGGTCGCCCGCCGGTTCCCGGTCCGCTCGGTCGTCGCCGGCGGCCTCGCCGCCGTCGGACTCGCCCTCGCGGTCCTGACCGCCCTCGGCAGGACCACCGGCTACCCGCTGCTCGGCGCCGCCCTGCTCGTCGTCGGCGTCGGCGCGGGCCTCGCCTTCACCGTCACCGCCGACGTGATCCTCTCCAGCGTCCCCAAGGACCAGGCCGGAGCCGCGTCCGCCGTCTCCGAGACCGCGTACGAGCTCGGCGCCGCCCTCGGCATCGCCCTGCTCGGCTCCGTCGTGACCGGCGTCTACCGGGGCTTCGCCACCCCGCCCGGCACCCCGTCGCACGTCGCCGCGGCCGCCCACGACTCGCTCGGCGGCGCCGTCGAGGCCGCCACGGCCCTCGACCCCGACCGGGCCGCCGCCCTGGTCCACGCCGCCCAGGACGCCTTCGTCGACGGCCTGCGGATCGCCGCCGGCGTCGGCGCGGCCGTCCTCCTCGCCACCGCGGTGGCCGCCTGGTTCCTCCTCAAGGGCCAGCGGCTCGGCGACGGCGTCGAGCACTGACGCACCCGCACCCCCGTACGTACGAGGAGGGCGCCCCCGGATCCCCGGGGGCGCCCTCCTCGTGTCCGCCGCGCCGCCGTTACGCGGCCTCCTTCGCCTTCGTGGCGTACATGTCCACGTACTCCTGGCCCGACAGCCGCATGACCTCCGCCATCACCGAGTCCGTCACCGCCCGCAGGACGTACCGGTCGCGGTCCATGCCCTCGTACCGGGAGAACTCCAGCGGCTCGCCGAAGCGGACCGTCACCTGGGCCGGGCGCGGGAAGCCCGCGCCGCTCGGCTGCACCTTGTCCGTGCCGATCACCGCGAACGGCACCACCGGCGCGCCGGTCATCAGCGTCAGCCGGGCCACACCCGTACGGCCCCGGTAGAGCCGGCCGTCGGGGGAGCGGGTGCCCTCCGGGTAGATCGAGAAGATCTTGCCCTCCTCAAGGACCCGGCGGCCCGTCATCAGCGCCGCCACACCGCCCCGGCCGCCGTCCCGGTCCACCGGGATCATGCCGACGCTGGTGAAGAACCAGGCCATCAGCCGGCCCTTGAGCCCCTTGCCCTTCACGTACTCGTCCTTGCCGATGAAGAAGACCTGACGGTCCAGGCAGATCGGCATGATCATCGAGTCGATGAAGGTGAGGTGGTTGCCCGCGAGGATCACCGGACCGGTCCCGGGGACGTTCTCGGCGCCCTCGACGCGGGGGCGGAACATCAGGCGCAGGACCGGACCGAGAGTGGCCTTCACGATCGCGAGACGGGACAACGGTTCCTCCGGTGTCGAGCGGGCGGCTTCCGGGAGCCGACGGTGCAGCACGGGACGATACTCGCGGGTCACCACCGTCCGCACATCGGGTTCACCGAACGGATACGCGGTGTTGACGCGTGTTTCCGCCATGTTCCGCCAAGGTCCGCCGCCCGTAGGGGATCCCCGCCTAGCGTCGGCCCCACCCCATGACAGGTGCGGGACATCACACAGGAGGACCTCCATGACCCAGGGCGCACCCCGGACCCCGGCCCGCCGCACGCTGCTCGGAGCGGCCGGCGCCGCCGCGTTCGGCGCCACCGCCGGACTCGCCGCCGGCACGGGCACCGCGCGGGCCGCCGAGACCGGCCGCCCGTACGACCGGGGCGACGGCAGGGGCCACGGGCGCGGCTACCGCTCGCTCCCCGTCCCGACCGTCATCGCCCACCGCGGCGCCAGCGGCTACCGCCCCGAGCACACCCTCGGCTCCTACCGGCACGCCCTGGACCTCGGCGCCCACGTCATCGAGCAGGACCTCGTCCCCACCAAGGACGGGCACCTGGTCTGCCGTCACGAGAACGACATCACCGGCACCACCGACGTCGCGGACCACCCCGAGTTCGCCTCCCGGAGGACCACCAAGTCCGTCGACGGCGTCTCGTACACCGGCTGGTTCACCGAGGACTTCACCCTCGCCGAGCTGAAGACCCTCCGCGCCAAGGAGCGCATCCCCGGCACCCGCCAGGAGAACACCCTGTACGACGGCCGCTGGACCGTCCCCACCTTCGAGGAGGTCCTGCGCTGGGCCGACGAGGAGGGCCGCCGCCGGGGCCGCGAGATCTGGCTCCACGTCGAGACCAAGCACCCCTCCTACTTCCGCTCGATCGGCCTCGGTCTGGAGGAGCGCCTGGCGAAGCTGCTCCGCCGCTACGGCCGCCACCGCGCGCACTCCCCGGTCTTCCTCCAGTCCTTCGAGCCCAGCAGCATCCAGCGCCTGGCGAAGCTCGTCGACTCACCGCGGGTCGTCCTGCTCTCCGGCGCGCACACCCGCCCCTGGGACTTCGTCGAGTCCGGCGACCCGCGCACCGTCGCCGACCTCGTCACCCCCGCCGGGCTGCGCTGGATCGCCTCGTACGCCCAGGGCATCGGCCCCACCCTCGACCTGGTGATCCCCAGGGACGCCGCCGGCCGGCTCGGCAGCCCCACCACGCTGGTGCGGGACGCCCACGCGGAGGGCCTGATCCTCCACCCGTACACCCAGCGCAACGAGAACGCCTTCCTGCCCGCCGAGTTCCGCAGGGGCACCGACCCGGCGGCCTACGGCGACGCCTTCGGCGCGCTGGAGCGGTACTTCGGGACCGGCATCGACGGCGTCTTCTCCGACAACCCGGACACGGCGCTGCTGGCCGCGGCGGACTTCGGGGACTCCGCCGCCCGCTGACCCGGCTTGGCCTGACCGGATCCTGGATCCAATATCCGTAATCCCATATCCGTGATCCTGGATCCAATATTCGTATGCCGGATATTGGATCCAGGATCTGGGATCCATACCCCCGACCGGGTGGTTCCCCACCTCACCCGCAACCGGCCCCCGCCCGCCCCGCATCGTGCCGGTCATGACCTCTCCGGAAACCCGCCCCGACACCCAGGAAACCCTCCTCGCCACCCTCACCCCGCTGCTCGCCGCCGAGTCGCGGGCCGAGGCCGCGGCCGCCGGGATCGAGCCCGGCGACCTCGAACAGGCCGTCTGGCTCCGGCTCCTGGAACGGCTCAGCGCCGACGGCGCCCCCGAGCGCCCCGCCGACTGGCTCCGCAGGGCCGTCCGCGCCGAGGCCCGCCGCGCCCGCCGCACCAGGGGCCGGGAGCGCCCGTACCACGAGGAGGCCCCGCCGGCCGTGCACCCGGAGGCGTACGGCTCCGGTCCCGAGGGCTCCGTCCTCACCGCCGAGCGCCGCCGCACCCTGCGCGCCGCCGTCACCCGGACGCCCGGCCGCTGCCCCCGCCTCCTGAACGCGATGCTCGACCCGGCGGACCCCACCTACCGGGAAATCGCAGGAACGTTGGGTATCTCACAAGGCAGTCTGGGGCCGATGCGTTCCCGCTGCCTGGGATGCCTGCGCAGAATGCTCGCGGCAGAGGTTCCCGCCCCCGGCCGACGGGGAAGGGTGCGAGGTACCGATCGGTGACCATATGAGCGGGAGGCATGCACACATGGGCCTGAGTGTGACCATCTCGGCGGCTGGCGCGGGCGACGCGGAGCAGATCCTGAAGCTCCAGTACCTCTGCTACCAGAGCGAGGCCGAGCTGTACGGCGACTGGTCCATCGAGCCGCTCACCCAGCCGCTCGACGCCGTCCGCGCCGAGCTGGCGGAGGGGTACGGGCTCGTCGCCCGCCTCGGCGACGAGGTGATCGCCTCCGTGCGCGCCCGCACCGACGAGGACGGCACGGTGCACATCGCCAAGCTCATCGTCCACCCCCGCATGCGGCGCCACGGCATCGGCGGCCGGCTCCTCGACGCCATCGAGCGCCATTTCGCCGGTCCTGACGCCGCGACCAAACGCTTCCAGCTCTTCACCGGCCACCGCAGCGAGGGCAACCTCCGCCTCTACCGCGCCAGGGGCTACGCCCCGGTCGACACCCGCGAGGTCGGTCCCCGGCTCACCCTGGTCACCCTGGAGAAGGCCGCCTAGAGCCGGGCCTCAGGCGGTACGTGACCGCCGCAGCCACCAGATGCCGGTCAGCGGCAGCAGCACCGGGATGAAGACGTAGCCGTACCCGAAGTCCGACCAGACCGTGGCGTCCGGGAAGGCGGACGGCTCGACCAGCGTCCACGTCCCCACGACCAGCACGCCCGCGAGTTCGGCGGCGCAGCACACCAGCGCCGCCCTGCGGGCCGTCTCCCCGCCCCGTACCAGCGTGTACGTGATGAAGACGTAGACGACCGCCGCCACCGCCGAGAGCGTGTAGGCGAGCGGAGCCCGGTCGAACTCGGTCGACACCTGGTAGACCGAGCGCGAGACCGCGCCCACCGACATCACGCCGTACAGCCACACCAGCAGCATGCCCGGCCCCTTGACGAGCCGGGCCCGCGTCTCCCGGGGCTCCTGTCGCGTCTCCTGGGTCCCCGTCATGGTCAGCCCACCGTCCAGATGTCGAAGAGACGCACCTCGAGGACGGCGAGCACGACCGCGCCGGCCGCCACCGTCGCCGAGCCCCAGCGGGTCCGCTCGGCCAGCGACATGAAGCCGGCGATCGGCACGGCGCACAGCGCGCCGAGCAGATAGGCGACGAAGATCGTCGTCCCCTCCTCGGCCTTCTCGCCGCGGACCAGCTGCACGATGCCGACGATCAGCTGGACCAGGACCAGGAAGGTCACCACGGCCATGCCGATGAAGTGCCAGTCCTTGGTCGGCTGGTCCCGGTAGGCGGCGAAGCCGCACCAGGCGGCGAGGGCGAGCGCGGCCACCGAAACCGCGACCGTGAGGGCGTCAAGCATGCGCCCGAGGGTATTACGGGCCGGACGCCCCGGAACGCCCGACCCCGTCGACCGCCGTACGACAGCCTTGCCCGCCCGTCGCACGGCAGCCCCACCCCCCGTACGACAGCTGCACGGCAGCCCCTCCCGTAACTCCTCACTCCTCCCGCACCGTGGCCTTGGCCACATCCCGCCCCCTCAGCCCCCCTCCGGCGAGTCCCCGGCGACCCGCTCCCGCGCAGGCGGCGCACGGGACGGCCGTCCTCCGGGCCGTCCGCTTTCCGTCTCAACGGCGTCCGGAATGCGGACACCGGACTTTCGTTCGCACCTGCGCATGCTTTACTTGCAGCCATGACCACGACGAGCAGCCGCATCCTTGCGACCGAGGCGAACACGACGCCCGGTGCTCCTCGCATGTGTCGAATGTGCGCCATCTGAGGGCCCCCGCCTGAGTCTTGCGCCCCGAAGCGAGACCACGACGGCCGAGCCGATCCGCCGCCCACCGGCGCCGGACCGCGCCCGCCCCGCGCACACCGCCTCCCGGACTCCCGGAACGGCCCCCGTGCGCCTGACTGTCCGAATGACGAATGCCCCGTGCACGGCGGACCCACGCGTCGCGCACTCGACAGTGACGGAAACCCCTGTGATCACCACTTCGGGCCTGACCAAGGTCTACGAGTCACGCGGCCGCCAGGTCACCGCCCTGGACGGCGTCGACCTCCACGTCCGCGAGGGCGAGGTCTTCGGCGTGATCGGCCAGAGCGGCGCCGGCAAGTCCTCCCTCATCCGCTGCGTCAACCTCCTGGAGCGCCCCACCTCCGGCACCGTGACCGTCGACGGCGTCGACCTCACCGCCCTCGCCGGCAAGGGCCGCCGCGCCGGGAAGGACCTGCGCCGGGCGCGCAGCCGCATCGGCATGGTCTTCCAGCACTTCAACCTGCTGTCCTCCCGCACCGTCAAGGACAACGTCGAACTCCCGCTGGAGATCCTCGGCGTGCCGGGCGCCGAGCGCTCCCGCCGCGCCCTCGAACTCCTCGACCTCGTCGGCCTCGCCGACAAGGCCAAGAACTACCCCGGCCAGCTCTCCGGCGGCCAGAAGCAGCGCGTCGGCATCGCCCGCGCCCTCGCCGGCGAACCCAAGGTCCTCCTCTCCGACGAGGCCACCAGCGCCCTCGACCCGGAGACCACCCGCTCGATCCTCCAGCTCCTGCGCGACCTCAACCGGCAGCTCGGCCTCACCGTCCTGCTCATCACGCACGAGATGGACGTCGTCAAGACGGTCTGCGACTCCGCCGCCCTCATGCAGAAGGGCCGGATCGTCGAGTCCGGCACCGTGAGCGAACTCCTCGCCACCCCCGGCTCCCGGCTGGCGGCCGAGCTGTTCCCGGTCAGCGGCCGCTCCACCGGCCCCGACCGCACCGTCGTCGACGTCACCTTCCACGGCGAGGCCGCCACCCAGCCGGTCATCTCGCAGCTCTCCCGCAGGTACAACATCGACATCTCCATCCTCGGAGCCGCGATGGACACCGTCGGCGGGAAGCAGATCGGCCGCATGCGGATCGAACTGCCCGGACGGTACGAGGAGAACGTCGTCCCCGTCGGCTTCCTGCGCGAACAGGGCCTCCAGGTCGAACACGTCGAGGACCCGCAGGACGAGGGCGCCCCCACGGTGCCCGCACAGACGCCCGTGCTCGCGAAGGAGAGTGCCAAGTGACCTGGGAAGAGATGCGCCCCCTGCTCGAACAGGGCACGGTCGACACCCTCTACATGGTCCTGTGGGCCACCGTCGTCACCATCGTCGGCGGCCTCCCGCTCGGCATCCTCCTCGTCCTCACCGACAAGGGCGGCCTGCTCCAGAACCGGCCCGTGAACAAGGTCGTCGGTGCGATCGTGAACATCGGCCGTTCGCTGCCGTTCATCATCCTGCTGATCGCCCTGATTCCGTTCACGACCTTCGTCGTCGGCACCTTCATCGGCCCGACCGCGATGATCGTGCCGCTCGCCGTCGGCGCCATCCCCTTCTTCGCGCGCCTCGTCGAGACCGCGATCCGCGAGGTCGACCACGGCCTCGTCGAAGCCGTCCAGTCCATGGGCGGCTCCATCCCCACCATCGTCCGCAAGGTGCTGCTCCCGCAGGCCCTGCCCTCGCTGGTCGCCGCCGTCACCACCACCGTCATCGTGCTCATCGGCTACTCGGCGATGGCCGGCGCGGTCGGCGGCGAAGGTCTCGGCTCCAAAGCCGTCACCTACGGCTACCAGCGCTTCGACACCACCTTCATGCTCGTCACCGTCGTCGTCCTGGTCGCGATCGTCACGATCGTCCAGCTCGTCGGCGACGGCGTCGTACGGCTCCTCGCCCGTCGGGGCCGCACCGCCTGACGGCACCTCAGGACTTCTTCGTACTCCGAAGAAAAGAGCCCGGACTCGTTGTCCAGGCGACCACCGCTCCACAAGAAAGAGGCACTCTTCGTGCGTAAGAACATCAAGCTCACCGCGGGCTTCGCGTCCCTCACCGCCCTCGCCCTCGGTCTCACCGCCTGCGGCACCTCCTCGGACCCGGCCTCCGCCAAGGACGGCGCGGACTCCGCCGACAAGGCCCTCGTCGTCGCCGCGTCCCCGACGCCGCACGCCGACATCCTCGACTTCGTCAAGGACAACCTGGCCGCCAAGGAAGGCCTGAAGCTGGAGGTGAAGGAGTTCACCGACTACGTCCTGCCGAACACCGCCACCCAGTCCGGCCAGGTCGACGCCAACTTCTTCCAGCACAAGCCGTACCTCGACGACTTCAACCAGAAGAACAAGACCACCATCGTCCCCGTGGTCGACGTCCACCTGGAGCCGCTCGGCCTCTACTCCAAGAGCCTGAAGTCGCTGAAGGACATCAAGGCCGGCCAGACCGTCGCCGTCCCCAACGACACCACCAACGAGGGCCGCGCGCTCCACCTCCTCGCCGACAACGGCCTCATCACCCTCAAGGACGGCGTCGGCACCGACGCCAAGCTCTCCGACATCACCGACAAGAAGGGTCTGGAGTTCAAGGAGCTGGAGGCCGCCACCGTGCCCCGCGCCCTGAACGACGTCGACGCCGCCGTCATCAACGGCAACTACGCCATCGAGGCCAAGCTCTCCCCGGCGGCGGACGCCCTGGCCCTGGAGAAGGCCGAGGGCAACCCGTACGCCAACTTCCTCGCCGTCAAGGAGGGCAACGAGAAGGACGCCCGCGTGCAGAAGCTCGCCAGGCTCCTCAACTCGCCCGAGGTGAAGAAGTACATCGAGGACACCTACAAGGGCTCCGTCATTCCCGCCTTCGGCGCCGCCAAGTAAGGCGCCGAGCAAGACGCCGAGTCGGCACACCGCGTCAGGACGCCGGGCGAGCCGCCAAATGAGGCCACCGGTAAAGTCCTTGAGCGGAAGGCCCCGCCCGCCCCGTCCGGCGCGCGGGGCCTTCCGCGCGTCACCCCCCTGCCCGACCCGGCCATGCGCACCGCGCGTCCCATGCTGCATGCTGTGCGTTCACGGTCTCAACGGACGGTCTTCGGTACGGAGCTGCGCATGACTACCACCTTTCCGGACATCTCCATCAGCACGGACCGGCTGGTGCTGCGCCCGTACGAAGAGGCCGACATCCCCGCCTTCGTCGAGATGATGAACGACGAACTCGTCACCGCCTGGACCTCCGTCCCCCACCCGTACACCCGTGCCCACGCCGAGGACTGGGTGCGCAGGATCGCTCCTGCGGAACGGACCGAGGGCCGCGGCATCGTCTTCGCCGTCACCGAGTTCCTCACCCAGCGGCTCGTCGGCACCGTCCACCTCCACACCACCGACTGGCGCCTCCGCGCCACCGAGGCCGCGTACGTCACCGCCCCCTGGGCCCGCGGCGAGGGCTACGCCACCGAATCCGTCCTCGCCGTCGCCCAGTGGCTCTTCCGCGACCGCGGCTTCGAACGCCTCCAACTCCGCACCGCCGCCGACAACACCGCCTCCCAGCAGGTCGCCCAGAAGATCGGCTGCATCAGCGAGGGCGTCCTGCGGAACGCCTGGATAGCGCGCAGCCTCACCGAGAGCGGCGAGTGGACCGAGATCCGCACCGACCTCATCGTCTGGAGCCTCCTCCCCGAGGACCTCGACGGCGTCGCCGACCAGATGGCCGACGCCGGCTACTCCTCCTACGCCGACTGGAGCTGACGGAGGCCGGGCGAGGCCGGGTGGCGAACCGGTCCCGAAGCCCGGTTGCGGGTACGCTCGACCAGCCCCGACCTGCGACGACACCACAGGAGACAGACGCGATGGCCGACCGGGTCACGGTGATCGGCTGGGACGGCTCGCCCCTCACCGCGGCGGCCCGCTCCGCGCTCTCGGCCGCCACCCTGGTCGCCGGCGCCGCCCACCACCTGGCGCTCCCCGAAGTACCCCCCGGCGCCGAGCGCGTACGCCTCGGCAGCCTCGGCCTCGCCGCCCGCCGGATCGCCGCCCACCGCGGCACCGCCGTCGTCCTCGCCGACGGAGACCCCGGCTTCTTCGGCGTCGTCCGCACCCTGCGCGCCCCCGAACACGGCCTGGAGGTCGAGGTCGTCCCCGCCGTCTCCTCGGTCGCCGCCGCCTTCGCCCGCGCCGGCATGCCCTGGGACGACGCCCGCGTCGTCGTCGCCCACGCCCGCACCCTCCGCCGCGCCGTCAACGTCTGCCGCGCCCACCCCAAGGTCGCCGTCCTCACCTCCCCGGGCGCGGGCCCCGCCGAACTCGCCCTCCTCCTCGAAGGCGTCCACCGCACCTTCGTCGTCTGCGAGGAACTCGGCACCGTCCGCGAACAGGTCTCCGTCCTCACCTCCGACAAGGCCGCCGACCACACCTGGCGGGACCCCAACGTGGTCCTCGTCATCGGCGGCCCCGGCGGCACCGGGACCTCCGCCGCCCCCTGGCTGATGGGCGGCGAACCGGCCGGCGGGACCGAACGGGGCTGGGCGGAACCCGAGGAGTACGGCTCCGAAGGTCGTCCCGGCATCGGTCAGGACCCCACGCTGCGCGCCGTCCAGCTCGCCCGCCTCGGCCCCCGCACCGGCGACCTCGTCTGGGACGTCGGCAGCGCCGACGGCACCTTCGCCGTCGAGGCCGCCCGCTTCGGCGCCGCCGTCATCGCCGTCGACGCCGACCCGGCCGCCCGCGCCCGCACCGAGGCCGCCGCCCGCCGCCACGGCGTCCTCCTCCAGACCGTCACCGGCCGCGCCCCGCACGTCCTGGAGAGCCTCCCCGAACCCGATGTCGTACGGGTCGGGGCCGGCGGCGTCCCCGTCGTCACCGCCTGCGCCGACCGCCGCCCCGAACGGATCACCACCCACGCCACCACCCGCGACGAGGCCGAGGCGATCGGCTCCGCCCTCGCCTCCGGCGGCTACACCGTGGAGACGCGGCTCCTCCAGACCGTCGGCCTCGACCCCGCCGACTGGAGCGAGCGCGAACGCTCCGTCGTCTTCCTCCTCACCGGCCGCAGGACCACCGGCGCCCCGTGAACCTCCCGCCCACCGGGGCAGGTAGGCTGGCCGATTGTTGTACCGCACGGGGACGTTCGGCGTGTTGTTCGTCAATGTCCCGAAACGGCGACCGTCCTGACCCGTTCTCGGCGGTCACCGGCGTACGGGACACCGGGGGGACCGCGCGACGTGGCGCAGTCCACAGCGCACCGTGGCGGAACCGCCTGCCACGATGGGCGAGGGCCGCGACAATGCTTGGGTGTCGACGTGCCTCCGTGCCGCGCGGCGCACGCGCTCGTTCTCGTTGACGGGCGCAGCTCTGAACGAACACAACGATGGGCGAGGGGTACGCATGACGGACACCGGCCAGGTCCCGGGCGAGGGGCTGCCGGAGAACGCAGGCATGGTGGAGCAGCCGGGCATCCCCGCACCGGGCGCGTACACCTTCCTGGACCCCTCCGGCACCACCCCCGGGCAGCTCCCCGAGGACGACGACATGCTCCTGATGCCGGGCGCCCAGGGCGCCTGGAGCGAGCAGCCCCCCGGCGCCGTACCGGCCCCGCCGATCGCCGTCCCCGCCCCGCCGCCCGTGGTCCCGCCGCAGGGCGCCCCCGAGGGCGCCGCCCAGGACCCCGGCGCGGTGCCGCAGGCCGCCGCCCCGATGGGCGACCCGCTCACCGACCCGCTGCCGGACCCGCTCACCGGGCCCATGCCGGACCCCCTCACCGGCCCGCTGCCGGACGGCCCCGTCCTCGCCGACCAGCTCACCGCCCCGGCCCAGGGCACCCCGCCGCACGGCGTCCCCGCGGCCGGCGCCACCCCGCCGCAGGGCGTGCCGCTCGCGCCGCAGCCCCCGGTCGGCACCCCCGCGCACGGTGTCCCCGTCGTCCCGGAGCCCGTCGCCACCGCCCACGGCTACGAGCCGGGCATCCTCGACACCGGCGCCCACGAGGCCGCCGGCCGCGACTCCGGCTCCGTCGACCTCGGCGGCGTCCGCATGCCGCAGGCCGCGCCCGCCGCCCCGGCGCGCCGCCCGCTCCACATGGGCCCGCCGGTCCCCGAGACCGCCACCGGCGGCGTCGTGCGCTCCCTCGCCGACCGTGGTCCGGCCGCGCCGGTGCCCGCCCCGCAGCCGGTCCCGGCGCCCGCCCCCGAGCCCCTGGTGGCCACCGCCCCCGCGCCCGTTCCCGTACGGACCCCGGGACCGCCCACCACCGGGCCCGAGTACTTCGAGATCGCGCAGGACCAGCAGACGGCCCCGCAGGGCGCCGAGCCCTGGACCGCGCAGCCGCAGGAACCCCCGGCGCCCGCCGAGGCCCCGGCAGAAACGGTCGTCCCGCAGAGCACCGGCTTCGTGCCGGTCGAGGGCTCCCTCCCGACCGCCGGACAGCCCGCCCCGACGCCGACCCCGGCGGCCGGGACCCCGGTCGCTGAGCCCGAGCCCGAGCCCGTGGCCGAAGCCGACGCGGCCGTGGCGCCCGAGAGCGTCGAGCCCGCCGCGCCGGTCGCGCCCGAGGCCGCTGAGCCGGTCGTGGCCGAGGCCGTCGAGCCCCCGGCCCCCGAGACCGCCGTCCCCGCCCCGCGCGAGAGCGAGCCCACCGCCGAGCCGGAGCCGGAGGCCGTGGTCGAGGCCGTGGCGCCGGAGGCCGTCGTGCCCGCCGAGGCGCCCGCGCCCGTGACGGAGCAGCCCGCCGAGGCTCTTGAGGCGCAGGCCCCCGAGGCGCAGCCTCAGGAGCCGGTCGCCGAGGCCGTGGAGGCAGCCGCGCCCGCCGACGTACCGGCGGAGACCGCGGCGACCACGGAGAACGCGCCCGACGCCCCGGCGGCGGAAGCCCCGCAGCCCGAGGCCGCCCCCGAGCCCCCGGCCGCCGAAGCCGTGCCCGAGGCCCCCGCCGCCGAGCAGCCCGCCGAGCCGGTCCGGGCCGAGGAGCCCGTGGCCCCCGAGGAGCCCGTGGCCGACGCCCCGGCTGCTGCGGAGGAGCCCGCCGCGCCCGCGCCCGCCGAGCCGTTCGCCGACGCCTCCGCCGAGGTGCCCGCGGAGGCCCCCGTCATGGCCGTCGCCGAGGAGATCCCGGTCGTCGCCGAGGACGCCCCGCAGCCGGAGGCGCCCGCCGAGGCCGAGGCCCGCCCCGCCGCGCCCGGCTACGACGACGCCGAGCGCGAGGCCGTGCTCCGCGTGATGCGCGAGCGCCGCGACATCCGCAACGGCTTCCGCCCCGACCCCATCCCGCACGAGGTGCTGCTCCGCGTCCTGGAGGCCGCCCACACGGCCCCCAGCGTCGGCCACTCGCAGCCCTGGGACTTCGTCGTCATCCGGTCCGCCGAGACCCGGCAGACCATGCACGAGCTGGCCCAGCGGCAGCGCGAGGCGTACGCCAAGTCGCTGCCGAAGGCCCGCGCGAAGCAGTTCAAGGAACTGAAGATCGAGGCCATCCTCGACACCCCGGTCAACATCGTGGTGACCGCCGACCCGACCCGGGGCGGCCGGCACACCCTCGGCCGCTACACGCAGCCGCAGATGGCCCCGTACTCCTCGGCCCTCGCCGTCGAGAACCTGTGGCTCGCCGCCCGCGCCGAGGGCCTCGGCGTCGGCTGGGTCAGCTTCTTCGACGAGCGCGAGATGGTCCGCGTCCTCGGCCTGCCCGAGCACCTGGAGGTCGTCGCGTACCTCTGCGTCGGCTACGTCGACGAGTTCCCGGACGAGCCCGAGCTGATGCAGGCGGGCTGGTCCAAGCGCCGCCCGCTCGCCTGGGTCGTCCACGAGGAGACGTACGGCCGCCGCGCCCTGCCCGGCGAGGAGCCGCACGACCTGCTCCAGGAGACCGTCGCCGCCATCCGCCCGCTCGACGCCAAGGCGCTCGGCGAGGCGTGGGAGCGGCAGAAGCGGATGACCAAGCCGGCCGGCGCGCTCGGCATGCTGGAGATCATCTCCGCGCAGCTCTGCGGCCTCTCCCGGGCCTGCCCGCCGCCGATCCCCGAGCCCGCCGCCGTCGCGATCTTCGCCGGCGACCACGGCGTGCACGCCCAGGGCGTCACCCCCTGGCCGCAGGAGGTCACCGGCCAGATGGTCGCCAACTTCCTCGGCGGGGGAGCGGTCTGCAACGCCTTCGCCAACCAGGTCGGCGCCGAGGTCTGCGTCGTCGACGTGGGCGTCGCCACCGAGCTGCCCGCCACCCCCGGCCTGCTGCCCCGCAAGGTCCGCGCCGGTTCGGGCGACTTCACCACCGGCCTCGCGATGACCCGCGAGGAGACCGTCGCCGCGATCGAGGTCGGCATTGAGACCGCCCGCGACCTGGTCGCGGCCGGCAACAAGGCGCTCCTCACCGGCGAGATGGGCATCGCGAACACCACCGCGTCCGCCGCCCTCATCTCCGTCTTCACCGGCGCCGACCCGGCCGAGGTCACCGGCCGCGGCACGGGCATCAACGACGAGACCCACGCCCGCAAGGTGGACGTGGTCCGCCGCGCCCTCGACCTGCACAAGCCGGACCCGGCCGACCCGATCGGCGTCCTGTCGCAGATCGGCGGCCTGGAGCACGCGGCCCTCGTCGGCTTCATCCTGGGCGCCGCCTCGCTGCGTACCCCGGTGATCCTCGACGGCGTCTCCACCGGCGCGGCCGCCCTGGTCGCCCGCGCCATCGCCCCCGAGTCGCTGGCCGCCTGCATCGCGGGCCACCGCAGCGCCGAGCCCGGCCACGTCGCCGCGCTCAACAAGCTGGGCCTGCGCCCCCTGGTCGACCTGGACCTCCGCCTCGGCGAGGGCACCGGCGCCCTGCTGGCCCTCCCGCTGGTGCAGAGCGCGGCCCGCGCGATGCACGAGGTAGCGACCTTCGACTCCGCGGGCGTCACCGAGAAGTAGCCCGTACGGCCCCGGCGCCGCCGCCCCCGAGGGAGGCGGCACCGGGGCCGCGCCATGCCCGCCCTCCCCCGGACCTGCCCCGAGGGACAAGGGTCACAGGGTGCCCACGCCGCGTCACCGATATCGTGGTCACAAGGCGATCGCCCACCCCACCAGCCGCTTCACCGCCGCAGCGGCCCCGCAAGCCCCCGTCCGAGGAGCCGCCCGCACATGGCCCAGCACGCCGAGCACCCCGCCTACCCCGTCGGCCTCCGCCTCGCCGGCCGGCGCGTCGTCGTCCTCGGCGGCGGCACGGTCGCCCAGCGCCGCCTGCCCGCCCTCATCGCCGCCGGCGCCGACGTCACCCTGATCTCCCCCTCCGCCACCCCCTCCGTGGAGGCCATGGCCGAGACCGGCGAGCTCACCTGGGTCCGCCGCCGGTACGAGGACGGCGACCTGGCCGACGCCTGGTACGCGCTCGTCGCCACCACCGACCCGGCCGCCAACGCCGCCGCCTCCGCCGAGGCCGAGCGCGCCCGCGTCTGGTGCGTCCGCTCCGACGACGCCGAGGCCGCCACCGCCTGGACCCCGGCCACCGGCCGCGGCGACGGCGTCACCGTCGCCGTCCTCACCGGCCACGACCCGCGCCGCTCGGCCGCCGTCCGCGACGCGATCCTGGACGGCCTGCGCGACGGCTCCCTCGCCGCGCCCGCCCAGCGCGCCCGCACCCCCTTCGTCGCCCTCGTCGGCGGCGGACCCGGCGACCCCGACCTCATCACCGTCCGCGGCCGCAGGCTGCTCGCCGAGGCCGACGTCGTCATCGCCGACCGGCTCGGCCCCCGCGACCTCCTGGACGAACTGCCGCCGCACGTCGAGGTCATCGACGCGGCGAAGATCCCGTACGGCCGCTTCATGGCCCAGGAGGCCATCAACAACGCGCTGATCGAGCACGCCAAGGCCGGGAAGTCCGTCGTCCGCCTCAAGGGCGGCGACCCCTTCGTCTTCGGCCGGGGCATGGAGGAGGCGCAGGCGCTCGCCGCCGAGGGCATCGCCTGCACCGTCGTGCCCGGTATCTCCAGCTCCATCTCGGTGCCCGGCGCCGCCGGCATCCCGGTCACCCACCGGGGCGTCGCCCACGAGTTCACCGTCGTCAGCGGCCACGTCGCCCCCGACGACCCGCGCTCGCTCGTCGACTGGGCCTCGCTCGCCAAGCTGACCGGCACCCTGGTGATCCTCATGGGCGTCGACAAGATAGGAAAGATCGCCGAGGCGCTGATCGCCCACGGCAAGGCCCCCGACACCCCCCTCGCGCTCGTCCAGGAGGGCACCACCGCCGCCCAGCGCCGGGTGGACGCCACCCTCGCCACCGTCGCCGACGTGGTGAAGGAGCGGGAGGTCCGCCCGCCGGCCGTCATCGTGATCGGACCGGTGGTCGCGGAAGGCCCGGACAAGCTCACCCGCTGAGGCCCGACACCCACCCGCCGGGGGAGGGGCGGCACCCGCCCGCCCCCCGGCATTGGCACCACTCCCCGGACAAGGCAGTATCACCCCGTGGCCGAACTCATCACGATCACCGACCCCGACGACCCCCGCCTCCACGACTACACCGGCCTGACCGACGTCGAGCTGCGCCGTCGGCGCGAACCCGCCGAGGGGCTGTTCATCGCGGAGGGCGAGAAGGTCATCCGCCGTGCCAGGCAGGCCGGTTACGAGATGCGGTCGATGCTGCTCTCCGCCAAGTGGGTCGACGTCATGCGCGACGTCATCGACGAGGTTCCCGCCCCGGTGTACGCGGTCCAGCCCGACCTCGCCGAACGCGTCACCGGCTACCACGTGCACCGCGGCGCCCTCGCCTCCATGCAGCGCAAGCCGCTCCCGGCCGCCGGTGAACTCCTCGCCGGCACCGGCGAGGAGCCGCCCACGGGTTCCGGCAGGCGCGTCGCCCTCTTCGAGGACATCGTCGACCACGCGAACCTGGGGGCCGCCTTCCGCAACGCGGCCGCCCTGGGCGTGGACGCCGTCTTCCTCACCCCCCGCTGCGCCGACCCCCTCTACCGGCGGTCCGTGAAGGTGTCGATGGGCGCGGTCTTCCACGTCCCCTGGACCCGGCTGACCTCCTGGCCCGCGGACATCGAGCTGTTCCGCGAGCAGGGCTTCGTGACGGCCGCCCTGTGCCTCTCGGAGAAGTCGATCACGATCGACGAACTGGCCGCCCTCCGGCACGAGAAGCTGGCCCTGATGCTCGGCACCGAAGGCGAGGGACTGTCGGTCGAGGCCCTGCGCGCCGCCGACGAATGGGTCCGGATCCCCATGGCCGCGGGGGTGGACTCCCTCAACGTGGCCGCCGCCTCCGCCGTGGCCTTCTACGCCACCCGCCCATCTGCCTGATTCCACAGCGTTTCTGACACGCCGTGAGAGGGATGGACTATATTTCTCTCACTTGACCGGGGGGTCGGGCAGAGGCGGATCTAGGGGGGGATCGTGGCCGATGAGTTCCTCGAAGTGACGGTCCGGCCGGACGGCCGGGTCGAGATGCACGTCCGGGGCGCGGAGGGCATGGCCTGCCTGGAGCGGACCCAGGCGCTGGTCGACCGGCTCGGCGGCGACGTGGAGTCCCGGGAACTCACGGCCGAGGCCTACGTGGAGACCGGCGAAGAACAGCACGACCAGCTGTGGCACTAGCGGACGGCCCCGCGGGCACCGCCCCGCTCTGGCGGGTTCACTCGACGCTGGCGCGGAGCGCCGCGAACGGACCCGGCCTGCGGTTCGTGGTGTGGAGCCAGGGCTGCTCCCTCGCCTGCGCCGGCTGCTTCAACCCGGAGACGCACGACCCGCGCGCGGCGCCTGCCCGGCGGGTGGAGGACCTGGTCGACGAGGCGGCGGGCACCGACGGCGTCGAGGGGGTGACCCTCACCGGCGGGGAGCCGCTGGAACAGCCCGGTGCCGTAGCCGCGTTCTGCCGCGCCATCCGGCGGAGGACACGGCTCGGGATCATCGTCCTCACCGGCTTCACCCGCGCCGAGGTGGAGAGCCACCCCCTGCGCACCGCGGCCGTCGCGGACGTCGACCTGCTCGTGGCGGGACGCTACAACGCGCGGCTCCGGCTGGGGGCCGGGCTGCGCGGTTCGGCGAACAAGGAGTACTGGGCCCGGACCGGCCGGTACACGCCCGAGGACCTCCTCGGCGTGCCGGAGGCCGAGCTGGTGATCGGCGCCGACGGCTCGATCACCCTGACGGGAATGCACGGCTGGGAGGGCGGTCCACGGTGACCATCGAGAACGAGATCGGTCTCTACCTGCGGGCCCGCGTGCCGCTGCTGGTGCTGGTGACCGTGGAGGAGCAGCGTGCCCTCGACGTCCTGGAGCGGGTCCGTACGGCGCGGGACGCCTCCGGCGACCTGGTCAGCTGGGACATCGCGGGCGAGTTCCGCTCCGCGGCCAAGCGCGCCATGCCCCAGGCGCCCGTTCCGGAGAAGGCGCTGGAGAAGATCGCCGAGATGGTGAAGGCCGCCCCGAAACGGCGTGACCTCTACGTCCTCAAGGACTTCCACGAGTTCTGGTCGAAGAGCCCGGTCGTCCGGCGCAAGCTCCGCAACCTCGCCCACGACCTGGTGTACACGGGCTCGTCGCTCGTGGTGACCACCCCCGTACGGGACGTCCCCCGCGAACTCAACGACGACGCCGTGGTCCTGGACCTGCCGCTGCCGGACGCGGAGGCCCTGCGGGCCGAACTGGACCGGATGATCACCTCGACCAGCGGCGTACGCAGCGAACTGACCCCGCAGGGCATGTCCCGGCTCGCCCAGGCGGCCCTGGGCCTCACCTCGACGCAGGCGCGGCGGGCCTTCGCCAAGGCGATCGTGCGCGACCAGGTGCTGGACGAGAAGGACATCGGCGCGGTCCTCGCCGAGAAGAAGGCGGTCATCCGCGCGTCGCAGGCCCTCGAGTTCACCGCACCGGAGGAGACCCCGGACGACATCGGCGGTCTGGACGCCCTCAAGCGGTGGCTCACGCTGCGCGAGCGGGCCTTCGGCGACGAGGCGGCGGCCTACGGACTGCCCGCCCCGAAGGGCCTGGCCCTGATCGGCATCCCCGGGACCGGCAAGAGCCTGACCGCCAAGATGATCAGTGGCATGTGGCGGCTGCCGCTGCTGCGGCTCGACGTCGGCGCGGTGTTCGGCTCCCTCGTGGGCGAGTCGGAGGAACGCATCCGGCAGGCGCTGAACCTCGCCGAGACCGTGGCGCCGTGCGTGCTGTGGGTCGACGAGCTGGAGAAGTCGCTCGCCGCCGGCGGCAGCAGCGACTCGGGGACCTCGCAGCGCGTGCTCGGCACCCTGCTCACCTGGATGCAGGAGAAGACCAAACCGGTCTTCGTCGTCGCCACGGCGAACGACGTGAGCACCCTGCCCCCGGAGATGCTGCGCCGAGGCCGCTTCGACGAGGTCTTCTTCCTCGACCTGCCCACGGAGGCCGAGCGCCGGGAGATCCTCACCGTCCACCTCCGCAAACGCCGCCGGGACCCCGCCCGGTTCGACGTCGTGCGGCTGGCGCGGCTCTCGGACGGCTGTGTGGGCGCCGAGCTGGAACAGGTGGTCGTCGACGCGATGTACCGGGCGTTCGCCGAGGAGCGGGACATCACCACCGACGACATCGCCGAGGCGATCGGGCGGCTGGTGCCGCTCAGCCGTTCGCAGCGGGAGGCCATCGAGAACCTGCGGGTGTGGCTGAGCGAGGGCCGCGCCCAGTCGGCCTCGTTCGCCGAGGCGGGACGCGCCGCCGAGGCGCAGGTCCGGCTGGAACTGGCCTAGGCCGTGACTTCGGGAGCAGAGTCTTCGGGAACGGGCCCTTCAAGAACCGGCTCTTCGGGATCAGGTCGCACCGGTGAGCGGCGGGCCGAACGATGGCTGGACGTCTCCGCCCGGCCGGGCGGAGACGCGTGGCGGCGGTGGCGGGCACAGCGGGCCTGGCACCGGCTGACCACGGCCGCCGAGCGGGACGACCGGCACGCTCTGGCGCTGTTGTGCCGGACGGCACGGGACCGGGAGCACCCACGGCACGAGGACGCCGGCCGCCTGATCGCCGACCGGTGGGCCGAGTCCCGCGCCCCGGAGCTCCGCCACGTGGTGCTGGAGTCCGGTGCGCTGGCCTCGGGCGGGCGCGCCCTGCTGTGGACGGCGGCCCTGCACGGCCGGCTGTCCGAGCTCTGGCCCCCGGAGCAGGCGGCGGAGGCCGAGGCGCTCCTCGGCGACCCCGACCCCGCGATCCGCGGCGCCGCGGAGGAGACCTGCGCGACGGCGGAAGGACCGCTGCTGGAGGCGCTGTGGCGTACCGTCGTGCCCTCCGTGGTGCGGGAGCCCGAGTCCTTCCGGGCCGTCTCCTCCGCCATGCGCTCCTCGCCCCTCGCGCCTCCCCTGTTGCGGAACCCGAAGGCTCCGCCCGCTCCCGCCCTCGACCAGCTGTGGGGGGCCTGGCTGCGGTCGGCCGACGAGCGGCTCCTGACGGCCCTGTCGGCCTGGGGGCGCCCGGCCCGCAAGGAACCCGAGCGCGCGCGGAGCCTCATCGTCGTCGAACCGGATCCCCGGCGGCTGGCCGCGGACCCGTCCTCCCGCGCGGTGCTGTTCCGTGCCGCCACCCACACCGGCCATCCCCTGGGCGAGCTGGCCCGCCGGGCGATCCTGGCGGCGCTCACCCCGCACCTGGTGGAAGCCCTCTGCGACGCCGCCCTCGCCGACCGCGCCCTGGTCGCGTTCTGCGCCGAGCGGCGCCTCGCGCCCAGGGACCCCGTCCGGCGGGTGCTGTTCTTCCTGCTGACCGAACAGCTCGACCAGTACCGGGGCATGGACCCGGACGGCCGCCTGCTCGAACTGGCCTACGCCTCGGCCGACCAGGAGACCCGAAGCCGGCTGCAGAAGGCCATGCGCGCCGCCGGTGGCCTGGACCTGGCCCGCGTCCTTGTGGGCACCGACCGCCGCACCCGCATCCCGGAGATGACGGAGGCCGAACTCTCCTACCTGGCCGGGCAGCTCGCGGAACGCCGTGAGTGGCCGCGGCTGTGGGCTCTGGTACAGGACGTGGCGCTGACCGCCGGCCTCGGCTTCATGCGCCTCTTCGACGGCTGGGCGCCACGGGACGAGGACGGCCGACGGGTCTTCGAGCTGCTGCGCCGGGCGGATCCGGCAGGCGTACGGGTCGCGGCCGCCGGCCTCCGGGACACCTGGCCCCTCATGCGGAGGCAGAGCCGCATCCGGTTCGACGGCCGGGTCAACTCGGTCTCCTTCGCCCCCGACGCCCCGCTCCTGGCCGTCGCCGGAACCAGACAGGTCGCCGGCGTCATCGACCTGACCCAAGGCCGGCTGGCCGAGCGCTACGACGCCTTCAACTCCTCGGTGGGGCACGTCCTGCACACCGGCAAGGGCTCCTTCGTCGCCGCCGAACGCAGCAACACCCACCTGGCGCCCCACCGGACGGTGCGCTGCTCCCGCGGAAGCACCGAACTCCTGCACCAGGAGGAAGGACCGGTCACCTCCCTCGCCCTGCGCGGAACGGACGGCGCCTTCGCGGCCGGCACCCGCCGGGGCGCCCTTCTCCTGGGAGCGCCCGACGGGGAGATCGAGCGGGTACCGGTGGAGAAGCTGGGCCTGGACCCGAAGCGGGACTGGCCCCGCGCCCTCACCGCCCACCTCGCCTCGGGCCGCCTGGCGGTCCTCGCCCGAGAACTGGTCCTCACGGACGCGACGGCCGGAAAGGTGCTGGCCCGCGGGGAGAACGGGACGATCACCGGCCGCGCCGTCTTCACCGGACAGGACACCCTGGTCGTGGCCAGCAAGGGCGGCACCGTACAACTGGTACGCCGCCACGGGGACGCCCTCGTCCCCGGCCCCCACAACGCGGCCCGGCTCTTCGGACTCGAAGCGCTGCCCGCCCGGAACGAGGTCCTCGTCGTCGAACGCACCGGCCGGAGGGTCATCCTCGACGCGGACGACCTCGAACTGCGGTGGGAGTCCGACACCTGGGAACAGGCCGCGGCACAGCGGCTGAAGGCCACCAGCGCCCACCTCTCCCCCCGGGGCGAGTTCCTCGCCGTCGGCTACGACGAGGGCCACACCGACCTCTACGACCTGCGCGCCTGGAACCTGCCCGCCCTGATCGACCGCCCCCTGGTGTCCTGCGTCCCCGCCGATCTGGGCGTCGTGGCCGCCGCCCGCTCCTCCGGCGGCGAACTGGAGCAGGCCGCCCGCACGTTCCTGGACCTGATGCACGGCCTGCTGGAGTACCGCTTCCGCTTCGACATCGAGATCGGCGATGTGGGCACCCTGACCGCGGGCGAGTACGACATCAGCCTGTGAGACCGGCAGCCACGAGACCGGCGTGAGGAGCCATCCGACCCATGACAACCCGTATCGGCATCGACTTCGGCACGGCCAACACGGTGGTCGCCCGCTGGGACCACGCCCTGGACCGCGGCGAACCCATCCCGCTGGAGGGCCTCGACCTGCTGCGCGACGGCAGCGGCGGCGTCCACCAGCGCGTCATTCCGTCCCTGATCGCCTTCACGGCCGACGGAGAACGCCGCTGGACCGGCGCAGGCGTCACCCAGAACCCGGCCCTCCTCGACGACCCCCGGGTCGCGGTCTTCCAGTCCACCAAGAGCAGCGTCACAGGACAGGCCGTCGACGTCCCCCGGACGGTGGGCGCGCGGAAGCTCAGCAACCGGGAGGCGGCCACCCAGTTCCTGAGCGACGTCATGGCCGCCGCGAGCCTCGCCGTCGGCGAGGGCGACCTGGAGATCGTCGCGACCGCCCCCGTCGAGGCCTTCGACACCTACCGGGACTGGCTGGTGCGCGAGGTCAGCGAGACCGCCGGCCTCAGCCGGCTGCGCGTGGTCGACGAGGCCACCGCCGCCGCCGTCGGCTACAGCGCCCGCCTCCGCCCCGGCGACGCCTTCATGGTCTTCGACTTCGGCGCCGGCACCCTCGACATCTCCGTGGTGCGCGTGCAGGAACCCGACGCCTCCGGCGGGGCCGGCGTCCGGGCCATCGCCAAGGCCGGCGCCGACCTCGGCGGCAACCACATCGACGCACTCGTCGCCGAGCACGTCGCCGACCTCACCGGTGTGCCGCTCGGCGACACGGCCACGTACAACCGGGTCTTCCGGCAGCTCCTCCGCTCCTCCGAAGCCGCCAAGACCACCCTCACCCACGCCACCACGGCCACGGTCGAGGCCGAGGACCCGCTGAGCGGGGAGCGGTACCGCGCCGAGCTCTCCCGGGACGACTTCGTGGCCCTGCTCCGGGAGAAGGACGTCCTGGGCCGCGTGGGCAGGGCCCTGCGCAAGACCCTGGACAGCGCCGCCGCGCTCGGCTACCCCGCCGAGAAGATCGCCCAGGTGTTCCTGGTCGGCGGATCCAGCCTGATCCCGGCCGTCCAGGACGTGCTGCGCTTCCAGTTCCCCCCGGACGTCCTCCGCCTCGAACGCCCGCTGGAGGCCGTGGCCGCCGGCGCGGCGGGCATCGCCGGCGGCTACGAGCTCCACGACCACATCCAGCACGACTACGCCATCCGCCACGTCAACCGCGACACCGGAGGGTACGAGTTCGAGACGCTCGTCCGCGCCGGCAGCGAGTACCCCACCCCCGAGCCGGTCCGCACGCTCACCGTCAAGGCCGTCCGGGACGGTCAGCGCAACCTGGGCCTCGCCGTCTACGAACTCGCCCACGCCACCTACCGCGACGCCGGCGCGGACCTGGAGATCGTCTTCGACGCCGACGGCGGCGCCCGCACCATGGCCGTCACCGCACAGCACCGCCAGGAGCAGTCCCAGCTGTGGCTGAACGAGGACAACCCGACCTTCCTCGAAGCGGACCCGCCCGCCACCGCGGGCACCGACCGGTTCCGCGTCGAGTTCCGCATCGACGCCCACAAGCGCCTGACCGCTTCGGCCTTCGACCTGGAACGCCGTGTCTGGGTCCTGGACCGGCAGCCCATCGTCCGGCTTTCCTGACACGGCAGCGAGGAGTCCCATGTCCCACTACACCCGGGTCCGCACCACCCTGCGCGACCGGAAGACACTGGTACGGGCCCTGCGGAAGCTCGGCTTCGCACACGTCGAGAGCCACGACGCACCCCAGCCCCTCTACGGCTACCAGGGCGACCGGCGCAGCCAGACCGCCGAAGTGATCATCCGCCGGAAGCACGTGGGCTCCGCCAGCAACGACATCGGCTTCGCCCTCACCCCCGACGGCAGCTTCCAGGCCGTCGTCAGCGAGTACGACCGCCGCCGGTACGGCGCGGCATGGCTGCGCAGGCTGACGAGCGCGTACGGGCACGAGACGGCCCTGTCCTTCGCGGAGGAGAACGGCTACGACGTCGTCACCGAGGAGACCGACAAGGACGGCACGGTACGCCTCACCCTGCGCCGCTCGACCCTGTAGCGCGGCCCTACGCCGTGCGGCCGGGATCAGCCCTGGAGAGCCTGGGCGGCGGCGATGCCGAGCGCCACCACCAGCGTCACCACCACGAAGACGACGAGCCGCTGGCGCAGCAGCCGCGGATTGGCCGGACGGCGGCCGGTGGACGTCGACCGAGCCCCCGGCCGGGTCCCGGGCCGCGCCTGCGGAACGCGGGAACCGCCGGTACGGGGACCGGGCGCCGAGGGCCGCGATGACGGCGCGGGACCACGCTCCCTGCCCGCCGCGCGCTCCGGCTCCCGGCCCCGCGTGTCCCGCTCCGTGTACCGCTCGGTCGGCCGCAGCGTGCCGCGCTCCTCGGTCCGCTCGCGCGGGGCCGGCGGCCGGGCGGCCGGCAGCCCCTGCGCCTCGCGGGCCGCGATCTCCTTGAGCCGCATCGACAGCTGGAGCGTGCTGGGCCGGTCCTCCGGGTCCTTCGCCAGACAGGCCCGGATCAGCGGCGCGAGCGCGTCCGGCACCCCCTGGAGCTGCGCCTCCTCGTGCACCACGCGGTACAGCATGACCTCGGAACTGCCGTGCCCGAAGGGGGAGTCGCCCATCGAGGCGTACGCGAGGGTGGCGCCGAGCGAGAAGACGTCGGTCGCCGGGGTGACGGCCGCGCCCCGCACCTGCTCGGGCGCGAGGAAGCCGGGGGAGCCGACCGCGGTGCCGACGTGGGTGAGGGTGCTGGCCCCGGTGGCCCAGGCGATCCCGAAGTCGATGATCCGGGGGCCCTTGGGGGAGAGCAGGATGTTCGACGGCTTCAGGTCCCGGTGCACGACCCCGGCCTCGTGGACGGCGACCAGCCCCTCCGACAGCGCGGCACCGATCGAGGCCACGTCGGCGGCCCGCAGCGGGCCCTCCTCGGCGACCCGGTCGTGCAGCGACGGGCCGGGCACGTACTGGGTGGCGAACCAGGGCCGTTCGGCGTCGAGGTCGGCGGCGACCAGCCGGGCGGTGCAGCCGCCCCGGATCCGCCGGGCCGCCGACACCTCACGGGCGAACCGCGACCGGAACTCCTGGTCCTCGGCCAGATCCGGCCGGATCACCTTCAGCGCCACCCGCTGACCGCGCCGGTCGGAGCCGAGGTACACGACCCCCATCCCTCCGGCGCCCAGCCTGCGGTGGAGCCGGAACGCCCCGACGACCCGCGGATCCTCGCGCCGGAGCCGCATCATCGCCATGTCCGTCCCCTCGTCCGTTCGACGGGGCACAGCTTACGTAGTGCCGCCCCCGGGCGCTCATAGGCCGCGCCCTCCCGCCGGCATCGATTGTCAGTGCTGAGGGGTACCGCCGCCCCGCACGGCCCCGCAGGCCCCGCCAACGCCCGCCCCCGGCAGTCCACTTGACCTCCCCGCCCGGACAACTCCCCCCGCTCCGGGGCCGTCCCGCCTCCCCGTCCGGTCCCGTTCCCCGTCGTACGTGACCCATGTCACCCCTGCCTCCGTCCCGGGGGCGCGGGGGCGCGTCCCCTCCGGGAAGACCCCCATGCGCGCGCCCCCGTCTCCACCCAGGGGAGTACTCGCGGAGGACCGGTGTCATCCTCCCGTAGGCCCGGAAGCCGGTACGCGGGCATGACGCCCCGGCCCTCCCGGCTCCCTACTGTTGAGGTCATGCGGTGGGCGCGGCTCTCGTCCCCCGAGGAACACGCGCCCGCCGCACCGGGAACCAGAAAGACAGAAACGACAGGAGAGGACCATGGCCCACACGGCACACCGGCCGACCCCCCGCCCCGCGGGACGCCGTCACCCCCTGGTGGCCACCGCCATGGTCCTTCCTCTCGCGGCCCTGCTCGTCGTCGTCTTCGGCGGCTGGGAGGCAGTGGTCACACAGGCGTCGTCCGTGGGCGTGGTGCTGGGGCGCTGAGCGGCGCCCCGGGCCCGGGAGAGCGGCCCGGGCCGGGACATCGGCCGACAGCCCCGTGGGGACGGGGGTGCGGCGGACGACAGCGCGGGGGCCGGTCGGCCGGGGAGCCGACCGGCCCCTTCGCGTACCTCCCTGCCGCGTAGGCTCACCGGATGGACCTCGCGGAGACCGCACCCCAGGACCCGGCGCCGCCGCCCGGCGACGTGCTCGGGACGCTCGCTCTGATCGCCCGCCGGGCCGTGCACGGCGAGGAGGCCTGCCGGTGCGACCCCGGGGCGGTCGGGGTCCTGGCGGACCGGGAGGACGGGACCGTCGTCCGGCACGGCGGGCTCGTCGCCAAGGCGCACACCCCCGGCACCGACGACGCCCCGCACACGGCCCGCCTCGCGCTCGCCCGCCACCCGGACCTCGGCGGCATCCTCCTCCCGCCGGTCCCCGGGCCCCGCCCGGAGCGCGTGTCCGGTCGCCCTGTGACGGTCTGGCCGTACGGGCCTCCGGTCGACCCGGAGGACCCCGCCGCCGCCCCCTGGGAGGAGGCGGCCCGGCTCCTCGCCCTGCTCCACCGCACTCCGCCGCCGACGGACCCCGCCGCCCCCCTGCCCGCGATGCGCGCGCCCGAGAAGGCGGCCCTGGCGGTCGGGCGGATGCTCCGCGCCGCACCGGACCACCCGGCCGCCCCGACCGTCCTCGCCGCCTGGCGGACCGTTACCGAAGCGGAGACCGGGGGCACGCGCGCGTACCTCTGCCACGGCGACTTCCATCTCGGGCAGCTCGTCCGGGACTTCCGCGGCGACTGGCGGCTCATCGACGTCGACGACGCCGGACTCGGCGACCCCGCCTGGGACCTGGCCAGGCCCGCCGCCTGGTTCGCCGCGGGGCTGCTCCCGGCGGAGGTGTGGTCGCGGTTCCTCGGCGCGTACGAGGCGGCGGGCGGCCCGGCGACCGGGACGGCGACGGGGGCGGACCCGTGGGCGCGGCTCGATCTGCCCGCCCGGGCCCTGACCGTGCAGACCGCCGCCCTGGCGCTCGCCAAGTCCACGGCGGAGCGGCGGGCCCTCGACGAGGTCGAGGGCGTGATGATCGACACCTGCGCCCGGATCGCGGGGGCCCGAACCGTCCCGCCCTCCACCGCGTCCCCCTAAGGTGAAGCCACCATTCGAACGGCAACGGCAGGGAGTTGAGCCGAGCATGCAGTGTCCCAAGTGCCATGCGGCGATGCACACGTACAACCGCAACGGCGTCCAGATCGAACAGTGCAGCGGCTGCCGCGGGATCTTCCTGGACTACGGCGAGCTGGAGGCCCTGACCCGCCTGGAGTCCCAGTGGACCCAGCAGGCCCCGCCCGCCCCGCCGGCCGCCTACCCGGCCCAGCCCGCCCCCGCCGCGCCCGCCTGGGGCGCCCCGCACGGCGGCCACCACCACGGCGGCCACCACGGTCACTACCGCAAGGGCGGCTTCGGCCGGATGCTCTTCTCCTCCTGAGCCCTTCCGCCGGCCCGGGCCCGTCGCGTACGGGCCCGGGCCGACGGCCGCCGTCACGCGCGCGGCGCACGACGAAGCCCCCGGCCGCGAGCTGCGGCCGGGGGCTTCATGATCTGGTGCGCGATACTGGGATTGAACCAGTGACCTCTTCCGTGTCAGGGAAGCGCTCTCCCGCTGAGCTAATCGCGCGGGACACACCCGGAGGCGTGGTTACTGCCTGGTACTGCGTGCGCGATACTGGGATTGAACCAGTGACCTCTTCCGTGTCAGGGAAGCGCTCTCCCGCTGAGCTAATCGCGCGGGGGATCCGAAGATCCAGGACCCGAGGGTCCAGTGGACGATACTGGGATTGAACCAGTGACCTCTTCCGTGTCAGGGAAGCGCTCTCCCGCTGAGCTAATCGTCCTTGGAGGTGGAGACGGGATTTGAACCCGTGTAGACGGCTTTGCAGGCCGTTGCCTCGCCTCTCGGCCACTCCACCAGGAGTGTCACAGGGGGTTCGGGAAGATCCCCCCACTCGAGCGGACGACGAGATTCGAACTCGCGACCCTCACCTTGGCAAGGTGATGCTCTACCAACTGAGCCACGTCCGCTTGTCGTTTCCGTTTCGCTTCCGCGTCCCGGCGACGTGTTGAACTTTAGCGGATTCCTCGCCCAGTACAAAAACGCGTTTCCGCAGCTTGCCGAGGTGCGGCCCGAGCACGGCACCGGAACGGCCGCCGGAGCGGCGTCACGGGCGGGACCGGAGGGGCGCCCGGGACACCCCGGCGAGGGCTTCCGCGCCGGTCACCCGCCGTGTCCCCCGGGCCGCCGCCCGTGCCGGGCGCCGCGAGCCCGGCGTGGTCCGGAGGGCGCGGCCTAGACTCGATCCGTGTACGACCTTGCTCCCCTGGCCCGCTTCGGCGGCCTCGTCGCGACCGATCTCCGGGACGTCACCCACGACCCCGGGGCACTGGACTCCGCCGGCTTCTGGGCCGTCTGCGCCGACTTCGAGGGCCGGCTCACCTGCGCCCGCTTCGGAGACGTCCGCAGGGCACCGGTGCCCGCCGCCGTACCCGGCGCGTGGCGCGGCCCCCGCCCCGGCGACTGGACGTCGTCGCTCGACCGCGCCGCGTACACCGCGGGCGTACGGAAGGTGCGCGAGCACATCGCGCGCGGCGAGGTCTACCAGGCGAACCTCTGCCGGGTGATGAGCGCGCCGCTGCCCGATCCGGCCGGCGCCGACGTCGACGCCCTCACCGCCCTCCTCGCGGCCGGCAACCCCGCCCCGTACGCCGGGACCATCCGGCTGCCCGCGCACGGCGTGGAGCTCGCCACCGCCTCGCCCGAGCTGTACCTCAGGCGCGAGGGCGGCCGGGTCTCCTCCGGCCCCATCAAGGGCACCGGCCGGACCGCCGACGACCTGCTGCCCAAGGACCACGCCGAGAACGTCATGATCGTGGACCTGGTCCGCAACGACCTCGGCCGTGTCTGCGAGACCGGCTCCGTCGCCGTCCCCGCCCTCTGCGAGATCGAGGAGCACCCCGGCCTGGTCCACCTCGTCTCCACCGTCAGCGGGGTGCTGCGCGAGGACGCCGGCTGGCCCGAGCTGCTCGCCGCCACCTTCCCGCCGGGCTCCGTCACCGGCGCTCCCAAGTCCAGCGCCCTGCGGATCATCGAGGCCCTGGAGACCGCGCCCCGGGGCCCGTACTGCGGCGGCGTCGGCTGGGTGGACGCCGACAGCGGCCACGGCGAGCTGGCCGTCGGCATCCGCACCTTCTGGATCGACCGCCCCCAGGGCGTCCTGCGCTTCGGCACCGGCGCCGGGATCACCTGGGGCTCCGACCCCGAGCGGGAATGGGCCGAGACCGAGCTGAAGGCCGCCCGCCTCGTCGCGATAGCGTCGGGCGCCCACACGTCAGGCGCTCCGGCAGCGGACGTCCCCGAAGCGAGCGGAAAGGCCATCTCCCGATGAAACTCTGGGTCAACGGCGGGCTGCACGACGAGGAGGCCGCCCGGGTCTCCGTCCTGGACCACGGACTGACCGTCGGCGACGGCGTCTTCGAGACGGTCAAGGCCGAGCGCGGCGAAACGTTCGCCCTCACCCTCCACCTGGAGCGGCTGGCCCGGTCCGCCCGCGGCCTCGGCCTGCCCGACCCCGACCTCGACGAGGTCCGCCGGGCCTGCGCCGCCGTCCTGGCGGCCAACCCGATGGAGCTCGGCCGGCTCCGCATCACCTACACCGGCGGGCTCTCCCCGCTCGGCTCGGAGCGCGGCGACACCGGACCCGGCCTCGTCGTCGCCGTCGGCGCGACCTCCCGCCGCCCCGACACCACCGCCGTGATCACCGTCCCCTGGACCCGCAACGAGCGCGGCGCCCTCACGGGCCTGAAGACCACTTCGTACGCGGAGAACGTCGTCGCCCTCGCCCGCGCGCGTGAGCGGGGGGCGTCCGAGGCGCTCTTCGCCAACACCGTGGGACAGCTCTGCGAGGGCACCGGCTCCAACGTCTTCGTCGTCCTCGACGGCCGGATCCACACTCCGCCCGTCTCCTCCGGCTGCCTCGCCGGCATCACGCGCGCGCTGGCCGTCGAATGGACCGGCGCCGCCGAGACCGACCTGCCGCTGGAGGTCCTGGAGAGCGCCGAGGAGATCTTCCTGACCTCGACCCTCCGCGACGTCCAGGCCGTCCACCGCGTGGACGGCCGGGAACTCGCCGGCGCCCCCGGCCCGGTGACCGCCAAGGCCATGCGGATCTTCGAGGAGCGGGCCGCCGCGGACCGGGACCCGAAGCTCGGGTAAATCCGGATGACGGGGGCCTCCCCGATGGGTAGAACACCCCTGATGACCACCACCCTGCGGCCGTCCGAGCCGCTCCAGCGCTCCGCCGACGGCGGCCGTTCACGCACCTACGACATCTGTGTGAACAGCCGCCGGGTCGGCTCCGTCCGCCTCGCCACCGATCCGCAGTTCGGAGCCGTGGTGGGACTGATCGAACGCCTGTGGGTCGACGAGCCGGACCGCGGCCGGGGGCGGGGGACGGTGGCGGCGCTCGCCGCCGAGGAGGTGCTGCGCGGCTGGGGTTGCTCGGACGTCCGGATATCCGTCCCCGCCGAGGCGACGGCCGCCCTCGGCCTGGCCCGTGCCCTCGGCTACACCGAGCGCAGTCGGAACATGCTGAAGGAGCTCGCGGCGCAGACGCCCGCGCTGCCGCCCGGCATCGCGGTGCGGTCGATGACCGAGGAGGAGTTCACGGCCTGGGAGGTCCGGGCCAGGGAGGCCTTCGCGCAGGACTGGATCGACCGGGGCGTCCCCGAGGCGCAGGCCCGCGCCAAGGCGGAGGCGAGCCATCGAGAACTGCTGCCCCGGGGGCTCGCCGGCCCCGGCACGGCGATCCACGTCGCCCTCGTCGGCGGAGAGGTCGTCGGCCACGTCTGGACCGCGGTGCGGGAGCTGGAGCCCGGCGTGAGCGCCGGATACGTCTACGACATCGAGGTCGGCGCGGAGCGGCGCGGCCAGGGGTACGGCCGGGCGCTGATGCTGCTCGCCGAACGCGTGACGCGGGAGGCCGGGGAGACCCTGCTCGGACTGCACGTCTTCACGGGCAACACCCCGGCGATCCGCCTGTACGAGTCGCTCGGCTACCGGACCACGTACGTCAACAGTGCCAAGCGGCTGCTCTGAGCCCCCGCGCCCCGGCGCGGGACTCAGTCGGCCAGCAGGCGGTCGGCGATCTCCTCGATCCTGGCCCGCAGGCCCTCCTGGCTCTTGCCGCCGTCGAGGCGCTCCCCGCCGATGACGTACGTCGGGGTGCCGGTGACCTTGAGGGCCTGGCCCTCGGCCTGGTCGGCGTCGACCGCGAGCAGGTGCCGGCCGTCGACGAGGGCCGTGTCGAACTCCTCGGCGTCCAGACCGAGCCCGGCCGCCACCTCCAGGAGCACCGGCTCGCCCCGGTCGGCCAGGTCGGCCGTCCGCGCGAGCAGCGCCTCCGCGTACGCCCAGCCCTTGCCCTGCGCGAAGGCCTCCTCGGCGGCCTGGGCGGCGGCGTAGGCGTGCTTGTTCTTGGGCAGCGGGAAGTGGCGCAGCTGTACGTCGAGCCGGTCGCCGTACTTCCCGCGCAGGGTGTGGACGTCGTCGAGGGCCTGGAAGCAGTCCGGGCACTGGAGGTCGAACCACGCCTCCAGGACGACGGGAGAGGCGGGGGCGGTGGTGGAGTCAGTCATGAGCGGCAGTCTTCCAGCCGGGCCGCCCGGGCCCCAATCCACATCTCCCCGGCACCTCACCGGGACCTGAGGAGGAGATCCCGTCCGGGGCGACCCGGAGATCTCCCTGAGACCGGGCCGGGACCATGGCTTCCGGCGGTCGGGGCGGTGCAGGATGGAAGGGACGTACCACCCTGGACCTGGAGGACCGCATGCTCGCCGAGACCATCTTCTCCGCGGTGTCCGCGGCGGGCCTGGGCATCGCCGCGATCACGGCGTACCGCAAGAAGTTCCTGTCGGCGGCGCGGATCGCGGCCTACGCGCTGGTGCCGCTGGGGCTGGTGATGACCGGTGCCGTCGAGTGGGCCTTCGACACCGCCTTCAGCCCGGTCGCCTGGGCCGGCTTCGGCGTGCTCGGCGTGGCCTGGCTGCTCCTGGTGACGGCCCGGGGCGTCGAGCGGCGCAGAAACGGCCGGAAGGCGGCCGGCGGGGGAGCGGAGCCTCCGGCGGTAGCGCCCGGGGCGCCCGCCCCGGGCCGGGACGCCATATCCGGGAACGCCACGGCCCGGCCCTCCTCGGGCCCGGCGGCCCGTGGCGCGGACGCCGGCGAGGACTTCAGCGATATCGAGGCGATTCTGAAGAAGCACGGAATCTGACTGCTTCTGGCCGTTGCCTGCGCGGCCGCGACCGGGCGGTGGTTCCGAGATCCACGGAAAGGGATGAACGTCCCCGTGGAGGGGCGCTTTTCGGCCTTTCCAGGGTGCGCGGTGCGCGATCATCCCCCCGAGATGCTGGATACCTCGCGGGGACCCGCCCCCGCCTCCGCCGAGTCCGACCCCGCCGACGCTCCGGCCGAGGAGCCGAGGGGCTGCCTCTTCGCCCTGTCGCAGCCACCGCTGATGATCTTCCTGACGGTGATCGGGGCTCTGCTCCTGATGGCGGCCCTGCACGACCTCTACGTGCTGTGAGGCGGACGGCGAGGGGTGGGCTCAGCCGGCGGCTTCCTTGCGGCGGGCCCGGTAGGCGGCCACGTGCAGACGGTTGCCGCAGGTCCGGCTGGAGCAGTAGCGGCGGGAGCGGTTGCGGGAGAGGTCGACGAAGGCCCGGCCGCAGTCGGGCGCCTCGCAGCGGCGCAGCCGCTCGCGCTCGCCCGCGACGACGATGAAGGCGAGCGCCATCCCGCAGTCGGCCGCCAGGTGGTCGGCGACCGAGGCGCCCGGCGCGAAGTAGTGCACGTGCCAGTCGTAGCCGTCGTGGTCGGTGAGCTGCGGCGTCGTGCCGGCGGCGGCCACCAGCTGGTTGATCAGGGGGGCGGCGATCCGGGCGTCGGGGGCGGAGAAGACCGCGGCGAAGCGGTCGCGCACCTCCCGGACGGCCCGCAGGTCCCCGGCGTCCAGTTCGCCCACGTCGCTGATCCGGTGCTCGCGCACGAAGGCGCCGAGCGCGTCGAGGTCCGTGAGCGTGTCCTCACGGTCGCCCTGCGCGGCGGTGTTCATCAGATCGACCACGGTGTCGAGGGCGATCCGGGTGTCGTGGGGGATGAGCACGCTTCGCTCCCTGGCCGGCCGCGGGCGGGCGCCCGCGGATTGCCGACGACTCTAGCGCGCCCCCGAAAAGCGCGACGGCGCCCTTCACCGCGCCGGCTGCGCGGTGAGGACGCCGGAGGTCGTGCTGTACGACTGTCCGCGCGTCGCCGTCTCCCCGAGTCAAGACGACGACACGCGGCCCATGGCCTGGCTCAGCTGTCGGCCAGGATGTGGGACAGCTCGGTATCGAGGTCGAAGTGCCGGTGCTCGGTGCCCGGCGGCACCGCGGCGTCGGTCCGCTTCAGGAACGACTCCAGGGCCCGCGCCGGGGCCTCCAGCAGGGCCTCGCCCTCCGGCGAGCTCAACGCGATGCAGACGACGCCCTGGCCGTGACTGCGTGACGGCCAGACTCGGACGTCGCCTGTGCCGGTGGGCCGGTGCAGCCCCTCGGCGAGAAGGTCGCGGGCGAAGACCCACTCGACCGTCTCCTCGGCTCCGGTGTGGAAGGTGGCGTGCACGGCGTACGGATCAGCCGTGTCATACCGCAGGCCCGCGGGTACAGGCAGTGAGGACTCGCTCGACACAACGAGGCGCAGGTGCAGCTCGCAGCTCACCACGGTGTTCATAAGCGCCAGGGCCTTTCGCTCAGTGTGCGCTCGGGGATTCGCACGTCGGCGAAATCGACATGCCACCTCCGGTGCCGTTGTAAACCCCTCTGTCGTTTTTGTGAGTGTTCAGGTAGCTCGGACGGCGGCATGTGACTTTGGGTAATACCGCCATACCGGTGGGGCTGATGTGTCGGGTAAATTGGCCCCATGAATGCGGAGAGTGACGAGCGAGCCCCCGGACCCACGGCCGACGAGAAGGACGAGAAGGCCGAACTGGGATCCCGCGCGCCGGAGTTCATCAAGTCCCGCCGGAGCCTCCATCTGAGCTGGCAGGTCGGCGTCTTCATCGTGGGACTCGCCGTGATCGGGGCGGGCGTCCTCATGCTCGTCTTCCCCGGACCCGGCTGGCTCGTCATCTTCGCCGGCATGGCGATCTGGGCCACCGAGTTCGTCTGGGCGCAGATCGTGCTCCGCTGGACCAAGCGCAAGGTCACCGAGGCCGCCCAGCGCGCCCTCGACCCCAAGGTCCGGCGCCGCAACATCACCCTCACCGCCATCGGCCTGGTGATCATCGCCGCGCTGCTCGGCTGGTACCTGTGGAAGTTCGGCCTCGTCATGCCCTGGAAGATCGACGAGTGACCCCGGGGTGGTTCGGAAGCCCCGCTGACATGCGGTAATGTTGGCGGTGCGCCGGGGCGATTAGCTCAGCGGGAGAGCACTTCGTTCACACCGAAGGGGTCACTGGTTCGATCCCAGTATCGCCCACCCGGACCGAGGGCCCGGAGACGACCACCGTCTCCGGGCCCTCGGCGTCTCCCGGTGCTTCCCGGGCCTTCCGGGGCCCGGTCACCGCATCCGGGCCAGCCGGTCCCGCAGCTGCCGCGCCTCCCGCAGCCGCCGCTCGTACGTGGCCCCCACCGCGAGCAGCAGCAGGCCCGCGGCCGCCGGCGGCAGCCACCGCGGCAGCGCCCCCACCAGCTGCACCACGTACGGCGCCAGCTCGTGCAGCCCCACCAGGGCCAGCGCCGTCCCGCCCAGGACCAGCGGAGCCTGGAGCCGGAACCGCGCCCCCAGCAGCGTCACCGCCAGCGCCCCCGCCCCCAGGAGCAGCGGACGCGACCAGTACGGGTCCGACCAGACCGCCACCAGGGCCGGCAGCAGCGTCGTCGCGAGCCCGGGGCCGTACGCGAGCCAGGAGGAGGCCTCCGGGTCCCGGCGCCGCCGCAGGAACCCCACCACCAGCGCCGGGACCGTCACCGGCAGCGTGTACGCCTCCGGGACCGTCACGCCCCACACCGCGAGCCGCACCCAGGCCGCGCCCAGGAACAGCGCCGCCGCGAGCCACGACACCGCCCGCCGCCGCTCCGGCCGCAGCGCCGTCGCCGCCGCGACCACCCCGCCCAGCGCCAGCGCCAGGGCGAGCACCGCGGGACGCGGCACCGTCAGGGCCAGGCCCACCACCCCCACCGCCGCCCCCGTCGCCTCGGCCGCCGCCGAGCGCACCCGGGCCGCCAGGGCCGCCGTGCCCGCCGGGACGAGCAGCAGGAGCAGCCCGGCCGTGGCCGGGGCGAGCCCCGCCGCCGCGGCCCCGGCGCCCACAAGACCACCCGCCGCGAGCACCGCCGCCCCGGCCGACACCTCGCGGACCACGCCCGCACCGAGCACGGCCGCCGCCGTGAACAGTCCAAGGAGCACCCCGAGCACCACGAAGGTCGCCCCCCGCACGTCAAGGCCCAGGAGCACCGCGGAGCCCGCCGCCGCGAGCCCGGCGGCCGGCCCCGTCCAGGAGAACGGGCCGCGGGCCACCGAACCCGGCCGCACCGCCACCGCCAGCGCGGCGGCGGTCGCCACCAGCCGGACGGCGAGCCCCGCCCCGTACGACAGCCCCAGGGAGACCGGCAGCGCCATCAGCAGCGCCCACCCGAGCGCCACCGCGCCCCACCGGCCCCACACCCCTCCGACCGTCGCCGCCGCGGCCGCGGCGAGCAGCAGCACCAGGACCGCCGTCGCCGGGTAGCCGCCGAGCACCGGTTCCGCGTGCGCCCCGGACCAGACGCCCGCCCTCCGGTCCGCCGGCCCCAGCAGGCCCACCGCGACCGGCGGCAGCGCCCACAGCACGCCGAGCGCCGCGACCCCGCCCCCGGCGAGCCCGAACCCGACCCGTACCCCCTCGGGGACCCACCCCGCGCGGACCGGACGCCACAGGGCCGCGAGCGCCAGGCCGCAGACCACGTACACCGGCACCGCCCACTCCGGTGGCAGGGCCGCCCGAAGCGGTCCGCCCACGGCCGCCACCACCGCCAGGCCCGCCACCGCCGCGAGCGCGACCGCCGCCGGACGGGCCACCCGCACCGCGCCCAGACACAGCGCGGCGCAGCCGAGCAGCAGCGGAGCCCCGGTCCACGGGGCCGTCAGCGAGAGCCCCCCGCCCGTCAGCAGCGCCCAGGCCGCGAGCACACCCGCCGCCGACGCCCCCGTGATCCGTACCGCGGGCCCCACCGGACGCCCCAGGAGCAGCACGTCCGCGGTGGCCGTCACCACCGCCGCCCACGCCACGACCACCGGCGAACCCCCGGCCGCCACGGCGCCCAGCGGCAGCGGAAGCTGCGCCGCGACCACCGCCGCCGGGAACGGCAGCCGCAACCGCCGCGACAGCCCCCCGTACCCCGCCCACACCGCCGCGAGCACCGCGGAGGCGCCCGCCGCGTACCCGAGCCCGTCCGCCCCCGGCAGCGCCACCCGGTGCAGGGCGTACGCGTCCAGGACCGTCAGGAGCAGGCCGAGCGCGCCCACCGCCTCCGCCGTCGACCCCAGCTCCCGGCGCAGCAGCACCGCCGGCGCGGCCAGCGCCGCCGACGTCACCACGAGCAGCACCGCCGCCCGCCCCGCGATCCCCATCGACCCCCAGCTCACCAGCGTGAACGCGAGCGCCGCGATCGCCAGGAGCGTCCCGCCCAGCGTCAGCAGCACGTTCTGCGCGCCGCGCGGCGAGGTCTCCCGCACCGGCCCGGCACCGGGGAACGACGGCGGCGACTGCGGCCGGGCGGGGTGGTACAGCGCGCTCAGGAGCCGCGCCCGCCGGACCAGCAGCTCGGCGCGCCGCGCGTCGAGCCGGGACAGCTCGAGGTCGACGAGCCGCAGCTCCTCGGCGGGAGGCAGTTTCATGTCCATGACCGGAGTGTGGCGTCGCATCCCCGCCCCGGGAATGCGCGCTGCTACTCAGATCCGGCCCGAGTACCCACACTGGACCCATGGACTGGTGCCGTTACCGCTTCCGCAGCGTCTGGCGGCTCGCCGCCCCGCCCGACCGCGTCTACGCCGTCCTCGCCCGCGCCGAGGACTACCCCCTCTGGTGGCCCCAGGTCCGCGCCGTCGTCCCCCGCACCGACACCACCGGCACCGCCCGCTTCCGCTCCGTCCTCCCGTACGACCTCCACGTCACCGCCCGCGCCCTGCGCCACGACCCCGAGGCCCGCGTCCTGGAGGTCCGGCTCGACGGCGACCTGGAGGGCTGGGCCCGCTGGACCCTCACCGCCGACGGCGCCGGCACCCGCGCCCTGTACGAGCAGGAGGTCGAGGTCCGCGCCCGGCTGCTGCGCCTCCTCGCCGTCCCCGGCCGCCCCTTCTTCCGGGCCAACCACGCCCTGATGATGCGAGGAGGACGGCGCGGACTCACCGCCCACCTGCGACGAGTTTGAACCCGGGCCCCGAAGCCCTGTATGGTTCAACCCGTTCCCGGGCGATTAGCTCAGCGGGAGAGCACTTCGTTCACACCGAAGGGGTCACTGGTTCGATCCCAGTATCGCCCACCGGGAGAGGCCGGTCCGTCACCACGACGGACCGGCCTCAGCCGTCTCCGGCACCCCTCACGCCGCCTTCCGCAGCTCCGGACGGAGCGGCCACGCGGGATCCACCAGCTCCGGCGTCCCCTGTCGGGTGAACCACGCCTGGAGCCCCCGCGCCTGCGCCGCGTGCCACACAGCCTGGAGGGTGTGCAGCTCCGCCGGCGACAGCCGTTCCAACCGGGACGCGAACCGCCGCCCCACCGCCCGCACCACCTGGAGCGCCGCCGTGGCGTCCGCCGCCGCGTCATGCGCCTCCGCCAGCTCCACCTCGTAGTGCGCGCACAGGTCCGTCAGCGTCCGCCGGCCCTTGCGGTACCGGTCCAGATGCTTGTCCAGGACCCGCGGGTCGAGCACGCACAGCGAGGTGTGCTCCAGGTACCGGCTCAGCGTCGACGCCCGGTGCCGCCTCAACTCCCGGTCCAGGATGGTCAGGTCGAACGGCGCGTTCATCACCACCAGCGGCCTCCCGGCCGCGTTCTGCTCCGCCAGGGCGCGCCCCAGCTCCTCCATCACGGGCGACGGCCACCGGCCGTTCCGCTGGAGGTGATCGTCCGTCAGCCCGTGCACCGCCGTGGCCCCTTCCGGCACCGGGACGCCCGGGTTGACCAGCCAGCGGGTCACCCGGGGCCGTGCCCCGGCCGCGTCCTGGACGACGAGCGCGGCGGACACGATCCGGTCCTGCTCGACGTCCACTCCGGTGGTCTCCGTGTCGAAAGCGGCCAGGGGCCCTTCGTACCAGTTCGTCGTCATCCCGAACTCCTCGCACCCGCGCGGCAGATGGCCAACCCCCTGCCCGATCCGGTGATACCCGTCCTGTTTGCGACGTACGCGGACCGGTCACAACACAGGGGACGGGGAAGGACGTTCACATGGCGCTCGCCCAACCCGAGTCGGGAGGGCTGCCGCCCCAGCGGGCGGCCCCGGCCCGCGGCTCACTCGCCACCACCGCCTGCATGGAGACCCTCCAGGTGGGATACCTGCACGCCGTCGCCGCCGCGGCGGGCTGCTCGCTCGCGCAGCCCTTCCCGGACAACGGCGTCGACTGGCACGTGAGCCACGGCTCGCCCGGACACACCGTCGACGACGAGGTCACCATCAAGGTGCAGCTCAAGTGCACCTACCAGCTGCCGGCCCGCCCCACGGGGAGCACCTTCCCCTTCACCCTCGACAACGACCACCTGGTGAAACTGGCCCGGACCCCCGTGGCCGTGCACAAGATCCTGGTCGTCATGATCGTCCCGAGAGACCCGGAGGACTGGCTGAGGGCGAGCCACGACCGGCTCGACCTGCGGCACTGCTGCTACTGGACGAACCTGGCCGGACACCCGGTCACCGGGCGCCGCCGGACCACCGTGCGCGTCCCCACGGCACGGATCTTCGACGACCGGGCGCTCTGCGAGATCATGACCCGGGTCGGCCGGGGAGGGAGACCCTGATGCACCGACCGATCGACGGACCCGGACACGGGACGGGGGACGGGGGCGGGGCCGGGCGCGGCCCCGCCCCCGTACCGCCGCCGTACCGGCCCCACCCGGCGCCCCCCGCCGAACCCGCCGACCCCTGGGCCGCCCCGGCCGACGGGGTGCCCGACCCCGGCCGCGTGGACCCGCGCGTCCTCGGCGCGCTCCTCGCCCGCCACGGCTGGCGGCGCCGCGGCGGGGCCGCGGGACGCTACGGCCGCTGGACCCCGCCCGGCAGCGGACCGGGGAGCGGCGGCACCAGCCTCCTCGTACCGGACAGCCTGGCCTTCCCCGACAGCGAGGACCTCATCGGCGAGGCCCTCACCGCGCTCGCTCGCAGCGCCACCCCCTCCGCCCGCGAGATCCTCACCGGACTCGCCGTCCCCAGCGACGAGATCCGCTGGTGGCGCGAGGTGCCCCCCGGCCCGGCCGGCACCGTGCCCTGGCCCGCGCAGGAGCGGTTCCGCTCCGCCGCCCGCGGGGTCCTCCTCGCGGGTGCCCTCGCCGTGCGCGGCCGGGCCGGCTACCACGGCTCCCGGCACCGCTCCGCCGCCCGGGCCGCCCTCGAACCCGTCGTTCTCGCCACCGACCCCGGCGGCCGCGCCCTCACCGCCTTCCTGCCCGTCCCGCCCGGTCGCCCCGTCGCCGTCCGCCTCCACCACGCCCTCCACGCCGCCCGTGAGGCCGTCGACTACCAGCGCGCCACCGGCGGCATGGACGCCTTCGACTCCGCCGTCGAGGCGGGCGTCAGCCGCGAACTCACCGAAGCGCTCGTCGCCCTCGTCCGCGGTACGGAAGGCGCCCGCATCGCCCTCGCGTGGGCCCCGGCCGCCGGCGTCCCCGACGGCTGCGCCGCCCGGCCCGAGCCCGTCGAGTTCTCGCCCGGCGACCTGCCCGCGCTGCGCGAGGCGAGCGCCCGCTACCTCACCGACGAGCCCTCCGTCCCCGTGCGGATCACCGGCGCCGTCGTCCGGCTGCGCCGCTCCGGGCCGCGCGGCGAGGGCAGGGTCAAGCTCCGGGTGCTCGGCGGCGCGGACGTCGGCCACGTCCGCGTCACCCTCGACGAGGAGGCGTACCGCACCGCCGGCCACGCCCACCTCGTCGGCCTCCCCATCCGGGTCGTCGGCCGCCTGGAGAGCCGCGGCGGCTTCCGCCGCCTCACCGACCCCTCCGACGTCGTCCCCGTCCAGGTCGACGAGGCGGAGCGGGACCGGCTGATGAAGTCCCTGCACGAGGATCTCGATTTCTTCGAGGAGGCGTGCGGGCCCGGGGAGTGAGGGGCCGGGGGAAACGCGGTGGGTGGGAGGCCGCGGACCCCCGTAAGATCGAGGCTGACGCGGCACCTCGTCTCTGCCGCGCGCCGCCGGCGCCGGCACCTCGTGTCTGCCTGCGCCCCGATGCATGGAGTTACCCGTGTCCGAAGTCCGTGTGACCGTCCAGAACGCCTCAGGACCCGAGGAGAGGACGGTGAGCGCGGGCACCACGGCCGGCGCCCTGTTCGCCGACGACCGCACCGTCATCGCCGCCCGCGTCGCCGGGGAGCTGAAGGACCTCTCGTACGAGCTCGCCGAGGGCGACGTCGTCGAGGGCGTCGAGATCTCCTCCGAGGACGGCCTGAACATCCTGCGCCACTCGACCGCGCACGTCATGGCGCAGGCCGTGCAGGAGCTCTTCCCCGAGGCCAAGCTGGGCATCGGCCCGCCGGTCCGTGACGGCTTCTACTACGACTTCGACGTCGAGAAGCCGTTCACGCCCGAGGATCTCAAGGCCATCGAGAAGAAGATGCAGGAGATCCAGAAGCGCGGACAGAAGTTCGCCCGCCGCGTCGTCACCGACGAGGCCGCCCGCGAGGAGCTCGCCGACGAGCCCTACAAGCTGGAGCTCATCGGCATCAAGGGCTCGGCCGGCTCCGAGGACGGCGCCGACGTCGAGGTGGGCGGCGGCGAGCTGACCATCTACGACAACCTGGACGCCAAGACCGGCGAGCTGTGCTGGAAGGACCTCTGCCGGGGCCCGCACCTGCCCTCGACCCGGAACATCCCGGCGTTCAAGCTGATGCGGAACGCGGCCGCCTACTGGCGCGGCAGCGAGAAGAACCCGATGCTCCAGCGCATCTACGGCACCGCGTGGCCGTCGAAGGACGAGCTGAAGGCGTACCTCGACTTCCTCGCCGAGGCCGAGAAACGCGACCACCGCAAGCTCGGCAACGAGCTCGACCTCTTCTCCATCCCGGACGAGATCGGCTCCGGCCTCGCCGTCTTCCACCCCAAGGGCGGCATCATCCGCCGGGTCATGGAGGACTACTCGCGCAAGCGGCACGAGGAGGAGGGCTACGAGTTCGTCTACTCGCCGCACGCCACCAAGGGCAAGCTCTTCGAGAAGTCCGGGCACCTCGACTGGTACGCCGAGGGCATGTACCCGCCCATGCAGCTCGACGAGGGCGTGGACTACTACCTCAAGCCCATGAACTGCCCGATGCACAACCTGATCTTCGACGCGCGCGGGCGCTCCTACCGTGAGCTGCCGCTGCGCCTGTTCGAGTTCGGCACCGTGTACCGGTACGAGAAGTCGGGCGTCGTGCACGGCCTGACCCGGGCCCGGGGCTTCACCCAGGACGACGCGCACATCTACTGCACCCGCGAGCAGATGGCGGAGGAGCTGGACAAGACCCTCACCTTCGTCCTCAACCTGCTCCGCGACTACGGTCTGACCGACTTCTACCTGGAGCTGTCGACCAAGGACCCGGAGAAGTTCGTCGGCTCCGACGAGGTGTGGGAGGAGGCCACCGCCGTCCTCCAGCAGGTCGCCGAGAAGCAGGGCCTGCCGCTCACCCCCGACCCGGGCGGCGCCGCCTTCTACGGCCCGAAGATCTCGGTGCAGGCGCGGGACGCCATCGGCCGCACCTGGCAGATGTCGACCGTCCAGCTCGACTTCAACCTGCCGGAGCGCTTCGACCTGGAGTACACCGCCCCGGACGGCACCAAGCAGCGCCCGGTCATGATCCACCGCGCGCTCTTCGGCTCGATCGAGCGGTTCTTCGCGGTGCTCCTGGAGCACTACGCGGGCGCCATGCCGCCGTGGCTCGCCCCGGTCCAGGCCACCGGCATCCCGATCGGCGACGCGCACGTCGAGTACCTCCAGGAGTTCGCCGCCAAGGCGAAGAAGCAGGGCCTGCGGGTCGACGTGGACGCCTCCTCCGACCGGATGCAGAAGAAGATCCGCAACGCGCAGAAGCAGAAGGTCCCGTTCATGATCATCGCGGGTGACGAGGACATGGCCGCCGGTGCCGTCTCCTTCCGCTACCGCGACGGTTCGCAGGAGAACGGCATCCCCGTCGACGAGGCCATCGCCAAGATCGCCAAGATCGTCGAGGAGCGCGTCCAGGTCTGACGGCCGGAGCGTGCTCAGGAGGCCCCCGGGGAACCCCCCGGGGGCCTCCCCCCGTTCCCCCGTTCCCCGTTCCCCGGCTCCTCGTCCTCCCGTCTGAACGTCTGGATCAGCCACGACGAGAACGAACCCGTCACCGCCCCGAGCAGCGCCAGGCCGCAGGCCATCAGGCCGACCGCCACCACCCGCCCGATCGGGGTCACCGGGGTCACGTCGCCGTAGCCGACCGTCGCCAGGGTGGCGCTGGCCCACCACAGGGAGTCGCCGAAGGTGCGGATCGTGGCGCCGGGGGCGCCGACCTCGTGGTGGTAGACGGTGAGCGCGGCGGTGAAGCCGAGCAGCGAGACCGAGAGCCCGGAGTAGACCATGACCCGGGCGTAGAGGCCGAGCCGCGGCTGGCCCCGGCGGCGCTGGACGCGGTCGTAGAGCGCGACCATCCGGAGCGGGCGCAGCAGCGGCAGCAGCAGGACGACGGTGTCGAGGAGATGGGTGCGGACGAAGCGCGGGGGGCCGAGGCCGCTGAGCCGGAGCCGTACCGCGTAATCCGTGAGGAAGACCGCCCAGGAGCCGAGGATCACCCCGAGGCAGAGGTCGGCGCCGAACCGGGGCAGCTGGTCGCGGGCGAGGACCCGGACCGCGTACCCCGTGAGGAAGGCGACGGAGGCCACGGCGAGCGGTACTTCCATGCGGCGGTCCCAGTGTTCCTGCCGGGGCGGTTTCGGGGGCCTGTCGCTCATCGGATCAGGATCACCCCGGGGACGCTCGCCTCGCCCCGCCGACACGTTCCGAACGGGCGACGCAATATGCTGCACGGCATGACGACTGAGCCGGAGCAGCAGATCGGGGTGGGGGCGCCGGACGCGTTCCAGCGCCTGTGGACGCCCCACCGGATGGCGTACATCCAGGGCGAGAACAAGCCGACCGGGCCGGGGGCCGACGACGGCTGCCCGTTCTGCTCGATCCCGTCGAAGTCGGACGAGGACGGCCTGGTGATCGCCCGCGGCGAGAGCGTGTACGCGGTCCTCAACCTGTACCCGTACAACGGTGGGCACCTGATGGTCGTCCCCTACCGGCACGTCGCCGACTACACGGACCTGGACACGGCGGAGACGACCGAGCTGGCCGACTTCACCAAGCGGGCCATGATCGCCCTGCGGGCCGCGTCCGGCGCGCACGGCTTCAACATCGGGATGAACCAGGGCTCCGTGGCGGGCGCCGGGATCGCCGCGCACCTGCACCAGCACGTGGTGCCGCGCTGGGGCGGGGACACCAACTTCATGCCGGTCGTGGGCCACACCAAGGTGCTGCCGCAGCTGCTCGCCGACACCCGGAAGATGCTGGCCGGCGCCTGGCCCGCCTCGCTCTGACCCCCGGTACGGGTTCTTCCGTACGGGGCCCGGCCCAGGCCCCGTACGGTGTCACGCATCGTAGACGTCGGCCTTCTTCGGGCCGGGCTCCTGCAGCATCCCGCTCATGAAGAGGGAGCGGTTGGTGAAGCGCTCGGTGTCCACGTTGTGTTCGTCGAGGAAGCGGACGGTCGCCGCGTGGACCGCGCGGACCACGGGTGTGGCCATGCGGATGGCGTCGTCGGCCATGAAGCGGTTCTTCCAGAGCGGGCCGGCCCACACGTGCCGCAGACCGAAGGGCTCCGGCAGGGTCATCTTGCCGCCGAGGAAGTCCAGGACCGGCGGGTACCAGGTGAGCGGAGCGCGGACGGCGAGCCGGACGATGTCGTCGGTGCCGAGCAGCGGCTGCGGGATCTCCTTGGTCTCCCAGAAGCGGACGGTCTTGGAGACCTCCTTGGTCTTCGCCTTGGGCTTGGTGGTGAAGAGGCCGTGGACGGGGCCGAGGGCGTGGCCGGTGACCTCGATGCGCAGGGTGTGGTGGAGCGAGGTGACGGTGACCATCATGGTCAGCACCACGTTCCCGTCCCAGAGCGTGAACTGGACGCCCAGGTAGTGGCGGTTGCCGGCGCCGAACTGCTGCTCGTTGCAGATCCGCTGTATCTCGTGCGGCTTGACCTGGTAGTGGACGATGTTGTCGCCCTCGGGGCGGGAGACCTCGTCGGCGCCCTCGCCGACGGGGGAGACGATCCAGTGCTTCACGGTCGGCTTGGGGAAGCCGGACTTGAGGGAGCCGCGCTCCAGGAGGGTGAGCTGGTCGTGGATCTTGCGGACCAGGTCCCAGGCGCGGAAGTCGTGCATCTCGCTGCCGGGCAGGGGCACCAGCTCCTCGGCGAGGGTCCAGCTGCCCCAGCGGGTGCCGAGGCCGAGGATGCCCTTGGGGCCGGCGTAGAAGACCACGTTGGACTGCTGCTCGGCGGAGAGCTTCTCCAGGTTGACCCGCAGCTCCTCCGCGGACTTCTCGCCCGGATCGGTGGGGACGGACTTGGGGACGTAGGCGCCGACGCCGCCGCCGTCGAGCAGACCGGTCCAGCGCTCGCGGAGGTCCACGGCCGCGTGGAGACAGATCCGGCTCGCGAGGTACCAGCCGACGACCGGCGCGACGATCATCGCCCGCAGGTAGTTGGGCAACAGGCCGTCGAAGGGCAGCCTGACCAGGACGACGAGGGCGAGGAGACCCGCCGCGTAGAGAAGGGCGGTGCCGAGCGCGCTGGTCCGCTTGTCGTCCGAGCCCGCGGCGGTGCGGCGCAGGTGGATGACGCCGAGCCAGAGCAGCAGGCCGGGGAGGAAGAGCACCCCGCAGAAGAAGGTGACCAGGGTCAGCTTGATGTCGCGCTGCCGGCGGATGTGGGTGGCGGCGAGACAGTGCTCGACGACCGGCTGGGGCTCGGCGCCGAAGGACTGGATGAGGGGCTTGCGGCCGCCGCCGAGCATGCGGACCTGGACGGCCCGGGAGAACGCCTCGCCGAGGTCGGGGCGGAAGAGCTTCTCCCACTTCCCCTTCTTGAGCGTGGTCTTGTAGTACTCGTTGTCGGCTTCCTGGATGGTCTCCAGGGGGCTGTCCCGGTACGCGGCCGAGGCCAGCGCGTTCGTCGCCCCGGTCAGGCCGCTGCCGCCCTGGAGCGGGATCTGTGCCCCCGGTCCGAAACCGTCGATCGCCACTTCCGCCCCCATCACCGCGAGTACCTGTGCGGGCTGTTCCCGACTGCCGTGCCCCGCACACCTTCCGAGCTGGGCACCACAGCGTAACCGGGAGGCGTGGTATGCGTCACCGGCTGTGGACAACCGCGACCGGAACCCGTCCGCCCGGTGCGCCCCGGACGGACGGCGGTGGCTGCCGCTCCGTCAACTAGGAGCGCTTTCCGGCCTGTTCGCGGACGCGTTCGGCGAGCTGAGGGGGCATCGGTTCGTGCCGGGCGTAGCTGCGGTCGAAGCGGCCGGTGCCGTGCGAGACGGACCTCAGGTCGATCGCGTACCGCCCGATCTCGATCTCCGGCACCTCGGCCCTGACGACCGTGCGGCCCGGCCCCGCCTGGTCGGTGCCGACGACCCGGCCGCGCCGCCCGGACAGGTCGCTCATCACCGCGCCGACGTACTCGTCGGGGACGAGCACCCGCACCTCGGCGACCGGCTCCAGGAGGTGGACCGGGACCCCGGCGGCCGCCTCGCGCAGGGCGAGCGCCCCGGCGGTCTGGAAGGCGGCGTCGGAGGAGTCCACCGAGTGGGCCTTCCCGTCCTTGAGGGTGACCCGGACGTCGACCAGCGGATGCCCGGCGGCGACGCCGCGCGCGGCCTGCGCCCGTACGCCCTTCTCGACGGAGGCGATGAACGGGCGGGGGACCGCTCCGCCCACCACCTTGTCGACGAACTCGACGCCGCTGCCCGGCGGGAGCGGTTCGACGTCGATCTCGCAGATCGCGAACTGGCCGTGGCCGCCCGACTGTTTGACGTGCCGTCCGCGGCCCGAGGCGGGGGCGCCGAAGGTCTCGCGCAGCGGCACCCGGTACGGGACGGAGTCGACGCGCACCCCGTAGCGGCCGCGCAGCCGCTCCAGGACGACGTCCTGATGGGCCTCGCCCAGGCACCACAGGACGACCTGGCCGGTGTCCTGGTTCTGTTCGAGGCGGAGGGTCGGGTCCTCGGCGACCAGTTTCGCCAGGCCCTGGGAGAGCCGGTCCTCGTCGGCCTTGCTGTGCGCCTCGACGGCGAGCGGCAGCAGCGGTTCGGGCATGGTCCACGCCTCGATGAGCAGTGGATCGTCCTGGGCGGAGAGGGTGTCGCCGGTCTCGGCGCGGCCGAGCCGGGCCACACAGGCGAGGTCCCCGGCGACGCAGTGCGCCATCGGCCGCTGCTGCTTGCCGAAGGGGGAGGTGAGGGCGCCGACCCGTTCCTCGACGTCGTGATCCTCGTGCCCCCGGTCGGCCAGGCCGTGCCCGGAGACGTGCACGGTCTCGTCGGGGCGGAGGGTGCCGGAGAAGACCCGGACGAGGGAGATCCGACCCTGGTAGGGGTCGGCGGCCGTCTTCACGACCTCGGCGACCAGCGGCCCGTCGGGGTCGCAGGCGAGCGGGGGCCGGAGTTCGCCGGAGGGGGTGGTGACGGCCGGCGGCTCGTGCTCCAGAGGGGAGGGGAAGCCGCGGGTGATCAGCTCCAGGAGCTCGACGGTGCCCAGGCCCTGCCCGCCGCCGTCGACGGCCGGCGCGGCGGCGAGCACCGGGTGGAAACCGCCCCGGGCGACCGCCTTCTCCAGATCGCCGACGAGGGTCCCGAAGTCGATCTCCTCGCCGCCGAGGTAACGGTCCATCAGGGTCTCGTCCTCGCTCTCGGCGATGATCCCCTCGATGAGCCGGGACCGCGCCCCGGCGATCAGCTCCCGCTCGGCGTCGCCGGGCGGCAGCTCGCGCCGCTCGCCCGTGGAGTAGTCGAAGACCCGCTCCGAGAGCAGACCGATCAGACCGGTCGCGGGGGCGTGGCCGTCGGGGCCCTCGGGGCCGTGCACCGGCAGGTAGAGGGGGAGGACGGCGTCGGGGTCGTCATGGCCGAAGAGCCCGGCGCAGACCTCGGTCAGCTCGGCGAAGCCGGTACGGGCCGTGTCGAGGTGGGTGACGACGATGGCGCGGGGCATGCCGACGGCCGCGCACTCCTCCCAGACCATCCGGGTGGAGGCGGCGACCGCGTCGGCCTCCTGGGCGGCCGAGACGACGAAGAGGGCCGCGTCCGCCGCGCGCAGACCGGCCCTCAGCTCTCCGACGAAGTCGGCGTATCCGGGGGTGTCGAGCAGATTGATCTTGAAGCCCTCCCAGCCGACCGGCACGAGGGAGAGCTGTACCGAGCGGTGCTGGCGATGCTCGATCTCGTCGTAGTCGGAGACGGTCGCGCCGTCCTCGACCCGGCCGGCCCGGCCCAGGGCCCCCGCCGTCTGCGCGAGCGCCTCGACGAGCGTCGTCTTGCCCGATCCGCTGTGGCCGACCAGCACCACGTTCCGTACCTCCGAGGGCCGGTCGGCCGTCGGTGCCCTGCCGGCGGCTCCGGTGGGGGTGCGCGCCTTGTCGCCCATGATTCCTCCCGACTGCGAGGCGGTGAGGGGTGTGCGGGCGCGGGGGAGTGGCATCGCGGTGCGGCTCCCGCGGTGCCCGCGGGGTGCTCCTTCGAGCTTCGCACCGGCGCCGGGACGCGTCCATACGTCGTACACCGGCGGGCCCCCAGGAGTGGGCCGACGCGACGGGACGGGTGCGCTCCCGTACGGCGGCAGGCCCGTGGCTACGATGGGTGAGCCGGTGGTCATGGGACCGCGCGGCCCGCCGAAACCTCGGGAAGGCCATGCTGAACAAGTACGCGCGTGCATTTTTTACGCGTGTCCTCACACCGTTCGCCGCGTTTCTGCTCCGCCGGGGGGTCAGCCCCGACGCCGTCACACTGATCGGCACGGCGGGAGTGGTCGCCGGTGCGCTGGTCTTCTTCCCCAGGGGCGAGTTCTTCTGGGGCACGATCGTGATCACGCTCTTCGTCTTCTCCGACCTCGTCGACGGCAACATGGCCCGGCAGGCCGGGATCTCCAGCCGCTGGGGCGCCTTCCTCGACTCGACCCTCGACCGGGTCGCCGACGGGGCGATCTTCGGCGGCTTCGCCCTCTGGTACGCGGGCAAGGGCGACGACAACGTGCTGTGCGCGGTGTCGATCTTCTGTCTGGCGAGTGGCCAGGTCGTCTCGTACACCAAGGCGCGCGGCGAGTCGATCGGCCTGCCGGTCGCGGTGAACGGCCTGGTCGAACGGGCCGAGCGGCTGGTGATCTCGCTGGTCGCCGCCGGCCTCGCCGGACTGCACGCCTTCGGCGTGCCCGGGATCGACGTGCTGCTGCCGATCGCGCTGTGGATCGTGGCCGTCGGCTCGGCCGTGACCCTGGGGCAGCGGGTCGTGACGGTACGCAGGGAAGCGGCGGAGGCGGACGCCGCCGCGGCGGCCGAGGGGAGCGGGGCGGCATCGTGAGCGGGGCCAGGGAGAAACTGACGGACGGCCTGTACGGGCTGGGGTGGGCGACGGTCAAGAAGCTCCCCGAGCCGGTGGCCAGGGCCTTGGGCCGGAAGATCGCCGACACCGTGTGGAAGCGGCGCGGCAAGGGCGTGCTGCGCCTGGAGGCCAACCTCGCGCGCGTGGTGCCGGACGCCACGCCCGAGCGGCTCACCGCACTGTCGAAGGCCGGCATGCGCTCGTACATGCGCTACTGGATGGAGTCCTTCCGGCTGCCCACCTGGAGCAGCGAGCGGGCCGCGAACGGCTTCGCCCCCAAGGACGTGCACCATCTGAAGGACGGGCTCGCCTCCGGCCGGGGCGTCATCCTCGCCCTGCCGCACATGGCCAACTGGGACCTGGCGGGCGTGTGGGTGACCCGCGCGCTCGGCGTGCCCTTCGCCACCGTCGCCGAGCGCCTCAAGCCCGAGTCGCTGTACGACCGCTTCGTCGCCTACCGCGAGTCCCTCGGCATGGAGGTGCTGCCGCACACCGGGGGCGCCGCCTTCGGCACCCTCGCCCGCCGGCTCCGCGCCGGCGGCCTGGTCTGCCTGGTCGCCGACCGGGACCTGTCCGCCTCCGGCGTCGAGGTCTCCTTCTTCGGCGAGCCCACCCGGATGCCGGCGGGGCCCGCCATGCTCGCGCTGCAGACCGGCGCGCTGCTGCTGCCGGTGACCCTCTGGTACGACGACTCCGACACCATGCAGGGCCAGGTGCACGCGCCCGTGGACGTGCCCGAGTCAGGCAGCCGGGCCGAGAAGGCGTCCGTCATGACACAGGCCCTCGCCGACGTCTTCGCCGGGGGCATCGCGGACCACCCGGAGGACTGGCACATGCTCCAGCGCCTGTGGCTGGCCGACCTGGAGGAGCGCACACCGTGAAGATCGGGATCGTCTGCCCGTACTCCTGGGACGTACCGGGCGGCGTCCAGTTCCACATCCGCGACCTCGCCGAACACCTCATCGGGCTCGGCCACGAGGTCTCCGTCCTCGCCCCCGCCGACGACGACACCCCGCTGCCGCCGTACGTGGTCTCCGCCGGGCGCGCCGTGCCCGTGTCGTACAACGGGTCGGTGGCCCGGCTCAGCTTCGGTTTCCTGTCCGCCGCGCGCGTGCGGCGCTGGCTGCACGACGGCGTCTTCGACGTCGTCCACATCCACGAGCCGACCTCGCCCTCGCTGGGACTGCTCACCTGCTGGGCGGCCCAGGGCCCCATCGTGGCCACCTTCCACACCTCGAACCCGCGCTCCCGGGCGATGATCGCCGCCTACCCGATCCTCCAGCCCGCCCTGGAGAAGATCAGCGCGCGGATCGCGGTCAGCGAGTACGCGCGCCGCACCCTGGTCGAGCACCTCGGCGGGGACGCGGTGGTCATCCCCAACGGCGTCGACGTCGGCTTCTTCGCGTCCGCCGAGCCGAAGGCGGAGTGGCAGGGGGAGACACTGGGCTTCATCGGGCGGATCGACGAGCCCCGCAAGGGCCTGCCGGTGCTGATGAAGGCGCTGCCCCGCATCCTCACCGAGCGGCCCGGCGCCCGGCTCCTGGTCGCGGGCCGCGGCGACGAGGAGGAGGCGGTGGCCTCGCTGCCGCGCGAGATGCGCTCCCGGGTGGAGTTCCTCGGCATGGTCAGCGACGAGGACAAGGCGCGGCTGCTGCGCAGCGTCGACGTGTACGTGGCGCCCAACACGGGCGGCGAGTCCTTCGGCATCATCCTCGTCGAGGCGATGTCGGCCGGCGCGCCGGTCCTCGCCGCCGACCTGGACGCCTTCGCGCAGGTCCTCGACCAGGGCGCGGCGGGCGAACTCTTCGCCAACGAGGACGCGGACGCGCTCGCGGAAGCGGCGATCCGACTGCTCGGCGACCCCGCCCGCCGCGCCGAACTCAGCGCCCGCGGCTCGGCCCACGTACGCCGCTTCGACTGGTCGACGGTCGGCGCGGACGTCCTGGCGGTCTACGAGACGGTGACGGACGGGGCGGCGGCGGTCGACACGGACGAGAAGACGGGCGGCTTGCGGGCGCGGCTGGGTTTGTAGCCCGCCGTCCCTGTGGGCATACGTCCCGCTTGGGGGTCCCCCCTGGACGTAGTCCTTGGGGGAGGGACGGGTGGGCACAGGGACGGCGCCCCGTGCCGGGCCAAGGCTTTCCGGGCCTGGGCCCGCACCCCGTGCGCGGCGCACCCGTGGTGCGGGTTCAGGCCCCGGTGCGGAGGCACCCGCAAAGGTGCCGTTCCGCTGTGCCCACCCGTTCCGCCTGGGGGTACCCCCTGGACGAAGTCCTTGGGGGAGGAACGCATGCCCACAACGGGGTCCAACAGGTGCACCCTGCTCGCATGATCGACGTCACGCGGCTCGACCTCGGGTACTTCGTCCGCCCCGCCGAGGAGTACGGCGGGCCCCACGCGCGCGTGGAGCCCGCCCTCGCGTATCTCGTCCGGCACCCCGGCGGCACGCTCCTCTTCGACACCGGCATGGGCGAGGGGTCGCCCGAGACCGACGCCCACTACCGGATCGTCCGCCGGCCCCTCACCGTCCCGCCCGCCGATGTCGACCTCCTGGTCAACTGCCACCTGCACTTCGACCACATCGGCGGCAACCAGCGCTTCCCCGGCACCCCCGCCCTCGTCCAGCACGCCGAACTCGCCACCGCGCGGGCGGGCGGCTACACCATCGACTCCCTCCTGCCGGGCGTCCGGTGGACGGAGATCGACGGCGAGCACGAGGTCGCGCCCGGCGTGCGGATCGTCCCGACGCCCGGGCACGTCGACGGGCACCAGTCGCTCGTCCTCGACCACGGCGACCGCCTGACGGTCCTCGCGGGGCAGGCGTACGACACGGCGGGCGACTTCGGGACGCCGTACCGGCCCTGGCTCGGCCGGCTCGCCGAGCTCGCGGACGGGCGGCCGGTCCGTTTCCTGTTCGCCCACGACCACGAGCTTCGGGAAGGCGTGCTGCCGACGCCCGGGTAGCCTGTGCGCCCGTGACCGAAACCCTGATCTGGACCGTCGTCGCGCTGGTTTTCATCGGCGTCTACCTCAGCTGGACCGCCGGACGGCTCGACCGGCTGCACACCCGCATCGACGCCGCGCGCGCCGCGCTCGACGCGCAGCTGCTGCGGAGGGCCTCGGTCACCCAGGAACTGGCCACCTCCGGCGTCCTCGACCCGGCCGCCTCGATCGTCCTGTACGAGGCCGCGCACGCGGCCCGGCAGGCCGAGGAGGACCACCGGGAGGTCGCGGAGAGCGAGCTGAGCCAGGCACTGCGGGCGGTCTTCGGCGAGCCCGAGCAGGTGGAACTCGTACGGGAGGCGCCCGGCGGGGAGGAGGCCGCGGGGGAGCTGGCCGCCGCCGTCCGCCGCGTACCGATGGCCCGCCGCTTCCACAACGACGCCGTACGGGCCGCCCGCGCCCTGCGCCGCCACCGTACGGTCCGCTGGTTCCGGCTCGCGGGCCACGCGCCCTTCCCGATGGCCTTCGAAATGGACGACGAGCCGCCGGTGGCCCTGGCGGATCGCCCCTCCTGAGCCCCTCCGGCCTCCGATTCCCGCGAAAACGATCCACAGCCTCCGCATTGGCCCTTGATGTGGACCGCGCGTGGCCTGTTTCCTCGCTCTAGTCGTCAACGTCCCGTTGAACCCGTTGTCACGAGTGAGGTTTCCGTGTCCAGCTCCACCACCCCCCAGACCCCCGAGACCGGCACCGCCCGCGTGAAGCGCGGCATGGCCGAGCAGCTCAAGGGCGGCGTGATCATGGACGTGGTCAACGCCGAGCAGGCGAAGATCGCCGAGGACGCCGGCGCCGTGGCCGTCATGGCCCTGGAGCGGGTCCCCGCGGACATCCGCAAGGACGGCGGCGTGGCCCGCATGTCCGACCCGAACATGATCGAGGAGATCATCGGCGCGGTCTCCATCCCCGTGATGGCCAAGTCCCGCATCGGCCACTTCGTCGAGGCCCAGGTCCTCCAGTCCCTCGGCGTCGACTACATCGACGAGTCCGAGGTCCTCACCCCGGCCGACGAGATCAACCACTCCGACAAGTGGGCCTTCACCACCCCCTTCGTCTGCGGCGCCACCAACCTGGGCGAGGCCCTGCGCCGCATCGCCGAGGGCGCGGCCATGATCCGCTCCAAGGGCGAGGCCGGCACCGGCAACGTCGTCGAGGCCGTCCGCCACCTGCGCCAGATCAAGAACGAGATCGCCAAGCTGCGCGGCTTCGACAACAACGAGCTGTACGCCGCCGCCAAGGAGCTGCGCGCCCCCTACGAGCTCGTCAAGGAGGTCGCCGAGCTCGGCAAGCTGCCCGTCGTCCTCTTCTCCGCCGGTGGTGTCGCCACCCCGGCCGACGCCGCGCTGATGCGCCAGCTCGGCGCCGAGGGCGTCTTCGTCGGCTCCGGCATCTTCAAGTCCGGCGACCCGGCCAAGCGCGCCGCCGCCATCGTGAAGGCCACCACCTTCTACGACGACCCGAAGGTCATCGCGGACGCCTCCCGCAACCTCGGCGAGGCCATGGTCGGCATCAACTGCGACACCCTCCCCGAGGCCGAGCGCTACGCCAACCGAGGCTGGTAAGCACCGATGAGCAACACCCCCGTGATCGGCGTCCTGGCCCTCCAGGGCGACGTACGGGAGCACCTGATCGCCCTGGCCGCGGCGGACGCCGTGGCCAGGCCGGTCCGGCGCCCCGAAGAGCTCGCCGAGGTCGACGGCCTGGTCCTCCCCGGCGGCGAGTCCACCACCATCTCCAAGCTGGCCGTCCTCTTCGGCCTCATGGAGCCGCTCCGCGAGCGGATCGCCGCGGGCATGCCGGTGTACGGCACCTGCGCCGGCCTGATCATGCTCGCCGACAAGATCCTCGACCCGCGCTCGGGCCAGGAGACCTTCGGCGGCATCGACATGATCGTGCGCCGCAACGCCTTCGGGCGGCAGAACGAGTCCTTCGAGGCGGCCGTCGCCGTCGAGGGGATCGAGGACGGACCGGTCGAGGGCGTCTTCATCCGGGCCCCCTGGGTGGAGTCCGTCGGCGCCCGGACCGAGGTGCTCGCCGAGCACGGCGGCCACATCGTCGCCGTACGACAGGGCAACGCCCTGGCGACCTCGTTCCACCCCGAACTCACCGGCGACCACCGGATCCACCGGCTCTTCGTCGACATGGTGCGCGCCGAGCGGTGAACGAGTCCCGGTAGGATCACTGGGGTTCGTTCGGAAAATGGTTACGCGAAGGAGACAGGCAGATGTCCGGCCACTCTAAATGGGCTACGACGAAGCACAAGAAGGCCGTGATCGACGCCAAGCGCGGCAAGCTCTTCGCGAAGCTGATCAAGAACATCGAGGTCGCGGCCCGCACCGGCGGTGCCGACCCCGACGGCAACCCGACCCTCTTCGACGCCATCCAGAAGGCGAAGAAGCAGTCGGTGCCGAACAAGAACATCGACTCGGCGGTCAAGCGCGGCGGCGGCCTGGAGGCCGGCGGCGTCGACTACCAGACGATCATGTACGAGGGCTACGGCCCGAACGGCGTCGCGGTGCTCATCGAGTGCCTCACCGACAACCGCAACCGCGCCGCCTCCGACGTGCGCGTGGCCATGACCCGCAACGGCGGCTCGATGGCCGACCCGGGCTCCGTCTCGTACCTGTTCAACCGCAAGGGCGTCGTCGTGCTCCCCAAGGGCGACAAGACCGAGGACGACGTCCTCGAGGTCGTCCTCGACGCGGGCGCCGAGGAGGTCAACGACCTCGGCGAGAACTTCGAGGTCATCAGCGAGGCCACCGACCTGGTCGCGGTCCGCACCGCGCTCCAGGAGGCCGGCATCGAGTACGACTCGGCCGAGTCCAGCTTCGTCCCGACCATGCAGGTCGAGCTCGACGAGGAGGGCGCGCGGAAGATGTTCAAGCTGATCGACGCGCTGGAGGACAGCGACGACGTGCAGAACGTCTTCGCCAACTTCGACGTCAGCGACGAGATCATGGAGAAGGTCGACGCCTGAGCGCGACCTTCCGGGCAGCGGGCCGACGGGGACACACCCCGTCGGCCCGCTGCGTTGTCGGTGGCAGCCGATAGCCTGCACGAATAGGCGATCGAAAGGAGGGGTGACGTGCGCGTTCTGGGGGTGGACCCGGGGCTCACCCGGTGCGGCGTCGGCGTCGTCGAGGGCGTCGCCGGACGGCCACTGACCATGCTCGGCGTCGGCGTCGTGCGGACCCCGGCCGACGCCGACATCGGCACCCGCCTCGTCGGCATCGAGCGCGGCATCGAGGAGTGGCTCGACCGCTTCCAGCCCGAACTGGTCGCCGTGGAGCGCGTGTTCAGCCAGCACAACGTACGGACGGTGATGGGCACCGCCCAGGCCAGCGCCGTCGCCATGCTCTGCGCCTCCCGGCGCGGCATCCCCGTCGCCCTGCACACCCCCAGCGAGGTCAAGGCGGCCGTCACCGGCTCGGGCCGGGCCGACAAGGCCCAGGTCGCCGCCATGGTCACCCGGCTGCTCCGGCTCTCCGCCCCGCCCAAGCCGGCCGACGCGGCCGACGCCCTCGCCCTCGCCATCTGCCACATCTGGCGCGCCCCCGCCCAGAACCGCCTCCAGCAGGCCGTCGCCCTGCACGCCTCGAAAGGCCGCCCGTCATGATCGCCTTCGTCAGCGGCCCGGTGGCCGCCCTCGCCCCCACGACCGCCGTCGTCGAGGTCGGCGGCGTCGGCATGGCCGTCCACTGCACCCCGGCCACCATCGCGGGCCTCCGCGTCGGCGAGCACGCCCGCCTCGCCACCTCCCTGGTCGTCCGGGAGGACTCCCTCACCCTGTACGGCTTCGCGGACGACGACGAGCGCCAGGTCTTCGAGCTGCTCCAGACCGCCAGCGGCGTCGGACCCCGGCTCGCCCAGGCCATGCTCGGCGTGCACAGCCCCGACGCGCTGCGCCTCGCCGTCTCCACCGGTGACGAGAAGGCGCTCACCGCCGTCCCCGGCATCGGCAAGAAGGGCGCCCAGAAGCTGCTCCTGGAGCTGAAGGACAAGCTCGGCGCCCCGCTCGGCAGCAGCGGGCTCGTGGGGCAGCAGCGTGCCGTCGCCGCCCGCCCCGCCCCCTGGACCGAGCAGCTGACCGCTGCCCTCGTCGGCCTCGGCTACGCGGGCCGCGAGGCCGAGGAGGCCGTCGCCGCCGTCACCCCGCAGGCCGAGGCCGCGCTCGCCGAGACCGGCTCCGCGCCCGTGCCCCAGCTGCTGCGCGCCGCCCTCCAGACGCTCAACCGCGCCCGCTGACCGCCCGCAGACCCTCCTGCACGAAGGAAGACACCACCGTGAACCGGTACGACGAGACGGCACCCGCCCCCGAGGAGCGGATCGTCGACGCCGCCGCCGAGGGCGACGACCAGGCCGTCGAGGCCGCGCTGCGCCCCAAGGACCTCGGCGAGTTCATCGGCCAGGAGAAGGTCCGCCAGCAGCTCGACCTCGTCCTCAAGGCCGCCCGCCAGCGCGGTGCCACCGCCGACCACGTGCTGCTCTCCGGCGCCCCCGGCCTCGGCAAGACCACCCTTTCGATGATCATCGCCGCGGAGATGAACGCGCCGATCAGGATCACCTCGGGCCCCGCCATCCAGCACGCCGGCGACCTCGCCGCGATCCTCTCCTCCCTCCAGGAGGGCGAGATCCTCTTCCTCGACGAGATCCACCGGATGTCCCGGCCCGCCGAGGAGATGCTCTACATGGCGATGGAGGACTTCCGCGTCGACGTCATCGTCGGCAAGGGCCCCGGCGCCACCGCCATCCCCCTCGACCTGCCGCCCTTCACCCTGGTCGGCGCCACCACCCGGGCCGGACTGCTGCCGCCGCCGCTC
>NZ_JASCXN010000006.1 GCF_030010625.1 Streptomyces sp. CC208A | reverse complement strand
CGTCTCGGTCTCGGTCCCCGTCTCGGTCTCGGTCCCCGTCTCGGTCTCGGTCCCCGTCTCGGTCCCGGTCCCCGTTCCGGTCCCGGTCCCCGTTCCGGTCTCGGTCCCCGTCTCGGTCTCGGTCCCCGTCTCGGTCCCGGTCCCCGTCCCGGTCCCCGTCCCCGTTCCGGTCCCGGTCCCCGTTCCGGTCTCGGTCTCGGTCCCGGTTCCGGTCTCGGTCTCGGTCCCGGTCCCCGTTCCGGTCCCGGTCCCCGTTCCGGTCCCGGTCCCCGTCTCGGTCCCCGTCCCCGTCTCGGTCCCGGTCCCCGTCTCGGTCCCCGTCCCCGTTCCGGTCCCGGTCCCCGTTCCGGTCTCGGTCTCGGTCCCGGTTCCGGTCTCGGTCTCGGTCCCGGTCCCCGTTCCGGTCCCGGTCTCCGTCCCCATCTCCGGGGTGCCCCCTTCGTCGGTGCGCGGCTGCGGTGCGACGAGTTGGTGGATCTGCCGCATAAGGACTCCGAAGGCGAGGAGGGCGGCGGTTGGGGGGACGGCGGCGACGATGTAGTCGAGCAGCGGGACAGGTCCGTCGTTGCTGCCGCGGACTCCGGCCACGTTCAGTGCGATGGAGCCCACCGAGCCGGTGACCGTCAGGCCGATCGCCCACCAGTCCGTGACGCGCCTCAGCCCTGCACGCAGCATGAGCAGCTCGCCGGTCACGATGAAGGCGTCGATCGTTCCAGGCCATGCCCACTGCCGGGCGCGGGCGCTGCCCAGGCCGTGCTGGCCGGCGACTTCGGCCAGGTGGGCGTAGGACAGCCAGAAGGAGGCGATGGTCAGGGCCACGATGACGGCGCCGGCGGAGATCAGGACGTACCGCTCGGCCGCCTTCTGAGAGGGGCGGCCGGTCGGGGCGTAAGGGTGAGTCATGCTGCCTTTCGGAGGTCGTCGATGACGACGGGGGTGTGGACGTGCCGGTCGACGGGGACCACGTCGTCGCTCGGGCGCTCGGCATCAGGGGCATCCGCGTCCTGGGCGCTGCTCGCCGGCGGGTCGTCCGTGTTCGAACCGTCCTCCTGGGCGGGCACGACCGGGGCAGGGTCGGCGTGCAGGTTGTGCCGGTCGCGGTCCTCGATGGCGCAGGCTTCTTCGCTCATCAAGTCGCGGGCCCACTCGGCCGTGACGCCCAGGACATGGGCCAGGCGGGTCGTGCTCCAGCCCCTCGCGCAGGCGTACCGGACGACCGCGTCGCGCTCCAGACTGCTGAGGTGGACGTCCCGGCCGATGATCGCGGAGCGCACTCGCGTGTAGTCGAGGCGGTTGGCGAGCTTCTTACGCCACTGGGCGCGTTCCTTGAGGGTCAGGCCGCCCCACATGCCGTGCTCGACCCGGTTCTCCAGGGCGAAGTTCAGGCAGTCCCGCTGGACGGGGCAGGCCGCGCACACCTGCTTGGCCTGCTGACGGTCGCGGAAGCTGCGGGGGCCGTGGAAGAACAGCCGGTCGGCTTCCTTGGGGTTGATGCCGTAGCAGGCGGCGCGGGAGTGCCAGCTGTGGTCGGCGATCGAGCGGATGGTCGGCTGCGGACCGGTGTTGGTGGTGATGTAGCGCATCAGGGTGTCTTTCGGGTACGCCTCGGACTCCCTCGACGCCGGGGGCGGAGGAGGAGCAGGGGTGAGGCGGAGGGATGGGCCCGGCTGCGGCGGCGGGCCGAGGTGAGGAGGGCGCGTCTCAGCGCTGGAAGCGGCGGTCCGGGCCGGTGAAGCGGACCGGGGTGCACATGCCGGACATGCGGCTCAGCACGCGGTCGCCGACCAGGTCACGCAGGACCGGCTGGTGGGACGAGTCGGCGAGCTCGCGGACCGGAGGCAGGTTCGTGGTGAAGATCGTCGGCATCCGGTTCTGGCAGCGCCAGTTCACCAGCCGGAAGAGGACCTCCTCGGTCCACGCCGACGTTTTCGCCGCACCGACGTCGTCCAGGAGCAGCAGGGGCACCCGGACGATCCGGCGGAGCTGGTGCTCCAGGTCCACGCCGGCCTGCGGCCGGGTGTCGCCGAACAGGTCGGCGGCGGTGGTCGCGTGCCAGGCCACCCCGCACCCGGAGGCGGTCAGGGCCCGGATCGCGGCGTACGCCTGGTGCGTCTTGCCGGTCCCGAGGTTCCCCCAGAGCAGCAGCGACGGTCCGTGCATGATCCGCCGGCGCCCGGATACGCCGAACTGCGGGTTCAGCCCGCCGGCGGACGGGGCGACCGCGCCTTCGGCGACCTTGCGGACCCAGGCGGCGACATCGGGGTGCTCCACCAGGGCTTCGCGGTAGTCGATCGGGATCCGCAGCTGCGCGGCCTCCAGGGCCGGGATCGGCTCCGGGGTGTCCGGCAGCTCGGCGGCGGGGTCGATCCCGCGTTCGGCGAGCCTGGCCTCCAGGCGGGCTCGCAGACGCTCGGGCAGGGGCGGCTGCGGGTCGTCGAGCTGGTAGCGGGTCACAGTCGGCCTCCGAATCCGCTCGGCTCGGCGGCTGTGGGATCGAGGTAGGGCCTGTAGCCGGAGGTGGCCCAGGGCCCCGCGCCGGAGGCGCCGACGGCGGACGGAGACGGTGAGGCGTTCAGCGCCTCGTTGACCAGGCTCGGCAGCACGCTCCCGTGCAGGCCCTTCACCCGCAGCCGCTCCAGAGCGCTGCGGATCACCTCCGGGTCGTAGCCCTCCTCGACCAGAGCCTTCACGTGGCGACCGACCAGCCCCACGACATCCTTCGGAGGCCGGTGCGCGGACTCCCGCACGTACTCGGCCACCAGGGCCTTCACCGAGGCACCTTCCGGAGCGGTACGCGGGGCGGGGGCCTCGCCCCCCTTAGGGAAAGATCCAGGATCCAGGATCCTAGATCCAGGCGCTGCACCCTCGCGAGGCTTCGCCGAATCGTCGCCGAACCCCTTGTGACCTGCGGATTCGCTGGACATCACCGAGGCGGGCCGGGCGGGCTGCCCGTCACTGCTCACCCGCACCGGACCACCGTTCACGGCCTCCTCCGAGACGGCCGGGAACTGCTCGGGCGTGGCCGATTCCTGCGTATCGAGGGTTCGACGAGGGTGGTGCGAAGAGGTCTTGGCGGCGTCCGCGCGGCCAGCGGGCGCAGTGTGGGCGGGTGAGACCGTCGGGCACGCGTCCTTCGTGCAGGCGCCGCACTTCTGGTGACCCTGGTGGGCCGGGCACCGCGGGCGCCTGGACGCGGAGGGCCGGTCGATCTTCTGGTGCTTCTCCCACGTCACCACGTGGAGGTAGGCGTTCCCGTCGCAGCCGGTGTAGCGACAGATCAGGCCGGCCTCGGCGAGCTGCTCCAGATCGATGGCCACATGCGCCGGGGTGTGGTCGGCGCGAAGGGCCCAGAGCCGTCCCGCGATGATCGCGGGGTGGTCGCGGAAGCGACCGGAGTCGTCGGCCTGGGTGAGCAGCCCGAAGAAGGTGACCATCGCAGTCACGCCGACCGCGGCAAGATCCTCGGACTCGAACGCCTCGGGCTTGATGGTTCGGATGCGGGCCATCAGACGGCACCCCCGAGGACGGGGTTGCGGACGGGGGCTGTCGCCACGCAGGCCGAGGAATCTGGTCTTTTGCGTTGGGCAGCGGACATGACACAATCTCCTGTGCAGTGAAGCCGCACCGTTGTGGTCCCGTGAGAAGGATCGGTGCGGATGAAGGTGATCCCGGCCCTTGCCTGGGCGGGAACATCGTGAGCGTCCGGCGTCTGAGAGTTGCCTCTCTCAGGCGCCGTCGCCGTTTTTGCCGTCTATCCGGCGCGGCGGCGGCAGTAGTCCGTCATGTTCCTCCTCACCCCTGGGCCGGGCGGGCTGCCCGGCGAGCGACGACGAACATACGAGGACAGCGCGGAAAGGTCTAGACATAGCTCTACAGCCCCGTACAAGTTCCCGAGAGGCCCCGCCAGGCAGCGGTCGACGCTGACAGGGACACGGGGCTGCAGCGTTGCTGTCGGCAACGACTGGGCATCGGATCCAGCAGCGCGTTGCGCGCACGGCGTCGGCACCGCAACATGCATGGAAGGTCCTCCCCAGAGCAGGCACCATGGAAGGGTGAGGCCCGACCAGCAGGTGCGATACGGAAACTTACGTTAGTTTCACAGGCGCATCAAGCCTGGACTACAGTAGCCCCCGAGGCCGCCCCCGCCGGCCAGATCGCGACCCTGCAGGAGTACACACGTGCGCACTCGTCAGTTCGACGGCAAACGCCTTCGCGCTGCCCGAAGAGCCAGGGAGCTCAGCCAGAAGGATCTGGGCGCGGCCGTGGGCGTCAAGGGGCCGGCCGTGTCGCGGTGGGAGGACGGCCAGGAGTTCCCTAAGGGGGAGAAGCTTCCAGCGCTCGCAGCAGCTGTCGGTGAGCCGCTCGATGCCCTCTTTCCCGCCGACGGCCCGGCGGACCTCCACCTTCTTCGCTGCGACGCCGGCCTCAGCATCACGCAGGCCGCCGAGGTCATCAACGCGAGTCGCGTTCCGGTGAGCAACGCGGAGGGCGGCCGGCGCCGACTCAGCGAGGCGTACGTCAAGCCCCTCGCCCAGGCGTACGGCGTGACCGAAGCCGAGCTGCTGGCGGCCCAGGACGTAAGTTTCGGGGTACGCCCAGAGGGCTCCCGCGACGGCCCGGCCACGCCCCGGACAATCGGGGAAAAGATCAACTACCTCGTGCAGCACGGCTATGTCGGCCAGGAGGCGCCTTCCGACGAGGAGATCGCGCGACTGGTCAACGAGCACGCCGGGACAACAGCCGTGACGACCGAGGACATCGTCGCCCTTCGTGAGGGTGCGACGACCGAGGCTTCCGATGCAGTGCGCGCCGGCCTTGCCCACGCCCTCCAGGTCAACGTCGGCCTTTTCCAGGACGACGCCGAGCTCGGCGCCGAGGACCGCCAGTTCCTGGAGTCGCTCGTGTTCCTCGGCTCCATCCATCGAGGACAGATTCTCGGACTGGCGGCCCGCGGCAACGGTGAAGGTCTGTCCGCCGAGATGATGGCCAAGATCAACGAAGTCGTCGGAGAGCTGAGGCACAAGCTGCCAGAGGCACCGGGGAGCGAGTAACGCCGCCTGGGAGCACGGACTCGCGCCCTTGCCCTGAGGGGCCCTGCAACGCGAAGGACTCCGGCACCCCCACGGGGGTGCCGGAGTCCTTAGTCGTTTCTGGCCCTGCCTGGAGGCGGCGAATCAGGCCGTGGCGAGGTCCACGCCGAACAGCTCCGAAAGGGCAGCCACCGTCTGGCCGGGGTCCTGGTTGTGCACGCCCGTGATGCCCAGCTTCTCGGCGGCCTCGGTGTAAGCGGCGGTGTCGTCCACGAACACACACTCGGCGGCCGGTAGGCCCATGAGCTTGAGGGTGATTTCGAACAGCTCGGGGTCGGGCTTGCGCAGCAGGTGCCGTTCGGAGATCACCACGACGTCGTACAGCCGCTCCAGCTCGTAGCCGTCGTACAGATCCCACGGCGCCAAGCCCACCGAGTTGGACAGGATGCCCACCTTGATCCCCGCCCGCCGCGCCGCGGCTGCCGCGTCGATCATCAGAGGCTCGGGACGAAGGGTGCCGAAGATGCGGCCCATCAAGTTGTCCGGGGAGACGCCCAGCATCTTGCCGGCGAACGTGTTCCACTCCGTCTGAGAGACGACGCCGCGCTCGAGGTCGCTGGTGATCCGAACGCCCTCCTCGTCCTTGTAGAGGGCCGCGAGGCAGGCGCCCTTCGGAAGGCCCTCGCGCTGCTCGAAGGCGAGCACCGCGGGCAGCAGCGGGGTGGTGAGAACGCCTCCGAAATCAAGGATGAGACCCGTGGGGCGGTTGGACATGCGAGAACTCCAGGTTGCTGAGATTTCGGACGCCCATCCGGACCGGATAGGGTCGCGGCCCGGCTGCATCTGGCGACGGGAGTAAGAGTGCGTCGCGGCCGGGGTTCAATCACGGGGCGGAGGTAAGACCTGCTGGCAACCCGCATGACCACGGTACCAGCCGCGTTCGAGAAGTGCGGGTGTGGAAAATCACCCGGCAGTGCGCGAGAGGCGATGCTCCGTTTTCGTCGCGCCCCGTCCACGCAGAGTGAGGGGTAGCCCCCGAGGGGTATTCGATAATTAAGGAAGCGGATCCATTTCCGTTGTGGTTGAATGCTGGAGAAGGTGCCGTGCTCTTTCCGGAGAGACGCGCGAATAGACTGTGCTGACTCGCGCCAGCCACGCGGCCTCGCTGTCAGTGTCCACGAACGGCTTTTCCCGTAGAGGAGCAGCCGCTTGTGTATTTGCGGGCGCCGACTCGGCAGCTTGTAGGGCGGCCCGGATCCAGTAAGCCTCTGCTGCCAGCTCGGGGTCGGGATGTGAGGCGGTGGCGTCCTCCGCGGCGAACATGAGGTCGCGCGGCGCGTAGTAGCGCAGCTTCTCGCAGGCGTCGGCAATATCCTGCGTCCACCGGTCCAGGCGGACGTCGATGGGAACCCGGAAGTGCCTGAGCTCTGAGAGGCGTCGGCCCGGAGGGTAGAGGCTTGTCCCTGGAAAAGCCTGCACTAGGTCAAACCAGAGAGGGTAGATCTTGTACAGGGTGCGCCATGCTTTCCATCGCGCTACTGCTGCACGGGAGGTCGGGATGCTTGCACCTGCGGCGACGATCAAGAAAAGAAGGTTCATCCACATGGACGTTGCGACAACGAGGAACCGCATCGTGGAGGGGGATAGTGGAAATGCGACATCAGCCCACAGCATTGTGATGCGGGTCAGGGTGTGAACGAGCCCCATCCACATGGCCAAGCTCATCAGGCCCAGCCCGATTCGCATGCTGATGCTCTCGGCCTGTCGTGCTGCTCTCGTCCACTGATATCCGCAAACGGCCGTCGTGACGAGAGGGAAAAAATAGAACACGGTCATGTAGACAGCCGCGCCCCATTGCCCGGCGTGATCGACGAGGAAGTTGTCGCTCGGCCTGTCGCGCTGAACGACAGTGAAGAAGAGCACCGTCAGCGTGGTGACGCCTACCGCCCCTGCCCCGTAGGAGGCGCGTGCGATCCAGCGGGAGACCGCTACGTGACGCGGCACCACCGCCTCCGAGGTCTTCCCGTAACTGGTGGCTACGTAGGTGAGGGCTGCGATGATCGCTGCAGTGCTCGCGAAGTGCCTGAGCAGAGCGCTCAGGTCCACGACCGGGATTCGATCCACCGCGTCCATCGCTGCCGGCGTGTAAAGCCACAGCGCTACGGCGAAACCCGCGTATCCACCCCAGAGGGCTCGCCGATGGGCGTCTCCATAGCGCACCGCGGGAAATCGCCACACGGCAATGACGGTCATCACTGCCGCAGTCAGGTATTTGAAGTAGTCGAACACGGAACCAGAGGGGTCGACAGGGCGAGTAGCTCGCCGATCGAGTCGGCTCTTCTCGGCCTAATTTCCGACGGGTGGACGGGATTGAGCTGGGAGCCCAGGGCAACTAGTGTCGATGTCGTGGCGGGGCGACCGGGTGAGCGAGCGAGCGTTCCAGAAGGCTCACCATGTCGTCTCCTGTAACCGACTGCCTTCGCGCCAAGCGTTTAATCAAGGAAGCCGAGATCTCGGCCTGCTTCTCCTCGGGGCTGCTGAAATCTACGCGACCCTGGACGAGCGTTCCCGGGAAACGGCGAATAACTTCCTCGCGAATCCGAGTCGGTACGTACCGCTGGACTTGCTCGTCCGTCAAGGAGGTGCCGTGGTCCAGCCATTCATGTGAGAGCTCGTGGAGGATGATGTGCTCGGTCTGATTTCGACTTGAGCGACGCCGGTAAAGGATCAGAGTGAGACCCGGAGCCTTGACGCGAAGACCGCAAGCCGTACCCAGGCCGCCATCTGCATCGTCCAATGGGACGAGCCTAATCTGACGGCCCCGCGCCTCCTCGATGTTGCGCACCAGGGCCTCAACGCTGAAAGGGGACGGAATGGGGAGGTCTTCGAGGAGCCTCTCGCACTGCCTCACGAGAGCAAGTTGCGAGGGGTTTCTGCGCCATCCCCTTACGAGGACGCGTCGAAAAAAGTCCCTACGCCAACGCATGGTTGCTCCATCAATGACACCGAGGTAGTTACTGCCAGCCTTGCCCGGCCCGCTTCTGCGAGGGACGTTAGTAGCCAGGAGCCTGTGGGGGTGGGCGATGGTTGGCCCGGCGCACCCTGTCTTCCCTGATCTTACAAGTCGGTGAGCGCGATCCATATGAGTGCGCGTGTTGTGAAGGTCACCTAGGCGTCAGGATCTCGCGATTCGAGATTTCAAGATCGAATTTCAGGGAAAGATCTTTAGGGCCCGTAACGCGATCTTGCCGAAAGCCAAGTGCTTCTCGTGATCTATCGCCCCTTAGAAGTCATCTCATTTGGAGAGCCTGCGGTAGCAGATGAGAGTGCAGGCGATGCTGGTGAAAGCGAGGAAGTGGTCGGCCTTGCGTTCGTAGCGTCGGTGGAGGCGGCGGCAGCCGGCGAGCCAGGCCATGGTGCGTTCCACGGTCCAGCGGTGGCGGCCCAGCCGCTGAGAGGACTCGACTCCCTTGCGGGCGATGCGGTGGGTGATGCCACGCTCGCGTAACCATCGCCGCAGGTGGGCGTAGTCGTAGCCCTTGTCGGCGTGGAGTTTGCCAGGCTTGCGCCGTCGCCGGCCGCGGCGCGAGCGGATCGGGGGGATGCCCTTCACGAGCGGTATCAGGGCTTGGCTGTCGTGCAGGTTGGCGCCGGAAATGCCGACGGATATGGGCAGACCCGACCGTTCCGTGATCAGGTGGATCTTCGAGCCGTACTTGCCTCGGTCGACAGGATTCGGACCCGTCAGGTCCCCCTTTTCAGGGCTCGCATGTTCACCGAGTCGATCGCGCACCGCGACCAGTCCAGCTCGCCGCGGGCGCCGAGTTCATCGAGGACCAGGCGGTGGAGCTTGGCCCACACCCTGGCCTTCGACCACTCCGAGAACCGCCGGTGGGCGGTCGCTCCGGACGGGCCGAACGATGCCGAAGGCAGCTGCTGCCAGGTACAACCCGACGTGGCCACGAAGACGATCGCAGCCAGCACCTCACGGTCGCCGTGCCGACGCCGACCACCACCCTGCGGCCGCGACGGCACCTCCGGCACCACCCGCTGGAACAACAACCACAACTCGTCCGGCACCAGCCGCTCAACGATCCCCACCATGACCCACAGAATACCGAGTCACCCAAATGAGATGACCTCTTAGGGGGCTGGGCGAAGGCGATGATCTCTTTGATACCGGGGATGTAGCCGTCGGAGGTGTCGACGAGGAGCGTGGGCAGGTCGAGGGAGATGTCGACGAAGCCGTCGGGGACGTACGTACCTGCGGCGATCTCTGCCAGGAGGCTGTGATCGGCGTGGGCCGCGCGGTGTGCGTCGTCCTCGGCCCGCTGGGTGATGCGCTGGACGATCGTTCCTGCGGGTGTCCTGCAGCGGATGACACGGATCGAGGCGATCTCGGTAAGGAGTTCCAGGCCCGGACGCCACAGGCGGTCCTGGAAAGCGGACTCCGCGACGACGGTCACGCCGGCCTTCAGGAGCACGGTGATCGTGTCGAAGAACGCGTCGCGAGCCGGGAAGTTGAGGTTATCGGTTCCGTCCGGTGACGGGACGGCGTTGAGGACCATGCCCTGCTTGATCTCATCGAGGATGACCGCCGGGCAGCCGAGGTGCTCTGCGAGGACGCGGGCGAGCGTGCTCTTACCCGTGCCGGGCGGACCGCTGATGACCAGGAGCGTGGGTCGGTTAGGCACCACAGATCCTTCGCGAAGGTGATGGGCTAAGCGCTGGCGGGGAGTGACGCGGCGAGCCGATAGGCGATGATGTCGGGCTCGTGGGCCAGTTTGGCGTAAGTCGTCGGGTGCTCGTGGGCCATCGAGAGCCGGCTGGTGCTCGATGAGCCGTTCGAGGGCGAGGCTGGCGGCGGCGAAGTCGTCGAGCCATGCCTGGAGGGGCTGTCGCCAGTAGCGGTGCGTCATGCCAACCGACCAGGTCTCTTCCACGTGACCTGCTTCGAAGTAGCTGCCGTCGGCGGTGATCCAGTCGGCGGTGGGGTGGCTCGTCGAGACGATGATCCGTCCGCCGGGACGGAGAAGGCGGCGGAGCTCGGCCAGGGTGGCGACGCGGTCGTGCACGTAGTGGATGACCAGGGCCACCAGGACGATGTCGAAGGTGCTGTCATCGGCCCAGTCGAAGGGGGCGTCGAGATCGTGCTGGACGGCGCTGCGGGAGATGGGGCAGGCCGCCGAAGCAGCCATGATCACCACCGCCTGGCACCCGCCGACGCCTCAGAACGAGCCCGGCTCCACGATCTCCTCGCCCTCGCCCTGAGGCTCCTCGAACCGCACGAAGAAGTCGTCCAGCGCCTCCGGCGTCACGACAAGCGCGTTCGCGTCCGCCCTCTCGTTACGTTCCGCCAGCCGGCGCAGCAGCTCGTCATGGGCCACGGGGAAGTACATCAGTCGCCACCGCCCGCCGGCCGACTCCACCAGAGCCTTCATGCCCTCGCGGTCCTTGCGCGGCCACAGCCCGTGGTCCCACACCACATCCCGGCCCTCCGCGACCAGCTCTGCCAGCCGCTCGTGCAGCTCGGCGACAACCGGAGCCTCCTTGGAGAAGTACGTGTTCTCCGGGTAATCGACGCCGTACCGGCCGTGCCGCTCGAAGACCACTTCGTCGACCGACAGCCGCACCGCCCCTTGAGGCTCCAGCACCCGCTGGGCGTAGGTCGTCTTCCCTGATCCGGTGAGTCCCACCAGCAGGAAGACCGTCGGGGTCCTGCTCTCGACCACCATCAACTTCCCTCACCTCTACCGTCGTTCCCGGCAGTCTGTCACCGCCGGCCGGGGCAGGACTCCCGGCCCCGGCCGGCGCCACCCGAAGGAACCGTCTGTGCTCGCCTCCGTCCTGGCCCGCACGCTGCGCGGCTACGTCCGCCACGCCCACGGCATCATCGGCAAGGCCCAGATCATCGACGACCCTCGTGAGCTGCTCACGCCCCTTCGAGAGGCGGCACGCTGGCGTCATCGTCCAAGTCGAGGAACCTCGCGGCCTTCCGGACGAGCACTGCTTCGAAGAAGGCCGGCGCTTGGTCACCCAGCATCCGGTGCAAGGAGACTGGTGATCGCGGAATCGGCGACCTCTTCCTGGACATGGCCCCAGGTGTGGCTTTGCCCCTTCCGGGGGTTGGTGGCCCAGGCGCCGATCACGGCTTGGGCCGACTCGCCGACCTCCTCGGCGAGTTTGAGGACCTGCAAGGTCCACTGCTGCTCGGCGGGGATCCCGCGCGCGGTGTCGAGGCGGGTGAAGAGCTCGGCCAGTCGGCCGATGGTTTGCCACGGGACAGTGCTCACAACGGAACTCCTTGGTCTCTGCAGGGGAAGCGTTCGCCAACGGGAGCGCTGGCGTGCGTCATGGTGGGCTGGGTCATATGAGTCCCTGCCGCATCGCGTACGCCACCGCGTGCGACCGGTTGCGCAGCTGCAGGCGGGTGATCACCGCGTGCAGCACGTTCTTGATGGTCCGCTCGGAGTACGAGAGCTTCGCGGCGATGTCTGCCGTGTCGTACCCCTCCGCCACCAGGCGCAGTACGTCCACCTCGCGCGCCGCGAGGCCGGTGAAGTGCAGTCCGCGCGGGCCGAGGACCTGCCCCTGGAGCCGGCCGACCTCCTCCAGGAGGCGCCCCACCAGGTCGGAGGGGAGGTGTCCGGCGCCCTTCGCGACCGTGCCGATGACGTGCACCAGGTGCTCGGGGGTCGCCTCCGCGCGCCGGATCACCCCGGCGACCCCGCACTCCGCCGCGCTCACGAGCTTCTGTTCGTCGATGCCCGTCGTCACGAGGACGGGACGGGCCGGGCTGGTGCGCCGGATGCGACGCAGCAGCTGCAGGACGTCCTCGTCGACGGTGTCCACCACGAGCACGACGACCTCGGGCGCCGGGTCGGCGTTCTCGTTCCAGTCGGCGATGGTGATCTCGGGGCGGGTTCGTAACTGACTCGTCACTCCGGCCTGCGAGATTGGGTCCGGTGCGCGTAGCGCGACACTGATTCGGTTCGTGGTCATTGTGATCGTCAGATGGCTAGGTTCGGCCGCATGCCGGGCATGTGGTCGGGTGAGAGGCGGGTGAAGTACTCGGTCCGGATGAGTGGTTCGCGGTCGACGGGCGCGAGGCGGGAGAGGATGCCGGGCAGGGGGCGTTCCCTGGTCACCTGGCTCCTGTGGGCGAGGATGGCCCGCCACTTCTGGTCGAGATGGCTGCCCACGTCGACCGACGTGGTGACCTGCTCGTCTGGGACGCTCAGTGTCGTTTTGCCGACCCGCTTCATGAGCGCGCTCAGAGTGCCGGCACGCGAGTGCGGGTGCGTGGCCGCGTACAGGGCCTGGGGGCGCCAGGGCGGTCCCGCGTCCGGGTAACGGTGTTCGAGTCCGGCGGCGTGGAAGGCGAGGAGGGCCGCCTGGTGGGTGCGTACGTGATCGGGATGCCCGGTCAGCTGACCGTACGCGTCGTGGGTGATCAGGATCTGCGGGCGTACCGCCCTGATGTGGGCGACGATCGCCTCGGCTAGCTCGTCGATCGGCGTGTCGCACAGGCGCGGCCGGCCGGGGGCCGACTCGGGGACGCACGCATCGGCGTAGCCGAGCATCCGCGGTTGCCCGGCGCCGAGAACGGTCAACGCATCGGCCAGCTCCGTGGCTCTACGGGTACCGGGGACCCACGTCGCGGTGACGACGGCCGTGTTCGCTCCCGCGGCGGCGTGCTGCGCCAGGACGCCTCCTGCCAGCAGCGCTTCGTCGTCTGGGTGGCCGAAGACGGCGAGAAGTGAAGGACGCGACGGTTGGGTCATGACGGTGCTCCGTTCCTGAGGTGATGGCCACCGGGCTAGGCGAGGGGGGTGTTGTAGGGCTGGAAGTCGGCGGGCGGGTGGTCGAGGGGGAGTTCCTGCCTCCACGCCGTCAGGCACTGGCTGCTTGGCACGAAGAGGGGCTGGGGCAGCGCGTCGAGGCTCCAGAACCGCCACGACCCGATGGTTCTCTCCAACTCCTGTGGTGTGCCGGACCAGCGGGTGATCAGCGCGGGCACCGTGAGCCGCAGGACGCCGCCCACATGGTCGAGAAGCGTGCCGAGCACCTGCACGTCGCCGGGCTGCGCGATCAGGCCGGTTTCCTCGGCGAGCTCTCGGACCACGGCCTCGGCGAACGTCTCGCCCGGCTCCAGCGATCCGCCGGGAACTTCCCACGTGCCGAGCCGGTGGCGCCCCAGCAGGACGCCGTCCGGGCCGTGCACGATGATGCCGACCCCCAGCGCCGCGTGGGGCGCGGGCGGCGCCGGCGTCCGGGGCCGGCTGCGGATCCGTTCCGGGCGGCGAGCTGCGTATAGCCGGTACGACAGGGGCTGGTCGGGCTGCGGGGAGTCGATCGTCGTGACCGTCTCCATGACAAGGCCGTGGTCGACGAGGAGGTCCTCCCACAGCTGCGGTTCGAGGACCCACATGTGCATCTGGTGTTCAACGTCCGTGCCAGGGAGCCGCAGGATTTCGGGGCGGGCCGTGACGGAGTCGGAGGGACCGTCGCCGTTCGAGTTGGTGTGCAGCGCGCTGAACAGAAGCCGGCCACCGGGCCTGAGGCTGTTGGCCAGGGCGGGCAGGAGGCGGTGCGGATCCACGAAGGGGATGCCGCTGACGGAGTAGATCAGATCGTAGGGGTCGGCTTCCCGCAGGTGGTCGACGGCGTCGGCGCACACCAGACGCAGGCCGGGGGTGTCGGGGTAGCGGGTGAGGGCGCGCTGGTGCTGGGTGGGGGAGGCGTCGACGGCGGTGACGTCGGCGCCGAGGGCGGCCAGGTGAGCTGCGTGTCGGCCAACTCCGGATCCCAGGTCCAGGACGCGCAGGCCGGCGACCTTGCCGAGCACGCTGATTCCGGGCCCGGCCTGCGACACATCCCAGGCCCATTCGTCCAGTTCCGGCAGGTCGAAGGTCCGGCTGAGCTGATGGCGGCCGTAGAGGGTCCAGATCTCGCCGATGGTTGACTCCGGGGAATTGCATCCGATGCGTGAATCCGGGGCGCCTGAGCTGGGGACCTGCGGCATCAACGTACCTCCTGGGGACGAGTGAGGCAGGCTCCTGACCTGCACTCTTGCTAGGGATCGTTCATCTGATGCATGATTCACGCACTCTGCGAAAGAGGCTGCGTGACGACGACGGACTTGAGTAAGGGCTCCGCCCGGCTGGTGCTGCTGAACGGCGTGACGCTGCTGCACCCCGAGGACGCCGTGTTCGACGCGATGCTGGAGGGCTGGACACGCCAGCAGCGCGGAGGGCGGCGCCTGCAGGCGAAGACGATCAGCGACCGGCTGCGTGTCGTAAGGCAGTTCAACGACTTCGCCCAGGTGTACCCGTGGAACTGGTCGGCCGCCGCCATGGACGAGTGGACGACACACCTGATCGCGGAGCTTCACCGCGCGGAGTCGACGATCCGGGGCTACCAGACCGCCGTTCGCCTGTTCTGCGACTACATCACCTCGCCGCACTACCAGTGGCCGCAGGAATGCGAACGGCGCTTCGGAACACATCCCGTGCAGATCTGCCATGAATGGAACACCGCCGCCCACCTCGTCGACTACGAAGGCGAGCCGGGCCGCCGGCCGATGACCCGGGAGGAGATCCAGCTCTTCCTCGACTACGCCGACGACCAGGTCGACCGGGCCATCAGGCTCGGCCGGAAGGGCGCGTTGGCCGCGTACCGCGACGCCACCGTCTTCAAGGTCATCTACGGCTGGGGGCTGCGGTGCACGGAGACCTCGAAGCTGGACCTCACCGACTGGTACCGCAACCCGAAGGCGCCAGAGCTGGGTCGGTTCGGTTCGTTGCACGTCCGGTACGGGAAGCGGTCCAAGGGTTCCCCGCCCCGGCGCCGGAACGTCCTGAGCGTGATGCCCTGGGCGGTGGAGGCGGTCGACGACTACGTCACGAACATCCGCCCCCGCCACCGGGCCTCGGCCGGGCCGGCGTTGTGGCCGACCGAGCGCGGCAGTCGGCTCCAGAGCCGCGAGATCGAGGACCGCTTCGCCGAGTACCGCGATGCCCTGGGCATGGACTCCGACCTGGTGCCGCACTGCCTGCGGCACAGCTACGTCACCCATCAGATCGAAGACGGCGCCGACCCGGCTTTCGTCCAGCGGCAGGTGGGCCACCGGTACGCCTCGACGACCGCGCTCTACACCGGTGTGAGCGGTGACTTCATGAACACGATGATGCGCAAGGTCCTGGACAAGGCCCTGGACCGCGGCGAGTAGGGAGACGACGTGACAGCGAAACTGGACTACCGGTGGCACCTGCGGGAGGTCATGGCCCAACGCGGCATGTTCTCCACCACCGATCTGCGACCCCTGCTGGCCGAGCGGGGCATCGACCTGTCGGCCAGCCAGGTCTACCGGCTCGTCGTCGAGCGGCCCGAACGGCTGAGCCTGCCCACGCTGATGGCCCTGCTCGACATCCTCCAGTGCCACATGGACGACCTGATCGAGCCGGTGGCCGTGCGCGCCGCGCAGAAGAAGACCGCGGCAGGCGGTGCGGACGGTGCGGCTGCCGGGCCGACGGCCGGTGTAGGTGAGTTCCGGCCCCGACGGGCTCGCATCATGCCCTCGGGGGAGTAGCGCATGGACGCCTCCGCACTGCCGCGACATGCGCTCGAACCCGAGGCCGTGATCGCGGAAGCCGTCGGCGCCGTCGAACCGGCGCTGGATCCCGCCATGGTCCGGGCCGTGGTGACCGCCACCTTCCCGGTCGGCACCCAGCGCCGGCGGCTCGCCGCGCTCCTCCAGCAGGACCCGTCGTGGCTGACGCAAGGGCGGGCCCAGTCGCCTGCCATCGTCGACCGGCTCATCCAGGCGCTGATCAAGCACGGCGCCACCCAGGTGCAACCGCCCCGCTGCGGTGTCTGCGGCGAGGCCCGGCGGCTGGTCGGCATGCTCCCGGACAGCGAGACCCGTATCTGCGGCAAGTGCGAGAGGGTGCGCCGCGACAAGGGCAACCCGTGCGCCGTGTGCGGCCGCCCCCGTTTCGTCACCAGGGACCGTGAAGGGCGACCCCGCTGCCCGGCCCATCCGCCGGACGACGGCGCCGACCCGCTGGAAGGGCTGTGCCGGCTGGTCCAGCGGCTCTGTCCGGACTTGCCCGAGACGGTGATCGCCGAGGCGGTCCGAGCTGTCGAGCCGGTCGGAGCCCGGCAGCGCAAGCTGCTGTGGGCTCTGGAAGACCGTCCCGGCCTGCTGACCGGCGACGCGGCTCACGGCCCGCCCAAGACCGTGAGTCTGATCGCCGCTCTGCAGCAGCGGGGAGCGGTGGGCCTGGTGGTTCCGCCATGTCCGTTGTGCGGCCGGGACACGCCGCTGTCGCGTACGCGTGACGGGGTCCGCTGCTGTGCCGAGTGCAAGTCGGCCGGACGCGTGGAGACATGTGCCCGCTGCGGACGCGACCGGCCGGTGCTGGGCCGCACCCATGACGGTCTGCCCCTGTGCCAGGCGTGCCGGTACCACAACCCTGTCAGCCACAAGATCTGCGCGCAGTGCGGGGAACGCCGCTACATCCAGGCCCGCGAAGGCGACCTTCTGCTGTGCCAGCGTTGCCGGGCCGCTCCGACCGCGACCTGCAGCGAATGCGGCAACGACCACCCATGCTTCTACATCTCCACCGGCACCCCGGTGTGCATCCCGTGCATCCGGAAACGCCGCCCGCGCGAGATCTGCGTGGGCTGCCGACGCGAGAACATGGTCAGCTACCGCACCGCCGACGGCGAACCGCTGTGCTCCTCCTGCGGCGCCACACGCCGTCCCTGCACCGACTGCGGACGGACAATGCGGATCAACGCCGTCACCGAGGACGGGGCCGAACTGTGCCCGACCTGCTGGCTCAAGCATCCGGCGCACAAGCGGACCTGCCGCGCATGCGGCACGACCACCCACCTCCACCACCGCGGCCTGTGCCCCGACTGTGCCGCCCATGAACAGCTCCGCGAGGCCCTCAGCGTGGACGGCTCCGTGCGCCCGGCCATCGAGCCGGTCTTCGACGCCCTCATGCGCCAGCCGGGCGCGAGCGTGCTGGACTGGCTCAAGCGCCGCCCGGCCCGCCGCGACGTCCTTCAGGCGCTGGCCCAGGGACGCGGACCGGTCACCCACCAAACCCTGGACGCTCTCCGTCCCTCCAAGGCCGTCGACAACCTCCGCCAGCACCTGGTCGACGGCGGTGCCCTGCCCGCGCGCGACGAGCGGCTCGCCGCCCTCGAACGCTGGCTGCCCGGAAAGATCACCGAGGTTCACGCGCCGGAGAGCCGCAAGGTCCTCCACGCCTACGTCACCTGGCATCTGCTGCGCCGGCTGCGTGCATCCTCCCGCCGCCGGCCCGTCACCCAGACCCAGGTGCACGGCGTCCGCGCCTACGTCATCCAGGTAGTCCGGCTGCTCAACTGGCTCCACGAACAGGGCGTCGAGCTCAACTCGTGCACCCAGGACCTCTTGGACGTCTGGCTGGACGACCATCCCGCCCGCGGTCCCCGTGTCCACGGCTTCCTCGTCTGGACGAGCCGCAAGGGCCACACCCGGACGCTGACCGTCGACGTCTCCGCATCGGCCTTCACCGGGCAGCTGATCGCCCAGGACGCCCGGTGGCGCCTGGTGGACCGGCTCATCCACGACGACGAGATCACCGTCGCCGACAAGGCGGCCGGACTCCTTGCCCTGCTGTTCGCCCAAGGCCCCTTCCGCATCACCGCCCTCACCGCCGCCCACATGGCGCTGCGCGGCGACGAGGCTGCCCTCCGGCTCGGAAAGGTCCCGGTCCAGATGCCCCCGCCCCTGGACGGCTACCTCCGAACGCTCCACGCCGAGGCGATGGCCAGGGACACCGCCGCAGAACGCTGGCTGTTCCCCGGCCGCTTCCCCGCCCAGCACCTCAGCTCCGGCCGGCTGACCCGCCGACTCCGGCTGCTCGGCATCCGCCCGCGGATGGCCCGCAACACCGCTCTGATCGAACTTGCCTCCGAGCTGCCCGCGGTCGTCGTCAGCCGCCTGCTCGGCATCCACCAGAACACCGCCGACACCTGGCAGCGCCTCGCCGGCCAGGACCACACCTACGCCGCGCACATCACCCACCGCCAATGATCCATGATTCCCTGAATTCAGGATTCGATGTACTGTCGTGGCGTGTTCACACTCGCCGCTGACATCGAGGTGCTGGCGCGGTTCGGTCGCGCCCTCGCCGACCCCATCCGCTGCCGCATCCTGCTCACCCTGCGCGAGGCACCGGCCTACCCGGCCGACCTCGCCGACGCCCTGGAGATCTCCCGCACCCGGCTGTCGAACCACCTGGCCTGCCTGCGCGACTGCGGCCTGGTCGTCGCCGTGCCCGACGGCCGGCGCACCCGCTACGAACTCGCCGACGAACGCCTCGGCCACGCCCTCGACGACTTGCGCACGGCCGTGGTCGCCGTCGAGGCGGACAAGACCTGCCCGGACGCGGACGAGAAGGGCTGCTGCTGAATGACCGCGATATCCCTCGGCCCCAGCCCCGACCGCCGCGACACCCTCACCCGGCGCATACGTCTGCTCGTCGCCGCGACCATCACCTACAACGTCATCAAAGCCGTCGTCGCCATCACGGCCGGCGCCCTGGCCTCCTCCACCGCGCTGATCGGCTTCGGCCTCGACTCGGTCATCGAGGTCTCCTCCGCCGCCGCCGTCACCTGGCAGTTCTCCGCCCGCGACCACGCCGTCCGCGAAGCCCGCGAACAGCGCACCCTGCGGATCATCGCCGTCTCGTTCTTCACGCTCGCCGCCTACGTGAGCGTCGACTCCGTCCGGGCGCTGACCGGCACCGGCAAAGCCGACCACTCGATCCCCGGCATCGTGCTGGCCGCCCTCTCCCTGGCGATCATGCCGTTCCTCTCCGCCGCCCAGCGCAAGGCCGGCCGCGAACTCGGCTCCACCTCCGCCGTCGCCGACTCCAAGCAGACCCTGCTGTGCACCTACCTCTCCGCCGTGCTCCTGGCCGGCCTGCTCGCCAACCTGCTGCTCGGCTGGTCCTGGGCCGACCCGATCGCCGCCCTCGTCATCGCCGCCATCGCCGTCAAGGAAGGCCGCGACGCCTGGCAGGGCAAAGGCTGCTGCGCACCCACCACGACCAACATGGCCCCGGCCACCGTCGCGCGGCCCGACGCATGCGGCTGCCGACCGGGCTGCGACTGCTGCAGCTGAACCACCCCCGGGCACGACCCGCTGGAGGACGCTATGAAGATCGAACTGCTCGTCGTTCCCGGCTGCCCGAACACCGAGCCCGCAGCCGCCCGGCTCCGCCAGGCACTGGACGGACTCGGCCTGAACGACCTGGCCTTCCAGACGCGGCTCATCACGGATCACGTCGGCGCCGAGGCCGCGCGCTTCACCGGCTCGCCCACGATTCTGATCGACGGCCACGACCCCTTCGCCGAACCCGGCCGGGCGCCGGCCCTGACCTGCCGCCTCTACCGCACCCCCGACGGCCTGGCCGGCGTACCTACCGCCGACCAGGTGCGCCAGGCTCTGACCAACGCCCTCTAGGCTGTCCGGCGGATCCGGCAAGGGGAGCGAACAAGCATGAGCGACGACGCCAGGGACCTGGCCGAGGCCCAGCGGCAGCACTGGCAGAACACCTACACCGCCCACCCCGGCATGTACGGCGAGAAGCCCTCCGCCCCCGCCATCCACGCCGCGCAGGTCTTCCACACGGCCGGAGCCACCGACGTGCTGGAACTGGGTGCCGGACACGGCCGCGACGCCCTCTACTTCGCCCGCGAGGGCTTCACCGTCCAGGCCACCGACTTCAGCCCCACCGGCCTGGAGCAGCTCAAGCAGGCCGCCCACGACCAGGGGGTCGCCGAACGGGTGACCACCGCGGTCCACGACGTCCGCGAGCCCCTGCCCCTGCCGGACGCCTCCGTCGACGCCGTCTTCGCCCACATGCTCCTGTGCATGGCCCTGTCGACGAAGGAGATCCACGCCCTCGTCGGCGACATCCGCCGCGTCGTGCGTCCCGGCGGCACCTTCGTCTACACCGTCCGGCACACCGGCGACGCCCACTACGGCGCCGGAACCGCCCACGGAGACGACATCTACGAACACGGCGGCTTCGCCGTGCACTTCTTCCCCCGTCACCTTGTCGACTCCCTCGCCGACGGCTGGACCCTCGACGAGGTCCACGCCTTCGAGGAAGGCGACCTGCCCCGCCGCCTGTGGCGCGTCACCCAGACCCTGCCCCGATGACCACCGCCCCGACCCCCGCAGCCGACCTCACCGTCGACGGCACCGGGCTGCTCTGCGTCACCCTCCTGCTGCGCCTGCGCAAACAGATCGAAGACGCACCACCGGGCACCGTGGTCCACGTCATCGCGACCGACCCCGCGGCACCGCTCGACCTCCCGGCCTGGTGCCACATGGTCGGCCACGACTACCTCGGCCCCCTGCCCGGCAGCCGGCCGGTGTACGAAATCCGGCTGGCCGCAGACGCTCGTCCCACGCGCGCTGACGCACCCTGGCACCCCGCGCCCACGTCCTCCCGGGACTGACACACGCCACTGAGCAACCGGTCCGCAGCTCGCATACCCCTCGGCATTCCGCCGGAAGTACCAGCACGGGGACCCGAGGAAGACCACGGGCCCGGGCCGTTCGCGGAGATCACCCACCGCCGGTAGCCCACGGTCAGCACGACACAGGGCAGTCCGTCCCGGCCACAGACTGCCGGACTTGCATCCGGTACCCAGGTACAGGTTTACCGTCGGAGATGTCCCCACCCTGGGGCACGCGACGACGGGAGTGAGCACGATGAGCGAGATGGCCTGGGTGCCGCAGTCCTGCACGCTGCCCACCGAGGAGCAGCCCCTGCGGGTTGCGGAGTGGGACGCCCTGTTCTCCGAGCGGCTGACCTCGTTGACGAGGCCCGAACCGCTCCGGCTCCGCTTTGACCTGGCCGGCGGACCGGGTGTCGAGGAGCGGGTACGCGAGCTGGTGGCGCGCGAGAGCGGCTGCTGTTCGTTCTTCGCCTTCACCACTACGCCCGGCGAGGACGTGATCGTGCTGGACATCGCGGTGGATGCGGCGCACGAACCGGTCCTCGACGCCCTCGCCACACGGGCTGCCGGAGGGCAGTCGTGAGCGCGGGCCTGCGCAGCGGGCAGGTCGCCGAGGCGGCCGGGGTGAACGTCCAGACTCTGCGCTACTACGAGCGGCGCGGCCTGCTGGCCGAGCCGGAGCGCAGCAACGGCGGTCACCGCCTCTACGGCGAGGACGCGGTGACCGCACTGCGCGTGATCAAGGCCGCCCAGCGGCTCGGATTCACGCTCGACGAGGTCGCCGAGCTGCTGGAGGCCGGCCGCCACCGGCACGGCCGCCCCATCGCCGGGCTCCAGGAGCGCGCTGCGGCCAAGCTCGCCGAGGTCGACGCGAAGATCGCCGACCTCACCACCATCCGCACCGCCCTGGTGGCAGCTGTCGAAGCCGGGTGCGACGACCTGACCGTCTGTGCCGGCAGCTCCTGCTGCCCGATCCCCTTCACCGACCTTGCCGAGGAGAACCGCCATGCCGGCCCCTGCTGCTGACCCCCGCCCCCACCGCACCCCGAAGGCCCTCGGGGGCTTGGCCGCCCTGGCCTGCGTGGCGTGCTGCGCGCTACCCGTCCTGATCACGGCGGGCGTCGTCGGTGTCGGGGCAGGAGCAGTGGTGGGCTGGCTGCCGGCCATTGCTGTCGTCCTGGCCGTGCTCGCCGCCGGGACCTGGTGGCTCGGCCAGCGCCGCCGCCCGTGCTCCTGCGCGCCGAGGACCGCCGGTGAGAGCGGGTGCGGCTGCCAGAAGGCCGGGGACCCTATGAAGATCACCGGTCTCGGCCGTCGATAGAGTCGAGCACCATGACCATCGCTCGTTCCATCGCTCTGTTCGCCGTCGCCGCCCTCTTCGAGATCGGGGGAGCCTGGCTCGTCTGGCAGGGCATCCGCGAGCACAAGGGCTGGATCTGGATCGGCGCCGGCGTCATCGCCCTCGGCCTCTACGGTGTCGTGGCCACCTTTCAGTCCGACGACAACTTCGGCCGCATCCTCGCCGCCTACGGCGGGATCTTCGTCGCCGGATCGATCGCCTGGGGCATGGTCGCCGACGGCTACCGCCCCGACCGCTACGACGTCATCGGTGCCCTCGTCTGCCTCGCTGGCATGGCCGTGATCATGTACGCGCCGCGCAGCCACTGATCTCTACCTCGCGCCCAGCTGGCCCACGGCGTCACCGAGGCACTCATTGCACAACTTCTGATAGCCGGAACTACCAGCATTCTCGACGTCCGGCACGAGGTACTTCCTTTCGTTCGCGGGGCGGATGATCAGGGGCGCAGGGCGTAGCAGCGCAGGACGTCGAGGTCGGCGGTCCGCGCGACGGACCAGCCGACCGTGAGCAGTTCGGCGTCCGAGGGCGAGATGCCGAGTCCGAGGAGGGCCGGGTTGGTGGTCGTGCGGCGGCCGGCGATCTCGGTGACGACCCAGAAGGTGCCGCCGGGCGCGAGGAGGCGGCGGACACGGCTGAGGAAGCCGGGCTTGTCGTCCATCCATCGGTAGACCAGGCGGCAGGTGATGAGGGCGTAGGCCGCGTCCGTGACCGTCGTGAGGTCGCCGGTGGCGATGTCCGCGCACCGCCACGTCGGTCCGGGCGTGGTGTCCTGGGCGGCGGCGAGGGCGAGGGCGCTGGGGGAGCAGTTGATGCCGGTCGTGCGGTAGCCGAGCTCGTGGTGGAGGTGGCGGGCGAGGCCGCCGTCGCCGCTGCCGATGTCGAGGGCGGGGCGGCCCTCGCCGGGGCCCAGGTGCTCGGCCATCAGCTGTTTCTCGGCCTGGCACAGCGTCCGGTAGCGCCGGCCGTCCTCGGCCCAGAGGGGCTCCCAGTAGGCCGGGCTCGCGGTGCATGCGATGGCTGTCACGAGGTTCCCTCTCGGGCGGGCGGCACGGCCGCGGGGACAGGAAGGACGGGCATGGCTCGCAGAGCGCGTACGGGGGAGGCCAGCAACAGGAGGACCGGCACGACCTGGAGGAGAGCGCCCACGGCGAGGGCGGCCGGCACGTCCAGGACTAGCGCGAGTGTGCCGGCGGTCGCAGCGGCCAGGGGGCGGCTTCCGGCGGTCACGGTGGTGCTGACCGCCTGCATCCGGGCCTGAAAGGCCGGGGCGCACAGGATCTGCCGCATCGACTTCTCCGCGATCTGCATGTCTCATGAGACGTTGGCGTTCCCTGGAAACTCGGAGCGGCCGGGCTCCTCAAGGATCGCGATGGGCTCGGGTGTGCGCAGAGGAATGAGACAGGTTGCACCCAGAAGTGCGGGCTGAGCGGTTCACCCCGAAGGGGGAAGGTCGATCGTCGCATCGCCGGCACGAGTGAGGCACAGTCTTCGAGCTCGGCCACAGGCAAGGGTGTCTACCCTGGTCGCTGCGGTGTGCCGAATGACGGCCGAAGTCGGCGGCTCGGCTTGGTTGCGGACATGAGACCGCCCCGGGCACGCGGGAGTCCACCGGGGCGTGATGTGCAGCTGGCCTTCCCCGCGATCCTCGGTCAGAGGGCCCAGGTGACCTCGCCTGCCGCGCCACCGGGGAGCCGGTTCGCCTGACCGCCACGCCGGACGGCCCGACCGGTGCGGAGCCCGCCACTGCGGTGGTCTCCCTGGTCACCCCCGAGGCGTCGGCCTCGGTCCGCTCGTCCTTCTGCAACCAGAGCGAGAGGTTCCCTGCGCCGTCGGCACCGTCAGGCAGGGTGGCGCTGCCTGTCCGGTGCCTGGGGCCGGTCATGGCGCTGCCGGCGGCGGCGCAGCACCACGGCAAGCAGCAGCGTGACGAAGGCCGCCGAGATCACGGGGATCCCGATGGTGTCCAGCAGGCCGGCGACGGCCTGCTGGACGGTGCCCGCGGCCTCAATGACGGGGTCGGTGGTCTGGGGGCCGCGCAGGACGCGGATCTCGTACCAGCCGTAGTACGCGACGTACGCGCCGACCAGGAAGAGCAGACCGCCGCCGAGCCGGGAGGCGACGGAGCCGAGGCGGCGCAGCCGGCCCATGCGGGCGGTGCGGGTGAGGGCGACGGACAGGGCGGCGGCACCGACGATCAGGCCCATTCCGGCCGCGTACGTCGTGAACAGGGCCGCGCCTTCGAGGGCGGAGCCGCTGTGGAAGGCGGAGACGACGATGGCGAGGAAGGGGGCGATGGTGCAGCCGAGGGAGGCGATGGCATACGCGGCGCCGAACAGGGCCATCGACGGTACGGAGCGGGTGACGGAGGGCGCGCGGCGGAGTTTGGGCAGCAGCGCGGGCAGGTCCCGGCCGGCCAGGAGCCAGCCGCCGATGAGAGCCAGCAGAAGCCCGAAGGCAATGGTGAACCAGGGCAGGTGCTGCTGGACCTGGCCGGCGACGGGCGCGATGGCGAGACCGAACAAGGCGAACACGGCGGCGAATCCGGCGGTCATCGCGGCGGTCGCGCACAGTGCGCGGGTGACGGCGGCCGCGCGGGTGGGCGTGTCGTCGCCGAGGACGAGGAGGGAGAGGTAGGCGGGCAGGAGGGCGAAGCCACAGGGGTTGACGGCCGCGAGCATGCCCGCGGTCAGGGCCAGGGCGAGAGGAAGGTCGGACACGGCGGGTCAGCCCACGAGCGGGGTGAGCTTGTCGGCGAGTCCCCTGCCGGCCAGGAGACTTCCGGTGAAGACCGTCTTGCCGTCCTTGTCGAGGATCACGTAGAAACTCTGCTGGGTGATCTCGAACTTCTTCCAGATCTCCCCGGCCTCGTCGGACAGGTTCGGGAAGGCGCCGACCCTGGTGTCGGAGACGAAGTCCTTCATGGCCTGCGGCTTGTCCAGTCCAGCCACCCCGATGACGTTCGCCTTGCCCTGGAACTGGGCGGCGACCCTGGCGGTTTCGGGGCCCTGGGCCTTGCAGGTGGGACACCACGGCGCCCAGAACCACAGCACGGCGGGCTTGCCCGCCAGCGTCGCCGCATCGAACGGCTGGCCGTCCACGGTCGTGCCCGTGAACCGCAGCGCCTGGGGTACCGCTGAAATCCCGGACTGCCCACCGGCCGGCGCGGAGGAGCCGGAGGCCGCGGGAGGGGCCGTGTCTGCCGTGCCCTGGGAGGAGGCGTTGTCCTGGGTGCCGCAGCCGGCCACGGTCAGCGCGGTGGCGGCCAGTAGACCGGTGAGGATGAGGCGGGCACGCATGAAAGGGTCACTCCTGGAGGTCGGGGTTGGCTGAACTGTAGGCTGCAGGGGTGAGTTCGGTGCGGGCCCGGTGCTTACGGTTCGGTGACATCAGCCCGCGTGGTCCGCGAGCCGCTCAGTGTCCAGGACGGTGATGCGGCCCCGGGCGAGCCGGATCAGGTGCTGCTCGGCGAAGTCGCGCAGGACCTTGGTGGTGGTCTCGCGGGAGGTGCCGGCCAGGGCGGCGATCTGCTGGTGGGTGAGGGCGATCTGCGGGCTGCGGGCGCCGAGTACCAGGGGGCGGCTTTGGGCGGCCAGGGTGAGCAGGGTGGTGGCGATGCGCTGGGGTACGGACTTGAACACGCTGTCGGACAGCCGCTGTTCGAGGTCGGTCAGCCGTCGGCCGAGGATCTCGGTGATGCGCGCGGAGATCCGGGCGTCGGCCAACAGGAAGCGGTGGACGTCGGCGCGGCTCATGACGCAGACGGTGACGTCGTCGAGGGCCTCGGCGAAGTTGTCGTACATCCGCTGCCCAAGGAGCACCATCTCGCCGAAGATGGTGCCAGGGCTGATGATCGCGGTGGTGAGTGCGCGACCGTCGGCGGAGACCCGGAAGATCCGGACCCGGCCCTTCTGAAGGATGAACAGCACCTCGGAGGGCTGGGACGGAGAGTACAGCAGTCCGCCGGCGCTGTCCCGGACGCGGCGCGCGGCGGGCGGACGTGAGATCAGGGATGCCGGGCGTTGGCGATGCCGAGGTGCGTGGCGGCCGGGACTTGGCCGTCACCGGCCCCCGGGACGGGCGCGACCGTGGTGGCCGTGACTCGCCATGCCTTCGGGGTCGCGCCACCGTGGCTCCCAAGGGGAGTGCGCGGTAGCGGCGGGGCCTTCCGCTGCGCAGGTCGTCAGAGGCAGGATCAGCATGTACCGAGCGCCCTGCCGATCAAGATCGGTAAGTGCGGGACCCGCGGTTCAACTCGTTCTGAAGCGATCGTTTGGTAAAGGGGACGCAAAATGCCGGGAGGGGGGTGAGGCGGACTGGTCTTCCCTGGTGAAGCGCAACGAACCAAGGGAGTGCAGAGCGTCATGAGACTCGGGCTGAAGCAGATTGGTGGAGTCGTGGCGGCGTCGGCGACGCTGTTCACGGGTTCGGGGGTGGTGGCTTCGACGGCCGCGGCGGACGACAGGCGCGAGAACCGCGTGCTGGTCGTGATGGTGGACTTCCAGGACCGGGCCCACGTCGGCCCGGCCGCGGTCAAGGCGGACTTCGCCGCCAAGTACTTCGGAGCCGAGAACTCCCTGAAGTCGTACTACGACCGGGTCTCGAGCGGGAAGACCGCCTATGTGCCGGCGGTCCCGGAGAAGGTGATCGGCCCCTTCAAGCTGCCGATGAAGGGTGCTGGGTGCAATGCCGGCGAGATCAAGATGAAGACTCTGGAACTGCTGGAGGCCAAGGGGCTGAAGCGTGGTGAGGACTACGACAGTCTGTCCATGGCCAGCCCGCGCATCGGCTGCAGCTGGTCCGGGCTGGGCAGTATCGGCGGGCCCTACACCTGGATCCAGGCCCCCAATGCCTTCGCCAACCTCGGGGTCGTGGTGCACGAGTTCGGCCACAACCTCGGTTACCCGCATCAGCCGGGCATCGTCTGTCAGGACGGGCGCCTCACCGACTGCGTGAACGGCAGAGGCGGCAAGTCCCCCATGGGCGGTGGCGGCGGCACGAGGGTCGGTCTCACGGCCACCCAGCTCATCCACAGCGGCTGGCTGACCGCGGCCGAACACCAGCGGGTCACGAGCTCTGGCACGTTCACCCTGCGCTCCCTCTACGGGAAGCAGGGCGGCCTGCGGGCCTTGGAGGTCCCCTTCGGTGAGGACAAGCTGGTGCTGGAGTACCGCCGCCCCGAGGGCGGGCTGGACGAGGGCCTCGACGGCGTCTACGCCTACCGCGTGACCAAGCAGAAGTACGCCGGGGCCCTCCAGCTCCGGGTGGGCACCAACGACGGCGACGGCGCCATCACCCGCTTCACCGACACCGCCCACAAGCTGAAGGTCTCCGTCACCGCGAAGGACGCCGCGGGCGCCAGGGTCGAGATCAGCATGAACGGCGAGGCCCCGCCGACCGACACCGCCGCTGCACCCCCCGTGGAACCGGTCACAGCAGCCCCCCCGGCCCACCCGTCCGAACTCAAGGACGACGCACCCGTCACCCACGAGGACCACGAGCCCCCGGCCGACGACACCACCGACGATGCCGGAACCACCACCGCTGATTCCGGCATGCCCGGTTCCACACCCGACGACGCTTCGCACGCCGCGGACACCGGTACCGAGGGCGCCGAGCGTCTGGCCGTAACCGGCGGCGACGCCACCACTCTGGTCCTGAGCACGGCGGGCGCCGCCCTCCTGCTGCTCCTCGGCACCTTCCTGGGGTTGGCCGGCCGACGCAGGCGCGCACGCCGCTGATGTCGGCAGCGACCCGCCTCCGGCCTCGCCCCGCGGCGCGGCGGGCGGCGGAGCCGCGCCGTTTGAGCGGGACGTACCGGACCTGTCCCCGGGCGGCAGGGGCTTCCGCACGGTGATGAAGGTTCTGCCCGCCCGCGTTCCATGCGGACGCTGTCGCGCTGCGTATGTCGGACCCGAGCCACCCCTTCGAGGGCTTACGAGGCCGCCGGTGTGGTGCGCTGGGAAGGGAAGCAGCCGGAGCCTGCCCGCACCGTGGATGCCAGCTCACTGTCCTCCGCCCCGGGGCAGCGGTCCGCCCGTGCGATTCGGGGATGCCGGGCGACCGCGGCGGTCCGCACCGGTGTGGTTCCCGGTGCTCCTGGACTGCCGCAGGAGCACCGGGACCGGAGATCAGTCCTCGACTCCGTAGTACTGGGCGAGGAAGCGGCGGATGTCGTCCTGGTGCGGCAGGAGTTCGGGCAGGTGCGCCGTGAGCGCGGTGCGTGTGGCGTCGGACAGTTCACCGAGGGAGCTGGTGGCGTGCCGGACGTAGGGGGCGAGCCTGCGTACGAGTTCGTAGTTGGAGGCGATGTCCACCCGGGCCAGGTCCCGTTCCAGCGGTGGTGCGTCGGCGCCCGGCACCGGTGGCAGGACGCGGGAGATGAAGGTGACCCGGTGCAGGACCCGCCAGCACGGTGGCTTGCGGTCGGACTGCCGGGTCTGGCGCAGTGCGGCGGCGCTGGGCGCGTTGGAGTCGGCGAGCCATACCGGGTCGACGACCTTGTGGAAGAAGTCGTCGAAGTTCCGGCCGGACTCGTGCAGGTAGAAGCTCATGAACCGGTAGGCGTCCACCTTGCCGGGTACAAGTACCGGCCTGCCCTGCGGGTCGAAGACCGCCTTGCCGTCCGCGTCGTACGCCTGGAGGTCACCGGAGGGCTCGCAGGTGACATCCAGGCCGTAGGAGCGCGACGCGTCCTCGCTCTTGGTGCGGGTGACGCTGTGGCTGCCGCCGATGCTCGCGTTGAGCTGCCCGGCGATCCCGACGCCGAAGACCGAGAAGCCGAACTCGACGCCCGCGGTGAGCATGTCCGTCACCGAGTACGAGCCGCCGGCGGTCTCGGTCATCGCGTCGGCGGTTGTGGTGGTCTCGGCGAAGAACCCGCCGTCGGCGGTCCACAGGTAGGTGTTGGCCAGGTCGCGGACCGCGAAGGCCGAGGCGGCTGAGCTGCTGGAACCCTCGCCGGCGGTGGTGTCGCGCGCGTCGCCGATCGGGCCGACGAAGCTCTCGGCGATCTTCTTCGCGCGTCCTGCCACCGGGTCGGACGTTCCGGTGCGGGTGGTGACGTTGTCGTAGTAGTCCTGGGTCTGCTGCTGCTGGCGCTGGATGGCCCGTTTCAGGGCGTACGCCTCCCGGGGTTTGAAGTAGCTGTACTCGCCGTACTGCAGGGCGTTGGGGTAGGCCGGGTCGAGCACCTTGCCGTGTTCGTCGAAGCCGACGCCGCCGTCCAGAGTGCCCTGTTTGGTGTACTGCGGGTTGATGGGGAAGGTGAGGATGTTCCAGTCGCGGGGGATGTCGGGGTTGGCCCGCATCCGGTAGGCGACCAGTGCGCCGCTGTGGGCCAGCCGCAGCGCGAAGACGTCGGCGGTCTGCGACTGGACCAGCGCCATGCCGACGTTGGCCGGCTGGTAGCGCCGGCCGAGAGCGGGGTTGAGGAGGCGCGCGGGGTCCTCCCAGTACCCGGCGAGGGAGACGGAGGTGGCGCGTTCGGTGTCGGTGGACTGGGCCAGGGAGGTCTCGTCGCTCCAGGTGTTGCTGAACTCCAGGGTGTTGTCGACGCTGACGACCGCGCCGCCCTCGACGGCCGGCTGGGCCGTGCCGATGCCCAGCGGGGCGGTGATGAGGAGGGTTTCGGCGTCGTACTCGTTCTGGAACGCCATCTGGAAGGCCGTGTCGACGCTGCGGTTCCGGGAGGAGGACAGGGACTCGGTCACGGAGTCCGCGGTGGTGAACGTGACGGCGGAGGCGCCCGCGTAGTCGCCGTCCTCACCCGTCAGGTTCTCCGAGGGCACCGGCGGCGCGCCCTCCAGGTAGCCGACGAGCTGAGGGTCGTACTGCACCTGGCTGACCCATTCCGACACCAGGTCGCCGACCTTGTAGCCGGTCACCAGAGCCCAGCGGCCGCTGTCGTTGAGATAGCTGTAGGCGCGCTTCATCACCCCTGCCGCCGAGCCGTCCGGCCGGTACTGCATGTCGGCGTACTCTGCGGTGGCCGGGGTCCCGGCGATCGTCTGGTGGAAGGCGGTGCGCACCCCGGAGATCGCGGAGCGGACGGCGGCGGTGTCGGTGGAGACCGGAGCGGTGGACAGGACGACGGTGGGCGGCGTGCCCGCGCCGACCTCCAGGTGGTTGCCGCGCAGTCCCAGGTCCCGCACCCGGGTGGCGCCGACGGCGGTGGAGTCCCGGTCGAACGGCCAGTAGCCGACCAGGTCCTCCTTGTCGCCCTTGAGGCGGGTGAAGAGGTTGTCGCTGATCTGCTCCGCGGTACGGGCGGTGCGCCAGACCCGCACTTCCTCCAGGGTGCCGTCCAGCGCCTCGGTGACCGCGGTGCCCGCGCGCCGGGCGCCCAGGGTGAACTGGCTCTGGGTGAAGGCGCCGTTCGCGGCCGGATGGTCGGGGGCGCCGGGGTCGAGGGGCTCGGTCGGCATCGGTGAGCCGTCCCGGTAGAGCCGGAAGCGGCTGCCCTGCGGGTCGGGGTTGCGCGTCCAGGTGGCACCACGCAGCCGCACGGCATGGGAGCCGGTGGTGTCGGTGCTGGTGTTGCCCTCGTTCTCCTCGAAGGTGAAGCGGGCCGCCAGGCCGCTGTCGCGAGGAGAGACGGCGGCGCCGATCGTGGCGGCCTCGCGGGCGGTGTTCCAGATCCGCACCTCGCCCAGGACGCCCTGGGCGGCGTACGGGCGGGGCCCGTCCCAGACCCGGCCCAGTTCCAGCGCGCCCTCGCCGCCGCCCGGTCCGCCACCGGTGTAGCGGGAGGTTCCGCAGGCTGCGCCGTCGATGTAGAAGGTGATGTCGTCCCAGGAGCGGACCTCCATGTCCTGGATCACGTCGACGGTCTCGACGGTGGTGGAGCCGTCCGGGTTGGTCAGGGTGATCTCCCGGGTCCCCTTCTGTTCGGCGGTCTCGCGGCCCGCCCGCCTGACCGCGGCGAGCCGGGTGAAGCGACCCACCGGCACGGTGGCGGAGGAGACGAACCGCCGGGCGGTGCCCCCGGCTTCCTCGAAGGCGAACTCCAGCCTGCCGTCGGGGCGTACCGACAGCTGGTAGGGGACGGCCGTGTCGTCGGAGCCGAGCCTGCCGCGGGTCACCAGGCCGTGGGTGATGCCGAGCCGGTCGAGTCGGCAGAACACCTCCAGGGTGAGGTCACCGGTCAGGTCCAGGGTGTCGTCGTTGTCCCCGTCCAGCCAGGCCGCGCCGTCGAGCCGCACCGCCCACGACTGCTCGAATGCGGCCGCCAGATGGGCCCACTCCCCGGCCGGGTGGACCTCGCGGCTGCGCACCGCGCGCTCGCCGACGCCGAAGACGACCCGGTATCCGGTCGCGTGGGCGTTCGCCTCGGTGGCGTCGCCGTGCCGGATGCCGTGCCGCCCGTGGCCGGAGGTGTCCAGGAGCTGGCCCGAGGTGGAGGTCCAGGACGCGAGCAGACCGGGCACGCTGCCGGTGACGTTCTGCCGCATCAGGTCGCGGAGTTCGGCGGCGGTGCGGGCCCGTCCCCACAGGCGCGGCTGGTCGATGGTGCCGCGCAGGCCGCGGGTGCCGTTGACGGCGCGGCCGAGGACCAGGGTGCCGGCGCCGGTGTACGGGGCCGTGGCGGTGCGGCGGGCCGTCTCCACGCCGTCGCGGTAGAGCACCTGGGCGCCGGTGGCGGGGTCGTAGGTGGCGGCCCAGTGGTGCCAGTCGGTGTCCGCGTAGGTGCCGGCGGTCTGCAGGTCCTCCCCGCCGCCGAGGCTGAAGAAGAAGGCGCCGGAGGCTCGGTAGCCCAGGGCGAGGCTCCTCCCGGCGGTGCCGGAGGAACCCTGCGCGGCCACGGTCTCCTCGGCGCTGTACCCCGCCGTGATGCGCCGCAGCCAGGTCTCGACGGTGAAGGGGCCGCCCGTCAGGTCGACTCGGTCCACCGTCACGTGGGCCGAGTCGGAGGAGAAGGCCACCGCGGACCGGAGGACGGCGTCCGTGAGCAGCAGGCTGTACGGCGCGTCCTCGCCGTTCGCGGCATGCACCAGGCGCGAGGTGCCCTCCATCGCGTACGGGTTGACCCACGCCTCGACGGTCACGTCCGAGGGGATGGCGGTCTGCTCCACCAGTTCGGGGGCGAGGCCGAGGTGCTGGGTGGCGCCGTCGAAGGCGAGCGCCCGGCCGGGGGAGGCGCCGCGCCAGCGGCAGCCGTGCCCGGCCACGGCCTGCGTGGCGGTGCCGTCGGCGATCCGGGCGTCCTCGTAGGTGGCCGCGGCGGTCACCAGCCGGGAGCCCCGGCGCAGGTCGGCACCTGGCCGTTCCGCCTCGGCCAGCCTCGTGTCGTAGCGCACCACCCGCACCGGGGAGCCCGGGGAGGGCAGGCAGGGGGCGTCGAGGTGGAGTTCGACCGCGCCGGCACCGGCGGAGGCGGTGAGGAGGCGGACGCCGTCGTCGGTGGCGAGGTAGGCGGGGGCGGCCAGCGGCTGCGCGAGCGGCGCGGCCAGGGGCAGGACGGTACTCGGCTCCGGTGGCGCGGCCGGGCCGGTCCGGGGGCCGGGGTCGGCGAGCACGCCGATCGTGGGAGGGTCGCCCTCCGGTGCGCCGGTGAGGACGTCGACGAGGGTGCGGGCGTGGCGCGGAAGCCCCCGCCACACCTCGCGCTCGCCGGGGCGGTCCAGGGTGAGGTCGCAGAGGGCGGGCTGCCCGGGGACCTCGCTGACCGTGACGGTGACGCCGCTCAGGTCGACGGAGGCGTCCCAGGCGGTGAGAAGCAGCCCGGAGGCACCGGAGCCGAGGACCTTGCTGCCGCGTACCACGCGGGTGTCGTAGTAGGCCGCGAAGAACTGCCCGTTGAGCCCCCGGAAGTAGAGCGCGACCTGACCGGTCGAGCTGTCCATCAGGAACGGCGCATCGGCGGTGCGGGCGAAGGCGAGGAGGCCGCCGCAGACCGTCAGGCCGGTGGGGTCGGTGCCGAGGTGGACGGCGGGCACCACCACGTCGTCGGCCCCGGCCATACCGGCGGTGAGCAGGGCCAGTTCGTCCTCGGCGGCGCTCAGCGCGTCCCGCCGGGTGGTCAGCTGGAGGTTGACGGCGTCCAGCTGCTCCTGGGCCGCGAGCTTAACGTCCAGCGCGGCCTGAAGCCGGGTGAGGTCGTCGCGTGCCGTTGCCACGGCGGTGTCCGCGCCCGAGCGGGACCCGAGCGACTCGATCTCGCACCTGCCCTCGCTGCCGGAGAGGACCGAGTCGGTGTACTGGCGGATCCGGTTGTACTCGCTGCCGTAGCGCAGCGCGAGAGTCTTGCCGCTGTGGCGGGCGACGAGACGCCAGACGTTTCCCGCCAGCCGGGTCAGGGTGAGCTGCTCGCTGGTGTAGTCGGTGGTGGTGGTCGGGTAGAGCTCGATGTGCGCCTGGTCGTTCGTCGCCGCGTTGTAGACGTTCAGGCGGTAGGCGCGGTCGTAGGTGTACACGTAGTACTGCGGCCGGCCGTTGTGGGTGAGGCCGCTGTGCTCGATCTTCCAGACGGAGCTGGTCTGCGTGCTGCTGCCGCCGACCACGGACTCGCCGAGGGTGAGCCGGTTGTTCAGGGCCTGTACGGCGTAGCGCCCGACCGAGTTGTTGAAGAACATGCGCACCGACGTCCAGTCGGTCGGGTCGTAGCGCAGGGTGTCCCAGCGTGCCTGGGCCGTGTCGAGCGTCTGCTGTGCGGACGTCACCTGGTTCCGGGTGGCGGCGAGGTCGGCGCAGCGGGCGGCCAGCGGGGGGACCTGCGGTTCCAGGGCGGCGATCTCGTTGCGCAGCGTCTGGATCCGCTGCTCCAGCAGGCTCTGCCGCTCCAGCCCGGTGTCGGCGGCGTCCGTCCCGATCTCGGGCAGGATCACCACGTCGGCGGTCTGCGCCAGCCTGCCGTCCACGCCGACTCCGAAGTCGAGGGTGGCGAGGCAGGGTTCGGAGTGCGGGTCGGCGGTATCGCGGGTGGCGCAGGCCAGCAGGACGCGGGCCTGGCTCTTGACCGGCTTCGCCGCCGCGTCGTAGCCGCAGGCCCGCGCCTCCTGCTGGTGGTAGAGGACCGCGGAGGGCGCGGAGACCGGTTCCCGGTTGGCGAAGGTGAAGCTGTCGCGCCGGATGCCCGCGTGGTCCCCGATCGGAGCGGTGGAGGTCTCCCAGCTCACCTCACCGGTCAGAGCGGCGTGGCGGGCGGCGTCGGTCTGGTCGTACGCGATACTTCCGGCGCCCCCGTCGAACCGGTAGTACGCCACCAGGCCCGGCTCGTCGCCGACCAGCCGGTGGCCGAGGTCCTCGCGTATCTCGGCGGGGCCGAGGGCGCGGTCCCAGACCCGCAGCTCGTCGAGGGCGAAGCCGCCCTCGGGTACGGTGCCGCCGATGACCGCCTCGCCCGCAGCCTCCCCGGGGAAGGCGAACGCGCCGCTGCCGCAGGGCGTTCCGTCGAGGTAGAGGGTCGCGGTGCCGTCGGCGTACGTGGCCGTCAGATGGGTGTACCGCCCGGCCGGCAGCGGCTGTGTTCCGGTCAGTTCGCTGTCGCCGGCGCGCAGCCGCGGGCAGCCCTGGTCGGTGAGCTCCAGCGTGTAGCCGTTCGTGAGGAGCGTGGTGGCGGCCTGCCGGGCCGGGTTCACCCACGCCTGAACGGTGAACTCCGGTCCGCGCGGCATCGTGCCCACCATGCCCTGGGCCCCGGCGGCGGCCAGCCGCAGCGCCGTCTCCCCGAATCCCGACTCGGAGCGCACCGGTACCAGCGGCGCCCCGGTGAACGGGCACGGGCCGGCACCGCGTTCGTACACGGCGCCTTGGTAGCGGGGGTCGGGACTGGTCCAGGCACGGTTGCCCTGGGTGGTGAAGAGCCCGTCGGCCGAACGGTCCACGCTGAACGCGTCCATACGGCCCGTGACGGTGTTCCAGGCGAAGAACTGCCAGCGCTGGGCCCCCGCCACGCTGGTCGGCACCAGGACCGCCGCGAACCGTCCCTCGCTCAGGTTGCGGACGAAGCCGATCGCCTGGGTCGGCTCGTAGAACGGCTTGCCCTCCATGTCGGAGGCGCCGAGGCTGTCCTTGGCGGAGCCGGGACGGTGCTTCATCCGACTGCGCCGGTAGCGGGTCTCGCGCACCGGTTTCAGGATGCCGCCCACCATCAGGAAGCGGTCGCAGAGCAGCAGGCCGTCCACGAGCGGGGGCTCGGTCCCGGCGGCCGACGCCGCCCCCGGCGTGACCTCGCGCACCGCGTCGGGGTGCCCGGCGGCGATGGACTGCCGCAGAACGATCACGTGGGTGCCGTCCGAGAGCACCTGGAAGGGAACATCGGCGGTCAGCCGGGCCGTCGAGGAGAGGAACGCGTTGGTCTCCTCCGGGTCCAGCACCTGACCCGGATCCGCCTCCGCCCGGCCGCCCTTCTTCACCCGGGGCATCGTCACGGTGCCGAGCGCCGCGTAGCCGACCCGGTTCAGCTCCTGCGGGAAGGAGAGTTCCCTTGGGTTCTCGCTCCAGTAGGCCGCGTCCGTGTCACCCCGCGCGGGGTCGTATCCGTCGAGTGCGAGCACGCTGTAGACGATCCGGCGCTGATCGTCCATCGCGAAGGCCAGTGTGGTGCCCTGGTGCCGCACCGCCGTCGTCCGTGTGTACCTGCGATCGCTGTAGACCTTCACGCGGCTGTCGCTGATGTCCAAAGGGGTTCTCCCGGCATGACGAAGGCCCGCACCCTGTGCGCGGGCCGTCCATGACGGTAGGGAGTCGGCCATTCCCTCTCCAGGGCGTGAACCGGCCACGGCCACCGGCTCCAGGTGTCCGTCCTCCACGACGAACCCTCCCGCCGACTGCACGGAGGGTCTTCTCAGGTGTGTCGCGGGCCGTTCAGGAGCCGACCGGGAGCGGCGTGAATCAGTCCTCTTCTGCGCCCGGCCTCGGTCCCTTCGCTCACTCCGGGCCCTTGCCCCCCTCGCCTATCGCGCAGATGAGCGGGATTCGGGCGTTTGATTCGCCGGCTTTCGAGCCCTGGTCGGGCATCGTCAGGCCGCGGCGGCGGGTAGCTCCGGATCCCCGCACCGCGGGCGCGGGCTCGTCCGCGGCGCGACTCCGGTGGGGCCGCCGCACGGCACCGGCCTTGTCTCCGATACAGCTCGACTGCGGACTTCGGCGTCATGCGGGTTCGCCCCCGACCGCCCGGTGGGGCCGCCGCACCGGCACGCTCGCGGGCCGGGCGCCTCGACGCCGTCCGCGGCGGTCTTCCTCCCGCCCTCGGGCCGCCGCACTCGCCGGTGCGGCGGCCCGAGGGCGGGACTTGCTGGCTGCGGTGCTGTCAGGTGGCGGGAGTGGGCAGTGGGACGGTGGGGTCGGGCCGGTTGACGTTCGCCTTGAACGCGCCGGGGACGTTCCCGGTCGGGCCGAAGGCGACCGTCAGCTCGTACGGGAAGCCGCTGGGGCTACTCGACTCGCAGGTGTCGGCGAACCCGACGCCGATCGTCGTGACCTCGTTCCACACCATGAGGGTGAAGTTGCCGGCGCTGAAGTCCGACATGGTGCCCGAGTCGTAGTCGTATCCGGTCCTGGTCTCGTACCAGGCGTCGACGTAGAGTTCAGGGTTGCTGTAGACGCCCGCTGCCACGTTCGTCAGGTAGGGCGGGCTGCTGGAGGCCACGGGCCTGCCGGTGCACTGCCGGGCGCGGTCCGCCGCGATGCCGTTCAGGTTCTGGTCCAGGGTGACCGGCGGGGCGTGGTGGCGGGCACGGTAGGCGTTGATGCGCTCCAGTACGGCCTGCTCCATCGAGACTGCCTGGGCCGCGCGAACCGCGGGACGCTCAGGTGCGGTCTGCGCGGCCGACGGGCCGGCCAGCAGGGCGGGTAGGACAACCGCCGCGGCGACGACTGCGGCGCAGAGCGGTACGACTTTGCGAGCCGCACGAGAGGTGGAAGAGGGAGCGGGCGAGGCCGCAGCCTTGATCACGTTCATGGGCTCATGGTGGGCCACGGCGAGGGCGGACCGGGCTGGACAGGGGCGAGGTTCAGCCGTTCGGGCGCATCGACGGCCTGCCTCGACCGTGCCCGGCCCGGGGGCTCGGGGTGGGGTACGGACGCTGGGCGCTGAGGGCCGCCCGGAGCACGAGGAGGGGGCTGGACTCCCTCGGTGGCGGATCCCCCCGCCCCAGAAGATAACGAGATGGCAACGGCGTGCGAGGGTGCGGCCGGCTCCTGCTCTTACGGGGTGAAGCACACTCCGAGCAAGGGGAGCACAGAGCACATGCGCACCAGAATCGCCAGGGTCCTCGCCGCCACGGCATCCCTCACCGCGCTTGCGGTCGGGGCCTGGGCCACGCCGGCCGCGGCGGACGACGCCAAGGAAGGCCGCGTCCTCGTCGTCATGGCCGACTTCTCCGACCGGGCACACCCCGACCCCGCCGTGATGCGGGCGAACGCCGTCGACAAGTACTTCGGCGCGGGCGAGTCGCTGAACACGTACTTCAGTCAGGTCTCGCGCGGCCGGTTCACCTTCGTACCCGCCGTCAAGGAGAAGGTCCTCGGTCCGCTGACCCTGCGGCAGAAGGCTGGCTGCACTGACCTCAGGGGAATCCGGGAGGACATCGAGGCACAGGTCACCGCCAAGGGCCTTGAGCGGAAGAGGGACTGGGACAATCTGTCCATCATCCTGCCCCGCCTCGGCTGCTACTGGTCCGGCATGGGCTCCATCGGCGGCCGCTACACCTGGCTGAACACCGGCAACAACGACGTCTCCGAGACCACGATCCGCCACGAGTTCGGCCACAACATCGGCTTCGGCCACCAGGTCCGCTTCACGTGCAAGAACGGCAACCTCGTCGACTGCGGGGAGCGCGCCGCCGTCGCGGGCAGGTCCCCCATGGGTGGCAACGGAGAAGCCGGCCTGTCCGCCAACCAGCTGATCCGCATGGGCTGGCTGGAGACCGCGGAGCACCGGCGCGTCACCGGCTCCGGGACCTTCAGCCTCAAGCCTCTCTACGGCTCCCAGAAAGGCACCCGCGCGCTGGAGATCCCGATGGGGAACAAGGAGAGCCTGCTCCTTGAATACCGCCGCCCGTCCGGCTCCCTGGACAAGGACTTCGACAGCGTCTTCGCCTACCGCGTGACCGACGGCAACTACCACACCGCCGTCCCCATCGTCCTGTCCACGACCGGCCGCCACGCCGGCATCATCACCCTCCAGGACAACGCCAGCAAGGTCACCATGAAGGTCACCGGCCGCACCGCCGACGCCGCGACCGTCACCGTCTCCCTCGACGGGAAGGCCCCGGCCGCCGGCGCCGCCCCGAGCGTCGCTGTCGCACCGGAGGAGACGGCCGAGGGCGTCGCTGCCCTGGAGGTGACGGACCCGGCCGTCCCGACCAGCCCCACCGACCTCGACGAGAGCGGCACCGACTCCGCACACGAGCACGGCACACAGGGCGAAGCGGGGCAGGGAGCCACACCGTCCTCGACAGAGATCCCGTCCGCGAAGGCCGGCTCCGCCATGGGCCTCCCGGGCCGGAACCTCGCCTCGACGGGCAGCGACGGCACGGTGCTCACGCTGACCGCCGTCGGCGGCACCGTGCTCCTCCTCGGCGGGGCGTTCGCCGGGACCCGCTACACCCGCTCCCGGCGCAGGGCCTCCCAGGGCCACTGACCGGACACCGCTCCCCGCACGCCCGGGCACCGCGGCGCCGCAGACCCGGGCCGGCCCCGACCGGGCCGTCACCCCCATCCCGCCGGGACCGACCCGGCCGAGTCTCCGGAGGACCCTCCTCATGACCATGCCGCATCCGGAGGAGGCCGCGTACGGGTTCGGCGCACCGGCGACTCGGCAGCCGTACCCTCCCGTACCGTCACCGGACGCCTGGTGGGTCCGGGAACCACCGCTGTTGCCGGACGGCTGGGACACCTCCGCACCGCCCCAGCCGTCCGGGGCCTGGCACAGCGGCGAGCCGCTCCCGTCACCGGACGGCTGGTACGTTCAGGAACCGCACTGGTCGCGGGACGACTGGTACGTTCACCAGCCTCCGGCGTACCCGTCGGCTCCGCACCCCTCCCCGTGGCCCGGCCGGCCGGCCTCCTCCGACCTTGAGACGTACCCACCGCACCAACCGGCCGACGCGTACGCCCATCAGCCGCCGCCGGACACCTGGGACACTCCGGTACCACCCCAGCCTTCCGGCATCTGGTACAGCCACGAGCCGCTCCCGTCACCGGACGGCTGGTACGTTCAGGAACCGCAGGCGTATGCCCCGGCCCCGTCGGCCCACGAGTGGACGGCCGGCTCTGGCGAGGAGGACTTCGGGACACCGCTCCCGCCGCAGTCGGCTCCGGAAGCGGAGCCGGCGCCCTCTGAGAGGGGGGAGACGTCCCCTTCGCGACGGGCCGGGGCCCGGCGGGCGGCGGCCCCTGGCGCCGGTTCGGGGAGACGCCGGGCCGCGCGACGTCCGACGGGCGCCGGGCGCCGCCGCAAGCGGTCGCCCGCCGCGCATGCCGCCCGGGCCGCGAGCACGGTGCTCGTCACGTCCGGGCTGGCGATGGTGCTCTTCGTCGTCCACCAGGTGTGGTGGACCAACGTCCAGGCTCGCGCGGAGGCCGACGAGGCGCTCTCGAAGCTGGAACGGACGTGGAGCGATGAGGCACCGGACTCACAGACGGAGGACGGGGCGGGGGAGTTCGCGCCGGGCGAGGGCTTCGCGATCATCCGCATCCCGAAGCTGGACCTGGCCTTCCCGATCGCCGAGGGCGTCGGCCTGGAGCAGGTGCTCGACAAGGGCCTGGTGGGCCACTACCCGGGCACGGGGATGCCTGCCGACTCCGTCGGGAACTTCGTGCTGGCCGCGCACCGGAACACGCACGGCGAGCCGTTCCGGGAGATCGGCAGACTGGCGCCCGGGGACCGGATCGTGGTGGAGACCGCGACCGTCTCGTACGGCTACGAGGTGGCCGGCCGCATCCCGGAGACGCCCCCCACCGACGTGAGCGTCCTCCGGCTGATCCCCGGCGGGTCGCCCTTCTCCGAGTCCGGCCGTTACATCACCCTGACGACATGCACGCCCGAGTTCAGCACCCGGGGGCGTCTGATCGTCTTCGGCAAGCTCGTCGAGGAGCGGCCGAGAGCCCGGATGTGACCGTCCCGGACAGGGGCCCTGGGTCCGGCGTGGGACCCGGCCGTCGCCGTTCGCGGGACCCGTCGGCACGGCGGCTCGTCACTACGACGGCCTCAGTACGGCGGCACGGCGGTCCTCTATGGGGAGCGGCGGGTGCCTCGGCCTCCCGCCCTGTCATCGGCACCTGGACGGTGCGCGCCGCCTCCGAACGACCACAGGGCCGAACGCGACCCAGGCGCCCGGCGGACCGGGTGATCGAGGGAGCGGGGCGTCCGGAGGGAGGCGGGGGATCGCGTGGCCCGTCGTCATTCTCTGCCGGGGCTCGGCTGGAGGATCCTGCCACCTGTGAAGAGATAGGGCGCGTCGCGCGAACGCGGCACGGCCGATCGCGCGGGAGCCGCTCCGCGTCCTGGCCGCGAACTCGATCGGACGAGGAGGACGCGCAGCCGGAACACGGCCACGCCTGCCCGTCGGGGAGAACCCGGCCGCCGCGCGGGGACTTCGCCCGGCGGCCGGGCCTGACCGTCTGGCTGGAGCTGCGCACGGGGAGGGGAGGATCCCGGCCCTCACGGCCGGCGTGCTCCCACGCCGGGGAGTCAGTAGTCGCTGACGTCGGGTACCTCGGTGCGCAGGGCGGCCCGGGTGGAGGGCCCGTACCGGCCGGACGGGTCGGCCGTGATGCGACGGGTCCGCTGGTAGGTGGCGACCGATTCGGTCACGCGCTGGTGATAGACGCCGTTGATCCGACCTTCGTACAGGCCGAGTGCCCGTAGCCGGTACTGCAGGTCGGCGACCTCGGGGCCTGTGGCCCCGCAGCACAGGCCGGTGGGAGCGGGCGGGGACGATTCCGGGTCCGCCCCGCCACCGGACGGACACGGCGCCCCGGGAAGGTGCGGCACGGTACACCGTGCGGCACCCCCGCCGGTGACGGTGGGTGTAGCGGTGACGGTGGGTGTAGCGGTGACGGTGGGTGTAGCGGTGACGGTGGGTGTAGCGGTGACGGTGGGTGTAGCGGTGACGGTGGGTGTAGCGGTGACGGTGGGCACGGGTGTCCGGGGGAGCACGGAGGACGAGTCCGAGGCCGGGGAGGTGGGGGCAGCGCTGGGGAGGGACCCGTCCTCGTCGACCGGGTCCAGCCAGCTGCCGGAGGGCGATGCGATGGGTGCGGCGGTCGGCCCGGCGACCGGGATCGAGGGCACCACCGACGGCACCGCCTGCCGCTCGGTGCCGTCCGTCCCGACCATGGCACCGGCAAACGCAGTCACGCCCGCCACCGCCGCCAGCACGATCACGGCGCCCGCGATCCTGGCCGACCGGCTCAGGCCCACGCCCTGGCGCGCCGTCGGCGCACTCCGGTCCGAGCGTTGCGTCCCGGGCGGAGCGACGGCAGCACGCGTGCCGTGGCCGACCGCGCGCAGAACAAGAGTGTCTTCCCCGGGCGGGCCGGAAGGCCGTGCGGCCGCGGGGGTTTCCCAGGGACCCGCCGACCCCTCCAGGGCGTGCGCCGGGGACGCTGGAGCCTCGGGAGGCGCCGCGCACGGATCGGGTGCCGGCCGCTGCGGCACTGTCCCCTGCATGATCCCCCACACCGGACCGGAGGCGGGTCTCCGGGGGCCGCCCTGCCCCGGGTGGGGGGCGGTCGTCGTGTCCGCGGCCGACGCGTCGTGCGGAGGCAGGTCGACGTACCGGCGCACCCGTGTCCATGCGAACGGCTCGGTGTCGTCGTACCCGTCCGCGTGGGCGTGGGCGTGTGCCGTGGCGCAGGAGCAGTTCGCGTCCCGAGGCGTTGGGGCGGCGCCGCAGTGTGGGCAGATCGGTTCGGACACTTTCGTGCGTCCTCTTCTCGCAGGTTTTCCGTGGGAGCGTTCCGGCCGGGGCTGTGGCCCGGCCGTTTCTGTCCCGGGGACGTCGTTCTCGTGTTTCCGTAGGGCGGGGCCAGCGGGCCGGCTGCGGGCTGGTGTCCGCGTGGCTTCCGGTTTCGCACCGCGCCGGATACCGGACGGCGGGCCGGACGGGGGCGAGGGAGGTCACGGCGGCCGGTGACGCCGCGATGTCCGTGGCCATCTCGACCATGGCGACCCACCAGTCCCGCGAGTGACCGAGGCGGTGCCGGACCGGGAGGTCCGGCGCCACGACCACCGAGCGGTTCTCAAGCACCCCTTCCGCCACGCCGGGCGAAGCCGCTCCCGCCGCATCCGCCCACTGCGCCGCGGACGCCGCCGCCACTCCGGCAACCCGCCTCGGACCGAGCCTCATGACGCTCCGCACTCCCTTGTCTTGCCGCCCTTCACCGGGAAGAGCAACGAGACACCCGGACCCTCCCGGCATTTTGCCTTTCCTTTACTGAAGGAGAGTGCGCTGGCCTGGTGCCCGGCCGGATCGACCGAGACCGCACTTGGTGAAGAGTCAGCAAAGATGGAGGAATGGTGGCATTCGAACGCATCTCCCCTGGTATGACCCGTAGCCGCCGTCGGAGACGGCCTCGCCGCCCCGAGGGCGGACGGCTGGCGGCACTCGACGACCGGAGGAGCTTCCGATGAACGACGCAGGAATCAACCCCCTGCACGCCTTACCCCGGCCCCGTGGCGCGGGGCGCGGCCGTGGGGAGCCTCTCGCAGACCGGCGAGGCGACCGAAGCGGCGCGGAAGGCCGCCCCGCCGCCTTCCGCCCCGGCGGCCGCGCGCGGAGGCCGCAGGCGGGGCACCCGCCGGGCGCACTCTCGAAGGCTCGGAGCGCGCCCGGCCGGCTTCCATCTGACCGTGCCCCGGCAGCCGGGGATTCCGTTGTGCCCGCGGCCCGTACGGGATCCTTCACGGCCGGGTGCCGCGGCCCGTCGGGTCACCAGTCGGTGCGGAAGTGCAGGGACGGGGAGAGGTAGTAGTGGGGGGACGTGGCGATCAGCGAGTCGTGCGCCTCGCCCCGCCCGGCCGGGGCCCACTCCTTGAGGCCGAGGTACATGTTGTCACTGGTGAAGATCCCCGCGGTGCCCTTGTCGTCGTGCCGGTTGATGGTCCACACCTGGAGGGGGTCGGCGGGGTCGCAGACCACCTGCCGCACGGGGGCGCCGGCGGCGGTGGTGCCGGTGTGGGAGAGGCACAGGCCCGTACCCGCGTTCCTGAGCATCACCCGGCGGCGCTTCTCCTGCGGAGTGACGTCCCACTCCTGGTAGGTCACGCCGGTGCACGCCGCCTCCCGCGGCTGCGTCCCGGCGGCCGTGGAGCCGCCCGGGATCTCCATGCACAGCCCCGTGGCGTCGATCCGCAGCCGGGTGCGGTCGCCAGAGCGTGCCGAGGTAGCCACCGCGGAGGAGCCGGCGGTCTTCCCCAGGGAGCGGGACGAAGGAGAAGGCGGGGGGGTGGAGGCTGAGGTGGGAATGGGGCTGGTGCTACCGCTCGGGGCAGGGGCGGCCGTCGATATGGACGCCCCGGGGCCGAGGCTCCCCGGCAGCCCGGTGACTTCCCGGACGGCGGGCGGGGTGGCTCTGTCCGGGCCGTCCCACTGGGGGGCGGCCAGATAGACCAGGGCGCCGATCGCCGTCACGGCCGCCAGTGACACCCCGGCGAGGTGGGCGGTCGGCAGACCAGCCGCCGCCCCCGAGCCGCCGGCCGCCGCACCTCCGCTCCCCGCAGCGGCTGTGGCAGCGGCTGCGGCGCTGGAGGAGAGGTACTTCTCGGCGCCCCACAGCAGCACGGCGCCGGGCAGCACCAGCCGCAGCCGGGAGTTGAGCTCCGTCAGGTCGCGGAACGCCCTGCGGCAGGAGCGGCACTCGCCCAGGTGCCGTTCCAGGCGCCGACCGGCTGTACGGCGCCCCCGGCGCACCGCGGCGGCAAGCAGCGGACCGTGCCGACGGCATTCGTGCGAGGCCCGTGGGCCGTGGGCGTGCTCCGACAGGTACGCCTCACGCAGCCCTTCCCTGGCCCGTTCCGCCAGCGACCAGACCCCACTCGCGCTCAGCCCCAGCATGGTCCCCACCTGCTGGGCGCTCTCCTGTTCCACGACGGTGTGCCAGAGCACGGCCTGCCAGCGCTCGGGCAGCGCGCGGAAGCCGCGCAGGACCAGGTCGCCCTCTTCATCGCGCAGGGCGAACTCCGCCCCGTCCTGGGCGTACGGGGCGGTCTCCTCCCAGCGCTCGACATCCTCCGTCAGCTCGGACCGCCGGGCCGTGGCGGTCCAGGCCATCGCCGTACGCCGGACCACCGTCAGCAGGTAGGGCCGCCAGGGCCCCGTCGGCCCGCCGCCCGACCGCACCGCCTCCAGCGTCCGGGCGAACGCCTCGGCCGCGAGGTCCTCGGCGGTGTGCGTGTCCCGGCAGCACGAACGCGCGTAGGCCAGCACCGCGGACTGGTGGCGCACGTACAGCTCCGCCATCGCCGCCTGCTCCGAACCGCCGCGAATTGCTTCCGCCAGCTCCTCGTCCGAACGGTCTTCCATCGAGGGCCCCGCGTACTCAGTCATGATGCTCCTGAAACTCGGCCGGACGGCGTGAAATCGCGGGGTCCGGAAGGTCCCGGCGGCAGCCCCGGTCGAGGGGTCGGCAACCGGTCGTCCCCGGCACGACCAGCCGGAGTTCATGAATCCGGAAGGCGTCGTCTGGCAAGAATAGACATGCGTTCTACAGATCAGGCGCCTGCGATTTCCCGCAGACGCGGACAGATGCGCGGCGACGGGTCACTCGCCGCCAGATCCGGCAACCGTCGGCCGAGCCCCGAGCCCCGAGCCCCGAGCCGCTCGGGGCGCCCTCTGCCGGGACCATGGCCACGTCGGACCGACGCGGAGGATAACGGGACCGGCCGTTCAGGTCCTATCGGTCGGCCCGGTGCCCCCACAGCGGCGCCGCAGCATGAGCACGCCCCCGCCCGCTCCGAGCAGGAGCACTCCCAACCCGGCGTGGACGCCTGTGTCGCTCGCACCGATCCGCGCGAGTTCGCCGCCCGGACGGCCGCGCTCGTGTTCCATGGGACTCGGCGCGACAGGGTTCGTGCCGGGCTGCGGTTCTCCGCCCTCGGGAACGGACGGCGTCGGAACCGTCGGCGAGGGTGTGGCCGGTCCCGCCGGTCCCGCCGGTCCCGCCGACCCGGCGGGGGAGGGGGCCGAGGGAACCGGAGCGGCCGGTGTGTCGGCCGACGGGTCCGGCTCCGGCGTCTGCCGGGGGACGCAGTCCCTGGTGCCCCCGTTCCACGCGGCGATCAGCCGCTCCTTGATCACTGGCCGGTCGGGCCCCTGGGGCAGCGGGCCGTGTCGCCTCCCGTCTCGGGCGTCGAGGAGCCCGTCGTACACGACATCGTCCCGGTACAGGTCCACCTGCCCGAAGCAACCGGCGTCCGGCACGGCGATCCGAAGCACTCCCGTGGCTTGGCCCGCGACGGTGATCGTGTCCCAGTCGTGGAAGACCTGGAGTCCGGAGGACTTCCAGGTGGCGCCGTGCGTACGGTACGAGGCCAGCGAGGCGACGCAGGTCTGGCGTCCGGCCGAGCGGACCCGGACCCGGACGGTGCCGTCCTTGCCGGACTTCAGGCGGGCGGGCCCCAGCTTCACCTGTCCCCGCCAGACGACGCCGTCCACGGAGAACTCACAGGCGCCAGCGGGGGACACCACGCCCGCGCCGTCTCCCGGTTCGTAGCCCGCCGCGTCCCCGGCCTCCCAGCCCCGGCCCGGCGGGGGGCCGTCGGCCCGGGCGGTGCCGGAAGCGCCGGCGAGCAGGCGCAGAGACAGGCGGCGTCGCGGGTCGTTCATGGACTTCCCCATCCTTTTCTCGTCAGGGTGTTCACCACGACCGATGCGCTCGCCTTCCACACCTCCTGCGGATTTATCGAACCGTTATTCGTTGCCGCCGAGGTGGAAGGAGGTTGCCGGCGCCAGGAGGCGCAGTTATGGGGCAAATAGCCTGAACGCCATGAATCGGTTGAGGTGACGTCGGAGGCGACCATCAGTGACGGCGGCCATGACAAGCGGCTCTGATCCACTTGTTGTGGAGCGGTTACGAAGGGTGATGGCGCTCAGTCTGCGGGGAGGATCCGTCGACGAAGCAGCTCGAACCCGGCCCGACCGTACCCGTCCCTCTTGATCCGCTTCGCTCTGTTGACGTTGCCCTCGACCTTGCCCGAGCTCCACTCCAGGGTGAGTCCGGCGGTGACGGTGTCGAAGTCCTGCCGCAGGCCACGGGCCAGACTCCGTAGCGGCTTCAGCCCGGTGTTCTCGGCGCGGGTGAGCCAGTCGTCGAGTTCGCTGCCTCGACGCTCGGTCACCATCCGGGCGAAGTCCCTCACGCAATCAGCGACAGATTCCAACTCTGGGCAGCGGGCTAGGAGGTGCTTGCGCCTGGGCGCGTTGCTCTCGTCGATCTTGTCGGGGCGCGGTGATCAGCCAGGTGGCTTTCCGGACCGTGAGCTCCTTGGGCTTCTCGGGTGCGGGTTTGCCGCTGGCGCGAAGCTGTTCCAGGTGACGGCGGACAGTCCGCTTGCTGCCGAGGTAGCCAAGCTCGGTGATCTCGGCGTGGAGCCGGGCGGCGTCCGTGCAGCCTTCGTTCCAGCGCCGGTGCAGGTAGGGCGAATAGGCGTGGATCTGGCCGTAGCGGCGGGAGCCGGTGCCAAGGGATGCGTCCTCGGGGGTGGCGGCGTGCGCGTAACGGCGCACGGCCTTCGTGTCGAGGCCAAGAGTCTTGGCGATCACTTTGATCTCAGGCCCTTGTCGTACAGGACGTGCACCGCGGAGTGCCGCTCGCGTCGCTTGATCACGCGGAGCCCCTCCATGACTTCCGGTACGTCGTCGACCTCCGTGATGGCGGTGTCCGCGGTCGAGCCTCCGGTGAGCTCGGCGAGGCACTTGCGGTGCTGAGCGACGCACTTCTCGACGGCCTCGCACAGGTTCTTCCACAGATGGAAGCGGTCACCGCGACCTGGACGGCATCAGGGCAGGCGGAGCGGACGGCCTCCGCGTAGGCGCTGGCGCGTTCCCGACAGACGATCTCTCAGAGCAGCCACCGAGGCCGGGTACATGACGGCTGTCACCGAGGAGCGCATCGAACCCAACGAGCCGGAGCCCGTGCGCAACGACGTGGAGGTCGCGGCTTCGCCAGGGATCAGCGGGAGTGCCATTGCGCGGCTACGGCCGACGAGCGATGGGCACGACTGTGCCGGATCGGTCGGTGAGTTCGGCGCGTAGAGCCTGGTTGTCGTGGTGGAGGGCGGCGATCGCGGTCGCGGCGGCCTTCAGCTTCATCTCCAGCTGCGTGCATTCCTGTGTCTTGGCGGCGAGGCGCTTACGGAGGCGGGTGATCTCGGCGTCCCGGCGGGCCTCTCCTGCCGTGGTTTTGCCCCGCTCGGCGATGTGGGCGTCCCATTCGGTGAGAATCGGCTGGGCGCGGTTCATCGTGGCCCGGCTGACCTGGGCTTCTCGCCACAGGTTCTCTTTGGTGAGCCGTCCGTCGGTGCGCTGGGGCTTGCCGGTGAACAGACGCTGCATCGCGGCCCGCAGGGCCCTCGCCGTCTCGGGTGAGACGCCGTCGGATGTGACGCGGCTTGGGGTGGTCATGCGGATGTGCCTCGAATCTTGTCCAGGACGGCTTGGGCGCGTTCGGCCTCTCTGGAGATCAGGGCCTTGCGGCCGGCGGGCAGGCCCGGTGTCTGTAGGAGTTGGAGCTGGGTGCGGTGGTGGGAGTCGTACAGCGCGACGTGCTCGGTGCCGATCATGCTGTTGGGGCAGCGGTCGGGGCGGCAGCGGTCCTCCAGCGGGCCGGCGTGCCCCTCGGGGACGACCGCGTTCTCCAGGCAGACGGCCCCGGCCGGGTTGCGTTCGTCGAACAGGCAGTTGTTGAGCGTGCCGAACCTGATGGTGATCCGGGCCTTGTGCAACAGGTCGTCCTCGACGCGGGCGTCCCCGTGACGTGCCTTGACTGTCGCCGTGATCTGGTCGAAGGCGGCCTTGAGGCGTTCGGCTGCCGGGCCGAAGCCGATTTCCTCGCCCCTGCTGTGGACCCCGTAGAGGTCCTTGAGCCGACGGAACCGGGCGGCGTGGACCGCGTCGTCAAGGTACTTGGCCCACGTGGCATCGGGCGCGGCGTAACCGCGGGTGGCGCGGTTGGCCAGGGCCCGAGTGGCGATGTGCTTGAGCTGGATGCCCAGCGCGATCTCGGAGCCGGCGAACTGGTCGGTGAGCATCGCCATCGTGCGGCGGAACATGTGGGGACGGACGGTGCCGGCAGGAATCGGCTCAAGCCCCGAGAAGGTGTGTCCGGCGTTGACGGCGGTGATGAACGAGTCGACCATGTGGCCGCCGTTGAGCTCCTCGTTGACCGCCCTCGGCGTGAGCGTCGAGAACACCCTGGTGGGGTGAGGTGAGACGGCCTCGGCGACCGCGATGGCCTCGGCGACCGGCTCGCTGATCCACCAGTGCTTGCGCGGCCGCCCGTCGTGGCCCTTGACGAGGGTGGAGGCGATGGCGGGCGCGTCGTAGTGCTCCACCACGCTCCCGCGGACGATCTCCTGCAACTCCGAGTCCCGCATCATCGACAACGCCGCCACCAGCACGAACGCGGCATTTCGGAGGGTGGTCGCCAGGACGGACAGCTCGTAGAGGTCGAAGCCGGGATGCCACGGCCCGCGGCTGCCGTTCGCACGGGTCACCTCGACCAAGGACATGGGGAAGCCGAGGTGGTAGCGGCCGTCGGCAACGGCGCGCAACACCTTCGCCCGCCGGCTGCGCGACGCTGCCGAAGACCGTCCGAACAGCGCCCCGCAGCGACGCTCGTTCACGCCCAGCAGCAACGCGAGCATCGACCAGTTGACCTCCGGCGGCAGGTCCCCCGGCCATTCCGGGTCGTAGTGGCAGGGCACCTTCCATTCCGGGTCCGTCAGGCAGGCATCCAGCGCGGCGTCCCTCCCGGCAGCCGACGTGGCGGCGGCCTCCTTCAGCTGCTCGACCTGGCGAAGGGCATGGAGGATGTCAGGGGCGAAGGTGTGCACGTAGGTCCAGGCCGCCCGTACCAGCGGAAACCAGATGTCCGGCGGCACGGCCCTCGTGGACAGTTCGCCGTCCCGTACGTCCTCGGCGACCTGTCCCGCCGTCTTGCCCGGCCACGGGTCCTCGGCCGGCCAGGCACAACTCAAGGCCGGGGCGAAGAGGGACAACTTCTTCAGGAACGCGACATGCCGGGTCAGCGTCGGGGCCTTGACCGTCGTCCTCAAAGCTGTGATCCGCCGGCGCAGATCGGCCACGTTCCAGTACGCCGGGTCATCGTCCAGGCCCTCGCTTCGTGCCCACGCGATCAGCCCGCGCAGGCAGCCCATGTTCAAGTTGATGGTGCCGATGTCCCAGGGAGCGAAGCCGAAGTGGAGGCCGTGGGCTTGCAGCGTCTCGTGCTGAGGGTTGGCCAGGATCATCACCACCTCTCGAGCGAGCAGGTTCCAGTGCGGCTCAGCCAGCTCCCCGGCAAGGCGAATGCGCCACCACGCCGGATTGCGGTTGGCCGGCTTGGCCACCACCCCGTTGAAGTCGAGGACTTCGAAGTCTCCGAAACGTGGCTGCCGGGCGCCTTCCTTGCGGGCCTCCGGCAGCAGGGCCCGGCCCTGGACGATCGGCTCGTCCGGCCGGAACAGGGACTGCGTACGAGCAGTCGGGCGGGGAATGATCATGCGTCGAACTCCACGTGAGCGGACAGTGGCAGGTCCAATCGGACCAGTCCGTCGTTGATGTGCTGCCGCGCCAGGGCCTTCTCCTGCTCGCTGCGCTCTTCCAGTACGGCACGGAGGTTGACGTAGGACTGGCCCCACCGCAGGGTGAAGGCTCGCGGATCGAGCCGGAGGCGTACCCTCTCCAGGTGCTCGGCGAGCAGCATCAGTTGCGGCAAGTGGCTGGGCAGGACCCAGGCGTTGCGGCACTCCATGCAGCGCAGCGGCGCGACCGCGCAGAGCTCCCCGGGGTTGCTGAACGGTGAGTCCCACGGGTTCTTGCAGTGGGAGACGCCCATGTCGAGTTCGCCCTGGACGATGCCGTCCGCCTGTTCCGCCTCCAGTCCGAATTCCCGCAGTCGCTCGCTGTTCTCGGCGATCTCGGCCGCCTCCGGGGCGATCACGGTCGGCCCGTTCACCGCCCGTTCGAACCAGTGGGCCTGGGCCGTGGTGATGACCTTGCCGGACAGGATCCGCAGTGTGGTGCCCTGGGCGTAGTGGCCGGCGAAGGTTTCCTCAAGGTGGTCGTCGGCGGCAGCGCTGATACGGCCACCGGAGACGATGGCCTTCTCCACCTTCGTGGACTTCCGCAGCCGCCCGATGTGCGCCGGGCCGTCGATCGTGACCCCGACCGAGCCCAGCCAGTCGGTGAACCGCTGCCCTGCGGCGTTGGCGTCCCAGCGTCCGAACCTGAGGTCGTAGTACACCAGTGAGGGGCGCACGAACAGGGTGTCGGTCACCTCCGGGCACTGCCTCCGCGACTGCTCCGTGACCTTCACAAGCCGGCGCACGATCGCGCTCGCCTCACGTCGCGGTCGATCGAGCGTCTCCTCGATCTCCGGCTCGTCATCCCCGGGGGCGTCGCGGAAGGCCCGGTGCCGCACGCGGTGGGCGCGCTCCTTGACCAGCGTCAAACGCACACCCTTCGGGAGGAACTCGATATCCGACAGGCCGAAGCTGGTGACCTCCTCCGAGGCGTGCCCGGTGGCATCCATCAGCAGGACTCTGAAGGCGTGAAGATCCAGGTTCGTCGGGTAGAGGCGGCGCACCAGCTGCCAGATCAGATCCCGCCGGGCCCGCCGAGGCGCGACGGTCCCGTCCTCGCGCTGGATCATCTCGCGCAGCACTGTGGGCCACAGCGCGGTGGTCGGCGGGAGCCTGTCGCCGATCTGCCGGGGCAGGATCGCTCCCCGCGACAGGCCCCACAGCAGATCCGGCACGTGCAGCCAGTCCCCCTTGTCGGGATGCCGTCCCTGCTCCGCCAGGGCCCAGCCCTCGGCCAGCCGCTTCTCCAGTGCGTGCACCGACGACCACGCGGCCTTGAGCAAGGCCTGTTTGTCGGCCCGGCTGAATTCGTCCCGTTCGGCACCCTCACCCCACCCGGTGAGAGTCTGGCCGCGGGAGAACCTCGCCAGCGACTCGTCGACCCGGCGCTCCGCATGGTCGTCCCGCCGCACGATCAAAATCCGCACGCCCGAGGCCGCCATCCCCGGCTGCCGCGAACCCTCCTTGTACGCGGCGGGCAAGGTGCGCTCCCACCGGGCCAGCAGCGGCATCAGATCCACGGACTCCAGTGACAAGGCGGCCGAGTCCTCGGATGCGGCGTCCATGGCCGCGCACACCAGATCAACAGCCCGCACGTAGTCCCGGGACGCCGAGGCCGACAGACCAGTCGCGTTGACGTACTCCACCCACTCGTCAGCCAACTGCGCGGCCAGCTTCGAACACTGGTAGTCCCCGGGATCGATGTACTGCAGCCGCTCCCGCCCCTGGTCATTGACCGCCACCACGCGCACCCCGATCCTGCCGTCCCCACCCGGAGCCCCCAGCGCCTGCCGCAGATGCGCCGTCCACTCAACAGACCTCCGCCATTTCACGCGCGCCATCAACACGCCCCTGCCGACTGCTTCTCCAACTGGAAGGCCCTGGCGGCGATCTGCGCGTAGGTAGCCTCTTCACCGGGGTCACCAAGCCACCCGGCGAACGCCGCCTCGTACTCGTGCACCAGGTCGTCGGTGTACTCGAGGTACGCGTACGTGGTCTCCGGGCTGGAATGACCGAGCCTGCGGCTGACGATCAGCAGAGGGTTGTAGCGGATGTGCCCGCTCAAGTAGGAGCGATGTCGACGCCGGCGCGCCACCAGGTCCGGCTCGGCCCCATCCATCTGACGCTCCAGATAGGTCAACAGCTGCAAGGCGTACGTGTGGCGCAGATCGTGCCAGCGCCACCTCTTGGCCGGCAGCCGCGGCGTCGTCTCATCGGCCAGCGCCACCATCCGGCGCCACGCGGCGTGCCGGTACCGCTTCCACGAATCCGCCCCCGGCATGAGACCGCCCCGCCCGAGAAACACCGTCATGGCCTCCAGTCCGAACTCGCCCTCCCAGACCGTGATCCGGCGCATTTTCGGCGGAATCGCCTGCATTGCGAACACCTGCCGTTCACCGTCGAGCACGCCGTGAACCCGGCCCGTTTCCGGCTCGGCACGGGAGACGACGAACAGCTCCCGGTGCCGGCGCTCCAGCCGCCGGGCCGCGGCCGCGGTGAACTCCGGCCGTTCCAGCAGGCAGTAGGTCTCCACGGATTGCACGGCCTGCTCAGGGACGAAGACTCTCCGTGCCTTGCCGTACTTCGCACACGCCTGGACGGTGAAGTCGGCCTCGTCGCCGGGGCGGTCCACACCCATGCCGAGCTCGGGCAGCAGCACAGTCGCCCACTCCTGCCACCGCATCCCGCTGCACACCGCCAGATCAGCCCCAGCCCGGTCACGATGCGGGGAACTCCCCCGATAGGACCGGTTCAGCCGCGCGTCCGGGCCCTGTCCGCCAAGCCCGACATCCCGGAAGTACCGGTACTGCTCCAGACTCAGATGCCGGATGTCCATCCCACGCCGCGTCCTCGGACTCAGCGCGTTCCGCCCCCGTGACGCCACCCGCACGGGCCGACGTCGCAGGTACCTCTGCTCCACCGCGAAGGCGAAGAACTGGTCCAAGACCGATGATTCCTTCGACCACGCCGAAGAACCGATCGGCTTCTCCTGCAGCTGCGTGCGCGACTTCTTGTAGGACACGAGGTCGGCCTCGGTAGCCATGAGCACCTCACGGTCACGCTCGACCTGATGGGCGCCGAACCGGGCCATGATCCGCCCGTAGTCCTTCAACGTGCCCTCGGCCAGATCCGCGTACGACATGCTCCGGCCCCACGCGCACAGGGGCTCCACCGGCATCATCGTCTCGTCATCTAGGAAGACCGGCGTGCCGTCGGAGATCCCGTGGAGCTCCAGCAAACGCGCTGCGTCAGTGCCCGTGAGAACTGGGCTGTCCAAATGTCGGCGCACCAGCGCCATGTCAACCGCGAACAACTGCATGCTCGTCACTTCTCGAGATAACTGGGAGAAGAGAGATAGCAGTCAGCGGAGAGCCAAGCGGACACCATCCACCGGCAGGAGGGACGTGGCTTGAGACAAATCTGAAACGCCCCAAGAAAGGGTGCGCTGGCTGACTCCCGCAGCCGTCGCCCAGAACAACTGGACGGCGAGCGCCGCGGCCAGGACGATCTGCCAGCCGCGGCCGGGCCCGGCCAGAAGGAGCGGCACCTGGGCGAGGGGGCTGACCACGAACCCGGTGATGATCACCGGGCCGACGCCGAACCGGTCCGTGATCCGTGAGGTGAGCAGCGCACCGGCCAGACTGCCCATGCCTCCGGCGCCCATGATCACCCCGAACGCGGTCGGGGAGACACCGAGCGCGGTGAGCAGGTAGTACGCCCAGAAGGTGTTCATCAGCGCGAGGCCGAAGGACAGCACGGCCAGGGCCGCGATCACCGTGCGGATCGTCGGCTGCCCGATCACGTAGCGCACGCCTGCGGCGATGTCCCGGATGAGGCCGCGCTGCTTCACGGCTCCGACGCGGGGCGCGTGCGGTTCAGGCGCGCGGATACGCCAGACCAGACAGGCGGAGGCGAGGAAGGAGGCGGCGTCGACGAGGAGTGACCGTGCGGCGCCGACGGCTCCCACGAGCGCCGCACCGACGTTGCTGCCCGCGCTGTCGGCCACCGAGGAGGCCGCACCCAGACGGGAGTTGGCGTCGTGCAGCAGGTGCGGGGCGACGACTGTCGGCAGGAGACTGATCGCCGCGGCGTCACGGACCACCTTCGCCGCGCCGACCGCGAGCGCCACCCCGTACAGCTGACCGGTGGTGAGCACCCCGGCCAGAGCGGCGGCCGGGATCGTGGTGAGTGCCGCGGCGGCCACCAGGTCCGAGATGAGGAGCTGGAAGCGCTTGGCGTGCCGGTCCGACATGGCTCCGGCCCACAGCGCGAGCGTGCTGGGGAGCTGGCCGAGGAACGCCAGCGTCGCCACCTGCCCGGCGGTGGCGCGCAGTTCCAGGACTGCGAGCGCGGGCAGAGCGACGGCGCTCACCCCCGACCCGGCCAGGGTCACGGCCTCGCTTCCGAGCAGGTACCGGTAGGCCGGGATCGCCCAGGCGGTCGTCTTACGGGGCCCGGCGGTGACCGTCACCGGGGCTCATCCCCGACGGCCAGCTCGGGGGCGATCACGTTGGCGTACCGGTGCCCGGCGGCGAAGAAGCGGAGGATCTCGCGGGTGAAAGGGTGGCAGTCGTCGGGCGGGCTGGCGGGATCGACCCAGACGAGCTCGCTGTGGGTGTCAGGCTCGCTGTTGTACGGCTCGCCCTCCCACTCCCGGGCCAGGAAGACGACGCCGACCACCCGTTCCCCGTCCGCGGCGTGAAGGTGGACCAGCTGGCAGAACTCGAGACGGCCCGGGGTGATGAGGACGCCGGTCTTCTCGGCGAGCTCGCGTGCGGCGCCCTCGTCGAAGAACTCGTCGGCTTCGAGCCGGCCGCCGACGACGGTGAGCAGCCCGGGGGAGTGCCACGACCGCGGCTGGTGCCGGACGGTGAGAATCCGGCCGTCGGCCGGATGCCGGAGCAGGACCATGACGTGCGTGATGCTGCGATGGACGTTGCTCACGGCCGGTCCTCCTTCATGAGCCGCTCCAGGGTCCGCCGGCCTCTGGCGGTGACCTCGGGATGGCCGTTATCCGGGCCCCAGGCCAGGCAGTTGACCGCGTCCAGCGCGGTCAGGCAGCGCAGCGCGTGCCGTTCGGCGCCGGTGAGGTCGCGCCCGTACGCCTGGAGGAACGCCCTCTCGCGGTCCGGGTGGTCGAGCCACTCGGTGACGGCGAGGACGACGAGGTCCTGCACGCGCGCGGCCGGGCGGGTGCGCTCGAAGTCGACGAGCGCGAGCCCCGCCTCGGACCACAGCCAGTTCCTCGGCTGGTTGTCGCCGTGGATGCAGCCGAGCGGCACCGGCCCGACGCGGCGGAGCTGAGCCGCGTAGTCGCGGACCAGCTGCTGCTCGTCCGCGGTGAGCCGGTCCCCAGCGCGGCCCAGGTACTTCTCCGCGCCATCGGCCGCCGCCACCAGCGACGCTTCGGCTTCCGTCCGGTCGCGGGGGTCGAGCGCACCGGCGTCGTGCAGCCGAGCGCACAGCATGCCGGCCTGCGCGTGCACGGACCGCCACTCGGCGGCGGTCAGTCCCAGCCCAGGTACCGGGCCACCGGGCGCCACGCTGAGCAGCAGCGCCAAGTCGTCCGCGCGGCTGGCGAGGAGACGGGGCGCCCGGCCGTGCCCGAGCGCGGGAACGACTCCTCGGTAGGCCCGGGTCTCACGGGCGAAGAACTTCACCGAGTTTACCGACCATCGAGACGTCCAGTTCGTCTGTGACCTGCGTCGGAGCGTCGCGTGGCTGTCCGGGACGTTGTCCGGGGCCACCCCGGTGTCAGACCCTCGCCTTACGTTGTCCCGATGATTCACGATGCGCTTGATCCACGGGCAGTAGAGGCCGCAGCCGCCGACGTCCGGCTGGCGAGGGGGAAGTTTGACGGCGCCGGCCAGTGGCTGGCCGCGGCCCGCCTGGGGCCCTCGGAGCCGCTTGCCGCAGAGGTGTGGGTCTTCGATGAGGATCTCGCTCGAGTGTTGCTGGTTCATCACCGGTGGCGGGGTTTGGTTCCACCGGGAGGGCGTGTTGAGCCGGGGGAAACGCCCCGGGAGGGAGCGCGTCGTGAGCTCTTCGAGGAGACCGGCGTCGAGGCGGAGTTGCTGCCGGAACCTGCCGCGGCCACGGTGCGCTCCTATCGCCGGGAGTGGCCTGCGACTCTCGGGCTGTCGTTCGTCGCGATCGTGAGTGCGGGAACGCCTTTGGTTACAGAGAGTGGACAGCCAGCGGCTTGGACGTCCCTGAATGAGGACTGGGCCAGCTACTTCCCCGAGGATGCATCGCGCGTCCGTCAGCACGCGCGATGGCTGCGTGAGGTCTCCGGCCGCTGATACGAAGCTCCCGTCACTCGGTGGTCCTGGGGACGGGTTGGGCCTGTTGCTGAAGCTCGACAAGCTGGGCCTCCAAGTCGGCGATGCGTTTCTCGGCGAAGCGGTTGTTTGAACGGGCTCCTTCAAGGCGTTCCTGAAGCGTTCGGTGTTCCTGGGCTAGTTGGCGGACGCGGTGTTTGAGCGAGGTGTTCTCGGTGACGAGTTTCTGGACGGACTCGCCTGGGACCATCTGCTCGAAGTCACGCAGCTGGCCCATAAGTTCACCGATGCGCTGGCGCTGGACGAGGATCTCCTTCTGGGTTCGAGTGAGTTCCTCCTCGGCGTTCAGAGCCCGTTCTCTCCAGGAGGCTTCGATGCGGTCGTGTGTGCCCTGGCTCGTTTGATCGCGTCGCCGTGTGCCAACGGCCACGGCCTCCCGGACGAGGGACTGAGCATTCCGGTTCTCATAGAGGAAGGTGGGCGACACCTGCGCTCTGGCCGCGATAGCCCTGACGGTGATCTTGGATGTCTCCCGGCGAAGCTGAGCGATGGCCTTTTCGACCTGGGTGAGCTTTTGCCCAGTCTGACGGCGGCGAGCTGCGATGGCCGCTGCGGTCTGGGGCGGAGTGGACGTCATCCGGTCACCGCCTCGGCGGCCGAATGGTCGGCAAGTTCCTGGGCTCGGAAGGCGGTGTTCCAGACCCTGCCGAAGTAGTCCTGGGGCCTGCGCAGGTCGAGAGCCAGGGCCTCGTCGAGGAGGCCGATGGCTTTCAGCGCCTTCTCGAGGCCGTCAATGGCGCGGGCCGTCGGTTCGAAGACTTCGTGCAGGAAGTCGGCGGTGGCCCCGTCGGGTGCCCGTTCGGCGAGGGTGCGCCACTGCTCGCGCTTGCGGTGCCAGTAGACGAGGTCGGCGCCGGACAGCACGAACTTGTCGCAGTTGTGGCAGTCCATGTTCCAGGGGCACGCGTTTCCATTGACGACGGGTTGGAAGGTGCAGAAACCTCCCTCGGCCGGTGTGCTGCGGCGGGTGAGGTCGATTGCCAGCGCCTCGGCCTCTTGCCGAGACATGGGCTCGCCTGCGGAAAGCACGGTCCCCGGAGCGGCGGATCCTGGACCGGAGACCCAGACAGCCGCGAGTGCTTCCTCGAGCCGGGGATCGGTGTTGGCCAGGTGGACGTAGTGCTCGGCCATCTGCACGGAGACGTGGCCCAGGTAGCGTTTGACGTGGGTGAGGTTGGCCCCATTGCGCAGGAGGTTCGTCGCCAGCGTGTGGCGGGCCTGGTGCGGGACGCAGTGCGCGATGTCGAGGGTGTCCACCCAGGCGCGGAAGTTCTTGGCGAACCAGCCGCGACTTGCTCCCTTGAGCAGGTCTCGGTTCGTGTGCCGACGAGGGAAGAGTGCAATCTGCCGTCGTTCGCGTGGTGTCGGGGGACGGCCGAACCGCTGGACGAACCGGGCGATGGTCTTGCTCTGGCGCTGTTCGAGCAGCTGGTAGAGGCGCTCGGGGATGCGGATGGCCTGGTCGTAGTTGCCGACCTTGGTCTGGTCGTGCCAGAAGACGGGCAGTTTGTTGAGCCGGCCGATGCACTCCAACCGGACGTTGAGGACCTCGCCGCAGCGACGGCCGGTGACGACGAGTGCTTCCCAGATGTCGCGCAGTCCGCGGTCTTCGTAGTCACGTGAGTGAAGCCCGGCCAGGTTCGCGTCGTCGGCGAGGATTCGCGCGACGTCGTCGGGGAAGGGCCGGCGACGTGCCCCGGGAGCATGGAAGGTCGGCAGGGCCACGATGAAGGCCCGGTCCAGGCCGATCGTCTCAGCCGTCCCCGATTCCAGGGCGTCGCGGAGCAGGCGACGCGCCGTGTTGAAGGTCCGGGACAGCGCGTTGTTGGTGACGATGGCAGGCTTCTTGGCTGCGTTGCCCCGGTTGGAGCCCTGGCAGTAGATCGACAGAGCAGTCAGCCCGTTCTTGGCGCGGTGGCGTTGGTCGGCGACGAAGTCGACCATGTGGTCGCGGGTGAGCAGCCGGGGGTCGTGGCCGCCGCCGGGTGCCTGTGCTTCCAGGTAGGCGCTGAGCTCGGAGGTGGCGCGGCGTAAGCCGTCGAACCCGCTTCGGCTGCGGGGTGGATCGCTGAGCAACCGGTCTGCCATCGAGTCCCAGACCATGTCGCGGAGCCATCGCTGGGAGATGGACGTCAGGTCGAAGTAGCTTCGGCTTCCTCGGAGGCGGACACCGAAGTGTTCCGTCTCGAGAAAGCCGGCGTCCTTGGTGTCCTGGCGGGAGAAGTAGACCAGCTGCAGTTGATCGGCCATCTCGCGGCCGACCTGATGGACCAGCGGCTTGCTTTTCGCCTCGTCGAGGTCGAGGTCAGCCAACGAGTTCAGCTCATGGAGGCGGCAGTGGTCCGTCAGGTACTGAACCCAGGTCAGCGGCCAGCTGCGACCTTGGGTGTAGCCCTGGGCATGGCGGAACATCGCCCACTTGATCTCAGCCTTCAGCAACGGAGGCAGGCCCAGGAGCGAAAGCTTTCCGTTGACCCTGTGGGCCGGGCCGCTCTGCCAGCACCAGCGGCGGAAGGCCGCCTTGTCGGTGTAGGCGACGGTGACGGTCTCGCCGCGGTCCAGGCGCCGGCTCCAGCTCTGATGCAGCGAGGCCCCTCCGGGGCGGCCTTGGTGTTTGTAGCGCGACAGGTGATTCGCACACAGCCCCAGTGGATGCGCTGCCAGCTCGGGACACGCCACCACCAAGCACTCACCGAAGGTCGGGAACGGCTTCTCTCCAGCCAGCCATCCGTCGTAGTCGACGGTCGTCCCGTGCTTCTCGAGCCAGTACTTGCTGAGCAACCTCCAGCGCCGGGCGTGCAATTGACACAGAGGCGACGACGCCCACGCCGGCAGATCCGGGCAGATCACGCACCGGGGCGGCACGGACCACGAGGCCCGCTTCTGCGGAACGGCACTACTGAGGAAGTCGGTGACGCTCACGCCGGTGGCGCGAAGTTTGACCCACTGCCGACGGTGCACATAGCAGTAGTCCCTGCCAGGTTCCTGGGGCTTCTCGCAGGCGGGGACGCCGCACAGCCAGCGGAAGTGCGGGTGGTCGCCGGGCACCACGATGACGTCGGGCCGGTAGAGCGGGTCGAACGAGGGCGCGGCGATCAGCGCGGTGAGGATCTCCAGCCGGTCGGTGCCGGTCCGGTTCGCGGGCCCGCTCGTCGGCACGACTGGCAGAAGCTCGAGCGCGGTCATGCGTCTTCACCCCAGACCGCGCTCAGGGCCGCTTGGAACTCCGGAGAATGCAGGTCGGGGTGCCCGTAGACCTCCTCGACGGTCTGAACCGATGCCCAGTTTCCCGCCTCTCGGGCGACCAGCATGTCGCCGTCGGTGGCGTCCAGGACGGCGTTGGTGAAGGTGTGCCGGAATGCGTGTGGTTTGATGCGGCCCGGCAGGTTGGCGCGGCGTCCGGCGCGTCGGAGCATCCCGCGGGCGGCATCGGCAGTCCACGGCTGGCCGCGGCGAGGACCGGACAGTTGGATCAGCAGCATGCCGTGATCGGCGGCGTGCTTGGCGTACTCGGTGGTCATGTACTGGAAGTAAGTCCGGATCATGGCTGGGCTCACGCGCACGATCTCACCTCCGGTGATGACCCCGTCGCGCAGCCACCAGTCCGGCTTGATCTTGGCTGCGGCGCGATTGGCGTTGCCCGACCGATGGCACACGTGCAGGTGAGGGCTCTTGCATTCTCCGCAGGCGGCATCGGGGCGAAGGTGCAGGTCCACGAGGTGAAGTCCCGTCAGGCCGCCAATGCGCAGACTGGCGTCCGACAGCCAGGTCACCACCAGTCTGTCGCGGGCGGTGTTCATCACCTCCATCAGCTCGGGGCGGGCTCCGTCCGGCAACATCTTCGGGTGCCGACGACGTGTGCCCCGCCGGGGCGCCAGCGGGTTGGCCGGCATCGATGTCTGAAGGTGCCCCAGCAGGGCCCGATCGCGGTCTCGTTGCGTGGGCAGCCGTCTCACCTCCAGTGCCACCGCCAGTTCCGCGTTCACGCCGGTGCCGCACTGCAGCAGGTAGAAGCCCTTGAGGCAGGCCGCGGCGACCTCCAGCGCCGACGAGCTGTACGGACGCTTGCCTTGCCGCCACGGCTGCCCGAACGGCATCGCCACCTTCGCTCCCACGGCCCCCATGTACCGGTACAGGTCCTGCAGCGACATCGACGACGTCGTGAGCCCCTCCTGCTTCCGCCATCGCAGGTGATCAACGAGGAAGTACGCGTACGTCCGCTGCGTGCCTCTGCCCTCGTACAACCGAAGGAAGCGATCCGATTCCTCTTCCACCCCGCCATCCGCACGCAGGATCGTGTACGACGAGCAGCCCCCGGCCCTTGGCATCTGCTGGACTCGAAAGTCCTCCAGCACCATCACACTTCGCACTCAGCTACCTCCACTGTGGTGTACGTGAAGGCGACAACCAGCCCGGTCGGTAAAGGGACACGCAAAGACGCCGAACCCCCTCCCAACGAATGACGCGGACACCCAAGGCGTGTTCGGTAAAACCGAGGGCGCGACCTTCACGTACCAGCCGGCCCCGCCCTTGCCGGTGAGCTCCCACACGCGGGAGCGATGCCAGTCGTGCGAGGCGTCGCGCACGGTCACGACCGGCCCGGTGAACTGCTCCGCCCAGCGCTGCACGGCGACGGGCAGGGATCTCGTCTGCCTCACGCCGTGCACCTCGCGCTCGGGTGCGACGCGTACGAGGAGCGCACGTCACAGGCGGCGCTGGTGGCGGGGGACGGGGGCATGGGCCCTCCTAGATGTGGCCTGTCCGCCCGGCGGGACGCGACAGGGGGCAGGTCGGTCAGCGGTCCTGGGAGAGTTCCAGCAGTTCGGCGAAGGTTCCGCCGCCGTGGGCGAGGTCGTCGTACCGGCCCTGCTCGGTGATCCGACCGTGCTCCATCACGATGATGTGGTCGGCGATCTTGGTGTTCTCCAGGCGGTGGGTGACGACGATGGTGATGCGGTCGGCGGCGATGGCCTTGATCTGTTCGAAGATCTGGTGTTCGCCTCGGGGGTCCATCTGGGAGGTGGGCTCGTCGAGGATGAGCAGTTCGGGCCGGCGGTACAGGGCCCTGGAACAGGCGATGCGTTGCCACTGACCGCCGGAGAGCTCCGTGCCGCCCCAGAGGTCTCGGGCGAGGAGGGTGTCGAGACCCGCGGGGAGGTCTTCGACGGCATCGCGCAGACCGACCGCGTCGATCGCCTCCCACACCGGGGCGTCGTCGTAGCTGTGGGGTTGACCAAGGGTCACGTTCTCGCGCAGGCGCAGCGGCCACTGCCCGAAGATCTGCGGCACCAGGCCGGTCAGGCGCCAGACCGAGGCCGGGTCGGCGTCGGCGAGGTCGGTGCCGTTCCACGAGACCGTGCCCTTGTCCGCTAGGTAGATGCCGGTCAGCAGCCGGGTCAGGGTGTTCTTCCCGGAACCGTTCGCCCCGACGATCGCGAGGATCTGGCCGCGCCGCAGGGTCAGCGAGACGCCGTCGACGGCGGGCTTGTCCTTGCCCGGGTACTGGTAGACGACCTCTTCCAGACGGATCTCGTCTACCGGCGCGGCCAGACGGCAAGGACCCCGCTGGGGCGCGCGGTCGGCGGCCTCGTCGAGGAAGCTCTGCATGTCACCGAGGTACAGGCTGGTGTGGAAGACCGCGGCGCCGCCGGTGACGACCTGGGTCAGAGCGGCGAGCATGGTTTGCACAGCGATCACGGCCGTCGCGGCGACGGCGAGGTCGATCCGGCCGGAGACCGCCAGCCACGCCAGTGCACCCCACGTCGCCGCCAGGCAGATGCCGCCGGCGAACGCGGACAACAGAGCGATCCGCAGGGTTCGTGGCGCGGCGGCCAGGGTGCGCCGATCGCACCGGTCTGACAGGGCCCGGTACCAGTAGACGAGATAGTCGACCATGGAGTTCGCGCGGACCTCGTCGCTGTACTTGGACTCGGTGGCCCACCAGCGCATCATCCCGCGGCTGTTGCGGTCCGCGATGTTGCCGTAGTGGATCTCGTAGTCCACCCGCGCGCTCAGCACGGCCCCGACACCGGCCGGCAGCACGGCGAGCAGCAGCAGCGGCAGCATCAGCGGGTTCAGCACGGACAGCACGCCACCGGCGGTGACCATGCGGATCACCGCGGACACGAACTGCTGCGCGTCGGCCACCATCACGTGGGTGCGCATCACCCCCATCTCGGCCGCCTCACGCCGGTCGGAGAAACCGTCCTCCGCGTACGCAGCCGCCTCCACTCGGCACACCGCCTCGACCAGCGCCGAATCCATCTCCGTCGTCAACCGCGGCGTGATCCGCCGCCCCGCGTACGAAGCCACCGCTCTCGCTGTCCGAGACACGGCGGCGGCGACCGTCACCACGAGCAGCGCCGGCAGGGCACCCCGCAGGCGGTCTCCGGCGGACCCGGCTCCGAGCACGGGTTCCATGGCGCGGGCGGTGGCCGTCAGCAGCACGGCGGCCGAGACGCCAGTGACCAGCTGGCAGCCGAGAAGCAGCTGCACGGCCCGCCGGTCGATCCGCCAGGACAGCCGCGCGATCCGGCCCAGGACGGCGGGAATCTGCGCGCACATCCGCCGGAAGGAGACCTCGGCGAGGGGGTTGATGGAGTACTGCCCTGTGTAGGTGATCTCCGCCGGCGGGGGCGGAGGCGGCGTGTTCTGCTGTTCGTTCATGGGTTTTGAGGTCAACGGCGGTTCCTCCTGAGCGGTCGGCCGGCGCGGGTCGTGAAGCTCAACGACCCCGCCGGGATATCGAACTGGTGTCTTTCGGACGCTGTTGGTTCCCCGAGATTCGGCGCGTGTCGGAGCGTGGAGAATGCACCCACCCAGGCCCCCCAACGGGCCTTCTGTGCAAGGTGGTTGGCCGAAACGCCGAGGGCGACCCCTTTATGGTGAAGGCGAGCGCGGCGGTGAACCACGGCCCCCGCCGGACTTGTAGAGTGCGACCCCCCCCGCCCGTACCCCTCGCTGGAGTCGAATCGTGGCAATCTCTGATTCCGACATCTCGGACGCTCTCGGTGCCTACTTGCAGCACCACCCGGACGAAGCCGCGCAGCTGTCGGAGCCTCTGCGGCTTCTGGCGGAAGGCCGGGACTTCGCCTCGCGGCGCAGCTTCCCCATGCACGTGACCGTCGGTGCCCTGCTCGTCCGCGACGACGCCGAGATCCTCCTCATCGAGCACCTCGCCTACGGCCTGACTCTTCAGCCCGGCGGTCACCTTGAGCCGACCGACGCCACCTTGGTCGAGGCGGCGGTGCGCGAGCTGACCGAGGAGACCGGCATGGACCCCCGGCAGGTCTCTGTGGTGTCCCCGACTCCCGTCTACGTCGAGTACGGCAAGGTGCCGGCCCGGCCGCAGAAGGACGAGCCGGAGCACTACCACCTGGACATCGGATACGCCTTCACCACGGTCCGTGGTGACGTCGGACGCATTCAGGAGTCCGAGGTGGCCGGCGCTGGCTGGTACCCGCTGGATGTGGCCGAGCGTCTTGTCGGACACCGCATCAGGCGAGCGGTCACGGCACCGGCCTAGATGCGCTGTGCCTGAGTACCGGTGGTCCCGGGCGCTCGTGCCAGGGGCGCACTCGTCAGCACGTCGGCGGCCCTGCTCGCCTCGCTGCCGGACCATGGATGTCAGCCTTCGTGCTCGGAAACGGTAGGGGCGGATTCGATCAGTCGAAGGAGGGCTTGCTGTCCCGGCTTCGCTTGAGCTCGTAGAACCCGTCTGTCGCTGTGGCCTGGAGCAGGCGGTCCCAAGCTGTGCGTGAGAGTGATCATCAGGTGTGTCTTCCTGGTCATGCGGTCGGCAGGGGGTGGAAAAGGGGCGTCGGTGGCCTCGTCTACGGACGGGAGGCGTGGAGGATCTGGCGGATGGTGCGGAACATCTCGGCGCCGTGGGCGCCGTCGGGGAAGCGCTCGACGACGCGGTGGTGCACGTGCTGCCGGTAGGCCAGTTCGGTCAGCCCGCTGAAGACCTTCATGTCGAGCTGTTCCTGGGAGGAGAAGCAGGCCAGGGCTTCCTGCTTGGCGGCCAGGAGTTGGGGGGTTCCGACGAAGTAGAGGTTCGGCTCGAAGTTGCGGCTGTAGGGGGAGCGGAAGTGGATCAGGTCGGCGGCCTCGCGCATCGCGACGGTGGTGGCCTCTTCGCCGGTGACGGCGTGGTCGAGGTGCTGGTCGTCGGGGTGATGGGTGTAGACGACGTCGGGACGCTCGATCGCGAAGGTGTCGAACAAGGCCGCGTTGACGGCGCCGCGGTGGTCGGTGAGACGGGTGTCGGGGATCTGGGAGAAGGTGTAGCCGCCGATACCGAGGACCTTCGCGGCGGCCAGGCACTCGTCGCGGCGCCTCGTGGCCTCGGCCGTGCCGGGGCGTCCGGCGGTCAGGCAGTGGACTCGGACACGGTCACCGGCCAGGACGTGGTCGCGGATGCGCATGCCCATGGCGAGTTCGGCGTCGTCGGGGTGGGCGACGACGACCAGGACGGACCGGGAGGCGGTCAACGGGACTCCTCGTGGGGGGTGATCTGCAGGGCGCTGTGCAGACGGCGGCCGTCGAGGCCCCGCCAGCGGAAGGGCTCGTGCTCGTTGCGGGGCCAGCGCAGGTAATGGAGGCTGCCTACGACATCCGCCGGTCCGCGCCCGTGCCGGTAGGCGATCTTGGAGGTCTGGCCGCCGTCGAGGTGGAACACCGCCGCCGGGTCGTGGCCAGCCCGCACGCACAGCTCGGCGGCCTCCTGGACGGTGACGCCCTGGAACGCGGGGGCGAGCGGTGCGCCGTCCAAGACGGTCAGGGCCAGGTGCCGGCCGTCGAGCGCGAGCAGGGTACGGGCGTAGCGGACGTCGGGGCGGAACGGGCTGGTTCCCAGGCTCTGGTCCCAGGGCGCAGTGCGGCCGGCGGCGGCGTCGGCGGCGGACGGCCCCAGGGACAGGGCACTTTCGATGCCGGCGGTGGCGAAGGCGTCGATTGCCGTGACGCGGACGGGCGCGTTCGTGACGAGGTGGGCGGGCCAGGGGTGGTGAGCGCGCAGGATGTAGGCGCCGGCGAACAGGTCGGCGCCGCCGCCGGGATGCAGGGCGGTGATCCTGGCCCCGGCGGGTGAAAGAGAGACGGTGCAGTCGAGGGCCTGCGGATCGCGGGGTGTGGTGTTGGCGGCCGGGTCGACGTCACGACGGAAGCCCGTGCGGGGATGGTCGTGGTAGCGGATGCGGCAGTTCGCCGCACCGAACACGGTGAGGTGGCCGGCCGGGGCCGGGCTCGGCGCGGGGTCCTTCGAACCGGTCCAGGTGTGCGGGTGGCCGGCGACGGTGAGGATGCCGGTGGCGGCCAGGGTGCGCACGAGCGGACGGCCGTGGTGGATGAGGAGGGCGGGTTTGGTGACGGTGGGCAGGCTGGCGGCGTGGTGGTCGCGGACGGCGAGGTCGAGGCAGGGCTCGGCGGGCTGGTAGGCGGGGTCGTCGGAGATGTAGGCGAAGGTGCCGGAGACCGCGGCGGCGACGGGGCCGCTGACGAGGCGGCGCAGGTGGAAGCCGCGCGGGCAGGAGACGGGCCGGCAGTCGGCGCGGTCGGGGTCGAGGGTGAGGGTGTAGGCGTTGGTCAGGCCGCCGCCGCCGAGGCTGATCGGTCGGGTGGTGAGGACGACGCCCGGCGCGAGAATGCGGGTCCGCGCTGGGGCGGGGCGGGCGAACGGGCTCTGGTCGCGGGCCAGCGACTGGACGCTGGGCACGTGGATGCCGCGGGCACGCAGTTCGGCGAGCGGGTCCTGCTCCGGCGTGCCGCCGGGCGGAGCGAAGGGCGCGTTCACGACGTCACCGGCCCGGTGGCGGCATCGAGCAGGTCGCGGACGGTGAACGGCCCGGTAGCCAGCAGGCGCCGCAGGCTGTGACGCAGACGGCCGGCAGCGGCGGGCGGACTGGTCGCCGGGTAGGGGACGGTGCGCGCCTCCAGCCGGTACAGCAGCACCCCCGCTGCCACCGCCGCGAGGAGGTCGTCGTCGCGCCAGGGCCGGGCGGGGCCCGGGAAGGTGTAGGCGTCGAGGAACGCGCCGGCGAGCGGGTGCAGGCGCGACGGCCGGGTGATGTGGTGCAGGACCAGGTGGGCGAGGAGGTAGCCGAGGTCGAACAGCGGCGCGCCCGTGTGCACGTTGTCGAGGTCGACGAAGGCGGTCCGTCCCGCCGCCAGGCTGAGGTTCTTCGGACAGGCGTCGCCGAGGATCAGCTGCTGGCCGGGCAGAGCGTCCAGGCGGCGACACGCCTCGTCGAGGACGGGGTGGCCGCTGGAGCGCAGGCAGTAGCCGTAGGCGTGCTCGGCGCGGAAGAGGCCGTCGCCGTCGCCGTCACGCAGCGGCGGCAGGCCGGCGGTGGCGTCATGGACGCGGGTCAGGGCGGTGGCCAGGCGTGTGCACTCCTTGGCGGTGGCGGCGCGCTGGTCGAGGTGCTCGCGCCAGGTCCGGCCGTCGGGGAAGACATCGGTCATCACCATGGCGTGTGCGTCGGGCAGGAACGCCAGGACCTGCGGGAACAGGTCAGGCAGCAGGCCGTGGTGCAGCGTCAGGGCCCGGTGCTCGACCGCGATGAGCGCCGGGTCGGTCGCGATGTGCCGGATCCTGGCGAAGCGGTGGCCGCGGATCTTCACGATGACGTTGCCCGCCTCGCCGCGGACACGGAAGACGTGGGCGACGTTGCCGCCGAGGCACTCCTCGACGCTGGTGAGGCGTCCGGTGTGGGGGCGGCACGCGGCGAGGACCTGCTGCAGGTGCGGCCCGAGGACCGCTCCCAGGCCGGGCGCGATGTGGCCGGGGGCGAGGGGGAGGGTCATCGCGTGGCTCCCAGGGCGGCGAGTGCGTGCCCGGCGCGCGGGGCCGGGGCGGTGGGGCGGAAGTCGAGGACGACGGGGTCGGCGGGCCGGCCGGTCGCGGTCCAGCGGCGGGACATCGACAGGTAGGCGCCTGCCATCAGGTGGGCCGGGCGCCGGTGGTCGGCCAGGTCCGAGGCCAGCTCCGCGCGGGGGACGTGGCCGGCCAGGTGGGCGAGGAATTCGGTGACGGCGCAGGTGCGGGCCGAGCGCTGGGTCGGCAACACAGTCCGGTCGCCGCAGTCCTCCACGAGGTCGGTGGAGCCGAGCGTCCGGTGGCGTTCCCAGCCCAGTCCCAGGCGGTCGTTGCGGAAGACGTGGAGCTCGATGTGGTCCGCGCCGCCCGCCGCGTGCCGGTCGATGCCGTCCTCGTCGCCGTGCAGGGTCTGCAGGACGTGCAGATGCAGAGCCTGGAAGGGCCCTTGCTGGATGAGGTGGCCCTCCTGCCCGATGCGGCCGTTGTCCTTGTAGAGGCCGCCGGCCACGGTGTGGAGGTTGCCGCGCTGGGAGAAGGTGGTGTGGGCGAGGTTGTGGCTGCCGAGCGCCATCACCCGGCCGCGGCTGCGGTAGGTGACGTTGAGGAACACATCGACCTCGCCGAATCCGGCGGTGAGCCGGTCCAGGTCCTGCTCGGTGTACGGGCTGCGGTCGGCGAAGCCGGGCAGCAGCCGTGCGTGGTCGGCGACGGTGAGCTGGGCGAGGAAGTCGGCTGGCCGGGTGCACGCGGCGTGGACCTCGATCTCGTCGATCTCCTTTCCCGGCCGCTCGCCCGCGGACAGCCACCACGGCACGGTGTCGAAGTGGTGGTAGCCGGAGTGCGCGGCCTTGCCGTACCCCCGGTTGAAGCCGTGATAGCCGAGGTCGACGAGTTCGTCCGGCAGCCGCCACTGGCCGTCGCCGTGACTGGACTGGACCGAGGTGACCGGGCAGTTCGTGGCCTCGGCCACCTCGGCGATCAGCTCCCTCACCCGGCGGAACGCGGGGTGCCAGCGGCGCTGGCTCATCACGCTGACCACCATCCGCGGATCGCGCCGCCGCGCCGCCCGGTAGGCGTCCAGCAGGGTGTCGAAGTCGTCGGCGATCGCCTGCGCGGCCACCGGGTCGGTGGACGCGCCGGGATGCACGGTCAGCGGCTTGTCGAGCAGCACCGGCAGATCCCGCTCCATCGCCCACAGGGCGTAGGGCAGGTGTACGGACGGCTCGGTCGCCACCACGACCGCGCCGATTCGCTCCCGCTCCACCACGCCCTCCAGCACGCCCCGCACCCCGTCGGGCAGGGCCCGGCGGGAGACGGGGAAGGGCTCGACGGGAACGACGAGCATCCGCCGGGGACGGCCCGACGTGCCGTACTCGACCGCGGCGGCAGCCGCGTCGGGCAGGTCAATGCCGGTGACGGTGCCGGCGAGGCCCGCGTCCTGTGCGACGGCCAGCGCGGGCAGGTGGTTGAGGCGGGTGTGCGGCCCGACCCCGACGACCAGCACGTTCACGGCGCCGCTCACCTGCCCACCGCCCTGCGGCCGATGCCGGCGCCGAGCAGCGGCAGGACGCCCTCGCCGACCTCGTACGCCTCTTCCAGGTGGGGGAACCCGGAGAGGATGAACTCCGTGATGCCGAGGTCCGCGTACTCGGTGATCCGGTCGGCTACCTCGCGGTGCGAGCCGACCAGCGCGGTGCCGGCGCCTCCGCGCAGTAGCCCCACCCCGGCCCATACGTTCGGCCACACCTCCAGGTCGGAGGTCCGGCCGCTGTCCCGGAAGGCGGCGTGCAGGCTGCTCTGCCGGGCCTGCCCGGTGGACTGGCTGTGGGCCAAGGTGGCCTGCACCCGTGCGACGTGCTCCGGGTCGATGCCGGTCAGCAGGCGCTCGGCGGCGGCCCACGCCTGCTCGCTCGTGTCGCGGGCGACGACGTGGAACCGGATCCCGAACCGCGGCGCCTGGCGCCCGGCGTCGGCGGCCAGGGCGCGGATGCGGTCCAGCTTGGCGGCGACGTCGGCGGGCGGTTCGCCCCACGTGAGATAGACATCCGCGTGCCGGGCGGCGACGGGGGCGGCCTCGGCGGAGGAGCCGCCGAAGTACACGCCGGGCAGCGGGCCAGGGGGCGAGAAGACGGTGGTTCCCCGTACGTCGTAGTGCGTGCCGGTGAAGTCGAACGGCTTGCCGGACAGGGCGCCGCGCAGGACGGTCAGCCACTCGTCGGTGCGGGTGTAGCGGGCGGCCTTGTCGAGGTGGTCGCCGAAGCGGGCCTGCTCGGCCGCATCGCCGCCGGTCACGACGTTCAGCAGCAGCCGGCCCCGGGTCTGCCGCTGGAACGTCGCGGCCATCTGCGCGGCGAGCGTCGGGGATATCGAGTCCGGGCGCTGCGCGACCAGGAACTTCAGGCGCTCGGTGGCCTGGGCGAGGGCGGCGCAGGTGACCCACGGGTCCTCGTTGAACGTGCCGGCGGGGGTGAGGATCGCGTCGAACCCCATGTGCTCGGCGGCCTGCGCGATCTGGGTCATGTAGCGCAGGTCGGGGGCGCGGTGCCGGTCGGCGCCCGGGGCGGTGCCGGTGGTCGTGTCGTGGCCGGGCCCGTGGACGCCGCGCATCCCGGTGGTCAGGGTGCGGCCGTCGCTGCCGGTCGGCAGGAACCAGTGGAACTGCAAGCGGGTCAAGTCGGTCTCCTGGGGTTCAGTCGGAGGTGAAGTCGCCGGCCGCGCGGGCGGACAGGCGGGCGAGCAGCGGCCCGGGGACGGCGATGGTGCCCTTCTCGCGGGCGGCGGCTTCGAGGGCGCGGCCCTGGTCGCCGGGCACGCGCCACGTGCCGTCGGCCGTCGCCGCGTCCCGTAGCCGGTCGGCGAGGCGCGTGTTCGCGGTGGCCGCGTTCTGGCCGGGGGCGGCGAAGGCGGGGTCGAGGGCGAGGAAGGCGTAGCCGGTGGTCCAGGTGGAGTCGACGTCGTCTCCCATGGGGAAGCCGAACACGGAGCCGGCCAGAGCCTGCACGAGCAGGGACAGGGCGAGGCCGCGGTGGTCGCCGAAGACGATCGCGGAGGACGCGGCGTGGGGGTCGCGGGTGGCACGGCCGCCGGCGTCGACGAAGCACCCTTCGGGCAGAGGCCGGCCCGAGCGGCGGTGCTCCCACAGCACGCCCATCGGCGCCAGCGTGGTGCCCATGTCCGCGCTCAGGGGCTCGCCGAGGGTGGGCAGGGCGAAGGAGAGGGGGTTGACGCCGAGGACGGGGGTGGCGCCGCCGGCCGGGACGGCTTCGGCCCGGGAGGTGTTGGCGGCGATGCCGACCAGGCCCTGTGCGGCGATGGCCTCGGTGAACGTGGACAGGACGCCGTAGCGCTGGGAGTTGATGACCCCGACCAGACCGACGCCGAGACGGCGGGCCCGCTCGATGGCCGCAGTGGTCGCGAAACCGGCGCTGAGCGGTCCGATCTCGCGGTGCGCGTCGACGACGGCGAACGCCCCGCGCTCGCGGACGATCTCGGGCGGGGACTGCCGCTCGGGGAAGAACCGCGATTCGAAGGCGAACTTCGCCAGCCCGTGGGACGGTTTGCCGCGCAGTTCTCCGGTCAGGAAGTGGGCGGCCACCAGGCGGGCCGCGCTGTCGCCGACGCCCGCGGCCGTGCAGGTCCGGACCATCAGGTCCTCGACGTAGGCGATCGGCACCTGCACGTTCGCCGGTTCGGCGGCAGGGCCGCGGACAGGGGTGTGGGACATGGTTCTCCGTTCGACGGGGCGGGAGAAGGGGAGCGGTTCAGGTGCGGGAGCGGTGCCAGGTCACGGCGGAGCGCAGCTGCCCCTCCCGCTCGGCGCGGCGAGCCGGAGGACAGGTGGCGACCTGCTCGGCCCGGCGCCGGACGAGCGCGGTGACGAAGGTGTCGGCGGCTTCGGTGGGGGCTGCGGCCCAGCCGGGCAGCGCCTGGCGGGCCCACGCCTCGGCGTCCGCCGCGGGGGTACCGGCGTCGATCAGCTGCGCGAGCAGGAACCCGGCGCTCAGCCACCCGGTTCCCCGGCCGGGCCATGCCCAGTCCAGCAGGACGGCACTGCCGCCTTGAACGAGGATGTTCCCCTCGTTCAGGTCGGTGTGCACGAGCCGGTCGCCGGCCAGCAGGCCGAGGTCCAGGCCCGCGCCGAGGTGCGCCCAGCGGTCCTCGACTCGCAGCGTGGCGGCGGCGGGGGCCGGCAGGGCCGCGAGGCGTCGCAGGGCGCCGGCGGCGGCGTCGCGGTCCGCCGAGCCCGGGGAAAGGTCGGCGGCCCGGCCGGGGACGTGCTCGAACAGCAGCCACCGCCAGGCGCCGGCGATGCCGTGGTGCAGCAGCTGGGGCGCGAGCGCGCGGACGGCGGGTGCGAGGCACGCCTCGGTGTCCAGGGTGGGCGCGTGGCGGTGGGACAGCGGAGTGGCCTTGAGGAACAGCCGGCGCCCGGGGACATCCAGGGACAGGCGCAGCCAGGCGGTTCTGCCCGCGGGAGCCTCGACGGCGTTGAGGACGGGTCCGGCAGCTGCCTCGACGGCGGCGCGCAGCGGCTGCGGGACGCCGCCCCACACGGCAGACGCGGCGTGAGCGGGCAGGCCGGGGACGAGATTCACCAAGCACCTCCTGATCCGGATCGCTGCGAGACAGAGGAAGCAAGAGCGCGGACCCGAACCCGGGCGGGTGCCGGGTCCGCGCGCCGTGCGGACTACGGCCGGGGTGCGGCCATCCGGTCCAGGACGAGGTGGCCGCGCGCCACGAGCTCGTCGCGGCCCTTGGCCAGGCCGTTGCGCAGGTAGGACACGCCGAGGCGGACGGTCAGCAGATGCAGAAGGCGGTCCTCCTCGGCCGTCAGCGGCCGGCCGTAGCCCGTGAAGTACGCCTCGCGCAGCTCCGGGCGGACGGACCAGACCGCGCCGCACAGCCACACGAACTCGGACGCGGCGATGCCGTGCGCGGCCATCGCGAAGTCGATCAGGCCGTGGTGACCGCTGTCCTCGTCGTACAGCCAGTTCCGGGTCTCGTAGTCGCCGTGCCGGTAGACCAGCGGCAGCTGCTCGGCGAGTCCGGGAAGTTCCTTCGACGCGGCCTCGACCAGGGCGAGCCGGTCGGCGGCCAGGTACGGCGCGACCTCCTCCAGGCAGTCGGCGGCCTCACGGGCCTTGGCCTCCATGTCGGACCGCACCGCCGCGCGGTCCGCGTCCGTACCGGGCTCGGACGCGTCGTGCCAGCGGCGCAGCAGCCGCCCGGCGTCCTCGTACAGGCGCAGCTCGGCGCCGGCCTGAAGGGGCAGGTCCCGTACGACACGGCCGGGCAGCGGCGTGCTGAGGATCGCGCGCAGGCCCGGGTCACAGGCCAGCAGCCGCGGCGCCTCCGTCTCGCTCAGGTGCGCTGCGGTGAAGGCGTATCCGGCGACCTCGCGCTCGAAGTCGAGGTCGTTGGGGCTGATCTTCACGTAGGCGTCCCGGCCGGCCGCGCTCACGCGCCACACGAGGGAGGTGCTGCGCGGCCAGGAACGGTCCTCGTTCGCGTCCAGGCCGGGCAGGTGGCCGGCGACCCAGTCGCGCAGCTCGGGCGGGAAGGGCTTGGTGGGCTTGGCGGTCGTCATGAAGATCGGTCTCCGAACGGGCGTGGAGCGGGTGGATTCGGTGGGGCCGTACACGCGGGTGTGCGGGGCGTGCGGCGGTTCCTGCCGGTTCAACGGCCGGATGCCGGGCGGGGTGCGAGGGTCAGAAGTAGTCGGCGAGCCACGGCTCCCGGTCGGCGGTGGCGGCCAGCAGGCGGGCGAGGACGGCCTTCTCCCCGCGCAGGCCCGCCAGCGCGGCGGCGGCCGGACTGCGGTAGCCGCCGGCGTACCAGAGCGCGAACTGCCCCATCGTCAGGGTGACGTCGGCGGTACGGCCGCGCTGCGCGCCGCCGGGGGTGAGGCGGGCGCTGCCGGCGCTGATGTTCAGGGTGTGGCGGCTGAATCCGGCGCCGTTCAGGTCGGCGAGGTCGAGCACGATCTCGTCGTCCAGGTGCCCGGGCCAGCCGCGCAGCTCGACGGCGCGGGCGGGGTCGAGGATGCGCAGCATCCACGGGTGCCAGGCTCTGGCCGTCGCCGTGCCGACGTTCGCTAGGCGCTGCTGCAGCAGCGGGCCGGGCGGCAGGCCGGTGCGCTCGAACATCACGGTGGCGGTGCGGCCGTGGTGCCGTCCGAGGAAGGCGAGCATCGCGTCGGCGGTCGGCGCGTCGGCGGCCCAGAAGTCGTGGACGACCAGCTGCCGGCCGCCCGGGGTGCGCTGCGTCGCCGTCGACAGGACACCGCTCGCCTCCCGCCCGTGCCCGGCGAACGCGTAGGTCTCCATGTCCGGGTGCCGCTCCTGCTGCCATGCGCCCCACCACGCGGGACGCTGCCACGGCCCGTTCCACCGCCCGGCCAGCCGGTCCCGCAGCTCCGCGAGCTGCGCCGTGTCGCCGTGGGTGATCTCCATCGTGTCGGCGGCGGTCTGCTTGAGGGCGGCGGTGGGCACCGTCCAGGAGAACACCTGCGCCGGGGCCTCCCAGCCCAGCCGCCGCACGTAGCCGTTGGAGGCCGTCCACAGCGTGGCGAGGATCGCGCCCTGGTCCCGCAGGGCGCGCATCCGCTCCTGAGCGAGGCGGGCGGCGAGGCGGTCGCCGCGCTCCTCCGGGGCGACGCAGCCGCAGCCCATGCTCGCGGCGGGCACCGGCCGGCCGCCGAACCACTGCGGCACGAGCATGCCCATGCCCCCGGCGACGACCCGGCCGCCGCGCAGCGCCACCCGTCGGTCCGCGTACGGCCCCAGACGGGTGACGTCGGGCACCGCCTGGCCGTAGGCGCGGCGGGCCAGAGCGTTGTACTCCTCCCACTGGGCCTCGTCGGCCGCGGTGAACTCCACGTCCATGGTGACTCCCCGTCGTCTTCTAGTAGCCGGTGGCGTCGCGGACGACGTCCGGGTCGGCGGGGACGAAGAAGGTGCGGGTGCCGGTGACGACCAGCTCGCCTCGCTGGTTGAACCCGTCGACCCGGCAGGTGACGATGCCCTGGTCGGGGCGGCTGTTCGAGCGGCGGGCGGACAGGACGGTGCTGCGCGCGGACAGGGTGTCGCCGACGTGGACGGGCACCATCCACCTGACCTCGTCCAGGGCGAGGTTGCCGGTGGTCATGCCGCTGGTCGTGCGGACCGTCATGCCGAGCACGATGCTGAGGGTGAGCATCCCGCACACCAGAACCCGAGGGTGGCCGGTGCTGTGGCAGTACTCGATGTCGGAGTGGATGGGTGCTTCGTTGCCCATCAGCGCGAGGACCTGGACGTGCTCGGCCTCGGTCACCGTCCGGGCCGGCCGGTGCTCGATGACCAGGCCGGGGACGAGGTCGTCCAGGCCCAGGCCGACGACCTCCCGGAGGCGGCCGTCCTCCACCTGGCGGAATCCGGCCGGGACGGGCAACGAGGGCTGCTGCTTCTGCATCATCAGCTCGCTTTCGTGACAGAGGTGGTGGTGACGGCGGGGCGGTGACCGGCTCGGCGGACGACGGCGAGGGCGGCCTCGACGAGCGGCGGCCCCACCATCACGCCGTCCGCCGCGGTGATGGCAGCTCCCGAATTCGCTGCCGAGGAGGCGGCGTCGAGCACCGCACGAGCGGCCTCCAGCTCGCGCGGGCTCGGAGCGAACGCCTGCGCGATGACGCTCAGCTGGCGCGGGTGGACCGCGACCTTGCCCGTGAAGCCCAGCTCGACCGCTTCCAGGGCGTCCCGCCGCAGGCCGTCGTGGTCGTCGAGGGAGAAGAAGGGCGAGTCCACGGCCAGAATCCCGGCGGCGGCGGCCTCAGTGACGAGCTGAGCGCGCGGGTACCACATCGCCCGGGACGTGAGCCGGCACCCGGCCGCCGCCGCGTAGTCGGCCGCGCCGAAGAGCACGCCCGCCAGGCCCGGAGTGTGCACGATGCCGGGCAGCCCGACGACTCCCCGCGGGGACTCGATCAGCGCCCAGACCTTCGGCGGCGCCTGCGCCCCGCGCAGGGCCTGCACGACGGCCTCGATCTCGCGGCCCGACTCCACCTTGGGCACCACGACGAGGTCCGGCCACCGCCTTCCCTCGTCCATGGCGGCAAGGTCCCGCAGGCCCTCGGCGCCGCCCACCGCGTTGATCCGCACGCCCAGCAGCGGCCCGCCGGACCTCCGCGTCCGGGCATCGGCGAACGCCAGCACGGCCGCCCGGGCATCGGCCTTGGACCCGGCCGGCACCGAGTCCTCCAGGTCGAGCAGCACCACTTCGGCGCCGGATCCGACGGCCGTGCCGAAACGCGCGGGCGCGATACCGGGAGTCACCAGCCACGTCGGCCCACTGGGCCTGGCGGGGACGGGCGGCGCGGAGTTCGCCCGGTCCAACGGAGACTGCATGTCGATCTCCTCTCGAACGATCGCTCCGGTCATTGCCCGTACGGGCACGACGGACCGGAAGCAGGAACAGGGAATCGGGTAACGGCACCCGGACGACCGGGCATCGAACGGGGTCGGCATCGCGCTGCGCGCATCGGCCGATGCTTCGAACCGCTACGGCGGTCCGGCTCGCCGAACTAGCCTAGGAAGACCGCAATTCGAAAAAGACTCACTCCCGGTACGGGTTTGCCCCTGCGGGCACAGCCGGGGCGATCGGAAAGGACCGCCATGGGGAGCGGGGGCCGGACCGGCATCGGCGTGGTCTCGGGGTTCGTCCTTCGGATGCTGCGCGAGAGCATCCCCCTCCCGCAGACCGTTCTGGCCGAGCGTCTGGGTATCGACCTCGGTACCGTCCAGGGCTGGGAGAGCGGGCGCCGGCCGCTCGGCAACATCCGCGCGATGGACCTGCTGCAGCTGCGCCGGACCTTGGCGCCCCTGGGCGCCGACGGATCCCTGCTCGGTTGGCTGGACGCCGCGATGGACGCCGACCGGATCCTCACCGCCGTGCTGCACCCCTCGGCCGACCCCGCCGACCACCCGCTGGCGGGCTGGGTTCAGTCCCGCGAGACGGCGCACCTGGTCGCCTGGGCGGTACGTGGCATCATCCCGCCCGCCCTGCAGCCGCACGCCAACCGCCGGCGCCGCGGCCCGGCTCCTGCCGGCCCCCAGCTCTCGGCCGCCGACCGGGCGGACTTCTTCGCCCAGCTTCGCCGGACCGCGGAAAGCGCCGGTCGAGCAGGGGAACGAGGATTGCTCCTGCGCCGCCAGAGCCTCTACCTCGCCTCCTACGACCCCGCCCCCGACGCCGAGGACTGGGCCGAGCAGGCGCTGCGCACCATGCGCCCGGCCCTGGCACTGCGCGACTACACGCCACGGTGGATCGAGGCCCGCACCGCCGCGACGGTCGCCGCCCGCCGGGGCGACCCCGTGCCCCTGTACGACTTCGTCGACGCCCTGGCCGCCGACCAGCACAGCGAGCTCGCCAACCTCGCCTACTGGGCCTACTGGCTGGGCTCCATGCCACCCACCCAGCCGGACGACGACTTCCTCCACCGACCGGACCCGACCGCGTGGAATCCGCCCCACCTGTTCCAGCAGCTGACCGGCTCGCTCCACGACGCACCCGGCACCGTCGACCTGTACGTGCACTCCCTCCACACCCTGCTCCGCCTCCACCCCTGGCTTCCGCTCGCCGATCCCGCCTCCGCCCGGCACCTGAGGGAGCGCGCCGTCGAACTGCTCGACGCCAGGGTCCTGTCGCCGGTATCGCGCCACGACGTCGAAGCGGTCCACTACCTTCTCCAGCAGACGAACTGACGCACCGCCAGGAGCCACGACGTGCCCGAACCCGCACCCACCGACGCCGAGACCGCCGCAACAGCCGCCCTTCTTTTCGAGGCCGGAGCCCTGCGCAACCAGCCGCGCACCGGCTGGCCCTACGACGGCGTCCCCCTCTCCGCCACCGAGACCGTCGCCGAGCACAGCCACCGCACCACCGTCATCGGCGTCGCACTGGCCGCGATGGAAGGCGCCGACCCCGCCCGCACCGCCCTGCTGTGCACGCTCCACGACCTTCATGAGACCCGCATCGGCGACCAGACGCCGGTCACCCGCCGCTACGTCACGACCGCCGACCCCCGGAAGGTGACAGCCGACCAAGTGGCCGGGGCCCACCCGGCCTTCGGAGACGCTGTGACAGCGGCCGTCGAGGAGTTCGAAGCCGGGGAGACCCTCGAAGCCAGGTGCGCCCGTGACGCCGACAAACTGGACTGCCTCTATCGCGCCTTGGAGTACCGGGCGATCGGATACCGCACCGACGGCAAGATCGAAAGGTGTCACGCCGCGTTGAAGACCGACTCCGCCCGCAGCCTCGCGGACGCCGCCACCGCGATGGAACCAGCCCAGTGGCAGCACGCGTTGCCCGGTGCACCAGCCGTTCACTGAGCTTCGCTGAACGGCTGCGATACCCCCCACGCCCCTTCCCAGCAGGCGCCGGGCGAGCGCGCTCCACAGCATCCCTGAGGGTGGCAAGAGGACAAGCACGCCGATGGCCATCACGGTGCGGCGGGTCACGCCCAGCCCTCCGGTCCAGGGACGCCAGGAGGCACTGCTGAGAGCAGTCCCGCCGTGGCCAGGACCATCTCGGCCTGGTAGCCGGCCGTACGCGACAGCGGCATGGGCCGGGGCCTGAGGGACTTCTCCGCCCGGTGGCACCAGGAGAGAAAAACGGCCTCGGTCTTCGCTCGCAGACCCTGGCGCTGTTCGCAGTCCGGAGCGGCGGCGAGGAACTGGTCAGCGTGCCGCAGGAGCATGCCCGCGGCGCGCGCCGGAATGAGGAGGACGAGGTCCTGGTCCCGGCTGGCCTCAGGGGTCTCCTGGATCTGCCGGACCATCAGGCGAGTGATCGAGCAGATCTCCTTCGCGGAGGCCAGGAACACGGTTTCCTGGTCCGAAGCCGCCATGAGTTCGGCGATGAGGTCGCCGAGTACGCAGCGGGCGTCCTCGAGAATCCCGATGGTCTCCTGGGGGGAAAGCCTGATGGGGGCGGAGGCCCACATCGGGACCTCCGGGAAGAGACCGAAGCCGCCGTGCCGGGCGGTGTAGTGGGCGCTGCTGGATCCGGCAGGTTCCCACTCGCGGTCGTCGCCCCCGCCGCGAGGACCGTCCGTCTCGGTGACGGCCGGCGGCGCCAAGAGGAATGCGCCTGCTCCGAAGGAGGGCAGACCGATGCAGTCCGACGGGGTCTCCTCGACACGCAGGCCGTACCGTGCCGCCAGATCCGCCATGGTCTGGGGGAGGGCGGGCTCGGCGCGGGAGGCCATCGCCCACACGCCGCCGGAGTCGCTGCCGTGCAGCGAGACGGTCAGTGCCGGCCGCAGGTCGTCGATCACACTCATGAGGGCGCGGGTCTCAGGCAGAGTCGCGTCGAAGGCGGGGGAGGGGAAGGTCCACTCAGGCTGAGCGGCGGCCACGGGCCGGTACATGCCGCGGTGGTACGACTCCAGCGTCGGCGGCCAGGTCGTCGACCACCAGTCCTGGTTGGCGGCGACGCCGTCGGGGTCTGCGCAGCCCACGAGGTGCCAGGAGACCTCCTCCCGGGCCTGGGGGTGCTCGGCGATGTACCGGGCGAGCGCCGGGATCACCGCGAGCCCGATCGGCTCGTTCGGGTGCGGGGCGCCGATGACGAGGACCTGCTTGGGGCCGCCGGGCAGGGTCAGCATGGTCACGGCGCGGCCGGCGCGGGAGCGGCCGATCTCGTGGAGGGTGCAGACGGCCGGGTGCTCGGCGGCGGTCTTCGCCAGCTCCCGGTCCAGCTCCTCCAGCGTGGGCGGCCGGTCACCGATGTAGGGGGCGAACGGATCAGGGGTCACGACCAGCCCTCCCCGCGGACGGCGCCGTCGGTCAGCGGAACGTCTTGGTGGGCGGGCCCCGGCGCGTCGGGCGCGTAGCGGTAGGTGCGGGTGCTGGTGCCTGCCGTGGCGTTGGCCGCGTCGTGCGGCTGCTCTTCGGCGTGCGGCTCCAGGTCCGGCACGGACGCGGCGGCGAGGCCGCGGACCCTGTCGAACTCGTCGGCGACCAGGCTTCCGGTCAGGGCGAGACCAGCGGCATTCACGCCGAGGAGCATGAGACCGGGCACGGTTTCGAGGAGATCGAGGGCGGACCACCCGCCTCTGAAGGCGGGAACGGGTAAGCGTGCCTTGCGGATCACGGAAGTTGCTCCTTTCCGGGAGCGGGGTGGACGAGGCCGGGAAGGAGTTCCCAGACGGCGGCCAGGGCGATGAGGTGCGGGTCGCTGCGGGCGCCGCACCGCTCACGCAGCTCGCCGACGCGGTCGAGGAACGGGCCGGCGGGCCGAAGGTCTTCGGGAAGGTCGTCCTCCGTGGCGAGACCGGCGAGGACGCGCAGGACGGTGAGGTCGGCCCCGGCGAGGTCAGGGGCGAGCATCGACACCGGAGGCGGAGAGACGTGGCCGCCCGCGAGCAGGGCGGCGGCCCTGCGGGCGGCGGTCGGGGCGCCGAAGCGGCGGCCGATCCAGGTCAGGTGCCGACGGACGATCCCGACAGGCAGGCCCAGCTCCTTGGCGATCTGCGCATCCGACGCCCCGGTGAGCAGCAGCCGCCCGACGTCCCGCTGGGCCGGGGTGAGCGGGCGCGGCGTGACTGTGGCGGCTGCGCGGACCTGCGCCGCCGCGGTGCCCGGCGGTTCGGCCGGCGAGGGAGCATCGCGGGCGGTCAGGAGCCGGGGGTCGCGCAGCACGCGGTGCAGGTCGGCGGGCGAGGTGGAGCCCAGGCCGGGGGGCACGGCCCAGTGGACGTCCAGGCCGCCGGTCGTGGTCAGCGGGGGGATGCCTATGGACCTGCCCTTCGGCATGACCCGCACGCCGGGGGGCCAGTCGTCCGGGAGGACGGAGCCGGACGGCAGGAGGAAGTGCCAGGTCCGCGTGGTGCGGTTGGCGAGGACGGGGCCGGTGCGCGGCCCCAGCGCGGTCAGTGCCGGGCGGGCGAGGTCGGCTGGGACGCGGATCGCGGTGAAGTCCTCGCCGCAGCGGGCGGGCAGGGTCTGGCTGCTGTCCGGCATCCAGTGCGGCAGGTCCCAGCGGCTCAGGGCCGGACGCGGTCGGGTCCTGGTCGTCACGACTCCGCTCCCGCCGGCTCGGGGGTGCCGCATGCTTCGGGGCTCGCGGTCTTGCCGGTCTTGGCGGTCGCGTCGAGGTGGGCGATGTGGCTGAATGCCTGCGGGAAGTTGCCGAGCTGGCGGCCGGTGGCGGGGTCGTACTCCTCGGCGAGCAGGCCGAGCCCGTTGCGGATGGCGAGCAGGCTGGCCAGGGCGATGCGGGCGTCGTCGGGCCGGCCGATCGCGGCGAGGGCCTCGGACAGCCACCCGGTGCAGACGAGGAACCGGCCCTCTTCACCGGCGAAGCCGTCGGGCCCGACCTCGCCGGCGTGGGTCCGGTACCGCAGGAGGAATCCGTCGTCGGTGCCCAGCTCGCGCTGGACCGCCTCGACGGTGCCGATGAAGCGCTTGTCGTCGGCGGGCAGGAAGCCGGCGAGCAGGCCGTGCAGGAGCGAGGCGTCCAGCTCCCGCGACCCGTAGGACTGGGTGAAGGCGTTGAGGTCGGAGTTGTATCCGTGCTCGCACACCTCGGCGTAGATCTTCTCGCGCAGCGCCCGGAGCCGGTCCAGGGGGCCGTCGGCGTGGCCGGCCTCGATGGTGCGGACGGCACGGTCGACGGTCGCCCAGGCCATCATCTTGGAGTGGGTGAAGTGCCGTTCGGGCCCGCGCATCTCCCAGATGCCTGAATCCGGCCGGTCCCAGACCTGCTCCAGTTCCGTGGCGAGCGTGACGACGAGAGCGCCGAGGCGCCGGGCCCAGCTGCCGTCTGCCAGGGCGAGCTCGTGGAGCTCCATGGAGAGTTCGCCGTAGACGTCGATCTGGAGCTGGCCCGCGGCGGCGTTGCCGATACGGACCGGCTTCGATCCCGCGTACCCCGGCAGCCAGTCCAGCTCCCGCTCGGGAAGTTCCGTCTCGCCGCCGACACCGAACATGATCTGCAGGCGACCGGCGCCGCTGATGGCCTGCGCCGCCCACATCGCCCAGGAGAGCGCCTCGCGCAGGTAGCCGTACCGGCGAAGGGTGCCGGCGGCGAAGGCGTCGTCGCGCAGCCAGCTGTAGCGGTAGTCGAAGTTGCGGGTGCCGCCGATCTCCTCCGGCAGGGAGGTGGTCGGGGCGGCCACGATCGCGCCCGTCGGGGTGTAGATCAGGGCGCCCAGGGTGAGCAGGGAGCGGACGACTGCCTCGCGGTCCGGGCCGGTGTAGGTGCAGCGGGCCGCCCACGCCTCCCAGAAGTCGAGGGTGAACTGCAGCAGGGCGTCGTCGACGGGGACGGGCGGCGGACTGTCCACGTCCTCCCGCCAGGAGAGCCCGAAGGCGACCGTCTCACCTTCCTCGATGGTGAAGTCCGCGACGAGATCGGAGCCTTCGAGGCGTACGCGGGCGTCGGCGTCGAGCCACAGCCGGGCGTCTTCGCCCTGGGGGAGGTCGATGGCGTGCCGGCGGTCGAAGGCAGTGATCCGGGGCGCGGTGCGTCCGTAGTCCGGGCGGGCCCGCAGCAGCGACCGCATGGTCACCTTGCCGGTCACGCCGGTCACGATCCGCACCAGGCGCGGGGACCCGTCGCCGGGCACCATGAAGTCGCGGACGGTGGCCGTGCCGGTGTCGCAGGCCCATGTGGTCTCAAGGACGAGGGTGTTGCCCACGTACCGGCGGCTCGAGCCCGGGACGGCGGTGGCGTCCATGAGGCAGGCGGGCGCGATCTGCCAGAAGCCGTGGTCCTCGGTGCCCAGGAGGCTTGCGAAGACGGCGGGGGAGTCGAAGCGCGGCATGCACAGCCAGACGACGGAGCCGTCCCGGCGGACCAGGGCGCTGCCCTTCTGGTCGCCCAGCAGCCCGTGGTCCTCGATCCGCGGACCGGCGGCGAGCGTGGGGCCGGCGGTGTGCTGGCGGGGGATGTAGGGCAGGGCGGTCACGCGGCCACCGCCGTCGTGGGGCGGTGCGGGGCGATGATCCGGCCGTCGGGCAGCAGCTCGCCGGTGTCCTCGAAGAGCAGCACGCCGTTGCACAGCAGGGTCCAGCCCTGCTCGGGGTGGGACGCGGTCGGGCGGGCCGCCTCCCGGTCGGCGGAGTCGGCGGTGGGGCAGGCGGGTTGGTGCTGGCACATGCGGCAGTCCTTGAGCGAGAAGGAGCAGGGAAGAGGACAGAGGCGGGCGAGGCCGGAAGCGGCCGGGGATCAGGCGGACCGGCGACGATCGGGGCCGAGGATCGGGTCGGCGGCAAAGCCGTGCCGCGGCTGGAACGCCGCGTCCCGCCGGCCCCAGCTCACGCGGTACGGTCGGCCGGGCTGCGAGGGCCTCGTGACCCACAGGGGGGCGTAGCCCTCGCGGTCGGCGAGGAAGCGGGCGGCGACGAGCGCTTCCTCGCCGTCGGCGATGTCGAGGTGCCGGGTGGGGGAGCGCCCGGTGGCCGGGGCCGCCAGGCGGTAGCCACTGAGCAGGGGCACGATCAGCCCCCGCCCGGTCTCTGGCAGGCGCGAACGCTGGGCGTGCAGGGCGGCGAGGTCGGCGGCGAACGGGACGTTGCCGAGGATCTGCCGCTGCCAGGCGTGCCGGATCAGCGAGGGCCGCGTCGTGGCCTTGAGCCTGGCGGAGGTCTTCTCCAGCAGGTAGGTCGCCTGGTAGGAGGTCATTGCCCGCCGGCGTGCGTAGGCGGTGAGGGTCTTGCCGGCGGCGAGCGCACGGACCACGTCGAACCCGTCCGCGTCCAGGAGGAGCGGGTGGAGCAGAGGGGGAGGTGGCACAGCGCCGCAGGCGTAGCCGTGGTGGACGAGATGCGGCCGGACCACGGTCTCCAGACCGAAGCACCGGGCGATCTGGTCGAGGCGGTACCGCACGCGCGCGACGGTTCCCAGCCCGAGCCGGGCCGCCACCTCCGGGTCCCTGTGGCCGTCGGCGATCAGCTCCAGGACCTGCCGTTCCAGGGGAGGCAAGGAAGCCGTGACGAGCGAGGGCGTGAGGGCGGTCATGCCGCTCCCGCCGCGGTCTCATCTACAGCGGGGCTCTGCTGGAGACCGGGAGCACTCGCGCGGGCGCCGGCGTCCAGGGCGACGGCGCTCCCGCTGGCGCGGATCTCCACCAGCTTCCTTTCGGCCAGGTCGGCGAGCGCCAGGTCGACGTACGCGGCCGGCACCCGAAGACGCCTGGCCAGCGGTCGGCGGGGAATCCGGGCGGCGGGCTTCAGCGTCCCTGTCTGGATGAGCTGTTCGATCTCCTTGGCGACCGACCCGACCGAGGGGCAGGGGGCGAGCGTCTCGCGCAGCGCCCGCAGCATCTCCCGGCCCTGGCCGACGAGGACGCACGCCTGGGCGTAGGTGCCCCGGACCGACTGCTCGGGAGGGGTGAGCGCCGCGATCCACACGTCCCACCGGGCCCGGTCGGCCGGCGAGTCCGTCGTGTCGCGCCGGGTCCGGGCGAGGCTGAGCCACGGCTGCGTCGAGGCGTAGACGCGGTGGAAGGCACCCTCGATGGCTTCCGCCGGCCAGTCGGTGCGCCGGCCGGTCACCGGCCGTAGCGCGTCGATGTCGGCTGTCAGCATGGTCGCCGTCCGTGCGACGGCCGGGTCCGCCGGGCGGCGGAGAGGGAGAAGAGGCACGGTCACTCCGAAGTCGAGAACGGGGAGGCGGCGCGGTAGACGAGGAAGCCGGCGGTCTCGTCGGGGTCCGGCCGCCGCGGGCTTCTTCTGCCTGAGCCGGACGCTCAGCCCGGTCAGGCCGAGCGGCAGCAGGGCGACGACCACGGTGAAGGCGTCGGTCACGGCTCGCCCCCCGTTCGTCCGGCGGAGCCGACGAGAACGTGCAGCGCGCGCTCGACGACGTCGGGGTACTCCGCCCGCGTCCACCCGCCCCGGCGCATCGCTGCCCGCAGGTCGGCCAGGAGAAGAGCCTCCCGGGCCTCCCGCGAAGGGTCGAGGACGTACGTCCCGGGCGTCTCGAACGTCTGGTTCGGGCGCAGCAGGCCCTCCAGCCTCAGCTGGACCAAGGCCACCTGAACCGTCGTCCGTGACGTGTCGAACTCGATGGCGAGGGACTGCTGGGACGGCATTCGCTCGCCGGGCTGGTAGGTGTGGTCGGTGAGCCGCTTCCGGATCGCCTCCACGACCAGGTCGGTCGCGGTGCTGGTGCGGCGCTGCGGCCGGCCTGCGGGCTCGAGGGCCCGCACACCGGGGAACCCGTCGAGCGTGACCAGGCCCTCGTCACGCAGGACACGGGTCACGGCCGTGGCCATGAGCTGGGTCTCGCCGAAACGGGCCCGCAGGCCGGCCTGGGTGCGCACCGTCCCGGGCCGCCAGACGCCCGAGCGCAGCTCCTCGCGGAGGGTGAGGAGCATCGGAAGGTCAGGACCCGCACCTGCTCCGTGGGCGCGGGGGAGCTGCTGCGCGCCGGACCCCGCCCGGTCGGGACCGGGCATGCCGGGGTCCGCTGGGGTGAGTGCCGGGGCGGCGTTCCGGCGGATCGTCGAAGAGGCCCTCATGGGCAGGCTCCCTTCTGGTCGTCTTGGGCGTGCTTGTCGTCGTGGGGCGGTGGCGCTGCTCCTGTGTTGCCGGGGCGCCGGCCCGGCAGGCGGGGCACGATCTCCACGAGGAAGAGAGCCGCGCCGCAGAACGTGGCGACGAACAGGGCTCCCCACCAGGTCATCGGTTTCCTCCGGTCTGCCGGCCGCTGCCGCATCAAGCGGTCGGCCAGGGCACTGCCCCACTCCCTGGGGGCATATCTGGATAAAAGGGGTGCTCTTGGGGTGTGGGGTGCCGTGCCGCCCGCGGACTCCTGGTCCAGGCGAAGGGGGGAGGGCCGGCCGCGAGCTCCCCCACGGAGGTGCGGCCGGGGCGCGGACGGGTGCGCCGCCTCCCTCGGGTGAGGAAGGCCCCAGTTCAGGTCCGCGCCGTCAGGACGGCGCGGGATGTCCCCTCCGAGTCAGGCAGCGGCGGGCTGGTTCTCACGCTCGGCCCGTCCGGCTTCGTCCGCGGCCCTGGCCAGGGCGTCGTAGAGGCGTTCGGCCTCCGGGTCTCCCTCCGCCTCTTGGGCGCGCAGGTCCCCGAACATTTCCCAGTACCGCCGGGCCGTCTCCTTACCCATGATCATCGAGGCGTAGAGGCGGAGCTGGTGCTTGCTCACGAGGCCGAGCCGGTCGCGCAGGCTGAGGGTGCACAGCAGGTAGTTGGCGGACATCAGCCCCATGTACTCCTCGGCCTTCATGTCGGCGGGCGCCCACTTCGCCGCCACGCCAGGGTCCGTGAAGACCTTCTCCAGCCAGTCCAGCTGGTTGCGCGTGAGGGCGATGTCGACCCGCTCCCGCTGGTGCTTCGCCTCCTGGTGCAGACGGGCCACGCCGACGCTGGCCACAGCCGCGCCCGCGAGCAGTACTGCGGTACCGATCCTCATCAGACAGTCCTTTCGATCAGAGGTTGTGGGCGGCGTTGCCCTGGCGGTCATGCCGCGCCCACGAGGACAACGGGCACCGCCGCGCCGAAGCTCGGGGCCGCGGCCAGGCGGTCGCGCAGCCTCCCCAGTGCGAGGACGGCAGGCGGGAGTCCCACCGCGGCCCGGCGCGCGTCGAGGTCTCTAGCCGGTTCGGACACCGTCTGTAGCTCGGGCCCGTTGGGGCCAAGGCGGTACTGGGTGCCGTAGAGCTGCGGCAGGTCCCCGTTGACGAGACACCGGTCGTAGAGGTGAGCCCACTGCCGCAGGGAGGCGGTGCCCCGGTCCACGGCCTCGTGCATCAGCCGGGAGGCGAGCCGCTGGATGTCGGCCCGGGTGTCGGCGCGAAGGGCGAGACGCCACGCGGCCCTCGCACCTTCCTCTCCGACGAGCGGCACGCCGGGCCACCCGTAGTCCGAGATGGCCCGCGCCAGGAACGCGGCGTTGACGTGATCCATGTGGCGGCCGGCGCCGACCAGCTGGTCGGCCGGCTGCATCCGAGCCAGCCGGGCCCAGTGTTCATCAGCCCTCTCCGCCCGGGCGACCAGCTCGCGCGCGAGGTAGGGGTGCATCGGGGCGGTGCTCATCGCGCTCTGGGGCTGGGGCAGGCGGTCGGCGCTCACACGGCATCACCCGCGAGGCCAAGAACGTCCTGCGGGTCGGGGACGGCTTCGAAGTCGGCGGTCATGATGCTCCGGCAACGGGACGAGAGGATGGAACGGGTCGGGTCGACGAGCACAGGGAGAGGGGGCGTCACGGGACGTCACCCCTCACCAGGTCCAGGAGGTCCAGGAGCACCTGGGCGTAACGGCGCAGGTAGCCGATCACGTCATCGCCCTCGGGCATGCCCTGGTGGAGCGCACGTGCCTGCGCGATCAGCCGGGTTGGAACAGGTCGGACCCGGACCGTCGCTCGGTTGATGGTCGGCTCGGTCGCACGCCTGAGCTGGAAGGCGATCCAGGCCACGTCCTCCTCGGAGAGCGCGCCGGCCTTCAGTGCGACTTCCTCGCGGCGTCGTGGCCGGTACGGGAGGCGGTCCAGGAGGGTGCCGACCACAGTCGGGGCGTCAGGGGTTGCCGGTGCGTGGCAGGGGTCCATGACGGCGTCGATGGCGGCGAGCAGGTCCTCGTCGTCCGGCGGGTCGTCCGCAACAGACTGGCGGAGGGCCGTCACCGCCCAGACCATCGTGCTCACGTTGCGGCTCGCGGTCAGCATCACGAACGCCCTGCCAGCACGGGCGGGACGTCCAGCTCCATCCAGACCGTCTTTCCTCGGCCTGTTCCTAGTTGGACTCCCCAGTTCGCGGCTAAGGCGTCGATCAGACGCAGCCCGCGGCCCCCTTCGCTGTCTCCGCTCTCCGGCCGAAGCCGGGGCCACTGGTCCGAAGCGTCGTGCACTTCGACACGGACACGCCCACGCAGGTAGGAAGCCGTCACGGTGAATTCCACTGCCGCCTGGTTGCGGCAGCCGTGTTCCACTGCGTTCGCCATCAGTTCCTGGGCTCCGAGCGCGACGTCGTCTGCGATCGAGGACAGTCCGCAATGACGCATCAGTCGGTGCAGCTCTCGGCGAGCCCGGGGAACCACGGAGAGGTCTGCAGGGAAAACCGAAACGGCCTGGAACGGACGCTCGCCGCACGACACCGGCTCGGCGGTGGACGGGGTGTCCGGCTGTACACCGGCGATGTCGTGTTCCTGCGGTCTACGGGCGTGCACCACCGTGGCGGTGCGCGGCGGGCGGCAGCCGGCCGCAGGGTCGTGCACGTTCATCAGCTCCCCTTCTTGGCCCCTGCAGGGGCCAATTCCGGTCACCGTCCTCGCCCGTAGGCGTGACAAGGCCGATCTCGTTGCATCGCAGGAGGGTTGGAGGAATATCGTCCTGACGAGGGAACCGTGCTTGCGGGTCTGCGGGTATCCCGGCGGCCTCAGCAAGGTGATGCACGTGATGCAAGATCGTTTCAGGGACAGGGGTGCGCACTCGTGAGCAGGATGCGCAACACCAAACTGGACGCTCTCGTCCAGGAACTCGGCTTGTCGCAGCGGCAACTGGCCGCCCGCTTCCGCGTCGTTGCGGCCGAGAACGGCGCCACAGAGCTGCTTCGATGCGACCAGTCGCGCATCGCCCGATGGATCGGAGGCATGATCCCCGAGGGCCGGGCACCGCATATCTTGGCGGAGACGCTCACCCGTGGCCTCGGCCGCGTCATCACGCTCGCTGACATCGGGCTGGCGCAGGAAGGCCGAGCTGCGCTGCCGGCACCAGGGTGGAGCGTCGACGCCCTCACCACGCTGGCGACCCTCGGGAGCACGGACATGGACATAGAGCGACGCCAGGTGCTGGCGCAGACGGCCTACTCGGTCACGGGTCTGGTGCTCCCCTCCGAGGCCGAATGGCGGCAGGCTGGGGAACGCGCGCGGGCCAGGAAGCCGCTCTCGCAGCGCACCGTCACCCTCGATGACGTCGCCGGCGTCCGCGAGATGACGACGTTCCTCTCCCGCCGGGACCAGGAGCGCGGCGGGCACGGCGTGGGGCGCACAGCCCTCGTCGCCTACCTGCGCACCGACGTCGTCGAACTTCTCTCCGGCCGGTTCCCCACTGACCATGTACGTCGGGCCATGACCTCTGCAGCAGCCGAACTCGCCTACCTCGCAGGATGGACGTCCTTCGACGCGGGCGAGCACCCGATCGCGCTGCGGTGGCTGACCTTGGCGACCCAGCTCGCCGAGGAGGCCGATGACGCTCCCCTCGCTGGACACGTGCTGCGCGCCATGGCTCACCAGGCGGTCGACCTGAAGCAGCCGGCGGAGGCCGTCCGCCTGGCAGAGGGATCCCTCTCCGGCCGCCGCTACCGAGAGGCGTGCTGGCGGGAGAAGGCGCTCCTCGGGGTCGTACATGCCCGGGCTCTTGCCGCGGCGGGATACAAGGCGCAGGCCGCAGCCGCGCTCCTCCGGGCAGAGAAGGACCTCGGGCGTGCCACCGGCGAAGGCGAGGAACCGGAGCGCGTCTGGTTCTTCGCTGAGGCTAGCCTTGCCCACGAAACCGCCGCCACGCTGAGAGATCTCGGCGACTTGAAGGGCTCTGAGAGGGAGTTCAAGCGCAGCGTCCGCACCCGCCGGGCGCAGTTCAAGCGGACCCACTCCGTGACTTTGGGATACCTCGGCGACGTCCAGGTTCGGCAAGGGCAGCTCGACGCGGCCTGTGTCACCTGGAAGCAGGCGCTCGATGCGATGACCGGGGTGCAGTCCGGCCGTGCACGGGAGACCGTCGTGCAGATGCGCCGGGCTCTGAGTCCGTTCCGAACGCGGGGTGGCAGCCCGGCTGCTGAGCTCGACGCCCAGGCGCGAGCAGTGCTCGCCGACTGCTGACCGGTAGCGTACGGAAGCCCGCATCAGGGAGCGTCCGCCCGCGAACGGCGGCCAATTCAGGAGAGGCAGTACGTGTTCAAGGTCAGCAACTACATCCAGGTTCCGGTGATCGCTACCGTCGTCGGGGGCCAGACCGGTCGCCTCGACGACTACAAGGGGGGCGTCGAATTGGTTATCCGTCTCGTGCCGGAAATCCCCGAGAGTGCCCTCGAAGGGATCGACGAGTTCAGCCACGTCGAGGTGCTCTTCCACTTCCACCTGGGATCGGACGGCGATGTTGAGCTCGAACCGCGCAGCCCGCGTGGGAACGCGCAGTGGCCGGCCACCGGCGGACTCGTACACCGGAACCACCGCCGCCCGGCCCGCCTCGGGGTCTCGTACCCCCGGCTGCTGCGAGTCGAGGGCCGGGACCTTCACGTCACGGACCTGGACGCTGATGACGGCACGCCGGTGATCGACCTGGCGCCCGTCTTCCGCGAGATGCTGCCCCGCGGCCCCGTCCACCAGCCGGAGTGGCCGACCGACATGCTGCAGAACTACTGGCGGGACGCTCGCGAGCGGCCCTGAAGCGAGATCAGCCTTCGGGGCCCCCTCGCGGCCAGCCGCGCCCGCGATGCGATACGGCAAGAAGAAACTGCTCCGCCCGCCCCAGTCGTCGCGGTCGCATCCCAGGGGCGCGTGCACTGCACCGAGATCGTCGCGTAGCCGAAGGCGCCTGCCACGTGATGCGGACACGGCCCTGTGTCCTCGCCTCATGGGGCATCTCCCTTCTGCGGCAGCGGAGTAAAGCGGCCCGGAACCAACGAAGTTCAACGGGGAGTAACGAGTGCAGTGCCATGAGTTTGGAGTCGTGTCGGCTGGTAGGGCACCGCTGCAGCGATATCGCTGCAGCGATATCGATCTCCGCCTAGCCTGGTCTCACGGCTGGGGCGAGCTGGATCACGACCAGGGGAGCTGAGGTGGTCATGTCAGAGGCGCCTGGGCGGATGTGTGAGCGGTGCGGGCTGTCGATCAGCCGGTACAACCCGGATACGCGGTGTGCTGCCTGTGCCCGAACCGATGAGATGCCGACGATCCCGGACCGGGCCTGGCGTGACGAGAAAGTGCACAAGGCTCTTGCTGCCTGGGATTTCGGAACGGTCGTACGCCTTGTCCGTCGCCGATCCGGGCTCTCCCAGAAAGCCGTACGCGAGCTGACCGGCCTGACCCAGGGCTACATCTCGGACGTGGAGCGCGGTCTCAAACAGGTCAACGGCCGCGAGGCGATCATCGACCTTCTGACCGGACTTGGGCTTCCCGTCGACCTGCGCCCGCTCCTCCTGGCCCCCTTCGCGCAGGCTGAATCGCAGCGGCTCAGCGCAGCCATCGACCCGGCCCTGCCGTGGACGACGGCTCGTATGGTGACGTCACTGGACGCAGCCGTCGGAGGAGCCATGACCGGATTGAACCGCCGCAGTGTGATCGCCCTGGGTGGGGCCGGCCTCACGCAGTACATCCTGCAAGCAGCCATCGCCCCTTCTGAGGCTATGGCCTCCACCGCCCGGAACGGAATCAGCGTCTCCGACCAGCTCCTCACCAGCCTGCAGTCGACCACCGACGCTCTTCGCCAGGCTGATGCCAACCACGGCAGTGGCAACCTCGCCCGAGCCGCCACGGCACACCTCAAGGTCCTCCTCCGGCTCCTGAAGGAAGGGGACTTCACCGAGACGACCGGCCGGCGCCTCGCGGCGGTGGCCGCGGACACCGCGATCCAGACCGGCTGGTACCACTTCGACAGCGGCTCCCACGAAGTCGCCCGCAACCTTCTCCTCGGAGCCCTGCGCGCTGCCCATGCCAGCGGCGACAGCAGACTGCGTGCCGGGGCACTGTCCTTCATCGCCATCCACGGCTACTCCGCTGGCGACCCCCGCGACGCGATCACCGCCGCACGCACCGCCCGCCAGGTCATCGCCGACCAAGACGCGCCCGCCCTGCACGCCATGCTCCTCACCCGCCAGGCCCGCGGGCACGCCCGCCTGCGCGAGGAACGCCAGGCTCGCATCGCCCTGGAGGAGGCCCAGGCTCTGTGCGCCCGGGGACGCGGCGAGGACGACCCTCACTGGCTCTACTGGATCAACCCCGGCGAGATCATGGGTCAGACAGCCAGCTGCTTGCTCGATCTGGGCCGCCCCGACCAGGCCGCCCAGGCATTCGCTGACGCCCGCAACGCCTTCAGCCCGGACGAGATCCGCACCCGCGCCCAGTTCCTCTCCCGCGCCGCCACCGCCCAGATGCGCGCCGGCGATGTTGACGCCGGATCCGCGACCGGACACGAAGTCCTCGCTCTTGCCGCCGGAGTCCGCTCCGCACGGTTGGATGACAACCTGGACGCGATGCTCGCCGAAGCCCGTCGCTACTCCTCGGTGGCTCCCGCCCGAGACCTCCTGGAACGTGGTCAGGCCGTCATGAGCGAGCGTGTCGCATGATCTTGGTCTTGTGGGACATCGACCGCACCCTCGTCTACACCGGTGACATCGACCGTCGCGTGTACCGGGAGACCTTCACAAGCGTTGTCGGCCGTCCCCCGACCGCTCTGCCGGCCCGCGGCACCGGAGTCACCATGCCCCTGGCAGTCCGCGAACTCCTGCGCGTCAACCACGTTCCCGAGAAGAGCGTTGAGGCGCTGGCGGACCGCATCGTCGCCGAGCTCCCCGACCGTCTGGCCGGCCACCGGAAACTGCTGGCCACCGAGGGGGTCATCATGCCCGGAGCCGTGGACGCGTTGGCCGCGGTTCAGCAGGCGGAGCACCTGGTCCCGACCGTCGTGACGGGAAACCTGCGAGGCAGCGCCGAGACCAAGCTGTCCGAGCTGGGCCTCATCGGCTACCTCGATACCACCATCGGCGGCTATGCGTCCGACGACCCCCACCGCCCGGCTCTCGTCGGCATCGCCCAAGACCGGGCAGCCACGAAGCACGGGGCCCAGTTCGATCGCGACAACACCGTGATCGTGGGCGACTCGTTGGAAGACGTACGCACTGGCCTGGAAGGCGGTGCCAGGGTCATCGGGGTCGCCTCGGGCACCACCACCGAAGAGCAACTACGAGCAGCAGGAGCAGACCATGTCCTGCCTGACCTCGGCTCGACTCGTATTCTCCTTCGTCTCATCGGCCAGGCTTGGGCTTCCTAGAGCAGGCTGGGCGCCGTCGCGGACGTGGAACCTGGAGCCGTTGCCGTCGGGCGCCCGCACCCGGCGCCCGGCATGGGGAACGGTCCACATGGGGGGAACCTTCACCGCCACGTCCAGGAGTCTTCCCGGAGCGGCCGGCTTCAGGCACGCCGCGACCGCCAGCTTGGTACCTTCGGGCGCATGACGCTGCGTTCAGTGGATCTGCGCAAGGAGCCGGTGGAAGCCGTGCTGGCCCGGGTCGAGCGGTCACTGGGAACGGAGCTGGACCGCGAGAGCGTGGTGCGTAAGCGCCGGTCGGTCGGGGCCCGTACGGACCGTGGGACGTGGGTGCGGGTTGAACGCCGGAGCCTGGACCGGATCGGGGTACAGGGTGCTGACGGGACCGCGTCCGCGGAGGCTCTGTCCGGGATCGCGAAGCCTCGCTGGTTCGCGGGGGCGGCGTGGCGGGACGAGCTAGAGCCGGTGATGTGGCGGGCGGACGAGACGGAATTGCTGTCGGCTGCGCCGGCGGGCAGCGCCGTGATCACGAAGGCTCCAAGCCTGCCGGACGGGTGGTGGGCCGAGATGAACCGCTCGCTCGACGCGCTTGCCGCGCAGCCCACCAACCGGATCGCGTCGCCGGACACCGAGACCGTCACGCAGGACCTCGTCACCGCCACGATCCACGCCGTGTTCCCGGGCGCCGACACGGCACTGGGGGAGTGGCGCTCGGCACACGCCGATTTCAACTGGGCGAACATCACCGCACCCACGTTCTGCATGTTCGACTGGGAGGACTGGGGCATGGCCCCCCGCGGCCTGGACGCGGCGAACCTGTGGGGCGCCTCCCTCGCTGTGCCCGCGCTCGCCGATCGCGTTCGCCGCGAGCGACGCGCCGATCTGGAGAGCCGGGACGGCCGACTGATGACCCTGTTCGTCGCCGCGAAGATCCTCGGCCCCCACGCCGACCCGGACGACCCCCGGCTGGGGGCCGCCCGGAAGGGAGCGCAGCGCGCGGTGGAGGACCTTCACTCGCTCTGACGGCGTCCTTGAAGGAGCCGGCGGTACTCGGCGACCACAGGGCGGTCGACGTCGTGGGCGACGGCTCCGACAAGTTCCCGGAGGTGGCCGGCATTGTCCGTGCCGACTGCGACTGCGCTGACCTGGGGGAGATGGTAGGCGGAGCGGAACGCCGCCTGGACCTTGGTAGCCGCCGCCCCGTCCCGGAGGAAGATCCTCGGATCGAAGCGCTCCCAGATCGCGTCGGTCGTGCTGCCGCCGAAGGGGCTCATGCCCCAGACCTGCGACGGCCGCCACCGTGCGGCGAGAGCCTCGGCCGCATCGAGGACGTCGATGCCGACGAGCAGCCCGGCCCTAACCATGAGCACATCCGGACGGGGCACGTCGAAGTCGACGAGCGGGCGCGGGTCCCAGCTTGATACCCCCCACCCGCCGCTCAGCCCTGCGGTGGCAGCGTCGGCCAGGACCGCGCACGCCTCGGTTAGGGGCTCGGCGCCGGGGCGGGAGTGCTCCGGGTTGTGGAGGAGGACCGTGTCCGGTTCACGCCCGAGGTCTTTCACTGCCTGCTCGACTGCGGCGCGTAGCCGGTCCGGATCCAGGGAGTGTCCGTCGGGGAAGTATCCGACCTTGGTGGAGACCGTGAACTTCGGCAGGAGGCCACGGGCCACGGTGCTCAGGGTCTCGTGGGAGCGGTGGTGCAGGTAGTTGGAGGCGGTGTCGAGGCGCGTCACGCCGAGGTCGGCGGCTGCTTCGAGTACGTCACGGGGGTGACCAGACCGGTGTAGCCCGAGGACGACGTCTCCGTCAGCGGTTCGCACAGCCCCTCCGTGATCAGCAGGTCCGCCAGGGTGAGGATGGTCTCGTCGGCGCCGGCAAGGTGAACCGGGTGACCCGACAGGAGTGCCCGCAGGCCCGGCTCCGCACGCTCGTGGAAGGTGAGCCGCTTGCCGCCGCCGACGACCTGGACCGCGTCGCCAGAGCGCACGATCGAGGGGGCGAACTCGGTGACCGCAGCGACGCCGTCCAGCCAGCCGAACGCGGCCACGTGGGGCATGTGGCGGGCCGGCGGGGTGCTGGCCCGCAGCTCGTCCAGGTACCGCTCGGGGCTGTAGGCGGCGGCCAGGGCGCCGAGCCTGTCCGACAGACCCTGGGGACCGGTGCCCCCGGCGCCTTCCAGATCGTGGCGGAATGCCTCGTCGGAACGGGCCTTGTCGGAGAGGTAGTTGACCCAGGTGACACCAGTGCGCTTGGTGAATCCGAAGGTCACGTGCAGCGAGTGACCACCACTGCCGGAGCCGAGGCGGGTAGCGGTGTGCCAGAAGCCGCGGGGAATGTGCATGATGTCCCCGGCCCGCATGGTGCCCTTCCACAGCACCTCCTCGGAGGACGTGTGGTTGCGCTCGGCGTCGCGGTACATCGGCGCCGCCCGGGACGGTCTGCGGACCTCCCAGGACTTCTCGCCGGACAGCTGCACGGCGATCACCTCATGGTCGTCCCAGTGAAGGTGGAACCCGTCGGTGTCCCCGACCGCGAGGTAGGCGTTGGCGGAGGTCAGCTCGCCCGACCACCAGCCCAGCGCGCGGCAGACGACTTCCAGCGTCGGGTCGAAGAAGTCCACATGGTCCAGGACCACCGTGCCGCCTCCGTTGAGGATGCGCCCGAGGGCCGCCATGTCGGCTTGGCTCACGGCCTGTTTACGTCGGTTGACGTTCATGGACAGGAAGGTGGACGGGTGGACTTCCTCGCCGCCGGCGTAGCAGCGCAGCTGCGGGTTGGCCAGGTGGCGGCGCTTGATCAGGTCCAGCAGCCGGTGCGGTGTCAGCAGTCGGTCGGGCAGGTCCGGGTCCGTGAGGCGACCGCGTACGAACGCGACCCCCACGGCGCCCGGCCCGTCCCAGCCGAGAGCCTTCTCGATATGGGTGACGAGCCGGTGTTCCATGGGCTCCTCCCTACGCCTTCGGGAGGTTGAGGTCGCGGTTCTCGCCGTCGTCGCCCGCGCTGTTCTGCGAGCTCGTGACGTCGGACCGCTCGGACTCGCTGCGGTCGTGGGCGACCGCCAGTTCCTCCACGGCGATCAGAAGCGCGGGACTGGTCCCTGCCGCAGGAGTGGACGCTCCGCTGCTCATCTGCACTCTCCCTTCAGTCGCTCCCACCCGGCTCCGGGCGAAGGTCTGAGTTAACCGGCGCCCAGCAGGCAGCAGTAGGGCGAGAATCGGACACATGTGCGTATGCGGGGCTTCGTTGCTAGCCGCCGCGAGGCTGCCAGGGCGAGATCATCAAAGGTCATTAGTGCCGCATCGCTCACAGCAGACAGTCTGACGTCAAATCGGACTGGAACGTGATCTCGAACCATGCGAATCTACACGGCGGTCGGATTTGCATCTGGCCCACGTGTTAGACCTATAGCCCTGGATGGCCTCTTGCGTGAATTTTCTCCGCCCCTTCGGGCCTCAGCTTCAGCACTATTCGCCATTGGCGCCCTAAATGCTCTGGTCGCTGCAGTGGACGGCGATTTTGGGATGGCCGGCACCTCCCTGTGTCTGTGTGTCTGCGCTGCCGGCTTGTTCGCCGAAGACCTGCTGCAGCGGGACTACCGTCGGGACCGAGCTGTCCTCGCCTACGTTGCAGCGCACCCTGGGGTCGAGCCTGGGCAAGTGGCTCACGCCGTTGGCTCCTCCAAGGGGGTCGCGGCGCGCAGCCTTGAGCGGCTCAGGGAAGACGGGCTGCTGGTTCGTGGCGACGGTGACGCGGGTCACGTCGCAGAGGGCTACAGACTTGCGCCCCAATGAGTGGTCGGCCTCCGGTCGGTCTCGGTCGCCCGGGAGGGCGGCAACATAGCGCAGATTCGCCGGTTAGCCTAACCGGCGAATCCGAAGACCATGGATGTGTTCGCGTTGGCAGCACTTGGCGGTGGAGCTGGCGTGGACCCCGATGTCGCCGTGCGATGAGGCTGGCCATCGGTCCCGGAAGGCCGACCATATGTTGCGGCGAGGCTCGTATTCGTCGAGCAGCGCTGCAATGGATGGCCTCAATTGCAGGCGCTGCTCTGCGCCGTGAGCCGAGGATATTCATGGTGAAGGAAACGCATACGCATGGGCATGGCGTCCAGGGATCTTCAATAAGAATCCGTTGGATGCCACGCACTTTCACTCCAGCCGAACGTCGGCGTCTCGCGGCATTGCTTTTTGGCCCGGGCGGTCCTCGGCGTGGGAATCCTGGCCGTTAGTGAAATGAGCTACGGCAGGCGAAATCGCGCGCCATCTGTCTAAATTTCAACCTTCTGGCCGGGAAATGGAGGTAACTTCTAATATGCGCAAGATGGTGCTGCCTAGGCGCTCGCGAAAGATCCGTGTTGCCATCTACCTGCGCGTATCCACCGTAAAGCAGCTCAAGGGTTACGGGCTTGAGGTGCAGCTTGACGAGTGTCTTGCCTGGTTGGACTACAAACTGGGGAAGGGGTCCTATGTATACGAGGTCTACACGGACGGAGGTATTTCGGGAAAGCTGGCGCGCCGGCCGGACCTCGATGCCCTGAACGCCGACCTGGCGGCCCTGCGCTACGACCTCGTGATCTTTGGCAAGCTCGACCGTATTGGTCGGACGATGCGCGACATCCATCGCTGGGTCTACGACACCACGGACATTGAAGTTGTCGACGGGGGCAAGGTCCGCGTTGCGACCGCGGACGGTCGGATCGACAGCGAAGACGAGATGTTCGGCATCCAGCTCAGCCTCCTGGCCTACATGGCAGAGCTGGAACACGCCATGATCCTCGATCGAACGATGGGAGGGCGTGAGAAGAAGCTCGCCCAAGGAGGATGGCCTGGGGGGGTTGCTCCATTCTGGCTGGAGCTGCCCAAAAAGGGCGTGAACGGCCCCCCCAGTCTTCGTGAGAGTGGGGTCCGGCTGCTTGAAGTATCGGCTCGTCTTCTCGCAGACGACCTGCTTCCAGCCGAGGAAGCCGCTGTGGCCCTCAACGCGCTGGGCTATTTGACCGCGCGGGGCCTGCCTTGGACTGGCGCGAATCTGATCCGGACGTGGATGCAGACGGCGTTGGACGGATACATCGTCTATCGCAACGTTGAGAGCGGGCGAGGCTCTGTGCGTCTCGACCCCGACGGCAATCCGCTCTACGGGGAGACTGTCCACATCCCGGTGCCTGTGCCCTTGCCAGCCTCTCGAGTTCGGGCGGTGAGGAAGGCGCTTGCTCGGCGCTCGTTTACCAAGGAGAACCACAAGGACTACCTACTGTCTCGACGCGTGACCGCGCTCTGTGGCGCCCACTACATCGGCGCCCATCGTGAAGAGCGGGGGAGGACCGCGTACCGGTGCACGGGACGCCGTTCCGATCCGCCGTGCGACTGTCAGGAAATCCTCGCTGGACCCCTGGAGGAGGTGGTGTGGCGAGAGGTCACGCGCACGCTCGGGGACCATGAGAAGTTGCGCGCCCTCGCCGAGGAGTGGCTTGGAGACGTTCCCGGCGAGGTGCAGGAGTACGAGGCACGTCTCGCGGCCCTCGATGATGAGCTGCAGCGCAGCCAGCGTATGCGGAAGAGGAAGCTCGTTGCCTTGGCTGATGCCATGGCAACGGACGAAGACGGGGACGCCGAGGTGGAGCTCGAAATCAAAGCATCCATTGAGGAGGTGAAAAGGGACTTGCAGAGTAAGGAGCGGCGGCTGCGTGACCTGAGGGCTGATGCCGCTGAGCGCCTCCTAGAGGTTCAGCAGCGTGAGGCGCGGGTTGCCGAAGTTATCGATCAGGCCCTTGACGTGACCCCTCGGCTTGGCGTGCTGGAGTTCACTGAACGGATGGATCTGCTTGACCTCGTGGATATCGAGGTCCGTGTTACGAGTCATGTGCCGGGGATGGTGCGCAACGCTGGCTGCCCGTTCGAGGGATGGTTCCAGGAGCGGGAGATGCTAGTGCCTCCGCCGCTGACGGATGATGATTGGCGGCGGATCGAAGGGTGCTTTCCGGCTCCGAAGAAGAAGACCCGAATAGTTCCGCCTCGAGTCGCGTTTGAGGCATCCCTCTACAAGGTGCGCCATGGCGTGCAGTGGAAGGACCTTCCTGAAGAGGTCCTGCAGGGGCACCGACCCAACAGCATCTACCAGCGGGTCCTGGGGTATCTGAAGGACGGCGCGTGGGAGGCTGCGGTGCGCACCCTCGGTGACTACGAGGGGACTCCGGTGCCCCCCTTGTACGTCCTTCCTGACCTCGACATCAGCGGCACCTTCGACCCTGACCTCGCAACCCTGCCCGAACCGCGTTTGACCTGCGATGATGGCCAGACTACGTGTGACGGTGCGGCGGAACGAACATCAAGCTCTTCATGGCCTACCCCGGCGTCTTCTACTCGGACGACGGGCAGATCCTGCGGGCGATGCAGGTGGCCGGCGGGACGGGCGGCATGATCATGATGCACGCGGAGAACGGCATCGCGATCGACGTCCTGGTCGAGCAGGCGCTGGCGCGGGGCGAGACCGATCCGCGCTACCACGGAGAGGTCCGCAAGGCGCTCCTTGAAGCGGAGGCCACGCACCGGGCGATCCAGCTGGCGCGGGTCGCGGGCTCCCCGCTGTACGTGGTGCACGTGTCGGCGCAGGAGGCGGTGGCGGAGCTGGCGGCGGCGAGGGACATGGGGCTGCCGGTCTTCGGCGAGACCTGCCCGCAGTACCTGTTCCTGTCGACGGACAACCTGGCCGAGCCGGACTTCGAGGGCGCCAAGTACGTGTGCAGTACGCCGCTGCGGCCGAAGGAGCACCAGGCGGCGCTGTGGCGGGGGCTGCGGACGAACGACCTCCAGGTGGTGTCGACCGACCACTGCCCGTTCTGCTTCGTGGGGCAGAAGGAGCTGGGCCGGGGGGACTTCTCGAAGATCCCCAACGGCCTGCCCGGGGTGGAGAACCGCATGGACCTCCTCCACCAGGCCGTCGTCGACGGGCACATCTCGCGGCGCCGCTGGATCGAGATCGCCTGCGCCACGCCGGCGAGGATGTTCGGCCTCTACCCGCAGAAGGGGACGATCGCGCCGGGCGCGGACGCCGACATCGTCATCTACGACCCGCACACCGCACAGGTGTTGTCGGCCGAGACCCACCACATGAACGTCGACTACTCGGCCTACGAGGGGAAGACGGTCACCGGCCAGGTCGAGACCGTCCTGTCCCGCGGTGAACTCGTCATCGACCAGCGCAAGTACGTCGGCCACGCCGGTCACGGCACGTTCGTGCCGCGCTCCACCTGTCAGTACCTGAACTAGGAGGCCGTACCTTGGACTTCGGACTCGTCCTGCAGACCGACCCGCCGGCGTCGCAGGTCGTGGGCCTGATGCGCCGGGCGGAACGCAACGGCTTCCGCTACGGCTGGACCTTCGACTCCGCCGTGCTGTGGCAGGAACCCTTCGTCATCTACAGCCAGATCCTCGAACACACCACCAAGCTCCACGTGGGCACGATGGTGACCAACCCGGGGACGCGTACCTGGGAGGTCACCGCTTCGACCTTCGCCACGCTCAACGACATGTTCGGCAACCGGACCGTCTGCGGCATCGGCCGCGGCGACTCCGCCATGCGGGTCGCCGGCCGCAAGCCCAACACCCTGGCCCGCCTCGGTGAGGCCATCGACGTCATCCGCGACCTCGCCGAGGGCCGGGAGGCGGTGGTCGACGGCAATCCGATCCGGATCCCGTGGGTGAAGAACGGCCGGCTGCCGGTGTGGATGGCGGCTTACGGCCCGAAGGCCCTCGCCCTGGCCGGGCAGAAGGCCGACGGGTTCATCCTCCAGCTCGCGGACCCCTTCCTGACCGAGTGGATGGTCAAGGCCGTCCGGCAGGCCGCCGCCGACGCCGGCCGCGACCCCGCCTCGGTCACCGTGTGCGTCGCCGCCCCCGCCTACGTGGGGGACGACCTGGCCCACGCCCGTGAGCAGTGCCGCTGGTTCGGCGGCATGGTCGGCAACCACGTCGCCGACCTGGTCGCCAAGTACGGCGAGCACTCCTCGATGGTGCCGGACGAGCTCACCGCGTACATCAAGGACCGGCACGGCTACGACTACTCCCACCACGGCCGCGCCGGAAACCCGTCCACCGACTTCGTCCCCGACGAGATCGTCGACCGCTTCTGCCTCCTCGGCCCCGCCGAGGCCCACATCGAGAAGCTGAAGCACCTTCGCGACCTCGGCGTCGACCAGTTCGCCGTCTACGCCATGCACGACAGTCGCGAGGGCACCATCGACGCGTACGGCTCCGACGTCATCCCGGCTCTCCGCTGACGTTCGCGCGCCCGGCCCTCCGGCCGCGAAGGGTCATCGGACCCGGAAGGTGGCCATCATGCCCATGGCCGAGTGGTCGAGCATGTGGCAGTGGTAGACGTAGTCGCCTCGGTAACCGTCGAACGTGACGTGCAGTCTCACCGTCTCGCCCGCCGCCACCCGGACGGTGTCCTTCAGCCCGGCCTCGGCGGGGCCCACGGGCCGCCCGCCGCGTTCGAGGACCCGGAACTGGACCAGGTGCAGGTGGAAGTTGTGGGCGGCGTGCCGGTTGGCGTTGGTGACGTTCCAGATCTCGGACGTGCCGAAGGCGACCGTGGTGTCGACGCGATCAGGGTCGTACATCCGCCCGTTGACGAATCCGCGGGGCTCCGGGCGCCCGTCCTCGTCCATGCTGAGGACGATGTCGCGGGTGACGGCGGCGGTGGGCAGGTCCGCGGCGGCCGGAAGGGTGCGCAGGACCGGGGGGACGGAGCTGGGGTCGTCGGCGGTGTGGGTGACGTCGAAGCCCAGGACCTGGGTGAGTCGGTCCGGGAGGTTCGTTCCGTTGTTCTTCAGGACGAGCCGGGTGCCGAGCGGGTAGCGGGAGAAGTCGATGACGACGTCGGCGCGTTCGCCGGGGGAGAGGGTGAGGACGGGCACGGTGACGGGGCGTTCCAGCAGGCCGCCGTCCGAGGCGATCTGGGTGAGCGGGGTGCCGTCGGACAGACTCAGCGAGAAGAAGCGGAGGTTGGAGCCGTTGAGGAGACGGAAGCGGTACTTGCGCGCCGCGACCTCGAAGTAGGGGGTGATCCTGCCGTTGGCGAGGAGGGTGGTGCGGTTCCGGTCGCCCATGGTGTAGGCGAGTCGCCCGAGTTCGTCGAAGCGGGCGTCGCGGATCGTGACGGGGACGTCGTACCGCCCCTTGGGCAGCGGCAGGCGCTGCTCGGCCTCGTCGGTGAGCAGGTAGGTGCCGGACAGTCCGCGGTAGACGTGCTCGGACTCCCTGTGGTGGGCGTGGTCGTGGAACCAGAGCGAGGCGTGGGGCTGCCGGTTGGGGTACGTGTACGTCCGCGAGGTGCCGGGGGCGAAGACGTCCATCGGGCCGCCGTCGGACTCGGGCGGGACGCTCGCGCCGTGCAGGTGGACGGCGACGGGCGCGTCGAGGGCGTTGTGCTGGCGGACGACGACCTGCCGCCCGGAGCGGGCGTGGATGACGGGGCCGGGGAAGTGGCCGTCGTAGGTGAGGACATCGGTGGCGGTGCCCGGGAGGATCTCGGCGGTCGCCCGGCGGATGGTCACCTCGTAGAGGTCCCGGCCGTCCGCGCAGGACGTGGGGCGGAGCACCGGCGGCACCGGCATGGCCACGCTGAAGGCGGGCGGCACCGGGCCGTCCGCCGCGCGTGCGGCACCGGGGGCGAGGAGCGGCAGGCCGGCCGCGGCGAGTGCCCCGCCGAGAACACTGCGACGGGTGATCATCGGATTCCTCCCGGTGGGTGGCAGGCAGGTGACGCCGGGGGAGCGCCGTCCGGCGGGCCGGAGCATCCCCTGCGGTCCAGGTCTAACCGAGCGCGGCGGGAACGGCACACGGGCAGCCGGCGAACGCGGCCCCTGGTGGGGCTCCACGCCGACGGCCCTTCCGCCTTCTCGGGGGGCATATGCGCGGCAGCACGGGCCCTGTCGGTGACGGGCCCTGCCGTCCAGCGGATCGCGAGGCACGGTCCCGCCGAAACGGTGAATCGGGAGGGGCCGGCCGCCTCCCCAGAGGGCCGTCGTCAAAATGGCGGTCCAGTTCGCGTTCCACGACCTCTTCGAGCGCGTGCAGGACGCGGACGTCCGTCCGGGAACCGGGCGTGCGGGGCGGCGGCAGAGTCACGGCAAAGCGGCGGCAGAGTCACGGCAAAGGGGCCTTTCACGGAAGCTCTCGTACCTACGGAGCCGTACGTCACGGGCCCGCGGTGAGGTTCCGATGGGGCCGTTCGGCCCCTTCTGCCGGGATGGACGCCTCGCGTTGACTGCTCGTGGACCTCCGGCCCCGTACCGGAGCGTCCATCGAGCTGTTCTCGCGAAAGGCACGCACATGGCTGGTCAGGTCACCCCGGCACCGGGACACGTCGTCGTGGTGGGAGGTGGCGTCTCCGGTCTGGCGGCCGCCCACCGGCTCACCGAGGCGGGCGTCCGCGTGACGCTTCTGGAAGCCTCCGGGCGGCTCGGCGGCAAGCTGTGGGCCGGCCAGATCGCGGGCGTGCCCGTGGACCTGGGAGCGGAAGCCCTGTACGCGCTCCGGCCGGAGGCGGTCGACCTGGCCCGCGCCGTCGGGCTCGGCGAGTGCCTGGAACCCGCCGTGACGACCTCCGCGGCCCTGTGGAGCCGCGGCGCCCTCCGCACCATGCCCCGCGGCCACGTCCTGGGAGTGCCGGGCGACTGGGCGGCGCTGGAGGGCCTGGTCTCGCCGGAGGGCATCGCACGCATGAAGCAGGACCGCACCCTGCCGCGTACGCCCGTCGGAGAGGACGTCGCGATCGGCGCGTACGTGGCCGAACGGTACGGCAGGGAGGTCGTCGACCGGCTCCTGGAACCCCTGCTCGACGGCGTGTACGCGGGAGACGCCTCCCGCATCTCGCTGCGCGCGACGCTCCCCGCTCTCTACGAGGCGGCCCGGAAGCACGGCTCGCTGCTCGACGCCGTCGCCTCCCTGCACCGCGCGCCGGCGCCCGCCGCGCCCGCCGGCCCGGTGTTCATGGGCATCTCGGGCGGCGTCGGCCGGCTGCCGGGCGCCGTCGCCGACGCCGTGCGCGACCGGGGCGGAGAGATCCTGCCCGACAGCCGGGCCCTCGGGCTGACCCGTACCGAGGACGGCTGGCGGATCCGTACGGCCGGTCGCGTGCTCGCCGCGGACGGCGTGGTCGTCGCCGCGCCCGCCCGGGCGGCGGCGGACCTGTTGGCAGCCGAGAGCCCGGCCGCCGCGGCCGACCTGTCCGGCATCGAGTACGCCTCACCGGCCCTCGTGACCCTGGCCTTCCGCCGCGCCGATCTGCCGGTCCTGCCCGGCGGCAGCGGATTCCTCGTCCCGCCGGTGGAAGGACGCACCATCAAGGCCGCCACGCTGCTGTCCCACAAGTGGCGGTGGCTGCGGGAGACGGCCACCGGCCTCTTCGTGCTGCGCGCCTCCGTCGGCCGCCACGGGGACGAGCGGGCGCTGCACCTGGACGACGCCGAGCTCGTCGAGGCCGCCCGCCGGGACCTGGACGAGATCCTGGGCCTGACCGCCGCCCCGGTGGCCTCGCGGGTCAGCCGCTGGCACGACGGACTGCCCCAGTACGCGGTCGGCCACACCGCGCGGATCGAGCGGATCCGGGAGGCGGTCGCGAAGCTGCCGCGGACGGCGGTCTGCGGAGCGGCGTACGACGGCGTCGGCGTCGCCCACTGCGTGGCGAGCGGCCGGCGGGCGGCCGACGAGCTGCTGGGCGTCGCGTGACGCCGAGTCGGCACCGAACCGTGGGGCCGACCGCGCGGGAGGGCCGTTCGGCCCTGTCGCCCCTCGGGACGAGCCCGGTTCACTTGCTGCGGGCCGAACCGGTCCCGCGCGGCCGCGTGGACGACGCGCCCCGGAACGAGGACGAGGAAACGAGGGGAACGATGATCCTGGCGGTGGGACACGCCGACCTGACCCCGGACACGCTGAAAACCGTCGAGCACGAGCTGCGCGTACGGCAGGAGCGCCTCGGGGATCCGGCGCCGGGACTGGTCCGAGCGGGGGCGGCACTGTCCGCGCCCTTCGGCCGCGCGGTGCGCGCCTCGGGCCGGCGACTCGTCGTACTCCAGCCCGCGCAGGGAGCGGTGCCGACTCCGTCGGCGGCGGCCCAGGAGGTACTCGCGTCGGCCGAGGAGGTACGGCTGCTGCCGTACGACCCGGACTCCCGCGACGCCTGTATGGGGGCCGACGAGGCACTGATCGGCCAGTGCTCCCGGCTGCTCGCGGTCTGGGACGGTTCCCCCTCCAACGGCAGGGACGCCACCGCGCACCTGGTGGCGTACGCGCGCGCTCGCGGAGTACCGGTGGACGTGGTGTGGCCGGTCGCGGCGACCCGTGAGCCGACATGCCGTGCGACGACCCCCAACGGCCCGATGGCCGCGCCCCGTGGGTGAGGCGCGGCCCGGACACGCCGACCGGTGGTGTCCTCCGGTGCACCAGGCCGCGGAGGCGAGCCGAACGCGGCGGGCTTCTGCTCCGACGCGGCCTGGTACCGCGCGCGGCGGACGCGGCGGTGCCCCCCCTGCGGGAGCGGTGCGGCCCGCGGCTCCCGCGTACGGAAGACATGCTGACCGCCGCCCGGGCCGGAGGCTCGTCCGGCGCTCCGCCGCAGGACTCCGGGCAGCCCGTCGAACATTCTTTGCCGGGCCGTTCGGCCCTTGCCGCCCGTGGGACGGACTGACTTCACTGACCCTCGGCCCCATGTCGCCACCACGAGGGCGGGCCACGAGCCCACCCGAGCACCCCCTGAGGCGGAACGACCCCATGACCAGTACCCCCACGGCCGCCCGGCACCGCACCCCCACGACACGGGAGGACGGAGGCGCGCGGCGGATCACGTCGGCGGGTGCGACCGGCGCGTCGCCGGCGCTCGCCCGGCTGCTGATCGTGACCGGCGCCCTCGGCGTCCTCGCCTCCTTCGTGATCACCATCGACAAGTTCGAGCTCCTCGCCGACCCGGGCTTCAGCCCCTCGTGCAACCTCAGCCCGATCGTGTCGTGCACGAACGTGATGACGAGCGACCAGGCGTCCGTGTTCGGCTTCCCCAACCCCCTGCTCGGGCTCGCCGCCTACTCGGTCGTCGCCTTCACCGGCATCGCACTGCTGGCCGGCGCCCGGTTCCGCCGCTGGTTCTGGCTCGGACTGAACACGGGCACGCTGTTCGGCGCCGGCTTCTGCATGTGGCTGATGACCCAGGCGCTGTACGACATCGGCGCGCTGTGCCTGTGGTGCGTCCTGGCCTGGGCCGCGACCATCGCCATGTTCTGGTACACGACCGTGCACAACCTGCGGCACGGGATCGTCCGCGCACCCCGGGGGCTCGTGGCCGGCGTATTGGAATTCCACTGGGTGGTGCCGGCCACCTGGTACCTGGGCATCCTGCTGCTCATCGCCACCCGGTGGTGGGACTACTGGCGGACGCTGCTCTGACCTGTCCGTGGTCGGGGGAGCCGCTCCTCTGCCCGCGCGCCTCGGCGGGTGGATCCGAGGGCGAGTGCCGGCACGAAACGAGGAGGGGACTCGCTGCCCGGGTCTCCGGCCACCGACGCTCCGTCATCCCGGCCGGAGGCCCCGGGGGAGGGGGACACCGTGGGTCACTCCACTTCGGCGAAGGCCGTGATGTCGCCCAGCGCGTCCTCGGCGATTCCCCCCACCACCGGGTCGTCAAGAAGCCTCTCCAGGCAGGCGACCGTTCGCGTGCCGACGATTCCGCGCATCCTTCCGAGATGGCCCATGCAGGTCACCGCCAGCGAGCGCAGCTGAGGGTCGTTGTCCTCTCTCACCTGGTCGAGGAGCAGGCCCTCCAGCCAGTGCCGATCCGGGTCCTCATAGGTGAGACAGAGGAGGGCACGAGTCGCCCGGGTCGGGTCACCACTCGCGAGCTCCGCCAGTTCTCCGACGCGGATCTCACCCGCATCGGTCGGATCTCCGGTCATCATGACTCCTTGACGTCTCCCGACTTGATCTCCACCGAATTGTCGACCGTGTCCTGCCCGTTCGCCGGTTCCGCACTGTTCTCGCCGCGAGAACCGCTCCGCGCCTGCGGGCCATGCCCCGGCTCCCAGGAGAGGGCCGGGCTCGTCCGGCAGACGCCCGGCCGGAGTCCGGTGGGGGGACGGCCGGTCTGCCGCAGGTCGCCGGGGGTGGTGTCGTGCCAGCGTCGGACCGCCCTGCGCAGGGCCCGGGCATCGGCGTAGCCGGTTCGGGCGGCTATGGCGTCGACGCTGAGCACGGTGTCCCGGAGGAGACGCGTGACACGGTCCCGACGCAGGGCCTCCACCTCGCCGCTCCACGTGGTGCCGTGCTCCTCGAGGCGGCGTTGGAGGGTGCGGACACTGATGTTCATACGCCGTGCCATGACGGCCAGGGTGGGGCAGGCCGTCTCGTGGGCGGAGGCCAGCTCGGCACGGAAGACGTCCATCCAGCTCTGCAGGGGAGTCGCGGCGGTGAGCAGGTGTTCGGCGTGGGTCCGCAGCACGGTCGACAAGCCCGGCTGGGTGTGCGGGACGGGGGCCGTCAGATCGGCGGTCAGGAAGGTGATCGAGCTGGTCGGCGCCTCGAAGTCGATGGCCCGGGTGCCGAGAAGCCCGGACAGGACCTTGTGGTCGCGGGGTGCCTGGGCCGCGAGGGTGACCCTGAGGGGGACCAGTTCCCGTCCCGCGGCCTCGGACAGCCGCCGTCGGTAGAGGCCGAGCGCGTAGGCGCGGACGGCGCAGGCCGCCGCATGCCCCAGCTCCCCCTGGTTGTGATGGGTGACCGTGACGTGCCCGCCGTCCACGGCGACGTCGAGGGCGTCCGAACCGGGATCGGCGACGGCGGCGAAGAAGACCGAGGCGTCCTGGATCCCTGCCAGAGGGGTGGGCGCCGCTGCGATCAGGTAGTCCCACACCCCGAACGCGCCGACGGCCGACTCCCGCACGAGCAGTCCTGCCAGCTCGGTCCACCCGACGCGCGCGCTCCCCAGTTCCGCCATGCGGTTGCCGGTGACCGCCGGTATGCGGCACAAGTCGTCGTTCAGCTGCTCCGGGCCCAGCCCCAGCAGGCCGGCGAAATCGTGATCGGGTACGCCGACCAGGCGCGCCGCACGGAAGCCGAGACGTGTGAGAGCGGAGGACATCGTCCCCTGATGCGGGTGAGTGATCACGGAGCCGTAGCCTAGATCACCGAGAAACACCAGCTCATCGCCGTATCACGGCACGTCCCGTCCCCATCGTGGCGTGAGCGGTCCCCCTTGGCGCGCTCGGTCCCTCTCCTGGCGCGAGGCGCCCCGGGGTGACGAGCCGCCCCGGTCCTAGCATGGGGACGTGGGGTCGAGGGCCGGTTCCGTCCTCGGATCGACTCGAACCCGCGGGCCGTCCGTACGACGGCCGTTCACCGTTCCGCGTGCCTGCGTGCCATGGCGCCGGACGACCGTTCACACCGTGACAGGGGAAGAGAAGTGCGCAAGTTGTGGGGGATGGCGGCCGCTGCCGCTCTGGTACTCGTCGGTGCCGCGCCGGGCGGAAGCGCCGCGGTGCCGCCGCCGTCGGGGACGAACCTGCAGGTGCTGGACTGGAACATGTGCGATGTCCCCCGCTGGGGCTGCGGGGAACGGAAGACCGCGCAGAAGGTCGCCCTGCTGAAGCAGAAGGTCCAGGAGAATTACGTCCAGGCCATGCTCCTCCAGGAGGTCTGCCAGAGCACGCTGAGAGAGCTGCAGTCCCAGCTCGGTTCCGGGTGGAGCGTGAACTTCACGCCGTACCACTGGTCGCAGAAGGGCGCGCTGACGGTCAGCCCTTGTGAGACCCTGCCGGGGACCAGCCAGCCGAAGGACGCCAACGACGACGTCGGCACCGCCATCGTGGTGAAGGCGGGCCTGTCGGATCCGGTCCGCTACCCGATGCTGCAGCCGCAGACGGCCCTGGTCCCGCCGTTCCAGTGCGCGACGGCCACCTACTTCGAGGTCCGGCTGTGCAACGTGCACTCCCCGCGCAGCGAGTCGGACCAGGACTTCCCGCAGCTGGACTACCGCGACGACTACCAGCTGGCGGTCAGGGACGTCGTCGAGGAGTTCCCCAAGGTCGTCTTCGGCGGTGACTTCAACACCCGCACGCCGGAGGCCGGGGCGGAGCACGCCAAGGTCTGGAAGCCGGCCGAGCTGTACGGCCTTCCGGGAGAAGCGGGCTACGCCGAGTGCGACCAGCAGAACTACCCGAACCGGCGCACGGGCTCCCCGACACACGACGCCAACATCAAGCTGGACTACGTCTTCAGCAACCTCAAGGGCCGGTGGTGCGTCGTGGAACCGAAGGCCCCCGAGGGCCAGACGAACCTCTCCGACCACCGGTTCCTGATCTACAGCGTGGAGGTGACCCCCGCGGCGTCGGCCTGACGCGCGGCAGCCGGCGGAACCGTATGTCATGTCGCCGCGCATGGCCCCCGGGGGAGGGTCATGCGCGGCCGGTCGAGCAGGAGCCACGCGCCGTTCACGTGCCCCGTCGAAGCGGGGGCCACGGGCCGGGCACGACGGGCGGGCTCTTCATACGGCGCTCTGACGGAGCCCTGACGGCTTCTTCCTCGACGGCGCTCTGACGGATCGTGCCGGGCACACGTCAAAGCCCCGTCAGAATCCCCCGTCGGGGTGGAAGGAGGGCGTCAACGTTCTCCCGGTGCGGGCAGCGGGGGAGGTTTCCTGAGCCGGGCGGATCCGGGCGGGCGTGACCCGCGCGCAAAGCAGGGGCAAAGGAGTTGGTCGTTCGTGAGCGAGGAGAACTGGGTGGGGCTGATCGTGGCCCTGTCACTGGTCGGCTATCTGGCGGCGGCCGTGATGCGGCCGGGGAAGTTCTGAGGGCCGCCCGAGGGGTATCCCGTTCCTCGCCGTGCCCCTCCCGGACCTCCGGGGTAGGGTGACCGCCGCCGGTTCGTCGACGGGTTCCATGCGCCCACCGGCCGAAACGCGGTGAGGTGAGGGAGGCCGACGGGTGGCAGGGCAGCTGGCGAGAGCGCGGCGATCGGTGTTCGCCGTACACCCGGCCCGGACCCTGGTCATGGCCTTCGCCACGGTGATCCTGCTGGGGACCTTTCTGCTCATGCTGCCGGTCTCCTCGCAGGACGGCGGGGCGACCGGCTTCGTCACGGCGCTGTTCACGGCCACCTCCGCGGTCTGCGTGACCGGCCTCGTCGTGGTCGACACCGGGACGTACTGGAGCGGCTTCGGCGAGGACGTGATCCTCGCGCTGATCCAGGTCGGCGGCTTCGGCATCATGACGATGGCCTCGCTGCTCGCCCTGCTCGTCTCGGGCAAGCTGAGGCTGCGCATGCAGCTGACGGTCCAGGCGGAGACGAAGAGCTTCGGCATCGGAGACGTACGCCGGGTCCTGCTCGGGGTCGCGGGAACCACCCTGGCGGTCGAGCTCGCCGTGGGAGCCTGGCTGGCGCTGCGGCTGCGGTTCGGTTACGACCGGTCCATCGCCGACGCCGCGTACTCCGGGCTCTTCCACGCGGTCTCCGCGTTCAACAACGCGGGCTTCGGCCTCCACTCGGACAACCTCACCCCGTACGCGCGGGACCCCTGGATCACGCTGCCCGTCGCCCTGGCGGTCATCCTCGGCGGAATCGGCTTCCCCGTCCTCCTGGAGCTGCTGCGGCACAGGACCCGCCGCAGGCTGACCGGACGGCGCAACTGGACGCTGCACACCCGGATGACCCTGGTGACCACCGCCGCGCTCCTCCTGACCGGCATGCTGTTCACGTGCCTCCTTGAGTGGGGCAACCCCGGCACCCTGGGGCCGCTCGACTGGAGCCAGAAGCTCCTCAACGGGTTCTTCCACTCCGCGATGAGCCGCACCGCCGGGTTCAACGCCATCGACATCGGCGCGATGGAGCCCTCGACCCTGCTCATGACCTGCACGCTGATGTTCATCGGCGGCGGCAGCGCGGGCACGGCCGGCGGCATCAAGGTCACCACCTTCGCCGTCCTCGCCGCCGCCATGCTGGCGGAGGTGCGCGGCGAGCCGAACTCGACCGTCATGGGCCGACGTCTGGCCCCGCACGTGCTGCGGCAGGCGCTGACCGTCGCGCTGCTGGCCGTGGGTCTGGTGATCGGGGCGACGCTCGCCCTCCTGACCGTCTCCTCGGCGCCCTTCGAAGGGGTGCTGTTCGAGGCGGTCTCCGCGTTCGGCACCGTCGGCCTCTCCACCGGCATCACCGCCGACTTCCCGGACTCCGGGCAGCTCGTGCTGATCCTGCTCATGTTCGTCGGCCGGCTCGGTCCGGTCACCCTGGTCTCCGCGCTCGCCCTGCGCGAGCGCACCCGCCGCTACCAGCTACCCGAGGAGCGACCCGTCATTGGGTAACTACCTGCACTCCCTGCGCCGGCGTCGCCGCAAGCGGCTCGCCCAGCACTATCCCGAGATGGGCGACCAGCGGGTCGCCGTCATCGGCCTGGGCCGTTTCGGCAGTTCCCTCGCCCTGGAGCTGACCCGGCGGGGCTGGGACGTGCTCGGCATCGACACCGACCCCGCGCTCGTCCAGCGCCACGGCGACGCCCTCACCCATTCGGCGGTCGCCGACTGCACCGACCCCGAGGTGCTGCGCCAGCTGGGTGTGCACGAGTTCACCAGCGCGGTCGTCGGCATCGGCACGGACATGGAGGCCAGCATCCTGATCGCCTCCAACCTCCTGGAGGAGAACGTCCCCAACATCTGGGCGAAGGCGATCAGCCGCCAGCACGGCCAGATCCTGGAGCGCCTCGGCGTGCATCACGTGGTCCTGCCGGAGCACGAGATGGGCGAACGGGTGGCCCACCTCGTCACCGGCCGCATGCTCGACTTCATCGAGTTCGACGACGACTACGCGCTGGTGAAGACCGTCGCCCCGGACAGCGTCACGGGTGTTCCGCTGGGGCAGAGCGGCGTGCGGAGCAAGTACGGCGTGACGGTCGTCGGGATCAAGCGCTCCGGCGAGGACTTCACCCACGCCACCGCCGAGACGGTGGTCATGAGAGGGGACGTCGTCATCGTCACCGGCAAGACCCGCGCGGTCGAGGCGTTCGCCGAAATGAGCTGACCCGGGCACAGGGCCCCACAGGGCCCGGCCGCACGACCCGGCCGCACGACCCGGTCACAGGGCCCGGCGTGGCTCAGGTGGTCGCCTCCGCCGGGAGCTCCGGGCGGGCCGGCAGCTGGGCCGGGAGCCGGGGCAGGGCGATGGCCATCGTCAGGCCGCCGCCCGGGGTGTCCTCGGCGGTCACCGTGCCGCCCATCGCCTCGACGAAGCCGCGGGCCACCGCGAGACCGAGGCCGACCCCGGCGCCGCGCGGAGCGTCGCCGTACCGCTGGAAGGGCTCGAACACCGCCTCCTTCGCCTCGTCGGGTATGCCGGGCCCCCGGTCGACGACCCGCAGCTCCACCCGGTCGCCGATCGCGCTGGCCGACACCAGGACCGGTGTCCCGTCCGGCGTGTACTTGACGGCGTTCTCGACGACATTGGCCACGACCCGTTCGAGCAGGCCCCGGTCGACCGCGACCATCGGCAGGGTCTCCGGGATGTCCAGGACGACGCTCTCCTCCGGTACGCCGCCCAGCGCCATCGGCACCACCTCGTCGAGGTCCGTCTCGCGCACCAGCGGTGTGACGGTGCCGGTCTGCAGCCGGGACATGTCGAGCAGGTTCCCCACCAGGTGGTCGAGGCGGTCGGTGCCCTCCTCGATGCCGGCGAGCAGCTCGGCGCGGTCGTCCTCGGACCACTCGACGTCGTCGGCGCGCAGCGAGGTGACGGCGGCCTTGATGGCGGCCAGCGGGGTGCGCAGGTCGTGGCTGACGGCGGCGAGCAGGGCGGTGCGGATCTTGTTGCCCTCGGCGAGCCGCCGGGCCTCGGCCGCCTCGCCGACCAGACGCTGACGGTCCAGGACGACGGCCGCCTGGGAGGCGAAGGCGCCCAGGACACGTCGGTCCTCCGCGGGCAGCACCCGGCCTGTCAGAGCGAGCGCCAGACGGTCGTTGACGGGCATGTCGACGTCGGCGTCCTCGGGGCGGGCGACCGGCCGGCCGGGGCCGACGTTTCCCGCGCAGGTCCAGGGATCGACCTCGCTGGTCCGTTCGAGCAGGGCGACGGACTCCATGGCGAAGGTCTCCCGCACCCGTTCGAGCAGCGCCTCCAGGCTGGTGTCGCCGCGCAGCACGCTGCCCGCGAGCAGGGAGAGGGTCTCGGACTCCGCCCGCAGCCGGGCCGCCTGCTGGGTGCGGCGGGAGGCGAGGCCGACGACCGACGCCACCGACGCCGCGACGGCGAAGAAGACGACGATGGCGACGAGGTTCTCGGGGTCGGCGATGGTCCAGGTGTGGACGGGAGACGTGAAGTACCAGTTCAGCAGGAGTGAGCCGACGGTGGCCGACGCGAGCGCCGGCCACATCCCGCCCAGGAGCGCCGCCCCGACGGTCAGGCCCATGAAGAGCAGCATCTCGTTGGCGATCCCCGGGCCGCCGCCTGCCGACGTCAGCGCCAGGGTGAGCAGGAGCGGCCCGGCCACGCCGACGAGCCAGCCCGCCAGGAGACGGGGACCGCCGAGCCGGCTCCGCCGCGGGTTCGGCAGCCCCCTGCCCCGCCCGACGGCGTCGTGGGTGACGATGTGGACGTCCAGGTCGGGGCCCGACTCGCGGGCCACGGTCGCGCTGACCCCGGGCCCGAACACGTACTGCCACGGGCGGCGGCGGCTCGCGCCCAGGACGATCTGGGTGGCGTTCACCCCGCGGGCGAACTCCAGGAGGGCGGTCGGTATGGCGTCGCCGATGACATGGTGGAACGTTCCGCCGAGGTCCTCGACGAGCGTCCGCTGGACCGCCAGCTCCTTCGGCGAGGCCGAGGTGAGCCCGTCGCTGCGGGCGATGTACACGGCGAGGACCTCGCCGCCCGCGCCCTTCTCGGCGAGCCGGGCGGCCCGGCGGATGAGGGTACGGCCCTCGGGCCCGCCGGTGAGACCGACGACGATCCGCTCCCGGGAACCCCAGATCGCCGAGACCTCGTGGTCCGAGCGGTACTGGTTCAGGTACTCGTCGACCCGGTCGGCCACCCACAGCAGGGCCAGCTCGCGCAGGGCGGTGAGGTTGCCGGGCCGGAAGTAGTTCGACAGGGCGGCGTCGATCCTGTCCGGCTTGTAGATGTTGCCGTGCGCCATGCGGCGGCGCAGCGCCTGTGGCGACATGTCGACCAGTTCGATCTGGTCGGCGCGGCGGACCACCTCGTCGGGGACGGTCTCCTGCTGGCGGACACCCGTGATCGACTCGACCACGTCGCCGAGCGACTCCAGGTGCTGGATGTTCGCCGTCGATATGACGTCGATCCCGGCGGAGAGGAGCTCCTCGACGTCCTGCCAGCGCTTGGCGTTCCGCGAACCCGGGACGTTGGTGTGCGGAAGCTCGTCCACCAGGGCGACGGCGGGCCGGCGGGCCAGGACCGCGTCCACGTCCATCTCGGTGAAGGTGCTGCCCCGGTAGTCGATCTCCCGGCGCGGGATCTGTTCCAGGCCGTGCAGCATCACCTCGGTACGCGGCCGGCCGTGGTGCTCGACGAAGGCGACCACGCAGTCCGTGCCCCGCTCGACCCGGCGATGGGCCTCGGACAGCATCGCGTACGTCTTGCCGACCCCCGGAGCCGCGCCGAGGTAGATCCGGAGTTTGCCGCGTCCCATGTCTGGTGTGGTCTTTCGTGTCGAAGCAGAGGGTTCTACGGCCCGCCCCGGGCAGGAGAGGAGCCCTCTCCAGTCTGCGCCCGAGCCGGGCCGTGCGGGCGACCGGGGCCGTCAGCGCCCGGCCAGGTCCCTCAGCGCCAGGTTGAGCTTCAGGACGTTGACGTGCGGTTCGCCGAGGAAGCCGGCGGTACGGCCCTCGGTGTGGTCGTCGACGAGGTCGGCGACCCGCTGCTCGGCCAGGCCGTTGGCCCGGGCCACGCGCTTGACCTGGATCTTCGCGTACGCGGGGGAGATGTGCGGGTCGACGGCGGAGGCCGAGCCGGTGACCGCGTCCTTGGGGACCTCGGACTCCGGTACGCCGTTGAACGCGGCCACGGCCTTCTTGGTGTCGCCGACCGTCTTGGTGAGCGTCGGGTCGGAGGCGCCGAGCTGGCTGGAGCCGGTGGACAGGGGGTCGTAGCCGCTGTGGGAGGGGCGGGGCTGGAACCACTTCGGGTCCGGGGTGTCGGTGCCCTTGATGTTCCAGGTCTGGCCGATGAGCTCGGAGCCGACCTCCCTGCCGTCGGCCTTCACGATCGAGCCGTTGGCCTTGTCGGGGAAGAGGCCCTGGGCGATGCCGGTGACCGCGAGGGGGTAGAGGACACCGGTCACGACGGTCATCACGAGCAGCATGCGCAGGCCCGCCCAGAGCAGCCGGGCCGCGTTTCCTACGGAGTTGTTCATGATCGGTCAGCACGCTTTCTGATTAACGCAGCCCGGGGATGAGGGAGATGAGGAGGTCGATGAGCTTGATGCCGAGGAACGGGGCGATCAGGCCGCCGAGCCCGTAGAGCCCGAGGTTGCGGCGGAGCATCGAGTCCGCGCTGGAGGGCCGGTACCGGACGCCCTTCAGGGCGAGCGGGACCAGCGCGATGATGATCAGCGCGTTGAAGACGACCGCGGAGAGGATCGCGGACTCGGGCGAGGCCAGGCCCATGATGTTGAGCTTGTCCAGCGACGGGTAGGCGACCGCGAACATGGCCGGGATGATCGCGAAGTACTTCGCCACGTCGTTGGCGATCGAGAAGGTCGTCAACGCGCCCCGGGTGATGAGGAGCTGCTTGCCGATCTCGACGATCTCGATGAGCTTGGTCGGGTTGGAGTCGAGGTCGACCATGTTGCCGGCCTCCTTCGCGGCCGACGTGCCGGTGTTCATCGCCACGCCGACGTCCGCCTGCGCGAGCGCGGGCGCGTCGTTGGTGCCGTCACCGGTCATCGCGACCAGCTTGCCGCCGGCCTGCTCGCGTTTGATGAGGGCCATCTTGTCCTCGGGGGTGGCCTCGGCGAGGAAGTCGTCGACACCGGCCTCTTCAGCGATGGCCTTGGCGGTCAGCGGGTTGTCACCCGTGATCATGATCGTCTTGATGCCCATGCGGCGCAGCTCGTCGAACCGCTCCCGCATGCCGTCCTTGACGACGTCCTTCAGGTGGATGACACCCAGGACACGCGCGCCCTTGTCGTCCTCCACAGCCACCAGCAGCGGCGTGCCGCCGGCCTCGGAAATCCGGTCCGTGAGCGCCTGCGCGTCCTCGGCGACATCGCCGCCCCGCTCCTTCACCCACGCGACGACCGAACCCGTCGCGCCCTTGCGGATCTTCCTGCCGTCCACGTCCACGCCCGACATGCGGGTCTGGGCGGTGAACTCGACCCAGGTGGCATGGGCGAACTCGCCCTGGTGGCGTTCGCGCAGCCCGTACTTCTCCTTGGCGAGGACCACGATGGAGCGGCCCTCGGGCGTCTCGTCGGCCAGCGAGGACAGCTGGGCGGCGTCGGCGACCTCGGCCTCCGTCGTGCCGCGCACCGGGACGAACTCCGATGCCTGGCGGTTGCCGAGGGTGATGGTGCCGGTCTTGTCGAGCAGCAGCGTCGACACGTCACCGGCGGCCTCGACGGCACGCCCCGACATCGCCAGGACGTTGCGCTGCACGAGCCGGTCCATGCCCGCGATGCCGATCGCGGAGAGCAGCGCGCCGATCGTCGTCGGGATCAGGCAGACCAGCAGAGCGGTCAGGACGATCATCGAGGTCTGCTCGTCGGCCCCGGCGTAGATCGCGAACGGCTTCAGGGTGACGACGGCGAGCAGGAAGACGATGGTGAGGGACGCAAGGAGGATGTTGAGGGCGATCTCGTTGGGGGTCTTCTGCCGTGCGGCGCCCTCGACCAGGTTGATCATCCGGTCGATGAACGTCTCGCCGGGCTTCGTCGTGATCTTGACGACGATCCGGTCGGACAGCACCTTCGTACCGCCGGTGACGGCCGAACGGTCGCCGCCGGACTCGCGGATGACCGGGGCGGACTCGCCGGTGATCGCGGACTCGTCGACGGACGCCACGCCCTCGACGACGTCGCCGTCGCCGGGGATGACGTCGCCGGCCTCGCAGACCACCAGGTCACCGATCTTCAGCTCGGTGCCGGGTACCCGCTCCTCGTTCTTGCCGATGATCCGGCGTGCCACCGTGTCGGTCTTCGCCTTGCGCAGGGTGTCGGCCTGGGCCTTGCCCCGGCCCTCGGCCACCGCCTCCGCCAGGTTGGCGAAGACCGTGGTCAGCCACAGCCAGACGGCGATCGCCCAGCCGAACCAGTCCGTCGGATCCTTGATGGCGAGCACGGTGGTGACCATGGAGCCGACGAGCACCACGAACATCACCGGCGACTTGACCATCACGCGCGGGTCGAGTTTCTTGATCGCGTCCGGCAGCGACTTGACCAGCTGCTTCGGGTCGAACAGGCCCCCGCCGACCCGGCCGCGCTCGGGCTTGTGCCCGGTGGGCAGGTCGCTGTGAGGCGCCGTGCCCGGAATGACTGCGGACATCTCGTCCTCGTGCTTCTCTACGTCCGTGGTCATGACGCCAGTCCTTCGGCGAGCGGGCCAAGAGCCAGGGCTGGGAAGAAGGTCAGACCGGTGATGATCAGGATCGCGCCGACCAGGAGGCCGGTGAACAGCGGCTTCTCGGTCCGCAGGGTGCCCGCGGTCTCGGGGACGGGCGTCTGCTCGGCGAGCGAACCCGCGAGCGCGAGGACGAACACCATCGGCAGGAACCGGCCGAGCAGCATGCACAGGCCGAGCGCCGTGTTGTGGAACGGGGTGTCCGCGCCGAAGCCGGCGAAGGCCGAGCCGTTGTTGTTCGAGGCCGAGGTGTAGGCGTACAGGACCTCGGAGAAGCCGTGCGCGCCGGTGTTGGTCATGGACGACTCGCCGTGGCCGGTGGCCATCGCGACCGCCGTACCGATCAGCACAAGGGCCGGGGTGACGAGGATGTGGCAGGCCGCGTACTTCATCTCGCGGGTGCCGATCTTCTTGCCCAGGTACTCCGGCGTGCGCCCCACCATCAGACCGGCGACGAACACCGCGACGACCGCCATGATCAGCATGCCGTACAGGCCCGAGCCGACACCGCCGGGCGCGATCTCGCCCAGCATCATGCCGAGCAGCAGCACGCCGCCGGACAGACCGCTGTAGGAGTCGTGGAAGGAGTTGACCGAGCCGGTGGACGTCATGGTCGTGGAGACCGCGAACAGCGACGAGGCGCCCTCACCGAACCGCTGTTCCTTGCCCTCCATCGCGCCGCCCGCCAGCTGCGAGGCGGTGCCCGGGTGCGAGAACTCCAGCCAGGTCACCAGGACCACGCCGGCGAACCAGATCGTGGCCATCGCGCCGACGATCGCGTACCCCTGCTTCGCGCTGCCGACCATCGTGCCGAAGGTGCAGGGCAGCGAGAACGGGATGACGAGCAGCAGGAAGACCGTCAGGAGGTTGGAGAGGCCGTTGGGGTTCTCGAAGGGGTGGGAGGAGTTGGCGTTGAAGTAACCGCCGCCGTTCGTCCCCAGGTCCTTGACGGCCTCCTGCGAGGCGACCGCACCGGGGGAGATGGACTGCGTCTGCCCGGTGAGGGTGGTGACCTCGTGGATGCCGGCGAAGTTCTGGACCGCGCCGGCGGCGACCAGCAGGACCGCGGCGATCACGGAGACCGGGAGCAGGACGCGTACGACAGCGCGGACCAAGTCGGCCCAGAAATTACCTAGTTCACCGGTACGGGACCGGGTGAAGCCGCGCACCAGGGCCACGGCGACGGCTATGCCGACGGCGGCCGAGACGAAGTTCTGCACGGCGAGACCGGCGGTCTGGGCGACGTGGCCCATGGACGACTCGCCCGAGTACGACTGCCAGTTCGTGTTCGACACGAACGAGGCGGCCGTGTTGAACGCCTGGTCCGGGCTGATCGCCGCGAAGCCGAGCGACCCCGGCAGATCGTCCTGCGTCCGCAGGATCAGATGGAGGAACAGCACGCTCACGGCGGAGAACGCCAGGACACCGCGCAGATAGGCGGGCCAGCGCATCTCCGTGTCGGGGTTCGCGCCGACCGCGCGGTAGATCCACCTCTCCACCCGCAGGTGTCTGCCGGAGGAGAAGACGGCGGCCATGTAGTCGCCGAGGGGACGGTGCACCAGGGCCAGCGCCACGATCAGCGCGGACACCTGGAGCACGTCGGCAAGGACGGGGCTCATATCCGTACTCAGAACCTCTCCGGCTTGACGAGGGCGAGCACGAGGTAGCCAAGCAGAGCGGCGGCCACGACGAGGCCGACGATGTTCTCGGCACTCACAGCTTCGCCACCCCCTTGGCGATCAGGACCACCAGCGCGAACACCGCGAGCGTGGTGACGACGAAGGCCACATCGGCCATCGCAAGCTCCTAGAAGAGGTTCGGAGAGGAACGGACAGCACGAGAAAATCGCACGCGTGGCCTGAATCGATCTCCGTTGACGACGCCCTTACGCCGCCGTCGGCCCCTTTGACGCCTTCCTTACGCCGTGGTGCTCCGGGTCACGCCCGGAACCTGCCCGGCGGCCCCTGCGCGCGCCGGGCAGACCACGGGAACGGTCAGGCGAGTTCGCGCTTGAGGATCTTGCCGGTGGCGGTCATCGGGAGCTTCTCCACGATCTCCACGAGGCGCGGGTACTTGTGGCCCGCCATCTGCTCGCGGCCCCAGGCGACCAGCTCCTCGGGGGTGGCCTCGGCGCCCGGCGCGAGGATGACGAACGCCTTGACCTCCTCGCCGTGGCTCTCGTGGGGGACGCCGACGACCGCGGCCAGGCTGATCGCCGGGTGCGTCATCAGCACCTCCTCGATCTCGCGCGGGTACACGTTGAAGCCACCGCGGATGATCATGTCCTTGGAGCGGTCGACGACGTAGTAGAAGCCGTCCTCGTCCCGGCGGGCCAGGTCGCCGGTGCGGAACCAGCCGTCCCTCATCACCTCGGCCGTGGCCTCGGGGCGGTTGTAGTAGCCCTTCATGACGTTGTGGCCCTTGACGGCGATCTCGCCGATCTCGCCGGCCTCCGTCACCTCGGACCAGTCGTCGTGGACGAGCTTGGTCCGGACGCCCCAGATCGGGACGCCGATGGAGCCGGGGCGCGGCTCCCGCTCGGGGTCGCTGAAGGTGACCACCGGGCTGGTCTCGGAGAGCCCGTACCCTTCGAGGATCTGCACGTGCAGCCGCTCCCGGACCTGGTGGATGATCTCGACCGGCAGGCTCGCGCCGCCCGACACCCCGATCCGCAGGTTGCGGGCGATGCGGTCCACGTCGACGTCCTCGGTGAGCGCGGCGAGCAGCCCCCACCACATGGTGGGCACACCGGCGAAGAAGGTGATCTCCTCGCTGTCCATCAGGCGCACCACCTGCTCCGCGTCGAACCGCGGCACCAGATGGAGCGTGGCGGCCATCGAGAACCCGGCGTGCATCTGCACGGTCGCGCCGAAGGTGTGGAACAACGGCAGGCACAGCACGTGGCTGTCGGTCGCCGGCCTGCTCCCGAACATCCGGTTGCAGGCCATCACGTTCATCATGGTGTTCGCGTGCGACAGCTCGGCGCCCTTGGGCCGGCCGGTGGTGCCCGAGGTGTAGAGGATGATCGCGGTGTCGGTGGCCTCGGTCACGACCGGGTCGAAGACGGGGCTCTGTCCGGCGAGCGCGGCACCCAGGGTCTCGGCCCCCTCGACGGGGCTCGGCGCGGCCGGGTCCGCGGTGATCAGGAAGAAGTGCCGGGCCTTCTCGGCCTCGCGGAAGGCGGCGAAGCCCTGCGCGCCCATCGGCAGCTCCGGCGTGCCCTCGAAGCAGAAGTACGCCGCCACGTCGGCGTCCTCCAGGTGGTACGCGATCTCGCGGCTCTTGAGCAGGACGTTGAGCGGCACCACCACCGCGCCCGCCTTGAGGATCCCGTAGTAGACGATCGGGAAGTACGGCAGGTTCGGACAGCTCAGCGCCACCTTGTCGCCGGGCGCGACGCCCCGCTCGACGAGCAGGTTGGCGACCTGGTTCGCGGCGGCGTCGACCTGGGCGTAGGTCAGCCGGGTCGGGCCGAGGAGCAGCGCGTCCCGGTCGGGGTACGAGCGGGCGGAGTCCTCGAGCAGGACCGACAGGTTCAGCATGGGTGTCTCCCAGAAGGATGGGACCGGGCCGGACCCGCCGGACCCCGCGGCCTGCCCGGTCGTGGGTGGCGTCACACGTGGACGGACGTGCTCTCCAGGTGCGCGGCGAGCGCCTCGGGCCCGGCCGGCGGTACGCCGGCGCCGGGGAGGCCGCGGCGGACGCCGACCGTGACCGGCCGCACCCGCCGGGCGACGGCCGGACCGCGCCCGGAGCCGGAGGCCCGCACGGGACCGGCGGGACGGTGCTCGGAGTCGTTCGCGTTGCTCACCGCGTCATCATCGTCGCCGCGGACGATCAACGACAGCACCACCCCCGCGATCGGGCGGGAGACACGGCCCACCCCACCCCCCGGACCCTCCACACCAGGGACGTCAGCCCGGCTTCAACGGGTCGTGGCCGATGTCCATCATCGAGTGCCGCCACCGGGCGTCCCCCGCCGTGGCGCGCGGTTCCGGGCCGCGCTGCTCGTGGACGATGTCGACCACCCGCCGCATCACCCGCGCGTCCGAGTCCGTCAGGTCGCCGGGACGCTTGCCGAGGACGGCCAGGACCTGCCGGCCCGTGATGTTCCCGGCGTGCGGCGGCGGTTCCTCCGTCTCCTCGCCGGCCGCCGAGGTGCGCAGCCAGTCCTCCAGCTCACGCGACGTCATGTTGACCACGGCGTGGAACTCGTTCCACAGCTCCTCCGAGACTGCCGCTGTCATGGCACACCGCCTCCTCGCAGGCTTGGGCCGCCGCACAGCGGCTCTCCTCCGCCGCTGCCCACATTCGCCCCGCCGGTGCGGCAGCGGCCCCGCCCGGCCCACCCCTCTCCCCCCGACCGCTCTGACCACCGGAAACGTGGGTGAGAAGCACCTCGAACACCTGGTAGATTGATGTTCGTCGCCGCGAGGAAACAAGCAGGCGGCCAACACCTTGTCCGGGTGGCGGAATGGCAGACGCGCTAGCTTGAGGTGCTAGTGCCCTTTATCGGGCGTGGGGGTTCAAGTCCCCCCTCGGACACCAGCGAAGACCCCAGTCGATCTGGGGTCTTTCTGTATTTCCAGGCAGCGGTTCTCCAGGCAGCGCTTCCCCGGGCAGAGGTCAGGCGGCAGGCGGCCGGACGCCGGTGTGGTGCTCGATCCAGGGAAGGTGGGCCGTGATCCTGGTGTTCACCGCCGGGAAGTCCGTGGCGCAGCCGCGGCCGTAGGAGACCAGGGCGGCCAGGACGGGGCGGCCGGCGGGGTCGCGGTGGACGAGGGGGCTGCCGGAGTCGTACACGCAGGTGTCGCGGCCCGGCGTCCAGGTGCAGAGCTGGGCCGGGGTGAGACGGTCGGCGCCGCGCAGGGCGCACGCGGGGTTGGAGAGGGCGTCGAGGGTGACCGTGCGCAGGACGGGGGAGGGGCCCTCGCCGAAGGCGGTCGCGCCCCAGCCGACGGCCTCAAGCTGGGTGTGGGTGAACGATTCGCCAGGGTCGGGGAGCGCGACGGGGCGCACGCCGGCGTCGGGGCGGACCGGGGCCGTCAGGGTGATCACGGCGAGGTCGTCGTGCTGGGTGCGGCGGTCGTAGCCGGGGTGGAGCGTGAAGCGGGCCGGGCGGGCCACGCGCGCGTACCGGGACTCCGTCGCCGTCCGCAGGTCGTGTGCGCCGAGGAGCACCGCGACCCGGCGGGTGTCGGCGTACCCGCCGGTCAGGCAGTGCGCGGCCGTCAGGACGTGCCGGGGGCCGATCAGGGCGCCGCCGCAGAACTGCCGGTGGCGCTCGACGTCGACCAGAGCCGCCACGTACGGGTACGCCCCCGGAGCCGCCTCCCGGCCGCCGACGATCGCGCCCGCCTCGCGCGGGGCGACCGGCGCAGTCGCCAGGAACATCCCCAGGAGCGCCGCCGTCAGTGCTCTCACCCGTCCCAATGTGCCCTCCGTGGCCGTCGACGCAGCGTGTCCACGACGTCAACGAGCCGGTACGCGGGAGGTCACCCGTCCGGGGAGTTCCCCTCCGCGGGGCACCTCGGATCAGGGGACCCGGGCGGTCCACTCGGGGGACGAGAACTTGGACTCCGCCAGCTCCTTGGCGAGGGTCAGCTCCTCCTCCGTCACCTGGCCCTCCGTCAGGCCGTACCGCCGCCGGAAGGAGTCGACCATCCGCTCGACGACCGCCTCGCGCGGCAGGCCTGTCTGACGGCGCAGCGGGTCGACGCGCTTCTTCGCGCTCCTGGTGCCCTTGTCGGACAGCTTCTCGCGGCCGATCCGCAGCACCTCGGTCATCTTGTCGGCGTCGATGTCGTACGCCATCGTCACGTGGTGCAGCACCGCCCCCTCGCCGGCCACCACGCGCTTCTGCGCCGCGCCCGCGATCTTCCCGGCCTCGGTCGCGATGTCGTTGAGCGGCTGGTACCAGGCCCTGACGCCCATGTCGCCGAGCGCGCCGAGCACCCAGTCGTCGAGGTAGGCGTAACTGTCGGCGAAGGACAGGCCCTGCACCAGCGCGTCGGGGACCGACAGCGAGTACGTGATGGTGTCGCCGGGCTCGACGAACATGGCGCCGCCGCCGCTGATCCGGCGCACCACCTGGATGCCGTGCCGCTCGGCGGCCTCCGGGTCCACCTCGTTGCGCAGCGACTGGAAGCTGCCGATGACGACGGCGGGCGCGCCCCACTCCCAGACCCGCAGGGTCGGCGGCCGGCGGCCGGCCGCGACCTCGGCGGTGAGCACCTCGTCGAGCGCCATGTGCAGGGCGGGGGAGAGCGGCGGCTCGTGGACGAGCTGCCAGTCGTAGTCGGTCCAGTCGGTGGCGTGCGCGAGCGCCCGGCGGACCGCCACCCCGATGCCCTCGCTGGTCAGGCCGTACATCCGGGTGCCCGGCGGCAGCGCCGCGTCGACGCGGGCGGCGAGCCCGGCGGCGTCGGTGTCGGCGGGGGCGCCTTCCAGGGCCCGGTCGATGGCGAGGATCGCCTCGTCGGGTTCGAGGAAGAAGTCGCCCGCCACGCGGACCCGGGCCAGCGCCCCGTCAGCCACGTCGAGATCGACGACGACCAGCTTCCCGCCGGGGACCTTGTACTCGCCGTGCACCGGACCGACCCGCCTCTCGGTAAGGGGTGGAACCGTTCGAAGCGTACTCCTGGCGCGTATGCCCGGTGTTCTTCTCCCGGACCGGTGCAGGACCGTACCCGTTGTCGGACCCACGTGCTTAGCTGGACTCATGATCGAATCCTTCCTTGAGCACGTCCTCGACGGCGGCACGACCGAGGTGGAGGAGGCGGTCCGCAAGGCGGCCGCGGCGGAGGTCATGCCGCGCTTCCGGCAGCTCGCCGCCCACGAGATCGTCGAGAAGAAGGGGCCGTACGACCTGGTGACGGTCGCCGACCGGGCCGCCGAGGAGCATCTCACCGAGGCGCTGACGGCCCTGTTGCCCGGCTCCGTCGTGGTCGGCGAGGAGGCCGTCCACGCCGCCCCGGAGCGGTACGGGGCGCTGCGCGGCGACGCGCCCGTGTGGATCGTCGACCCGGTGGACGGCACCCGCCAGTTCGTCCACGGCGAACCCGACTTCTGCATGCTGGTCGCCCTCGCCCGCCACGGCGAACTCCTCGCCTCCTGGACCTACGCCCCGGCCAGGAACGAGCTGGCCGTCGCGGTGAAGGGCCGCGGCGCGACGCTGAACGGTTCGCCGATCCGGTCGGGTTCGCCCGCACCGGGCGCGGTCCTGGAGGTCGCCACCTCGCACCCCGACTACACCACCCCCGAGCAGAAGCGGGCCCTGCTCGGCCTCCACACCGAAGGCGTCCGGCCCCGGCCGTGCGGCTCGGCCGGCCTGGAGTACCTGTCGCTGGCCGTCGGCCGACTCGACGCGGTCGCCTTCAACTGGGAGTACGCCTGGGACCACGCGGCCGGCCTGCTGCTGGTCACGGAGGCGGGCGGCGCGCAGACCACCGTCACCGGCGAGCCGTTCCGCATCACCGGCGGCAACACCCTGCCGTTCACGGCGGCCAGGGACGCCGCCACCGCCGAACGGATCCGAGCCCTGCTCGCCACCGGCCCCGCAGGGGACTGACCCGTGGTCAGGAGCCGGGGAGCCCACCGGGCATCGACGGGCGGTCACGAGCCGGGCGGTCACGAGCCGGGCCGTCGGATACCGGGGCGGATACCGGGGCGTGGCCACCAGCGGGATCGCCCGGCGCCGACGCACCGTCACCCACCGGAGGCGGGGCGCCGCCGCGAACCGGCGCGCCCCGGCCTGACGCGGGGCCATGTACCGCCGCCCGCAGCGGAATCCGGCCCTCCCCAGGGGCCGCGCCGGCGGCGGCGGGAGCGGGCCTATCCTGGGCCTGCCGAGTCGTCGGCCGACGGGAGGAGTCCGAGGTGACGTCGCTGCTCGATGCCGTCGTCGTGGGGGCGGGGCCCAATGGACTGACCGCCGCCGTGGAGCTGGCCCGCCGCGGCCACTCCGTGGCCGTCTTCGAGGCGAAGGAGACCGTCGGCGGCGGAGCCCGTACCGAGGAGCTGACCCTCCCCGGCTTCCGCCACGACCCCTGCTCCGCCGTCCATCCGCTCGGCGCCGGCTCGCCCGTCTTCCGGACCATGCCGCTCGACCGGTACGGCCTGGAGTGGCTCCACCCCGACCTGCCCATGGCCCACCCCTGGGACGACGGCACCGCCGCCGTCCTCTCCCGCTCCGTCGCCGAGACCGCCGCCTCCCTCGGCCCGCGCGACGCCGGCGCCTACCGGCGGCTCGTCACCCCCTTCCTCGGCCGGTGGGACACGCTCGCCCGGGACTTCATGCAGCTGCCGCTGACCGCGCTGCCCCGCGACCCGGTCACCCTCGCCCGCTTCGGCCTCGCCGGACTGCCGCCCTCCACCTGGCTGCTGCGCCGCTTCCGCGACGAGAAGGCCCGCGCTCTCTTCGCCGGCCTGGTCGGGCACGTCATCGCCCCGCTCGACGGCATCGCCACCTCCGCCGTCGGCCTCGTCTTCGCGCTCGCCGCGCACGCCGTCGGCTGGCCCGTGCCCCGGGGCGGCTCCCAGGCGATCCCGGACGCCCTCACCGCGTACCTCACCGAGCTCGGTGGCACCGTCCACACCGGCTACGAGGTCAAGCGCCTCGACGACCTGCCGCCCGCCCGTACCTACCTCTTCGACACCTCGCCCACCGCCCTCGCCCGCATCACCGGCTTCGGCGCCCACCACTACGCCCACTACACGTACGGTGCCTCCGCCTTCAAACTCGACTACGCCCTCGACGGCCCCGTGCCCTGGACCGCCGAGGCCGCCCGCCGGGCCGGCACCGTGCAAGTCGGGCCCACCGCCCGCGAGATCGACACCGCCCTGCGCCAGGCGTCCTCCGGCACCGCCCCCGACACGCCGTTCCTCATCACCGCCCAGCCCAGCCTCGTCGACCCGAGCCGCGCGCCCGAGGGCAAGCACGTCTTCTGGGCGTACGGGCACGTGCCCAACGGCTGGCGCGGCGACCTCACCGACGCCGTCGAGCGGCAGATCGAGCGCTTCGCCCCCGGCTTCCGCGACCGGATCCTCGCCCGCGCCACCGCGGGACCGCCCGAACTCGCCGCCCGCAACGCCAACTACATCGGCGGCGACATCGCCTGCGGCGCCGCCCGCGGCCTCCAGCTCCTCCTGCGCCCCACCCTCTCCCCGTGGCCCTACCGCACCCCGCACCCGGCGGTCTTCCTCTGCTCCTCCGCCACCCCGCCAGGACCCGGCGTCCACGGCATGTCCGGGCACAACGCCGCCAAGGCCGTCTGGCGCCACCTCAGAGACCTCGACGACCGGGCCGGTCGCGGAACCTAGACTCGCCCCATGGCGAAGTACATCGACGTGCACCCCGAGAACCCCCAGCCGCGCATCATCGACGGCGTGGCCGACTCGATCCGCAAGGGCGGGCTCATCGCCTACCCCACCGACTCCTGCTACGCCCTCGGCAGCCGGATCGGCAACCACGAGGGCCTCACCCGCATCCGGGAGATCCGCCGCCTCGACGACCGGCACCACTTCACCCTCATGTGCGCGGACTTCGCCCAGCTCGGCCAGCTCGTGCACGTCGACAACCGGGTCTTCCGCGCCGTGAAGGCCGCCGTCCCCGGCGCGTACACGTTCATCCTGCCCGGCACCAAGGAGGTGCCCCGCCAGCTCCTCCACCCCAAGAAGAAGACCGTCGGCGTCCGCATCCCCGACCACGTCGTCACCCAGGCGCTGCTCGCCTCACTCGGCGAACCCCTGCTCTCCTCCACCCTCCTCCTGCCCGACGAGGAGGAGCCGCTGACCCAGGGCTGGGAGATCAAGGAGCGGCTCGACCACCAGGTCGACGCCGTCCTCGACTCCGGCGACTGCGGCACCGTCCCCACCACCGTCGTCGACTTCTCCAGCGGCGAGCCCGAGGTCGTCCGCGTCGGCGCCGGGGACCCCACCCGCTTCGAGTGACCGGCGGGCCACTGCCCCCCAAGTGGCCCTTACGCGACCGCACATGATCACCGTACGGTCGGCCGGGGCGAACCACCGTTCACCCCGCCCGAACCGCCGCCCACCCCGACCGCCGGAGGCCCGTACGTGATCGTCATCGCCCACCTCAGCGACGTCCACATCGACGCGGGGGAGCGCGCCGCCGCGCGCACCCGCGCCGTCCTGCGCCACCTGGAGGAGCTGCCGTACGACCTGGCGGCCGTCCTCGTCAGCGGCGACATCGCCGACCACGCGGACCCCGCCGAGTACGACCGCGCCCGCGAACTCCTCACGAGCCGCCACCCGCTGGTCGTCTGCCCCGGCAACCACGACGACCGCGCCGCCTTCCGGGCCGGCCTCGGACCGCTGCTCCGCGAGGACGGCGACCCGGCCCCGACCGCCCCCGTCGACCAGGTCCTGCGCGGCGACGGCTTCGTCCTCGCCGTCTGCGACTCCTCGATCCCCGGCAAACACGACGGGTACCTGGAGGACGGGACCCTGGAGCGGCTCGACCGCGTCCTCACCGACACCCCGCACGACACCCCCGTCCTCGTCGCCTTCCACCACCCGCCGGTCCCGCTGAACACCCCGTACGTCGACGAGATCCGCCAGTTCGGCGAGGAGCGGCTCGCCGCGCTCGCCGACCGGCACCCGCACCTCACCGCCTTCCTCGCAGGGCACGCCCACACCGCCGCCGCCACCACCTTCGCGGGCCGTCCGCTGCTCGTCGCCCCCGGTGTGGTCTCCACCATCCGGCTGCCCTGGGAGCACCCGGGCCCCGACAGCCCGTACGTCCACCTGGACACCCCGCCCGGGGTCGCCTTCCACGTCCTCGACGGCGAGGGCCGGCTCACCACCCACTACCGGACCGTGCCGGTCTCCGACTGAACGTCCCTGTCGTTTTTCTGCCAGCCCCGGGCCCGCCCGTCCCCGATCCTGGATCCATGCACACCGAGACCGAGCGCTGTGTGCGGGCCGTCCAGTCCAGGGACGCCCGCTTCGACGGCGTCTTCTTCACCGCCGTCCGCACCACTCGGGTCTACTGCCGGCCCAGCTGCCCGGCCGTCCCGCCCAAGCCCGAGAACATGGAGTTCCACCCCAGCGCCGCCGCCTGCCAGCGGGCCGGGTTCCGGGCCTGCAAGCGGTGCCGGCCCGACACCAGCCCCGGCTCCCCGGAGTGGAACGCGCGGGCCGACGCGGTCGCCCGCGCCATGCGGCTGATCCAGGACGGGGTCGTGGACCGGGAGGGCGTCCCCGGCCTCGCCCGCCGGCTCGGCTGGTCCACCCGGCAGATCGAGCGCCAGCTCCTCGCCGAGCTGGGCGCGGGCCCGCTCGCCCTGGCCCGCGCCCAGCGCGCCCAGACCGCCCGCACGCTCGTCGAGACCACCGCGCTGCCCTTCGCCGAGATCGCCTTCGCCGCCGGCTTCTCCTCCATCCGCTCCTTCAACGACACCGTCCGCCAGGTCTTCGCCCTCACCCCCGGCGAACTCCGCGCCCGCGCCGCCCGCCCCGCCGCACCCCACACACCCGGTGTGATCGGCCTCCGGCTGCCCTTCCGGGCCCCGCTCGAACCGTCGAACCTCTTCGGCCACCTCGCCGCCACCGCCGTCCCCGGCGTCGAGGAGTGGCGCGACGGCGCCTACCGGCGCACCCTCGCCCTCCCGTACGGGCACGGGATCGTCGCCCTCGCCCCGCGCCCCGACCACATCGCCTGCCGGCTCTCCCTCACCGACCCCCGCGACCTCACCCACGCCATCAGCCGCTGCCGCCGCCTCCTCGACCTCGACGCCGACCCCGCCGCCGTCGACGACCGGCTCCGCACCGACCCGCTGCTCGCCCCGCTCGTCGACAAGGCGCCCGGCCGGCGCGTCCCCGGCACCGTCGACCCGGCCGAGTTCGCCGTCCGCGCCGTCCTCGGCCAGCAGGTGTCCACGGCCGCCGCCCGCACCCACGCGGCCCGGCTCGTCACCGCCCACGGCGTCCCCGTCGACGACCCCGAGGGCGGCCTCACCCACCTCTTCCCCACCCCCGACGCGCTCGCCGGACTCGACCCCGAGACCCTGGCCCTGCCCCGCAGCCGCCGCACCACCCTCCTCACCCTCGTCCGGGCCCTCGCCGACGGCGACCTCGCCCTCGGCCCCGGCACGGACCGCACGGAGACCCGCGCCCGGCTGCTCGCCCTGCCCGGCTTCGGCCCCTGGACCACCGAGGTCATCGCCATGCGCGCGCTCGGCGACCCCGACGCCTTCCTCCCCGGCGACCTCGGCGTCCGCCGCGCCGCCGAACACCTGGGCCTGCCCGCCACCCCCGCCGCGCTCACCGCCCGCTCCGCCCACTGGGCGCCCTGGCGCGCCTACGCCGTCCAGTACCTGTGGGCGACCGACAGCCACCCGATCAACCACCTCCCCGCCTAAGGAAGTTCCGCCATGCCCCGCACCGTCGTGCACACGGTCGTGGACAGCCCCTACGAGCCGCTGACCCTGGTGGCCGTCGACGGCGTCCTCAGCCGCGTCCACATGACCGGCCAGCGCCACCGCCCGCCCGAGGAGACCTTCGGCGCCCGCGACCCCCGCCCCTTCGGTGAGGCGATCCGCCAGCTCGACGCCTACTTCGCGGGCGGACTCACCGACTTCGACCTGCCACTCCACCTGGAGGGCACCCCGTTCCAGCTCCGCGTCTGGGAACGGCTCCGGCTCATCCCGTACGGGGAGACCCGCACGTACGGCGAACTCGCCGAGGCCCTCGGCAACCCCGGCGCCTCCCGCGCGGTCGGCCTCGCCAACGGCAGGAACCCGGTCAGCGTCATCGTCCCCTGCCACCGCGTCATCGGCTCCGGCGGCGGTCTCACCGGCTACGGCGGCGGCCTGGAACGCAAACAGCGCCTGCTCGCCTTCGAGTCGGGCACCTTCGCGTCGGGCACCGGCCCGGACCGCCTGTTCTAGCGGAGCCGCTCCAGGAGGGCCGGCAGCGCCGTGCCGATCGGCTCGCGCAGGACCTCGGCGGCGAGCGGGTCGTACGGGGTCGGCTCGGCGTTCACGATGATCAGCCGGGCCCCGTGCTCGGCCGCGATCCCGGCCAGCGAGGCCGCCGGCTGCACCTGGAGGCTCGTCCCGGCCACGACGAACACCTCGGCGGCCTTGGCCACCGACATCGCGTCGGCGAGCACCACCGGATCGAGCCGCTGCCCGAACATCACGGTCGCCGGCTTCAGGATCCCGCCGCAGGACCGGCACGCCGGATCCGGGTCGCCGGCGTCGAGGCGCTCCAGCGCCTCCGCCATCGGCGACCGGGCGTGGCAGGCCGTGCACACCACCGACCGGACGGAGCCGTGCAGTTCGAACACCTTCCGCTCCGGCATCCCCGCCGCCTGGTGCAGCCCGTCAGTTCTCGACATGCCGCGTGATCCCCCGCAGCGCATGCCCGGTCCGCTCGAAGGCGGCGATCGCGAGGTGCGCCGCGTTCGGCTCCGCCGTCAGGAGCGAGGTCTCCCGCCGCATCAGCCACGAGCGGCGGCGGACCTCCGGGTCGGCCATGTACGGCCCGTAGGTGACCAGCCGTTCGGCCCCGGGGTCCCGCCGCCAGAGGCCGTTCGGCCCCCGGTAGTCGGGGATGCCCGAGTCGGTGGAGATGCCGGCACCGGTGAGAATCGCGACCATGGTCATGCCCGGGAGGTCAGGCGCGCCCGGACGGCTCCCGCGACCGGGTTTCCCGGTGCTAGGTTCGCGTCCATGGCCAAGGTGAACATCGCGCTCGACGCCGAACTCGTCGTGGAAGTCATGGTCCTGACGGGCGTCGGCAGCCCGCAGGACGCCGTGGAGACCGTCGTCCGCGACTACATCGCGCGCGGCCACCGCACGGAGGCCAGGACCGCCTCCCGCGACGAGGGCCACCGCACCGGCGACATGCTCCCGCCGGAGCCGCCCCACCACGGGGGCTGATCCCGCGCCGTGGTCACCCCGGTGGCGTGGCCAGGCGCAGGGTGCGCTCGGCGAGTTCGGTGATGGCGACGCCGTCGAAGCCGTAGACGGCGCTGCGCACCCGGTTCCGCAGCGGCTCCGACCACTGGGGCGGGATCGCCGCCGCCCCGCACAGCACACCGGCGACCGAGCCGGCCGTCGCGCCGTTGGAGTCCGTGTCCAGGCCGCCGCGGACGGTCAGTGCGATCGTGCGGGTGAAGTCGCCCTCGCCGTAGAGCAGTCCGGCGGTCAGCACCGCCGCGTTCGGCACCACGTGGATCCAGCCGAGACCGGCCGTGCGCGCCGCCAGCTCGTCGAGCGCCGCCGACCAGCCGAGCCCCGCCTCGTACAGCGCGATCGCCTCCCGTACGGTCCTGGCGAGGCGGCTCCCCGGCGGCACCACCTCCAGGGCCGTGACCAGGGCGGAGCGGGCGTCGGGTGCGGTGAAGGCGGCGGCGACCAGGGCGGCCGCCCACATCGCCCCGTACACGCCGTTGCCGGTGTGCGAGACGACGGCGTCCCGGCGGGCGAGGCCGGCCGCGCGGCGCGGGTCGCCGGGGCTCGTCAAGCCGTAGACGTCCGCCCTGATCAGCGCCCCGATCCACTCCTGGTAGGGGTTGTCGTACGTGGCGGTCAGCGGCGGCCGCAGGCCGTTGGCGAGGTTCCGGTACGCGGCCCGCTCGGCGGTGTACGTCTGGAGGTACGGCAGCCGCAGCAGCCACACCTCGCCCACCTGCTCGGTGGTGAAGGCGGGGCCGTGTGTCTCCAGCAGGTGCAGCCCGAGGAGCGTGTAGTCGACGTCGTCGTCCCGGCAGCTCTCCCGGATCCCGCCGCGCACGCACTGCCGCCATTCGGGCCGCAGCTCGAAGCCCTCCGCCCCGGCGGGCGGCGGCGGGAGGTAGTCGGTGAGCGGCAGCGCGTCCGTGAGCCGCAGATAGGCGTCGATCCGCTCCCGCGTCCAGTGCTCCCCCTGCTCGACCGGCTTGCCCAGCATGTTCCCGGCGATCCGCCCGGTCCAGCCGCCGAGGATCCGGTCGGCGAGGCCGGGGTCGGTGGGACCAGTGCCGGTGGGGCCTTGGCCGACGGCGGCGGGAACGGCGGAGGGCCGGCCGGCCGGGCCCGGACCGGCGGGGCCCGGGCCGGGCGGGGTCGGGCGACCCTCGGAGCCGTACGTCATGCTCCGCCTTCCCGGGGCGGCTCGTCGCCCTCCGTGTCGGTGCGGGAACGGGCCGCGCGGCGGAGGCGGTAGTGCCGGGTGCGGCCCTGTTCGGTCATCACCTCGCCGACCAGGGCCCGCACCGCGTCGCCGAGGCCGTGCAGGGCGTGGTGCCGGGCCGGGCCCGCGCCCGGGTCCTCGCGCAGCTCCTTGATCAGCGCCCAGCACAGCACCAGCATGACCACCACGAACGGCAGCGCCACCAGGATCGTCGCCGTCTGGAGCGAGTCCAGGCCGCCCACCACGAGCAGCACCGCCGCGACCGACGCCATCAGCACGCCCCACGTCACCACCAGCCACGTCGGCGGGTGCAGAGCCCCCCGACTTGTCAGCGAGCCCATGACGAGGGAGGCCGAGTCGGCGCTGGTGACGAAGTACGTCATCACCAGGATCATCGCCACCACCGAGGTGATGGTGCCCAGCGGCAGCGCGTCCAGCATCGCGAACAGCGACGCCTCCACCCCGTCCGCCACCGCCCCCGCCAGATCGGCCTCGCCCGTGGACTCCAGCCGGATCGCCGTCCCGCCCATCACGCAGAACCAGACCACCGTCGCCCCCGAGGGCACGAGCAGCACGCCCATCAGGAACTCGCGGATCGTCCGGCCGCGCGAGATCCGGGCGATGAAGGTGCCCACGAACGGCGCCCAGGACAGCCACCACGCCCAGTAGAAGATCGTCCAGGCGCCCAGCCACTCACTGTCGGTGAACGCGCCGGTACGGCTCGCCAGCGGCAGCAGCTGGTGCAGGTAGGTGCCGACCGAGGCCGGGATCGTGTCCAGGATGTAGACGGTCGGGCCGAGCAGGAAGACGAACAGCGCCAGACAGGCGGCCAGCACGATGTTCAGGGTCGACAGCCACTTCACGCCCTTGTGCAGCCCCGAGAAGGCCGACAGGACGAAGGCCGCCGACAGCGCGCCGATGATGGTCAGCTCGGTGGCCGTGGAGTCCTCCACGCCCATCGTGATGTCGAGCCCCTCCGCCACCTGGAGCGCGCCCAGGCCCAGGCTCGTCGCGGTGCCGAAGACGGTCGCGAAGACCGCGAGGAGGTCGACCACCCTGCCCTGCCAGGACACGGCCCGGCGGGCGCCGAGGAGCGGGACGAAGGCGCTGCTCAGGCGGGGGCCGCGGCCCTTGCGGTAGCCCGCGTACGCGAGCGCGAGACCGGCGATGCCGTAGATCGCCCACGGGGTCAGCGTCCAGTGGAAGAAGGAGTACTCCATCGCCGTCTGGGCCGCCGCGCCCGAGCCCGCCGGGACGCCGCTGGCCGGCGGCGGGTCCAGGAAGTGCTGGAGCGGCTCCCCGACGCCGTAGAACATCAGGCCGATGCCCATGCCGGCGCTGAACATCATCGCGATCCACGCCAGATTGGTGAACTCCGGCTCCGAGTCGTCCGCGCCCAGCCGGATCCGGCCGAACCGGCTCACCGCGATGACCACGCACAGCACCAGGAAGGTGTCCGCGGCGACCACGAACAGCCACGCGAAGTTGTCCAGGACCCAGGAGAGGGCCGTGGAGGAGGCGGTGTCGAAGGAGTCCCCGGCCAGTGCTGCCCAGGCGACGACCGCGGCGACCGCGGCCACCCCGATCCCGATGACCTTCTTGTCGGGGGCGAGGTGTTCCGGTACGTGACCGGAGGGCGGCCACTCGTTCATATCCGTGCTCATGTGAGCCCACTATGGTCGGACATGTGGTGTTATCCGGGGGTGGCACGCCGTCTGCCCTGACGGATAGGGTCGGCCCTGGCGCGACTGCCTGTTCGAAAGCAAGGGATGCAAGGTGACGGACGGAGCAGCAACTCAGGTCGCTCACGTGCTCGTGGCGGCCGACAAGTTCAAGGGCTCGCTCACGGCCGTGCAGGTCGCGGAGCGGGTCACGGCGGGACTCCGGAAGGTCGTCCCCGGCCTCTCGGTCGAGGCCCTGCCCGTCGCCGACGGCGGCGACGGCACGGTCGCGGCCGCGGTCGCGGCCGGGTTCGAGCGGCGTGAGGTACGGGTCACCGGGCCCGTCGGCACCCCGGTCACCGCCGCGTTCGCGCTGCGCGGCACCACCGCGGTCGTCGAGATGGCGGAGGCGTCGGGCCTCCAGCTCCTCCCCGCCGGGGAGTTCGCCCCGCTGACCGCCACCACGTACGGCTCCGGCGAGCTGCTGCGGGCCGCGCTCGACGCGGGCGCCACCACGATCGTCTTCGGCGTCGGCGGCAGCGCCACCACCGACGGCGGCGCCGGGATGCTCGCCGCGCTCGGCGCCCGCTTCCTCGACGCGGCCGGCGAGCCCGTCGGCCCCGGCGGCGCGGCCCTCGCGGACCTGGCCTCCGCCGACCTCTCCGGCCTCGACCCGCGCTTCGCCGACGTCGAGTTCATCCTCGCCAGCGACGTCGACAACCCGCTGACCGGCCCCAAGGGCGCGCCCGCCGTCTACGGCCCGCAGAAGGGCGCCACCCCCGAGGACGTCGAGACCCTCGACACGGCCCTCGCCCACTACGCACGGGTCCTGGAACAGGCGATCGGCCCCGAGGCCACCGAGCTCGCCGCCTCCCCCGGCGCGGGCGGCGCCGGCGGCATCGGCTACGGCGCCCTCCTCCTCGGCGCGAGCTTCCGCCCCGGCATCGAGCTGATGCTGGAGGTCCTCGGCTTCGCCCCCGCCCTGGACCGCGCCACCCTCGTCATCACCGGCGAAGGCTCCCTCGACGAACAGACCCTCCACGGCAAGGCCCCCGCCGGCGTCGCCGCGGCGGCGAGGGCGGCCGGCAAGGAGGTCGTCGCCGTCTGCGGCCGCCTGGCCCTCCCCCCGGAGACCCTCGGCGCGGCCGGCATCCGCCGCGCCTACCCCCTCTCCGCCCTGGAACCGGACCCCGCCAAGTCCATCCCGAACGCGGGCCCCCTCCTGGAGGAAGTGGCCTCGCACATCGCGCGGGACTTCCTGGCGTAGCCCATACGGGCCGGGCGTCTCCGGACGCCCGCCCGTCACCCCGGCGACGTCAACCGGAAGGCGTCCAGGGCCAGGGTCATCTCCGTGAGGTCCCTCGGGCGGGAGAGGGAGCGGGAGGTGAGCTGTTCCAGGCGGCGGAGGCGGTTGAAGACCGTGTTGCGGTGGCAGTAGAGGCGGCCTGCCGCGCGGCCCGCCGAGCCCTCGCACTCCAGCCAGGCGTCGAGGGTCTCCAGGAGCACCGCCCGGTCCGCCGGGTCCAGTTCGAGGAGGCCGCCCAGGACGTCGGTGACCAGGAGTTCCGCCAGGTCCGGGCGGCCCACGATCAGGGCGCCGGCCATGCGGCGGTCCAGGCGGACGACCTGGCGGGTGCCGGGTGGGCAGGTGCGGAGGGCGAGTTCGGCGAGGCGGCGGGCGCGGCCCAGTTCGGTGAGGCCCGTGACGACCGGGCTGATGCCGCCCGGTCCCGGGGCCCGCCCGTCGAGGAGGTCCGCCAGCGCGTCCAGGCCCGTGCCGTCGGCCAGCGCCACCACCCCGATCTCGCAGTCGGCCCGCATCCGCCACAGGAACCGCAGCCCCTCCGCCCGCACCTGGCGGTGGAAGGGTTCCCGCTCCTCCCGCCGGTCGGGCCGCAGCACCACCACCGCGTACCGCCCCTGCTCCGGCAGGTCCAGGCCCGCCGCCGCCCGCGCCACCACCTCCGGTGACCGCTCGCCCTGCAACAGCGCGTCCAGGAGCGCCTGGAGCTGCTCGTCCGTGCGGCGCCGCAGCTCCGCCTCCGTCGCCCGGTACGCCTCCGAGGCCCGGTCGGCCTGCGCGTCCACCGCCGACCACACCGTCGTCGCCGACTGCATCAGCGCCGCGAGCTGGGCCGCGTCCGGCCCCGCGCCCTCGATCAGCGCGTCCCACACCAGGTGCCCGGCGTGCCGGTACGCGTGCACCACCAGCTCCAGCGGCATGCCCTGCTCGGCCCGCCGCCGGCCCATCAGCTCCGCGTGCTCCAGGTCCCGCCGGGGCGAGTTCCGGGGCGCCGAGATCATCTCGATGCCGATCCGGATCGCCTCGTGCGCCTCCTGCCAGTGCTGGTCGTACGGCACGATCCGCCCGTAGGCGGGCTCGTACGCGTGCAGCTCCGTCAGATGCTCGTCCACCAGCTCCGGCACCCGCTCCAGAAGCGCCGTGCACGCCCGCGCGAGCACCTTCCAGTCGTCACCGGTCCGTCGTCTGCGCCGTCCCATGCCGGGAGCATCCACCGCCCCGCCCCCGACGGCAACGCCCTGACGCGCGGTGTTGTGCGGGTGCACAGCCGTCCGGCGGCCCCGCTGGTCACCGGCAGCGTTTCCGCCGCCGGCCGTGGACGGACGGTCCGGCGCGGTGCTGGGGTGAGCGCCACCGAACGGCCGAGTAGCACGCACGAGTAACAACGGCGGCCGGGAAAAGGGGAGTCATGGGAGGTACCGCACCCGCCCTCGAGGTGACGGACCTGACGGCGGGCTACGGACCGGTGCACGCCCTGCGGCGCGTCTCGCTGACCGTGCCCGCGGGCACGGTCGTCACCGTCCTCGGCGGCAACGGCGCCGGCAAGTCCACACTGCTGCGGGCGGTCTCGCGCACCCTGCGGTTCCACGGCGGGGCCGTGGTCTCCGGCACGGTCGCCGCGGCCGGCCGGCCGCTCGACGGGCTGCCGCCCGACCGGGTCGTGGCCGCCGGTGTCTGCCAGGTCCCCGAGGGCCGGCAGGTCTTCGCCCGCATGACGGTCGAGGACAACCTGAGGGCCGGCGGACTCGCCCGGCGCGGCGACCGGTCCGCGAAGGCCGCCGCCCTGCGCCGCGTCCACGAGCTGTTCCCCGTCCTCGCGGACCGGGCCCGGCAGCCCGCGGGACTGCTCTCCGGCGGCGAACAGCAGATGCTCGCCGTCGGCCGGGCCCTGATGGCCGCCCCGGAGCTGCTGCTCCTCGACGAGCCCTCGCTCGGCCTCGCCCCGCTGATGGCGGCCCGCATCGCGGACGCGGTCCGGGAGATCAACGCCCAGGGCACGGCCGTGCTCCTCGTCGAGCAGAACGCGGCGCTCGCGCTGCGGCTCGCCTCCCACGCGTACGTCCTGGAGGTCGGCGAGGTCACCCTCTCGGGGCCGGCGGCCGAACTCGCCGCCTCCGACGAGGTCCGCCGCCGCTATCTCGGCGTCGTCGACGCGGATGCCGCCGAGGACGGGGCCCGCGCCCGGACCGTCCACCCCGTCCTGTCCCGCTGGGACGAAGAGGCCCGGATCCCCGTCCGGATCCCCCTCCAGGGCCTCCGTCGCAAGGAGAACCGATGAGCAGCACCGCACCACCGCCGCCCCACGGCCCGGACGGCCCGGCGAGCCCCGCCCGCCCCGACGTCCCCGCCCTCACCGTCACCAGCCTGACCGTCCGCTTCGCCGGGCTCACCGCCCTCGACGGCGTCGACTTCACCGTCAGGCCCGGGACCGTGCACGCCCTCATCGGGCCCAACGGGGCCGGCAAGTCCACCTGCTTCAACGTGCTCTCCGGCGTGTACCGGGCCACCTCCGGCTCCGTACGGCTCGGCGAGCACGAGCTGACCGACCTGCCCCCGCACAAGATCGCCGGACTCGGTGTCGGCCGGATCTTCCAGAACCTGGCCCTGCCGCCCCGCGCCACCGTCGAGGACAGCCTGATGCTCGGCCGCCACCGGCTCACCCGCACCGGCTTCCTCGCCGCCGGGCTCCGGCTGCCGTCCGCCGCCCGCGAGGAGGCCCGGCACCGGGCCCGCGTCCGGGAGATCGCCGACTTCGTCGGGCTCGGCGGCCAGCTCGCGCGACCCGCGGGCTCGCTCCCGTACGGACAGCAGAAGCTCGCCGAACTGGCCCGCGCGCTCTGCATGGAGCCCACCCTGCTCCTCCTCGACGAACCGGTCGCCGGCATGACCGCCGACGAACGCCGCCGCACCGCCGCCGTCATCGCCGGCGTCCGCGACGGCCTCGGCATCTCCGTGCTGCTCGTCGAGCACGACATGGGCCTGGTCATGCGGCTCGCCGACTCCGTCACCGTCCTCGAATTCGGCCGCCGCATCGCCGACGGCAGCCCCGCCGACGTACAGAACGACCCGGCGGTCGTCCGCGCCTACCTCGGAGAGGAGACCGCCGCGTGAGCACCTTCGCCGAGTTCCTCATCAACGGGCTCTCGCTGGGCTCCGTCTACGCCCTCATCGCCCTCGGCTTCGTCGTCATCTTCCGCGCCACCGAGGTCGTCAACTTCGCCCATGCCTCCCTGCTCCTCGCCGGCGGCTACCTCGTCGCCGTCCTGCACGAACCGCTCGGCTTCTGGCCCGCGCTGGCCGTCGGCACCGCGGGCGCGGCCGTCGTCGGCGCCGCCGTCGAGTTCCTGGTGATGCGCCGCCACCGGGGCGCGGACCACAGCGTCCTCGCCATCGTCACCATCGGCGTCGACATCCTCCTCGCCACCGAGCTGACCCGCCGCATCGGCACCGACATCCTCGCCCTCGGCGACCCGTGGGGCGACGCCGTCGTCACCTTCGGTCCGGTGACGATCGCGCAGACCCGGATCGCCGCCCTGCTCGCCGCCGCCCTCCTCATCACCGCCTTCCTCCTCGCCTTCCGGTACACCTCCTGGGGCGTCGCCATGCGGGCCGCCGCCGAGAACCAGGAGACCGCCGCCCTCATGGGCGTCCGCCTCGGCCGGGTCTCGCTCGGCGCCTGGGCGGTCGCCGGAGCCCTCGCCGCGGTCGCCGCGCTCTTCCTCACCGTCTTCCCCACCCCCGGCCTGGAACGCGGCACCTCGCTGGCCGCCCTCAAGGCCTTCCCCGCCGCGATCCTCGGCGGCCTCGACTCCACCACCGGGGCGCTCGCCGGCGGACTGATCGTCGGCGTCGTCGAGTCCCTCGCCACCGGCTACCAGTCCGACCTGGCCTTCCTCGGCCGCGGGATCGGCGACCTCGCCCCGTACCTGGTGATGGTCGTGGTGCTGCTGATCCGCCCGGCCGGCCTCTTCGGCACGAAGGAGCTCGCCCGTGTCTGAGCGCCTCAAGATCCCCGCGAAGGCGTACGCCTGGACCGCCGCGGCCCTGCTGCTCCTCGCCCTCCCCTTCTACCTGGAGCGGTTCTGGCTCCAGGCCGGGCTGTTCGCCATGGCCGCCGCCCTCGGCGCCCTCGGCATCAACCTCCTCACCGGCGCCACCGGCCAGCTCTCCATGGGGCACGCCTTCTTCCTCGCCGTCGGCGCCTACGGCTACTGCGCCCTGGCCGGTGACGGCACCGACGGGCTCACCGGCCTCGGCCTGCCCGGCTGGCTCGCCGCCGTCCTCGCCGTCGGCCTCGCGGGCCTCGCGGGCGGGATCTTCAGCCCCATCGCGGGGCGGCTGCACGGCGCGTACCTCGGCATCGCCACCCTCGCGCTGATCTTCATCGGCCAGCACGTCCTCTTCAACGCCCACGGCCTCACCGGCGGCTACAACGGCCGCGCCGTCCCCCCGCTCAGTCTCTTCGGCCTCACCTTCGACGACACCGAACTCCTCGTCGCCCAGGTGCCGTTCGGCGCCCTGGAGAAGCTCTGGTACCTGGGGCTCGCCCTCCTCCTCGCCGGCGTCCTCTTCGCCCGCGGGGTGCTCAGGGGCCGCCCCGGGCGCGCCATGAACGCCATCCGCGACCACCGGATCGCCGCCGGCGTGATGGGCATCCCCGTCGCCCGGCACCGCGCCGCCGTCTTCGTCCTCTCCTCCATGTACGCGGGCCTCGCCGGCGTCCTGCTCGCCCTGGTCTTCCAGCGGACCGTGCCCGAGTACTTCGGCATGGCGCTCTCCCTGGAGTACCTGGCGATGATCGTCATCGGCGGGCTCGGCTCCGTCGCCGGGGCCGTCGCGGGCGGGGTCTTCGTCGCCCTGCTTCCGCAGCTCCTCGGCCGGTACGCCGAGGCCCTGCCGCTGGTCTCCGCCCCCGGCACCGGCGGCATCGCCCCCGGCGAGGCGGCCCGCTACCTCTACGGCGCCGCCGTCGTCGGCGTCGTCCTCTTCCTGCCCGGCGGCCTCGCGAGGCTCGTCGCGCGCACCCCGTTCCACCGACCCTCAGGGGAGACACGATGAAGCACAGACGACAGGCGGCCGTGCGGGGCCTCGCCGCGACGCTCGCGACGCTGGCCGCGCTCACCGCCGCCGGATGCAGCTCCAAGGCGAAGACCGGCGACGGCGAGCAGACCGGGGCGGGCGGGGTGAAGACCGGCGAGGGCGTCACCGACACCACCATCGCGATCGGCGCGCTCACCGACATGACCGGCGTGTACGCCACCCTCGGCAAGAGCGTCACCCAGGCCCAGCAGCTGTACGTGAAGCAGGTCAACGCCGCCGGCGGCATCTGCGGCCGGAAGCTGGAGCTGACCGTCCGCGACCACGGCTACGACCCGCAGAAGGCGCTCGCCGCCTACACCGAGCTGGAGCCGAAGGTCATCGGGTACGCCCAGTTCATCGGCTCCCCGTTCGTCGCCGCCGTCAAGCAGCGCGTCGACGGCCAGGACAAGGGCCTGGTGATCCCCCAGGCCTGGTCGGCCTCGCTCCTCGGCTCCCCGTACATCCGCGTCCTCGGCTCCACCTACGACGTCGAGACGATCAACGCCGTCGACTTCCTCGTCACCGAGAAGGGCCTCACGAAGGGCGACAAGCTCGGGCACGTCTACTTCGAGGGCGACTACGGGGAGAACGCCCTCAAGGGCTCGAAGTACGCCGCCGAGCAGGCCGGTCTGACCATCGTCGAGCAGAAGATCAAGCCCACCGACAACGACATGTCGGCGCAGGTCTCGGCGCTCAAGCAGGCCGGGGTGAAGGCGGTGCTCGTCAGCGCGGGCCCCCGCCAGGCCGCCTCCCTGGTCGGCGTCGCCGCCGCGACCGGCCTGCGCGTCCCCGTCGTCGGCAACAACTCGGCCTTCGCACCCCAGCTCCTGGGCACGCAGGCGGGCCCGGCCCTGGAGAAGATGTACTGGTTCGCCTCCCCGAGCCTCCCGATCGGCGCCGACGCCCCCGCGGCGAAGAAGCTCGCCGCCGACTACGCGGCCGCCTACCCGGACGACGGCCTCGACAACGGCGTCGTCGCCGGCTGGACCGCCGCGGCGGCCTTCGGCGAGATCCTGAAGAAGGCGTGCCAGAAGGAGGACCTCAGCCGGGAGGGCGTCGCCAAGGCGCTCCTCATCCTGAGCGCCCACGACCCCGGCTTCGGCATGACCCACGACTTCAGCGACCCGAAGTCCCCCTCCTCGCGCCACTCCGTCATCCTCCAGCCCGACAAGAAGGCCCCCGGCGGCATGCGCACGGTCCGGCAGCCCTTCGTCTCCGAGGCGGCGAAGAGCTACACGCCCTGACCCGCCCCTGACCCGCTCCTGAAACGGACGACGACCCACGGAAAGAGGACGGAAACCGTCCTCTTTCCGTGGGAACGTGAGGCCATGACCGTCCTCTCCGCCCGTGCCCTGAACCGCGCCGCCCTCGCCCGCCAGTTCCTCCTCGACCGCACCGGCGCCCCGGCCCACGACGTCGTCGCCCACCTGTGCGGGATGCAGGCGCAGGAACCGCAGGAGCCGTTCACCGGCCTCTGGTCGCGGATGCGGGACTTCCGCCCGGAGACCCTGGACGAGCTCCTGACCGGGCGCCGGGTGGTCCGCACCCACCTGATGCGCCGCACCGTCCACCTCGTCACCGCCGAGGACGCGCTCGCCTGGCGCGCCCGCCACGACGCCATGCTCCGGCAGAAGGTCCTCACCGCCTACCGGGCCGAACTCGCCGGGGTCGACCCGGACGAGCTGGCCGCCGCCTGCCGCGCGGTGATGGCCGACGGCACGCCCCGCACCATGGCCGAACTCGTCGAGGCGCTCGCCCCCCGGTGGCCCGGGCCCCCGCGCCGGGCCCTCGGCGAACTGCTCGTCGCGGGCGTCGTCCCGATGGCCCAGCTGCCCCCGCGCGGCCTGTGGGGGGCCAGGGCCGGGGTCCGCAACCAGACCCTCGCGGGCTGGCTGGGCCGCGAGGTCCCCCCGCTTCCCGAGGACGGCACCGACCCCGTCGGGCAGACCCTCCTCCGCCGCTACCTCGCCGCCTTCGGGCCCGCCTCCTCCGCCGACCTGCGCGCCTGGTGCGGCCTGACCGGCCTCCCCGCCGCCGTCAGGGCCGCACGCGGCGAACTCGTCGCCTTCCGCGACGAGCGGGGCCGCGAACTCCTCGACCTCCCGGACGCGCCCCGCCCGGCCCCGGACACCCCCGCCCCCGTGCGGTTCCTGCCCGCCTTCGACAACGCGGTCCTCGGCTACCAGGACCGGAGCCGGATCATCGACGACGCCCACCGCGGGCTCTCCGTCGCCGGCGAGCGCGTCGCCCTGGTCGACGGCCGGGTCTCCGCCACCTGGACCCTGAAGGACTCCGTCCTCGTCGTCACCCCCCTCCGGCCCTTCTCCCGGGCGGAACGCGCCGCCGTGACCGAGGAGGGCACCGCCCTGGCCTCCTTCCTGACCGGCCGCGCGAGCGACCGCGTCCGCCTGGCCGCGTCCGCCTGACCGTGCCTCGCGCTCCCCGGCCGCCGTGTCACCTGGCGGAAACCTGCCGGTGTGATCCTGCGGTCATGCACGTGATGATCGAGGAGAACGCCGCCCACCCCCGCCTGCCCGCCCTGCTCACCGCCTACCACCTCGCCACCGAGACCGAGAAGGGCGCAGCCCCGGCCGGCCCCGCCGGTCTGCCGGCCGCCCGCCGTGCCGAGGCCGAGGACCCCGCCGCCTTCGCCGCCGACACCGTCCTGCTCGCCACCGCGCCGGGGGCGCCGGCGCCGGCCGGGTGCCTGGTCCTGAAGGCCGGGGCCGTGCCCGAGATCAAGCGGCTGTGGGTGGAGCCGGAGGCCCGCGGGCGGGGGCTGGCCGGGGCGCTGATGGGCGAGGCGCTGCGCAGGGCCGCCGCGGCGGGGGCGCGGGCCGTGCGGCTCACCGTCTGGGAGTGGCGGCGGGGCCCCCTCGCCCTCTACCGGCGGCTCGGCTTCGAGGACGCCGAGCCCTGGGACGACCGGCCGGGCCTGCTCTGCCTGGAGAAGCGGATCGAGCCCGGCGACCGCGTCGAGCTCCTCGCCCCGGAGGCCGTACGGGCGCACGCCGACGCCCTCGGGGCCCTGCTCGTGGACGCCGTCGACGGCGGCGCCTCGGTCGGCTTCCTGGCGCCCCTGGAGCCCGCGGAGGCGGCCGTCTGGTGGGCCGGGGCCGCCGACGGCCGGGACGTGTGGGCGGCCTTCGGGCCGGACGGCGCCGTGACCGGGGCCGTCACCCTCCTGCGTACCGCCACGGCCAACGGCCGCCACCGCGGCGAGATCGCCCGGCTCCTCGTCCACCGCTCCGCCCGCGGCCGGGGCCTGGGCCGCCGTCTCCTTGCCGCGGCCGAGGCCCACGCGGCCGCCACCGGCCTCACCCTCCTCGTCCTGGACACCCAGACCGGCAGTCCCGCCGAGCGGCTCTACCGGGGCGCCGGCTGGACCCCGGCCGGCACGATCCCGGCATACGCCGCCGACCCCGGCGGCACCCTGCGGGCCACCACCCTCTACTACAAGGTCCTGGCATGACGAAGGGCCCGGAAGCTCTCGCTTCCGGGCCCTTCGCCTCCGTCCCTGCCCGGCGGCGTCAGCGCAGCTGCGCCGCCTCCGCCTGCCGGGCCTCCCGGATCTCGCGGCGGTTGCCGCGGAAGGTGTTCACTCGGCGGGCCGTCGCGAAGAGGGGGATCACGGCGCCCAGCACGACCTGGAGGGCACAGCCGGTCTGGAGGAGGAACGCCCCGCCCGGGGCGTCGAAGGCCCAGGCGGCCAGCATGGCCATCGCTCCGATGATCCAGCTGAGCATGGCGGCGGCGAGGACGCCCCGCGGCTTCGGGTACTCGACCCGGCTCACCATCAGCCACGCCGTGCCGATGATCGCGAGCAGCGTCGGGATGAACGGCAGCTCAAGCAGGATGATCGAGACCACCGTCAGCGCGCCGAAGGGGCTCGGCATGCCCTGGAACATGCCGTCCTTCATCGTCACGCAGGAGAACCGCGCGAGCCGCAGGACCACCGCGAGCAGCACCACGATCGCGGCGACCGCCGAGACCTTCTGCTGCGCGTCGTCCGCGACCATGCCGTAGACGAGCACGAAGTACGCCGGGGCCAGACCGAAGCTGATCAGGTCCGACAGGTTGTCGAGCTCGGCGCCCATCGGCGAGCTGCGGAGCTTGCGCGCCACGATGCCGTCGAAGAGGTCGAAGATCGCCGCGCACAGCATCAGTATCACGGCGGTGGCGGCGCTGTTGCGCGCCATGCCCGTCTCCGTGCTGCCGGTGAGGTGCGGGATGAGGATGCCCGTGGTGGTGAAGTACACCGCCATGAAACCGCACGTGGCGTTGCCGAGCGTGAGGGCGTCCGCTATGGACAGCCTCAGCGACAGCGGCATCTCCTCTGCCTCGGCGGCCTCCGCCTCGGCGTCGGGGACCCAGTCGGCGGCCCGTGTGTCGGGATCAATCACGGTCAATGCGAGTCACCCCCGCGGTCGTGGTCTGACCGACCTCGACGGCGACATCGACACCTTCCGGGAGGTAGATGTCGACCCGCGAGCCGAAGCGGATCAGGCCGATGCGGTCACCCTGCTCGACCTTCGTCCCCTGCGGGATGTACGGCACGATGCGCCGTGCCACGGCACCCGCGATCTGGACCATCTCGATGTCACCGAGCTCGGTGTCGAAGTGCCAGACGACGCGCTCGTTGTTCTCGCTCTCCTTGTTGAACGCCGGGACGAAGCCGCCCGGGACGTGCTCGACCGAGGTCACCGTGCCGGCCAGCGGCGCACGGTTGACGTGCACGTTGAGCGGGCTCATGAAGATGGCGACCCGGGTGCGCCCGTCCTTCCACGGCATGATGCTCTGCACCACGCCGTCGGCGGGGGAGATGACCCGGCCCTGAGCGATCTCGCGCTCGGGGTCACGGAAGAACCACAGCATGCCGGCCGCGAGCGCGGTGGTCGGCACGGCGATGGCCCGGGCGCGCTTCGAACGGCCGGAGCGCGCGAGGCTCAGCGCCGCCGTGGCGACGGTGGGCAGAAGCCACGGCGACGCTCCGCGTGCGATGCGTACGCCCTTGAGGCTGTCGCGGTGTGCAGAGTTTGGGCTGTGGGGCATGGATGACCTTCGTAGCGGATGATGCCGCGCTGGCGATGTGGGGACGGCGGCTTTCCGGCGATGCTATCGGTTGCGGGGCGCAACTGGGCAAGCCAGGAACAGAGTCGACGGCCGGAAGGCGAACACGGGGTGTGATCTTCTTCGCGGCCGTATCGACTCAAAACCGACAATCAACCCTGGAAGCGGTACTCCTCCAGGAGCCTGCGGCCAATGATCATTTTCTGGATCTCGGCGGTACCTTCACCGATGAGCAGCATCGGCGCCTCGCGGTAGAGCCGCTCGATCTCGTACTCCTTCGAGAACCCGTAGCCGCCGTGAATGCGGAAGGCATCCTCCACGACCTCCTTGCAGTACTCGGAGGCGAGGTACTTCGCCATCCCTGCTTCGAGGTCGTTTCGTTCCCCGGAGTCCTTTTTGCGTGCTGCGTTCACCATCATCGCATGGGCGGCCTCGACCTTGGTAGCCATCTCGGCCAGCTTGAACTGGATGGCCTGGTGCTGGGCGATCGGCTTTCCGAAAGTGTGACGCTGCTGGGCATACTGGACGCCGAGTTCGAAAGCACGCTGCGCGACGCCGCAACCACGGGCCGCCACGTTGACGCGGCCGACCTCGACGCCGTCCATCATTTGGTAAAACCCTCGCCCGGTGACCCCGCCGAGGACCCGATTGGCCGGAATGCGCAGGCCGTCCATGATGAGCTCGGTGGTGTCGACCCCCTTGTAACCCATCTTGTCGATCTTGCCGGGGATGGTGAGGCCGGGACGGACCTCGCCGAAGCCGGGCTCCTTCTCCACGAGGAAGGTCGTCATCGACTTGTGGGGCGCGGTGCCCTCGGGGTGGCCTTCGTCACTTCGGACGAGAACGGCGACCAGCGTTGACGTACCGCCGTTGGTCAGCCACATCTTCTGGCCGTTCAGGACGTACTCTCCCCCATTCTCGGCTGCGCTCGAATGGGAGGTGCCCCCATCGTCCTTCACCGCCTTCGACGTGATCGCCGACACGTCCGAGCCGAGCCCCGGCTCCGACATCGAGAACGCGCCGCGCACCTCGCCGGCCGCCATCCGCGGAAGGAAGTACTCCTTCTGCTCCTGGGTGCCGTGCTGCTTGAGCATGTACGCCACGATGAAGTGGGTGTTGATGATGCCGGAGACCGACATCCAGCCGCGCGCGATCTCCTCCACGCACAGCGCGTAGGTGAGCAGCGACTCACCCAGGCCCCCGTACTCCTCGGGGATCATCAGACCGAAGACGCCGAGCTCCTTGAGCCCGTCGACGATCTGCTGGGGGTACTCGTCGCGGTGCTCAAGGTCGGTGGCGACCGGGATGATCTCCTTGTCGACGAAGTCCCGGACGGTGGAGAGGATCTCCTGCTGGACGTCGGTCAGACCGTGGGTCTGGGCGAGTCGCGCCATGACTACTTCCCCTGTTCGTTCAGCTCGGAATCGGCGCTGTCGCCCCGCAGGGGCGCCGTTTGAGGGTGGTGGTGGGAGACGGGCGGGCGGCCGGGCTGCTCGCCGCCGCGCGCGTCGATGTACTCGGCCGTCGGGACCATCACCTTGCGGCGGAACACGCAGACGAGGGTGCCGTCCTGCTTGTAGCCCTTGGTCTCGACGTAGACGATGCCGCGGTCGCTCTTGGACTTCGACGGGGTCTTGTCGAGGACGGTCGTCTCGCCGTAGATCGTGTCGCCGTGGAAGGTCGGCGCCACGTGCCGCAGCGACTCGATCTCCAGGTTGGCGATCGCCTTGCCGGAGACGTCCGGCACGGACATGCCGAGCAGCAGCGAGTAGATGTAGTTGCCGACGACGACGTTCTTCTTGAAGTCCGTCGTGTTCTCCGCGTAGTTCACGTCCATGTGCAGCGGGTGGTGGTTCATCGTCAGCAGACAGAAGAGGTGGTCGTCGTACTCGGTGACCGTCTTCCCGGGCCAGTGCTTGTACACGGCGCCGATCTCGAACTCTTCGTAGGTGCGGCCGAACTGCATGGTGCTACGCCTCCGGGATCTCGAACTTGCTGGTGCGCTGCATGCCGGCGGCACGGCCCTTGCCGGAGATGACCAGGGCCATCTTGCGGGAGGCCTCGTCGATCATCTCGTCGCCGAGCATCGCGGAGCCCTTCTTCCCGCCGGCCTCGGACGTGTAGTAGTCGTACGCGTCGAGGATCAGCTCGGCGTGGTCGAAGTCCTCCTGCGAGGGCGAGAAGATCTCGTTCGCGGCGGCGACCTGGTCCGGGTGGAGCACCCACTTGCCGTCGAAGCCGAGAGCCGCCGCGCGCTGCGCGACCGCGCGGTAGCCCTCCTGGTTGCGGATCTGGAGGTAGGGGCCGTCGATCGCCTGGAGGTTGTTGGCGCGGGCGGCCATCAGGATGCTCATCAGGATGTGGTGGTACGCGTCCGCCGGGTAGCCGGGCGGCTGCTCGCCGACGACCAGCGACTTCATGTTGATGGAGGCCATGAAGTCGGCCGGGCCGAAGATGATCGTCTCGACGCGCTGCGAGGCCTGGGCGATCGCGTTGACGTTGACGAGGCCCTGGGCGTTCTCGATCTGCGCCTCGATGCCGATCTTGCCGACCTCGAAGCCCATCGTCTTCTCGATCTGGGTGAGCAGCAGGTCGAGCGCGACGATCTGCTGGGCGTCCTGGACCTTCGGCAGCATGATGCAGTCGAGGTTCTGGCCGGCGCCCTCGACGACGGTGACGACGTCGCGGTACGTCCAGTGGGTCGTCCAGTCGTTGACGCGGACCACGCGGGTCTTGCCGGTCCAGTCGCCCTCGTTCAGGAACTTCACGATGGTGTGGCGGGCCTCGGGCTTGGCCAGCGGGGCGCAGGCGTCCTCCAGGTCGAGGAAGACCTGGTCGGCGGCGAGACCCTGCGCCTTCTCCAGGAAGCGCGGGTTGGAGCCGGGCACCGCCAGGCAGGAGCGGCGGGGGCGCAGCCGGTTCACGGGGCTGGTCATGCGGGGACCTCCGTACTTTCGAGGGGGTTGAGCTTGTTGGCTTTCCGGATCTCGTCGACGATACGGCCGATGATCTCGGTGATGCCGAAGTCCTTCGGGGTGAAGACGGCGGCCACACCCGCCCGGCGCAGTTCCTCGGCGTCGGCGTTCGGGATGATCCCGCCGACCACGACCGGGATGTCGGAGGCGCCGGCCTGCTTGAGCCGGTCCAGGACGTCCGGCACCAGCTGGGCGTGCGAGCCGGAGAGGATCGACAGGCCGACGGCGTGCACGTCCTCCTCCAGGGCGGCGTCCACGATCTGCTCGGGAGTGAGCCGGATGCCCTGGTAGACCACCTCGAACCCGGCGTCGCGGGCCCGGACGGCGATCTGCTCGGCGCCGTTGGAGTGCCCGTCGAGGCCCGGCTTGCCGACCAGGAAGCGGAGCTTGCCGATACCCAGGTCCTCGGCGGTGCGGTCCACCTTGCGGCGCACCTCGGCCAGCGGGGAGCCGGACTCGGCCGGCACGGCGACCGGGGCGGAGGAGACGCCGGTGGGGGCCCGGTACTCGCCGAAGACCTCGCGCAGCGCCCCGGCCCACTCGCCGGTGGTGACACCGGCGCGGGCGCACTCCAGGGTGGCCTCCATGAGGTTCTCGGTGCCGCGGGCGGCCTCCTTGAGCTGCTCCAGGGCCTGCTGGGTGGTGGGGAAGACGAACGGGTCGCCGTTGCCCTGGCGGTCCGTGGACTCCTGCCGCTCGGCGCGCCAGCGGGCGACGGCGGCGACGACGCGGGCCTCGACGGCCGGGTCGACGGTCTGGATCGCCGTGTCGAGATCGGCGGTGAGCGGGTTCGGCTCCGTCGTCTCGAAGACGTTGACGCCGACGATCTTGTCCTCGCCGGACTCGATCCGGGCGCGCCGCTCGGCGTGCGAGGAGACGAGCTGGGCCTTGAGGTAGCCGGACTCGACGGCGGCCATCGCGCCGCCCATCTCCTGGATCCGGTCGATCTCGGCCAGGCACTCGGTGACGAGGGCGTCGACCTTGGCCTCGATGACGTGGGAGCCGGCGAAGATGTCCTCGTACTCCAGGAGGTCGGACTCGTGGGCGAGGACCTGCTGGATGCGCAGCGACCACTGCTGGTCCCAGGGCCGGGGGAGACCCAGGGCCTCGTTCCAGGCGGGCAGCTGCACGGCGCGGGCGCGGGCGTCCTTGGAGAGGGTGACGGCCAGCATCTCCAGGACGATCCGCTGGACGTTGTTCTCCGGCTGGGCCTCGGTGAGGCCCAGCGAGTTGACCTGGACGCCGTAGCGGAAGCGGCGCTGCTTGGCGTCCTCGATGCCGTACCGCTCGCGGGTGATGGTGTCCCAGATGCGGCCGAAGGCGCGCATCTTGCACATCTCCTCGATGAAGCGGACGCCCGCGTTCACGAAGAAGGAGATGCGGGCGACGACCTCGCCGAACCGCTCCTCGGGCACCTGGCCCGAGTCGCGGACGGAGTCGAGGACCGCGATGGCGGTGGACATCGCGTACGAGATCTCCTGGACCGGAGTGGCCCCCGCCTCCTGCAGGTGGTAGCTGCAGATGTTGATCGGGTTCCACTTCGGGATGTTGTTGACCGTGTACGCGATCATGTCGGTCGTGAGGCGGAGCGAGGGGCCGGGCGGGAAGACGTGCGTCCCGCGCGACAGGTACTCCTTCACGATGTCGTTCTGGGTGGTGCCCTGGAGCTTGGTGATGTCCGCACCCTGCTCCTCGGCCGCCACCTGGTAGAGCGCCAGGAGCCACATCGCCGTGGCGTTGATGGTCATCGAGGTGTTCATCTGCTCCAGGGGGATGTCCTGGAACAGCCGGCGCATGTCACCGAGGTGCGAGACGGGGACGCCGACCCGGCCGACCTCGCCGCGGGCGAGGACGTGGTCGGGGTCGTAGCCCGTCTGGGTCGGCAGGTCGAAGGCGACCGACAGACCGGTCTGCCCCTTGGCGAGGTTGCGCCGGTACAGCTCGTTGGACGCCTCGGCGGTCGAGTGACCGGCGTAGGTCCGCATGAGCCACGGCCGGTCCTTCTGACGCTCAGTCATGTGCGTTCCCCAGGAGGTCAGATGTTGCGGAAGCGGTTGATGGCGTCGATGTGCTGGGCGCGCAGTTCCTCGTCGCGGACGCCGAGGCCCTCCTGGGGGGCGAGCGCGAGGACGCCGACCTTGCCCTGGTGCAGGTTGCGGTGGACGTCGTACGCCGCCTGACCGGTCTCCTCCAGGGTGTACGTCTTGGAGAGGGTGGGGTGGATCTTGCCCTTGGCGATCAGGCGGTTGGCCTCCCACGCCTCGCGGTAGTTGGCGAAGTGCGAGCCGATGATCCGCTTCAGCGACATCCACAGGTAGCGGTTGTCGTACTGGTGCATGTAGCCCGAGGTGGAGGCGCAGGTGGTGATGGTGCCGCCCTTGCGGGTGACGTACACGGAGGCGCCGAAGGTCTCGCGGCCGGGGTGCTCGAAGACGATGTCGATGTCCTCGCCGCCGGTGAGCTCGCGGATCTTGGAGCCGAACCGCTTCCACTCGCGCGGGTCCTGGGTGTTCTCGTCCTTCCAGAACCGGTAGCCCTCGGCGTTGCGGTCGATGACCGCCTCGGCGCCCATGGACCGGCAGATGTCGGCCTTCTCCGGGGAGGAGACGACGCAGATCGGGTTGGCGCCGCCGGCCAGGGCGAACTGGGTGGCGTACGAGCCGAGGCCGCCGGAGGCGCCCCAGATGAGGACGTTGTCGCCCTGCTTCATGCCGGCGCCGTTGCGGGAGACCAGCTGGCGGTAGGCGGTGGAGTTCACAAGTCCAGGGGCTGCCGCCTCCTCCCAGCTGAGGTGCTTCGGCTTCGGCATCAGCTGGTTGGACTTGACGAGTGCGATCTCCGCGAGGCCGCCGAAGTTGGTCTCGAAGCCCCAGATGCGCTGCTCGGGGTCGAGCATGGTGTCGTTGTGGCCGTCGGAGGACTCCAGCTCGACCGACAGGCAGTGCGCGACGACCTCGTCGCCCGGGTTCCAGGCGTTGACGCCGGGCCCGGTGCGCAGCACGACGCCCGCGAGGTCGGAGCCGATGACGTGGTACGGCAGGTCGTGGCGCTTGGTCAGCTCGGAGAGGCGGCCGTAGCGCTCCAGGAAACCGAAGGTCGAGACGGGCTCGAAGATCGAGGTCCAGACCGAGTTGTAGTTCACGGAGCTGGCCATGACGGCGACGAGCGCCTCGCCCGGGCCGAGCTCGGGGACCGGGACCTGGTCGAGGTGGAGCGACTTGCGGGGGTCCTTGTCGCGGCTGGCGACTCCGGCGAACATCTCCGCCTCGTCCTTGTGGACGGTCACGGCCCGGTACGACTCGGGGAGCTTGATGTTCGCGAAGTCGGCGGACGTGGTGTCCTGCGACTGGATCGCGTCCAGGATTTCCTTCACGGGGTGCCTCCGGCGGAGAGCGTCCGGGAACGGACGTCTGAGGGTTGCGTCGGGGAGTGCTGCTGCTGTGGAGGTGTGCCGTCGGTTTCGGCGCGGTGGTGCTGTGGCGGCGCCCGGTGGGGCGCGAGGGATTGCCTGTGACGCAGGCGTCCGGGCGCACGGCCGTAGGGCTGTGGGGACAGCCGGAGCACGAGCTTCCTCTGCGCTCCGGCCGCCCGGACAACATCAACGTATGGCACGCCGTGTCACCTGACAAGGCACTGCGTGCCAACAATTTCTCTCAGATGCGAAAAGGTGCTCACGGATGAGCGATGATCGATCGAATGCCGCTGTGACCTGGGCGGATACGACGAGGGCCGCCCCCGGGAAACCGGGGGCGGCCCTCGTGTCGGACCTTCGAAGGTGCGGGAGAAGGGCGCCTCAGCCCTTCGTGAGTGCCTGCCGGATGGTCCGCATGACCTCGTCGAGCGGAGCGTCGGTACGCGCCACGGCGACCATCACGTCACCGGAGGCCGAGACCCGGGCGGCCGGCTCCGGAGCGGGCTCCTGCGCGGCCTTCGCCTGCTGCGCCTGCTGCGAGGAGGAGGGGGAGGAGGGGCCCGGACGGCCCGCGCCTATGCCCGTGCCGAAGGTCTCCCGGACGATCGCGAAGGCGTGGTCCAGCTGGGCCTCCACGTCGCCCTGGCCGCCGGCCCGCAGCCAGCGCCGCAGCACGTGGTTGTGGGCGGTGACCACCGCCGAGGCCGCCACCTCGGCGAGCAGCGGGTCGTCGTTGCCGTCGTGGTGGTCCCGCTCGTCGAAGTGGCCGAGCAGATAGCGGGTGAACAGCCGCTCGTAACGGGCCACCGAGGCGATCTCGCGCTCCCGCAGCGTCGGCACCTCGCGCGTCAGCCGGTAGCGGGCCACGGAGATCGCGGGGGAGCCCGCGTACATCTTCATGACCTCCTTGATGCCCCGGCACACGGTGTCGAGCGGGTGCTCGTGCGGCGGGGCCGCGTTCAGCACCGCCTCCGCGCGCACCAGCGTGTCGTCGTGGTCCGGGAAGATCGCCTCCTCCTTGGACCGGAAGTGGCGGAAGAAGGTGCGCCGGGCCACTCCGGCCGCCGCCGCGATCTCGTCGACGGTGGTGGCCTCGTACCCCTTGGTCGCGAAGAGCTCCATCGCGGCGGCCGCCAGCTCCCGCCGCATCTTCAGCCGCTGCGCGGCGGCACGGGTCCCCGCCGCGCTCTCCTGAGCGTCGGACGGGGAGGTGGCACGGGGTGTCTTCACGGCCTTGGGCATGACCCGAACGTACTGCATCCGTGCAGGAAGACGCGCCTGCGGGGGCGGACCGCCGGAGGGCTCCAGGAGCCCGCCCCAGCCCCTGCGGGGCTCTACGGGCTCAGCGCCGGGCATATTCGCGGAAGCCGCGCCCCGTCTTGCGGCCCAGGCAGCCCGCCGCCACCAGGTGCTCCAGGAGCGGCGCCGGGGCCAGCCCCGGGTCGCGGAACTCGCGGTGCAGCACCTTCTCGATGGCCAGCGAGACGTCCAGGCCGACCACGTCCAGGAGCTCGAACGGACCCATCGGGTAGCCGCCGCCCAGCTTCATCGCCGTGTCGATGTCGTCCAGGGACGCGTAGTGCTCCTGGACCATCTTGACCGCGTTGTTCAGGTACGGGAACAGCAGCGCGTTGACGATGAAGCCGGCCCGGTCGCCGCAGTCCACGCCGTGCTTCCTGATCTTGGCGGTGACCTCGCGGACGGTGGCGTGCACGTCGTCGGCGGTCAGGACCGTACGGACGATCTCGACCAGCTTCATCGCCGGCGCCGGGTTGAAGAAGTGCATGCCGATGACGTCCTGCGGGCGCGAGGTCGCCTGGGCGCAGGCCACGACCGGCAGCGAGGAGGTCGTGGTGGCGAGCACCGCGCCCGGCTTGCAGATCTTGTCCAGGCGGGCGAAGAGCTCCCGCTTGATCTCCAGGTCCTCGGCGACCGCCTCGACCGCCAGGTCGACCTCGGCGAAGGCGTCCAGCGAACCGGCCGGCGTGATCCGGGCCAGCGTCTCGTCGCGGGCCTCGCCGGTCATCCGGCCCTTGTCCACCGAGCGCGCCAGCGACTTGGCGACGAATGCCTTGGCCGCGTCCGCCTTCTCCTGAGAGCGGGCGGCGAGGACGACGTCGTACCCGGCCTTGGCGAAGACCTCGGCGATGCCGGAGGCCATCGTGCCCGAACCGGCCACGCCCACCGAGCGGACCTCGCGCCCCGCGCCGCCGGTGCCCGAGGCCGCCGGGGTCAGCGCGTCGTCGACCTTCTCGGCCGAGCCCGGCGCCGCGTACGTGTAGAAGCCACGGCCCGCCTTCCGGCCGGTGAGACCGGCCTCGGAGAGCTGCTTCAGGATCGGCGCGGGGGCGTGCAGCCGGTCGTGGGACGCCTGGTACATGGCGTCGAGGACGGTACGGGCGGTGTCGACGCCCACCAGGTCGAGCAGCTCCAGCGGGCCCATCGGCAGGCCGCAGCCCAGCTTCATGGCCGCGTCGATGTCCTCGCGGGAGGCGTAGTGGGCCTCGTACATGGCCGCGGCCTGGTTCAGGTAGCCGAAGAGCAGCCCGTCCGCGATGAAGCCGGCCCGGTCGCCGACCGCCACCGGCTCCTTGCCGAGGTCCTCGGCGAGCCGGGTGACCGCCTCGACCGCCCGCGGGTCGGTCAGCACCGAGGAGACCACCTCGACCAGCTTCATCGCCTGGACCGGCGCGAAGAAGTGCAGGCCGAGGACCCGCTCCGGGTGCGCCGAGTCGGCGGCGAGCCGGGTCACCGAGAGCGCGTTGGTGCCGGTGGCGAGGATCGTGTCGGTCCGGACGATGCCGTCGAGCGCCCGGAAGACCTCCTGCTTGGTCTCGTACGACTCCGGCACCACCTCGATGACGAGGTCGGCCGCGGCGGCGGCCTGGAGGTCCGTGTAGACGCGGAAGCGCGCCAGGGCGTCCTGCCGCTCGTCCTCGGTGATCCGCTCACGGGCCACCGCGCGGGCGGTGGACGCCTCCAGGGCGGCGACGGCCCGGGCGGCCGCGGACTCGCTGATGTCGATGCCGACGACCTCACGGCCGGCCCGGACGAGGATGTCGGCGATGCCGGTGCCCATGGTGCCGAGGCCGACGACGGCGATGGTGGAGAGAGGGGTGTCCATCAGGGGACTCCTGGGAGGAAGAGTGACGACTGAAGGTGGTGCGCGCGCACGCCGGGCGCGAAGAGGGCACGACGGGTGCGCGGATCAGGCGCGGAAAGGTGCGGGGGCAGGGCCGGGGAAACCGCGGAGGAGAACCGCTTTCCGGGCCTGGGAAAAAGGGCGACGGACTCTGTCCCGGAGTCGCGTCGAGAACTGCCGAACCGACGAACACCCACGACGGCTGCGTCACCAGGCCGTCATGGGAGGCGCGGGGGTAACCCGCTCGTCTGAGACTAACCGGCCGGTAACGAGCGCGCCAGTCCTGGGAAGTTCGGAAGATGTGATGTGGATCGCGGATAGGCTCGATTCATGGAAATGCTCGATGATCGATCCGATCCCGAATTCTGCTCGATGATCGATCGATTGCGCGAGGAGATCCGGAATGCGGACGAAGAAGTCCCCGCCGCATTCACGGAACTGGCCCGCACCACCGATCACGAAGAACTCCACCGCGTGCTCACCGCCCCCGGCCGACCGCTCTGGGCCCGCGAGATCGCCGCCTACCGGCTCGGCGTCGCCGGAGACCGGCGCGCCTTCGAGGCTCTCGTCCTCCTCCTCAACCACCGCGACCCCGAGCGCTGCGTCAGCGCCGCCCACGCCCTCACCCGGCTCGGCGACCCGCGCACCGCACGCGCCGCCGCCGCCCTCGCGACCAACGAACTCCGCGTCGCCTACGCCCTCCTGCCGGTCCGTCTGCTGACCGCCCTGCGCGCCCCCGAATCCGTCCCGGCCCTCGTCACCGTCCTGGAGCGCCGGCTCCTGGCGGGCGACCCCCACTGGCGGGTCGGCCTCGCCTGCGTCGAGGGCCTGGGCGCGCTCGGCGACCCGCTGGCCCGGGAGGTCCTCGAAGCGGCCCTTCCGCACCCCCGCCTCGGCCGCGCCGCCGAACGCTCCCTGACCCTGCTGTCCTCGGCCCCCTGACCCCTGCGCGCCACGGGCAGGGGCCAGGGGCCAGGGGGCCGGCGGGCGGCTCAGCGCACGTGGCCGAGGAGGCCGTGCAGCGTCGTCCCGGTCCGTACCGAGGCGGTGTCCTCGACGGCGCTCTCGGTGGCGCTCTTCTGCTTCGGCGCGGCCGCCGGTTCCGGCTTCGGTTCCGGGAGGGCGGTGCAGACCGCGTCCACCTCGGCCCCGCCCTCGGCGCGCGGCACGGTGCCGTCGGCGAGGTAGGCGGCGAGGTGCTCGTCGAGGCAGTCGTTGCCCGCGAGGGTCACGCCGTGGTTCCCTCCGCCCTCCTCGACGACCAGGCTGGATCCCCGCACCATCCGGTGCAGGGCGAGCCCGCCCTCGTACGGGGTGGCGGCGTCGTCGGTGGCCTGGAGGATCAGGACGGGCGGGAGCTGGTCGTTGCTGACGTCCGGCGGGCCGAGCGGCTCCACCGGCCAGAACGCGCACGGCGCGTTGTACCAGGCGTTGTTCCAGGTGGAGAAGGGCGCCTTGGCGTGGATGTCCCAGTTGTCCTTCCGCCACACGTTCCAGTCCCGGGGCCAGGCCGCGTCCCGGCACTGGACCGCCGCGTAGACGGAGTACCCGTTGTCGGCGGCGGCGTCGGCCTCGGCGTACCGCTCGTAGGCAGCCGTCAGCGGGGCCGGGTCCCGGTCGTTGACGTACGCGGAGAAGGCGCGCGCGAGCTTCGGCCAGTAGCCGTCGTAGTAGCCGCCGGGCAGGAAGGTGTCCTCCAGCTCGCCCGGGCCGACCCTGCCGCCCGCCGGGGCGTCGCGCAGCTCCTCGCGCATCCGGTACCAGGCGGCCTCGACCGCCTCCGGGTCCCTGCCCAGCCGGTAGACGTCGTCGTGCTTCGCCACCCAGGCCATGAAGTCCTTGTGGCGGGTGTCGAAGGCGTAGTCCTGCGCCAGGTTGTCCTCGTACCAGACGCCGTTCGGGTTGACCACGGAGTCCAGCGCCATCCGCCGCACCCGCTCCGGATACAGGCGGGCGTAGACGGCGCCCAGGTAGGTGCCGTACGAGTAGCCGAGGTAGTTGATCCGCTCGGCGCCGAGCGCCCGCCGGATCAGGTCGAGGTCGCGGGCGGTGCTGACGGTGTCGATGTACGGGAGCACGTCGGCGTACTTCTTGCCACAGGCGGCGGCGAAGGCCTGGGCGCGTTCCAGGGCGGTCCGCTCGGCGTCGGCGCCGCGCGGCACCGAGTCGGGGCGGACCGGGTCGAAGTGGCCGGGCCGGCAGTCGAGGGCGGGCTCGCTCCTGCCGACGCCGCGCGGGTCGAAGCCGATGACGTCGTACGAGGCGGCGACCTTCGGGGGCAGCGAGGCGGCGACGTAACCGGCCATGCCGCGTCCGCTGCCGCCCGGCCCGCCGGGGTTGACCAGGAGCGGGCCCTGGGAGGTCTTGGCGGTGTGCGGGATCCGGGTCAGCGCGAGCGAGATGCTCCGGCCTGCCGGGTCGTCGTGGTTCAGCGGCACGTCGAGGGTGGCGCACTGGAGTTTCGGATACGCCTTGGTGCCGCAGGCGGTCCAGGAGAGCGGGGGGAAGGGGCGGGGGGCCGGTTCACCGGTGCCCGCGGCGGACGCGGGCAGGACGGTGACCGTACCGGCGACCAGCGCCCCAGCGGCGATGAGCATTCCTGCGCGGGTGGTCATGGAACGTGAACTGCCCCGCGCGGCGAGGGACACGGCCTGCTTCGCCGGTGTTCGACCCGAAAGGAGGGCATGATGACGGCGTGTCAGGTGACCCTCCGGCGTGTCGCCGGCCCTGGAGGGGGCGCGAGCTGCTCGGAGTGCGCGGACCCCGCCCGTACGTCGGCCCTCCCTCTCCACGGACTCTTCGTGGACTCTCCGCGGACTCTCCGCGGAAGGGGACATCTGTTCCCCGCGGTATCTGTTCCCCATGGCGTCACCACCCGGATTTCGCGCCCCGGGAGCCACGTGGTTCGCTTGGCGCACACCCCCCTGGAACAACCGGAACAACCACGAGCTGGAGGAAATGCGATGGCGCAGGTCGAGTCCACGACGGAACGGATCATCGCGGCGGACGCGGAGACCGTGTTCGACACGCTGGCCGACTACAGCGGCACGCGCGCGAAGCTGCTGCCCGAGCACTTCAGCGAGTACGAGGTGCGCGAGGGCGGCGACGGCGAGGGCACCCTCGTCCACTGGAAGCTCCAGGCCACCAGCAAGCGCGTCCGCGACTGCCTCCTGGAGGTCACCGAGCCCACCGACGGGCAGCTCGTCGAGAAGGACCGCAACTCCTCCATGGTCACCACCTGGACCGTGACCCCGGCCGGCGAGGGCAAGTCCCGCGCCGTCGTCACCGCCGTCTGGAACGGCGCAGGCGGCATCGGCGGCTTCTTCGAGCGGACCTTCGCCCCCAAGGGCCTCGCCCGGATCTACGACGCCGTGCTCGCCAAGCTGGCGGCCGAGACCGAGAAGTAACGCCCGGGGCGTTCACCGATTCGAGTGGATTCCCCGCCGCCCCCGTACCGGCGCCCGAAGTGCCCAGGGGGCGCGGGGAGTTCCGCAAACGCGCTGATGAGCGCCGCAAGTACCCCTTCGTGCCCCGCCGTTCACCCCCGCCGGGGCCACCACCGCCCGTACCGCCCGACTTGCTCCCGCTTCGTGCCCGATGCGAAGAATGGCCGGCGCCGGGGCCGCTCCTGAGGCTCCGGCGAGGCGGTGGCGAGGCCGTGCGCGAGGTCGTGCGCGAGGCCGTGACGAGGGGAGCCGTACGTGGGTGCGATCACGCTGGCGAAGGACGCCGGGGGAGCCGCGGCGCTCCCTGAGGCCGGATCGCCCGCAGGCCCGCCCACCGGGCCCCCGCCGTCGCCCCCGGCCGAGGTCCCCCTCGACCCCCGCCGCGTCCGGCTCGTCTTCTTCGGTCTCATGCTCGCGCTGCTCCTCGCCGCCCTTGAGCAGATGATCGTCGCCACCGCCCTGCCGAAGATCGTCGGCGAACTCCAGGGCCTGGACCGGATGTCCTGGGCGATCACCGCCTACCTGCTGACCTCCACCATCGGCCTTCCCGTCTACGGCAAGCTCGGCGACCTCCTCGGCCGCAAGGGCGTCTTCCTCTTCGCCATCGTCGTCTTCGTCATCGGCTCCGGACTCGCCGGCTGGTCCCGCACCATGGACGAGCTCATCGCCTTCCGCGCCCTCCAGGGCGTCGGCGCCGGCGGCCTCATGATCGGCGTCCAGGCGATCATCGCCGACATCGTCCCGTCCCGCGAACGCGGCCGCTACATGGGGCTGATCGGCGCCGCCTTCGGCCTCGCCTCCGTCGCCGGACCGCTCCTCGGCGGCTTCTTCACCGACCATCTCTCCTGGCGCTGGTGCTTCTACTTCAACGTCCCCTTCGGGCTCGTCACCCTCGCCGTCGTCGCCGCCGTCCTCAAGCTGCCCAAGCCGAAGGTCCGCGCCCGCTTCGACGTCCTCGGCGCCCTGCTGCTCGCCGCCGCCTCCACCTGCCTGGTCCTGCTGACCAGTTGGGGCGGGACGGAGTACGCGTGGGACGACCGGGTCGTCATCGGTCTCGGCTGCGGCGCCGCCGGAACCGTCCTGCTCTTCCTGGTCGTCGAGCACCTCGCGCCCGAACCCCTCATCCCGCTGCGGCTGTTCCGCGACTCCGTCTTCACCGTCACCTCGCTCGTCGGCGCCGTCGTCGGCATCGCCCTCTTCGGCGCCGCCGGCTACCTGCCGAGCTTCCTCCAGATGGTCGAGGGCGCCACCGCCACCGAGTCCGGGCTCCTCATGCTCCCGCTCATGGGCGGGATCGTCGTCGCCTCCGTCGTCTCCGGGCAGCTCATCAGCCGCACCGGCCGCTACAAGGTCTACCCGCTGATCGGCTCCGTCCTCGCGGCGCTCGGCATGGCCCTGCTCTCCCGGATGGACATCGGCACGCCCCGCCTCGCCCACAGCCTCTGGCAGGCCGTACTCGGCACCGGCATCGGCCTGATCATGCCGGTGCTCGTCCTCGCCGTGCAGAACTCCGTCAGGCCCGCCGACCTCGGCACCGCCACCAGCGCCCACACCTACTTCCGGCAGATCGGCGGCAGCATCGGCGCCGCGGTCTTCGGCACCCTCTTCGCCGCCCGTCTCGACGACGCCCTCGCCGACCGGCTCCCCGCCGTCCAGGGCACCGGCACCGCCCTGCCGCCCGCCGAGGCGATCACCCCGCAGACGGTGCACGCCCTGCCGCCCGCCCTGCGCGACCCGTACGTCCAGGCGTACGCGGACGCCATGCCGCGGATCTTCCTCTACCTCGTGCCGGTCCTCGTGCTCGGCCTCGTCCTCGCCTTCCTGCTCAAGGAGAAACCGCTGGTGCCCCACCACAGCCCCGCCACCGAGGCCACCACCCCGATCCCCCCGGCCCGGACGGCGCCCGCGGCCGGGGTACCGGTCTGCGGCCACGTGCAGCACCCCGACGGCAGCCGCGTCCCGCGCGCGGCGCTCACCCTCATCGACGTCGGCGGACGCCAGATCGGCCGCGGCGCCAGCGGCGAGGACGGCCGGTACGCGCTCAGCGCCCCCGCCGGCGGCTCGTACGTGCTGATCGCCGCCGCCGGCGGCCACCAGCCGCAGGCCGTCTCCGTCACCGTCGGCGACCGGCCCGTCGAGCTCGACGTCGTCCTCGGCGGCGCCGGACGCCTCGCGGGCACCGTCCTCACCGCCGACGGCGCCCCCGTCCGGGACGCGGCCGTCACCCTCACCGACGTACGCGGCGAGGTCGTCGCCTCCACCCGCAGCGGACGCGAGGGCGGGTACGTGATCACCGAACTGGTCGCCGGCGAGTACACGCTCGCCGCCAGCGCCCCCGCCTTCCGGCCCGCCGCCGTCCCGGTCGGCGTCCAGGCTTCCCGCGAGACCCGCCAGGACGTCGAGCTGGCGGGCGGAGCGGTGCTGCGCGGCACGGTACGGGCCGGGGGAGGCCGCCCGGTCGAGGACGCCCGCGTCACCCTCCTCGACGCCGCCGGCAACGTCGTCGACACCCTCACCACCGGCCCCGACGGCACCTTCCGCTTCGTCGACCTGTCCTCCGGCGAGTACACGGTCATCGCCGCCGGCTACCCACCCGTCGCCACCGTCCTCCAGATGGCCGGCGGCGGCCGCACCGAACGCGACCTCCAGCTCGGCCACCAGGACTGAGCCGGTGGTTCAGGAGGCGGTCGGCGCGGCCTTGCGCAGAGCGGTGATGCAGCTGCCGATCGCCTCCTGGAGGGCTTCGAGGCGCTGGAGCATGTCCTCCTCGTAGATCTCCTCCTCCAGCACCTCGTCGAGGGTCAGCTCCTCGAAGACCTTCGTGGCCTTCTGGAGACTGTTGTAGAAGCGGGTCCTGCGCTCCTGCACCCGCAGCGCCGGGTCCTCCTCGACCGCCTTGGCGACCAGGCCCTTCACGGCCTTGTACGCCTCGCCGGCCCACTCGCCGGCCTCCTCCGAGTCGTCCAGCTCGTCGATGAGGGAGAGGTGCCGCTCGGCCTCGGCGCGCACCTCGGGCGGTGCCTCCACGGTCTGCCCGGCGGGCGTCTTGACCTGGCCGTTCTCCACGATCTGGCGGACGTAGCCGATCCGGTCGGCGGCCTTCGCCTCGCTCGCCACCGCCTTCTTCAGGCCGTCGCCGTCGGTGCGGGCGATGGCCCGCGCCATCTCCGTCTGGAGCGCCGGGTCCTCCTTCATCCGGTCGAGGAGCGCCCCGCGCGCCGCCTCCGCCGTCCCCGGGTCGGCGAGGATCGCGGCCCGCAGGGCGGTCGGGTTCTCCGCCACCTCCAGGGCCTTCGTCGGCCGGATGCCCTCCGCCTCCGCCGCCGCGCTGATCGCCTGGCCGCGCACGGAGGACGCGCTGCTGCGGGAGGCGTAGTAGGACAGCCACACGTCCGCGTCCGGCAGCTCGATGTCGGCGCCGGGCTCGAGGACCTCGAACTGCGGCACCAGACCGTCGTCCGCCGCCATGTCCCACGCCTTGTAGTAACGCATCACGCGCTCCGCCGAGCATCCCGCCAGCGCGGCGAACGCCCGCGCCGACACCTTCCGTGCCGCCGAACCCTCGGCCGGCTGCCCGCCGGGCCGCACGCTGCGGGCCACCTTGAGCGCGAAGGTCCAGCCGCCGGTCCGGGCGTAGACGCCGAAGTCCCGGGCGTCCCGGACCACGACGGGGTCGGCGGTGGCCTCCTCCTCGGTGGTGGCCTCCTCCCCGGCGGGATCGGCGGGACCGGCGGGGGCTTCCCGGGGCTCCGCTCCCCGCGGAACCCAGAAGCCCTCCTCCTGCTCGGCGGCGGGGTCGGTGGCAGGGGCGGGGGCGGCGTCGGACGGGTCGAGGGCGATGGTCACCGAGAGCACTCCGGTCGGTCGGGCGGGACAACTGCGGCCGACAGCCTATACGTACCTCTTGGCGATGTTTGGTCCGTTTCGGGGAACGGCGGCGTAAGCGCCGGAGGTCCAGGCCAACGGCGGTTTTCCACAGGGGTGGTGAGGCCGCCGGGCGGAGCGTACGGTTCCCCCATGAAGATCCTCATCAGCGCCGACATGGAGGGCGCGACGGGCGTGACCTGGCCCGCCGACGTGCTCCCCGGCACGCCCCAGTGGGAGCGCTGCCGCCCGATGTTCACCTCGGACGTGAACGCGGCGGCACTCGGCTTCTTCGACGGCGGCGCCGACGAGGTCCTGGTGAACGAGGCGCACTGGACCATGCGGAACCTGCTCCTGGAGCAGCTCGACGACCGCGTCCAGATGCTCACGGGGCGTCACAAAGCGCTCTCCATGGTCGAAGGCGTCCAGCACGGCGACGTCGACGGGATCGCCTTCGTCGGCTACCACACCGGCGCCGGCGCCGAGGGCGTCCTCGCCCACACCTACCTCGCCAACTCGATCACCGGCGTCCGGCTGAACGGCCTCCGCGCGAGCGAGGGCGTGCTCAACGCGCACGTGGTCGCCGAGTACGGCGTCCCCGTCGTCCTCGTCACCGGCGACGACCTCACCTGCGAGGACGCCCTCGGGTACGCCCCCGAGGCCCCCAAGGTCGCCGTCAAGGACCACGTCTCCCGGTACGCGGCCGTGTGCCGGACCCCCGCCCGCACCGCCGCCGACATCCGGGCCGCCGCCCGTGAGGCCGCCGCCCTCGCCGTCCGCCACGAACCGGTCCAGGCCGGCCCGCACACCGTGGAGGTCGAGTTCGACGCCGAGCACCTGGGTGCCGCCGCCATGGTGGTTCCCGGCGTGGTGCGGAGCGGCGAGCGGCGCGTCGCGTACACCAGCGCGACGATGTACGAGGCGATCCGCACGTTCAAAGCGGTCACGACGATCGTCTCGGCCGCCGTGGAGGAACAGTATGGCTAGCAGCACGCCCCCGGCCGGACCGGACGAGAAGGCGCTCGACGAGGTCGTCGGCCTCACCTCCGACCTCATCCGCATCGACACCAGCAACCGCGGCGGCGGTGACTGCCGCGAGCGCCCCGCCGCCGAGTACGTCGCCGAGCGGCTCGCCGGCGCCGGACTCGAACCGACGCTCCTGGAGCGCGCCCCCGGCCGCACCAACGTGGTCGCCCGCATTCCGGGCACCGACCCGTCCGCCCCGGCGCTCCTCGTCCACGGCCACCTCGACGTCGTCCCCGCCGACCCCGCCGAGTGGGCCGTCCACCCCTTCTCCGGCGAGGTCCAGGGCGGTGTCGTCTGGGGCCGCGGCGCCGTCGACATGAAGAACATGGACGCGATGGTCCTCGCCGTCGTCCGCTCCTGGGCCCGCCAGGGCGTCCGGCCGCGCCGCGACATCGTCCTCGCCTACACCGCCGACGAGGAGGACAGCGCCGAGGACGGCTCCGCCTTCCTCGCCGACCGGCACGCCGCCCTCTTCGAGGGCTGCACCGAGGGCATCAGCGAGTCCGGCGCCTTCAGCTTCCACCCCCAGCCAGGCATGACCCTCTACCCCATCGGGGCCGGCGAGCGGGGCACCGCCTGGCTCAGGCTCACCGCCCGCGGGCGGGCCGGCCACGGCTCCAAGGTCAACGACGCCAACGCGGTCACCCGCCTCGCCGCGGCCGTCGCCCGCATCGGCGAGCACACCTGGCCCGTCCGGCTCACCGCCACCGTCCGCGCCGCCCTCACCGAACTGGCCGCCCTGCACGGCATCGACGTCGACACCGAGGCCCCCGACCTCGACGTGCCGGTCCTCCTCGACAAGCTCGGCCCCGCCGCCGCCCTCGTCGAGTCCACCGTCCGCAACAGCGCCAACCCGACCATGCTCCAGGCCGGGTACAAGTGCAACGTCATCCCCGGCCAGGCCGTCGCCTACGTCGACGGACGGATGCTGCCCGGCGCCGAGGAGGAGTTCGCCGCCACCATGGACCTCCTCACAGGGCCGGACGTGGACTGGGAGTTCCACCACCGCGAGGTGCCGCTCGAAGCCCCCGTCGACTCCCCGACCTTCGCCAGGCTGAGAGCCGCGGTCGAGCGCTTCGACCCCGGCGCGCACGCCCTGCCCTTCACCATGTCCGGCGGCACCGACGCCAAGCAGTTCTCCCGCCTCGGCATCACCGGCTACGGCTTCTCGCCGGTGAAGCTGCCCCCCGGCATGGACTACGGGGCGATGTTCCACGGCGTGGACGAACGCGTCCCCGTCGACGCCCTGCACTTCGGCGTGCGGGTGCTCGACCACTATCTGAAGACCGCGTAGACCGCGTAGACCGAATCGGACTCCAGGGGGAGCGAGGATGCAGAACACGGCCGCCTACGGCAGCTGGCCGTCACCCGTCTCGGCCACACTCGCGGCGGCGGGCGACGGACGGCCCGACCAACTGGGCACCGTCGCCGACGAGGTGTGGTGGACCGCACCCCGCCCCGCCGAAGGCGGCCGCAGGACCCTCGTCCGGCGGCGCGCCGACGGCACCGAGTCCACCCTGCTTCCCCCGCCGTGGAACGTACGGAGCCGGGTCATCGAGTACGGCGGCCGCCCCTGGGCCGCCGTCGAACGGCCCGGCACCGGGCCCCTGCTGGTCTTCTGCCACTTCCCCGACCAGCGGCTGTACGCGTACGAGCCCGACGCCGGGCCCGGCACGGAGCCCCGGCCGCTCACCCCCGTCTCCGGGGTGGGCGGCGGACCGCGCTGGGCCGACCCCGTCCTGCTGCCCGAGCGGGGCGAGGTCTGGTGCGTCCTGGAGGAGTTCACCGGCCCCGCCCCCACCGACGTCCGCCGGGTCCTCGCCGCCGTCCCCCTCGACGGCTCCGCCGCCGACGACCGGGCGGCCGTGCGTGAACTCTCCGACGGACGCCACCGGTTCGTCACCGGACCCCGCCTCTCGCCGGACGGGCGCCGGGCCGTCTGGCTCGCCTGGGACCACCCCCGGATGCCCTGGGACGGCACCGAGGTCGTCCTCGCCGAGGTCACCGCCGAGGGCGCCCTCAAGGGCGCCCGGACGGTCGCCGGGGGGCCGGAGGAGTCGGTGCCGCAGGCCGACTGGGACGCGGCAGGCCGGCTCCTCTTCGCCAGTGACCGCACCGGCTGGTGGAACCTCTACCGGGCCGAGCCCGCCGCCGACGGCACCTTCGGCCCGGCCCGGCCGCTCTGCCCCCGCGAGGAGGAGTTCGCAGGACCGCTCTGGCAGACCGGACTCACCTGGTTCCAGGCACTGGAGACCGGCCCGATCGCCGTCCTCCACGGCCGCGGCGACGCCGTCCTCGGGATACTCGACCCCGAGACCGGCACCCTCGTCGACGCCCCAGGGCCCTGGACCGCCTGGTCCTCCACCCTCGCCGTCCACGGCACCCGGGTCCTCGGCGTAGCCGCCGGACCCCACCGCCGCCACGAGGTCGTCGAACTCGACACCCGCACCGGACGCACCCGGGTCGTCGGCTCCCCGCACACCGACGCCGTCGACCCCGCCCACCACCCCGAGCCCGTCGCCCGCACCTTCACCGGACCCGGCGGCCGGGAGATCCACGCCCACGTGTACCCGCCCCGCAACCCCGGCTTCACCGGCCCCGCCGGTGAACTCCCGCCCTACGTCGTCCACGCCCACGGCGGGCCCACCGGACACGTCGCCCGCGTCCTCGACCTGGAGACCGCCTACTTCACCTCCCGGGGCATCGGCGTCGTCGAGGTGAACTACGGCGGCTCCACCGGCTACGGCCGCGCCTACCGGGAGCGGCTGCGCGGCCAGTGGGGCGTCGTCGACGTCGAGGACTGCGCCGCCGTCGCCACCGCCCTCGCCGCCGAGGGCACCGCCGACCCCGCCCGGCTCGCGATCCGCGGCGGCAGCGCCGGCGGCTGGACCAGCGCCGCCTCCCTCGTGCAGACCGACGTCTACGCCTGCGGCACGATCGTCTACCCCGTCCTCGACCTCAAGGGCTGGGCCACCGACGAGACCCACGACTTCGAGTCCCGCTACCTCGAAGGACTCGTCGGCCGCCTCGACGAAGTGCCCGAGCGGTACGAGGAACGCTCCCCGATCGAGCACGTCGACCGGATCACCGCCCCCTTCCTGCTCCTCCAGGGCCTCGACGACGTCATCTGCCCGCCCGCCCAGGCCGAACGCCTGCTCGCCCGCGTCGCGGGCCGGGGCATCCCGCACGCCTACCTCGCCTTCCCCGGCGAAGGCCACGGCTTCCGCCGTGCCGACACCATGGTCCGCGCCCTGGAGGCCGAACTCGCGCTCTACGCCCGGGTCTTCGGCTTCGACCGGCCCGACGTCCCGGCCCTGGAGCTGCGGTCGTGACCCCCGCGGTCCCGATGCTCGCCCGCGCCGCCCGGCTGCGCCCCGGCGACCGGATCGCCGTGGTCGCCCCCAGCGGCCCCGTGCCCGAGGACCGGCTCCTGCCGGGGCTCGACCTGCTGCGCGGCTGGGGGCTCGAACCGGTCGTCGCCCCGCACGTCCTCGACACCCACCCGGCCCTCGGCCATCTGGCGGGCGCGGACCGCGCCCGGGCCCGCGACCTGACGGAGGCGTACGGCGACCCCTCCGTCGCCGCCGTGATCTGCGCGCGCGGAGGGTACGGCGCCCAGCGCATGGTGGACCTGGTGGACTGGTCCGTGATCCGCGCGGCCGGGCCCAAGGCCTTCATCGGCTACAGCGACGTCACCGCCCTGCACGAGGCCTTCGCCGTCCGCGCCGGATTCGCCACCCTGCACGGCCCGATGGTCGCGACCGCCGCCTTCCTCACCGAGCCGCGCACCCGGGAGTCCCTGCGGGCCACCCTCTTCGAGCCCGAGACGGTACGGACCCTGGGGGCGGGGACCGCGAGCCCCCTGGTCCCCGGCCGCGCCGCGGGCATCACCCTCGGCGGCTGCGTCAGCCTGCTCGCCGCCGACCTCGCCACCCCGCGCGCCCGTCCCTCCGCCCGCGGCGGGCTGCTCCTCCTGGAGGACACGGGGGAGGAGCCGTACCGCCTCGACCGGATCCTCACGCAGCTGCTGCGCTCCGGCCTGCTCGACGGCGTCGCCGGGATCGCCCTCGGCTCGTGGGAGGAGTGCGGCCCCTACGAGGAGGTCCGCGCCGTCCTCGCCGACCGGCTCGGCGGCCTGGGCGTGCCGGTCGTGGAGGAGCTGGGCTTCGGCCACCGCCCGACCGCGCCGACCGTGCCGCTCGGCATACCGGCGGTGCTCGACGCCGACGCGGGCACGCTCACTCTCGACGTACCCGCCCTGCTCTGACCACGGACGCGAAACAGCGCAGAACGTAGAAAGGGGGATCACTCCTCCGCCGGCTTCCTCCGGTGCTCGGTCGCCTTGCTCCGGCTGGACTCCAGGTGGCGCAGCGCCAGTTCCTCGACGCGTTCCACGTCCCGCGCCTCGATCCCCCGGTAGAGCTCCTCGTGCTCCTCGGCCATCCCCGCGAAGTCTTCGTGCCGGCCGAGCAGCCAGCGCATCCGGCTGCGCAGCGTTCCCTCCAGCTCGGTCAGCAGGGCGTTGTCGGCGAGTTCGGTGACGGTCTCGTGGAAGTCGGCGGCCGCCCGCCGCGCCTCCGCCCCGTCGCCCCGGGCCGCCGCGGCCCGCTCGGCGTCGAGGTCGGCGCGCAGCTTGGCGAGCCCGGCGCGGGTGCGGCGCTGGGCCGCGAGCCGGAACGCCAGGACCTCCAGGGCGGACCGGACCTCGATGAGGTCGGAGATGTCGGAGGCGGTGAACTCCCGCACCACCGCCCAGGTGCGCGGCCGGGGCGTCACGAGCCCCTCCTTGACCAGGTCCCGCAGCGCGTCGCGGACCGGCAGCCGGCTCACGTCGAGCTCGGCCGCGATCTCCCGCTCCACGAGGCGGCTGCCGGGCGCCCGGGTGCCGTCGATGATCTGGTCGCGCAGGGTGCGCGTGATCCGCTCCGACTCGGGCCTGAACTCCTCAGCGGTCATGGCGTCATTCTTCCACCGGGCTTCCGCCACCGGCCTTCCACCGGGGAGGACGGCCGCCCGCCGCCCTCCCCGCCGGGGTCAGAGCGCCGCGTATCCCGGGCGCACGACCTCCTCGATGAGGCGGCGGCGCTCCGGCAGCGGCAGGAACGCGGCCTCCAGGGCGGCGACCGTGAACTCCTCGAAGACCTCGGGGCCGTACCCGAAGGCGTCCGCCATGTGCTGGAACTCCTCGCTCATGGTGGTGCCGGAGACCAGGCGGTTGTCGGTGTTGAGGGTGATGCGGAAGCCGAGCCGCCGCAGCTCGTCGATCGGGTGCGAGCCGTAGTCCTTGGCCGCGCCGGTCTGCAGGTTGGAGGTCGGGCAGACCTCCAGGGCGATCCGGTTGTCGCGGACGTACGCGGCCAGCCGGCCCAGTGTGCCGTCCTCGGCGATGTCGTCCGTGATCCGCACCCCGTGCCCGATCCGCTCGGTGCCGCAGATCTGCACCGCCTCGTGGATCGACTCGGCGCCGACGGCCTCGCCCGCGTGGATGGTGAAGTGGCAGTTCTCCCGCTTCAGGTGCTGGAAGGCGGGCAGGTGGCGGGCGGGCGGGTTGCCTATCTCGCCGCCGGCGATGTCGAAGCCGGCCACGCCGTTGTCGCGGTGGGCGACGGTGAGCCGGGCGATCTCAAGGGAGCGGTCGGTGTGCCGCATGCCGGTGAGCAGCGCCCGGACGGTGATCCGGCCGCCGGTCCGGCGCTCGCCCTCGCGGAAGCCCTCGTTGACCGCCTCGACGACCTCGTCGAGGGTCAGCCCCGCCTCCAGGTGCTGCTCGGGGGCGTACCGCACCTCCGCGTAGACGACCCCGTCCGCCGCCAGGTCCTCGGCGCACTCGGCCGCGATCCTGACCAGCGCCTCGCGGGTCTGCATCACGGCGCAGGTGTGGGCGAAGGTCTCCAGGTAGCGCTCCAGGGAGCCGGAGTCGGCGGCGTCCCGGAACCAGACCGCGAGCTCGGCCGGGTCCTCGGTCGGCAGCGCGGTGTAGCCGCACTCCCGGGCCAGCTCGACGATGGTGGCCGGGCGGAGCCCGCCGTCGAGGTGGTCGTGGAGGACGGCCTTCGGGGCGCGGCGGATCCAGTCGGAGACGGCGGCCCGGGCAGGCGTGGCAGAGTTGTCAGACAAGTGCATGGCGGGGAAGTGTACGTCATCGCGCGCCGGGAAGGGCGTCCGCGGGATTTCTCCCGTACGGCTCCGAAGGCGGGACCCCCGCGCAAGGCTCCGGTCGGCGGTCCGGGGCGCGGGGCCCGGCGGGCCCGGGCTCAGTGGGACTGGAGGACCGGCAGCGCGGGCGCGCCCGTCGGGAGCATGTGCTTGGCGGCCAGGACGGGGGTGTCCCCGACCCGCACCACCTGGGTGACGAGGACCGCCGGGGTGTCCGCGGGACGGCCCAGCTGCTCGCCGCGCCGCCGCCCGAGCAGGGTGGCCGTGATCCCGCTGTGGGCGTGCAGCGCCACCTCCCGTGAGGCCCCGAGCAGGACCGAGAGCATCGACGCCGCGCCGCCCGCCTCCTCCTCGCGCTCCCTCAGCGCGCGGGCGAAGGGAGGGTGGACGCGGTCCAGGACCTCGTCCGCCGCCGCCCACTCGTGGCACAGCGCCGCGGGGCCCGCCTCGCCGCCGAGGACCGACTCCCAGAACCGCAGCTCGGCGCGGGCCGGGGCCAGCAGGTGCTGGGTGGTGAAGTCGGTGGGCTCCTCCACGGTGCGCAGCAGGGCACGGACCCGGGGGCCCGTGCCGCCGCCGATCAGCTCCTCCAGCGGCTGGATCTGCTCGAAGCCGCGGCGCGGCGGCCGCGCGTTCACCGTCCGTCCCACCCCGCGCCGCACCGTGAGCAGCCCGTCCTCCTGGAGCAGCAGCAGCGCCTCGCGCAGCGCGGGCCGGCTCACGCCCAGTTCGGCGGCGAGCTTCGGCTCGGAGGGGAGGGTCGAACCGGGCGGGTAGGTGCCGTCGTGGACGGCGTCCGCGATCCGCTCGTAGAGCGCCACCACCGGTCGCCGCCGGTGCCCGCTGACCGCCAAGGCTCCTCCTCGTCCGTCGTCCGGCCACCACCGTAACCGTCCCGAGCTGTCTGACAAGTCACCCGGACGGTGCCGTCCACCGCCCCGCCGGCGTGCCGATCCCCCCATTCTGGTTCCACGGGTACGCCCGAGACGGACGACGGAGGAGAGGGCCGGGCATGAGTCCCAAGGACACGGCAGGCAGGAAGCGGGAGAGGGCCGGAACCATCACCCCCGGACGGATCGCGATCGCGCTCGTCGCGGTCCTCCTGCTCGTCTTCATCTTCGAGAACACCGGCGACGTCAGGATCCGGCTGCTGATCCCGGAGGTGACGATGCCGCTCTACCTCGCCCTGCTCGCCACCGCCCTGCTGGGCGCGCTCTGCGGCTGGTACGTGGCCCGGAGGGGCTTCAGGAGGAACAGGTGAGGCGCGGGGCCCTGATCGGGGCGGGCGCGGCCCTCGCCGTCGCCGCGGTGGCGGCGAGCGCGGCCGGGGCCTCCGGGGACACGGCGGACGCCCGGCGGGTCCGGGAGGCGGCGGCCGGTGCGAGGCCGCCGATGCCGGACTTCCGCGGTCGGGGCCTGTGGCGGGTCTTCACCCGCCTGGATCCCCGCACCCGGCTCGACGTCCACGACGCGAGCGGCCGGGACCGGCGGGTGCTGTGGCCCCCGCACTGGGAGGTCTGCACCCAGTACCCGGCCGCGGGCACGGGCCTCGACCGCCGGACGACGGTCGTGATCGGCGTCCTCCGCAAGGGCGAACCCTGCCCCGTCCGCGTGACGACGGCCCGCCGCTGAGCGTGCCGCCCCGGCCGCCGTGTGTCCCGAGGGCCTCCGGAGCCGGCGCGCCCCGCCGGAGTCGCGGGAGCCGACAGGGGCCCGCGCCCTCGGAGCCGTACATCCTCGGTGTCGTGCACCGTCCCGCGTCCCCCTTCCCACGCCCTGGCCCGCCGGGCCGGCTTCCGCCGGAGGGCTTCTCGCCCGCGATGCTCTTCGGCGACGGGGCCCGGCGGGGCCACGAGCGCCGGGCGATCACCGCCCCTTGCGGTTGATCTTCATCGTGTCGAGGTCGGTCACCGTGGACTTGAGGCCCCGGTGGCCGTGCCCGAGCGCCGCGAGCGCCGCCTCCACCCGTTCCTCGGCGAGCGCGCCGGCCATCTCGTCGCCGTCCTCGGCGTCCGACTCGACGACCAGCCGGTACGAGAAGTGCTTGAGCGCCCGGTCGTAGGTGAGCGAGCCCTCCTCGGTGAACCGCATCGCCGCCAGGCCGTGCTCCTCCACCTCGGCGAGCAGCCGTTCCCGGCTCTCGGGCGACAGCCCGTCGAAGGTGCCCCGCACGATGACCCGGTAGGTGTGTGGCGTGCCCATCTCTCGTACTCCCGTGGTGGTCCCGGTGCCCGCCCCGGCGGCGGACGACCCTCCACCGTAGGCCGGGGGCGGGATCCGGCGCGCGCCCATTTCGGCCCGCCGGGGTCATGGGACGCGGCACAGGATCTCGCCGTGCGGGACCACGAAGGAGGCGTCCTCCTGGGCGCCCCACTCGCGCCAGGCCGCGCCGATCGCCTCCAGTCCGGCGCGGGTGGCGTGGCCGCCGTCGACCGCCAGGCCGGCGTAGGTCGAGGCCGTCGTGCGGTCCGCCCACAGGCCGCTCCACCAGGCCCGCTCCTCCGGCGTGGAGAAGCACCAGGCGGACGCGGTGGCGGTGACGTCGGTGAAGCCGGCCTGACGGGCCCAGGAGACCAGCCGCCGTCCGGCGTCCGGCTCGCCGCCGTTGGCGCGCGCCACCCGGTGGTAGAGGTCCAGCCAGCCGTCCAGGGCGGGCCGCTCGGGGTACCAGACGAAGGCGCCGTAGTCGCTGTCGCGGGCGGCGACGATCCCGCCCGGCCGGCACACCCGGCGCATCTCGCGCAGGGCCCGCACCGGGTCGCCCACGTGCTGGAGCACCTGGTGGGCGTGGACGATGTCGAAGGAGGCGTCGGGGAAGTCCAGGGCGTGGACGTCGGCGACCGCGAGATCGACGTTCTCCAGGCCCCGTTCGGCGACCGTCGCGCGCGCCTTGTCCAGGACGTCCTCGGCCGTGTCGACGGCGGTGACCCGGCCCGGGGCGACCAGCGCGGCCAGGTCGGCGGTGATGGTGCCGGGACCGCAGCCGACGTCCAGCACGTCGAGCCCCGAGCGCAGTTCGCCCAGCAGGTAGGCCGCCGAGTTGGCGGCGGTGCGCCAGCGGTGGGAGCGGAGGACCGACTCGTGGTGGCCATGGGTGTAGACGGCGGCGTGCGTCATGGAATCGACTCCCTCGGTGTGGGTGTGTGGCTCCACGGTAGGGCCAAGCGCTGAATAATGAGACGGGCGTCTTGGGATATGGACGAGAGGGGTTCGCCGACTCCCCGGGGATACAGGGGAGTTGGGTGGGGGATCCGGTCGGGTCGTACCGAGTGGGCAGGGATTGGAGTTGGTTTCTAGAAGTGACTTCTATATCTTTCCGTGCGGGGGAGGCGCGTGACGGGGGACGCGCATCGCGGGGGCGGCCCGGACTGTGGGGGAACCGGGCCGCCCCCGCCGCCTTCTCGTCACCCGATCACCGCCGCCTGAACGGGCGGAAACGGGTGAACCTTCGTATAAAGGGCACGGGGACGCCGTGCCCGGCGCCCCGCGCGCTCAGGAGGTACGGGACATGCGGGAGACGGCTCCGGAAGGCCGCGGCCCGGTGCGCTACGGACCTCCCGCGCCCGCGAGCGGCCGGCCCGTCCCCCCGGCGCTCGCCGCCCTCCTCGCGAGCGCCGCCGGACGGACCGACCCCGAGCCGCCCGGCGGCGGCCCCGTCCTGCGCGAGGCGGCCGCCGGCTACTGGTGGCGCCGCGGCCTGCGCGGCCACGCCGAGGACGCCCTCGCCGCCCCCGGCGCCCCCGCCCTGCTCCTCGCCCTCCTCGCCGCCCACGGCGGCGACGTGCTACTGCCCCGGCCCTGCCCCGCCTGGTGGACCCCGCAGATCCGGCTCCTCGGCCGGCCCGCCTACCACGTGCCCACCACCGCCGAGGCCGGTGGCGTCCCCGACCCGTACGCCCTCCTGGAGACCGTCCGCCGGGTCCGCGCCGAGGGCGGCGACCCGCGCGTCCTGCTCCTCTCCGTCGCCGACGACCCCACCGCCACCGTCGCCCCGCCCGAACTCGTCCGCGAGGCCTGCGAGGCCGCTGTCGCCGAAGGGCTCCACGTCATCAGCGACGAGACCTGGCGCGACACTCTCCACCACCCCCAGGACGCCGTCCTCCTCAGCCCCGCCGAGATGTGCCCCGACGACGTCACCGTCCTCGCCGACCTCGCCGGCGGCGGACTCGTCCCCGCCTCCTGGCCCTGCGCCGTCGCCCGCTTCCCGCCCACAGGACCGGACCGCGCCGACCGCTACGGCGACCCCCGCGCCCGCGCCCTCGACGTGCTCACCGCCCTCGGAGCCGTACTGCCCGCCCCGGTCGCCCCCGCCGTCGCCCACGCCCTCGACGAACCCGAGGACGTCTCCGTACCGGCCCGGCGCGCCGCCGTCGTCCACGGCAGGCTCGCCGCCGCCGCGCACCGCACCGTCCTCGCCGCCGGCGCCCTCGCCCGGCCCCCGCAGGCCGGCCGGCACCTCTACGCCGACCTCGGGCCGCTCCGCCCCGGACTCGCCGCCCACGGCGTCACCGACTCCCTGGAACTGGAGCAGCACCTCACCGCCCGCCTCGGCCGGCCCGTCCCCGGCGGTCACCGCTTCGGCGACGAACTCGGCGCGCTCCGCGTCCGCCTCGACACCGGGCCGCTGCTCGGCACCACCCCGCCCGAACGCGCCGAGACCCTCGCCGCCCGCGAACCCGAGCGACTGCCCCAGGCGCTACGGGCCCTGGCCGGACTGGCCGCCGCCCTGGAGGACCTGGCCCGGCCACCGGCCGACCCCGCCGCACAGAACGGAGCCCGCAGATGACCGAACGGACGGCCCGCCCCGCCCCGGCCGCCGAGGCCCCGCCCCGCGCCGCCTCCGACGCGGTCCCCACCTCCGTGCTCCAGCCGCTCGGCCGGCTGCGCCCGGACTGGCCCCGCAGCTTCGCCGACCGGCTCACCGCGCCCCTGCCCGGCGTCCGCGCCCTCGCCCGGCTCGCCCGCGAAGGCGCCGTACGCCCCCGGCCCGAGGGCCTGCGGGACATCCCGCTGCTGCCCTTCGAGCCCGGCCCGCTGCCGCCCGCCGGGCCCGGCACCGTCGCCGTCACCTGGGCCGGGCACGCCAGCTGGATCCTGCGCCTCGGCGGCCTCACCGTCCTCACCGACCCCGTCTGGTCCCGCCGCATCCTCGGCACCCCGGCCAGGCTCACCCCGGTCGGCGTCCGCTGGGAGGACCTGCCGCCGGTCGACGCGGTCGTCATCAGCCACAACCACTTCGACCACCTCGACGCCCCCACCCTCCGGCGGCTCCCGCGCACCACCCCCGTCCTCGTCCCCGCCGGCCTCGGCCGCTGGTTCCTCCGCCGCGGCTTCACCCGCGTCACCGAGCTCGACTGGTGGGAGGCGGCCGAACTCGGCGGCGTCCGCTTCGACTTCGTCCCCGCCCACCACTGGTCCAAGCGGACCCTCCTGGACACCTGCCGCTCCCTGTGGGGCGGCTGGGTGCTCACCGACCCCACCGGACGGCGGCTGTACTTCGCCGGGGACACGGGTTACGGCCACTGGTTCGCCGAGATCGGCCGCCGCCACCCCGGCATCGACCTGGCGCTCCTCCCCATCGGCGCCTACGAGCCGCGCTGGTGGCTCCGCGACGTCCACACCGACCCGGAGGAGGCGGTCCGCGCCCACCAGGACCTGGGCGCCCGCCGGATGGCCCCCATGCACTGGGCCACCTTCGTCCTCTCCACCGAACCCGTCCTCGAACCCCTCACCCGCGTCCGCGCCGCCTGGGAACGCGCCGGGCTGCCCCGCGAGGACCTGTGGGACCTCCCCGTCGGCGGCTCACGCGTCCTCGTGCCGTAGCGCCTCCCGGTCGCCGCCGCCCCGGAGCCGCCGCCACACCGCGGGGACCGCGCCGATCAGCAGCGTCAGACCCACCGCCGCCACCACGCCCTGCCAGGGCTCGGGGAAGAGCGAACCGCCCAGGACGCCGATCAGCTGGTACGTCGCCGCCCACGCCAGACAGGCCGCCGCGTCGCCCCGCGCGAACCGGCGCAGCGGCATCCGGGCCAGCAGGCACGCCAGCATCACCGGGATCCGCCCGGCCGGCACGAGCCGGGACAGCACGAGCACCGGCACCTGGTGGCTGTCGAGGCGCTCCTGCGCGTGGGCGAGCCGCTCCGGCGTCACCCGGCCGCGCAGCGCGGCCAGCCAGCGGGAGCCGTTGCGGGAACGGACCCCGCGCTGCCCCAGCCAGTACAGCGCCAGGTCGCCGACGAAGGCGGCGGCCGAGGCCAGCAGGAAGACGACGAGGAGCGGGAAGGGAGACGATTGGTGGAAGGCGACCACGGACGCCGAGCTGACGATCGCCCCCGTCGGCACCACCGGCACCAGCGCGCCCAGCGCCACCAGGAGGAAGAGCGACGGATAGCCGACCGCCTGCTGCGTCGACTCCGGCGGAAGCTCCTGCACGACGGCGAGCAGTCCACTTGTCACCGGGCGACCTCCGGGCGCACCCGCTCGCCGTGCCCGAGCCGGTGGACCGCCACCTTCGGCGCCAGCCGGGCCGCCTGCCGGACGAACTCGTCCCCCGGCGCGTGGAACTCGTGCGGCCGCACCCCGTCCAGACCGATCGGCCAGTACGTCCCGTAGTGCACCGGCACCGCCGCCGCCGGGGACAGCGCGGCCAGCGCCTCGGCCGCCCGCGCCGCGTCCAGATGTCCCTGCCCCAGGTACGGACCCCAGCCGCCCACCGGCAGCAGCGCCACGTCCACGGGCCCGACCTCCTCCGCCATCTCCGCGAACAGCCCGGTGTCCCCGGCGAAGTACGTCCGCGCCCCGCCCTCGACGACGTACCCGAGCGCGGGGGAGCGGTGCGGCCCGAACGGCAGCCGCCGGCCGTCGTGGAGCGCCGGTACGGCCCGTACCGTCACGCCCTCCACCGACACCTCGTCACCGGCCGCCACCTCCGTGAGCCGCAGCCCCCGCGCCGCGAGCCGGCGCAGCCCCGGCACGGCGTCGGGCGCGCCGCGCGGCACGAGGACCAGGGTCCCCGGCGCCAGCCGCGCGAGCGACGGCAGGTGCAGGTGGTCGGAGTGCAGGTGCGAGACGAGGACCGCCTCCGCGACGGCCGCCTCCGGCGGTGGCGGGGCGCCACGTCGGCGGCGCAGATGCGCGAGGCGCCGGGCGAACAGGGGGTCCGTGAGGAACCGCACCCCGGAGTCCTCGACCGTGCAGGTCGCGTGCCCCCACCAGGTGACCTCCACCGGCCCGCCGCCCTTCCGCCGTCCGCCCGCTCTCCCTCACGAGAGTAGAGGCCCGGCGGGCCTCCCGTGCGGCTCCGCCGGGCAGTAGGGTCGGCCCATGAACGACGTCCGGGTCGCGGCGATCGCCAGCCTCACCCCGCTCGAAGAACTCGACTCCACCCCCTTCCTCGTCGACACCCGCGGCCAGCACGCGGCGTGCGCCCGCTGGGCCGTCGAACGGGGTTACGTCGTCGCCCGCGAACTCCTCTTCTACGGCGTCCGCCCCGACCACGCCGAACTCTGGGCGGACGTCGAGGCCGGCGAGGTCGACCTCTTCGTCGCCGCGAACGAACACGTCCTCGCCCGCGCGCTGACGTCGGTCCCGGGCTTCCGGGCGGAGTGCGAGCGGAGGGGGGTGCGGGTGGAGACGGCGGAGGCGGCGGACCCGGCGTACGACTCCGCCGCGAAAGCGGCGGTCCACCGCCGCCTCTCCATGCCCACCGCGGGCTACGACGGGACGTAACCCCCCCGGGGCCACGTCCCCGCCCCCCGCTGCGGGCTGCGCCCACCCTCCCCCAAGGACTACGTCCAGGGGGGACCCCCAGCCCCAGCGGAACGCCTGCCCACACGGGTGCGGTACGTCCCGCGTGGGGAGGTATGTCAGGGTGAGGGGACGTTCGGGTGGAGGTGGCGTGGGCGAGGGGTCAGGGCGCGACAAGGCAAGGCGCGACGGGCGCTGGCGCAGCACCGGCCGCACCGCCGTACGCGTCCTCACCGTGTGGGCCGTGTCGACCGTCACCCTGCTCGCCCTCGCCGGCCTGCTCCCGGACTTCCAGCTGCAGTCCGCCGACGGCGACAGCCTCACCCGTACGGCTCTGACCGCCGCCTGGGCCGCCGGTGCCTTCGGTCTGCTGACCGCCCTCGTCTGGCCGCTCGTCGTCCGCGCGCTGCTGCTCGTCCCGGCGCTCGTGCTCGGCCTGCTCGTGTTCTTCCTCAACGGTTCGCTGCTGCTGGTCGCGCTCCGGCTGGTCCCGGACGGGCGCGGGGCGGCAGAGCCGGAGACGGCGGTCGTGGTCGCGGCCGTGATGTCCGCGGTGGCCTCCGCGACCTCCACCGCGCTCGCCGTGCGGGACGACGACGCGTACCGCCGCCGGCTCTACCGGCTGACCGGCCGCACCCGCCCCCGCGACCCGCGGTCCGCGCCCGCGCCCGGCACGGTCTTCCTCCAGCTCGACGGCGTCGGCCACGAGGTGCTGCGGGCGGCCGTCGCCGACGGCCTGATGCCGACGGTGGCGGGCTGGCTCGACGCCGGCCACCGGCTCACCCCGTGGCGCACGGACTGGTCGAGCCAGACCGGCGCCAGCCAGCTCGGCATCCTGCACGGCAGCAACGAGGACGTGCCGGCCTTCCGCTGGTACGAGAAGGACACCGGCCGCGTCATGGTGTCGAACCGGCCGGCGAGCGCGGTCGAGCTCCAGCGCAGGGCGGTGCGCCGCACCGGCGACGGCGGGCTCCTCAGCCTCGACGGCGCCTCCCGGGGCAACCTGTTCAGCGGCGGCGCCGACCAGGTGGCGCTGGTGCTGACGGCGGCGGCCCGGCGCGGCCGGCGGAACCGCTCGCGGGCCGGCTACTTCGCGTACTTCTCCGACCCGGCCAACGCGGTCCGTACCGCGGGCTCCTTCGCCGGCGAGGTCGTCCGCGAGGTGGCCCAGGCGACCCGGGCCCGGCTGCGCCGCGAGACGCCCCGGATCCGGCGCGGCGGCACGTACCCCTTCGTGCGCGCCTTCGCGACGGTCGTCGAACGGGACGTGGTGGTCGCGGCGGTGATGGGCGACATGCTCGCGGGCCGTACCGCCGTCTACGCGGACCTGGTGGCGTACGACGAGGTCGCTCACCACTCCGGGCCGCGGGGCCGCGACACGGACCAGGTGCTGCGCCGCCTCGACCGTGCCGTCGGCCTGATCGCCCGGGTCGCCGAGCACGCCCCGCGGCCGTACCGGATCGTGCTCCTCTCCGACCACGGGCAGAGCCCGGGGGAGACCTTCGCGGGGGCGTACGGGCTGACGCTGAAGGACCTGGTGCGGGCGGGGTGCGGGCTGCCGGTGCCGCGCCGGGTCGGCCGGACGCCCAGCGGCGCGGAGGCCAGGGACGCCGCCAGGGACGCGCTGCGCAGCGCCCTGCACCGGCCGGTGGAGACGGGCGAGGAGGAGACGGAGCGCGAGCTGCCCGCCCGGCCCTCCGAGCCGGTCGTCCTCGCCTCGGGGAACCTGGCCCTGGTCTCCTTCCCCGACGTGCCGCACCGGATGACGAAGGAGGAGATCGACCGGCGCCACCCGGCGCTGCTGCGGACCCTCGCCCAGCACCCGGGGATCGGTTTCCTGCTGGTGGCGAGCGCCGAGCACGGTTCGGTGGTGCTGGCGGGCGACGGGGTGGAGGTGCCGGTGGCGGAGCTGGCCGACGACGGGCCGCTGGCGGTCTTCGGCCGGGGCGCGGCCGGCGCGGTCCGGCGCACCGACGGCTTCCCGCACGTCGCCGACGTGATGGTCAACTCCATGTACGACCCGGTGACCGGCACCGTGCACGCCTTCGAGGAGCAGATCGGCTCGCACGGCGGCCTGGGCGGCGAGCAGGCGCACCCCTTCCTGCTGTCGCCGCCGGAGCTGTCGCCGCCGGTCGCGGAGGGGGAGGAGCTGGTGGGCGCCGAGCGGGTGCACCGGGTGCTGCGGCGCTGGCTGCGCGAGGCCGACGGCCCGCAGGTGCCGCTGGAACCGCCCACGGACACACCGGAGATTCCCTCGTCCACCACCGAGGTGGAATGAATTCTTCCGGTCGATGGGCCGGTCGCGCGGACGAAAACCGCTGATTTGTACGGGTGTTCGGCATTCCCTCACGATGGGCCGGTTCTGTACGACGGAAGGCGCACCACCCCATGAGCACGGCCCCCACCCCCACCCGGAGCGACAGCGACACCGGCCGACGGCACGTCCGCCGCTTCGGACTGCCGATCGCGACCGCCCTGGTCATGGGCAACATCATCGGCGGAGGCATCTTCCTCCTGCCCGCCTCCGTCGCCCCCTACGGCACCATCAGCCTGGTCGCCTTCGGCGTCCTCACCCTCGGCGCCCTCGCCCTCGCCCTGGTCTTCGGCCGGCTCGCCCGCCGCCACCCGGTCACCGGCGGCCCGTACGTCTACGCCCGCGCCGCCTTCGGCGACTTCGCCGGCTTCCTCTCCGCCTGGTCGTACTGGGCCACCGCCTGGGTCTCCAACGCCGCCCTCGCCGTCGCCGCCGTCGGCTACCTCGACGTCCTCGTGCCCGTCCACGAGTCGAAGGCCGCCACCATCGCCGCCGCCCTGGCCCTCCAGTGGCTGCCGGCCGCCGCCAACCTCGCGGGCACCCGGTACGTCGGCGCCGTCCAGGTCGTCGCCACCGTGCTCAAGTTCGTCCCGCTGCTGCTCGTCGCCGCCGGCGGGTTCTTCTTCTTCGACAGCGCCAACCTCGGCCCCTTCCGCGCCGACGGCGGGAGCGCCCTCGGCGCGGTCTCCGCCTCCGCCGCGATCCTGCTCTTCAGCTACCTCGGCGTCGAGTCCGCCGCCGTCAGCGCCGGCGAGGTCCGCGACCCGCGCCGCAACGTCGGCCGCGCCACCGTCCTCGGCACCCTCGCCGCCGCCGCGCTCTACCTGCTCACCATGGTCTCCGTCCTCGGCACCGTCCCGCACGACCGACTCGTCGGCTCCAGCGCCCCCTTCGCCGACTCCGTCAACCTGATGTTCGGCGGCACCTGGGGCGGCACCGCCGTCGCCTGCACGGCCCTGGTCTCCATGCTCGGCGCCCTCAACGGCTGGACCCTGCTCAGCGCCCAGACCCCGTACGCCGCCGCCCGCGACGGCCTCTTCCCGCAGGTCTTCACCGTGAAGCGGCGCGGGGTGCCCACCGCCGGCGTCGTGGTGACCGTCGCCCTCGCCTCGCTGCTGACCGTGTACAACTACACGGCCGGGTCCGGCGGCGTCTTCGAGATCCTCGTCCTCGTCACCACCTTCACCGCCACCGTCCCCTATCTGCTCTCCGCCGCCGCCCAGATCCACTTCCTGCTCTCCGGGCAGGCGGACCGGGTCCAGCGCTCCCGGCTCGCCCGCGACCTCCTCCTCGCCCTCACCGCCTTCGGCTTCTCCCTCTGGCTCGTCGCCGGTTCCGGCTACGCCGCCGTCTACCAGGGCGTTCTCTTCCTCTTCGCCGGCGTCCTCGTGTACGCGTGGATGACCGCCGCCCGCAAGCGAGCCGAGGCCCCCGCGCCCGGCGTGGAGAAGGCCGCCGAGACGGTGGAGCCCGCCGAGGCGGTGAATCCGGCGCCGGTGGCGTAGTCCAGGAGAGCGGATCTCCCGGCCGAACGGAGCACCTCCCGGCCCGGCGGGGCAGTACGGATCACCGTGAGCCCCGCATCACGGCCGGACCTTCCCCTCCGGCCGCACCGTGCCCCCGCCGCCCCGGCGGGGGCACCGGCACGCCTCCGGCGGCTCCTCCTCGTCCTGCTGCTCGTCCTCGCCGCCCTCGCCGGCACCGGTGCGGCGAGCGCCTTCCCTGCCGCCGAACCCCGGCCGGCCGGCGCGCCCGCCGCCCCGGACCCCACCGGCGAGACGTACGAGCCCGCCCCCGCGGGGGCGGGCCTCCCCGGCCGCACCCGGCACCACCGGACCCGCGTCCGCCCCGTTCCGGCACCCCCGCGCCCCCGCCGGGACCGCCGCCCCCCGCCGTTCGGCGCCGCCGCCCCCGTACCCGCTCCGCTCCCCGCCCCGCACCGGCAGGTGGTGATGCGCTGCTGACAGGCCCTCGCCCCCAGCAGCCCTCAACCACCCACCTCCGCACCCACGAGGAGCACCGTCATGCCCGCAGACCCCTACGCCGTCCTCCAGGCCCTGCTGCGCGCCGAGGCCGCCCGCGCCCGCCGCACCGCCGACACCCCGCCCGCCCCGGCCCCGAAGCCCGCGCGGCCGGCCCCGGACCGCACCCCGGCCGCCACCCGCCCGCACCGCGAACCCTCGCACCGCGAGCCCCCGGTCCGCTGAGCCGCCCGGGGATCCGGCCGCCCGGCCACCGCGCCGGGCGGCCGGATCCCTCCGGTCGCCGGAGAATCCGATTGCGCCCGCCTCCGGCCGCGTACGAGGCTGACCGGATGACCTCGACCGACCGGACCCCCCGCCCCGATCGGTCCCCGGGACCCGCCACCGTCCCCCGTACGCCCGGCCCCGAACCCGGGCTCCCGACCCCTCGCCCCTCCGCCGCCCTCGTCCGGTTCCAGTGGGCCGCCGGCCGGCTCCGCGGCTTCGCGCGGCGGCCCTACCGGGACCGGCGCAGCCCCGCGTACCGGGTCCGGCGCTGGCCCGACCTCACCGCGCTCTGCCTCGCCACCGTCTTCTTCTGGGCGAGCCTCAGCCCCTCCCTGGTGCCCCGCCCCTGGTACCTCCAGGGCATCGTCGGCGGGATCACCGCCGCCATCGGCTACGCCCTCGGCTCCACCCTCGCCTGGCTCTGCCGGGCCGTCGCCCCCCGGCCGCCCGGCGAGTGGTTCCGCACCCGCTGCTGGCAGGCGTACTGGCTGCTCGCCCCGGTCGCGAGCGTCTGGCTCATCTCCGAGTCCGCCCGGATGCAGCGCCGGCTGCGGGTCCTCCAGGACCTGCCGCCCTCGCTGACCTGGCACACGCCGATGATCGCCCTGATCGCCCTCGTGCTCCTGGCCCTCGCCCTGCTCCTGGCCCGGCTCGTCCGGCTCGGCGCCGTCACCCTGATACGGCTGCTCGGCCGGCTCCTCCCCCGGCCCGTCGCCTACGCCACCGGCGCGCTGCTCACCGCCCTCGCCGTCCTCGTCGGCGTCCGCGACATCGTCTACGACCGGGGGATCGTCGACGTCGCCGACCGCATCGCCGCCGCCACCAACGGCGGCACCAAGGCGGGCGTCGAACGCCCCCTCTCCCGCTACGTCTCCGGCGGCCCGGGCTCCCTCCTCGGCTGGGACTCCCTCGGCTACGAGGGCCGCAACTTCACCGGCTCCACCCCCACCCGGGCCGCGCTCACCGCCTGGAGCGGCCGCCCCTCACGGGACCCGGTCCGCGTCTACGTGCCCTCCACCCCGCCCGTCGCCTTCGCCACCGACCGCCCCTTCGCCGCCCAGGCCGAACTCGCCGTCCGCGAACTCGACCGCACCGGCGCCTTCGACCGGGCCGTGCTCGCCGTCGCCGGCACCACCGGCACCGGCTGGGTCGACCCGAACGTCGCCGAGGCCCTGGAGCACATGCACCGGGGCGACACCGCGATCGTCGCCGTCCAGTACTCGTACCTGCCGAGCTGGGTCTCCTTCCTCGTCGACAAGGAGAAGGCCGGACAGGCCACCCGCGCCCTCCTCGACGCCGTCCGGGCCCGCCTCGCCGCCCTGCCCGCCGACCGCCGGCCGAAGCTCGTCGTCACCGGCGAGAGCCTCGGCGCCTACGCCGTCGAGGCCTCCTTCGGCAGCGTGGAACGCCTCCTCGCCGAGACCGACGGCGCGCTCCTCGTCGGCCCGCCGGACTTCTCGCCGGTCTCCCGCGGACTCCGCCGCGACCGCGACGCCGGCAGCCCCGTCTGGCGCCCCGCGTACGAGGACGGCCGCCACGTCCGCTTCGCCCAGTTCCCGGCGGCCGACCTCGCCCGCCCGGCCGCCGCCTGGGAACACCCCCGCGTGGTCTGCCTCCAGAACGCCTCCGACCCCGTCGTCTGGTGGTCGCCCGAGCTGCTGCTCCACCGGCCCGCCTGGCTCTCCCGGCCGCTCGGCCCGGACATCACCCCCGAGATCCGCTGGTTCCCCTTCGTCACCTTCTGGCAGACCTCGGTCGACATGGCGGTCTCGTACGGCGTCGACGCCCCGCACGGCCACCGCTACGGCGCCGGAGCCGTCGACGGCTGGGCCGCCGTCGCCCCGCCCCCGGACTGGACCGACGCCGACACGGCCCGGCTGCGCGCTCACCTCGCCCACCGCAAGGCCCCTTACTGAGGTCCCCGGCATGACCCCCGCATGACCTCCGAGGTAATCGACCCGCACCGGCCCCCGGCGGCAAGCTCTGAAGCACCGGAACCCGGGCGGCGTACTCCGCCCGGGCGCCGGGCAAACCGTACGCACGACCCCCTCTGGAGGGTGATCCGCCATGTCCCAGGCCCTGCTCGCCGGTCTCGCCCGCACCGCCCAGCCGCAGTCCATGGTCCGCCGGTTCCTCGCCCTCGACGCCGTCGTCACCGGGGCCAACGGCCTCGCCTACGCCGCCGCTTCCGGCCCGCTCGGCGAGTTCCTGGGCGTCGACTCCGGCCTCCTGCTCGAACTCGGCCTGTTCCTCACCGTCTACGCCGTCGGCGTCGGCCTGCTGGCGAGCCGGCCGCAGCCTCCGGCCACGGGCGTGAAGCTGGTCGTCGACGTCAACCTCCTGTGGACCGCCCTCAGCGTCGTCGCCCTCGTCGCCTGGCTGGAGCCGACCACCGCCGGACTGCTGTGGATCCCCGCGCAGGCCGCGACCGTCGCCGGTTTCGCCGTCCTCCAGTGGACCGCCCTGCGGGCCGCTACCCGCTGAGGGACCGCAGGTACTCCACCGTCGCCGGGTCGGCCGGGAGCAGCGTCTCGATGGCCAGCTCGGCGACGGTCACGTCCATCGGCGTGTTGAAGGTCGAGATCGACGACACGAAGGACAGCACCCGCCCGTCGTGCTCGATCCGCAGCGGCAGCGCGAAGTACGGGTACGGCTCGGCCGCTTCTTCCTCCGACGACTCCGACGACCTCGGAGACTCCGGCAGCGGATACGCCGACACCTCCTCGTACAGCGCGCGCAGCGCGTCCGAGCGGGCGAAGGCGATCTGACGCTCCATCTGGGCCAGCAGGTGCCCCCGCCACTCCCGGAGGTTCCGGATCCGGGGCGCCAGGCCCTCCGGGTGCAGGGTGATCCGCATCGCGTTCATCGGCGGCGCCAGCAGGTGGTCCGGCAGTCCGCCGAGCAGCATCCCGATCGCCCCGTTGGCCGCCACCACCGTGTACGAGCCGTCCACCACGAGCGCCGGGTACGGCTCGTACCCCTGGAGCAGCCGGCCGATGCCCTCCCGCAGCGTCTCCAGCTCCGGCGCGTCGAGCGGCGACTCCGCGTACCGGGGCGCGTAACCCGCCGCGAGGAGCAGCGCGTTGCGCTCCCGCACCGGCACCTCCAGGTGCTCGGCGAGCCTCAGGACCATCTCCTCGCTCGGCCGCGACCGGCCCGTCTCCACGAAGGAGATGTGCCGCGCCGAGGAGTCGGCGCGCAGCGCGAGCTCCAGCTGACTGAGCCGCCGCCGCTCGCGCCAGCCGCGCAGCAGCGGCCCCACACCCGTGTCGCTCACGACTGTTGTCATGCGCAGACGGTATCCCAGAGGGGTGACCCGGGTACGTTCCCGGGGACCGACGCCCGCACCACCCACCCCACCCCGCGCACCACCGACCGGAGGGAGCCCACCGTGCCCACAGAGCCGCTGTCGCAGAAGGAGATCGAGGACCGGCTGCGGGAGCTCCCCGGCTGGTCCGTCGAGGACGCGCGCCTGGTCCGCTCCTACCGGCTCGCCGACCACTTCGCCGCGACCGCCCTCGTCGTGCATGTCGCCCAGATCCAGCAGGAGTTGAACCACCACTCCGATCTGACGCTCGGCTACGACTCGGTCGCCCTCTCCGTCCACACCCACTCCGCAGGGGGCGCCCTCACCGAGAAGGACTTCGCCCTGGCCGAGCGCGTCGAGCGGATCGCCCCCGGCCACGGCGCCCGCTGACCCCCCGTCACCCCGGGCCGCCGCGTACGATCCCCGTCATGGCGGACACCCTGCTCGACTACGAGACCGAGGCGGCCCACTACGACGAGACGCGTGGCGGTGTGCCCAGGGCCGAGGCGGCGGCCGCCGCCGTGCTGCGGCTCCTGCAGCCCGGCACCCGTACCCTCCTCGACCTCGCCTGCGGCACCGGCCTCGTCACCGAGCGGATCACCCGGCCCGGGCTGCGCGTCCTCGGCGCCGACGCCGCCCACGCCATGCTGCGCACCGCCGCCCGGAGGCTCCCCGGCCGGACCGTCCGCGCCGACGCCCGCCGGCTGCCGTTCCCCGACGCGAGCCTCGACGCCGTCTGCGCGGTGTGGCTGCTCCACCTGGTGCCGTTCACCGGCGAGATCGTCGCCGAGGCCGCCCGGGTGCTGCGCCCCGGCGGCGTCCTCGCCGTCACCGTCGACAAGGACGCCGCTCACGACGTCGGCAGCGACATCGACGCCCTGCTGCGCCCCCACCGGGCGCCCACCGCCGCCCACGACCGCGCCGACCGGGTCGCCGCCCTCGCCGCCGCCCACGGCCTCGCCCCGGCCGCCGCCACCACCTTCACCGGCCACGGCCAGGGCGCCACCCCGGAGTCCACCGCACGCAAGCTGCGCGCCGGCTACTACGCCTCCTGGTTCCGGGGCGACCGGGCCACCACCGACACCCTCGCCGCCGCCCTCGCGGCCCTCCCCGGCCAGGACCGCCCCCGGCCCGTCCCCGAGTACCGCCTCACGGCCTACGCGAAGCCCGGCGGGGGCGTCGCCCAGCCTTCCGCCCCCTCCGCCGCGAAGCGGGAGAAGGAGCGCGGTTCGCGGCCCAGGACCCGCTTCACGCCGTCCGTCGGCTCGGCGTTGTGGCCGTCGAGCAGGTTCGCGAAGAGCTCCGCGACCCACTCCGCGTCCGGCCGGGGGATACCGAAGCCCGTCAGCAGCTCCGCGTACTCCTCCCCGGAGACCGGCGTGTACGTCACCGGGCGCCCCGAGGCACGGGAGAGCTCCGCCGCCGCCTCGGCGAAGGTCAGCGCCCGGGGGCCCGTCAGTTCGTGGACGAGCCCCGCGTGGGCGTCCGAGAGCAGCGTCTCCACCACCACGTCCGCGACGTCCGCCGCGTCGATGAACGGCTCCGGGGTCGACCCGGCGGGGAAGACCAGCTCGCCCGCCGCGACCCCCTCCGCGAGCAGGCCCTCCGTGAAGTTCTGCGCGAAGAACGCCGCCCGGACGACGGCCGGTTCGGCCCCCGAGGCGACCCGCAGGGCCTCCTCCGCCTCCACCGCCTGCGGCTCGCCCCGCCCCGACAGGAGCGTGAGGCGCCGCACCCCGGCCGCCGCGGCGGCGGCCCCGAACGCGGTCATCGCCGCCACGGCACCCGGCGCCGCCAGGTCCGGGTAGTAGTTCACGTACGCCGCGTCCGCGCCCCGCAGCGCCGGGGCCCAGCTCCCCTCGTCCTCCCAGTCGAAGCGCACCGCGCCCGCGCCCGCCGCCGCCCGCGAACCCGCCCGGACCGTCACGCCGCGCTCCGCGAGCCGCTCCGCGACCCGGCGCCCGGTCTTGCCCGTCGCGCCCGTCACCAGCACCGTTCCCGTCTCCATCACCGTCTCCCTCGTCCTGTCCTCGGTACGGATCCAGACTTCCGTCCGGCGGCCCCCGCGCCCATGCTCCAGGGACTCGTCCGCATACGCGTGCGTCTAGGCTCCGGGGGTATGGACGCACTCGCCGGACTCCTCGACGGGCCCCGCGCCAGGGGCGCCTTCCTGCTGCGGATGGTGATGGAGCCGCCGTGGTCGGTGCGGATCGAGGACCGCGCGCCGCTCTGCCTGATGTGTGTCACCGAGGGCGAGGCGTGGATCGTGCCCTCCTCGGGCGAGCCGGTGCTCCTGCGGCCCGGGGACATCGCGATCGCGCGCGGCCCGGAGCCGTACACCGTCGCCGACACCGCCGACCGGCCGCCGAACGCCCGCATCGGCCCCGGCGGGGAGTGCGCCACCCTCTCCGGCGAGCCGCTCGCCGAGGCCCTGCACCTCGGCCTGCGGACCTGGGGCAACGCCCTCGACGGCGGCACGACCGTGCTCGTCGGCACCTACCTGATGGACGGCGAGGTCGGGCGGCGGCTCCTGGACGCCCTGCCGTCCCTGCTGCACCTCCCGGCCGAGCTGTGGCGCTGCCCGCTGATGCCCTACCTCGACGAGGAGATCGCCCGCGACGAACCGGGCCAGAGCGTGGTCCTCGACCGGATCCTCGACCTGCTCCTCATCGCCGCCGTCCGCGCCTGGTTCGCCCGCCCCGGGGCCGAGGCGCCCGCCTGGTACCGGGCGATGGGCGACCCGGTCGTCGGCCGCGCCCTGCGCCTCCTCCAGAACGACCCCGCCCACCCCTGGACCGTCGCCTCGCTCGCCGCGAAGACCGGGGTGTCCCGGGCCGCGCTGGCCCGCCGCTTCACCGAGCTGGTGGGCGAGCCCCCGATGACGTACCTGACCGGCTGGCGGCTCGCCCTCGCCGCCGACCTGCTGCGGGAGGACGACGCCACCCTGGAGTCCGTCGCCCGCCGGGTCGGCTACGGCAGCGCCTTCGCGCTCAGCGCCGCCTTCAAGCGGGTACGGGGCCTCAGCCCCCGCGACCACCGCTCCGGAGACTGACGACACGTTTGCCGTAACGGCAAGTTCTCTCGCGTTTTCGGCGAGGTGCGGAGCAGGCTGATCCCATGACTCAGCACCGCGAACCCCACGCCCCGCACGACCACGGACATGCCCACGGCGACGGCACCGAGCCCGACTGGGCCCGGCTCGCGCCGCTCCTGGAGCGGCAGGCCGAGGTCGCCGGCGCCGCCTACCGCGAGGCCGCCGCCTGGATCGGCACCCTCGTCCCGGTGATCGGCGTGCGCCGCCTCCTCGACGTCGGCAGCGGCCCCGGCGTCGTCACCGCCCTGCTCGCCGAGGCGTTCCCGTACGCCGAGGCCGTCGCCGTCGACGGCTCCCCGGAGCTCCTGGAACGGGCCCGCGCCCGCGCCGAGGCCCAGGGGCTCGGCGGGCGGGTCTCCACCCTGCGCGCCGAACTCCCCGGTGAGACAGCCTCCTTGGGCGAGACCGACCTGCTGTGGGCGGGCAACTCGCTGCACCACATCGGCGACCAGCGGGCCGCGCTCGCCGAGTTCGCGAAGCTGCTGCGCCCCGGCGGCCTGGTCGCCCTCGTGGAAGGCGGGCTGACCCCCCGTCACCTGCCCCGGGACATCGGCATCGGCCGCCCGGGCCTGGAGGCCCGCTTCGACGCCGAGCACGCCGAGTCCTTCGCCCGGATGCGGTCCGAGCTGCCCGGCGCCACCCGCGAACCGGACGACTGGCGGGCCATGTTCCGCTCCGCGGGCCTCACCCCGGCCGGCACCCGCACCTTCCTCGTGGACGTGCCGGCGCCCGTCCCGCCGGTGGTCCGGGAGCTGGCCGTCGCCCACTTCGGGCGGCTCCGCGAGAACTTCGGCGACCGGCTCGGCGCCGAGGACCGCGCGACCCTCGACCGGCTCCTCGACCCGGCCGACGAGCAGTCCCTGCACCACCGCGCGGACCTCTTCCACCTGACGGCCCACACCGTCCACACCGCCCGCAAGGGCTGACCGGGGCGGGCGCCGCCGCTCAGGCGCCGTTGAACTCCGCCGGGTCCGGGCCGAGGCGGCGGCCCTCGTCGAGCGCGGCGATCGCCGCCATGTCCTCCGCGTCCAGCTCGAAGTCGAAGACCTCGATGTTCTCCCGGATACGGGACGGGGTCACCGACTTCGGGATCACCACGTTGCCCAGCTGGAGGTGCCAGCGGAGCACCACCTGGGCGGGGGTCCGCCCGTGCTTGCGGGCGACGGCGACGAGCGCCGGCACGTCGAGCAGCCCGCGGCCCTGGCCCAGCGGCGACCACGCCTCGGTCGCGATCCCGAGACGCTCGTGCAGCGCGCGGGACTCCGCCTGCGCCAGCTGCGGGTGCAGCTCGATCTGGTTCACGGCCGGCACCACCGAGGTCTCGGCCGTCAGCCGCTCCAGGTGCCCGGGAAGGAAGTTGGAGACGCCGATCGCCCGGGCGCGGCCCTCGGAGAGGATCTTCTCGAAGGCCCGGTAGGTGTCGACGTACGCGTCCTTCGCCGGCACCGGCCAGTGGATCAGGTACAGGTCGACGTAGTCGAGACCGAGCCGCTCCAGGGAGGCGTCGAAGGCGCGCAGGGCGGACTCGTGGCCCTGCTCGCTGTTCCACAGCTTGGTGGTGACGAAGAGCTCCTCGCGGGGGATCCCGGAGGCGGCCAGGGCCTGGCCGGTGCCCCGCTCGTTCCCGTAGATCGCCGCCGTGTCGATGGAGCGGTACCCGGCCTCAAGCGCGGTGGTCACGACCTTCACCGCCTCGTCGTCCGGCACCTGCCAGACGCCGAAGCCGAGCTGCGGCATCGCCACGTCGTTGTTCAGGATGACCGAGGGGACCTTGCTGTCCGTGCTCACGTGGGATGGATCCTTACGTCGTCGTGGTCGTACGCGGGAGGGGCGCGCACGCACCCTCCCCCCGTCTCCAACGATCACCCGCCCCGCATCATTCCGGCCACGGACCAGTGGTGCCGTCAGCCGTCAGCCGTCAGCCGTCAGCCGTCAGCCGTCAGCCGTCAGCCGTCAGCCGTCAGCCGTACGACGGCACGCACCGCCGACCGGACCGGCGCCGTCAGCCGTACAGTGCCTCGACCTCCGCCGCGTACGCCCGCTCGATCGCCTTCCGCTTCAGCTTCAGGGACGGGGTGAGCAGCCCGTGCTCCTCGCTGAAGGGGTGGGCGAGTATCCGGAAGGTACGGATCGACTCCGCCTGCGACACCAGCGTGTTCGCGGCCACCACCCCGCGCCGGATCTCCGTCTCCAGGTCCGGGTCGCGGACCAGCTCGGCGGGGGAGAGCGGCGGCCGGCCCTGGATGGCGAGCCAGTGCTCCACCGCCTCCTGGTCGAGGGTGACCAGGGCCGCGATGTACGGGCGGTCGTTGCCGACGACGAGACACTGGGCGATCAGCGGATGCGCCCGCACCCGCTCCTCCAGGCCGCCCGGCGCCACGCTCTTGCCGCCGGACGTCACCAGGATCTCCTTCTTCCGTCCGGTGATCGTCAGATAGCCGTCGGCGTCGAGCGCGCCCAGGTCGCCGGTGGCGAGCCAGCCGTCGTTGAGCACGGCCGCCGTGGCCGCCGGATCGCCCAGGTACCCGGAGAAGACCTGGCCGCCGTGGAGCCACACCTCGCCGTCCTCCGCGATGTGCACGGTCGTGCCCGGCACCGGCCGGCCCACCGTGCCGTACTTGACCCGCCCGGGCGGGTTCGCGGTCGCCGCGGCCGTCGACTCCGTCAGGCCGTACCCCTCGAAGACGGTGATGCCGGCGCCCGCGAAGAACAGCCCCGTCCTGCGGTCCATCGCCGAGCCGCCCGACATCGCGTACCGGATCCGCCCGCCGAGCACCTCGCGCAGCTTCGCGTACACCGTCCGGTCGAAGAACTGGTGCTGCACCCGCAGCGCCGCCGACGGGCCGGGGCCCAGGCCGAAGGACTTGTGCTCGACCGCCTCGGCGTACTTCACGGCCACGTCCACGGCCTTGTCGAAGACGGCGGCCCGGCCCTCCCGCTCCGCCCTGCGGCGCGCCGCGTGGAAGATCTTCTCGAAGACGTACGGCACGGCGAGGACGAAGCTCGGCCGGAAGGCGGCAAGGTCGGGCAGGAGCGCGGAGACGGTCATCGACGGCTGGTGCCCCAGCTTCACCCCGCCCCGGACCGCCGCCACCTCCACCATCCGGCCGAAGACGTGCGCGAGCGGCAGGAAGAGGAGGGTGGAGGCCGGGTCGCCGGCGCGGGGTCGGAAGAGCGGCTCCCAGCCGGCGAGGACGGCGTCGGTCTCGACCGTGAAGTGGCCGTGGGTGATCACGCAGCCCTTGGGGCGGCCGGTGGTGCCCGAGGTGTAGATGACCGTCGCCACCGACTCGGGGGTCACCGCCCGCCGGTGCCGCTGCACGACCTCCTCACCGATGCCCTCCCCGGCCGCGGTCAGCTCGGCGACCGCGCCGGGACCGGCGTCCTCGCCGGGGTCGAGCTGCCACAGCCGCGTCAGCCGCGGCAGCCGGTCCACCACGGAGCCGATCGTCATGGCGTGGTCCTCGTGCTCCACCACGACGGCGGTCACCCCGGCGTCGTGCAGCATCCAGTGGACCTGGTCGGCGGAGGAGGTCGGGTAGACCGGTACGGGCTGGGCGCCGATCGTCCACAGCGCGAAGTCGAAGAGCGTCCACTCGTAGCGGGTACGGGACATGATCGCGACCCGGTCGCCGAACCGGACCCCGTGCGCCACCAGCCCCTTCGCCAGCGCCAGCACCTCGTCCCGGAACCGCGCGCAGCTCACGTCCTCCCAGGAGCCGTCCGCCGTCCGCCGCCCGAAGGCCACCGCGTCGGGGGTCTCGGCGGCCCGGCTGAAGACGGCGTCCGCCAGCCCGCCGCCGAGGGGAGCCGCCTCCACGGGCGGCACGGTGAACTCGCGCACGGACCTGCTCCTCCCTCGACGGCTCGGTGGCGGAAAGGGGCCGCTGTGACGGCTGCGGCGCCGTGACGGTACCCCACCCGGAGCGACGACGGCAGGACCTTCACCAAGCCGCGACATTCCCCGTTCGCACAGGTCAGGCGGGGGAGGGGAGGCGCGGCGGCCGGACGGGGCCCGCAGCGTACCGTCCGGTAGGTCCGGCACGCGCGAAGTCTCCACGGAATCTGTACCGCGCCCGCACCCCACGGCGCCCGGCGGACGCCCGGCAGAGGGCCGCGCCGAGCCGACCGCGCCGCCCCTCGGCCCGGCGGGCTGGTGTCCCGCCGTCCTTTCAGCCGGGCGCCCCGGTCCTGCGGCCCTTCTGGGCTCGGCGGCTTGGTCCCGGGGCCCTTCTTGGCCCGGGGGCTGGGTCCCACCACCTCCCCCTCAGCCCGGCGACCCGGTCCGCCGGGCCCGCCGCTCCTCAGCCAGGCCGCCGCAGCCGGTCGCCGCCCTCCAGGATCGCCTCCGCCAGTGCGTCCGCCGCCTCCTGGGTCGCTCCGCCCCGCCGCCCTTTGCGCAGAACGAAGTCGACCTCGCCCAGCTCCGGCAGCCCTTGCCTGGCCGGTACGGGGACGAGCCCGGGCGGCACCAGACCGCGCGTGTGGGCCATCACGCCGAGCCCCGCGCGGGCCGCCGCCACATTGGCGCTCAGACTGGAACTCGTACACGCGATCCGCCACGCCCGGCCCTCCGCCTCCAGGGCCGCCAGCGCCCGCGCGCGGGTGATCCCCGGCGGCGGGTAGACGATCAACGGCACCGGCCGGTCCGGATCGAGCCGCAGTCCCGGCGCCCCGATCCACACCAGAGCGTCGCTCCACACCAGCACCCCGCCGTCGTCGCCGGCCTCGCCGCCCCGCTTGGCCAGGATCAGATCGAGCCGACCCGCCGCGAGCCGCGCCTGGAGCGTCCCCGACAGCTCGACCGTCAGCTCCAGGTCCACCTCGGGATGGGCGCGCCGGAAGGACTCCAGGATCTCCGGCAGCCGGGTCGCCACGAAGTCCTCCGAGGCCCCGAACCGCAGCCGTCCCCGCAACCGCGTCCCGGCGAAGAAGGCCGCCGCCCGCTCGTGCGCCTGGAGAATGGCCCGCGCGAACCCGAGCATCGCCTGCCCGTCCCCCGTCAGCTCCACCCCATGGGTGTCCCGGACGAACAACGGCCGCCCGGTCGCCTCCTCCAGCCGCCGCACGTGCTGACTGACGGTCGACTGCCGCAGCCCCAGCCGCCGGGCGGCCCGGGTGAAGCTCAGCGTCTGGGCGACGGCGAGGAAGGTGCGCAGCTGGACGGGCTCGTACACGACCCGACGTTATCGCGGATCGTGATGACAGTCAGTGCGCTGTACGGGATTCCCGATGGCCGCGCCGTGGGCCAGGATGGGAGCGCGCACCGACCCCGTGCCTCGACGCCGGGCCCCGACCCCGGCCCCGGCGCCAGACCTGGATTTGAGCCCTGACCCAAGTTCGCCCCAGGCCCGGCCCGACCCCGGCACCCGACCCCGGCACCCCGACCCGGGCGCCGGACCCAGGCCGGCCCTGAGACCCGACCCCGGGCCCCGGCCCGACCCCGGCACCCGACCCCGGCACCCCGACCCGGGCGCCGGACCCAGGCCGGCCCTGAGACCCGACCCCGGGCCCCGGCCCGACCCCGGGCCCTGACGACCCGAGCGTGGGCCCCCGAGCCGACCCGACCCGGCCCCCCGACCCCCGACCCCCGACCCCCGACCCGGCCCCCCGACCCCCGACCCCCGACCCCCGACCCCCGACCCCAAGATCCCTGACCTGAGCGGAGCCATGAACCGACGACGTCCCCTCCTGCCGTCCTGGCTGCCGGTCGACGGCTACGTCCTGGCCCTGCTCGGCACCGTCGGCCTCGCCGCGCTGCTGCCGGCCTCCGGCGCGGCCGCCACCGGCGCCGAGGCCACCGCCACGGGCGCCGTCGCGCTCCTCTTCTTCCTCTACGGCGCCCGGCTCTCCACCCGCGAGGCGCTCGACGGCCTGCGGCACTGGCGGCTCCACCTCACCGTCCTCGCCTGCACCTTCCTGCTCTTCCCGCTCCTCGGCCTCGCCGCGCGCGGGCTCGTCCCGGCCGTGCTCACCCCGCAGCTGTACGGCGGCTTCCTCTTCCTCTGCCTGGTCCCGTCCACCATCCAGTCGTCGATCGCCTTCACCTCGATCGCCCGGGGCAACGTCCCCGCCGCGATCTGCGCGGGCTCCTTCTCCTCGCTCGCGGGCATCGTGCTGACCCCGCTGCTCGCCGCCGCCCTGCTCGGCGGCGGCACCGGCGGCCTCTCCGCCGACTCCCTCCTCAGGATCGTGCTCCAGCTCCTGGTGCCCTTCCTCGCCGGCCAGGTGCTGCGCCGCTGGGTGGGGGGCTTCCTGCTCCGCCACCGGAAGGCCCTCGGGTACGTCGACCGCGGCTCGATCCTCCTCGTCGTCTACACCGCCTTCAGCCAGGGCATGGTCGCCGGGATCTGGCACCTGGTGACCCCCGGCCGGCTCGCCCTGCTGCTCGCCGCCGAGGCCGTGCTCCTCGCCCTGATGCTGGCCCTGACCTGGTACGGGGCCGGAAAGCTCGGCTTCGACAGGGCCGACCGGATCGCCATCCAGTTCGCCGGCTCCAAGAAGAGCCTCGCCGCGGGGCTGCCCATGGCGAGCGTCCTCTTCGGCGCCCACGCCTCCCTCGCGGTGCTGCCCCTGATGCTCTTCCACCAGATGCAGCTCATGGTCTGCGCGGTCCTCGCGAAGCGCCGCGCCCGCGACCCGGAAGCCACCGCCCCGGAAGCCACCGCCCCGGAAGCCACCGCTCCGGAGGCACCCGCCCCCGCCGCCGCCCCCACCGTCTCCCCGAGGTGATCACCCGGGCCGTTACGGTGCTCCCATGCCCTCACTCGATCCCGGCCGCACCGGCGTGAACCGCGTCCCCATACGGTACGGGTCCCGCCCCTGTTCCCTCGTCGTCTGCCGAGGCTGCTGCTGCGGCGATCCCCGCAAGAACCCCGGCACCGATCACGCCGCCCAGCTCGACCGGCTCCGTGCCGCCGCCGCGGCCTCCGGCGGCCGGCTCGCCGTCCGCACCAGCGACTGCCTCGGCCCCTGCGCCCAGGCCAACATCGTCGTCGTCCAGCCCTCCACCGAGGGCCGCAGACGCGGCGGCCGGGCCGCCTGGATCGGCTTCACCCTCGACGACGACTGTCTCGACGACATCCTCGCCTGGGCCGAGGCCGGCGGCCCCGGTCTCGCCCCGCCCCCGGCGACCCTGGCCCTCCAGATGATCGACCCGCCGAAGAACTGAGGCCCGCCCGGGGGCCGTCCCTCAGAACACGATCCGGTGCTCGCCCGCGTACACGTTCATGTCCCGCCCCCGCAGGAAGCCCACCAGCGTCAGCCCCGCCTCCGCCGCCAGGTCGACCGCCAGCGAGGACGGCGCGGAGACCGCCGCGAGCACCGGGATCCCCGCCATCACCGCCTTCTGCGCCAGCTCGAAGGAGGCCCGCCCCGACACCAGCAGCACCGCCCGGTCCAGCGGCAGCAGGTCCTCCCGCAGGGCCCGCCCGACCAGCTTGTCCACCGCGTTGTGCCGGCCGACGTCCTCCCGTACGTCGAGCAGCTCGCCGTCCTCCGAGAAGAGCGCCGCCGCGTGCAGTCCGCCCGTCGTGTCGAAGACCTTCTGCGCCGCCCGCAGCCGGTCCGGCAGCTCCGCGAGGAGCGCGGGGGAGACCCGTACGGGGGGAGCGTCGGCGATCGGGAAGCGGGCCGTCGTCCGCACCGCGTCCAGGCTCGCCTTGCCGCAAAGCCCGCACGAGGAGGTCGTGTAGACGTTCCGCTCCAGCGTGATGTCGGGGACGGCGACCCCGGGGGCGAGCTTCACGTCCACCACGTTGTACGTGTTCGAGCCTCCCCCGCTCTCGGCTCCGCTCGAGCGGGAGGTGCCCCCACCGGTGGCGCCCGCGCAGTACACGACGGTCCGCACGTCCTCCGCGCGCGCGAGCACCCCCTCGCTCACCAGGAACCCGGTGGCCAGCGCGAAGTCGTCGCCCGGCGTCCGCATGGTGATCGCGATCGGCCGCCCGTTCAGCCGGATCTCCATCGGCTCCTCCGCCACCAGCGTGTCCGGCCGCGTGCTCACCGCGCCGCCGCGGATCCGCGTGACTCGCCGTCGCTCGGTGACCCGTCCCATCGCCGCCGCCTTCGCTTCCGTCCGTGGTGCCGCCCCTGACCGTGCCATTCTCCGCCACCCCGGGAACCCCTGCGGGCCCCGGTGCGCCGCCTGACCCCTTGTCACGGTCGACCAAGCGACCCGGGCGAATCTTGGTGGTTTACGTCACCTGTTACCCATCAGTCGCTGGCAAGACTGGGTGGTTCCTGCCGCTGAACGAACCATCGAGGGGGTCCCGGGATGACGGGCACTCGCATCGCCGCACTCGGGCACTACCAGCCCGCCAAGGTGCTGACCAACCACGACCTGGCCGAGCTGGTCGACACGAGCGACGAGTGGATCCTCAGCCGGGTCGGCATCCGCACCCGCCACGTCGCCGGCCCCGAGGAGCCCGTCGACGAGCTCGCCGCGCACGCCGCGGGCAAGGCGCTCGCCGCCGCCGGGCTCGCCCCCGGCGACATCGACTACGTCATCGTCGCCACCTCCACCGCGATCGACCGCTCGCCCAACACCGCCGCCCGGGTCGCCGCCCGCCTCGGCATGGACGCGCCCGCCACCCTCGACCTCAACGTGGTCTGCGCCGGCTTCACCCACGCGCTCGCCACCGCCGACCACGCGGTCCGGGCCGGGGCCGCCCGCCGGGCCCTCGTCATCGGCGCCGACAAGATGACCGGGATCACCGACTGGACCGACCGCAGCACCTGCGTCCTCACCGGCGACGGCGCCGGCGCCGCGATCGTCGAGGCCACCGAGACCGACACCGGCGCCATCGGCCCCGTCCTGTGGGGCTCGGTCCCCGAGATGGGCCACGCCGTCCGTATCGAGGGCACCCCGCCGCGCTTCGCCCAGGAGGGCCAGAGCGTCTACCGCTGGGCCACCCAGAAGCTCCCCGCCCTCGCCCGCGAGGTCTGCGCCCGCTCCGGCGTCGCCCCCGAGGACCTCGCAGGTGTCGTCCTCCACCAGGCCAATCTGCGGATCATCGAGCCCCTCGCCGCGAAGATCGGCGCCGTCAACGCGGTCGTCGCCCGCGACGTCGTCGACTCCGGCAACACCTCCGCCGCCTCCGTCCCGCTGGCCCTCGCCAAGCTCGTCGAGCGCGGCGAGCTCCCCTCCGGCGCCCCCGTCCTGCTCTTCGGCTTCGGCGGAAACCTCTCCTACGCGGGCCAGATCATCCGGGTCCCCTGAACACGGGGATCCCCTGGGCACCGGGCCCCGAGCACCGCGTCCCCTGAATGCCGGGGCCGCGTGCTCCGTTCGGCGGAGCGCCGGGGAGGCCCGGTGGCGGCGCCCCTCGGGCGCACCTAGCTTCGATCGCGGTGGGACACCGGCGCCGACGCCGCCGGACCCGGGTGCGGAGCGGCTCCGTGCCCGCGCCCCGCCGCGAACCGGAGGACCGCATGCGCGCGATACGTACCGCTTCCGCCGCCCTGCTCGCCACCGCGGTCACGGCCACGGTCGCGGCGCTGTCCACCCCCGCGGCCTTCGCCGACAGCGGTACCGGCACCGGCACCGGCCGGGACATCACCTCCTTCGGCTTCTCCGTCACGCCCCGCACCGTCGCCCCCGGCGGCACCGTCACCCTGACCACCGACGGCTGCGAGGTGCCGTCCGTGACCGTCACCTCGGGGATCTTCGACACGGTGACCCTCACCGAGGGCCGCCCCGGCACCGCGACCGTCGACCTCGACGCCAAGGCCGGCGCCGAGTACGAGATCGCCTTCGACTGCAAGGGCGAGCGCGGCACCACCACCCTGACCGTCACCCAGGGCACCACCCCGCCCGCCCCCGTCACCCCGGTCACCCCGGTCACCCCGGTTACCCCGCCCAAGGGCGTCAAGGCGGGCTTCGGCAGCTCCACCGGCTCGGAGGTGCTGGGTGCCGCCGAACTGGCCGCCGGCGCCGTGCTGATCGTCGCGGCCGCGGGCGCCGCCGTCGTCCTCACCCGCCGCCGCCCCTGAGACGGCCCCTCCGCCCCGGTGTGACGAGGTCCGGGGCGGAGGGGCGACCAGCACGCACCGAGACGAGGAGGATCCGCGGCGGTGGACAGCGCGTACGGCCGGCGCGGCGCCTGGGGCACCGTCGTGGTGCTCCTCCTCGTCGGCGTCCACCTCGTCCGCGGTGGTACGCAGCAGCTCACCGCCCCCGGCCCGCCCCAGCCCCTCGCGGCCGAGGCCCCGGCCCCGGCGGCGACCCCGCTCCCGGCCCCGCCGGGCCTCCCCGCCTCGCCCCCGCTCGCCGTCACGATCCCCGCGCTCGGCGTCGACGCCCCCCTCACCCGGGTCGGCCTGGACGCGGAGGGCTGGCTGGAGGCCCCGCCGCCCGAGCACCCCGGCCGGGCCGGCTGGTACGCGGGGGCGGTCACCCCCGGCGAACCCGGCACCGCCGTCGTCGTCGGCCACGTCGACACCCCGGCGGGCCCGGCCGTCTTCCACTCCCTCGGCGCCCTCACCCGGGGCCGCACCGTCGAGGTCCACCGCGCCGACGGCCGCACCGCCGTCTTCACCGTCCACGGCGTCGAACTCGTCCCCAAGGACGCCTTCCCCGCCGCCCGCGTCTACGCCTCCACGGGCGCCCCCGAACTCCGCGTGATCACCTGCGGCGGCCCCTACACCCCCGCCACCGGCTACACCGGCAACATCATCGTCTCCGCCCGCCTCACCGCCGTCCGCTGACCTGACGTATTCCGGACACGAACTGGCCTGGACCAACCCCCCGGGTCCACCCTGGTCCCGGAGCAGGCGTCGGGGGGCGCCTGGCTCCCGGCCGCCGAGGCGGCGTCCCCGGGGACGGGCGGTCCCCGTGCGCCCGGTCACGATCGGGGGGTCCACCGGCGCACGGGACCGCCCCCTCCCCACGACTGACCACGGGAAACGCCGGTGAAAGCGATCCCGAACCCCTGGTAGAGTTATCCATGTCGCCGCGGGGAAAACCCCCGAACGACACGCACCCTGTCCGGGTGGCGGAATGGCAGACGCGCTAGCTTGAGGTGCTAGTGCCCTTTATCGGGCGTGGGGGTTCAAGTCCCCCCTCGGACACCAGTAAAGGCCCCAGTTCATCTGGGGCCTTTCTGTTTTCCGCGTAGATGAGGAGCCGCACTGTCCACACCCGTGCACCTCACACCGCGCGGGGCTTGAGGCTGTTCTGCACACGGCGACAGGCGTCTGCGGAGACCTTCGTGTCCCGGTGATCCCTACCAAGCGCTCTGCTGCGAAGCCTTCTCGCTTCGCGGTAGCACCGGAGGGCTTCCCGAGCCGAGTGCCCCGTTGCTTCCAGCGCCATGCCGAGCAGGTGCAGAGTGGCCAAGGTCTCGCGGTCCTCTTCGCCCAGAGCCAGGTGCTGAGCATGCCAGACAGCCCTGGCCTGTTCGGCCGCGGCCTGAGGCCGTTGGGTACGCAACAGCAGGTCCGCGACGAATCCGTGGGTGCGAAGCGTGTCCCGGTCGTTCTCTCCGAGCAGGGCCGCCTGCTGATCGCTCAGCCCTTCTGCCAGCAGCAAAGCCGCCCGCGGATCCTTCATGCCCGTGATGCGCGACACCTCGAAGGCGTCGGTCAGAGCGATCCGGTTGGGTCCTTGGTGCCGTTTCGTCTCTTGCGCTCTCGCCCGTTCCGCATGGTCGAGCGCCCGGTACAGATCACCTGTGCCCTCGAAGGCGCAGGCCAGGAGTCTGTCGATCTGCGCCTGCCACGGCTCGCCTCCCTGATCACCCCAGACGGCACGAAACCGGGACAGCTGCTCGATGGCGTCCTCGTAGCGGCAGGCCGCGAGATGGACCCCGACCAGTTTCACCATCGCCGAGCGGCCCTCCGGAGTGATCACCCGGTGGGGTGCGAGCGCCAGGATGTGTTCCGTCGTCCGGTCTTCCGACGGGCCCGGGGAGAGTGCGTCGTCCTCGCGAGAGAAGGCCACGATCAGGCCCTCCGCGAGGCGCTCCGCGCGGGTGCGCGCCGACGCGTCCATGGTGAGGAGCGCGACGAGCCGGGGCAGGTTGAGGGGGACGACCACGCCGTTGTCCTCATACCGCACGAGCCCCCGTCGCGACAGGGCCACCAGGGCGTCGATGACGAGCGTGATGGAAAGCGAGTCCCGTCCGGTCAACGAATGGGGGCGGTGGACGACGGGGCCAAGCCTTCGGGTCGGGAAGGCCGGTGCGCCGATGAGCGCGAGGGCCCTCAGCAGGTCCTGCGCGAGGGGCCACTGTCCGGAGAGCGCGGCGATGGCGTTCTCGACCCGGCCGACGGGGTTGGGGGTGCCCCCACGTCGGAGCAGCTCACAGAACTCTTGACGAGACATGTCCAGGACCTGATCCGCCGAAAGGGTTCGGGACAACTGCTGTCCGATGTGGGACAACGCCTCCGGCCAGTGGTCCAGTCGCTCGGCGAGCTCCTCCGCGACAGGCGCCGCAAGTCCTGGCGCAAAGCGGCGCAGCAGGTGGACCGCCTCTCGTGATGTCAGGGCCTCTACGTTCCGTACGTGTTCCACCTCCGCCCAGACCGTTGCGTCCTCCGAGGTCGTGACGAGGACGTGAGGGCCGCTGGGCCTCAGCAGTCCGGACAGCCACTCCGGGTGGGGAACGCCGTCGAGGACGATCAGCGCCGGCCCGCCGATCTCGCGGAAGCGGTCGAGCGCCAGGCGGATTTCCCGCCGAACCTCGTCACGTCGGCCGGGGGCGATCCACGCGGCGGCGGCGTAATGGCGCGGGTGGGTTCGGTGAAGGTACTCCAGGGCGACTGTCGTGGCTCCCGAACCCCGCACACCCTGCAGAACCAGCGCCTGTCGCCCGTCCACGGAGCGGAGGCGGTGGGGGATCTCCTCCTCCAGCAGGTGATCCTGCCCGATGAAATCGGAAGGCCGGGCTGGAACTCCCACCCTGGTCACGTACTCTCCCCGTCTATCAGTGATCCGGTGAACCGTGCCCTGTGCCAGTCGTGACGGACACTGACCCCCGACGATCCCGGGGTGCGGTCAGCGCACGCTGGTGTGCCAGTCTTCGGCAGAGCGCAAATATTGCAGGTTGACCCACTCCTGCGCCAGCCGTTCCCCGCGCATCAGCAGCTCGATCGTTTGTTCGTGATACTGCTGGGGAAGCCACGCCGCCAACCTCTCGGCCTTTTCTCTGCTTACCGGCTCCTCTTTCCCGGGGAGCGGAGTTCCCATCCTGAACAGGGCGTCGTACAACTCGACGGCAGGCTCGACTTCGGGAAGTTTGCCCTCGTTGGCAGTGGAATTAGCTCGCCAGGGTATGGAAAGTCCGGTTGCGTCGACGTCGCCGAAGTATCGAATGGTGTCCACCTCGTGATCTGGGCGAATGCTCCCTACGGACCGGACGAAAGAATTTCCGATCCCCCAAGCGAGGTGTTTCAGCCCGTGGTCGAGGTCTCCCATGGATTCGGCCAACGACCAGCACGTCGTGTGATTCTCCACTACCATCAGGATGTTTCCTGCCCCCATGCGGGCAAAGCCGGATTCTTCAGACTTCCCGAAGTATCTTTCAGTGAGGAGAGGTGGGCGGGATTCGCAGATAAAAAGCAGCCTTCTGGTCTCCTCCCGGTCGTGGAAATAGGGTTGGAAGCTAAACGATCTGCCGTTCAGCGCCTTCTCGGGTTCCGGGAACCATCGGGTGTACTTGCGCTTACCGAAGATTTCCAGCGCGCGCTCGCACTCCGGTGCGAGGACCGGATTCGGGTTGTTCAGCAGCCATTCGTTGACCGCGGTGTAGACGGCCTGGTGCAGCGGTTTGAGCCGGTGCCACCGAGTCACCAGCCAGCTCAACTGTTCCACGAGCGGCGGCAGAGGGAGAGGATCTTCCTTTGGCTCCGGTTGCCGGAACACCTGAATCGCGATCGGTAGGGGGATCCTCTCGCCGTCGTTGCGTCTGGTGACCCGCAGAACGTGATGCCTCTGCAGCCGGCGCAGGCAGTCGAGCAGTGCCTGCGGCTCGTACTCCTGCTCCCCGCGGGGCCGGTAGACGGATCGGTACACCTCCTTCACCGCGCTGATGTCGAGCCGATGGCTGTTCGGCTTCTTGCTCTTGCCTTCTGCCGATCGGGTCCAGAGAGCCGTCGCGAACTCTCGCTCGATAGGGGAGAGACCATCTCTGTCACTCATGAACGTTCTCTGATTCCGGGAGCGGACGGCGGTAGTAGCGGGCCGTAGAGACAGTGGAGTGGGCGCGATTCTCGTCCTCCACGGACAGGGAGGAGTCCAGCAGCCCCCGCATGGTCTCGTGCACCCTCAGGTAGTGACGATGGGCCCTCAGGTCCGCCTCGTTCCGCATGCGGACGACCAGCGGGAAGTTCTCCAGGACGGTGAGGTCCTCCAGACCGGTAGTGAAGATGAGCTGCACTCCGAGAGCTTTTGCCACCGCTTGCTGGAGGCGCAGCAGATACGTGGCGGAGGCCCGGCCGATCGGGTTGTCCAGGAAGAGGACGCCGGAGAGACGGTCGGTGGACCGCCCCTTCTCGTTGGCCCGCAGCGCCGCCATGGTGCAATACAGGACGATGGCCGTCGTGAGTACCTGCCCTCCGGAGAACACGTCCTTCAGCTGTGACACCGGCACCCGCGTCTTGCGTAGCACGGCCTCCGGCTTGAGGATACGGACGCGGAAGCCCCGAGTCCCCACTGCCGCGGCCACACCACGGAGGAGCAAAGCGATTCCGTCACGCTGTAGGGCACGGCCCGCGACCACCTCGGCGGAGACTTCGTCCAGCACCACCGCGAGTCGGTCGATCAGGGTGTCGCCCTTGGGGGCGGTGAAGCCGATCTGCAGGAAGGTCTCCCCCGACCAGTCACCGAGGCCCTCGGGCAGTCGGGAAAGGCGCTCGGCGCGGCGCAACGTCTTGAGGGCTTCCTCCACCTGTTGAGCCAACTGGCGGACGATCGAACGACGGTGACGGTCGATCGCGTTGAGATCGACTTCCAGCGACGACAGACGCTGACGGAGAGCCTTCTCCCATTGCGCGGCCTTGTCGGGCAGTTCGCTGCGCGGTGTGCCGAGGATGATTTCCCTGCTGGGCAGCTTCAGATGGGCAAACCGCTGATGGGCGGCGTGACTCGCCAGCTTGTCCGCCTGGGTCCGTTCCTTCCGACGCGCCTTCTCCGCAACGTCCTTGGCTTGTTCGTGTGCGGCATGGATCACGTCGTGTCGTCGGCGCGCCGCTTCCACGTCCCCATCGAAGCCGGCTTCATCGGAGGCGGGTTCGGGACCCGTGCCGGGCCCGAGGACCTGGGTGAGGTGCCGGAAGGCGGTGCTGCTGTGCCGGGCGCTCTCGCACTTTTGCTCCGCACGCTCGACGTGATGTGTCAGTTCCTGCCAAGCCCGCTCGGCACCCTGCCGGTCCTGCTCGGCTTCGGAGAGGACCCGGAGCGCGGCTCCCAGGTGCGCCGGAGGCGCATACGGTGTCAGGTCCACAGGCTCGGAGGGATCGGAGAAGGGCTCCAGGTCCACGCGGCGGGCTTGGGCCGTGGAGCTCAACTCGGCCAGCAGCTCGCGGGAGGCGACCAGCGCGCGGCGCGCGGCCTCCCGGGCCAGGGACCGAGATGCCCCGTCCGCGCCTTCCGGACTCGCGAGCAGTCGCTCGGCGACCTCGTGCACGGTGGGAGGCAGCTCCGTGACTTCCTTCTCGGCCGCCTTGAGCCGATCCCGGGCGAGGGCGGCCTTGGCCTTGAGGTCCTCGCCCACGGACACGCGACGGTATTCGTCGGCCGCTGCCTCGTAGGCGCGTCGGAGGGCGGGCAGGGAGACGCCTGCGTCGGCGGGGCCGACCCCGGCCAGAGGTTCGAGGGGCGGCAGCTCGGTGATTTCGCTGCGGAGTCGCTCGACTGTGTTCTTCATGGCGTCTGCGGTCCGAAAGAGCGCTGCGGCCTCGTCGCGTCGCGCCTTGCTCAGATCGCCGTGGCATGCCGCTGCCGCGCGTTCCTCTGTGGCCTCCCGCAGCGCGGTTCCCTCCTCCGCCTGGAGGCTGGGGAGCAGGTTCGCGCGCACCGCAAGCCGTTCGAGAACGCCCAGCACCTTGGCACGGCGTTCCTCCTCGGCGCGCTGCTGGGGAACGGCGGCCTTGATTCGGGCGCGTTCCAACTCGTGACGTTCACAGGTCTCCACCACCGAGGCGAGGCGTTCCTCGGCCTCCTCCAGGGCAGCCAGCTGTTCGTCGACGCGAGCATGCAGACGGGCGAGGTGCCCCGGCGGACAGTCCTCCCGCCACTGCTTCAGACGGGATTCGAGCCGCGAGGCAGAGTCCAGGTGATCGGTGGCATCCCGTAGCTGTTGTCGGTGGAGGTCGTGGCGGTGCTTGAGCCGAGCGAGCTCCTCCGCGGCGGCCCTCTCGTCGTACAAGGCTGGGTGGGCCGGGATGGCGAACGGCATGTCGGTGTTGTCCGGCGGGGGCGACATGAGGTGGGCCTTGGTGCCCACAGCGACGTAGCTCAGCGGCCACAGCTTCTTGCCCACCAGAACGCGGCGAGCCTCCTCGAACTGCTCCGAGCTGTTGATGACGACGCCCGAGGCGATGCCCGGAGCGGCGTCGACCAGCTCCTTCCTCCGGGTGACGTCACTGACCGCCGCGAGGTAGTCCCAGCCGGTCCAGGCCGGGATACCCGCGTCCTCCAGCGCCTGTCTGGCCCGGGTGGCCTCGACAGAGGGCGGAAGGAGCTCCGTCGTCTCCAGTGCTGTTCTGGCGCGCTCGTCGCCTGCCATCAAGACATTGATCTCGGCTCGCCTGCTGTCGGCCTCCTGCCGTACCTCGGCGAGCCGGACCAGCAGCGCGCCCGCGTCCGACTCGAGGTCCACGGGATCAGGGCCCAACAGGCCGATGAACCCTGGATCCGAGGCCAGAGCCGTGGTGCGCCCTTGTGCCTTCTCGTACTCGTTCCGCGCTGCGCGCAGGAGCTCCTTGGCCTCCGCGGTTTCCTTCGCGCGGCGAATGCGCTCGGTGGTGGCCTCGCCGAGGTCGGTCTGCGCCTGGTCGAGGAGCGCTTCCAGTTCGACGGTTCGGGACTTCGCCTCGGCCAGACTTTCGCGTGCCTCTTCAACGGCCTGGTGTACGGGCAGCCCGTCGGGCAGGTGTCCTTCGCGGACGGCTGTGCGGACCTCTTCCTCGATGGCTTCGATCTCTCGGCGCTTCAGCCCGGCCTCGGCCGTGTGAGCCGCCGCGGCGACGAAGGAACTATCCCGTGCGGACTGTGACTCCTCGGCCAGCCGGACCCGTTCCTCAGCCTCGGCCTCCTTGTCCGCCGCGGTGCGGAGAGCCTGCTCGCGCAGGGCTGTGAGGGCACCGAGGAGCCGGCGGGCGGCTGTGTCCCGTGCGATGAGGGCAGGGCGGGCCGCCTCGTGCGCGGCAGCGATGGTCAGCGAGAGCCGGCGGTCCTCGACGACGGCGTCCTGGTAGGTGAGGACCTTGGGAACAGCCTGCCAGGCGAGGTCGACCAGCTCCGCCGTCTCCGCGATGTCCCTCTGGGCGGCTTCTTCCGCCTCGGCCTCGGCCAAGCGCATCTGGGCGGTGATCCTGCGCAGTTCGGTGACGACGGCCTTCAGCCGGAGATGGTGGTCCGCTGCCCGCCGGCAGTCGTCACGGAGCCGGTTCGCCTCCTCTTTGAGGAGTGCGAGTCTCTCGTCCTCGCGCACCGCTCGGACATGGATGCGGCGGAGCACGTCGTTGAGTCGGCCCGCCTCCTCCTCACGCTGTTCCGCTGCCTGGAGCCACTCGCTCCGGGCCTGAGCCAGCGGTTCGAGGGAGGTGAGACAGCCTTCGACGAACTCTCGCTCACGCTCCAGGTCGGAGCGGTCCGACAACTTGTCCGCGTAGGTGTTGACAAGAGCAGCGAGGTCCTCAGGGGGTTTCGGAGGAACGACGACACGCAGCAAGAAGTTGACGAACGCGCTGTCGGTGCCGAAAGAGAAGGCATCGGCAGCGTCGCCCTCGTCAGCGTTCATGGCACGCTGATAATCGAACAGCACCGGATCCAGTCCGAGGTCGGCGAGCCGGTCTGTCCACTCGCCATGGCGGCGGAAGAGGGCGTACTCCATCTCGGGATCGGCGTCGGACGCGGCTTGCATCAACTCGCAGAACTCGGACAGGGGACGGTAGCGGCCCTCGTGAACGATCGGCAGATCGCGCAGACCGTGGTTCTCCGTCGGGCGGAAGTGGTACCAGCGCTGGACGAGCTGGTCGCTGTCGGCGGAGGGGCGGCCATTGCGCCACGAGGCCACCTTGCCCGTGACGAGCCTCCTGCCACTGCGGGCGTGCACCCACTCGAGGGCGACGTGTGACACGTCGCCTTCCAGGACGAAGCTGTCGAGCGTGTGCGTGTTGGTGGTGCCGATGGTCTTGCGCCGTCCTGGCAGGACGACGGAGAAGATCAGTTTGATGAGAACGGATTTGCCGCCACCGTTCTGAAGTTGCAGGACGCTGGCGGGAGACGGGCGCCGCACTGTAGACGCTTCGTCGAAAAGGGTGTCGGGGAGGGCACGGAACGCGTTGCCGGCACCTCCGAAGTCCAGGAGGACGTCCTCGTAGCGGGCGGCTTCGGGCCCGATCGCTCGCAGGAGCACTCGGGAGAGCTCATACATCGCTGTACTCCCCGGTAACCGGCGGAGTGGTGGCCGCACCGGAGCGCAGGGAACCCGAGCCCTCGGTCATCGGCACCACGTTGAGTTTCAGCAGCTCCTGGAACGCTGGGGTCGTGGCGAGTTCTCGTACCTGCAGCTGATAGCGGGGGGTCGTGCGGAAGGCGCCCTCCTTGGGGTCGCCGACGGCCGTCAGGAATCCGCTCTCCGCGAGGAAGTTCAGTGCGCGTCCGACCATGGCGCGGGTCGAGTTCATCGCCGCTCGCTTGTCCTTCGTGCGTGACGCCTCCGGGCGTCTGCTGTACGCGTGCCAGACCGCTTCGAGTTCTGGTGTGTCGGACGGTGTGTCGGTTTCGGAGTCGCTCTGATCGGCCTTCTCCTTCAGCCGCCGGCAGGCGTCCCGGACGGTGGCGTCGATGAGGTCGGTGTCGACCCGGCCGATGTATCCGTCCCGGGCCAGGTCCTCCGGCCGGGGGTAGGCGAGTGCGGCGACGGCGAGGTGGATGAGGCCGTGGAGTACGCGTTCCGTGTCGCCGCGCTCGCCGCGGTACCGGGCGCGCTTCGCGTAGTCGTCCAGCTTCGTCTCGAAGACAGACCCTTCCAGCGCCGCCAGAGCGATGGAATCCGTGCCGTGTTCACTGCCCAGTACCTTCAACCCCAGGCCTTTGCCGATCCGGTCGGTGAGCAGCCGGAAGTTTTCGTCATGGCGGTAGCGTTGGGCGAGGTCCTTGTAGGTGTCGTCCCGGGTGGGCGTCACGCGCGGCCGCAGCCCGAAAGCGAGGAGGCGCGCTGCTTCCTCGGCATCGGTGGAGCTGTGGTTGGTCATATCGCGGGTGACTCCTGTCGTGCGTTGAGGGTGGCAGGGCGTGGCTGCGGAACATTGCGGGGGGCATCGGACACCAAGGCGCCCTGCTTGCCGGACGGATCGAGGGGAACAGCGGCGAGGAGGAGCTCGTCGCCGCCGAACTCGTCATCCTGCAGCACTTCTCCGGTGGGCACGGCGATCAGCAGCCGATCAGCGCCCTCCCGGACCGCGTCGCCTGCGGGAGGGCTGAATGCCTGGCCCGCTCGATGGAGGACGAGGCGGGCGATCTCGGGTGAGACGGCTCGTGCTCGCCGCAGCAAGGAGCTGAGGGGCTCGGGTGCCCCTCGCAGGTCGAGTAGTTCCTCGGCTGCCTGGAACTCGGTCTCGGTGAACGCGCCGTCGTCGTCCGGGACGTCGAGCTCGGGTTCGGGTACTTCGGCTCCCTCCATGGCCGGTGTGGGGCCCGAGGCGAAGAGCCGGGAGACGATCGACGGCATCCACACGGCGTCCGGCACGGCGGGGACATTGGCGTTCCGGAAGTATTGGGTGAGCGCGGGCAGCGCGTCACCGACAGGAAGTGACAAGGCGGGCACGAGCAGCTGGCCGAAGATGTCGACGGCTGAGCGCTGAGGGGGTGTCGAGAACTGCTGGCGATCCTGTTCGGACCGGAACAGGTCGCCGGCGGTCTGGATGCGCTGCTGCAATTGCATGTGGCGGCTGATGCAGTCCCGGACGATGAGCACCAGCTCGGCGGCGCGCTGCTTGTGACGGGGGTGGGAGGTGGTGTCGCGTCGCTCCGTGATGTGCGCGAGGATCGCGTTCTCCATCTCGTAGCGGCGTTCGATGTGATCGAGCGCGGCGTTCAGAAGTCCGGGCATCTGATGCTCCCAGTCGACCGTCCGAACATCCCGTTTCGTCGCGTCAAGCCGTCGGCGCAGGGATTCGCCGTACTGCACCGTCCGGTGGCGGGCCTGTTCGGCGGCCACCTTGGCGTCGTCCAGCCGTCCGTGTTCGATGAGATGGCGCAATTTGTGTTCGGCGGCCACCTGGGCCGACTCGACATCTGTGTCAAGTGCTCCGACGAGGACGTTGATGGCTTCGTCTGTGGTGCGGAGCCGGATGCGCCCTTGGTCGGCCCGTTCGATGATCAGTTTGAAGTCGAAGTCGAACCGGCTGTACGTTTCCCCCTCTTCGTCGAAGCGGCCGTATTGCCAGCTGAATCCCCGGTCCACGGTGCCGACGTTGATGAGCTTGTGCAACACCCATTCAGCGACGCGACGGTACTCCTCCTCGCCCCGACCTGGACGTTGCGCTGCCGCGAACCGCGCTGCCTGGAGAATCACCTTGTCGGGGTCGGCCCCCGAGTCGAAATCCATGGCGATGGTCACCAGGTCGATGATGTGGAGACCCAGCTCCGCCATGTGATATTCGGCCGCATCCCACTCAAGCTGTCGTTTGACCACGTCAAGGGACTGGAGCGGGGCGGTGCAGGCGAGAGCTTTGATGCGACGCACCAGGCTTTCGTCCGGCGTCCTCGGCGCCCCCGTTTCGTGTCCGCTTGGCATAGCCGTCACCCTGCCCCCTCTTTGGCCAGAAGGCGGGAGAATTCGCTCCACGCGAACAGCAAATCAAACGTCCATTCCCATTGAAGGGTGGCCGGAGGGAGGACGGTACTACAGGGGGTAGCCGTCGCGAGGAGCGATGAGGGAAGGATCTCGACCAGCCTTCCGCGCCACCACCAGCCGGCAGTTCGGGCTGCCGTCCGGGCGGGTGCCGAAGCCGGGGAGGGGGTGGTGGGTGACGGTGAAGCCGGTTTCCTCCAGACGGGCGCGGACGTCCGCGAGGCGGAAGGTGCGGTAGTACATGACGAACGGGGGCGCCAGAGGAGGTTGCGGAGGTGCATGGCCGTGTCGAAGGCCCAGAGGGTCCAGTAGGGGCGGGAGCCGACGGGGGGTGGGGCCGGGAGGGGGAAGGCCAGGGTGCCGCCGGGGCGGAGGGCGGTGTGGATCTGGGCGAAGAGGGTGCGCTGGGCGGCCGGGAGGAAGTGGCCGAAGGCGCCGAAGCTGACGGCCAGGTCGAAGGCGGGGGCGAAGGGGAGGGCCAGGGCGTCGGCACGGACCAGGGGCGTGGTGGGGTGGCGGCGGCGGGCCTCGGCCAGCATGTTCGTGCTGAAGTCGACGCCGACGACGCCGCCCGCGCAGACCGAGCGGAGGACGGGGAGGCCGGCGCCGGTGCCGCAGCAGACGTCCAGGCCCGTGTCGAAGGGGCCCAGCTGCTCCAGCGCGCGGGCCACCGCCGTGAGGATCCGGTCCGGGGTGCGGAACGGGGTCGCGTCGAACTTGGGCGCGAGGAGGTCGTAGCCGTGCTCGACCGAGGAGAGCGCTTGCCTTGTCAGTTCGCGGAGGGTCGGGCCCTGCGGGGTGAACATGGGGCCGACTCTACGCAGCCGGGGGGCCGGATGGTCATAGATCGGACGGTCACAGGGCGGTGCGCACCTGGGGGGCCGGCCATGCCGGGGCCACGCCGGTGAGCTGGCAGGCGAGCAGGTAGAGGGGGATCGGCGGGGTGTAGGGCGAGGTGCCGTCCGGGTGGTGGATCAGGCGCGGGCCGCGGTCGGGAATCTCGGCGCCGGGGGCGTAGCAGGCGGGCAGCGGCCAGGCCAGGTCGAGGTCGGAGCCGGCGGGGACGAGCCACCACCACCAGTCGGTGTCGGCGTACACGCAGCCCTTGGCGGGGAGCCGGGAGAGGATCTTGAAGCCGAAGCGGGCGGGGACGCCGACGGCGTCGCAGCCGAGGCCGGTGTGCAGACCGGCGGGGACCGTGAGGCGGGTGGAGGCGACGGCGGGGGCGCGGCCGCTCGAAGGGGACCTGCGGGCGCGGGGGGCGAGCAGGTGCGCCACGGACCTCAGCATGGCTCCCCCAGACCGTGGGCGAGCTCCGCCCAGACGGTCTGGGCCGTGCCGTGGCCGGTGCGCTCGGCGCCCCAGGCCGCGCACAGCGCGTCGACGATGAGGAGTCCGCGGCCCCGTTCGTCCGCGCCGCAGTCGCGTATCCGGGGGCCCGCGGCGCCGCCCTCGTCGCGGACGGCGATGCGGAGGGCGGCGAGGCCCTCGCGGAGCTCGCAGACGATCCGGCTGCTCGCGGTGTGCAGCACCGCGTTGGTGACCAGTTCCGAGACGACCAGGGCGGCCGTGTCGCGTATCTCGGGGCCGCAGCCCCAGAGGATCAGCCGCTCCTCGGTCAGGCGGCGGGCGCGGCTCACCGACTCGGTGCGGGCGGGCAGCTCGAAGGCGAAGCGGTGGACCGGATCGTGAGGGTGCCGGGCGGGCTCGCGGCGGGCGGGATCGTGGCGGGGCTGGGGGCGCTGGGCCATGACGCGGGGGCTCACGAGACCTGAGGGCTGCGCGTTACCAGAAGCCACGACCGGTTCCTCACAACAGTGGGCAGGACTGCCGTACGTCGCCGTCGCAGGGCTCCATGGGCGCACCGGCAACAGTCCGTACTGGTTCACCGGAACACTGTCCTCCTGACTCGGACACTTGGCAAGTGGCACTCTGAAAATTGCAGAGTGCCGTGTTCTCTCTGGCCGAGCTTCGTGGCACACTCGTCGAAACAGCGCGTCGGGGAGGTCTGAGAGTGAGCGAGCCGCGGTCCGCCCCCACAGTGGGACAGGTCGTCCTCGGCAAGCGTCTGCAGGATCTGCGCGAGCGGGCCGGCCTCAAGCGGGAGGAGGCCGCCAAGGTCCTCCACGTCGCCCCGGCCACGGTCCGCCGCATGGAGACCGCGGAGGTCGCGCTGAAGATCCCGTACGTCCAGCTGCTGCTGAAGGCGTACGGCGTCACGGGGCCCGAGGCGGAGGCGTTCCTCGCCCTCGCCGAGGAGGCCAACCTGCCCGGCTGGTGGCAGCGGTTCCACGACGTGCTGCCCGGCTGGTTCTCCATGTACGTCAGCCTGGAGGGGGCCGCGAGCCTCATCCGGGCCTACGAACCCCAGTTCGTCCCCGGTCTGCTCCAGACCGAGGAGTACGCCCGCGCCATTCTGCGCAGCGGGGCGGTCGGCGGCGGCGGTGACGCCGCGCGGGAAGAGGACATCGATCGGCATGTGGCCCTGCGGATGGAGCGCCAGTCCCTGCTGACCAGGGAGGACGCCCCCAAGTTCTGGGTGATCATGGACGAGACGGTGTTCCGCCGGCCGGTCGGCGACGGGCCCGAGGTGATGCGCGACCAGCTCGACCGGCTGCTCGAAGTGTCCGAGCTGCCGAACGTCACCCTGCAGATCGCGGAGTTCGCGTCCGGCCACCACCCCGGCACGTACGGTCCGTTCGTCCTCTTCCGCTTCGCCATGCCCGAACTCCCGGACATGGTCTACAGCGAGTACCTGACCGGCGCCGTCTACCTCGACGCGCGCCCCGAGGTGGCGTCCCACCTGGAGGTCATGGACCGGATGGCGGCGCAGGCCGCGACTGCACAACGCACGAAGGAGATCCTCCGGGTTCTCCGCAAGGAGCTGTGAATGGATCGCATATACAACGGCATGCCCGCCGCGGAGCTCGGTGCCGAGGGATGGCACAAGCCCTGGAGCGGCGGGAACGGGGGCAACTGCGTGGAGGCCATGAAACTGGCCGACGGCAGGGTCGCCGTGCGACAGTCCGCAGACCCTGAAGGACCCGCCCTCATCTACACCCACGGGGAGATCGCCGCGTTCATCGCGGGGGCCAAATCCGGTCAGGCTGACTTCCTGCTCACCTGACCCTTCCGCACCGCGTCCGCGGTCGCGTAACTCTTGTAGCAGCGCCACCCGTTCGTCCCGACCAGGAGAGCCGACGATGACCCAGGACCCCGCATCCGCCCGCAGCGAGATCCGGATCGACACCAGCAAGCCGCATCCCGCGCGGATGTACGACTGGTTCCTGGGCGGCAAGGACAACTACCCCGTCGACGAGGAGATGGCCCGCCAGCTCCTCACCGTCGACGCCCGAGGCCGTGACATGGCCCGGGTCAACCGCGCCTTCATGCACCGCGCCATCCGCTGGCTCAGCGCCCAGGGCGTGCGCCAGTACCTGGACGTCGGCACCGGGATCCCGACCGAGCCCAACCTGCACCAGATCGCGCAGGAGGCCGCGCCGGAGTCCCGGATCGTCTACTGCGACAACGACCCGATCGTGCTCGCGCACGCGGCCGCCCTGCTGCGCTCCACCCCCGAGGGGGCCACCGACTACATCCAGGCGGACGCCCGCGACCCCGAGAGCATCCTCGAAAGGGCCGGAAAGGTCCTTGACTTCGACCAGCCCGTCGCGCTCTCGATGCTGGCCCTGCTCCACTTCCTGGGGGACGAGGACGGCGCCCACGACATCGTCGCCAAGCTCGTCGACCAGCTCGCCCCCGGCAGCTACCTCGTCCTCTCGCAGGTGACCGGGGACTTCGACCCCGAGGGCGCGGCGAAGGCCGTCGGCATGTACAAGGCCCGCGGCCTGACCCTGCGACCCCGCTCCCGCGACGAACTCGCCGCCTTCTTCGACGGCCTGGAGCTCGTCGAGCCCGGGGTGTCGCTCACCGCCGAGTGGCACCCCGAGCTGGGCGAGCCGGTGCCGGTCCAGGGCGACGACCCGATCCCGGGCTGGGCCGCCGTGGCCCGCAAGCCCTGACCCGTACCCGTACCCGTCCACGTATCAGGGGGAAGGCCCGCGGGCCTTCCCCCTTCTCCTATCCGCGCAGGTACGCGAGCCCCGGGTGCACGGCCGTGTAGCCGTCGAGCAGCCGGCGGGCCACCGTCACCGAGTCCACCAGCGGGTGCAGCGCGAAGGCCCGCACCGCGTCCGCCCGCGCACCGCTCTCCGCCGCCGCGAGCACCTCCCGCTCCACCGCCTTCACCGCCGACACCAGCCCCATCGCGTGGTACGGCAGCGGGTCCACCGCCACCGGCCGGGCGCCGTTCGCGTCCACCAGGCACGGCACCTCGACCACCGCGTCCGCGTCGAGGCCCGGCAGCGTCGTGCCGTTGCGCACGTTCAGGATCAGCGTGGCCCGCTCGCCGCGCGCGATCGCCCGCATCAGCGCCAGCGCCACCTGCTCGTAGCCGCCCGGCTCCAGGTCCTCCTCGGCCCGCTCCCCGGCGCCGGCCGCCTCCCGGTTGTGCGCCATGTACGTCGCCTCCCGGTCGGCCAGCGTGCGACGCCAGGCGTCCAGGGCCCGCGCCCCCGGCTTGCCGGCCTCCGCGTAGAAACCGGCCTGCTGGTCCAGGAGGTACGCGCCCCGGGTCCGCTCCGCGCCCCGGTAGGAGGCGACCGCCTCCCGGTTGAAGTAGTAGTAGTGCAGGTACTCGTTGGGGACCGCGCCAAGGGCCCGCAGCCACTCGGTGCCGAAGAGCCTCCCCTCCTCGAAGGAGCCGAGCAGCGCCTCGTCCGCGAGGAGCCGGGGCAGCTCGTCACGGCCGTCCACCCGCAGCCCGCGCAGCCACCCCAGGTGGTTGAGGCCCGCGTAGTCGATCCACACCCGGTCCGGGTCCGCGCCGAGCACCCGCGCGACCCGGCGGCCGAGACCGACGGGGGAGTCGCAGATGCCGATGACCCGGTCGCCGAGCACCCGGGACATCGCCTCGGTGACCAGCCCCGCCGGATTGGTGAAGTTGATGACCCAGGCGTCCGGGGCGAGCGCGGCGATCCGGCGGGCGAGGGAGACGGCGACCGGCACGGTCCGCAGGCCGTACGCGATCCCGCCCGCGCCCACCGTCTCCTGACCGAGCACCCCCTCGGCCAGCGCCACCCGCTCGTCGGCCGCCCGGCCCTCCAGACCGCCGACCCGGATCGCCGAGAAGACGAAGTCCGCCCCGCGCAGCGCCTCGTCGAGGTCGGTGGTGGCCGTGACGACCGGCGCGTCCGGCACCCCCTCGGCCTGTTCGGCGAGGACCCGTCCCACGGCCGCCAGCCGGTCCCCGTCGAGATCGTGCAGGGTGACGTGGGTGATCCGCCCCTCGGCGTGGTCGCCGAGCAGCGCGCCGTACACCAGCGGCACCCGGAACCCGCCGCCTCCGAGAATCGTCAGTCGCATGGCCCGTACGCTACTCGGCCGCCCCCGCCGGACGGCCCGGACCGACCCCGGCGTCCACGCGGCCGTCCGCATCCCGGGCAGACGCTGAGGGAGAATGACCGCATGTCCCGACGCAAGACCCGCCCCCGCACGCCCGCGCCCGCCCCGGTCACCGCCGGCTCGCCCTGCCCCTGCGGGCTCGACGCCGCGTACGGCGCCTGCTGCGGCCGCTTCCACAGCGGTACGGGCGGCACCGCGCCCACCGCCGAACTCCTGATGCGCTCCCGCTACAGCGCCTTCGTCGTCCGCGACACGGCCTACCTGCTGCGCACCTGGGCCCCCGGGACCCGCCCCGGGACCCTCGACCTCGACCCCGCCATGCGGTGGACGGGCCTGGAGATCCGGGAGACGACCGAGGGCACCGCCTTCCACCAGCGGGGCACGGTGACCTTCCTGGCCCGGTACGTCCACGGCGGCGAGCCCGGCTCCCTGTACGAGCGCAGCCGCTTCACCCGCCACGACGGCGCCTGGGTGTACGTGGACGGCGACTTCCTCGACGACTGACCGGTCTCACCGGACGAGGACCCCTCCGCCGACCTCCTCGGCGCGCCGGGCCGCGGCGACGATGTTGCCGAAGCGCGCGGTGACGTACTCCTCGGTGCAGCCGCTGTGCTCGGCGAGGGCGGCCAGGTGCGGCGGGACCGCCTCGCACTCGGCGAGGAAGTCCTCGACCTCCTCCGGCTGCACGTGGAGGTCGTCGCCGTCGAGGCGGGGGAAGAACCGGGCGCCGAGGGCGCGCATCCCCGTGGAGCCCCACAGCTTGCCGCGGGTGCTCTCGAAGCCGGCCAGGGTGAGGCCGCCCGGAGGGTCCTCCAGGAGTTCCCAGGTGCCGTCGGCGTCGAGGACGAAGGTGTGGACGAGGAGACTCATGGGCCGATCCTCCTGTCCCGCGCCCCCTCGCGCGAGCGGGTTTCCGGGGCACGGCCGCCCGTCGGCTCAGCGCCCGGCGGTGACCGTCCGCCGCTCCTCCGGGCGGCCTGCCGGGAGGCCCGTGGACAGGTCCTCCGCCACCGCCTTCTTGGCGATCGCGTCGGCCGCGGCGCGGAGTTCGGGACCGCTGGGGCGGCCGCGTTCCCGCTCCAGGCGGTCGGCGAGCCAGTCGCCCCAGGCGCGGGTGATGACCTCGGCCTCGCGGGCGCCGGCCGGAGTGTGCGAGAGGAGGTTGCCGTCCCGGGTGAGGTAGCCCTCGTCGACCATCCGGTCGAAGACGGGGAGGAGGACCTCCGGCGGCACCCGCCGGCCCGCCGCGATGAGACCGAGGCTCGCGTGGCCGACCGTCCGCGTGTACAGCTCCACCTGCATCACCGCCCAGGCGCCGGCCGTGTCGAGCCGGGTGTCGGAGTCGGCGACGATCCGGCGGGCGGTGTCCCGGTCGACCCGGCGCAGCAGCCGTCCCACGGCGAGTTCGAGCAGCTTCGCGGAGTCGCCGCTGCTCGTGGGTGAGGCGAAGCCCTCGCCCATGTCGGGGGCGGCCTCCCGGGCCGAGTCGCGCAGCTTCACCTGCTTGAGGAAGAGGGCGACGACGAAGCCGACGACGGCGACGGGCACGGTCCACAGGAAGACGGTGTGCAGGGTGTCGGCGTAGGCCCGCACGATCGGCCCGGCGACGCCGTCCGGCAGCGAGTGGACCCCGGCCGGGCTCTGCGAGGCCCCCGCGACCTCCGCCGGGGAGAGGCCGGCCGGAGCGCCGAGGGCGGACGCCTCGGCGACCCCGGCGGTGAGGTTGGGCTTCAGGGAGTTGGCGTAGATCGTGCCGAAGACGGCGGTGCCGAAGGAGCTGCCCAGCGTGCGGAAGAAGGTGACGCCGGAGGTGGCGGTGCCGAGGTCGGCGTAGTCGACGGTGTTCTGCACGACGATCGTCAGGACCTGCATGCACAGGCCGATGCCGACGCCGAGCACGAACATGTACAGCGACTCCAGCCAGGTGCTGGTGGCCGGGTCCATCCGCGAGAGCAGATAGAGCCCGAGCCCCATGACGGCACAGCCGAGGATGGGGAAGATCCGGTACTGCCCGGTCCTGCTGACCATGGTGCCGCTGTAGACGGAGGCGATGAGCAGGCCGACCACCATCGGCAGCGTCCGGATGCCGGAGACCGTCGCCGAATCCCCGTCCACGTACTGGAGATAGGTCGGCAGGAAGGTCATCGCGCCGAGCATCGCGAAGCCGACGACGAAGCTGAGCACCGAGCAGACGGTGAAGACCGGATTGCGGAAGAGCCGCATGGGCAGCATCGGTTCGGCGGCCCGGGTCTCCGCCCAGCAGAAGAGACCGAGGGCGAGGAGACCGCCGACGAAGAGTCCGATGATGACGCCGGAGCCCCACGCGTACTCGTTGCCGCCCCAACTGGTCGCCAGGATCAGTGCGCTGGAGCCGACCGCGACGAGCGCGATGCCGAGGTAGTCGATGACCGGCCGGGCCGCCGAGCGGACCGAGGGGATCGTGCGGGCGGCGGCGATGACGACCAGGATCGCGATCGGCACGTTGACGTAGAACGCCCAGCGCCAGCTCGCGTGGTCGGTGAACAGGCCGCCGAGCAGCGGCCCGATGACCGTCGAGACGCCGAACACGGCCCCGATCGCGCCCTGGTACTTGCCGCGTTCGCGCAGCGGGATGACATCGGCGATCAGCGCCATCGAGGTGACCATGAGACCGCCGGCGCCGACGCCCTGGAGGCCGCGCCAGACGATCAGCAGCGTCATGTTGGTGGCGAGGCCGCAGAGGAACGAGCCGGTGATGAAGACGACCGCCGAGATCTGGAAGACCACCTTGCGGCCGAAGAGGTCGCCGAACTTGCCGACCAGGACCGTCGCCACGGTCTCGGCGAGGAGGTAGGAGGTGACGACCCACGACATGTGGGCGGCGCCGCCGAGGTCCGAGACGATCGTGGGCAGGGCGGTGCCCACGATGGTCTGGTCGAGCGCGGCCAGGAGGACGCCGAGCATGATCGTGCCGAACACGATGTTGCGGCGGCGGCCGTCGAGCACGGGCGGTGCGGGCGCGGCCGGGGGCGCGGGTGCTGCGTCGCTGGTCGTGGTCACCTTCGCAGCGTCACACCGGCCCGGTCCCGCTGCCCGTGGGACACCGCCGGACGGGTGGCCCCGAGGGCCCCTGCCTGGGACGGGGGTTCAGGGGCGTACGAGCCCGGAGCGCAGGGCCGTACGGGATACGGGTTCAGGGTCGTACGGGACGCGGGTTCAGGGCTGTACGAGCCGGGAGCTCAGGGGTGTCCGGGACCTGTGGGCTCAGGGGCGTACGGGCAGGCTCGGGTGGTGCTTGGCCAGGATCTTGTTGGCCCGGGCGAGGACGGCCAGCGCGTGCTCGCGGTCGGCCCGGTCCTCCGCGCACAGCGGCCCGCGGAAGCGGTAGACCTCGCGCGCAGCGCAGTCCGCCTCGATCTCCGCCTGGAGGACGTGCGCGGGCAGACAGGAGCCGATGAGGGCGGCCACGCGGTCGGGGATCGGGACGGGGACGAGGGGGGAGGGCGAGGCGATCACGGGTCAGTCCTAGCGGTTCGTGGGGGCGGACGGGAAGGGCTCTCGCTCTCATACGTACCGGATGGCGGGAGCGGTTCCGGTACGGCCCCGGCGCCGGCGCCGTACCGGAGGCGACCGGCACCGGAGCCGGTCCGGACACCCCCGTCCGGCGAGGGTGATCACCCGCCCCGGCGTTCTCGCAGGTACGGGGCACGGCGCCGGCCCCGCCGGGTGCGGAGGCCCCGCGTGTCGGGCGCGCGGACGGCCGTCAGGCGGCACGCGCGGACGGCACGCAAGCCCCCGGACGGCGGCCCCGGTGTGAAGGAAATCACGTGGCGCGGAGGCGTCAGGGCCGAGAAGATCGTCAGCTCAGCACGTCCGACAGGTCGTACGCGACGAGCTCGTCGAGCTGCGCGTACCCGCAGGAGGCGGGGGTGCGGTCCGGGCGCCAGCGCTTGAACCGCGCGGTGTGCCGGAAGCGGTCGCCCTCCATGTGGTCGTGGCCGACCTCGCAGACCCGCTCGGGCCGCAGCGCCACCCACGACCGGTCCTTCTTGCCGGTCCAGCGGCTGGGCGCGCCCGGCAGCCGGGCGTCCTCGTGCCCCACCGAACCGGCCGCCGTGCTCTGGGCCGCCAACCTCGGCGCCGTCGCCTTCCACCCGTGGCCGGTGCGGCGCGGGGACACCGACCACCCCGACGAGCTCCGCCTCGACCTCGACCCCCAGCCCGGCACCGACTACGCGGACGCGGTCCGGGCCGCCCGCGAACTGCGGGCCGTCCTCGACGAGCACGGCCTGCGCGGCTGGCCCAAGACCTCCGGCGGGCGCGGCCTGCACGTCCTCGTCCCCATCCGCCCCGACTGGACCTTCGTCGAGGTCCGGCGGGCCGCCATCGCCTGCGGGCGGGAGCTGGAACGGCGGATGCCGGACCGGGTCACCGTGGAGTGGTGGAAGGAGGAACGCGGCGAGCGGATCTTCGTCGACTACAACCAGGCGGCCCGCGACCGCACCATCGCCTCCGCCTACTCGGTCAGACCCCGGCCGCACGCCCCCGTCTCGGCCCCGCTGCGCTGGGAGGAGATCGACGACGCGGTCCCGGAGGACTTCGACATCCGCACCATGCCGGTCCGGTACGCCGAGGCCGGCGACGTCCACGCGGACATGGACGAGGAGCGCTTCGACCTGGAACCGCTCCTCGAACCGGCCCGGCGCGACGAGGCCGAGCGCGGCCTCGGGGACCTGCCCTATCCGCCGGACCACCCGAAGATGCCCGGCGAGCCGAGCCGGGTCCGGCCGAGCCGGGCGAGGAAGCCGCCCGAGGACGGTTCCGGGACGCCCGCCGCGCCGCATTGATCGGACGTTGACGGTGTGTTTAGCGCCCCGCGCCAGGGTGGAGCCATGCAGACCGAGACCGACGTCCTGACCCTCCCGGCCCGCCGCCCCGCCGCCGACCTCGCCTGGCGCGAGACCGCGCTGTGCGCCCAGGCCGGTCCCGAGTTCTTCTTCCCGGCCCCCGGCTCCTCGACCCGCGAGGCCAAGCAGCTCTGCGGCGCCTGCGAGGGCCGCCTCGCCTGCCTGGAGTACGCGCTCACGCACGACGAGCGGTTCGGCGTGTGGGGCGGGCTCTCGGAGAAGGAGCGGCTCCGGCTCCGGCGGCGCGACGCCCGGGGCTGACGGCCGGGGCCGACAGCCCCGGTCTCCCGCGGTCGTACGGCTCGACGCGCCGTACGGATCGGCGTCGTACGGCTCAGCCCGCGGCGCGCGCCGCCATCCGGGCCTTGCGGGCGGCGAGCTTCTCGTCGAACTTCGAGGCCTCCGCGTCCAGTCCGTCCATGAAGAGGCCCAGCTCCTCCTGGGCGCGCAGCCCGTCGGGGCCGAGGCCGTCGAGACCCAGGATCTTCAGGTGCCGGATCACCGGCGCGAGCACGTCGTCGTGGTGGATGCGCATGTTGTAGACCTCGCCGATCGCCATCTGGGCGGCGGCGCGCTCGAAGCCGGGGATGCCGTGGCCGGGCATCCGGAAGTTCACGACCACGTCCCGCACGGCCCGCATCGCCAGGTCGGGGGCGATCTCCAGGGCCGCCTTCAGCAGGTTGCGGTAGAAGATCATGTGCAGGTTCTCGTCGAGCGCGATGCGGGCGAGCATCCGGTCGCAGACGGGATCGCCGGACTGGTGGCCGGCGTTGCGGTGCGAGATGCGGGTGGCCAGCTCCTGGAAGGCCACGTACGCGACGGAGTGCAGCATCGAGTGGCGGTTGTCCGACTCGAAGCCCTCGCTCATGTGCGACATCCGGAACTGCTCCAGCTTGTCCGGGTCGACGGCGCGGGAGGCGAGCAGGTAGTCGCGCATGACGATGCTGTGCCGGCCCTCCTCGGCGGTCCAGCGGTGCACCCAGGTGCCCCAGGCGCCGTCGCGGCCGAAGAGGGTGGCGATCTCGTGGTGGTAGCTCGGCAGGTTGTCCTCGGTCAGGAGGTTCACCACGAGCGCGATCTTCCCTATGTCCGTGACCTTGGACTGGGCCGGGTCCCAGGCCTCGCCGTCCTCGAAGAAGCCCGGGAAGTTCCGGCCGTCCGACCACGGCACGTACTCGTGCGGCATCCAGTCCTTGTAGACCTTGAGGTGCCGGTCGAGCTCCTTCTCCACCACCTCTTCCAGCGCGTACAGCAAACGCGCGTCGGTCCACCCTGCCGAGCTGCCGAGGGGGGGAGAGGTGAGCGTCACGGGGACTCCTGGGGGCGGAGAAGGGCGAAAACGGAACTACCTACGGCCTCGTAGGTTACGAGACCGTAGGTTAAGCCCCTGTAAGACGCCGACCAACCCCCTCCTTCGCGATGTCCGGTTACGTTCCGTTATGTACGCAGTTCGGCTCCGGCGAAAGAGACGCAGGTCACGCCAGTCGCCCCCAGCCGACCGCGACTGAGCGGCTACTCAGCGCTGATGACCGGCGGTACCGGAGCCCTCCCCGGCCGCCGACAGCAGCCCCCGGAGCTCCTCCGGCGTCGTCGGCCGCGGCTCCCCGTCGAGCAGCAGCCAACGGGTGATCCCCAGCGACTCCAGGAACGCCAGGTCGTGGCCGGCCACCACCAGCGCCCCCTCGTACGCGTCGAGGGCCGCCGTCAGCTTCCGCACCGACGCCATGTCGAGGCTGTTCGTCGGCTCGTCCAGCAACAGCAGCTGCGGGGCCGGCTCCGCGAGCAGCAGCGCCGCCAGCGTCGCCCGGAACCGCTCCCCGCCCGACAGGGTGCCCACCGGCTGATCCGCCCGGGCGCCCCGGAAGAGGAACCGCGCGAGCCGGGCCCTGATCGCGTTCCCCGTCGCCGCGGGCGCGAACCGGGCCACGTTCTCCACGATGCTCAGGGAGTCGTCGAGGACGTCGAGGCGCTGCGGCAGGAAACGGAGCGGCACCTGCGCCTCCACCGTGCCCGCCACGGGCTCCAGCTCCCCGGCGACCGTCCTGAGCAGCGTCGTCTTGCCCGCCCCGTTCCGGCCCACCAGCGCGATCCGCTCCGGGCCCCGCACCTCGAAGCCGCCGACCCGGGCCCCGTACCGCAGCTCCACGTCCCGGAGCAGCAGCACCCCGCGCCCCGGCGGCACCGAGGTGGACGGCAGCTCGACCCGGATCTCGTCCTCGTCCCGCACCGCCTCCACCGCCACGTCCAGCCGCTCCCGGGCCTCCGCGAGCCGCCCGGCGTGCAGGCCGCGGTGCTTGCCCGCCGACACCTGCGCCTGGCTCCGACGGTTGTTCGCCACGATCCTCGGCACCACCTTGTTCTCGAAGCTCTTCTGCGCGTACCGCCGTCGGCGCGCCAACTTCATGTGGGCGTCCGCCAGTTCGCGCTTCTGCCGCTGGACGTCCGCCTCGGCGGCCCGCACCATCCGCTCCGCCGCCTCCTGTTCCGCGGCCAGCGCCTCCTCGTACGCCGACCAGGGGCCGCCGTACCAGCTCACCCCGCCCTCGTGGAGATCGGCGATCCGGTCGACCCGCTCCAGGAGCTCCCGGTCGTGACTGACCACCACCAGCACCCCCGACCAGCTCTCCACGGCCTCGTACAGACGCGAACGGGCCTGCAGGTCCAGGTTGTTGGTGGGCTCGTCGAGCAGCAGCACCTCGGGCCGGGCCAGCAGCAGCGCCGCGAGCCGCAGCAGCACCGACTCGCCGCCGGACACCTCGCCGACCGTGCGGTCCAGGCCGATCGCGCCGAGACCGAGCCGGTCGAGGACGGCGAGCGCCCGCTCCTCCACGTCCCAGTCGTCGCCGACCATGGCGAAGTGCTCCTCGGCCGGATCACCGGCCTCGATGGCGTGCAGCGCCGCCCGCTTCCGGGCGATCCCGAGGATCCCGTCGACCCTCCGGCCGGTGTCCAGGGTCAGGTTCTGCGGGAGACGGCCGACCTCGCCGGCCGTCCGCACGGCCCCGGCCGTGGGCGTGAGCTCCCCGGCGAGGAGCTTCAACAGGGTGGATTTCCCCGAGCCGTTCGAGCCGACAAGGCCGGTACGGCCGGGGCCGACCGTCACGTCGAGGCCGTCGAAGACCTCGGTGCCGTCCGGCCAGGCGAAGGAGAGGGAAGAAGCGGAGAGAAAGACAGGCTGATGTGACACGGAGCCTCCCGGGAGCCGCGAGCGCGGGCATGAGCGTGGGCGTGATGCGACGCGTGAGACACCGGGGCGCGGGCAGCGTGGGGAAACGGCTCGTCCACCGAGGTCGAGAACGGCACGCACGGCACGGGGCACGCACGGCACGGTGTCTCGGGACCTCAGTTGAACAACGTTCCTTCTCCGATCGGGAGGCGATCTGACCTCACCGACCGTAGGACCCCGCCGACGGGGGAGGCAAACGGTTTACCGCGGCTCGCGGCAACGGGATCCTCAGGGAAGATCGCCGAGCAGCGCGGCCAGGTCCCGGTCCCAGTCCAGGTACTGGTGCTCGCGCCCGGCCGGCACCAGGTGCTGCGAGCGCTCCAGGAAACGGCGCAGCTCCGAGGTGCGGACGTGGACCATCGCCACGCCCTCCGGGGCGTGGAACTCGACCACCGTACGGTCGTAGCCGTACGGACGCAGCCGCACGTCCCCGTCGCCCGCGGGCCGTTCGACCCCCTGGGCGAGCAGGTCGCGGGCGAAGGCCCAGGAGACCTCGACGCCCTCCAGGGTCGCCGGCGGCGGGAAGGCCATGCTGACGGCGTAGGGGTCCTCGCGGTCGTAGCGCAGGGTGGCGGGGACGGTCTCCATCCGGGGAGCGGAAGCGACCAGACGGGCCTGGACGGGTTGCTCGATCACGGCGGACACGGCGGCTCCTCTCGTGTGGTTGCGGATCCTGTGCGTCTCCCCGACACCAGGGCACCTGACACCAAGGAGGACGAGAGGAAACCCCGGAACGTGCACTCACCCCCCACGTGAGGTGCGTCACCGCCTGCCGGAAAGTCTTCGCCGGAAAGTCCTACTCACGCTCCTCGGCCACGTCGTCGTCCGGTTCCGCGCAGGGCCCCGAGTGGTCGCAGTACGGCTGGTTCGCCGAGGCCCCGCAGCCGCAGAGCACCGCCCGCGTCTCGTGCCGGACCCCCTCCTCTCCGGTGACCAGCAGGTCCCCGCGTACCACCAACTGCCCGGAGGGGGAGCGGCGCACGGTGGTGGGGGCGTCCGGCGGCTCCTGCGTGCCGCCCTCCGGCGGGTGGTACCGGAGCGCGCCCGAGGGGCAGCGCCGGATCACCTCGGCGACCCGCTCCGGCGAGGCGGCGTCCGGCACCACCCACGGACGCCGGGACAGCTCGAAGACCTCGGGCAGGCCGTGGAGGCACTCGGCCGCGTGCAGACAGCGGCGCGGCTCGAAGGTGACGGTGATGCCCTCACCCTCGTACTCCTTGATCCGCGGCTTCTCGGCGATCGGGGACTCCGCCACCGCCCCGGTCTCCGTCTCCGCTGCTCCCTCGGCCATGCGCCCAGCCTAGGAACGCTCCGTCCGACCCGCACCCCGGCGCCGCACCGGACGGCGTCGCTTCGAACGCCTCCGCCGGACGCCCTCTGGACGGGCCAGGCCGCCGCTGAGGGACGTTCCGCGATTTCTGCTAGAGTCGTTGCGCCCTTCGGGGTGGGCGTAGAAGAGCGCCCGTGGGAGTCAACCGCATCGTGTTCGTCACCGGCTCGCCGGTACGGATCGCGCGGCAGTACGGCCCAGGCCGTGCCTCTGCTCCCCGAATTCCGGAACGGCCC
>NZ_JASCXN010000005.1 GCF_030010625.1 Streptomyces sp. CC208A | reverse complement strand
CAAACCCCGCAGTCCGCCTGAACCAATCAAGATCGGACTCTACGAAACTCGGGGCAGCTCATTCCTTCGCCTTGATGTTCTTCAGGAAGGTGTTGAACCTGGTCGCCGTGCTCAAGGGCCCCCCTTGCTCGTGCTGGAGGGGTGAGCTTAGGGGCTGCCACCGACAATGGCGGGATTTCGGGAGCTAGGCCCATCCGTCCAGGGAGACCTGCGGTCCGCCTGCGAGGTACTGGTGGAGGGCGCTGGCGGTGGTGCCGACGAACCCATCGGGGATGGTGTTGGTGTCGGCCCAACGGACCTGGGAGTGCTTGCGGGGTTCGCGGTTCTCGGGTTCGCCGGTCCATTCGTGGGCGGCGAAGACGACGGTGAGGAAGCCGTTGGGGGCTTCCACGCCCCAAGCCCCGTGGATGACGTGGGCGACCTTGAGGGACTCGGGCTTCACCGTAAGGCCGGTCTCCTCGTACAACTCGCGGACGGCCGTCTCGGTGATCGGTTCGCCCGGCTCGCTCTTGCCGACGGGGAGGTCCCACATGCCCTGGCCGAACTTGGCGTTTTCGCCGCGCTGGAGGAGGACAACGCGGTTGGTGGCCTTGTCGTGGACGATGACGGCCGCGACCAGCAGGGTCATCGATTCGAGCGCCGGCTTGAGGGCCTTCGGCTGGTCGTCGGCCTGCTGGGCCATTGGGTTCCCTTCGTCGGGCGGGATTGTCGGGCATGTGAGGGCGATGGCCTCGTCAGCGCTGGCTTGGGCGGCGAGGCTGCCGCTGAGGTTTTGATTGCTGGCGATGGGGCGCGATGGTCTTGACCGGGTGCGCTTCGGGCTGCTGCGCGGCGCTCCGCCGATGGTGTGTCGAGGGGACTACTGCCGGAGCGGGGTGTTGGTCCAGAAGGAGTGGGCCTTCATCAGGAGCTGCTCGGCGGCGTCGCCGTACGATGCCGCACTGCTCAGCGCGGCGAAGGCTTTGTTGTAGAGGTCGAGTTCGCTCTGTTCCGTGATGTCCACGGAGGAGGAGACGAGTTCGACGTGAGCCCGGTCGCCATCGCCGTAGAGGTTGAACGCGTGGATGGGGAACAGGTCCACCTGCGCGGTGGAGGGAAGGATCCCGAGGGTGAGAGAGGCCAGGCCGAGCTCTCGCAGGAGGCGCTCGATCTGTTCTCGCATGACTTCGGGCCCACCGATGTTCGTGTAGAGAGCCTGCTCCCCGAGGACGACGTCGTAGTGGTGCTCGCCGTCGTACAGCACTTGCTGTCGCTGCATGCGCTTGGCGACGCCCGCCAGCACGTCGTTCGGGATGCCGAGGAAGTTGACGACCTGGCCGAGGATCACGGTGGCGTATGCCTCGGTCTGGAGCGTGCCCCAGATCATCGTGGGCACATACGCCTTGCCTTCGCGCGTGCCCTGGTACCAGCGCACCACGTCGTCCTGAGTCGCTTCTGTACCGGTGGACAGACGATCCGTCCAGGGAACTGAACTGGTCACCGCATCCCCTCCTGCGTGGTGCCGCCGGGGCGGCTTCGATGGGCGTTGCCGTTCCGGTCGAGGATGGCGCCGAGTGTCCGATCTTGTAAGAGCGGGAATCGGTCAGGCCATGCGCTTCATCTCGATGGCGAGGGCTCCGAGGGCTTCCTTCTCGGGCCCGTAGATGGTGCGGATGTTGGCCAGCTGCTGGTCGCGGGTGGCGGTCGGGTTGACGTTGGACGGGCCCTCGCCGTCGAGGAGAGCCTCGAAGTCGGGGTACTCGGTGACGCGGAGGACTTCGACGTCGCAGGTCTCGTCGGTGTCCTTGATGCGGAAGCGGATGGTGTCGCCGGCGGCGAGGTCCGCGAGGTGCGGGTACTTGACCCGCACCTCGATGGTCTTGGTGCCCGCGGAGACGAGCTCGAAGTACTGGCGGTAGAGGTTGAGCTCGCGGACGCGGGCGATGCGGTCGGTCATCGGGAGGGAACACTCCTGGGGGACGGTGCGGTGATCAGGCGGCCGATCTCGGCGGCCGAGTACGAGCGGAAGAAGTGGCGGGGGTCGGAGAGCAGGGTCTCGGCCATGGCGAGCAGCTGGTCGGCGTACTCGGTGACGGTGCCGGGCCACTGCCGGGTGTCGAGCATCCAAGGGGCGGCGCCCTTGGGCAAGGGGGCACGGCCTTCTCGTATGAGGGATTTCGACAGCTTGGCGCCGGTGTCGGTGACGACCTGGGGGCAGAACAGGCGGGCCGGGAGTTGGGTGCGGGTGAGGCCCACGGCCTGGAGGGCCTCGTCGACGAGGTGGGAGCCGAAGACCCAGTCGCCGCCCTTGACCATGACGTGCAGGGTGCCCTGGGGGCTGGTCAGGGCGAGTTCCTTGACCAGGTTGCGGTACAGGGTGGCCAGGTCCAGGTACGCGCCGGCGGTGGGCGTGATCGTGGCCTCGTACGGGCCGTGGTGGAGGCAGACAGCGGAGACCTGCGCGGACTCGGGGCCGGTGAGGTTGACCCGTGTGCGTTCGGCGTGTTTCTCGGCCCAGCCGCAATCGGGGTGCGGGCAGGGAACGCGGAGGTGCGGGGTGCCGGTGGAGGGGGCGAGCCACCAGCGGGCGGCGTCGATACGGGGGAGGAGCCGGAGCCAGGTGCGGCGGTAGTGCTCGCCGGCTTGCTGCTGGGTGTACGTCTCGATGCGGTGCGGGAGGCCCAGGCGTCGGGACAGGGCGGTGAAGAGGGGTTGGTAGAGGGCGGTGACGAGGTCGCGCAGGGCCTGCTCGCCGAGGGTCTGGGCGTAGGCGCGCTGGTAGCGGTGGCCGCTGGCCGGGTCGGTGGCCAGCTCGTACGGGGCGTTGTCGAGGGCGCTGAACAGCACCTCAGTGGGAAGCCCGAAGCGGTCGCGCAGGCGGGCCGCCATGGCGAAGGCCAGGGACTGCACGAGCGAGGTGCCGATGTGCGGGGCGCCGTTGATCTGGGTGCCGACCACCAGCACGATCCGCTCGGGCGGGGAAGCCAGGATGCGCGGGGTCAAGACGTCCTCGGCGTGGTGGAGGGCATTGGCGAGAACGGTGTTCGGCGAGACGGGATGGGTGGTCACGAGGTGCCTCCCTGGGGGCCGGTGGTGTGGGGCGGCAGGGGCGCGGCCCCGTTCTTGGCACGGTCGAATGCGGCCCAAACGCACTTTCCGGGGCCCGTCCGCTCCTTCACGCCCCAGCTGTCGGCGGTCGCGGCGACGATCAGCAGACCGCGGCCGTTGACGGCGGACTCCTCGGGAACGCGCTTCGTCGGCCTGTTCTCGCCGCTGTCGTGGACCTCGATCCGCAGCTCCTCGTCGAGGGACTCGACGCGTACGAGGACCAGCCGGCCCACGGGCACCCCGTGGAGCACGGCGTTGGTGACGAGTTCCGAGGTGCACAGCCGCATGTCGTCGAGGCGGCTCGTCTCACCCCATTCGGTCAGTGTGGCGGCGACGAAGTCGCGAGCGGTACGCGGTGTGGTCCGGCGGCGGGGGAACAGCGTCGTGCGGTGCCGACCCGTGCCCGAAAGGAAGTCCGGGGCGGCGTCGGTTGCCTGGTGGGTGAGTCTGCTTGCCATGGCCAACAGCAAAGCGACTTAACTCATTTGGGTCGGGAGCCAGCACGGGGGCCAAGACAGGGGCCACTATGGGGGCCAGAGGTCACGTGCTCCTGGGAGACGGCATGGGCGACACCGGGATCGGAGCCTTGCTCGTCCGGCTGCGCACCGCGCGCGGCTGGAGCCAGCAGAGGGTTGCCGACGAGTACAACGCCCTGGAGGGGCGCTCCGCCAAGACCGGCAAGGAGATCGGGCGGTACGAGCGCGAAGCGCGAGTTCCCGTTCCCTACGCCCGGAAGTACCTGGCGCAGGTCTTCGGTGTCGATGTCGCCGTGCTCGACCATGCTGTTGCCGTCAGCAAGGGGCAGCGGGATGGCTCCGATGCCGCCGAGGTGGAGATCGTGCTGCCGGTGCTGCCGCCCGAGAACACCCATGTCCGTGGAGACCCACTCTCTGAGGACGCGGTGCGGTCGGCGGACTTCGCCCGCTTCATCGCGCAGCGGAACGCCGACGAGTTCGTTGTAGAGCAGCTGGAGGCAGACGTCGGCCGGCTCGCCCGTACGTACGTCAGCCACCCGCTGATGGAGCAGTACGTCGAGATCAGGCGGTTACGGGACGGGGCCTTCGAGCTGCTGCGCGGGCGCCAGCACCCCCGGCAGACCGCTGACCTCTACCTCTCCGCTGCTCGCCTCTGCGGCCTGTCCGCGCACGTCTGCCTTGACCTTGGCGCCTACGACTCCGCCGCCACCCACGCCCGCACCGCTCGGGCCTGTGCCGAGGCGGCCGGGCACGAGGGGATGCTGGCCTGGGTACGGGCCGTGGAGTCGTTAATCGCGTACTGGACAGGGCGGTACGAGCAGGCGGCCCGGCTTGCGCAGGCCGGTCGGCGGCACAGGACGAATGGCAGTATCGGCGCACGGCTGGCGAGTCTGGAGGCGCGGGCGTTGGCGATAGTCGGCGACTCGGCAGGCGCGCTCGCCGCCCTGTCGGATGCCGAACGATCGCGCGAGGCGATCTCGGGTGGGGACGAGGTGCTGGGAGTCTTCGACTTCCCTGCGGCCAAGCAGTTCGCTTACGCCGGAACGACCCTCTTGGCCGTGGGCGGACAGGAACACGTCCACCGGGCCATCGTCAGCGCGGAGACGGCGATCCGCCTCTATCGAAGCGCGGAAGGAGACGACCAGTCGGTTGGTGACCTGTTCGCCGCGCACCTCGACCTCGCCAGTGGCCACCTACTCCTGGGCGACCTGGATGGCATGGAAGAGATGCTCGGCTTTGTGCTCCAGTCCTCGCCGGAGCGCATGTCGGCCAGCATCGTGCGCCGGCTCACCATTCTCGGGCGGGAGCTGGAAGGGCCGCAGTACGGTGGAGCCGCGCAGGCGGTGCACCTGCGCGAACGACTCCAGCACACGGCCGTCCGTGCGTCCCTGCCCACCGCCCGCCCTCCGGAGTTGCCGACGTGACCGACCTGTCCGCTGCCCACGACGCCGCCGTCACCGACCGGGCCCGCTTGGCGGGCAGCGCCTACAACGGAGACCGGGACTTGGCCGCCCGGCAGTCGCTCTACCAGTGGCAGACACCGCGGTACGACCTCCCCGGCCTCGTGGCCGAGCAGCTGGGCGACGTACGTGGGCGGGTCGTCGACATCGGCTGCGGCAACGGCAAGTTCATCCAGCGGCTCCGCCAGGACCGCCCGGACCTGTCCCTGCTCGGCTTCGACATCGCCCCCGGCATCCTCGCCGGCGTCCCCGGCCCGGTCGCCGTGGCGGACGCCACGCGGCTTCCGCTGGCGGCGGGCAGCGTCGACGCCGCTCTCGCGCTACACATGCTCTACCACGTGCCTGACATTCCCCAGGCGGCCAGGGAGGTGGCCCGGGTCGTGGCCCGCGACGGGCTGGTGGTCGCCTCCACCAACAGCGACCGCGACAAGGCCGAACTCGACGACCTCTGGCAGCGGGCCGCCGGCGACGTCCTCGGCGTCGAGCGCGGCCCGGCCCGAATCTCGCTCAGCGCCCGCTTCTCCCTGGAGAAAGCCCCGGCCTTCCTCGGGGAGGAGTTCAGGCAGGTCGAGGTCGTCGAACTGCCAGGGACCATCACCGTCCGCGACCCTGAGCCCGTCATCGCCCACATGGCTTCGTACCGAGCCTGGGCAGACCAGCAGGACGTGCCCTTCGACGCGACCATTGATCGGGCCCGTGCCCTCGTCGCCGACGACATCGCCCGCAATGGCGCGTATGAGATCACCTGCCTTGGCGGCATTCTTGTCTGCCGCCGCTGACAGGGAGAGTCGCTACAGCTCGTCGGTCACACTGCCGTCGGGGTGGTGGCGGTAGAAGTACACGCGGCGCTCGTCCGAGGGCTTCTGCTGTTCGGCTTCGTACCAGGGAACCAGGCGAGCCCACGCTTCCCTTTGCTGACGGACGTTCGCTTCCAACCAGTCCGTGAAGCGGATGTAGACCCGAGACGGTTCGGCATCACCCTCGGAGTAGGTCCACACCTCTGGATCGGGCCCTTCGCCGCGCAGGAACTCGAATTGGTAGCCCTGGTGCATGAAGATCACGCGATCGGAGCTGCGCAGGTGAAAGGGCTCTTGGTTCTCTCTCAGCAGCTCGTCCGCTGCTTCCCGAAGGCCGATGACGTGGGGGTAGAAGACGCCACTGCCTTGAAAGAAGTAGCCGGCACCGCCACCGACGAGGCGGAGGAAGCAGGCGTAGGCCGCACTCAGAGGAGCAGGCTGGTCCCGTTCGATTTCGTCGAGCTCGTCGGCTGACAGCCCGCGCAGCCCGTCTGCCGTAGCCGTCGTGCCGTCGGCGACTGACGCCACCAGAGCGCGAACCAGCGCCTCGGGGGAGATGCCTGCTGTCCCGTGCAGGGGAGTAGCAGACGCGGCTATCGCATTCTCGGACTTACGCCGGCTCACACCCTGCTTGGCCTTCTTCCAGAACTGCACGCGATCCCACCCCAGCACTCTGGCCGATCCTGCCCCGGTCCGTCGGCCTGAGGCTAACGGACATCTGCCGCCTCGGTTCGAGTCCTTGCTAGTGCGTGGGTCGGGCCGTGACCAGGAGCGGCGAGGGCATCAGGGCGTTGCTCGAGAGTGAGCCGTCTGTGGTCTGTGGCACGTATCAGCGGCGCTGGTGTCGGAGTCGGCTGGAACACTGCGGTCGTGATCAACGAGATGACCCCAGACCTTCCCGGTACTCCCGCCGGCTCCCTGCCACCCAGAGCACAGGCAGAGCTCGCCGGCACCGCCTGGGAAGAGCTGTCGCACGTCTGTACGGGCCAGCACGGTGTGCCTGACACACCGAACATCCTCAGCGCTGTGCTTGCCCCCGCCCCGGCCCGCCGGGTACGGGCGGTAGGCGATCTGTATCGGCTGCTCCTCAATCAGGAGCAGGTGTTTCCGGCGACCGCTCCGGCAGCCTTGGTCCTGGCCGGTCTCCTCGACGATCCGCGCACCCTCGCCGAAGACCGGTGGGAACGCAGGGCCGGTCGGCGGTCGCTTCGCGCCGAACTGCTGAACTGGCTGGCTTCGTTCGCCGACATCGCCCGCCTGGACGTCGAGGACGGCGCCGGCACGGCACAGAATCTGGCCGCCGCCCGTGCGGCAAGGCCAATACTCCACGACAGCATCGCGGACTTCTGCGACGCCGACGATCCACTGGTGAAGGAGGCCGCGCTCGCGGCCACCGCCCTTCTCCTGGCCGACCCCGCCCTCGCCTCGTCCGTACCCCGGTACGCGCCCGCCGTTCGCGAGGTCCTTGCCGTGAGCGCGGACTCGTACTACCGGTGGATCGCCCGGGAACGGCTGGCTGCCTGGGGTGAAGATGTCACCAGTCTCGTCACTACGGAGGAGGAGCGCCGCGCGGCCCTGGACCGGGCACACGTTCTGGCGGAGGACCCATTCGGGGAGGGGCAGGAGCAGGCGATCCGCTGGCTGGAAGAGCAACCCGAGGACACCGCGGCTCCGGAACGACTCGGCCGCCGACGTGGGCACCGGACCGCACCTATACCGGCCGCCCTGCACGAGCCGGCACCCGAGCTGCCCGTGGCCGCCTTGGGGAGCGAGGTGGGGTACCGCGGCCCGTGGCGGATCGCCCGGGAGGAGGAGCGCGCCGAGTGGACGTTCACGCCGTACGTAGGCGTCGGCCCCCTGCACTTCGGGATGACCTTGGAGGAGATCACCCGTGCTCTCGGCGAAGGACCGGCTGTCTCGTCCTACTCCCACCACGGCGAAGACCAGCAGCTCAACTACGCCGACTTCGCTGAGTGTGGGATCAGGGCCCTCTTCCGCAACGGCCGCCTGGGGTGCGTCGCCGCAGACGCCCTCACCGGCCCCCAGGTGAGCCTGGAAGCGGCCCCGCTGACCGGCTGCGCACCTTCCCACGTGGAGGACTGGCTCGTCCACCGCGCAACACGGCCCGGCAGCCTTACGTACAGCGTCGCCGGCGATCCGGTCTTCGCCGACCTCGGCCTGGCAATCCGCTCCCAGCGGGCCGGCGACGTCGTCCTGACCCGCCCCCTCTTCCTACTCCACGACTGGCTCGACCTGTGGCACGCGCTGCCCAGCGAGGAGTGGAACTGCTCCTGAAACGTGGTTCGCCGGTCGGCCTCACCTGAGCGCGAGGCCGACCGGAACGACATCTTGTCCACTCGAGCGATACCGGGGTCAGCGGTGTCGACTGCGCTCTTCGGGACTCGTAGCCACTGGTGTGACCGGAGGGTGTGGCATGGCGGACGTGGGCAACGTTCCGCTGGTGGTGCTTCGGCTGCGAGCGGCTTGCGTCCGCCTGTTTGGTTGAGCGGTGATGCGCCAGTTGAGGACCTCGGCGGGGTGCTCGGCGCTGTCGAGTTCCCGTTGGGTGCCCATCTCGGCCAGTAGGCGTCGGGGGTTGTGGCCGGCGGTTTCGGCGTGGGCGAGGGTTGTGGTCAGGGCGGTCCAAGTGGGGTCGGCGAGGATTCGGTCGGCGTGGTCGGGGAGGGCCGCACGAACGTCCTGCTCGTAGCGGCTGGCGGTTGCGGCTCGCGGTGCGCGGAGGGCCAGGTCCGCCAGGACGGGGGCGGCGGCCTGTTGGTAGCCCGCCTGGAGGTGGCGGAGGGCTTCCTGGGCCGCTGTGGCCTGCTGCTCGTGGCCGCGTTGCTCGTGCCACTTGGCGGCGGCGCGGGCCAGGTGCACGGTGGCGAAGAGCAGGGCGATGGCGAGTCCGCCTGGCTGGTTGGAGGCGTAGGCGAGTTCCTTGGCGGCCTTGCGCAGGGCGGTGGCGGCTTGGTGGTCGGCGCGGGTGGCGGAGCGGCGGGCGCGGTTGAACGCCATCGCCGCTGCCTGCAGTTCCGCCTGGTGTGGGCCGGTCGTGGCGCTGGCGATGTTGTACAGGGCGTCGCCGAAGGCGGCCAGGTGTCCCTGGGCGGCGGCATCGTCATCGGAGTCGAGTACGGCGCGGGCCGTGTGTATGGCGGTGGTGGTGTGGCGCCATGGGTCGGCGGGGTCCGCCACATGCCGGGGGCGGTCGGCCATCTCCTGGCCAGGGAGGCGTTCGCGTAGGCGGTTGATGGAGAGGTCGGGGGCGAGTTTGGAGCCGCCGTACCAGACGGGTTCGCCGGCCGCGTTGGTGTCGCCGGGGGCGGCGAGGCTGTAGCCGATGACGTCGCCGGTCTCGGGGCCGAGGCGTGTTTTGACCTTGATGCCGAGGGACTGCAGGACGGTGAAGTAGTCGGCTTCGTTGCGTACGGCGGCGGCGACCGCGTACGCCTGCTCTCGCAGCCAGTGCCGTGCCGTGACCGTCTGGCCCTGGCGCTCGGTCTTGGCGCGTTCAGCGCCGGTGGGGGTGCGGGGCGCGGTGAGGTCGCCGGACTTCAGGCGGCGCAGGCCGAACTCGGCTTCGATCTTGCGGCATTCGGCTTGGGCGCGCTGTCCGTCGTGGTGGGTGCGGGGGCGGCGTCCGTCGGCGCGGACGGTGGTGGCCATGATGTGGATGTGGTCGTCGGCGTGCCGCACCGCGATCCACCGGCATGCCTTGTCGTCGCCCTCGGGGGCGATGCCGGTGGCGTGCACGATGCGGCGGGCGACCTCCGCCCACTCGGCGTCGGTGAGGTAGCGGTCGCCGGGCGCGGTACGGACCGGGCAGTGCCAGACGTGCTGGGGTGGCTTCTTGCCGCCCAGCTCGCGGGTGCGCAGGTCGACGTGGTGGTCGAGGCGCTTGGCGAGCTGGGAGTAGGTGGCTGCCGGGTCGCGGCCCGGGTCCGGGGCGCCGGCCATGTCCCAGGCGGCGACGATGTGAGGGTCGGTGTGTTCGTCTCGGCGGCCGGGGCCGAAGAGGTAGACGATGAGTCCGCGGGTGTCGGAGCCGGTGGAGACGTCAGGAACCATGCACGGTGCCTTCCGTCAGGAGCTGGTCGATCAGTCGGTAGCTGCTCTCGGCTGCTTGCTCGACGCGGTCCAGCACCTCCTCGGCGCGCTCGGGCACCGTTCCTCGGTGGATGGCTGCGGTGATCTGGTTGAGGTTGCCGCCGATGCGGTTCAGCGCGACCGTGTGTGCCTCGACGGCCTCGATCAGCGGGCGGACCGGGTCGTCCTCCGGGCTGCCGACCAGCTCCGCCTTGCCGAGGGCGACGGCGAGGGCGGCGTCGCCGACGAATCCGGCGAACTTCTGACCGCGCTGGTGGGCGGCGGCGCTGATCGTGCTCACAGCGGTCCGGGTGAAGCGGATGGTCTTCTCCTGGTCGCGCTTCTCCACGGTGCGCTTGCGGTTCATCAGTGCGGGCAGGGCGGGGGCGTCGAGGTCCCGCCAGGAGGGCTGCTCGACGGGCGGTTGGACGTCGGTCGGTGCCTGGGGACGGAGGGCGGCGGAGTCGGCTATGACCCCTTCCAGCTCGGGCGCCCCCTGGCGCTCGGCCTTCTCGTCCGCCACCCCTGGGGCGGGGGCAAGCGCGGACGAAGCCTCGTTAGAGGCTCGTTCGCTCCAGCTTGCTGCTGATCGGCGGGTCAGGCCGAAGAGCTTCTTTCGGCGGCGGGTGGGGGAGTTGTCGGTGCTCGTGTCGGGCATGGTGGTGCTCCGGTGGTCGTGTGGGGTGGGGCTTCGTCACGTCCGTTGCATCCGTCCCGTAGCTGGTCAGGACAGGTACGGAGGCGGTCGCAGGTACGGAGTGATCCGTATCGGCGAGGAACTCCGTCCCCGCGCTGACCTGCGCGGGGACGGATGCGACGGATTGATACGGAGCTAGTGTCAGCGAGTGGGCCTGGGGCCGGCAGGCCCGCCGGGCGGGCCGATGGGCAGGGTCCCGGTCGGAGGGGTCAGTGGCTTGCCCTGGGCTCGACGTGCGACCACGGTCTCGCCGGCTGCGGTTGCCGGTGGGACGGGGTCGGGGCAGTAGCGGGCCCAGGCGTCGAGGAACTGGTTGCGGGCGTACGCCTTCGCCTGCCTGCCGTTCTCGAAGCGGTGGTTGGCCGGACTGATGCCGAAGTCGCGCAGCAGGTTGGCCAGGTGGTAGGCATTCAGGCCCTTCGTCCCGTACTCGGCCCACGGCGCCTCGGCGTCCTGGATGAGCGCGGCGAGCAGGTCGTGGCTGCGCAGCGCTTCCTGGTCGCCCTGCTGCTCGAAGACTCGGCGGATGTCCCGTAGCAGCCGGGTCTTCAGCGTCGTCTGCTCGTCCTGGACCACCTCGTTGCGCGTCATGGCCAGGCAAGCCGCACGGGCCCGTGAGGGCCAGTGCCCGCCGGCCAGGTCGGCGACGATGACCAGCGGTTCCCACGTGTCGGCGGCCCGGTCTTCGACCGGCATCTGCGGAACCAAGCCCTCTGCGGTGCTCCGCAGCGGGCCCAGCCAGGCGGTCAGCCGGTCGCGCAACGCGTTCAGTTCCGGGACGGAATACCGCGAGCGGAACGGGGCTATGCGCTCACCCGGCTTTCGCTTCTGCATGCGGAGCACGACCGCCCGGTCCATGATCGTGTCCGGCAGGTCGCCGATGCCAGCCAGCGCGGCCATGGCGAAGGTCGGGAACGCGGTCGCCTTGTGTTCCGGGCCGGAGATCCGCCAGGCGGGGCGATTGCGCTGGTGTCCGGCGTTCAGCAGGCCACGCAGGTCCTCCTTGTCGCCGGCCTTGGGGCCGAAGATGGTGTCGGCCTCGTCCACCAGCAGCGTCGGCGGGTCCTCGCCGATGACGCGGAAGACCACCGCCGGTGAGGTGTTTACCGTCATCATCGGCTTGTGCACGGTCTCGTGGAGCACGTCCAGGACGCGGGACTTGCCGCAGCCCTTCGTTGGTCCCACCACCGCCAGGCGCGGCGCGTGCTGGAGGGCGGGCTGGATGTGGGAGGCCGCCACCCACAGGGTGACCGCGGTCAGGGCCTCCTCGCTCGGCAGCACGACGTACCGGCCGATCGCGGCGCGCAGATCGTCCAGTACGGCGGTCCCGTCCGGGTCCCGGTCCGCCGTGAGGCTGACACTCTCGCGGTCCCCAGTTCCCCTGCCGGGTTCGGGGACCGTCCCCGGAGCACCGTGGTCAACCCGGACCGGCGGTCCGGGTTCGCCGTCCGACTGACCGGAATTCTCCGTCCGGTCCTCGGCTTCCGGACCGGGCCCATGGTCCGGGTTCCCGGTCCGGTCCGGTAGGCCGCTGAGCTGCGCGTTCTCCGTCGGTCCGGGTTCCTGGTCCGGGCTGACCGGATCTCCGGTCCGCGTTTCGGTCGCGGGTCGGTCCGGTCGATCGTCGGTCCCGAGAAGGGCGGGCCGGCCGTCCGCTCGGTCCGGGTTGAGCCACGGGATGCCCTGGCCGGGGACCGCGGCGGCAGGCCAGACGGCCTTGTGGGATGTGTTCGAGGTGGCGGGGGACGTAGAGTCCTCCATCGGCGTTCCTCTCAGGTGAGGGACGGGACGTGCAAGGTCCCGCCATTCACTGGTTCGTTCGTTCAGGGATGGGCGATGTGCAGGGGAATCTCCGGCCCTCGGCGTTGGCGCGCCGGGGGCCGTTGCTGTGTCCGGGGCTGGCGGCGGCTCACGAGGCCAGGCCCCATTCCTCCTGGCCGGCGATCAGCGTGCGCTCGTAGCGCAGCAGCTCGGCCTCGGGGTACAGCACCCGCTTGCCGACCTTGATGCCGCGCGGCCCCTTCTTGATCTGGCGCCAGTAGCGGACTGTGCTCTCGGCGGTGCGGTAGCGCTCGGCGACCTCGGCGGTGGTCAGGTATCGCATGCATTCCCATTCGGCTAGGTGGCGATTCGATCTGCATAGAGTTGTACCCGACGATCCCCGGTTACCCAAATCGGGAAGCGCATGTTTCAATTTGGATAGCAAGGGTGACGATGGAGGTTCGATGGCAGGCGACAGGCCCGAAGGCGGCGAGGTGCCGCTGCTCTACAGCGAGGGGAACGTGGCCGCGCGCGTGGCGCTGGAGCGCGAGGTCAGAGGGTGGAGCACGACCGAGCTGGCCGAGCGGGTGACCAGAGCCGGCGTCAAGATGAACCAGACAGCGGTCTGGCGCATCGAGAACGGCACTCCCCGTCGTCGCATCAACCTCGACGAGGCCCTCGCCTTCTCCCGCGTCTTCGAACTCCCCCTCGAAGAGCTGATGTCACCGCCCCTGGAGGGGCTCGACATCGACAGTCGGCGCCTCGTCCAGGAGGCCGTCGAGGCGTTCTACGAGGCCCGAGACGCGCGCGACCGCCTGCACCACGCTGTGGTCGCCATCGCCGACCACATCAAGGCTCATCCCGACAGCTCGCGGGCGATCCACGACCAGTGCCTCCGCCTCATGGGCGACGAGCGCGACGCGCGCACGCTCAGCAACGACATCGCGGACGGCGGCCACTACTGACAACCGACACGAAGGAGAAGCCACTTGGCCAACATCCAGAAGCGCCCCAACGGCAAGTGGCGGGCCCGCTACCGCGATCTCGACGGCAAGGAGCACGCCCGCCACTTCGAGCGGAAACTCGACGCCCAGCGCTGGCTCGATGAGGTCACGGCGAGCATGGTCACCGGCCAGTACGTCGATCCGCGCGCCGGTCGCGTCACCTTCGAGAAGTACGCCGAGAAGTGGGAGGGCTCGCTCATCGCCAGCGAGGCGGGCGAGCGCATCACCGACAACGCGCTCCGGCTCCACCTCGTACCTGCGCTGGGCGCCCGGTCCATGGCGGCGATACGTCGCAACGACATACAGGTGCTCTTCAAGCACCTCTCCGACCAGCTCGGCCCCGGCAGCGTGCGGAACGTCTACGACGTCCTCGTGCGCGTTATGACGGCGGCCGTGGACGACAAGGTCATCGCCTCCAGCCCATGCCGCCGGATCACCCTCCCGGCCATGCCGGACGAGGAGGTCACCCCGCCCACGGTCGAGCAGGTCGAGGCGATGGCGCGCGTGATGCCGCCGTACATCCGCGCGGCGATCGTCACCCTTGCCGGATCAGGGCTGCGCATCGGTGAACTGCTCGGCCTGAAGGTGTCGGACGTCGACTTCAAGGCCGGCACCATCCGCGTCGAGCGCCAGCGGCTCCAGTCGGGGAAGGTCGGCCCGCCGAAGACCGCCAAGTCCCGGCGTACGGTCCCGGTCGGGGAGGTCGTCACCGACGCGCTCCTCGCGCATCTTGCCGCACGTCCGTCCAGGGAGTGGCTGTTCACCATGGAGGAGGGGGAGCCGCTGAACTACCGGCGGTGGAAGACCGAGTGGAACGGGGCTCGCAAGGCGCTCCAGGCGGCCGAGAACGGGGCCGCCGAGCAGGAGGGGCGTAAGCCCGTTGCGCTGCCGCACATGGTCACCCACGACCTGCGGCACTTCTACGCCTCCGCGCTCATCGCCGGCGGCGCGAGCGTCAAGCAGGTGCAGGTGGTCCTCGGGCATGCGTCCGCCGTCATCACGCTGCGGATCTACGCGCACCTGTGGCCGGGGGAAGAAGACCGCACCCGGGCCGTCATGGACGCCGTGCTCGGCGGCCTGCGGACCGGGTGCGGACAGCTAAGCGGCACGACCCGCGAAAGTGCAGGTCAGGCCGCCTAGAGGGAGATCAAGCCTTCTTCGTCTCCCAGAAGATGCGGTCGATCTCGGCGATGAGCTCCAGGGCCTTCTCGCCGGTCTTCGGGTCGGTGGACGCCTTGGCGGCCGAGAGGGCCTTCAGGGTGTCGTTGACCAGCTGGTTGAGCTCGGGGTACTTCTCGAAGTGCGGGGCCTTGAAGTAGTCGCTCCACAGGACCGAGACGTGGTGCTTCGCGAGCTCCGCGCGCTGCTCCTTGATGACCGTGGCGCGGGCCCGGAAGTGCGGGTCCTCGTTCGCCTGGTACTTCTCCTGGACAGCCTTGACGGACTCGGCCTCGATACGGGCCTGGGCGGGGTCGTACACGCCGCAGGGGAGGTCGCAGTGGGCGCTGACCTTGACCTTGGGGGCAAACAGGCGGGAGAGCATTGAGCCGTCCTTCCTCGTGATCGTCTTCTCAGGTGGGAGATTACTCGGTGAGAAGGGCGTTTTCGCGAGTGCCCCCTGGGGCTTAGGTCAAAAGTCCGGGGTTCGGACGGGACTCGTGTACGAGTCGACGAGAGGAGCGGGTGTGGAGCGGGAGGCTGCGGCGCCGGCCGGGGCGCCGTTCGGGATCGCCGAGGTGACGGGGGTGTCGATGGTGCCGACGCTGTTGCACGGGGACCGGCTGTTCGTGCGGTACGGGGGGCGCGTGCGGGTCGGTGACGTCGTGGTGCTGCGCCATCCGCTCCAGCAGGATCTGCTCATCGTGAAGCGGCTGGTCGGGCGACGGGACACCGGGTGGTGGGTGCTCGGGGACAACCCGGCGGCCGAGGGCGACAGCCGGGTCTTCGGAGCCGTACCGCCCGAACTGGTGCTCGGGCGGGTGGTGGTCCGGTACCGGCCGCTGACGCCGGGGCGTCAGCGTTCGGCGGGGGTGGTGCTCGGCTGGCTGTTCTCCGTGGTGCGACTGGTGCGGTCGGCGCCGTCGGCCCGTTCGGCCTCCAGGCGTTTGCGGGCCCGGTAGGCGGCCACGTTGGCGCGGGTGGCGCAGCGGTCGGAGCAGTAGCGCCGGGAGCGGTTGGTGGAGGTGTCGAGGTAGGCGTTGCGGCAGGGCGGGGCCTGGCAGAGGCCGAGCCGGTCGGCGCCGAACTCGGTCAGGTGGAAGGCGAGCCCCATGGCGGAGATGGCCGCGTAGCCGGCGGTCGCGTTGGAGGAGTGGTCGGCGAGGTGCATGTGCCAGCGGGGCCGGCCCTCCTCGTCGAGGGTGTCGTGGCCGGAGATCTGCGGGCTGACCGGGAACTCCAGGAGGAGGGAGTTCAGGAGGTCGACCGCGCCGGTGTGGTCGCCCTCGTCCGCCGCGGTGAAGACCGCCCGCAGCCGGCTCCGGATCGCGCGGAAGCGGGTCAGGTCGGCGTCGGTGACCCGGCGGGCCATCTGGGACGCCTCGCCGAAGAGCTCCTTGACCGCCTCGACGGAGGTGAGGCCGTCCCTGCCGCGGGCCGGCTCCTCGGTGTTGACCAGACGCACGGCGTAATCCGAGTAATAGGCCAGTTCCACTTGTAGTCCTTACGGTGGCGGGCTAGGGTCGGCGTCGAGGGGGTAACCGGTGTGCCCCCTTCGAGGGTATTACGTTCTCGGGTTTTCTGTGGCTTCGACGGCGGAGGATACGGACATGGGCGGCACCGACTGGGCGGGCTGGCAGCGGAGCTGGGACCGCCAGCAGGAGTGGTACATGCCGGACCGCGAGGAGCGGTTCCGCGTGATGCTCGACATGGTCGAGGCGCTGGTGGGACCGGAGCCCCGCGTCCTCGACCTCGCCTGCGGTACGGGAAGTATCACGGACAGGCTCCTCCGGAGGTTCCCGGGCGCGGTCTCCACCGGCGTCGACCTCGACCCCGCGCTGCTCGCCATCGCCCGCGGCACCTTCGAGGGCGACGGACGCGTCACCTTCGTGACGGCCGACCTCAAGGACCCGGGGTGGACCGCGCGCCTGCCGTGCGACACGTACGACGCCGTCCTCACCGCCACCGCGCTCCACTGGCTGCACAGCGAGCCCCTCGCCGCCCTGTACGGGCAGGTCGCCGGGCTCGTCCGGGAGGGCGGGGTCTTCATGAACGCCGATCACATGATCGCCCCGGCCACCCCGCGGATCAACGCCGCCGAGCGCGCGCAACGGCACGCCCGGATGGACGAGGAGAAGGCCGCCGGGGTCCTCGACTGGGCCGAATGGTGGGCGCTCGCCGCGAAGGACCCGGTCCTCGCCGAGCCCACCGCCCGCCGCTTCGAGATCTACGGTGAGCACGCCGACGGCGACATGCCCTCGCCCGCCTGGCACGCCGAGACCCTGCGGACCGCCGGCTTCGGCGAGGCCCGGCCGGTGTGGTGCTCGCCCTCGGACACCTTGCTGCTGGCCGTGAAGTAGGCCGCCGCGCCGGGCGTACGGAGGGGACCGGCGGTACGGGTGGGGCGTGGCCGCTCTGGGCGTACGGGGGAGGTCGCTGGGGCGTGGTCGGCTCCGGGCGTGCGGGGTGGCAGGCGCGCGTGCCCGTGGCCGCCCCGGACCTGCGGAGGCGACCGTACGGCGTCCCGGCCGCCGGGTGCGTACGAAGGGGCGGTACGGGCGCCGGGCCCGTACCGCCCCTTTCGTATCGGCCCTTACAGCACCTTGGACAGGAACGCCTTCGTCCGGTCGTGCTGCGGGTTGGTCAGGACGTCCCTCGGGTGGCCGGACTCGACCACCACGCCGCCGTCCATGAAGACCAGCGAGTCGCCGACCTCCCGGGCGAAGCCCATCTCGTGGGTGACGACGATCATCGTCATGCCCGACTCGGCGAGGTCCCGCATGACGTCGAGGACGTCACCGACGAGCTCCGGGTTGAGCGCCGAGGTGGGCTCGTCGAAGAGCATCAGCTTGGGCTCCATCGCCAGCGCGCGGGCGATGGCGACGCGCTGCTGCTGGCCGCCGGAGAGCTGCGAGGGGTAGTTTCCCATCCGGTCCCGCAGGCCGACCCGGTCGAGCAGGCGCTCGGCCCGCTCGCGGGCGACGGCCCTCGACTCGCCCTTCACTTGAACGGGTGCCTCCATCACGTTGGCCAGGGCCGTCATGTGGGGGAACAGGTTGAAGCGCTGGAAGACCATGCCGATGTCCCGGCGCTGCGCCGCGACCTCGCTGTCCTTCAGCTCGTACAGCTTGTCGCCCTTCTGGCGGTAGCCGACGAGCTGACCGTCGACCGAGAGCCGGCCGCCGTCGATCCGCTCCAGGTGGTTGATGCACCGCAGGAAGGTCGACTTGCCGGAGCCGGACGGGCCGACCAGGCAGAACACCTCTCCGCTGCGGACCTCCAGGTCGATGCCGCGGAGGATGTGGGCGGCGCCGTAGGACTTGTGGACGCCCTCCGCCTTGACCATGGGCTGACCGGTCATGCCGATGCCTCCGGGGAACGCTTGAAGGTGGCGAGGTTCGTCCTCACCCGCTGCCACGGGGTGGGCGGCAGGTTACGGGTCGAACCGCGGGCGAAACGGCGCTCCAGGTAGTACTGGCCGACGCTGAAGACGCTGGTCAGCACCAGGTACCAGATGGAGGCGACGAAGAGCATCTCCATCACGGCGCCGGCGGTGCTGCCGATGTTCGAGGAGGCGCGCAGCAGCTCGGTGTACTGCACGGCCGAGACCAGCGACGAGGTCTTGAGCATGTTGATGAACTCGTTGCCCGTCGGCGGCACGATCACCCGCATCGCCTGCGGCAGCACGATCCGGCCCATGGTCTTCGTCTGGGACATGCCGAGCGCGTGCGCCGCCTCGGTCTGGCCCTCGTCGACCGACTGGATGCCGGCGCGGACGATCTCCGCCATGTAGGCGCCCTCGTTCAGGCCGAGGCCGAGCAGGGCCACCATGAACGGCGTCATGACGTCCACGGTCTCGTTCTTGTAGATCGGCCCGAGGTTGATGAACTCGAAGATCAGGGCCAGGTTGAACCAGATGAGGAGCTGCACGTAGACCGGCGTGCCGCGGAAGAACCAGATGTAGAGCCAGGCGACGGCACCCGTCACCGGGTTCTTCGACAGCCGCATCACGGCGAAGAGGACGCCGAGGACGAGACCCAGCGCCATCGCGGTGATGCTGATGAGGATCGTGTTCCACAGGCCGGTGATGATCGAGGGGTCGAAGAGCTTGTCCCCGACCGTGTCCCAGATGATGTTGCCCTGGGAGAAGGCGTAGACGAGCCAGCCGAGGAGGGCGACGACCACGACGCCGCTGACCCAGCGGCCGTAGTGCCGGACCGGGATGGCCTTGATCGCTTCGTAGGGGGTGCCCGAGGGGCCGGACCCGGCCGGCGTGGGGGCCGGGTCCTTGCTGAGCTTGTCAGTCACGACGACTGCCCTTCAGTGGTGCGAGGGTGAGCAGGCGGATCACTTGCCGGCGTTGATCGTGGCCGACGTGACCGCGCTGTCCTCGACGTCCCACTTCTTCAGGGCGTCGGCGTAGGTGCCGTCCTTGATGATGGCGTCGAGCGCCTCCTTGACGGCGTCGCGCAGCTGGGGCTTGTCCTTGGAGACAGCGATGCCGAAGAGGCCGACGTCGCTCTGGTTGCCGACGACCTCGAAGTCATTGCCGCCGCCGGAGGTCTTCGCGATGTACGAGGCGACCGGGTAGTCGTTCAGGTCGGCGACCGCGCCGCCGGCCTTCACGCGGGTCTGGGCCTCGGCGTCGGTGTCGAAGGCCTGGATCGTGAGCTTGTTCGAGCCGCACTTCTCGGCCTGGGCCTTGAAGGTGTCCTCGTAGATCGTGCCGCGCTGGACGGCGACGGTCTTGCCGCACAGGTCGTCGAGGGAGTTGACGTTCTGCGGGTTGCCCTTCTTGACCAGCAGGGAGACGCCGGAGGAGAAGTAGTCGACGAAGTCGACGCCCTTGCCGATCTTCTTCCCGTCGTCGTCCAGGCCCTCCTGGCGCTTCTTGTTGTCCGTCATGGAGGACATGACCAGGTCCTGGCGGCCGGTCTCCAGGGAGGTGATCAGGCCGTCGAAGGTGCCCGAGGTGAACTCGAACTTCACACCGAGCTGCTTGCCGAGGGCCGCGGCGATGTCGGGGTCGACGCCGACGATCTTGCCGTTCTCGACGAACTCCATCGGGGCGTACGAGGCGTCCGTGCCGACCTTGATGACGCCGGCCTTCTGGATGTCCGCGGGCAGCTTGGAGAAGAGCGGGGCGGCGTTGTTGGCGGTGCTGTTCTCCGGGGTGGAGCCGCCGCTGTTGGTCTGGTCACCGCAGGCGGTCAGCAGCATCGAGCCGGCGACCGCGATGGCGGCGACCGCGGCAAGACGGGAGGTGCGGGTCTTGGCGGCGGTCGTACAGCGCGTGGAGCGTGCGGTCATGGTCGGGATCCTCCGGCGTGTGGGAGTTGCCATAGGCGTTGCCAATGGACGCGTACTCGTCTTCGAGTGTCGCGACCTCGTGTGATTACGGCATCTTGCCATTCGGACCGCCTCAAACCGACGGCCACGGATGTCAAAATCGGGTAACGGGTGATGGCCGAACCCCGACAGGCCGGTACATCAAGGCCGGATCTTCTTTCGTTGTCCTCCCTCTTCGCCGAAGAATCTCTTGTTGATCTCGCCATTCGGACGACACGAAGGCCGTCAAACGGGTGGTGCGGCCATCTGTCCGGACATCCTGTGACGAGTCGTTCTCCGTCCTCCACCGGACGCGGTACGTATGAGTCGCATCACCGAGTGGATACGGACTCGTCTGCGGTGCCGTCTGTCCGGTAAGAAGGATCCTTACACCCCTCATCCGGGGCTCAGGGCGCGTTGTGCGGCGCGCCCGCGCGGCTGCCCGACACGGCGGCCGCGGGACCCGCCCACCGCTCCACACCAGGAGCGGCAACCCTCGACAACAGACATAAGGGGTCTCACCCACATGGCAGCGGAGATCGTCAATCCTCGCAGCGAGAGCGGTACGGAAGGAGCTCCCGAGGAGCCCTTCGACCCGGCTTTCGCCCTCCACCGCGGCGGCAAGATGGCCATTCAGGCCACCGTCCCCGTCCGTGACAAGGACGACCTGTCCCTCGCGTACACCCCCGGCGTCGCCAAGGTGTGCACCGCCATCGCCGAGCAGCCCGACCTGGTCCACGACTACACGTGGAAGTCCCAGGTCGTCGCCGTCGTCACCGACGGCACCGCGGTGCTCGGCCTCGGCGACATCGGCCCGGAGGCCTCCCTCCCGGTCATGGAGGGCAAGGCCATCCTCTTCAAGCAGTTCGGCGGTGTGGACGCCGTCCCGATCGCCCTGGCGACCACCGACACCGACGAGATCGTCGACACCGTCGTCCGGCTCGCCCCGTCCTTCGGCGGCGTCAACCTGGAGGACATCTCGGCACCGCGGTGCTTCGAGATCGAGCGCAAGCTCCAGGAGCGCCTCGACATCCCGGTCTTCCACGACGACCAGCACGGCACCGCGATCGTCACCCTCGCCGCCCTGCGGAACGCGGCGAAGCTGACCGGCCGGACCCTCGGCGACCTGCGCGCCGTCATCTCCGGCGCCGGTGCCGCCGGTGTGGCCATCGCCAAGTTCCTCCTGGAGGCCGGCATCGGTGACGTCTGCGTCGCCGACCGCAAGGGCGTCGTGAGCCGCGACCGCGAGGACCTCACGGACGCCAAGCGCGAGATCGCCGAGCTCACCAACAAGGCGGGCCTCGCCGGCTCCCTGGAGACCGCCCTCGCCGGCGCCGACGTCTTCATCGGCGTCTCCGGCGGTACGGTCCCCGAGGCGGCCGTCGCCTCCATGGCGAAGGACGCCTTCGTCTTCGCCATGGCCAACCCGAACCCCGAGGTCCACCCCGACGTCGCGCACAAGTACGCCGCCGTCGTGGCCACGGGCCGTTCGGACTACCCCAACCAGATCAACAACGTCCTCGCGTTCCCCGGCATCTTCGCCGGTGCGCTCCAGGTCCGGGCCTCCCGGATCACCGAGGGCATGAAGATCGCCGCCGCCGACGCCATCGCCGGTGTCGTCGGTGACGCGCTCGCCGCCGACTGCGTCATCCCGTCGCCGTTCGACGAGCGGGTCGCCCCGGCCGTCGCGGCCGCGGTCGCCGCCGCCGCGCGCGCCGAGGGCGTCGCCCGCCGCTGACACCCCGTCGGCTGAAGGTCCCTGGGAGGGCCCCGCTCCCGTCCGCCGCATCGGACGGGAGCGGGGCCCTCTCGTGTACCGCCCGGCCGGTCGCGGGTGGGGCGGCCCTCTCGCGTACCGCCCCGCCCCTGGTCGCGGGTGGGGCCCTCTCGCGTACCGCCCGGCCCCGGTCGCGAGCGGGGCCTCTCGGGGGCCACCCGGCCCCTGGCCGCGGGAGGGGACGCGCGTCACAGCGGGTGGTGGTTCCGTGCGGTCCCCGTCGCCGCCTAGGGTCGGGGCCATGTTCGCTGCCTACGCCGCCCGAATCGACCGCGACCAGCCCCTGAACGGCCTTGAGTTGGGTGAACGCCCCGAGCCCGACGCCCGCCCCGGCTGGACCACCGTCACCGTCAGGGCCGCCTCCCTCAACCACCACGACCTGTGGTCGCTGCGCGGGGTCGGACTGCCCGAGGAGAAGCTGCCGATGATCCTCGGCTGCGACGCCGCCGGCATCGACGAGGACGGCAACGAGGTCGTCCTGCACTCCGTCATCGGCCAGACCGGCCACGGCGTCGGGCCGAACGAGCCCCGCTCCATCCTCACCGAGCGCTACCAGGGCACCTTCGCCGAGCGCGTCACCGTCCCCGCCTGGAACGTGCTGCCCAAGCCGAAGGAGCTCTCCTTCGCCGAGGCTGCCTGCCTCCCCACCGCCTGGCTCACCGCCTACCGGATGCTCTTCACCAACGCCGGTGTCCGCCCTGGCGACTCGGTCCTCGTCCAGGGCGCCGGCGGCGGCGTCGCCACCGCCGCGATCGTCCTCGGCAAGGCGGCCGGCCTGCGGGTCTTCGCCACCAGCCGGGACGAGGCCAAGCGGAAGCGGGCCGTGGAGCTCGGCGCCGTCGAGGCGTACGAGCCCGGGGCGCGGCTGCCGCAGCGGGTGGACGCCGTCATCGAGACCGTCGGCGCCGCCACCTGGTCGCACTCGGTCAAGTCCCTGCGCCCCGGCGGCACCCTGGTGATCTCCGGCGCCACCAGCGGCGACCGCCCCTCGCACGCCGAGCTGACCCGGATCTTCTTCCTGGAGCTGAAGGTGGTCGGCTCCACCATGGGCTCCAAGGACGAACTGGAGGACCTCCTCTCCTTCTGCGCGGCCACCGGCGTCCGGCCGGTGATCGACGAGGTGCTGCCGCTGGACCGGGCCCGCGAGGGCTTCGAGAAGATGGCCTCCGGCGAGCTCTTCGGAAAGATCGTGCTGACGACCTCTTGATAGTGGGTCGCTCGTCCTGATGGGATCTCCGGCACGCGAAAGGTGAACAACGCTCACATCCTCGTGCCGGAGGTCCTCCGTGTCCCGCTCGTCGCGCACCACCCTCCTCGTGGCGACCGCCGTCGCCGCCTCCCTGCTCACCGCAGCCGTCCCCACCGCCACCGCCACCGCCGCTGCCGCCGGGCCTCGTGCGGAGAGCGGAGGGGACGGGATACCCGCCCTCACCGACTCCCGCGGACGCGTCCTCACCCTGCGCGGCTGGAACGTGGAGGACAAGACCAACCGCGGCGACGCCGCCCTCTCCGCCGTGACGGAGAAGCACTTCCGCGACATGCGCGCCAAGGGCTTCAACTTCGCCCGCCTCCTCGTCTTCTGGGACGACCTGGAACCACAGCCCGGCCGCTACAGCCAGACCTACCTGCGGAAGATCGAACGGATCCTGGACTGGGCCGAGAAGCACGACGTCAAAGTCCTGATCGACGCTCACCAGGACGTCTTCGGCCCCGCCTTCGGCCACCGGGGCATCCCCGCCTGGGCCACCAGGACCGACGGACTGCCCTTCACCCCCCACCCCGACGACTGGTTCTCCGAGTACTTCGAACCCGCCGTCCAGCGCGCCTTCACCCACCTCTACGAGGACGAGGACCTCCGCCGAGCCCAGGCCCGCATGTGGCAGGTGCTCGCCGAGCGCCTCGGCGACCATCCGGCGGTCCTCGGCTACGACCCGATCAACGAGCCCATGGGGGAGATCCGCGAGGGCGAGGACCTGCCCACCGCCGCCCGCCGGATCGAGCGCGAACAGCTCACCCCCCTCTACAACCGCCTCGCCGACGCGATCCGCGAGGTCGACCGGGACGCCTGGATCTTCGTCGAGCCGACCCCGATCGTCGGCGAGGGTGTGCCCACGGGCCTGGGCCGGATCGACGACCCGAAGATCGTCTACGCCCCGCACTTCTACAACACCGGCATGGAGGCCGGCGCCGACTACGACCCCACCGCCGGTTGGATCGAGAGCTACGAGCAGGCCGTCACCCTCTACCCCAAGGAGTACAAGGTCCCCGTGGTGGTGGGGGAGTGGGGCCCGCTCAACAACTCCCTGCCGAACATGAACCGCTTCTACCGGGACGCCATGGCCTCCCTCGGCCGCTACACCTCCGGCTGGGCCGGCTATGTCTGGTGCTACGGCGGCGGCTACTGCGCCGTCGACGGCACCGGCGCCTTCCGCACCAACAAGGAGCTGACCGCCGAGCCGTACGCGGAGGCCGTCGCCGGCCGGGTGAGCTCCGCCGCCTACGACCCGGCGACCGGCGTCTACCGCCTGGAGTACGCGGCCGCCGGCCCCCGCGGCTCCCGGTTGACCGAGCTGGCCCTGCCGCCCGGCGACTGGAAGGTCACCGCCCGCGGAGCCCTCGTCCTCCACGACCGCGACCGCGGCCGGGCCCGTGTCGTCGCCGCCCCGGACTCCCGGGTCACCGTCACCGCGACCCGGACCGGCACCGACGTCCTCCCCTGACCCGGCGGGCGGGCGCTCAGGCGTCCGAGCGGGGGCGGAGCATCCGGGTGAGGTGGGCCGCCGTCGTGCCGAGGTGACGGCGGGCCTCGGCCAGCTGGGCGTCCGTCACCCCGTGATCCCGGGCCGCGTCCCGGACCTCGTCCCGGAACCGGTCGAGCAGCCGGTCCAGGTCGCGGGCCGGATCGCCCGACCCCGCCGTGTCCCGCGCCCACGCGGGTATCCCGACCGGTTCGTCCGCCCGCGCTTCCCGGGCTGCGGTCGCCGTGTCCGCCGCCGCGTCACGGGCCTTGGGGTGGTGGCCCGTGACGAGGTCGCCCAGCTGGGCGGTGATCCCCGACAGGCCCTCCCACATGGTCTGCGGCCACTCGCCCCGGGCGAAGCGGCTCTGGACCTCGTCCTGCACCTGCTGGGCGATCCGCTGGAACTCCTTCGCCTGGAGCTTCGCCGAGCGGGCCTCCTCCTTCGCCTGCCTGGCCTGCTCCTTCCACTCCCGCTTGGCCTTGCGCAGCTCCTCCCTGGCGTCGGCGAAGGAGCCCCCCTCGGCCGTCCGGGCCCGGCTCGCCGCCGCGCGCATCTCGCTGCGCACCCGCCCGGCCGCACCCCGTACGTCCTCGCGGATCTCGGCGGCCAGCTCGGCGACGGAGTCCCGGATCTCCCGCTCCAGGGCATCCAGTTCGGCCTCCCGGCCGGCCAGCTCGGCGCGGCCCGCGTCGGTGATCGAGTAGACCTTCCGGCCGCCCTCGCTGGTGTGGGTGACCAGCCCCTCGGCCTCCAGCTTGGCCAGCCGCGGGTAGACCGTGCCGGCCGAGGGGGCGTACAGCCCCTGGAAACGCTCCTCCAGGAGCCTGATCACCTCGTAGCCGTGACGAGGGGCCTCGTCGAGCAGCTTCAGCAGGTAGAGCCGGAGTCGGCCGTGCGCGAAGACAGGGGGCATGTCAGAGCACCTTTCCTGAGGTGGGGGCGGAGGCGGGGTCGGCGGGCTCCGGGGCCTCGGCGGACTCCGGGCGGCTCAGGAGGGCGATCGAGCCGGAGACCGTGGTCGCCTTGAGGGTGCCGCTGCCCGCGCCGAGCGTCCCGGTGAGGGACTTGGTGCCCCACCCGCCGCTCACCCGCAGGTCCTCGAAGGCGCTCGACACCGCGCCGCTCGTGGTGCTCGCCTCGACCCGGGCGTCCGCCCGGTGCGGCAGCCTGATGGCGACCTCGCCGGAGACGCTGGTGAGCCGGATGTCGGCGGGTGGGGCACCGGCCGGCGCCGGGTCCAGATCGAGGACCATGTCCCCGCTGACCGTCTCCGCCCGCACCGCGGCGCCGGAGCCCTCGATCACCGTCACGTCACCGGTCACCGAGCTCACCCGCAGCGCGCCCGTCACCGACTGGGCCTCCAGGGAGCCCGAGACGCTCTCGGCGCGGACCGGTCCCGAGAGCCCCACGAGCGTGGTGGAGCCCGTCACCCCGCGCACCTCGGTGCGGCCCCGCAGCCCGGACAGCACCGCGTCCGCCGTGACCACGCCCACCTCGACCTCGGCGCCCGCGGGGACGGCGACCGAGACCACGGCCCGTCGCTTGTGGGCCTGGGTGTCGAGCCACTTGAGGATGCCCTTCCAGTGCAGGTCCTCGTAGGTCACCGTCAGGGTGGAGCCCTCCTGGGTGACGATCAGGGGCGGGCCCTCGATCTCCGAGACCTCCACGCGTGCCGTGCTCTCGTCGGTGCCCACCACGTTCACCGCGCCGCCCACGACGCGGATGCGCAGCCGTGACACGGGGTCGGCGGGCGTGAGTTTCACCGGCTCGGTGACGGACCACTCGGTCATGGTGGCGACCTCCCGTTTCCTCGGATTCCTCGAAGCTCTCGTCGAGCGGTACGACGCGACGCAACATATCGCGACTTCTCGATTCACGATATATCGTGGTGACGCGAGGTCAACCCTGATTCATCCCTGACAGGGTGGGAGCAGTCGCCCCCATACCTGGACAAACTGGCCTAGCGTGGGCTCATGAACGCGACATCCGGACCGAGCCCCGCCGGGGCGCTGCTGCTGTGCCGGGCCGAACCTCCGGCTGTCCGGCCGCCCGCACAGCTCCTGCGGGAGGGGCTGCTGCTCGCCCCCGCCGGAGCCGACTGGAGCGTCCTCGTACCGGAGGACAGGCCCTGGCAGGACGGCGGGGAGCCCGTCGAGCGGGTCGTCACCGGCTGGGCCACCGCCCTCGCCGTGTCCGCCGCCACCTGGCCGGTCCTCGCCCTCTGGTGGGACGCCGACCACGCCGGGATCACCCTCGCCGCGGGCTTCCGCCGGACCGTCGGCTACACCTGGCTCGCGGACGGTACCCCGGCCGGCGAGGACGAGGCCATGCGGACCTTCGCCGACCGCCTCGGCCTCGACCCCGTCCTCGACGTCCAGGCACTGGAGCCGCTCACCCTCCCCGACCCCGAGGGTGACTTCCGTACCCGCCTCCTCGGCCTCGTCGCCGTCCTCGCCCGCACCGGCCTCGACCTGCCCGCCGGCCTCATCCCCGGCGAGACCCCCGGCCGGCTCCGCGAGGCCGCCCTCGCCGCCGGCGCCGAGCACCTGGAGTGGCCCGGTCTGTTCGACGCCGTCCGTTCCGAGCTCGACGCCGTGGAGGAGAGCCCCCTCGGCCCGTACCTGCGCGGCCCCAGGGCGCGCGTCCTCGGCGGAGCCCAGCTCGCCGCGGGGGTCCCGCTGCTCCTCTGGGGGCTCGCCCGGCGCAGCGGCGGCTGGGCCGCGGCGGGCGCCCTCCTCGTCGCCCACGGCGCCCTGGGCCTCGCCTACGACCGCCTGCGCGAGCGCTGACACGCGCGGCCCGCGGCGTACAACGCATGAAAACGCCGAGGGCCCCTCCCACGTGGGAGGGGCCCTCGGCGAGGGCACTGCCTACTCGTCGTCGTCCTCGTCGTCGAGGCGGGCCAGCCAGGTCGCGAGGCGCTCGACGGGCACCTCGAAGTCGGGGTTGAGATCGACGAAGGTCCGCAGCTGCTCGGCGAGCCACTCGAAGGTGATCTCCTCCTCGCCGCGCCGCTTCTCCAGTTCCTCGATGCCACGGTCGGTGAAGTACATGCGATCCAGGATAGGCCCGTCCGGACACGCCGGAGGCCCGGCACCCCCGGACGGAATCCAGGGGACCGGGCCTCACGCGCGGTGCCGGGTTCAGGCCTCGAAGACCTCGTTGACCAGCTGCTGCTGCTCCGCCTGGTGGCGCTTGGCGGAGCCGACCGCCGGGGACGAGGAGTGCGGGCGGGAGATCCGGCGCAGGCGCTCGCCCGCCGGGATGTCCGCTCCGACCGCCAGGTCGAGGTGGTCGATCAGGTTGAGCGCGATGAACGGCCACGCACCCTGGTTCGCCGGCTCCTCCTGCGCCCAGATGTACTTCGCCGCGTTCGGGTACTTGGCGATCTCGGCCTGGAGCTCGGCACCCGGCAGCGGGTACAGGCGCTCCAGACGGATGATCGCCGTGTCCGTGACACCGCGCTTCTGCCGCTCGGCCTCCAGGTCGTAGTAGACCTTGCCCGCGCAGAAGACGACCTTGCGGACGCCCGCCGGGTCGACCGTCGAGTCGCCGATCACCGGGCGGAAGCCGCCGGAGGTGAACTCCTCCACCTTGGACGCCGCGGCCTTCAGACGCAGCATCGACTTCGGGGTGAAGACGATGAGCGGCTTGTGGTGCGGGTTGTGCACCTGCCAGCGCAGGAGGTGGAAGTAGTTCGACGGCAGCGTCGGCATGGCGACCGTCATGTTGTCCTGGGCGCACATCTGGAGGAAGCGCTCCGGGCGGGCGGACGAGTGGTCCGGGCCCTGGCCCTCGTAGCCGTGCGGCAGGAGCAGGGTGACGCCGGAGGTCTGGCCCCACTTCTGCTCGGCCGAGGAGATGAACTCGTCGACGACGGTCTGCGCGCCGTTGACGAAGTCGCCGAACTGGGCCTCCCAGATGACCAGGGAGCTCGGGCGGGCCAGCGAGTAGCCGTACTCGAAGCCCATCGCCGCGTACTCGCTGAGCAGCGAGTCGTAGACGTTGAAGTGGGCCTGGTCGTCGGTCAGGTAGAGCAGCGGGGTGTAGTCCTCGCCGGTCTCCTGGTCGACCAGGACCGCGTGGCGCTGGCCGAAGGTGCCGCGGCGGGAGTCCTGGCCCGAGAGGCGGACCGGGGTGCCCTCCATCAGCAGGGAGCCGATGGCGAGGGTCTCGCCGAAGCCCCAGTCGATGGTGCCGTCGTCGATCGAGGCCGCGCGGCGCTGGAGCTGCGGCAGCAGACGCGGGTGGACCGTGACCCGCTCCGGGATGTTGACCTGCGACTCGGCGATCCGCTTCACGACCTCCTGGGAGACCGCGGTGGTGACGGCGACCGGGAACTCGGCCTGCGCGTCCGGCACGGCGGCCGGCGCCGGGGCGGAGGTGGCCTCGCGGACCTCCGCGAACACCTTCTCCAGCTGGCCCTGGAAGTCCTGGAGCGCCTGCTCCGCCTCCTCCAGGGTGATGTCGCCGCGACCGATGAGCGACTCGGTGTACAGCTTGCGCACCGAACGCTTCTTGTCGATCAGGTTGTACATCTGCGGGTTGGTGAACTGCGGGTTGTCGCCCTCGTTGTGACCGCGGCGGCGGTAGCAGATGAGGTCGATCACGACGTCCTTGTTGAACGTCTGGCGGAACTCGAAGGCGAGCCGCGCGACGCGGACCACGGCCTCCGGGTCGTCGCCGTTCACGTGGAAGATCGGCGCCTCGATCATGCGGGCCACGTCGGTGGCGTACATGGACGAGCGGGACGACTCGGGAGCCGCCGTGAAGCCGACCTGGTTGTTGATGACGATGTGGACCGTGCCGCCGGTGCGGTAGCCGCGCAGCTGCGACATGTTGAGGGTCTCGGCCACCACGCCCTGGCCCGCGAAGGCCGCGTCGCCGTGGAGGGCCACCGGCAGGACGGTGAAGTCCGTGCCGCCCTTGTTGATGACGTCCTGCTTGGCGCGGACGACACCCTCCAGGACCGGGTCGACCGCCTCCAGGTGGGAGGGGTTGGCGACCAGGGAGACCTTGATCTGCTCGCCGTCGAGGCCGGTGAAGGTGCCCTCGGCGCCCAGGTGGTACTTGACGTCGCCGGAGCCGTGCATCGACTTCGGGTCGAGGTTGCCCTCGAACTCGCGGAAGATCTGCGCGTACGACTTGCCGACGATGTTCGCGAGGACGTTGAGGCGGCCGCGGTGGGCCATGCCGATGACGACCTCGTCGAGGCGGGACTCGGCCGCGGAGTCGATGACCGCGTCGAGCAGCGGGATGACGGACTCGCCGCCCTCCAGGGAGAAGCGCTTCTGGCCGACGTACTTCGTCTGCAGGAAGGTCTCGAAGGCCTCGGCGGAGTTCAGGCGGCGCAGGATGCGGAGCTGCTCCTCGCGCTCCACGCGCGCGTGGGGACGCTCGACGCGGTCCTGGATCCACTTGCGCTGCTTCGGGTCCTGGATGTGCATGAACTCGATGCCGGTGGTGCGGCAGTACGAGTCGCGGAGCACGCCGAGGATGTCGCGGAGCTTCATCATCGACTTGCCGGCGAAGCCGCCGACCGCGAACTCGCGCTCCAGGTCCCACAGGGTGAGGCCGTGCTCGGTGATGTCCAGGTCGGGGTGCTTGCGCTGCTTGTACTCCAGCGGGTCGGTGTCGGCCATGACGTGACCGCGGACCCGGTAGGAGTGGATGAGCTCGAAGACGCGGGCGGCCTTGGTGACGTCGTCGTCGTGCGAGGCGTCGATGTCCTTGAGCCAGCGGACCGGCTCGTAGGGGATCCGCAGCGACTTGAAGACGCCGTCGTAGAAACCGTCCTCGCCGAGGAGGAGGTTGGAGACGATCCGCAGGAACTCGCCGGAGGCGGCACCCTGGATGACCCGGTGGTCGTAGGTCGAGGTCAGGGTCATGACCTTGGAGATGCCCAGCTTGTTCAGGGTGTCCTGGGAGGTGCCCTGGAACTCGGCCGGGTAGTCCATCGAACCGACACCCATGATGACCGACTGACCGGGCATCAGACGCGGCACGGAGTGGACGGTGCCGAGGCCGCCGGGGTTGGTCAGGGAGACGGTGACGCCGGAGAAGTCCTCCATCGTCAGCTTGCCCACGCGGGCGCGCTTGACGATGTCCTCGTACGCCTGCCAGAACTCGAAGAAGTTGAGCGTCTCGGCCTTCTTGATGCCCGCGACGACGAGCTGGCGGTCGCCGTTCGGCTTCACCAGGTCGATCGCGAGGCCGAAGTTCACGTGCTCCGGCTTGACCAGGGTCGGCTTGCCGTCCTTCTCCGCGTAGGAGTAGTTCATCGACGGCATGGCCTTGATCGCCTGCACCATCGCGTAGCCGATGAGGTGGGTGAAGGAGATCTTCCCGCCCCGGGCGCGCTTCAGGTGGTTGTTGATGACGATCCGGTTGTCGAAGAGCAGCTTCACCGGGACGGCGCGGACGGACGTGGCCGTCGGCATCTCCAGGGAGGCGTTCATGTTCTTCGCGACGGCGGCGGCAGGGCCGCGGAGCGTGATCAGCTCGGGGCCGACGGGCGCCTCGGCGGCGGGAGCGGCCGGGGCGGCCGGGGCGGGGGCGGCCGGGGCGGGCACGGCGGCGGTCGGAGCGGCAGCAGCAGGGGGCGCGGCGGTAGCCGCTCCGGTGGAGCCGGTGCTTGCACCGGACTGTGCGGGGCCCGCCTGCGGCGCCGAGGGCGCGGCCGTGGTGGTGGCGGCCGGGGCGGACGGGGTCTCCGCCGCACCCGGCTTGTAGTCGGCGAAGAAGTCCCACCAGGCACGATCAACCGAATTCGGGTCCTGGAGGTACTGCTGGTAGATCTCGTCGACGAGCCACTCATTGGCACCGAAGGCGGCTGCGGGGCTCACGCCACGCCCGTCTTGGTCGGCCGGGGAGCTCGGGGTACTGGGGGACTGAGACGACACGGCGGCAACCGCCCTCTTCCGCTTCGCAAGGTGATGGACAGCGGAAATAAAGGCTACGCCTGTCCGGCCGGGACGTGCAGGCCGGGCACTCCAACGTCGCGCAAGTCACACTTGACGGGGTGTTTCGGTGCCGTGAATGGCGGGAAACAAACGTGATTCCGCATGTGTGAGGGTACGGAAAAGCCCGGCTACGGCCGCCTTCGGCCGCATCCCTGACCACGTCCTGACCGTGTCCCGTTCATGTACACGCAGAACGTTCGCTTCCGGTTCGAACCCTACGTCAATCGCGGAGGGGAAGACTGCCCGGAAGGGTGACACGTATGCGGCATCCGCGTGAGGATTCGGCCACCCCGATTCCGCCACCGTGCAGATCCACGGCCCACCGCGCGATCGCGAGGCCGAGCCCCGTGCCGCCGTCGCTCCCCGGCCCCTGCCGGTCCGGGGCCGTGCCCCGGTTGAACCGCTCGAAGACCTTGTGCCGCTCCGCCTCGGGGATGCCCGGGCCCTCGTCCTCGACCACCAGCTCCAGCGACTCCGGGTACGGGCCGCGTCGGGCCCGCACCGTCACGCGCCCGTGCGGCGGGGAGTGCTTCACCGCGTTGTCGATCAGGTTCGCCATCACCTGGTGCAGCCGTTCCACGTCGGCGTACGCCGTCAGGTCGGAGGGCTGCACGTCCAGGTGCAGATGGACGTCCGTACGCCGGTGCAGACCGGACGTGGAAGGCAGCCCGCGCTGCGCGGCGGCCAGGTTCGCCTCCCGCAGCACCCCGGAGAGATACGGCCACACCTCGAAACGGCGGGTCCGCAGCTGTACGACACCGTTGTCGAGCCGCGACAGGTCGAGCAGCGTCTCCACCAGCCGGCCCAGCCGCTCGGTCTGCTTCAGTGCCGAGCGCATCGTCTCCGGATCGGCCTCCGAGACCCCGTCGACCACGTTTTCGAGCACCGCTCTCAGTGCCGCGATCGGCGTGCGCAGCTCGTGCGAGACGTTGGCGACCAGTTCCTTGCGGTGCCGGTCCACCGCCTCCAGGTCGTCCGCCATGCGGTTGATCGTCGAGGCCAGGTCGCCCAGCTCGTCGCGCCGGTCCGCGCCCCGCACCCGCCGCGAGAAGTCGCCCCGCGAGATCGACCCCGCCACCGCGTTCATCTCGTCCAGCGGCGCCGTCAGCGACTGCGCCACGAACTGTGTGATCAGCAGCGTCGCGATCATCGCGAAGATCGTGATGTACCGGAACTCGGTGGACGTGCGGATCGCCACCAGGGCCAGGCCGGAGGTCAGCAGCACCGCGCCGACGACCAGGGCCCCCAGCTTCGTCTTGATCGAGATCACGATCCGGCGCCGGGACCCTCCGGCGCGCCGCCCCGGCCGGCTCACGGCGCGGGGGTCTCCAGCGCGTACCCGACGCCGTGCACCGTACGGATCCGCTCGGCGCCGATCTTCCGGCGCAGCGCCTTGATGTGACTGTCCACGGTCCGGGTGCCGGAGGCGTCCGCCCAGTCCCACACCTCGGCGAGCAGCTGCTCCCGGGAGAGGACCGCGCGCGGGGTGTTGGCCAGACAGACCAGCAGGTCGAACTCGGTCGGCGTCAGGTGGACGTCCTCGGCCCGCACCCGGACCCGGCGCTGGGCGTGGTCGATCTCCAGTTCGCCCAGGCGGAGGATCCCGCTGCGCGGTGTGACGGCGGCGAGCGCGGCCCGCTCCACCCGGCGCAGCAGCACGTGCACCCGGGCGGCCAGCTCGCGCATGGAGAAAGGCTTCGTCATGTAGTCGTCGGCGCCGACGCCGAGCCCGACCAGCATGTCGGTCTCGTCGTCCCGGGCGGTGAGCATCAGCACCGGCACCGGGCGCTGGGCCTGCACCCGGCGGCAGACCTCCAGGCCGTCGAAGCCGGGCAGCATCACGTCGAGGACCATCAGGTCCGGCTGCCACGCCTCGGCCGCCTCGACGGCGGCGGGGCCGTCGGTGGCCGTCTGCACGAGGAAGCCCTCGGCCCGCAGCCGGGCGGAGACCGCCTCGACGATCGTCGCGTCGTCCTCGACGACCAGGACGCGCCGCTGGGCCCCCGGAGTCGCCGCCGCACCGTGGTGAGTGGTGTGTGTCTGCTCCATTGCCCCGCCTCGCGTCGCCGATGTCGGTGCAGCAGCCTAGAGGTACCGACGGCGTCCCGGCTACGCAGGCCGGATGCCCAGATGGACCACGTCGGGGACGCCCCGGGCAACGGGGATCTCTTCCGTCCGTACCCCGCTGAATCCGGCATTCCGCAAGGACTCCTCGAAAACGCCGGACGGCTGCGCGGACCACACGGCGAGCGCTCCGCCGGGGTTCAGCCGGGCCGCGCAGGACGCCAAGCCCCTTGCCCCGTACAGGGATTCGTTGTCCTCGGTGACGGTCCAGTCCGGCCCGTTGTCGATGTCCAGGCAGAGCGCGTCGTAGGTGTCGGTGGAGGTCTCCAGGTACTCCACCAGGTCCGTGTGCAGGATCACCGTCCGCTCGTCCGCGAGGGCGCGCCCGGAGATCGACGCGAGCGGCCCCTGCCGGTGCCAGTCGATGATCGCCTCCTCCCGTTCGGCCACCGCGATCCGCCCCCAGCGGGGGTCGGCGGCGGCGTGCGCCAGGGAGAAGCCGACGCCGAGCCCGCCGATCAGGACGGCGGCGCCGGTCCGCGCCGGCTCCGGCAGCGCCTCCATCGCCGCGTCCACGAGCAACCGCTCGGAGCGCCCGTCGGAGGTGTCCATCAGGAAGGTGCCGTTGGCGATGATCTCGAAGTCGGTGCGGTCCTCGGCGTCCCGCCGGCGCAGGACGACTTCGCCGTACGGGCCCTCGCGGCGGTCGAGGGTGACGGGGCCGTTCATTGATCACTCCGTGTCTCGTCGTGGGACGTGGCTGTCGCGGATACGGGTCGTCCCGGCCATCCTCGCGGAGCGCGGGCGACCGGGACAAACACGTTACGGAGTGGCTGGGTGACGCGAAGCGGGGTCGGGAAGTGCTGCCGGTGAGCGTGTGTGGGCGTGCTCCGGTGCGTGTGAGTGAGTGCTCTGGCCTGTGGTGGATGAGCTCGAGATCGGGAGACGGGAGTTCTGGAGTCGAATGGATGACCTTTCCGGTTGGCGGTCGTTGTATGGGGTGCGGTGTTTGCGGGCCTGGAGGGGAGGCGTGGTGGGTGCTCTGCGGGAGGTGGCGGCGGCGTTCGTTGCGCCCAGGCCCTCGGGGGTTACGGTCCGCGACCGGCTGAAGCACCTCACCGAGGCTGATGGGAAGGTGCTGCGTCTGGTCGGCGCGCATCTCGGCTCGCTTGCCGGGCGTGACCTGGCGGCCCGTTGCCGAGATGGGCTGGAGCATTCCGCGGAGACGTGGGCAGTGCGTAAGCGGGAGTTGACCGCTGCCTCGTCATCGCGTTGGGCCGGTTCGTTGACGAAGGCGACGCACGATCAGTGGGCGCTCGCCCGTCGCGGGCAGGCCGCGTACATCCAGTCCCTTGAGTCTGGTGTCAAGGCGATCTCGCACCGGTTGTCGCTGCCGGTCGGGGAGAAGGGTGCCAAGCGGTCGCCTGGCGGATACCGGTCGAAGCGTGAGTGGTTCCACAAGACCCGGCGCCTGCACATCCTCGAGAACCGTCTCGCTCAGGTCGGTGCGGACCGTGAGGCCGGTGTCGTGCACGTGGCACGTGGCGGCAGACGTCTGCTCAACACCCGCCACAACCTCGACGCGGCGAAGCTCACCGAGACTGAATGGCGGGAGCAGTGGGAGACGGAGCGCTGGTTTCTCCAGGCTGACGGCGAGTCCGGGAAACGCTTCGGGAACGAAACCATCCGCATCTCCCCCGAGGGGGAGGTGTCCATCAAGCTCCCGGCCCCGCTCACGCATCTGGCCAATGCCAGGCACGGCCGGTACGCGCTCGCCGCGAAGGTGCGCTTCCCGCACCGGGGGCAGGAATGGGCCGACCGCGTGGAGGCGAACCAGGCTGTTGCCTACCGCATTCACTTGGACGTCGGGCGCGGGCGCTGGTACGTGACCGCCTCCTGGACCTTCCCCGTCACCAGGACCATCCCGATGGAGACCGCCCTCTCCCAGGGCGTGATCGGCGTGGACACTAACGCCGATCACTTGGCCGCCTGGCGCCTGGACACCTACGGCAACCCGATCGGGCACCCGCGAAGGTTCTTCTACGACCTCAGCGGGTCGGCCGACCACCGCGACGCCCAGGTCCGCCACGCTCTGTCGCGGCTGCTGAACTGGGCCAAGACCTGCGGTGTGAAGGCGATCGCGGTCGAAGATCTCGACTTCACCGCTGAGAAGACCCGCGAGAAACACGGACGCCGGCGCCGGTTCCGGCAGCTCGTCTCCGGCATGCCCACCGGCAGGCTCCGCGCCCGGCTCACGTCGATGGCCGACGCCACCGGCATCGCGATCATCGCTGTCGACCCGGCCTACACCAGCAAGTGGGGCGCCCAGTACTGGCAGGCACCCCTCACCGGCAAGACCCGCAAGACCACCCGTCACGATGCCGCGAGCATCGCGATCGGGCGACGCGCCCAAGGGCACCCGATCCGGCGACGGACGACACCGCCCCGCGACGACCAGAGCGATCGTCGCGGGCATCGGATCGTCCAGGCCCGACCGGCAACCCTCGGGCGTGAGGAAACCCGCCCCCGCATCTCCGGACCACGCACCAGATGCGTGCAGCCGGACGCGGAGAGAACGCGGGCGACCAGGACACCCAAAACCGTTCGGGATGTCCGCAGCGATCAGGAACGGGTTCAAGACCCACTCCTGCTCACTGACTAGGAACGGTTCCACGCCTCCTCGCTCGCGCGTATCGCCCACGACTGCGGGACCACCCAGGGCGGCCTGCTGCACCACTTCCGCAGCAAGGAGGACCTGCTTCTCTCGGTTCTGGCGCAGAGCGAGGAACATGACGTCGACCGCCTGGAGGAGGCCGTCCGACGCGGCGAACTCCGCCCGGACACCGACTGCCGGAGCATTGCCCAGGAGTACCTGGCCGTCATGGACGGCCTCCAGATCCAGTGGGCCCTGGATCCCGACTCCATGGACATGCCCGTCCGCGTCCGGGACCACCTCCGGCGCCAGTACGCGGCGATCCGCGCGACGGAGGGGTAGGTCCCGGCGGGACGGCTCAGGGGGCGGTCGGCGGACCGCCGCCGGGGAGGGCGTCGAAGACGCGCTGGAGGGCGGGGGGCCGGTCGCCGTCGTCCGCGACGACGAGCCGGTGGTCGTGGGTCACGAAGTACTGGAAGCCGTCGGCGACGGTCGGGCCGGTCGGCCGGTCGGGCACGCGCGCGTAGGCGGGGTCCTGGAGGGCGGCGCGGAGTTCGGCCAGTCCGGCGGCGGTCATGCGCCCGGTGCGCGGGGTTCCGGTCCCCGACCGGACGGTCCAGCCGCCGTCCTCGTACACGACGAGCTGGTTGTTCACGCCGGCGAACCCGCCGTTCACCACGACCTCGACCAGTACGCCCCCGGCACGCGGCTCCGCCGTCGCGCCCGTGCCCGGCGTGCTCGTTCCCCCGGCCGGCGGCGGGACGTCGGCGTCGGCGCATCCGCCCACGCCGAGGACCAGCGCCGCCACGACCGCCGGCACCGCCGCCCAGGCCCGCCCGCGGCGCCACGCCCGGCCGCGTTCCGCAGCACATGTCATGGGCCGAGCATGCCCGCCCGACGGCCCCCGCGCAGCCGGAACACACGAGCCGGCGCATCGGGTTCCGTTGTCGCTTGCTGTTTCGCGTTGCGTCGGACGCAGCTCTTTAGCTGCGGGGCGAAGTGATGGGTTGCGCCGCGGCATGACGTTTTATGCAGGTCTTCTCTTCGTTTCCCGTCCGCTCTAGTCAGGGGCTCTCGGACGTGTCAGTGGTGGTTGCGATCCTGTGCGGCATGGACGATAAGAGCTTCTGGGCGCTGATGAACAAGTTGAGCTGCCGCCCCGGTGACCGCCACGAACGGCTGGAGTGGCTGCGCGGGGAGTTGCGGCGTCGGCCAGTCGCGGAGGGAGCGGAGTTTCAGGCACGTCTGGAGGCCGCGTGCGCGGCGGTCGCCACGGGTGCACTGTGGCGGGCGGTGGGCCGGATCGAGGGTGGCTTGTGCTCCGACGACGGCTTCGACTACTTCGCGCTCTGGCTGGTGGCCCAGGGGCAGGAAACGTACCAAGCGGTGCTTGCTGATCCGGATGCCCTCGCTGACGTGGCTGAGGTGCGGGCCCTGGCGGGACGGCACACACGGGAGTGGTGTGACGACGAGTGGCCGGAATGGGAGGAGCTCGACTACGTGGCCCAAGAGGTGTTCGACGAGCTGACGGGCCAGGAGGACGATTGCGGGGAGGCGTTCTACGAGGCAGTGGAAGCCGTCCAGGAGACATGGGTGCCTGAAGAAGAGATCGACACCATAGAGGCCACGGCGAGGGCTGGGACACCCCGGATCGATGCTCTCTTCCCTGTAGAAGCCAGCTCCTAACTGGTTGCTTTGGAAGCCTGGCGTTTCTCCGTGACTTCTTCGCGCATGAGGTCGTCGGTGCGTGTGCTGTGCCAGATGGTTCCTTCCCATTTCACGTACTGGGGTTCGCGATCTCGCAGGAGGACCGACTTGAGGTGGCTGTGAAAGAGGAGGGTTCGGCCCTGTTCCCGGCTGCGGCTGAACCACATCGTGCTCTTCTCGTGTCGGGCTAGCCGGTTCGCGGCGAGACCGGGGAGGCTGCCGCGCACTCGGCCGGGCGTGTAGGCCGTCAAAGGCTGGCTGGGCGGGCGCCAGGAGTCGGCGAGTGACCAATGAGCTATGGCGTCGCCGTGACCGGGAGGGCTGTAGGGGTAGGTGACGCGGTTGCTGACCTCGGTGAAGAACCGGGCTTGCTCGGCCTCCGTGCCGGCGGCCAGCTGCCGCCAGTAGGGTGAGGCGATCAGTGGAGCCAGTGCGACGGCTTCGGGGTAGATCGCTGCGAACAGCCGCGAGGTGCTGTAGCTGGGGTAGTCCTGCGTCTCCCGGTTGAACGGGATGAGGAGGTCGATGCGGTCTTCCCAGGTGTCCCAGGTGCCGAACACGGCACTGGAGGGACGGCCGTCCACGGACCAGATGTGCGCGCAGAGCATGAGGGCGCTGAGCACGGCGTCGTAGGTGGCTGCCCAGCCGTAGCGGCTGAGGAGGCGCAGGTGCTTGCGCTGGGCGTCGACGATTTCGGGTAGCCGGGTGAGGTCGACGGCGGGCTGGTCGATGTCGGGCGGGCCGATCCAGGTGCGGTGGCGCAGGCAGACGTAGCGGTGGTGGGGCAGGAGCCGGGTCACCTTGCCGCCGGGGTGCCGGGCGTCGCAGCGGTGGCAGCCGGTCTGGGGCTGGTGCCGGAACATGGCCCAGGCGGGCTGGGGGCTGCGAAGCTCGGGCATTGCGCCGGCGAGGGCATGGACGGTGCGGCCGGTGAGCGCTGCGAGGCGTTCGGGGACGACGACGCGGCGCATACCGCCGGACTTCTCGCGCTCGGTGACCTGGGTCCAAAGGCCGTTGATGTCGAGGCCGTGGAGCGTGGCCAGACGGCCGATGTAGGAGGCGGGGATCTCGTGTCGGGCGGGCGGGACGGGATCGGGCAGTCGGCGGATGAGCATCAGGCCACGCGCCTCCGCCGGGCGGCAGGCTTGGCGGGTGCGGTGCGCTTCTCGGACTGCTCGGCCGCGTAGTCGACGGGGACGATCTCCAGGAGGTCTTCGGTGATGCGCTCGCTCTCGTCTTCGATGGCGAGGACGGCGGCGCCGCGGACGAGCTGGGAGAGGCTGCCGATCATGCCGCCGGTGCGGTGGAAGAGGTACTCGCTCAGACCGGTCAGTGTGCCGGGGGTGTGGTCGTGCAACCGGAGCGTGGATTCCAGAGTGCCCACCAGGGCCCGCCAGGTTTCCTGATCCTCGGCGGTGACGTGCGCAAAGGGGGTGGCGGGGACGACGACGAAGCGTCCGGCGATCTGCCGTCCCCGGGTGCCAGCGAACAAGCCGTTGGACTCGACGTCCATGCCCGCGTAGGCGAACGTCGCGGGCAGCCGTTCGGCGAAGTACTTCAGCTGGTCAGAGGCTTCGGCGCCGGAGCGGGTGGTGAGGGTCAGGTTGTGGATTTCGTCGACGAGAACCAGGTCGACATGAACATGGGCGGCGGTGGCGCAGACGGCATCGACGACATCGGTGATGTTGGCCCGGGAAGGGAAGGTCAGCCCGAAGAAGCGGGCGAACTCCATCGCGAGCATCTTCGGTGTGGCCGCGGGCGGGACGGTGACGTAGACGACCGGGAGCCGGTTGCGGTCGTGGGGGTGCCGCTTGCGGACGGCCAGCTCGTGGGCCCGCCCCAGCTGGGTCAGGGCAGTCGTCTTCCCGGTGCCGGAGGCACCAGAGAGGATCACACCGCGTCGGGCGGAGATCTGGTTGCGGTTGAGCTGGATCAGCAACCGGGAGGTGGCGGTGACCTTGCGGATGACCGGGGTGTTCACCATCGGCAGATCAGCGTGATACCCGCGGCGCCGCTCCTCCTCGCGTAGCCGTTCGCGCGGGCTCAGCGCCGCCCGTTCGCTGGAGGTCAGCAGACGGGGCGGGACCGGCTCATGGCCGACGAAATAGTGCCACCCCTCCTTCGTGGTCAGCGGGTTGTCCGGCGGAACCTGTGAGGCCGGGTTCGTGCCCGGGGCGGACGGGGAGAACGTGCTCATAGCCACCTCTCGGCTTCTGCGTGAGCGTCGAAGATCCCGAACTCCGCCACCGCCACGGACGGCAGGACTGCGGGCGCCGACTCCGTGCGATGTTCGGTCTCGGGCGCCGCTGCGGGCGTGGGGATGGTACGGACCGTGCGGGTGCGCGCGGCCACCTTGGCCGACCGGGTGTCAGGGCCGTGCTCGGCGCGCGTGAGCAGACCATCCAGGACACGGGCGACGGCCGTCTCGTTGGTGTCGTCCAGTCCGGCCTCGGCCGCCAAGCGACGCGCGTGCTGCCAGGTGAAGTCTGCGAACGGCGCGTTCACCAGCGGCCACTGCGTCCAGGGCACGGTGATCCAGCCGTGTGTCGTGCGGACGAACACCTGGGACAGGTCGTAGGGGTCGTAATGCACTTCCCAAAGACCGCGCTTGGCGGTGATCCCGGAGTGCTCGCGCCGATGCGGCCCCAGGTCGGGGCAGTCGTAGGTGCGGTAGCTGATCTGGATGCCGTAGTCGTTGATCGCCCGCCAGGCGACCGGCAGCAATTCCAGGTAGTCCTCGCCGCGGAGGACGAGCGGCAAATAGCCGCAGGCCGCCACCAGCGAGGTGTACTTGTCGTTCGGCGATATCGCCCTCTTCGGGCGGAACGGGTCGCGCAGAGCGCTGTGCGGCCGGGCCTGCCACCCGGCCAGCAACCACTCATCCAGCAGATCCTGAAGCTCCGGAACCGTCCAGACGGCCCGGTCCTCGACACGCTCGCCGCGGCGGGAGACATCCCGCCCGGTGTAGCCGGCCAGATGCTGGGTGAACAGCGTGTTGATCGAGGAGAAGGTCGCCTCCGCGATCGCCTTGTCGGTCGGCGTGCGCGGACGTGCCCGCTGCACTGAGATACCGAGCCGTTCGCAGGCCCGGATGAACGTGTCGGAGATGAACACCTTCCCGCCGTCGATGACGACCGTGTCCGGCACAATCACCGGTTTCGCCGCGGCCTGCTCCATCCGCGTGTCCACGTCCAGCAGCCGCCGGTGCGGCATCCGTGACGCCGCCATGCGCAGCGACGCGGACCAGCCCGGCCGCATCGGCTCGGGCACCAGCATCCGTGCCAGCAGCAGGGAGGCGTCCACCGCCTTGGTACCCACCGGCCGCAGCACCGCCGCGCAGATCGTCCGTGTCGCGACGTCGACCGCGATCGTCAGATCCGCGCGGACTGTCAGCCCGGAGTCGAGCACCACCATCACATCCAGCGGGGTGGAGTCGATCTGTACCTGTTCCCCCGGCCGGTCCGCGAACGTCGGCGTGAACGGCCCCTGCGGGCGGTTCGCAGTCTGTCGCCGCGTGACCGCCGAACCGAAGGTGTGCCGGCCGGTGGAGAGCGCGTCGACCAGCTTGTAGAGAGTCCGCTGGCTCGGCAGCGGAACCACCCCCTCGCCGTGGGTGGCCTCCACCAGCTTCACCACCCGGCGGATCAGCCGCGACCGAGTCCCCGTCGACGTGTGCGTCTCCGTGTCCAGGACCTCCTGGACGGCCGCGACCAGCCGGGCGTCCGCCCGCCCCGTGGCCTCCCAGGTCCGGGTCGCCCGCTGGTCCACCAGCCCCCAGAGACCTTGCTGGACGTAGCGCGACCGCCGACTCTGCACCGTACGAACCGTCACCCCCAGCTCGCTCGCCTTCGCGGCCATCCGTTCCATCAGCGAGAAGGCAGCGGGGTCATACCCAGGGCGCGGCTCGGAGCCCGCCACGGCATCCGGCGGTAGCCCGGTCTCGACCTCCACCATGTGCCGTTCCCACTCCCGTGCCGCCTCCCGCACCGAGTCGGGCAACGTCCCCAGCAGTCCCGACGGCTCCAGGGCGGGCAGCGGCTCCGTGCCGGTGACGGCGAAGTCCGGTGCCGCCATCAGGTGCGAGGCCAGCACCACCGATTCCACCCCGGCCTGCGACCGCAGCCGCACGGACGTACCGGCGAGCCCCACCACCTGGTGGTCCTCGTTGTCGTAGGTGATCCAGTCACCGGGCCGCAGCACGGCCCCACGCTCAGCAACCACCGGCAACCCTCGCAGACACCAACGCCGCCGCATGCAGCGGAACCGACACGTCCACGGCCAGTTCGTGCGTCCACAGCAGATGGAACAGCACCGGCAGCACCGCGATCTCATCACCCACCGACGACGCCCCGTCCATCAGCGGCCGCGGCTCAACGAACGCCGCCAGCAACTCGCAGACCACCGGCTCCAGCCGATACCGGGGGTGCCGGTACCCGGCCAGCCAGCGCACATTACGCACCACGATCGCGTCAGGGGCCCCTACCAGCAGGAACTCCCACCCCACCCGTGTGCAGGCCGCTCGCGTCGCCTCGAACTTCGCCAAGTCCCTCGGTCTTCGACGGTCCGCCGGCCGGCAGTCGACCACCACCGCAGTGCCGTCCTCCCGGCGAGCGAAGTAGTCCGGCGCGTGCGAGACGCCCTTGCCCGCCTCTGACTGCCAGAACAGCCAGAACGGTTGTGACGAGATCCCCACGACGGACGGGTCGAAGTCCAGCAGCATCACATGATCGCGCTCCAGCCAGGACTCGTACCCGATGTGACCGCCGACCGTCGCCGACCACCACAGGCCCGGCAGATGGCGCTGGCCCTTGTACGACTTGAACGCGCGTACCGGCGCTACGTCCTCGAATCGCACAGCCCGGGCGTCCGCCAGCGGCAGGCGGAACTCCGACCCACACCTGTCGGCGTACGCAACCTCGAATCCCTCGGTCGGTGGCCCGGACACCCCACCCGACAGAACCCCTAACGCACGTGCCACGACTCGCTAACCCCACCCCGCGACGAAAGGTCACTCTGCAAAGCGAACGATCACACGAAGAGTAAAGCTGCGAAACGAAGAGATCGGCGTCACAGGACATCCGTACATGATCGCTCACAGCGAACAGGCCCCGGGGAACAATCCCGCACTCACATGCATTGAGTCGGCATAGCTCAACTTGACTGCCGAAGGGGAGATCATGGCTTCTGAGTCCAAGCCGTCCGTGCCGCTGACGCTGCCTGTGCTGCCGCTCGACGACGAGGTCGTGCTGCCCGGGATGGTGGTGCCGCTGGATCTGTCGGACAACGACGTGCGGGCCGCCGTGGAGGCCGCGCAGGCCGCCGCTCGCGGAGCGGGCGGGAAGCCGCGGGTGCTGTTGGTGCCGCGGGTGGACGGGACGTACGCCGCGACCGGTGTGCTCGGGATCGTCGAGCAGGTCGGGCGGCTGTCCGACGGGGACCCGGGAGCCCTCATCAGGGGCATCGGACGGGTGCGGATCGGGGCCGGGACGACCGGGCCCGGCGGCGCGCTGTGGGTGGAGGGGAGCGTGGTCGAGGAGACCGTGCCCGATCCCCTGCCCGGCGCCGTGACCGAGCTCGTCAAGGAGTACAAGGCACTCGCCACCAGCTGGCTGAAGAAGCGCGGCGCCTGGCAGGTCGTCGACCGCGTGCAGCAGATCGACGGGGTCGGCGCGCTCGCCGACAACTCCGGGTACTCGCCCTTCCTCACCGTCGAGCAGAAGGTCGCGCTCCTGGAGACCGCCGACCCGGTCGCCCGCCTCAGGCTCGCCACCGCCCAGCTCCGCGAGCACCTCGCCGAGCAGGACGTCGCCGAGACCATCGCCAAGGACGTCCAGGAGGGCGTCGACAAGCAGCAGCGCGAGTTCCTGCTCCGCCGTCAGCTCGAAGCCGTGCGCAAGGAGCTGCGCGAGCTGAACGGCGAGAAGGACGGCGAGGAGTCCGACGACTACCGCGCGCGCGTGGAGGCCGCCGACCTGCCGGAGAAGGTCCGCGAGGCCGCGCTCAAGGAGGTCGAGAAGCTGGAGCGGTCCAGCGACCAGTCGCCCGAGGGTTCCTGGATCCGGACCTGGCTCGACACCGTCCTCGAACTGCCGTGGAACGAGCGGACCGAGGACCGGTACGACATCCAGGGCGCCAAGGCCGTCCTCGACGCCGAGCACGCCGGCCTGGAGGACGTGAAGGAGCGCATCACCGAGTACCTGGCGGTCCGCAAGCGGCGCTCCGAGCGCGGGCTCGGGGTCGTCGGCGGGCGGCGCGGAGGCGCCGTGCTCGCGCTCGTCGGGCCGCCCGGCGTCGGCAAGACCTCCCTCGGCGAGTCCGTCGCCCACGCCATGGGACGGAAGTTCGTCCGGGTCGCCCTCGGCGGCGTCCGCGACGAGGCCGAGATCCGCGGCCACCGGCGGACGTACGTGGGCGCCCTGCCCGGCCGGATCGTCCGCGCGATCAAGGAGGCCGGGTCCATGAACCCGGTCGTGCTCCTCGACGAGATCGACAAGGTCGGCTCCGACTTCCGCGGCGACCCCGCCGCCGCCCTCCTCGAAGTCCTCGACCCGGCGCAGAACCACACCTTCCGCGACCACTACCTGGAGGTCGAGCTCGACCTCTCCGACGTGGTGTTCCTCGCCACCGCCAACGTCCTCGAAGCCATCCCGGAGGCCCTGCTCGACCGCATGGAGCTGGTCCGCCTCGACGGCTACACCGAGGACGAGAAGGTCGTCATCGCCCGCGACCACCTGCTGCCCCGGCAGCTGGAGCGGGCCGGTCTGGAGACCGGCGAGGTGACCATCGACGAGGCCGCGCTGCGCAAGCTGGCCGGCGAGTACACCCGCGAGGCCGGTGTCCGCACCCTGGAGCGGTCCATCGCCCGGCTGCTCCGCAAGATCGCGGCCCAGCACGAACTCGGCGACCGCGCGCTGCCGTTCACGGTCACGCCCGGGGAGCTGCGGCCCCTCATCGGACGGCCGCACCACGTGCCCGAGTCCGCGCAGGACCCGGCCGAGCGGCGTACCGCGGTCCCCGGCGTGGCCACCGGGCTCGCGGTGACCGGCGCCGGCGGCGACGTCCTCTTCGTGGAGGCGTCCCTCTCCGACCCGGAGACCGGCGCCGCCGGGCTGACCCTCACCGGTCAGCTGGGCGACGTGATGAAGGAGTCCGCGCAGATCGCGCTCTCCTTCCTCCGCTCGCACGGCGCGGAGCTGGAGCTGCCCGTCACCGGTCTCAAGGACCGCGGCGTGCACATCCACTTCCCGGCGGGCGCGGTGCCCAAGGACGGCCCGAGCGCGGGCATCACCATGACGACCGCCCTCGCCTCGCTGCTCAGCGGCCGGCTCGTCCGCACCGACGTGGCCATGACCGGCGAGGTCTCCCTCACCGGCCGGGTGCTGCCCATCGGCGGCCTGAAGCAGAAGCTGCTCGCCGCGCACCGGGCCGGCATCACCACGGTGGTGATCCCCAAGCGGAACGAGGCCGACCTGGACGACGTCCCGGCCGAGGTCCTGGAGAAGCTGGAGGTCCACCCGGTGACGGACGTCCGCCAGGTCCTGGAGCTCGCCCTGGCCCCGGCGGAGGTCCCGGTGACGGCCGCGGCCTGAGCCGACGCCTGGGTCGACGGCGGAGGGCCCTCGGTACGCGCGCGTACCGAGGGCCCTCCGCGCTCACGCCGGGGTCGTACGGCGCACGGCCTCGACGATCACCGAGGCCAGCGAGGGGTCGCCGGCGTGGGCGGCGCGCTGGAGGTCCGCGCCGGTGCCCCGGGTGAGGACCCGGGCCACGCCCTGCTCGGCGCGCTTCAGGTCGTCCGCCTCCTCCAGGGCGGGGCGCACGTGGTCGAGCAGGGCGGACAGCACCTCGCCGGCCGGGGCGGGCCGCCAGCTCAGCGGGTGGAGCAGCTCGCCGCCGAGCCCGTACCGGCTGGCCCGCCAGGCCGCGAGCCGCAGCACGACCGTCGAGACGGGGTCGGGGAGCCGGCCCCGGCGCCACTCGCGGGCCGCGGTCTCGACCAGGGCGCGGCTCAGCACGGCCAGGAGGACCGTGTCCTCGACGTCCAGGCAGACGTCGCCGACCCGGATCTCCACCGTCGGGTAGCGGCGGGAGAGCCGGGCGTCGAAGTAGACCATGTGGTCGTCGATCAGCACGTCGCTGGCGAGCATCTCCCGCGTGGTCCGCTCGTACGCCTCCACGTCCCCGTACAGCTCGCTGGGGCCGGACATCGGCCAGCGCTGCCACAGCTGGTGGCGCCAGCTCGCGTAGCCGGTGTCGACGCCCTGGAAGTAGGGGGAGTTGGCGCTGAGCGCGAGGAGCGGGGCGAGCCACGGCCGGATCCGGTCGAGGACGCCCACCCCCTCCTCGGGCGAGGCGAGGTGGACGTGGACGTGGCAGGCGCAGGCGAACTCCTCGTCGACGAGGTGGGCGTACCGGTCGTGGATCCGCCGGTAGCGGTCGTCCGGGGTGAGCAGGGGACCGAAGTCCACGGGCGGGGTCGCGAGCGCCGCGACCGCCGCTCCGGCCTCCTTGGCCGCCGCCGCGGCGGCGAGCCTGGCCCGCCGCAGCTGGTCGGCGAGCTGGGAGGTGGTCGTACAGGGGGAGGTGCCGATCTCCAGCTGCTCGGAGTACAACTCGGGCTTCGCCGGTTCCGGCCCCTCGGTCCTGGGCTCGTCGCCGCTGTGCCAGGCGGCGGCGTGCCAGGCGGCGATCTCGGTGACGGTGCCGGCGAGGGGCTGCGGGAGCCCGGTCTCGGGATCGACCAGGAGGAGCTCCTCCTCCACCCCGAACGTGCGCAGCCCTTCCCCGCGGTGGTAGACCCACCGCTGCTGGTTCCGCATGGAGCGCTCTCCTTCACGGGCGGACGGTGGTGCGCTGACGGCCGTTCGAACAGAGCTTTCTCCAAGGCTGTCCACGAACGTCCCGTCTTCCACCCGTCCCGGTATGAATGGCGCGAAAACGCCCCCTGGAGAGTGGCTCCAGGGGGCTCCATTCGGCTTCCGGCTCCTCTGGGGGAGAGGTCAGGAGGCGTCGCGGCGGCGGCCCAGGAGCAGGCTGCCCGCGCCGAAGGCGGCGAGCGCGCCCGCGCCGGCCAGAGCCAGGGGCAGCGGGGATGCCGGGGCCTCGGCCGCCTCGGCGGAGAGCGCGGGCGGCTGCTCGTCGCCGCCGTGGCCCGCGTGGCTCACGGTGGACATGTGGGCACCGGCGGCCAGTTCGGCCTCGGACGGCGCTTCGGCCCTGGCGGAGGTCGCGGCGGCCGCCGGACCGAAGGTGACGTCCGAGCAGCTGTAGAACGCCTCCGGGCTGTCGTTGCGCTGCCAGACCATGTAGACGATGTGACGGCCGGAGCGGGCCGGCAGGTTGCCGGTGAAGGAGTAGTAGCCGTCGGTGGCGGTGCGGGTCGTGTGGTGCACCGCGACCGGGGTGGCGTCGAGGTCGGACCACTTGAGCGGCTGCGTCGGGTCGAAGCCCGCCTTGGTGAGGTACATCGTCATCGTCCCGGAGTGGGGGGCGGTGACCCGGATGTTGAATCCGAAGGAGCCGGTGGAGACGGGGGTGGCGGGCCAGTCGGTACGCGCCCAGTCGAGGGCCCGGTACTTCTCGCGGTTCGCCGAGCAGAGCCTGCCGTCGGGGATGAGGGCCTGGTGGTTGCCGTCGGCGTTGGCGATGTTGACCTCGTTCCAGTCGTAGAGCGGCTGGGTGCCGGAGTCGGCGACGAGGTCCTTGCACACCTGCGAGTCGGGGCTCTCGGGGTTCTCGGCGTAACAGGCGGCGATCCGGCTCACGGGGTTGAAGACGGCTCCGTGGGCGGCGGCGGTGGTGGGGGTGAGGCCCACGAGGGCGGCCGCGGCGGACAGGGCGGCGACGCCGGCGGCGGTGCGGCGGGTGGAGGGCATGCGGAGGCTCTCTCTCGTGCGTGGGGGAGTACGGGACGAGCAACGCGCGCGTGGCACACGGAAGTTGAAACCCGTGCGGTCGGGGTAGAGAGTCGCATTGGTCCATACCAATCGGCAAGGGGGTGGGCGGAAAAAGCGCGGGCGCACGGAACGGCGGCTCCGGGGCGCCGCCGCACCCCGGGGCCGCCGTCCAGCGGGCGGGCGTCAGCCGTTCGCGAGCGCCTGGACCCGCGAGAGGTCGCCGTTGAAGCGGTTGTGGTCGCCGACCGTCGGGCCGGTCGAGGTGTACTGCCACATCGTGTAGTACGGCCAGCCGGCCGGGAGCTCGCCCACCGTGGAGGCGTACCGCGCGATCCACAGCGGGTTGGTGGTGGCGAAGCCGGAGTAGTTGCCGGTGCACTGCTTCCACCAGCTGGTCGCCGTGTAGATGACGGCGTCGCGCCCGGTCCGGTACTTGTACCGGTTCAGGAAGTCGCGGATCCAGGAGACCATCCCGGACTGGCTCTTGCCGTAGCAGGTGGCGCCGTACGGGTTCCACTCGATGTCGAGCACGCCGGGAAGGGTCTTGCCGTCCTTGGACCAGCCGCCGCCGTTGTTGACGAAGTAGTCGGCCTGGGCGGCGCCGGTGGTCGTGTCCGGGGTGGCGAAGTGGTACGAGCCCCGGATCATGCCGATGTTGTACGAGCCGTTGTACTGCTGCGTGAAGTAGGTGTTCTTGTAGTACGTGCCTTCCGTCGCCTTGACGTAGGCCCACTTGACACCGCTGTTCCAGAGGGTGGACCAGGCGACGTTGCCCTGGTGGCTGGAGACGTCGACGCCCTCGGTCTGGACGGCGAGGGTGGAGACGCCGCCCGGGGCGGCCTTGCCCTGGCCGTCGTGCCGGAGGACGCCCATGCCCATGTGGGCGGTGCCGCGGGCGGGGACGGCGCCCCGGGCGCCGGGGTCGGCGGCGCCGGCCTGACCGGCGAGGGGGAGGGCGAGAGTGGTGGCCGCGAGGCCGGCGAGCAGGGTGGTGGGGACGGATCTGCGCACACGCATGGCGTGACTCCCGAGGGGTCGGTGAGATGGTGTGGACATGACAGTCACGTGCTCGCCGGTGACTCTACGCACGTAGACAGGTGGGGTGGAAGAGGGCCCGGGCGCCGCCGTTGGTCTACGCCTGCGAAATACTGAAGGAGCTGCGGCGATGCCCGCCGCGGCGGGAAACTTTCAGCCGGCGGAACAGGTGTGGGAGGTGCGGCGTGCGCGCAGGCGGTACGAGCGGTGAGGGCGGCGCCGCGCCCGGAGGCGGGGCCGCGGCCGGGGGAAGCAGCGGTGACGGTGTGGCCGGGGGAAGCGGCGGTACCGGTACGGCCGGCGGGGCCCCGGCCTCCGCGGGAGCCCCCCTCCCGCCCGCCGCCGAGCGGGAGTTCCTGGCCCTGGAGCGGGAGCTCGCCGTCTTCCTGCGCCGGGCCCGCGCCCAGTCCGGGGAGATGGCCCGTGAGGTCCACCCGGAGCTGGAGCCCGCCGCGTACGGGCTCTTCGTCCGGCTCGACGACGCCGGGCCCCAGCGCGCCACCGACCTCTCCGCCTACTTCGGCGTCGGCAAGGCGACCATGAGCCGCCAGCTGCGCGCCCTCGAACAGCTCGGCCTGGTCGCCCGCGACCCCGACCCCGCCGACGGCCGCGCCTCCCTGGTCCGGCTCACCGACGAGGGCCGCGCCCGCTTCCGGCACGTCCGCGACGCCCGCCGCGAGCGGTACGTCCGCAAGCTCGCCGGCTGGGACCGCGCCGAGGTCGCCGAACTGGCCCGGCTCCTCCACCACTTCAACCAGCGCTCGGAGGGCTGAGCCGGGCCGGGGACCCCGAGAACGGCGGGATTCAGAAGGCCACGTACACCGCCGTGGCGTCGTCGTGGAGCTTCCAGCGCCGTACGCCGCCCGCCGCCGCGTCCGCCGTCTCCAGGGTCCGGACCCGCTGGAGCAGCCCCGAGGGACCCTCCTTCGCCAGGACGCCGGCGCACTCCGCCCAGTCGCCCGCCCCGAACAGCTCCACCCAGCGGCTCGCCCCGTCCGTGAGCGCCGCGAGGGCCCGTACCTCCGCCAGCGGGGTCGTACCGGTCACCGCCCGCTCCGCCACCGACGGGTCCGCCGCCGCCGTGAAGAAGCCGCCCTCCTGGTTGCGCAGCCGGTCCGTCGCCTCGTGCGAGCGGAGCACCTCGCGGGGGACCCGGTCCAGCCGGTCGTCCCGCACCGCCCGGACCGCGCCGTCCGGGGCCTGGAGCAGCAGGACCGAGTCGGAGAGGACGAGGTGTTCGACGGCGGTCGTGTCCCAGCGGGCGAGGACCACCGTTGCCTGAGGCGTTCGCACGTGAGAAAGGTCACAGGTTTCCGCGTGGAGCTCCGCGGTGCGCCGGATTGCCAGCGACAGAATCTCGGACAGCGTCAGATCGGCCCGGGAAACCGACAGTTCGGTCAAAGATCCCCCGAGGTGGGTGGTGAACCACGGCACCGTGTGCACACAGCCCACATCACCCGCGGGGGGTGTGACGCCGTCCAGGAGGATGAGCGTCCCCCGCCGTTCGGGCCGGGCAGAGCAGCGGCTGCCCAGTCCTCGTTGGGGCGTTCGGGGCTGCCGGGGAGGGTGGCGACTTCGCTGCGCATGATGTCCAGTGTGCCCGGCCGTCGCGGCGTCTTCACAACGTCTGCAAAGGGCCGAAAATGGACTGTACCAACCGGTCGTGACCGGAATCGAAGGCGGAATCGCGACCTCCGGCGAGCTGCGGGCGGGCATCCTGCCAAAGCCCGCCCCGAAGATCCAGCCGGGGCCCGTCACGGCCTCCCGGCGGCGCCCTCCGGAAGTTGTTCGCCAACTCAGGAGTGTTGTTCACTCGTTCGGGTGGCGGAGCGGCCGATGCCCGTCTCCTACCCGGAAGCGCTGGAATGGTCGGAAGCCGTACCAGGGGTGGGGGCGGAGCCTCGTGACCGGCCGTCACCTCTGCTGTGTGGGCGGACGAGTCAAGAATGCGAGCACCGGTGCAGAAGAAGCGGCCTCGGAGCATGAACGGCGCGCGGAGCCAGACCCCCGGTGAGCCGCCGACCCCCGGCACCGCGCCGTTCCCCGGCACCGCGCCGGCCCAGGCCACCGCGCCCGCCCCCGGGACCCCGAACGGAAGCACAGCCGGCACCCCCGGCGGCCGTACCAAGCGCGTCCGCACCCGCCTCGTCGCCGGTGTCGCCCTCGTCGGCGTCATCGTGCTCGGCGCCGGAGCCCCCGCCGTCCTCACCGCCTCCGCCGACCTGAACGAGTCCCGGCGCCTGGTCACCCTCGCCGAACTCGACCGGCAGGCCGTGACCCTCGCCCACTCCCTCGCCGACGAGCGCGACGAGGTCGTCGCCTTCGTCGCCGCCGGCCGCGACGAGCAGACCGGCCCCAAGAAGAAGCGGCGGGCCCTCACCCCCGCCAAGCCGGCCCGCGTCGACCGCCAGATCGACGAGATCCGCGCCGCCGCCCCCGACGCGCTCCGCCGCGAGCTCGCCAGCGTCGCCTCCGTCCGCCGCGCCGCCGTCACCGGCAAGGGCACCGCCCTGGAGGCCCACCGGGCGTACAGCGACGTCATCGCCAAGCTCCAGGACCTCGCCGAGGAGCTGGCCGAACGGACCCCGCCCCGCGCCGCCGACCCCGGCCTCACCGGCTCCGGCCGGTCCCCCGCCGACCTCGGCCGCGCCGTCGAGCAGGCCTCCGCCACCCGCGGCCTGCTCCTCGCCGCGCTCGCCGTCCCGCAGCCCGAGCCCACCGGCGACCTCCACTACGACCCCGCCACCAACACCTACGTCGCCGACGAGCCCGAGGGCGCCGAGGAGGCCGCGCGCGCCCGCGACCAGCTGAGCGCCGCCGCCCAGCAGGCCCGCGTCCGCGAACTCGCCGCCCTCGGCGACTTCGACCGCTCCGCCGGCGCCGCCGCCCGCGACTCGCTCGCCCAGACGGTCACGGGACCCGAGGTCAAGACCGCCGAACAGGCCCTGGCCCGGCTGACCGACCAGCCCACCCTCTCCGAGGGCGAGACCCGCACCTCCCCGTCCGGCCTGGACGCCGCGCTCTCCGCCCGCATCGAGCAGATGCGCGGAGTCGAGTCCACCCTCGCCGCCAAGCGGGTCGAGCGGCTCACCGCCCTGCGGGACGACGACGTCACCGCCCTCGAACTGCGGTTCGCCCTCCTCGGCGGCTGTCTGCTGCTCGCGGTCGCCGTCTCCACCTACGTCGCCCGCAGCCTCACCCGCCCGCTCTCCGTCCTCCGCCGCGGTGCCGCCCGGCTCGCCGCCGCGCCCGATCCCGCCGCCGAGGAAGCGGTCCGCTTCACCGGGCGCAACGACGAGTTCGCGCAGGTCGTCCGCTCCCTCAACACCCTCCACGGGCAGCTCGCCGCCCTGGCCGCCCACACCGGCCGGCTCACCGGCGAGCGGACCGGACTGCTCGCCGCCCAGGAAGCCGCCCAGGAGGCCGCGGAGGCCGAGCTCGCCGCCCAGCGCGCCGAGCTCCAGAGCCGGATCGCGGTCCTCACCGCCGACCTCGAACGGCTCCGTGACACCGTCCGGCACAGCTTCGTCAACCTCTCGCTGCGCAGCCTCGGCCTCGTCGACCGCCAGCTCGGCGTCATCGAGAAGCTGGAGGAGCGCGAGCAGGACCCGGACCGCCTCGCCACCCTCTTCAAGCTCGACCACATGGCGACCGTCATGCGCCGCCACAGCGAGAACCTGCTGGTCCTCGCCGGCCACGAGCACGTCCACGGCCACGCCGGGCCCGTCCCGCTGGTCGACGTGCTGCGCGCCGCCGTCAGCGAGATCGAACGGTACGAGCGGGTCACCATCCAGTCGCTGCCGCCGCACGCCCAGATCGCCGGCTTCGCCGCGGACGACCTGAGCCACCTCGTCGCCGAACTCCTGGAGAACGCGACCTCGTTCTCCCCGCCGGACGCCGAGGTCCAGCTCTCCGGCTGGCTCCTGGAGACCGGCGAGATCATGCTCTCCGTCCAGGACTCCGGCATAGGGATCCCCGAGGCCCGGCGCGCCGACCTCAACGCCCGCCTCGCCGCCGCCGACCCGGAGGCCTTCGAGGGCGAGGGGCTCGGCATGCGGGTCGTCGCCCTGCTCGCCGCCCGCCACGGCGTCGGCGTCGAGCTGCGCGACCAGAAGCCGGGAGGCACGGCCGCCGTCGTGGTGCTGCCGCTCCCGCTGCTGCCGACCGCGCCGCCGGCCGCCGTCACCGAGCCGGTACGGATCGCGGGCAACGGCCCCGTACCCGTGCTCCACCTCCCCGGCTCGGAGGCCGAGGCCAACTCCAACGCCCTGCCGTCCCGCACCCGCGACCCGCTCGTGGAAGCCGCGGAGCGCGCCTTCCGCGAGGCGGAGCCCGTACCGGCCGAGCCCCCGGCCGCGGAGCCCGTACCGGCGGAGCCCGTACCCCTCGTGACGGAGAAGGACGGAAAGGGCGGATTTGAGGAGTCGTACGGCTCCGAGCCCGCTGCCCACGTGGAACCGGAACCGTCCGGCGTACCGCACGTCGCACCGCCCGCCGAGTCCGTCTCGGAGACCACCCTCCAGGTACGCCTCCCCGACCCGCCGCCCGAGCCGGACCGCCACGAGCGCGTCGTCGAGCCGCCGGTCACGGCCGTACCGGAGCAGACCGAGCAGACGCAGACCGAGCAGGCGCAGGTCCCCGGGCCGCGTCCCGCGCAGTGGGAACGCGTGACCGACAAGGGCCTGCCCAAGCGGACCCCCCAGGTGGTCCGCGCTCCCGCGGCGACCCCCGCCCCCCGCCGGGGCGCGGTCGACGCCGAGGCACTCCGCCGCCGCCTGGGCGGCTTCCACCGGGGCGCCGTGGCGGGCCGCCGCGACGTCGAGGCGCAGATAGCCGCCGAGAGCACCGCGCGTACAGAGGAGATGACGGGGGACACAGTCGAGGAGGCACGCAGTTGACCGCCACGGGAACGAGCACCACCAGTACGACCGCAGCGACCGGCACCACCGGGGCGTACGGACCGAGCACGGAGGCCCGCAACCTGCAATGGCTGCTGGGCAACCTCGTGGAGGAGGTGCCGGGCGTCCGCTCGGTCGCCGTCGTCTCCTCCGACGGGCTCCTGCTGCTCTCCTCCGACCCGGACGAGCGCCCGGGCCCCGCCCCCGAGACCGCCCGGCCCCGGGGTCCGCGCGGCTCCAGCGCCGACCTCGCCACCATCGTCTCCGGCATCGGCAGCCTGACGGTCGGCGCCGCACGGCTCATGGACGGCGGCGGGGTGAAGCAGACCATGGTCGCCATGGAGGAGGGCAACGTCTTCGTCATGTCGATCAGCGACGGCTCGCTGCTCGGCGTGCACGCCGCCCCCGACTGCGACATGAGCGTCGTCGCGTACCACATGGCGCTCTTCGTGGGCCGCGCGGGACACGTCCTCACCCCCGAAGTCCGCAGCGAGCTGCGGAAGTCCATGGAGAGCTTCCGGTGACCTCGCTGACCGCCGCCGCCCACCGGCTGCCCGTACGGGGCGAAGGACGGCGCCCCGCGCGCGTGCGCCCGTACTCGCTGACCGGAGGACGCACCCGGTTCGCGCACGTGCTGCTCGTCGAGACCTTCGTGGCCGCCCTGGAGGCGCCGATCGCCCGCAAGGCCCTCACGGACGGCGGCCCCGGCGCCCGCGGGCTCATGCCCGAGATGCGCGCCATCGTCGAGATCTGCCGCCGGATGCGGACGGTGGCGGAGATCTCGGCCCTCCTCAAGATGCCGTTGGGTGTCGTCCGGGTGCTGCTCAGCGACCTGGCCGACCAGGGAAAGATCCGCGTGTACGGGACCGGTCACGGCACCGACCGGCCCGACCGCGCGCTCCTCGAAAGGGTGCTGAGTGGACTCCGCCGTCTCTGACGCCACCGCCGTCGACACCACCGCCGACCCCGCTGTCGACACCGCCGATCCCGCCGTCCCCACCGCGGTGATCCCCGCCCAGCCCGGGCCCACGACCGGGGAACCCGACCCCGAGGACGGCGCCCAGGACTGGCAGCTCGACCACTCCCGCGCCCCGATCGCGACGAAGATCGTGGTCGCGGGCGGCTTCGGCGTCGGCAAGACCACCTTCGTCCGCGCGGTCTCGGAGATCACCCCGCTCCAGACCGAGGCGCTGATGACCCGCGCCAGCGAGGAGACCGACGACCTCACCGCCACCCCGGACAAGCTCACCACCACCGTGGCGATGGACTTCGGCCGGATCACGCTCGCCGACGACCTCGTCCTGTACGTCTTCGGCACCCCCGGCCAGCAGCGCTTCTGGTTCATGTGGGACGACCTGGTACGGGGCGCGATCGGGGCGATCGTGCTCGCCGACACCCGCCGCCTCACCGACTGCTTCCCGGCGCTCGACTACTTCGAGAGCTGCGGTCTGCCGTACGTCGTGGCGGTCAACCACTTCGAGGGCACCGAGCGGTTCGAGGAGGAGGACGTCAGGGAGGCCCTGACGATCACCTCCGAGGTCCCCGTGGTGATCATGGACGCGCGCAAGCGGTACAGCGTCGTCGAGACGCTGCTCACCATGGTCGAGCACGCGCTCGCCGCCACGCCCGAATAGCCGGGCCCGAAAAGCCGCCTCACGCGCGCGTGCCCGCCGCCGCGCCCTGCCCCCGCCGCCGCCCCCCGCCCCACCTTTCGCCTTCGCCAGGAGCCCCGCCATGCGGAAGATACTCATAGTCGGCGCCGGACAGTCCGGCCTCCAGCTCGCCCTCGGCCTCCAGTCCCGGGGATACGAGGTCACCCTCATGTCCAACCGGACGGCGGACGAGATCCGCTCCGGCCGCGTCATGTCCACCCAGTGCATGTTCGACACCGCGCTCCAGCACGAGCGCGACCTCGGCCTGAACTTCTGGGAGCCGCAGGCCCCGAGGATCGAGGGCCTCGGCGTCTCCGTCGCAGGGCCGGAGTCGGCCCGCGTCGTCGACTGGGTCGGCAGGCTCGACGGCTACGCCCAGTCCGTCGACCAGCGCGTGAAGATGGCCGGCTGGATGGAGACCTTCGCCCAGCGCGGCGGCCAGCTCGTCATCCACGGCGCGGCCGTCGGCGACCTCGACTTCTTCGCCCGCCGCTACGACCTGGTCCTCGTCGCCGCCGGCAAGGGCGAGCTGGTCTCCCTGTTCGACCGGGACGCCGAGCGCTCCCCGTACGCCGAGCCGCAGCGCGCGCTGGCCGTCGCGTACGTGCACGGCCTCGGCCCCCGCCCCGAGGCTGAGTCATTGGGGAGGGGCGACTTCGACGCGGTCCGCTGCAACCTCGTGCCCGGTGTCGGCGAGCTCTTCGTCATGCCGACCCTCACCACGAGCGGCCGCGCCGACATCCTCTTCTGGGAGGGCGTCCCCGGCGGCCCCGTCGACGCCTTCCGGGGCGTCAAGGACCCCGCCGAGCACCTGGCCCTGACCCTGGAGCTGATGGAGAAGTTCACGCCCTGGGAGTACGCGCGCGCCACCAGGGTCGAGCTGACCGACGCCGGCGGCACCCTCGCCGGCCGCTACGCCCCCACCGTCCGCAACCCCGTCGGCCGGCTGCCCGGAGGCGGCCTGGTCCTGGGCGTGGCGGACGTCGTCGTCGCCAACGACCCGATCACCGGCCAGGGCGCGAACTCGGCGTCCAAGTGCGCCGCCGCCTACCTCGCGGCGATCGTCGAGCGCGGCGACGAGCCGTTCGACGAGGCGTGGATGCGGTCCGCCTTCGACCGCTACTGGCGGACCGCCGAGCCCGTCACCAAGTGGACCAACGCGATGCTGGCCCCGCCGCCGGAGCACGTCCTCCAGCTGATCGGCGCGGCGGGACAGCTCCAGCCGGTGGCCGACCGCTTCGCCAACGGCTTCGATGACCCCGCCGACTTCGAGGAGTACTTCTTCGACCCGGAGAAGGCCTCCGCCTACCTGGCCTCGGTGGCCTCCGGCGGCTGATCCGCCAGAGCCTCGTCCGATCCCTCCCGGGCCGATTCCGGGAGGGGCGGCGGGGCGTACGACTCAAGGGGCGTGCCGCCCGGGTCCGGCCGTACGGCTCCGAGCAGCGGGTTGGCCGCGATGGGGGAGACCTTCACCCGGGCGCCGGGACGCGGGGCCTGGACGACCAGCCCCCCGCCGAGGTAGAGGGCCACGTGGGTGGCGCCGGGGAAGTAGACCACCAGGTCGCCCGGGCGCAGTGCGGAGAGCGGGACGCGGGGGAGCTCCGCCCACTGCGCCTGGCTGGTGCGGGGGATCGTCCGGCCCGCCGCCGCCCACGCCCGCTGGGTGAGTCCGGAGCAGTCGTACGCGTCGGGGCCCTCCGCCCCCCACTCGTACGGCTTCCCGAGCTGGTCCACCGCGAAGCGCAGGGCTTCCGCGCCCGCCCGCGAGGGGGTGAGGGCGTGGTCCAGGACGCCGGAGCCGAGGAGTTCGCGCTGGGCGCCCGCGGTCTGGGTCCGCTCCAGTTCGGTCAGGCGGGCCAGCTGCTCGGCGGAGAGCGAGGCGAGCAGCGCCTCGACCTCCGCGAGCTTCTTCCGCGCCTCGTCCCGCCGGCTCCGCTGCTGCCCGGCGAGGGCCTTCTGCCGGTCGAGGGCGGTCCGGGAGGCGGCGACGAGCCCGGCCGCCCGGCGCTCCGCGGCCCGGAGCCGGGGGACGGCGGAGACCCGGTCCCGTACCGTCCGGTCCATCAGGTGCCGCGCGTCCAGGGCCGACTGCGGGTCCGGGGCGAAGAGCAGCCGCAGCGGCGAGGAGTACGAGGTCCGCCCCTGGTACTGCTCCCGGGCGAGCCGCCCCGCCTCGGCCCGCCCGCGCTCCAGGGCGGCACGGGCGTCCTCCAGTGCGGCCGCGACCCGCTTGCTGTCGGCGGTCTGGAGCCGCAGCGCCTCCTCGGCGGCGTTGAACCGCTCCGTGGCCTCCTCCGCCTGCCGGTAGAGGGTGCGGAGCCGGGTCAGCAGCGCGGCCACGGAGTCCCCGCCGGGGGCCGGGAGCGCGGCGGCGTCGTCGTCGTCGGCGGCGGGGGCCGGGGCCGGGGCCGGCTCCGCCGAGGGGAGTGGTGGCGCCGGTGCGGCCGACGACGCCGTGCCGGTCAGGACCGTCAGCGCGGCCAGCGCTCCCGTACAGACCGTGCGCAGCAGCCTCCGCGACACCTCACCACCACCTCCAGAGCGGACTCTGGAGGCATCATGACGCGCCGATTAATCCGATGAACGCACGAATCGGGGTGTGCCTCGGGACATCACCCATTCGGTCCACCCGGCTTGGACCAGGGCCACTTCAGCTCGCGCCGTTCACGCCCCCCGGGGGCGTACTCGTACACCCAGCCGCGCTGGAGCCCCAGCCGCTTGGTGTACCCCGCGGGCTCGCGCCGGTACGTGTACAGCATGGGCGGCCGGCCGTCGTGGGCCGGCACCGGTACCTCGTACCACTTCGGCGGATGGCCGGTCGGGCCGACCAGGATCGGCAGGACCCGCCCGTCGAGCGGGCCGCCACGGAAGGGGGTGTTCTCGCTTCTCACCGCATCAGTTTCCCCCGCCACGGAGGACACGGCAGGCGGGCGGCCCCGCCGACGGACAGCCCCACGCACAGCGGCCGTTCTCCCGGTGCCTCGTGACTCGACGTCTCGAAGCGTGGAGAACGGCCGCCTCCGCCGTCCCGGAAGGAACCGCGGATCAGCAGGTCGGGTGACCTGCGACGTGGAAGGTCAGACGTGGAAGGTCAGACGTGGAAGGCCAGGCTCAGCCGAAGGCCTTCTTGTCCTGCCAGCCGGAACCGATGACCGTCTTCACCGGCCCGTTGGTGTTGGTGGTGGACGGGTGGTAGATGCTCATGTGGCCGTCGGACGGGAAACGGGCCCAGATGTCCGGGATGCCGTCGTTGTTGATGTCCGGGATGCCGATCGCCACGTCGACGTTGGCCTCGGTCCAGCTGCCGCCGTACACCTCGTCTCCGTTGACGGCGTTGGCGGCCAGCTTCAGGGACTCGAGGTCGACGCTGCCCGTGCCCGAACCCGGCTTGCCGCGGCGGAGGTACATGTTGCCGTTGTCCAGGTTGCGCCAGAGCAGGTCGGGGGTGCCGTCCTTGTTGATGTCGGCGAGGTTGACGATGTCGCGGCGGGCCCAGGCGTTGGAGTTCATCAGCGTCGCGCTCTGGAAGCCGGCGCCGGTGTAGCCGGAGAGCACCCAGAAGCCGCCGTCGGCGGTGCGGACGGTGACGTCGGGCAGCTTGTCGCCGGTGATGTCGCCGAGGGCCTTCAGCTGGATCCAGGTCGACGGCGCGGGGGCGTTCGACGGGAGGCGGACCTTCAGGCGCCGGTCGACGTCGAAGCTGCCGTAGCCGTCGCCGGGGTAGAGCCAGAAGCCGCCGTCCGGGGTACGGGCGAACAGGTCGGTGGTGCCGTCACCCGGGTAGGTGTCCTGGTAGTGCGAGATCAGGGCCGCCCCGTTGTTGAGGGAGGAGCCCGCGTCGTACCAGTGGCCCTTCGGGTTGAGGACCGCCTTGCCGTCGGTGCCGATGCGGTACGAGGCGGCCAGGCTGCCGTAGAGCTCGCCGTGGGGCTGGCCCGCGTAGGACCGCAGGTTGCCGCTGGCGTCGATGACCAGGAGGTCGGGCGTGCCGTCACCGCCCACGTCACCGGGGCCGTCGGCCGCGTCCTTCGGGGGTACGTAGAAGGTGTAGTCCGTGCGTGCGCTGCGGTTGCCGACGCTGTCGAAGGCGTAGAGGTGCAGTGTGTTCGGGCCGGCGTTCGGCGGCTGCAGGGCGGTCACCTTGGCGCTGCCACTGGCGTCGGCGTTGATCGTGATCGCGCCGACACCGCCCCAGGAGTACGTGAACTTCTTCGCTCCCGTCGAGGAGAAGCTGATCGGGCCGGTCTGGCCGAACTTCACCTCCGCCCAGGTGGCGCCGTCGGAGGTGGCGGGCTTGAACGGGGTGGTGTCCTCGTCCACGATCGGCGCCGGGGGCGCGGTCGGGTCGACGGTGATGCGGCACGGCTCGGTGCCGGGAGGGAAGAAGGTGGAGACGGCGTTGAGCTGGTCCTCGGCCCTCACGTCCCACGAGTACGTGGTGTTGGTCGTGATGTCCTTGATCAGCGGGTCGGTGGCCGGGATGGTCAGCGAGACGTATCCGCCGGAGGCGGGAGCGGTGACCAGGGTGCCGGCCGGGACCGTGCCGCCGGTCTTCCAGAAGCGGAAGCGGACCTTGCCCAGGTTGTTGTCGGGGTCCTTGGCGTAGACCTTGAGGACGATGTTGGTCCTGCCGATCGTCACGCCGCCGCCCGGACCGGGCACACAGGCGCCGCCGGGGGACGAGGTGCCGTTGGTGGGCTCGTTCGGCTTGCGGTTGTAGTCCACCTCCATCACGGCGGAGGTGGCCTTGAACTTGCGCCAGGTGTAGGTGCTGGTCTCGGTGGTGGCGCGCAGGCCGAAGGTGATGTTCGGCCAGCCGTTGTCGGCGGCCTTCTGCGCGGCGGTCTTGACGTCGATCGACTCGTACGCGTCCGGGCAGGACGAGTTGTAACCGTGTGCGAAGGACCACTTCTTCACCAGCGTCGACCAGGACGGCTGGGCGTTCCAGGTCGTGCCGGAGGAGATCGAACCCGTCAGGTAGAACTGGAACTCACGGGTCTCGCAGGACCACGAGTGGGTGTTGAGCACCTTGAAGTGGGCCTTGGAGACCGTCGCGCCCTTGATGGTCTTGTCGAAGCCCATGCGCCAGAAGGACCGGGCGGTGAGGCCCGTGTCGTTCTCGTGGCCGACGCGGGCCTCGGAGGTGCCGCCGTTGAAGTTGGTGCCGTTGTAGAAGCTGGAGTTGGCGAAGTTCTTGACGACCAGCGACCAGGCCTGGGTGCCCGGGTTGATCGACGGGTCGACGAAGACCGGATAGGCCACGTCCTTGGCGGACAGCAGGCCGGTGCCGGCCACGTCCAGCGAGATGCGGGCCGTGCCGGACTTGTCACCCTCCAGGGAGAAGGGCAGCTGAGCGCTCTTCGCCCCCGGCTCCATGCCGGACAGGCCGGACAGCTTCAGCACGTCCGCCGGGGTGGCGGTGGAGGTGCGGGGCGTGGTGCCCTCGGGGAGCTCGGCGTCGCGCCCGTTCGCGTCCCAGCCGAAGGGCGTCGGGACGGAGGCCACCTCCTGGCCGGCCTTGTTCAGGACGAGGACACGGTTGGCCTCGGGGTCGTTGTGGAAGGTCGCGGTCGCCGACCGGAGTCCGTAGCCGATCCGGGCGAGGGCGGGGTTCTTGGCGGCCTCGGGCGTCTTGACGATCAGGAGCTGACCGAAGCCTCCCTCCTCGCGCGCGACCAGGAGCAGGTCGACGCCGGGCAGCACCTCGGAGTAGAGGGCGCGCGGACCGTCGAGCACCGGCTCGGGCAGGGCGCCGGGCCAGGTGAAGGCGATGGTGTGGCCCTCGAACTCGACCTCCGCCAGGACCGTCTCGCCGGGCTGCGGGGCGCGGACGTACGAGCGGTCCGCTCGCGCACCGTCGGCGTCGCCGCTCGAGAACCGCAGGGGCACGGCCGCGTTGACCGGTGCCACGCCGAGCCCGCGCGGGGCCTTGGCGGAGCGCTTCAGCGTGGTGTCGATCGGAGCCCAGCGGCCTTCGGCGTTCTTCGCCCGCTGCGGCAGCGCGTGCGTCCGGGTGCGGAGTTGGCCGTCGGGCAGCGCCCAGGTCAGGGCCGTGGCCGTGGTGGCCGTTTCGACGAGGACCTGCTTGCCGGTGCGAACGGCCTCGGCCCTCGCCGTGGCCTCGTCCTTCGGGCCGGTCGACGCCTGCTTGGCGTCCACCGCTCCCGAACCGGTGGTCGTGGGCGGGTTCGTGGGCTGCCACCAGGGCAGCAGGGCAGCGGTCAGGGCGGCCAGTACGAGGCCGAGAGTCAGGGACAGCCGTGTGCGCGTGCGCACGAAGGGGCTGAGATATCGGGGCGGCGCGGTCACGGCGGTCTACTCCCGTGGGAACCATGTGGATGGGGACAGCACAGACAGCCCCGGACGGCAGGCCGCGGGGCATAGGGCGCGCACACGATCACACATGCGAAGCACCACGTCCACGCGGGATGCTTTTATGAATTCGTTACGGGGAAGCGAAGTCCGGCCGAGATGGCGTCAACAGCACCCGATTCGGGGCATTCTATGGGCGCATTGTCATGATCAGGAAGAATATCCGATCAATTTGATTGATCATGGTCGGGGATCTTCCGTCCCGATTTCCCTTGTGATCGAAATCACTTTCACTTCGTCGTCGATCTCTGACCGATCTTGAAAAAGGCACCGGACATGACAGATGGTGCGCACGCACGCGCCTGAGGCAGGCGTGTGCCTTTTGGTGTTTCCGCACCTCGATCAGTTGTCTGAATCTGCCAGGGTGGGAGTCGACGCGTATGCGTGCTTCAGGTCCGCTGTCATGGCTGGGGCGGGGACGCCTAGCCTTGACGGAGTCACAACGACGGCGTCGGCGGCGAAGCCGCACGGCGACCGTTCTCCTCTTGTCCTCGACGCTGACGGTGACGAGCCTGGGCGCGGAGGCGCTGGCCGTCCCGGGTCCGGGCATGAGCCGCGAGAAGTCGATCTCCGAGGTCGACCTGCCCGACCTGCCGAAGGCCACGGAGGCCGAAGGCGACGAAACGGCCGACACGAAGCTGAGCCTCGCGCCGCAGGTCCCGATCGACCCCTACACCCCGAAGAACGCGGTCCCGTGGACGGCGGGCGAGGGTTCGGCGACGCTGTCGTCGACCAGCGAGCCGGGCACGACGGTGCCGCTGTCGAACGACCTGCCCATCGCCATCGGCGTGCCGGAGGGCACCGACCCCGCGATGCTCGCCGGTGACTGGACGGTCGACCTCCAGGCCCCCGAGACGTCCCAGGACGCGGGCGTGGCCGGTCTGATCATGAAGGTCACGCCGCCGGCGACCGCCGACCCGCAGGCTCAGCTCGCGCTCACCGTCGACACCACCGGTTTCGAGGACCTCTACGGCCCGCAGGCCGCCCAGCGGTTCGGCCTCGTCCTGCTGCCCGACTGCGTCATCGGCGCCATGGGCGTGGGCGACTGCGAGGTCGACGGCGGCATGCAGGCCATGTCGGGCCCGGACGACTCGGACACCGAGGGCAAGTTCGAACGGCTTCCTTCCACCGTCGAGACGGTGTCGGCCGGGGAAGCGCCCACGCGCGCCAAGGCCGCCAAGACGGCGAAGACCCGTACGGTCGTCACCGGCACCATCCCGCTGGCGAAGCTGCTGGACGAGTCCGCCGAGTCCGCCGAGGCCGGCGACACCGGGGCCGGCGGCGCTTCGGCGCGCAAGGCGTCGTTCAGGACCGCCGGCAGCACGGGTGGTTCGGGCGCGGTCGGCATGCTGGACACCGGTGCGTCGGTGTCCGGTGACTTCACCGCCGCCCCGCTGCTGTCCTCGGGTTCCTGGTCGGCCGGCTCCTCCTCGGGCGCCTTCACCTACTCGTACCAGGTGCAGACGCCGGAGACGGCCGGCGGCCTGATGCCGAAGATCGCCCTGTCGTACTCCTCGCAGTCGGTGGACGGCCGTACCTCCGCCAGCAACAACCAGGCCTCCTGGATCGGTGACGGCTGGGACTACAACGGCGGCTCCATCACCCGTACGTACAACAACTGCCGCCAGGACTCCAAGAAGGCCGGCGCCAACAACACCACCCACCGCACCGCGGACCTGTGCTGGGGCTCGAACAACGCCACCCTCTCCCTCGGCGGCATGACCACCGAGCTGGTGTGGGACGAGGGCAAGAAGCAGTGGTTCACCGCCAACGGTGACGGATCCAAGATCGAGCAGATCAGGGGCCAGGACACCGGCAACGGTGCCAAGGACGGCGAGTACTGGGTCGTCACCACCAAGGACGGCACCAAGTACCACTTCGGCCTGAACAGGCTGCCGGGCTGGACCTCCACCAACCCGACCACCGACTCGGTCCTCACCGTCCCCGTCTACGGCAACCACCCGGGCGAGGACTGCTACCAGGGTCCGACGGTCGAGGACTGGAAGAAGTCCTTCTGCAACCAGGGCTGGCGCTGGGGCCTCGACTACGTCGAGGACGTCCACGGCAACGCCATGTCGCTGTGGTGGAAGAAGGACCAGAACTACTACGCCCGGAACCTGTACTTCAAGGGCCCGGTCGTCTACGACCGCGACGGCTGGCTGGACCACATCGACTACGGTCAGCGCAAGGACAACATCTTCAGCGCGACCGCCCCGGCCCGCGTCGGCTTCACCGTCGCCGAGCGCTGCTACACGGTCGGCTCGGTGAGCTGCACCGAGGCCAACTTCACGTCGAAGGACCCCGGCAACTACCGCATCTGGTTCGACACTCCGGCCGACCTGCGCTGTGAGAAGGGCAAGATGTGCTGGAACGCGGGCCCGACCTTCTGGTCCCGCAAGCGCCTGGACAAGATCACCACCTCGGCCCAGCGCCGCACCGACACCAGCGCCCGCCAGGTCGTCGACGTGTACCAGCTCAAGCAGAGCTTCGCCGAGCTGAGGACCGGCCCGAACACCGCCCTGTGGCTGGAGTCCATCCAGCGCACCGGCTACGCCCGCAACGGCTCGACCGACGCGAGCGTCACGCTCAACCCGGTCCGGTTCGAGCCCAACGCCGAGGACATGCCGAACCGCGTCAAGGCGTACCACCCGGAGCGCCCCGGCTTCTCCCGGCTGCGCGTCGCGCGCGTCATCAACGAGTACGGCGGCGAGACCATCGTCACGTACAAGCCGATCGAGGGCGGCTGTGCCACCGGCAGCCTGCCCGGCAAGACGGACACGGCCGCGCTGAAGTCCAACAACCGTCTCTGCTACCCGACGTACTGGAACCCGGACCCCGACGTCGAGGACATCGACTGGTTCCACAAGTACGTGGTCGAGTCGATCGAGGAGCTTCCGAACGTCGACGGCGCCTACGCCACCAAGACGGCGTACGCGTACAAGAACGCGGGCTGGAAGCTGGCCGAGGCCGAGTTCACCAAGAAGTCCACGCGGACCTACTCGCAGTTCGCGGGCTTCGAGCAGACCACGGTCCTCACCGGCACCGACGACGCGGCCGTCGGCAGCAAGCGCTCCAAGGCCGTGACGCGTTACTTCCGCGGCATGGGCGACACCGTGTCCGTGAAGGACATCACGGGCGCCGAGATCGCCAAGGACGCCGAGCCGTTCGCCGGCCGCATCGCCGAGGAACTCACCTACTCCAACGCGACCGACGCCGACACCGACTGGCTGAGCCGCAGCGTCACCAAGCCCGAGGCGACCGAACTCGCCCGGCGCGACCGCGGCGACGGACTGAGCCCGCTGCGGGCCTGGCGCGTCACGGAGCCCGAGGAGATCGCGTACACCAAGTCGTCCGGCACCAACACCGACGACCCGCGGACCGTGCGCACGGTCAGGACGCTGACGACGTACGAGCCGACGCACGGCCTGCCCGTCCAGGTGGAGTCGTTCGGTGACACCGGCAAGACGGGCGACGAGTCCTGCACCAGGCTGGAGTACCTGCACCAGACGACCAAGAACCTCATCGGTCTGACGAAGCAGGCGCTCACCTCGCCGACCACGTGCGCGAACGCGAACTTCGCCGACCTCGCGTCCCTCGCCGGAGGCGTGCGCACGGCGTACGACGGCACGGCCTACGGCACCGCGCTCGGTGCGAGCAGTCGTGCTCTGGCCACCGAGTCCTGGTCGCTGAACGGTGACGGCACCGGCTTCCAGACCAACGGCACCACGGGCTTCGACGCCATTGGCCGGGTCATCCGGCAGACCGACCCGAATCAGCAGTCGAACACGATCACCTACGACCCCCCGACGGGCCAGGTCTTCAAGGTGATCCAGAAGAACCCGCTGGCGCACGAGACCGTCATCGAGCTGGAGCCGGGCCGCTCGGTCACCCTCAAGACGACAGACCCGAACAACAACGTCAGCCAGGCCGTGTACGACCCGCTGGGTCGCCTGGCCGAAGCCTGGGCCCCCGGCCGCACCCCGGGCTCCGGTGTGCCGGACTTCCGCGCGGTCTACACCGTTCCGAAGGAGGAGACCGACCCCGAGGACGCCAACCTCAAGATCCGCAAGCCTCCGTACGTCACGACCTACTCGCGCGGCTACGAGGACCGGATCGAGACCTCGGTCACGCTGTACGACGGCCTCGGCCGTGAGCGGCAGTCGCTGGAGGAGGCGGACAACGACGCCGGCTGGCTCGTCACCGACACGCTGTACAACAGCTCCGGTGAGGTCTGGCAGACCAACAACGCCTACCTGACCAAGGACGCCAAGCCGGGCGAGTTGTTCACGCCGCTGTCCGACACGACCGTCCCGAACATCACGCGCTACACGTACGACGGTCTGGGCCGCGTGGTCCAGGAGACCCCGTACCTGATGTACGTGGACCCGGCCACCAAGGAGGGCACGTCCAAGGCGTACCCGGAGCGGGCCGTCCGCTACGAGTACGGCGCGGACTGGTCGAAGGTCATCCAGCCGCAGGGCGACTCGTCCTACCGCGTGTGGACCGACGCGCTCGGCCGGACCGTCCGCACGGACACCTTCAACCCGGCGGCGCCCGGCGGCTTCACGTCGACGCGCTACGAACACGACATTCGCGGTCAGGTCGTGAAGGCGACCAGCTCCACCGACCCGACCCACCCGTGGACGTGGACCTACGATCAGCGCGGCCGCATCAAGACGGTCACCGATCCGGACTCGGGCACGACCCAGACCACGTACGACAACATGGACCGCCCGCTGACCATCACCAACGCCCGCGGGGTGAAGGTGTGGAATGGCTATGACGCGCTGTCGCGGCCGATCCAACAGCGTCTGGGCGGTTCCACCGGCACTGTCCTGACCGACTACACGTACGACACCGTGCCCGGTGCCAAGGGCATGCCCGCCACCGCCACTCGCTACACCGACGGCCTGGCGTACACCCAGAAGGTCAACGGCTACACGAAGGACTACCAGCCGACCTCGACCACCCAGTCTCTGCCGCAGTCCATCGTCGACACGTGGGGCTTCGCCAAGGACTACACGTACGACTACGTGTACTCCGACAACGGCATGCTGGAGGGGTCCACGCTTCCGGCGATCGGCAAGTTCGGCGCGGAGAAGCTGGTCGTCCGCTACAACAAGGACGGTAAGCCGCTTTCCGTCTCCGGCAAGGACTGGTACGGCTCTGAGACGGTCTACGACCCGTACGGCCAAGTGCTCCGTTCCACCCTCGGCTCCCAGCCGTACCGGGTGTGGACGCAGAGCTCGTTCGACGAGGGCAGCGGCGCGCTCCTGGAGCAGTCGGTCTACCGCGAGAAGAGCGACGCCAGTCTGGTCGGCGGCAACCTGGTGTCGAACCGGGCGTACACCTACGACCCGGCCGGCAACGTCACCTCGATCCAGGAGAAGTCCGTCGGGATCGCGGAGCGCCAGTGCTTCACCTACGACCCGCTGGGTCAGCTGAAGAAGGCGTGGACCAACAAGTCCCAGACCTCGTGCTCGGCCGACCCGAAGAACACCGACGGCACGGTCAACGTCGCCTCCGGCGCGGACGGCTCCGGCTACTGGCAGGAGTACGAGTACGACCTGCTCGGCAACCGGACCAAGCTGTCCGAGAAGGACCTCTCCGGCAACACCGCCAAGGACGCTGTCAGCACCTACGCCTACGGCAAGACCGATGGCAGTCAGCCGCACACGCTGACCAAGGTGACGAAGGCCTACACCACCCCCGCGGGTGCGCAGATTACGGCCGAGGCCACGCGTCTGTACGAGCTGACCGGTGAGACCAAGTCGATCACCTCGATCCAGAACGGCGACAAGCAGGACCTGACCTGGACCTATGACGGTCAGGTGGACCGGATCACCGGCGCCGGGACCGACGGCAAGACCCCGTACGTGGGTCTCGGCCAGAAGTGCCTCGACCTGAAGTCGGGTCTGGCGGCCGCCGGTCAGCCGATCCAGCTCTACAGCTGTAACGCCACGGTCGCGCAGGCATGGCGCTTCACCCCGGCCCCGGGCCAGGCGAACGCCGACCTGGGCACGCTGTCGGTCTACGACACCTGGTGTCTCCAGCCGGCGGCCAACACCGCGGGCTCCGCGGCCCAGCTGCAGAAGTGCAACGGCACCACCGCTCAGCAGGTCAAGCGCAACGCGGCCGGCCAGCTGACGCACGTTGCCTCGGGCCTGTGCCTCGCGGTGCAGGGTGCGGTGAACGCCAACGCGACACCGATCGTGCTCGCCACCTGTGACGCGGCCCAGGTCGCCCAGCAGTGGCTGCCGCAGAACGACACCCGTCACATCTACGGCCCCGACGGCGCCCGTCTGCTGACCATCCAGGGCAAGCAGGCCACGTTGAACCTGGGCGAGGCGCAGGTCACCGTCCAGCAGGGCGGCGTCCTGGTCCGCACCGAGCGCACCTACGCGACCCCCGGTGGCGCGGTCCTGCGCTACGCCAACGGCACGAGTGGCGACGCGCTCAACGCGCTCACCATGGACCACCAGGGCAGCGTGTACGCGGAGGTCGCGCTCTACTCCGGGATGCCGGTCCGGGTGCGCAAGCAGGACCCGTTCGGCAACCAGCGCGCGGCCGACACGGCGGGTCAGAACCTCCAGACCCACAAGGGGTTCCTGGGCAAGACCAGGGACGACGCCTCCGGCTTCCAGCCGCTGGGCGCCCGTCTCTACGACCCGGTGGTCGGACGCTTCCTGTCCGCCGACCCGCTGCTCGACCTGAACGACCCGCTGCAGGCCAACGGCTATGCCTACGCGCAGAACAATCCGGTCACGTACTCGGACCCGTCCGGTCTCGCCGTCAGCCTGACCGCCTCCGAGAAGGCCGCGGCCCTCGCCGGCGCGGGTCTGTCCGCCGCACAGGTCGCGCAGGCGCAGTCCACCATGGGCAAGTCCCTCTCCTCGGTGATTCTCGCTGTGGCGTGGGAGACGCTGAAGGACTTCATCGGCATCAACGACGCCATGGCCTGCTTCGGCGGTGACATGTGGTCCTGCGGCAGCCTGATCATCGGCGCGATCCCGTGGACCAAGCTCGGCAAGATCCCGTCCGTCATCAAGGCGGTCAACCGCACCATCAGCGCGATCCAGTCGTTCAAGGCGGCGAAGAAGGCCGCCGAGGCCGTCCTCAAGGCAGCCAAGGCCGCCGAGGCGGCAGCCTTGAAGGCCAAGAAGGCCGCCATCGAGAAGGCCAAGAAGGAGGCCGCTCAGAGAGCGAAGAAGAAGGCTGCGGAGGCAGCCAAGAGAAAGGCCGATGCGGCGGCCGCCGCGAAGAAGAAGACGGGTAACCCCACTCAGAAGCAGGCCCAGACCAAGTCCGCGCCCAAGTCCTCCTCCCAGTCCGGTGGCGGCACCAAGGGCGGAGGCAAGAGCTCCGGTGGTGGAGGCGGAGGCAAGAGTTCCGGTGGTGGAGGCGGCGGCAAGTCCGGTGCCTCCGCCCGCAGCAACGGTGGCAGCAGTGGCAGCGGCGGTGCCGGCAAGGCCGACCCGCCCGGCTGCAACAGCTTCGTGCCCGGCACGATGGTCCTGATGGCCGACGGCTCCGCCAAGCCGATCGAGAAGGTCAAGGCCGGCGACAAGGTTCTCGCGACCGACCCGGCAACCGGGGAGACCCGCGTTGAACCGGTCACCGCCGAGATCAAGGGTCAGGGCCTCAAGCACCTGATCAAGATCACCGTCGACACGGACGGCAAGGCAGGCGCGAAGACGGACCGGATCACGGCGACCGCCGAGCATCCGTTCTGGGTTCCCGAGCTGGGCCAGTGGGTCGATGCCACCGATCTCGAGCCTGGTCAGTGGCTCAGGACCAGCGCTGGTACGCACGTCCAGATCACTGGCGTCCAGCGCTGGACGGCGACGGACGCCACGGTCCACAACATGACCGTCGGCGATCTGCACACGTACTACGTGCTGGCGGGTGCGGCGCCTGTCCTGGTCCACAACGACACCTGCCCGGCCAACGGCGGCGCCGACAGCGCTCCGTCCTACGTGGGCACGCCCTCGGACCCCGGAGTTCCTGAGCTCGTCGCCGCTATCGAGGCCCGATACCCTGGCCACGTGAGGGCTGTCGAGATCAAGATCGTCGGCTCCGACGGGAAGCACATCACCGACTTCGACATCGTGACGCGTAACGCGGTGATCCAGGTGAAGACCGGCGGAGGCAACGGCTCCATGAAGGATCACACTCGCTATGAGTCGGCGACCGATTACCCGGTCATCAGCTTCATCTGGCCGAGCAAGAGGTTGAAGCCGTCGGTCGTCCGGGGGCAGGAGCGGGCCGGTCAGATGGTCACGACCGATCTCGAAGAGCTCCTGGCGGTGATCGCCCCATGAGAAGGGGGAGGTAACGGTGTCCTGGCCCTCTGTCGTCCTGCTGGCGAGCACACAGGAGTGTGCTGCCATCGAGACCAAGGTGCGGTCCCTCGGGACCGAGGAGGACCCGCTCAGTGAAGGAGACTTCCTCCACTGGAACGGGAACTCATACGCTCTCGATTTCTCGGGCGATGTCCTCTCGGACTTCGAGCCCGAGGAGATCGAAGAGGCGAGGCGGAGGACCGGGGCGGAACCCCATGCGATCTACGTGTCCTGTCAGTCCATGGACGCGGCGCGCATGTTCTTGTCCTACGTGCTCCGGGGCTTCTCCGGTCTCATCGACACGGACTACGGCGATGTCATCGAGTTCGCCGAGTTCCTCGATCTGATCGAGAAGTATCCTCAATGGGATTGGCGCCGAACCGAGGTCGCCGAGCTTCTCGGGCAGGCGGGCGACGCCTAGAGCCCCGTGAGGCTTCGGGGAAACGAGGAAGGCCCCGCCGAATGGAGACATTCGGCGGGGCCTTCCGGCATGAGGAGGCAGACGAGGGACGACTCGTCAGCCGTTGCCCGTGACTCCGTTGCCCGCGGCGCCCCGATGATCCGGAGCTGCTGCGGGAGGCGGCGGCCGACCTGCTCTGCTTCGGTCCTGACATGGAGGAGAGCGCCGACTGGTCAGGGCTCATCCTGGGGCCGAAGTCGGACTTCGCCCCCAGGATGGCACCCGCAGCGCCGTGTCGTCTTCAGCTCGCGCCGCCCGCGCCCCCCCCGGGGGGCGTACTCGTAGACCCAGCCGCTTGGTGTACCCGGCGGGCTCGCGCCGGTACGCGTACACCATGGGCGGTCGGCCGTCGTGGGCCGGCACCGGCGCCTCGTACCACTTCGGCAGGCGGCCGGTCGGGCCGAGCGGGATCGGCAGGACCCGCCCGTCGAGCGGGCCGCCACGGAAGGGGAGCTCGTTTCTCACCCCCCCACCACGGGAGGTCACAGCAGCCGGGCCGCCTCGCCGACGAGCGGCAGCAGGCGCCGCGCCAGGTCCGCCACGGGCCCGCCGGGTCGCTCCTGGGCGAGCAGCCGCCGCACCACCCCGGCGGTCTCCTCGTCCCCTGCCGCACCCGCGACGAGCACGGCGACGAGCTGGTCGACCAACCCGTCCCGCAGCTCGGAGGCGGAAGGTGACTTCCCCTCGTCGAGCCAGATGAGCGAGGCCGCCTCGACGGCCGCGATCCACGTACGGACCAGCATCCCGAGCCGCCGCCCCGGCCGCTCCGCCCCCAGGTGCAGGAAGATCTGCTCGGCCGCGGCCCGCCGCACCTCGTCCACGATCGCCGTGGTCGCGGAGGTCTCCACGACGCTCCCGCCCCGCAGCAGCGCACTGAACCCAGCGTCGTGCCCGTCCACGAAGTCCAGATACCGGTCGAGCACCCGCCCGAGCCGCACGGTGGGCGGCCCCTCCTGCGGCTCGGCGAAGCACCGGTGCAGCGCGTCGGCGGAGGACCGCAGCGCCGCCTCGTACAGCTGCTGCTTCCCGCCGGGAAAGTACCTGTACACCAACGGCCGCGAGACTCCGGCCGCCTCGGCGACGTCGTCGAGCGACACGTCCTCGGGCGCCCGGTGAGCGAAGAGCCCGAGCGCCGCCTCCAGGAGCTGGCCGCGCCGCTCCTCGACACTGAGCCGTCGGTACGCGGGAGAGGCGGCGCTCGTCATACCGGCAGCGTAGTCCCGGCCCGGGGGCTTTGCGTGTCGCTCAGGCCAGCAGCCCGGACGAGCGCCACAGGCGGCGGCCCGGGCCGCGCAGGACGCCGATGTCGTCGAGGAAGTCCGTCAGGCGTTCGGCGCCGGCCTGCATGACCTCGCGGCGGTGGGCGCTCGTTTGGACCTGGGCCACCGCCTGGCGGCGGTCCAGGCCCACCGCGTCGTAGACGGCCGGGTTGACGAAGCAGGTGGAGAAGACGCGGGCGGCCTCGCCGCAGCTGAGGCGGGTGAACTCCCGCTCCCAGCGCGGTGCCGTCACCATCTGGCGGCGCAGTTCCTCGCGGGCGTAGCGCACGTGACGGGCCTCCTCGACCACGTGGATGCGGGTCACGCCGCGTACCAGGGGCTGGACCCGCTCGTCCGGGAAGGTCAGGCGCTGCATCCAGTCGAGGATCTCCTCGCCGAGGAGGGTGGCGGCGAAGGAGCCGGGGGTGGTGGAGACGGTCTTCAGGACGCGGGCGAGGTTGTGGTAGACGCGGGGGACCGGGTATTCGCCGGTGCCGCTCTTACGGATCAGGCGGGCGAACATCATCGAGTGCCGGCACTCGTCGGCGATCTCGGTGAGGGCGTAGCCCACGTGATGGCTGGTCAGCTGCTTGTCGTAGATGTGCCGGACCAGCAGCTGCATCAGGATGACCTCGAACCAGATGCCGAGCGAGGCGAGCGAGGCGGCCTCGTGGCGGGAGAGGGCGATCCGCTGCTCCTCCGGCATCCGGTCCCACAGGGGGGTGCCGTAGAGGGAGACCAGTTCCGGTGGCCAGTACCACGTGCCATCCTCGAAGGGGGCGTCCCAGTCGAGGGCGGTGTCGGGGTCGTAGGAGTGCTTGCGGGAGGACTCCAGGAGCCGTTCGGCGAGCCGCTCGCGGTCGCGGAGCGGCCCCAGAGCATCCCGCAGGAGGGTGAAGTCGGGCTCGGTGGAGGGGGTCATGGCGGGGACACCTCACTGGGGTTACCTTCGGTCACCTCTTATCAGACTGCCCGTCAGCAAGGCCGTCAATCCCCTGTGCGCGACTTGTTGACGCTTCGTCAAGGAGCGTGTGAGCCTGCTGGGGGCGGCCGGGAGGCCGGCGGCCGGAAGGAGTGGTCGGTGTCGACGCACGAGCTCTACGTGAGGCCCCCGTCCGGGCCCGGCCGGGAGATCCCGGCCACCGGCGAGGCCCGCTTCTCCTGGGAGTACGACATGGCCGGCGCCGGCCGGGAGCGGCTCCTCGCCCTCTACCAGAAGGGGAAGGACAAGCAGTGGGACGGCGCCCGTCGTATCGACTGGGCGCTTGAGGTCGATCCGTACGATCCGCTCGGCACCCCCGACGAGGCGCTCGCCCTGTACGGCACCCGGTACTGGGCCAAGCTCAGCGAGAAGGACAAGGGCGAGCTGCGCCGCCACTACGCCTCCTGGAACTTCAGCCAGTTCCTCCACGGCGAGCAGGGCGCCATGGTCTGCGCGGCCCGGATCGTCGAGTCCGCGCCCGACCTCGACGCCAAGTTCTACTCGGCCACCCAGACCATGGACGAGGCCCGGCACGCCGAGGTCTACTCCCGTTTCCTCCACGAGAAGATCGGGATGCTCTATCCGATCAACGGCGATCTTCAGTCCCTCCTCGACGACACCCTCCGCGACTCCCGCTGGGACATGCCCTACCTGGGCATGCAGGTGCTCATCGAGGGCCTGGCGCTCGCCGCCTTCGGCATGATCCGCGACACCACCGACAAGCCGCTGCCCCGGCAGATCCTCGCGTACGTCATGCAGGACGAGGCCCGGCACGTGGCCTTCGGGCGGATGGCCCTGCGCGACCACTACCGGCAGCTCGGCGACGCCGAACTGCGCGAGCGCGAGGAGTTCGTCATCGAGGGCTGCCACCTGATGCGGGACCGGCTGCGCGGGGTCGAGGTCCTGGAGAACTTCGGCGTCGGGCGGAAGGAGGCCGAGGAGTTCAGCGAGCGGAGCGAGTTCCTGCACCTCTTCCGGAAGCTGCTGTTCAGCCGGATCGTGCCCTGCGTCAAGGACATCGGGCTGTGGGGCGAACGCCTCCAGAAGGCCTACCTCGACATGGGCGTCTTCGACCTCGGCGACTCCCGCCTCGACCTGCTCATGGCCCAGGACGAGGAGATCGCGGAGCGGCTCGACGCCGAACGCTTCGCGGCGGAGGAGCGGGCGCGGGTCGCGGAGGTGGCCGAGGCGATCGCGGAGGGTGGGGTGGAGTAGGAGGGCTCAGTCCAGGGGTGCGACCGTGAAGTGGCGCAGTTCGAGCGGGCCGAGGAGGTACTCCTCCTCGCCGGGCAGGACCACCGGCTCGTCGCGCCAGTTCTTCCCGGCGTACGCCACCAGGTCCTCCTCGGACCGCCAGCGGCTCACGTACAGCAGCGAGTGCGGCGGTGCGACCAGCACCTCGTGGGCGACCAGGCCGGGGTGGCGGGCCGGGAAGCCGCGTACCGCCGAGACGATCGACTCCCTGAACTCCTCGAAGCGTTCGGGACGGACGCGGGCCTCGCTCACTCGGACGATCATGCCCGGCACCCTCTCAGGGTGCCGGGCGCGCCGTCATCCCCGGCGGGCCGGCAGGCCGGGGCGCGGGGCTCTTCCGGGGCCGTTCGCCGCGCGGGCCCGGGGTCCCCCGGGCCTCCGCCTCCAGGCGCAGCGCCTCGCGCATCACGTCGCGGGCGATGGGGGCCGCGCTGCCGCCGCCGCTGATGTCCGTGCGGGACGCTTCCGCGTCCTCCACGACGACCGCCACCGCGACCGCCGGGCGGCCCGAGTCCTCCGCCTGCGCCCAGGCGATGAACCAGGCGTACGGGGTTCCCGTGTTGCCGAAGCCGTGCTGGGCCGTGCCCGTCTTGCCGCCGACCCGGGCGCCGGGGATCGCCGCGTTGGTGCCCGTGCCCTCCTCCACCGCCCGCACCATCAGGCGCTGGAGCTGGAGGGCCGTCGACGGGCTCATCGCCTGCCGGTAGCTGCGGCGCGGGGTGCGGTCCACGGTCGCGCCGCCGGAGGTGGTCGTCCGGTCGACGAGGTACGGCTGCGCGATCTCGCCGGTGTTGGCGACCGCCGCCGCCACCATCGCCATCTGGAGCGGCGTGGCCGTCGTGTCGAACTGGCCGATCGAGGAGAGCGCCAGCTGGTCCGGGCTCATCTCGCGGTCGAAGTGGGACTTCGCCACCCAGGACGGCACCCGCAGCGTGGTGTCGTCGAAGCCGAACCGTTCCGCCGTCTCCACCATCGTCTCCAGGCCGACGTCCACGCCGAGCCCGGCCATCACCGTGTTGCACGACCACTGGAGGGCGTACGCGAGCGAGGCGTCCTCGCAGCCCTTCGCCTCGTTCGGCAGCACCTGCCGGGTGCCGGGCAGCACGAAGGGGTCGGGCGTGTCCGTCGGCGCGTCCACGTCCCGCACCACCTCCGAGTCCAGGGCCGCCGCGGCCGTCACGATCTTGAAGGTGGAGCCGGGTGGATACGTCTGTCGCAGTGCGCGGTTGAGCATCGGCTGGTTCGGGGAGGTCGTCAGCCGGGTCCAGGCGTCCTTCACGTCCGCGCCGGTGCCGGAGAGCACGCCGGGCTCGTACGAGGGGGAGGAGACGAGCGCCAGGATCCGGCCGCTCGACGGCTCAAGTGCCACGACCGCGCCGCGCTTGCCGTCGAGGCCCCGGTAGGCGGCCTCCTGCATCGACGCGCGGATCGTCGTCACCACGTCGCCGCCGGGGGAGCGGCCCCGGGTGAGGTCGTTCCACAGCGGCAGCGGCGCGAGCATCGGGTCGGCGCCGGAGAGGATCGCGTCCTCGGCGTGCTCGACCATCGTGGTGCCGTACGTCTGGGAGGCGTGGCCGGTGACCGGCGCGTACAGCGGGCCCCGGAGGTAGGTCCGCTCCCAGCGCAGCTGCTGTCCGCTGTCCCGGGAGCCGGTGACCGGCTTCCCGTCGACGACGATCTCGCCGCGCGGCTCGGCCCAGCGGGCGATGGAGCCCCGCCGGTTGGCCGGGTTCGCGTCCAGCTCGCCGGCCTCGACCAGCATCACCCGGACCGCGTTGACCAGGAGTGCCGCGAGGAGGACCAGGCAGAGGGCGGCGGCCCGCCGGATGTAGCGGATCACCGGTCGGCCTCCACCTTCGCCAGTTCGCCGGTGTCCGCCGTCTCCGGCCGCGGCGCCCGCGCCGAGTCGCTGACCCTGACGAGGAGCGCGACGATCACCCAGTTGGTCACCACCGACGAGCCGCCCTGCGCCAGGAACGGCATCGCCATGCCCGTCAGCGGGATCAGGCCCATCACCCCGCCCGCGATCACGAAGACCTGGAGCGCCACGATCGACGCGAGTCCGGTCGCGAGCAGCCGGCCGAAGGGGTCGCGCAGGGCGAGGCCGGCCCGGTAGCCGCGCGCCACGAAGAGGGCGTACAGGAGGAAGAGGGCGGTGAGGCCGAGGAGGCCCAGTTCCTCGCCGGCCGTCGCCAGGATGAAGTCCGACTTGGCGGCGAAGCCGATGAGGACCGAGTGGCCGAGGCCGAGGCCGGTGCCGAGCATCCCGCCGGCGGCGAAGGCGAAGAGCGACTGGGCGAGCTGGCCGGGGCCGTGGCCCGCGCGGATGGAGGCGTACGGGTCGAGCCAGTCCTGCACCCTGCTGTGCACGTGCGGTTCGACCGAGCCGATGAGGAAGGCGCCGGCGGCGGCGAGCAGCAGGCCGATCGCGATCCAGCCGGTGCGTCCCGTCGCCACGTACAGCATGATCACGAAGAGGCCGAAGAAGAGCAGCGAGGTGCCGAGGTCCCGCTCCAGGACGAGGACGCCGACGCTCAGCAGCCAGATCGCCACGATCGGCCCGAGCACCCGCCAGGTGGGGAACTGGAACCTCCAGATCCGGCGGCCGGCGTACGCGAGCGCGCTGAGGTTGGCGGAGAGGTACGCGGCGAAGAAGACCGCGAGCAGGATCTTCGCGAACTCGCCCGGCTGGAAGGAGAGCCCGCCGAGCCGGATCCAGATCCGGGCCCCGTTCACCGCGGGGAAGAAGATCGGCAGGATCATCAGGGCGAGCGCGGCGGCGACGGAGACGTACGCGTACCCCTGCAGGGCGCGGTGGTCGCGCAGCACCAGGACCACCACGATGAAGAGCGCGACGCCGAGCGTCGACCACACCAGCTGGGTGGTCGCCGCCTGGTCGTGGGGGGTCTCCAGGTCGAGCCGGTAGATCAGGACCAGGCCGAGGCCGTTGAGCAGGACGGCGATGGGCAGCAGGAGCGGGTCGGCGTACGGGGCCCGGAAGCGTACGGCGAGGTGCGCGAGGAGCGCGAGGAGGCCGAGCCCCGCGCCGTACCGGGCGGCGTCCGGCGGTACGGCCCCGTCGTGGGCGAGGCCCACCTCGGCGTAGCCGCAGACGGAGATGAGGACGGCGCCGAGGAGCAGCACCAGTTCCACCCCGCGCCGCTTCGGGACGCGGGCACCGGGCGGAGGCGCGTCCCGGGCTTCCGTCCGTGCCCCCGCGCGTGCCTCCGTGCGGCGAGGTGCGGTCATGGTCGGCAACGTAGCAAGCCGTATGCCGTATGTCCCTTTTGTGTGACGGTGTGCCGTGAGGGGTGTTCAGCCGTGCGGAGGGGGCGTTCACTCCGCCGGGGCGTCGGCGTCCTCGAACCGTACGTACTCCGGCAGCAGGATCCGCGCCTCGGCCCCGCCGCCCTCGGCCGCGCCGTTTTGGGCATTGGCGAAGACCAGCTCGGCGCCGATCACCTCCGCCTGCCCCACCGCGATGGTCAGGCCCAGGCCGTGCCCCTTGCCGCCGCTCTCGGTGCGGAACCGCTGCGGGCCCGAGGCGAGGAGGTACTCCGGGTAGCCCGGGCCGTGGTCCCGTACCGTCACCGTCGGCCCGTCGACGGTCACCACCACCGGCGGGCGGCCGTGCCGGTGCGCGTTGGCGACCAGGTTGCCGAGGACCCGTTCGAGGCGCCGCCGGTCCGTCTCGACCGTCGCGTCCCGCACGATCCGCACCTCCGTGTCGGTGCCCGAGGCGCGCACCACCCGCTCGACGAGCGGCCCGAGTCCGTGCACGGCCAGGTCGACGGTCTCGTTGCGGGCGTCGAGCCGGGAGATCTCCAGGAGGTCCTCGGTCAGCCCCCGCATGGCCTTCACCCTGTCCCGTACGAGCTCCGCGGGGCGCCCCTCCGGCAGCAGTTCGGCGGCGGCCGAGAGGCCGGTCAGCGGGGTGCGCAGCTCATGGGCCACGTCCGCGGTGAACCGCTGCTCGCTCTGGAGCTTGCGCTGGAGGGTCGAGGCCATGGTGTCCAGGGCCCCGGAGACCGTCGCCACCTCGTCCTGCGGGCGCCGGGGGTCCTTCGTCCTGGGGTCGTCCACGCGCGCGTCCAGGTCTCCGGCGGTGATCCGGCGGGCCACCTGCGCGGTGGCGTGGAGCCGGCGGGTGACCCGGGTGACGGCGGCGGCGCCGACGGCCAGGGTCGCCGCGATCGCGAGGATCGAGGAGCCGACGATCGACCGGTCCAGGGCGTCGATGGTCCCGGCGCCCAGGCTGTGGTCGACCCGGACGGCGAGCGCGTGCCCGTCCGCCGGGCCCGCCGCCCACATGGTGGGCCGCCCCTGGTGGTCGGCGACCATCGTGCCGCGCTCGCCGTGCGCGGTCAGCCGCCGCAGCGGCTCCGGCAGCCCCTCGGGGTCGAGTCCGGCGAACGGCGGCAGCGGTTCGCCCGCCTCGTACAGCCGGGTGACGTCCCCGAGCTGGGCCAGTGCCTTCTCCCGGGCGTCCCGCACGGTCTGCCCGGTCACGGAGACGTGCACCAGGGTGCCGAGCAGCGCGGCGAGCGCGCAGCACATCACGGCGATGAAGACCGCGGCCTTCCAGGTGAGCGTCGCGGTCCAGGCGGGCGCCCGCGGCCGGCGGGCACGGGGCGGCGTCATGCGGCCGGTCCCGGGGGCGTGGGACGGGGAGCGGGGCTCGTGCGCGGCCTGGCGCTCGGACTGACACGTGGCGCCGTGCTCGGGGAGGCCGAGGGCGGGCGTACGGGGACGATCTCGTCCCGCGTCGGCAGTACGGCGTGCTGCCGCTCGTCCCAGGCCCAGACGGTGCGGTACTCGTACCCCGGGATGCCCGCGGAGGCCGCCCGGACGATCAGGTCACGGCCGGCCAGCTCCACGCTGATCACCTGTTCGACGGTGGTCATGACCCGGGTGAGGCCGCCCCGCTCGACGAGGTACACGAGGACGGCGACCTGCTGCTCGGGCATCCGGACGCCGACGATCAGCTCGTCCCGGCCGTCCCCGGTCAGGTCCCGGTAGTACGGCGGGAGCACCGGGCACTTCGCCGGTGCCGTGTCGCAGGCGAGGACCGCCCGGGCGGTCTCCTCGTACGCCTTGCCCTCGCCGGCGTACGCGTCGGGGTGCGCGGCCACCTCGGCCCGGACCACCGCGACCGGGTCCACGGTCCGCACGTCGCCGTTCCGCACGGTGATCCCCGGCACCCGTTCGGTGTCGGTCTCCCCGTAGTCGGCCGGCGGGTCCGAGGCGGGCGGCAGGTCGGGCCACAGCCGTACGGGTCCCACGGCGGCCTTCACGGGCCCGTCGCTCTCCAGGCCGCCCTCGTCGCCGCACCCGGCCGCCGCCACGAGCGCGGTGACGGCGGCGAGGAGGCGGACGGCGCGGGCTGTTCTCACACGGTTCCTCGGTCGGGCGGCGGTGCTCGGGCGGTGGCGGTCTTCGGGCGGTGGCGGTCTTCGGACGGCGGCGGTCCGAGAAAGACAATAGGTCCACTCGGCGCCGCACACCGACCGGGCCGCTCCCGCCCCCCCCGGCTTCTACGCCCGTCCCCCGGCTCCTACGCCCGCCGCTCCATCCGGGCCAGCGCCGCCCGGCACAGGGTCAGGAGCTTCTCGTCCTGGTGGATGTCGTGGCTGCCGGAGGCGCCCTCGCGGGCGTTGTGCCGGCGGCGGCGGGTCAGCTCGGTGAGGACCGGCAGCTGGGCCGCCGCCGCGGCCGGGCCCATCTCGGCCAGGCACTCGGCGATGTCCACGCGCGCGTGCCGGTTCTCCTCCCAGGCCGCGAGCAGCACCGGCAGCGTCCGGTCCGTCTCCCCGGCCACCCGCCACAGCGCCGCCGCGCAGCGGACCCGCTCCCACAGGTCGCGGGAGGTGAGCCCCGGGCGCAGCGCCCGCGCCGCGCCGGCCGCCGCCGGGCCGATCGCGCCGAGCGCCTGGGCCGCCGCGCACCGGTCGGTGCCGGACGTGCCCGGTCGCAGCCACCGCTCCAGGACCGGCACCACCGCGTCCGCGTCGCCCTCGACCGCCCACAGGGCGCGCGCCGCCGTGGTGGCGAGCGTCGCCGTGCGGGCGGCGAGCAGCTCCCGTAGCTCCGGTACGGCCTCCCGGGCGGCGGGGCCGAAGGAGGCGAGGGTACGGGCCGCCGCCTCCCGCACCCACTCGCGCCGGTGCTCCGGCGCCCCGCGCAGCACCCGCAGCACCTCCGGGAGCGCCTGGCCGCCCCGTACCGCCGCCAGGGCGTACAGGAGCGGCGACGACCGGTCGTACAGGTCCTCGTCGAGTCCGACCGCCGCGAGCCGGTGGCGCAGCAGCGGTGCGAGCCCCGCCGCGGCCGGGCCGAGGCCGTCGACCGCGTACAGCAGCTCGCGCCGCACCTCGCCCGGCCCTTCGAGGGCCCGCGCGAGCAGCGGTACGGCGCGGGCGTCGCCGCACCGCGCGAGGGCGAGCAGCGCCCCGTCCCGCGCGGTCCTGCCGGTGAGCTCCGTCGGACCGCCGCGGAGCACCGGCGCCCCGCCCGGCCCTTCGCCGCCGGCGAGGACGGCGGCGAGCCCGTCGGCCGCCGGGGCGCCCAGCTCGAAGAGGCGCTCCAGGAAGGAGGTGGCGGCCTCCCGGAGCCGGGCGTCGGGGTCGGCCAGCTGCGCGCCGACGAGCCGGACGACCTCCTCGTACCGCCCGCGCCAGAGCCGTATCAGACCGCCGCACAGCCAGATCGCGTCCGTCCGCTGGCCCGGGTCGGGGCTGCGCAGCTGAGCGAGGACCAGGGCGATCCGGTCGTCCACGCGGTCGTCGAGGGCGCCGTGCAGGGTCCGCAGCAGCTCCTCCGTGCACGGTGTCCGCTGCCCGGCGACCTGCTCCTCCAGGAGTTCGCGGACCTGGCCCACGAGCGTCACCGGCATCCGCGCGGGGCCGGGTTCCTCGCCCTTGTCGTCGCTCCTGTCGTCCGGTTCGGGCGGGGGCGCCGTCCGGATCTCCTCCAGGAGCTCCGTCACCCGCCGCACGATGTCGTCCGGGATCCGCCCCGGCGCGCAGCGCGCGAGCTGGGCGAGGGAGGCGAGGCGCAGTCCCGGGTCCTGCGCCGCCCGCGCCAGCCAGGCCAGCCAGTCGACGGTCTCGGACCGCAGCGAGGCGTGCCGCAGCGCGATCCGCCCCACCGCCGCGACCAGCGCGAGCCGCACCTCGGTGTCCGGCTCCACGCTCAGCCGCTCCCGCAGCAGGCTCAGCACGCGCGCGGGGTCCGGGTGCAGCGAGGCCAGCGCGACCGGCGCGGCGAGCCGTACCTCGGTGTCGGCGTCGTCGACCAGGCACAGGAAGACGTCGGCGCCCGCGGCGACGGCCGCCGCGGCCATCGCGAAGTTCGCGGCGGGGACGCACTCGGCGCCGTCCGGGTCGAGTCCCGCCGGTCCGTCGAGGTCGTCGTCCTCGTCGTCGAGCTCGATGCCGCCGATGCTGGTGAGCAGTTCGACGATGCCGCCGCGGTCCTGGACGGCGGGGTCGGCGACGAGTTCGAGGAGGAAGGGGATGCAGGCGAGGGTGGAGTCGTAGACGTCCCCCTGGTGGTGCACCGCCCCGTACATGCCGTCGAGGGCGGTCTCCCGCTCGGCGGGGTCGGGCGAGGCGAGTCCGCGCAGCAGGGCCGGCACGTCGTCGGCGGGGCCGTAGGCGTGCCCCAGCGAGGCCCAGTCGACCTCCTCGATCCCCGTCAGCATGTGCGCAGGCCGCCTTCCCCGTGAGCGCTGTACCAGGCAGCAAGTGTGCACCACAGGAAGGACACGGGCGCCGAACCGGCGCCACCCGCGGCGCGCCCGGCCCGAGTTGCGCTCGGTTTGCGCCATGTACGGTGCGCTGCCTGCCCGTTGCGGACAGTACGGGGCCGGGGGCGCGGGCGGCACGCGCGCGTGGGAGACGTTTCCGGGCGGCCCCGGGAGCCGCGCTCACGCCCCTCCCGCCCCGGCGGCGCGCGGACGGGAGGGCCCCGTGCGGGCCGGCGGACGGTCCGGGCTCACCGGGCGCTGTGCCGGGTGGCTCCCCGTACCGCTCCATACGTGGCGTGATGTCGCCCCCGGGGAGGACGGGAGGGGTCCCGAACCGCTCTTCCGCGAAAGCCCGTTCGCCCCGGATAGCGGACGCCTCGCTTCACCCTTCGGACAACAGATGGTCAAATCCTTGTTGCATACCTGTCAAAAAACCGATTCTGCTGGCACGCTCGCCCCTCGCGTCATCCCCCACACCGCCCCCACGCGTTTCAGCGAAGGAGCCCGCGTGATCCGCCAGCAGTCCTCGCACCGCCGCACCGTCGTGCGCACCGCCGCCCTCGCCGCCTCGGCCGCCATGGTCGTCGTCGGATTCCAGACCGGAACCGCCGGCGCCGAGGTCTCCCGGGAGGCCGGGGCCACCGCCCTCGCCCTCAGCGCCCCGCAGCGCGCCGCCGCGATCCAGGAGGCCCAGGCCTCGGCCGTCGCCACCGCCCGGGCGATCGGCCTCGGCGACCGGGAGAAGCTGGTCGTCCGGGACGTCGTCAAGGACGCGGACGGCACCGTCCACACCCGCTACGAGCGCACCTACGAGGGCCTGCCGGTCCTCGGCGGCGACCTGGTCGTCCACCGGAAGAAGAACGGCGCCCGCTCCACCACCAAGGCGACCCCGGCCCGCATAGCCGTCCCGACCACGGCCGCCGAGCGGACGCGCGAGGGCGCCCGCAAGGTGATCTGGGCCGCCACCGGCAAGCCGGTCCTCGCCTGGGAGAGCGTCGTCACCGGCCTTCAGCACGACGGCACGCCGAGCGAGCGCCACGTCATCACGGACGCCACCACCGGCAAGGAGCTCCACTCCTACGAGGCGATCGAGACGGGCGTCGGCAACACCCGGTACAGCGGCCAGGTCACCCTCGGCACCGCGCCCGGCTACTCCCTCACCGACACCGCCCGCGGCGGCCACAAGACGTACGACCTGAACGGCGGCACCAACGGCACCGGCACCCTCTTCACCAACTCCACCGACACCTGGGGCAACGGCCTGGCGAGCCACCGCGAGACCGCGGCCGCCGACGCCCACTACGGCGCGGCCGTGACCTGGGACTTCTACAAGAACGAGCTCGGCCGCAACGGCATCCGCGGCGACGGCGTCGCCGCCTACTCCCGCGTCCACTACGGCAACGCGTACGTCAACGCCTTCTGGTCCGACCAGTGCTTCTGCATGACGTACGGCGACGGCGCCAACAACCTCAAGCCGCTGACCTCCCTCGACGTCGCCGGCCACGAGATGACCCACGGCCTGACCGCCGCCACCGCCGGCCTGCGCTACAGCCGCGAGTCGGGCGGCCTCAACGAGGCCACCTCCGACATCCTCGGCACCTCGGTGGAGTTCTTCGCGAACAACGCCTCCGACGCCGGCGACTACCTCATCGGCGAGAAGATCGACATCCGCGGCAACGGCACCCCGCTGCGCTACATGGACAAGCCGAGCCGGGACGGCAACTCCGCCGACTACTGGTCGAAGAGCCTCGGCCGCCTCGACGTCCACTACTCCTCGGGCCCGGCCAACCACTTCTTCTACCTGCTCGCCGAGGGCAGCGGCGCCAAGACCATCAACGGCGTCAGCTACGACTCCCCGACCTACGACGGCTCCACCGTCACCGGCATCGGCCGCCAGGCCGCCTACAAGATCTGGTACAAGGCCCTCTCGGTCTACATGACCTCCTCCACCGACTACGCCGGCGCCCGCACCGCCACCCTCTCCGCGGCGACCGACCTCTACGGCGCGAACAGCGCCGAGTACCACGCGGTCGACGCCGCCTGGAAGGCCGTCAACGTCAAGTAACCGGCCGCACCCTTCAGTTGCTTTCCTCCGCCCGGCGCTCCCCGCGCCGGGCGGAGGCGTATGTGCCGCGCGCCGTACGCGGCCGGGTCGTCACGGGGGCGCTCGCTAACCAATTCCGGGGAGGTCAAACCACCCGGCCGCCGACAATGGCATAACGTTCGGATTGCGACCGTGGCATGCTGCAAATGTGTTACCTCTTCGTTATCAAGTGACCATTTGCCCTTGGTTGTGCCGTTTTGCTCAAACATCTTGTTGAGCTTGTCACTTTCTGGGGATCGCAGGCGGCTCGGGCGATAACACTCTGAATTGCCCGGCGCAAGGCTCTCGCCTCATGCGATTTCACTTTCTGCTGGGTAACTTCGGCCCGCATGACCACTGCCCGTACTCCGGCCTCCCGCCGGTGGCGGCGGCCTTGGGCGGGTCCTGTCTCGGTGAGCCCCGCGGCCCATGGCCGTACCGCGCCGACGGTCCGCCCCGCGTTCCCGGCCCCTTCCCCCTCCGCCGGCCGCCCCCGCACGGCGGCGGGGCGGCGGGAACGCGGAGACACGGGGACGGCGGAGCTCGTCCGCCCGGAGAAGAAAGCCACTTGACTCTTGTTGACACGAACGACCATTCACACGGGCGGCTCCTGGCGCGGCGCGCTGAGCGGTGAGACGCGCGACGTCCTCGACCCCGCGGACGGCCTGCCCTTCGCCGAGGTGGCCGAGGGGGGCGAGGCGGACGCCGACGCCGCCGTCGCCTCGGCGCGCGCCGCCTTCGACTCCGGTGTCTGGCCGGGCACCCCGGTGGCCGAGCGGGCCGCGCTGCTGCGCCGCACCGCCGACCTGCTGGTCCGCGACCGCGAGGAACTGGCCCTCCTGGAGAGCCGCGACGCCGGGAAGACCGTCGAGGAGGGACGCGTCGACGTCGACTGCGTCGCCGACGCCTTCCGGTACTTCGCCGACCTCGTCGTGGCGGAGGGCGCGGGCCGCGTCGTCGACGCCGGCAGCGACACCGTGCACAGCGTCGTCGTCCACGAGCCGGTGGGCGTCTGCGCCATGATCACCCCCTGGAACTACCCGCTGCTCCAGGCCAGTTGGAAGATCGCCCCGGCGCTCGCCGCCGGAAACACCTTCGTGATCAAGCCGAGCGAGATCACCCCGCTCAGCACCGTGGCCCTCATCGCGCTCCTCGCCGAGGCCGGGCTCCCCGCCGGCGTCGCGAACCTGGTCACAGGACCCGGCCACACCGTCGGCGCCCGCCTCTCCGAGCACCCCGACGTCGACCTCGTCTCCTTCACCGGCGGCCTGACCAGCGGCGTGAAGGTGGCGCAGGCCGCGGCCCCCGGCGTCAAGAAGGTCGCCCTCGAACTCGGCGGCAAGAACCCCAACGTGGTCTTCGCCGACGCCTGCGAGACCGCCGACGGCTTCGACACCGCCGTCGACCAGGCCCTCAACGCCGCCTTCATCCACAGCGGCCAGGTCTGCTCCGCCGGCTCCCGGCTGATCGTCGAGGAGTCGGTGCGCGAGCGGTTCGTCACCGAACTGAGCCGCCGGGCCGCCCGCATCCGGCTGGGCCGCGGCACCGAGAAGGACGTCGAGTGCGGCCCGCTGGTCTCCCGGGCCCAGCTGGAGCGCACCGAGGCGTACGTCGCCTCCGCGCTCGCCGAGGGCGCCGTGCTCCGCACCGGCGGAAGGCGCCCCGCCCCCTCCGCCGCCCGCCCCGACGGCGGCTACTTCTACGAGCCGACGGTCCTCGACCGCTGCCACCGCCGGATGCGCGTGGTCCGCGAGGAGATCTTCGGCCCCGTCCTCACGGTGGAGACCTTCCGGACCGAGGACGAGGCCGTGGCCCTCGCCAACGACACCGAGTACGGCCTCGCCGGAGCCGTCTGGACCACGGACGCCGCCCGCGCCCGCCGGGTCGCGGGCCGGCTGCGCCACGGCACCGTGTGGATCAACGACTTCCACCCCTACCTCCCCCAGGCCGAGTGGGGCGGCTTCGGCAAGTCCGGCGTCGGACGCGAACTCGGCCCCTCGGGCCTCGCCGAGTACCGCGAGACCAAGCACGTCTACCAGAACCTGGCGCCCCGTCCCGTGCGGTGGTTCTCCGGCTGATCCCGCGCGGCGGTGCCCCGCCGGCACCGCCCCCGGAGCCGCCCGTACGGCCTCCGGCAGCCGCCCGTACGGACCCCCGGAAGCCGCCCGTACGGAACCCCCCACGCCCCTTGGAGTGAACACAGCATGTCCGACCGCACCCACGACTACGACTACGTCATCGTCGGCGGCGGCACCGCCGGCTCGGTGATCGCCTCCCGCCTCACCGAGGACCCCGGCGTCACCGTCGCCGTCATCGAGGGCGGCCCGTCCGACGTCGACCGCCCCGACGTCCTCACCCTGCGCCGCTGGATGGGCCTGCTCGGCGGAGAACTGGACTACGACTACCCCACCACCGAACAGCCGCGCGGCAACTCCCACATCCGGCACAGCCGGGCCCGGGTCCTCGGCGGCTGCTCCTCGCACAACACCCTGATCGCGTTCAAGCCGCTGCCGTCCGACTGGGACGAGTGGGCCGGCCTCGGCGCCGCCGGCTGGGACGCCGCCTCGATGGACCCGTACTTCGGCAGGCTCCTCAACAACATCGTCCCGGTGGACGAGAAGGACCGCAACGCCATCGCCCGCGACTTCGTCGACGCCGCGCAGGACGCCCTCGGCGTGCCCCGGATCGAGGGCTTCAACCGCAGGCCCTTCCACGAGGGCGCCGGCTTCTTCGACCTCGCCTACCACCCGGAGGACAACAAGCGCTCCTCCGCCTCCGTCGCCTACCTGCACCCCTTCCTGGACCGCCCCAACCTGCACCTGTTCCTGGAGACCTGGGCGTACCGCCTGGAGTTCGACGGCACCCGCGCCACCGGCGTACGGGCGCGCACCGAGGACGGCGAGGACCTCCTCCTGCGGGCGGCCCGCGAGGTGATCGTCTGCGCCGGCGCGGTGGACACCCCCCGGCTGCTGCTCCACTCCGGCATCGGGCCGCGCGAGCAGCTCACCGAGCTCGGCATCGACGTCCGCCACGACCTGCCGGGCGTCGGCGAGAACCTGCTCGACCACCCGGAGTCGGTGATCGTCTGGGAGACCCACGGGCCCATCCCCGAGAACTCCGCGATGGACAGCGACGCGGGCCTCTTCGTCCGCCGCGACCCCGAGTCGGCCGGACCCGACCTGATGTTCCACTTCTACCAGATCCCCTTCACCGACAACCCCGAGCGGCTGGGCTACGAACGGCCCGCGCACGGCGTGTCGATGACCCCGAACATCCCCAAGCCGCGCAGCCGCGGCCGGCTCTACCTGACCAGCGCCGACCCCGAGGTCAAGCCGGCCCTGGACTTCCGCTACTTCACCGACGAGGAGGACTACGACGCCCGCACCCTCGTCGACGGCATCAGGATCGCCCGCAGGATCGCCGCGACCGAACCGCTGGCGTCCTGGCTCGGCCGCGAGGTCTGCCCGGGCCCCGAGGTCACCGGCGACGAGGAGCTGAGCGAGTACGCCCGCAAGGTCGCCCACACCGTGTACCACCCGGCCGGCACCTGCAGGATCGGCGCCGAGGACGACCGCCTGGCCGTCGTGGCCCCCGACCTGACCGTCCGCGGCCTGGAGAGCATACGGATCGCCGACGCCTCCGTCTTCCCGACCATCCCCGCCGTCAACCCGATGATCGCCGTCCTCATGGTGGGCGAGAAGTGCGCCGACCTGCTTGCCGCGACCACCACCCCGAAGGAGGCCGCCTGATGGACGGTCACGATCCCGTCTTCTCCGTCCGCGGCCTGTGGAAGGTCTTCGGACCCAAGGCCGACCGCGTGCCCGCCGACCCCCGGTACGCCGGCCTGTCCACGGCCGAGATCCGCGAACGCACCGGCTGCACCGCCGCCGTCCGGGACGTCTCCTTCGACGTCCGCCGCGGCGAGGTCTTCGTCGTCATGGGTCTGTCAGGATCCGGCAAGTCCACCCTGGTCCGCTGCCTGACCCGGCTCATCGAGCCCACCTCGGGCGAACTCGCCATGGACGGCGAGGACGTCCTCGCCATGGACCGGACCCGGCTGCGCGAACTGCGCAGGCGCCGCGCCGCGATGGTCTTCCAGCACTTCGGCCTGCTCCCGCACCGCACCGTCCTCGACAACGTCGCGTACGGCCTGGAGATCCAGGGCATGGCGAAGGCCCTGCGGCGGGCGAAGGCCCGCGAGGTCATCGCCAAGGTCGGCCTCGCCGGCCTGGAGGACCGCCGTCCGAACCAGCTCTCCGGCGGCCAGCAGCAGCGCGTGGGCCTGGCCCGCGCCCTCGCCGCCGACCCCGAAGTCCTCCTGTTCGACGAGCCGTTCAGCGCCCTCGACCCGCTGATCCGCCGCGACATGCAGGAGGAGGTGGCCCGGCTCCACCGCGAGGAGGGCCGCACGATGGTCTTCATCACCCACGACCTCGCGGAGGCCCTCAAGCTCGGCGACCGCATCGCCCTGATGCGGGACGGCGCGATCGTGCAGCTCGGCACCCCCGAGGAGATCGTCACCCGGCCCGCCGACGACTACGTCCGCGACTTCGTGCGCGACGTGCCGCGCGAGCAGATCGTCCCGGTCTCCCGCGCGATGCGTCCGGCCACCGCCGAGGAGGCGGACCGGGGCGCGGTCCTCGCCCCCGGGGCCACGGTCGCCGAGGGCATCGCCGCCGTCGCCCGCGACGGCCTTCCGGCCCGGGTCATGGCGGACGGCGCCCTCCTCGGCGTCGTCGACCACGCGCGCCTGCTCGCCGTGGTGGCCGGTGTGGAGCCGGGCGAAGCGGGGCCGCGTACGGGCGGTGACTCCGGTACGCGTACGGGTGCGGGCACGCCCGCCGTCCCGAACATGCGCAAGGGCGCGGACACCGGCCCGGGCACGGACACCGGAACGGACGCTGGTACTGGTACGAGCACCGGCACGGGCACGGACGCCGGCCCGGGTACGAGCACCGGCACGGGCACGGACGCCGGCCCGGGTACGAGCACCGGCCCGGCTACCGACGCCGCCGCGCCGGACACCGACACGGACCCGGTGACCGCATGAGTACCGCCACCAGTCCCACCCCTGCCCCCGCACCCACCCCGAGCCCGCCCGCCGGCGCCGAGCGCTCCCGGAAGCAGGCCGAGGCCACCGCCCCGCGCCGCCCCCGGCGGCTGCCCCGGCCCTCCGCCCCCGCGGTGCTCCTGGTCCTGGCCCTCCTGCTGCCCACCGCCGCCCTGCTCGCGGACGGCGGCTGGCCGCAGGCGCTGCGCGTGGACCTGGTCCCCAACCTGGACTCCTTCGCCGACTGGGTGGTCGACAACCGCGACACCCACCCCGTCTTCCTGTACTTCCTGCTGCACCTGTCCAACGCGGCCACCGACTCCGTCGCCTGGGTCCACGACCTGCTCGGCTCGGTCGGCTGGGCGGGCGTGCTCACCTTCGCCACCGCGCTCGCCTGGTACGCGGGCGGCGCGGGCCGCAGGGGCGCGGGACCGGCCCTCGTCGCCGTCGGCTCGCTGGCCGGCTGCGGGCTCCTCGGGCTGTGGGAGCAGGCGACCGAGACGCTCGCCCTGATGCTGGTGGCCGTCGTCGTCGCCTCCGTGCTCGGCCTGCTGCTCGGCCTGGCCGGCGGGCTCTCCGACACCGCCCAGCGGATCCTGCGCCCGGTGCTCGACACCATGCAGGTGCTGCCGTCCTTCGCGTACCTGCTCCCGCTCGTCCTGATCTTCGGCATCGGCACCCCGTCGGCGCTCATCACCACGGTGATCTACGCCGCGCCCCCGATGGTCCGGATGACCACCCTGGGCCTGCGCGGCGCGGACCCGGCGGTCCTGGAGGCCTCCCGGTCGCTCGGCTCGACCCCGTGGCAGCGGCTGTGGACGGCGCGGCTGCCGATGGCCCGGCCGCAGCTCTTCCTCGGCCTGAACCAGACGATCATGATGGCCCTGTCGATGGTGGTCATCGCCTCCGTCGTGGGCGCCGGCGGTCTCGGCGAGAGCGTCTACCAGGCGCTGAAGACCCGCGACTTCGGCCAGGGCCTCACCGCCGGCCTGGCCATCGTGCTCATCGCCGTCTGGCTCGACCGGACGACCGCCGCCGCCGGAGCCCGGGGCGGCGTCCCGGCCGGCCGCCGGGGCACCGGGATCGCCCTCGTGGTGGCCGGCGCGGGGCTGCTGTTCGGCTCCGCCGTGGGCCGCGACTGGCCCGAGGCGTTCACGGTGGACTTCGCCGCCCCGCTGAACACCGCCGTCGACTGGCTGGTCGGCGCGGTCTACCAGGACGTGCCCGTCCTCGGCGGCACCTCCGTGTGGGCGGGCACCTTCACCAGCTGGGTGCTCAACCCGCTGGACAGCGGCCTCCAGGCCCTGCCGTGGTGGGCCCTGCTGCTGCTCGCCGGTGCCGTGGCCTGGCTGGTCGGCACCTGGCGGGGCGCGCTGACCGCCGTACTGGCCCTGGCCTGCACCGGCGTGCTCGGCATCTGGGGCAAGTCCCTGTACACCCTGTCCCAGGTCCTGGTCGCCGTCGCCCTCACCCTGCTCCTCGGCTTCGCCCTCGGCGTCCTCGCGGCCCGCGTCCAGGCGGTCGAACGGCTGCTGCGCCCGGTCTTCGACGCCATGCAGACGCTGCCGCAGTTCATCTACCTCATCCCGGTCGTCCAGCTCTTCAACGCCGGCCGGGTCGCCGCGATCACCGCCGCGGCCGTGTACGCCCTGCCGGCCGTCGTACGGGTCACCACCCAGGGCCTCAAGCAGGTCAGCCCGGCCACCATGGAGGTCTCCCGCTCCCTGGGCGCCACCACCTGGCAGCAGATCCGCGACGTGCAGTGGCCGCTGGCCCGCCCGGCGCTCCTGGTCGCCGCGAACCAGGGCGTCGTCCTCGTCCTCGCCGTCGTCGTCATCGGCGGTCTGGTCGGCGGCGGAGCGCTCGGCTTCGACGTGGTCAAGGGCCTCACCGCGGGCGAGCTCGGCACCGGCCTGATCGCCGGCGCGGGCATCGTCTGCCTCGGCCTGGCCCTCGACAAGCTCACCCAGCCGGCCGGCGGCCGGCGCTGACCGCCACCTCCCCACACCCGAAAGGCAGTTCACCATGCCCAAGCTCACTCGTAGCCGTCGCGCCCACACGCTCCTCGCCGCGACCGGCGCCGTCACCCTGCTCGCCGTCAGCGCCTGCGGCGCCGCCGACACCGGCGGCTCGGACTCCAAGACGGTCAGCCTGCACACCCCCTCGTGGGTCGGCGCCGAGGTCAACACGGCCGTCGCCGCCTACCTGTTGGAGCACGAGCTCGGCTACAAGGTCAAGACCCAGCAGATGGACGAGACCCCGGCCTGGGACGCCATGAGCCAGGGCAAGATCGACGCGATCCTGGAGGACTGGGGCCACCCCCAGGAGGAGAAGCGTTACGTCCAGGGCAACAAGTCCGTCGTCCCGGCCGGCGAGCTCGGCGTGACGGGCCACATCGGCTGGTTCGTTCCGAAGTACCTGGCGGACCAGCACCCGGACATCACGGACGCCAAGAACCTCAACAAGTACGTGGACGTCCTCAAGACCCCGGAGAGCGGCGACAAGGGCCAGTTCATCAAGGGCGACCCGTCGTACGTCTCGCACGACAACGCCCTCATCAAGAACCTCGGCCTGAACTACAAGCCGATCGAGGCGGGCGCCGAGGCCACCCACCTCGCGCAGCTGGAGCAGCTCTACAAGAACAAGAAGCCGTTCCTCACCTACTGGTGGACCCCGCAGTGGATGAACGCGACCATGGACCTGGTCGAGGTGAAGCTGCCGCCGTACGAGGACGGCTGTGACGCGGACAAGAAGGCCGTCGCCTGCGCCTACCCGGACGTGCCGCTGAAGAAGTGGATGAACGCCGACTTCGCGAAGGAGGACAGCGACGCGGCGAAGTTCCTGAAGAACTTCAACTGGACGACCGAGCAGCAGAACCTCGTCGCCAAGTACGTCGCCGCCGACAAGATGACCGCCGAGAAGGCGGCCGAGAAGTGGGTCAAGGAGAACGAGTCCGTCTGGAAGGCGTGGCTCCCGAAGAAGTGACCGGCGGATCCCGCCACTTCGCGGCCCGGGGCGGCACCGTGTGGTGCCGCCCCGGGCCGCGCCCTTTTCAGGCCGTGACCGGGTTCGACTCCGCCGCGGCAGCCTCGCCGATGGCGGCGGCCAGCCCCTCGCCGGTGTACGCCACACCGCCCATGCCCCAGCCTCCTGCGGGGGCGTTGACGATGTTGACGCGCACGGCGTCGCGTTCGTGCCCGGGCGTCATGAGCGCGAAGGCGATGTCCGTGGCCCTCTCGACGAAGGCGCGGCGCGCCTCGACCGACGGCAGCCCGATGTCGGGCAGCTTCAGCTCGATCAGGACCAGGGACGCCGGGCTTCCCGCCGCGTGGACGTGCTGCGGGTCGAGCAGGTGCAGGACGCCGGCGACCATGGGCGTGAAGAAGGAGTTGCCGGTCAGTCCGCTCACGTCGATGAGGGCCTCGGTGAGGCGGGGGACGATCTCCCGCTCACCGGTCGGCGTGAGGGCTCCGGTGGGTGCGATGACGGCGATGGGCATGGGTGTCTCCTCGATCGTGCGACCTGGAAGTAGCTAGTACGTACGTACTAGAGGACTATGGAGTAGGATGTGCGTCCTAGTCAAGTGGGTGGGACCGGAGGAGCGAGGCGCGATGGCCAAGGAGACCCGGGGTCGGATGGTGGACGCCGCCGTCGGCGCGCTGCGCCGACGGGGCCTGCAGGGCATGTCGTTCACCGACGTCCTCGAACGGAGCGGCGCGGCCCGGGGGGCCATCTACCACCACTTCCCCGGTGGCAAGAGCCAGTTGGCCGCCGAGGCCGCCACGCAGCACGGCCGCGAGGTACGCGACCGGCTCGCCGGCCTGGGCGGCGCCACCCCCCAGGGGGTCGCCGCGGCCTTCGTGGAGTTCGCGCGCCCGGTCGCCGAGGCCGCGGCCCAGGGCTCCGGCTGCGCCGTCGCCGCCGTCACCGTTCCCGCCGACGAGGAGGACGGGGAGCTGTGCCGGGCCGCCGCCGCGGCCTTCGCCTCCTGGACGGAGGCGCTCGCCGGGGCCCTGCGGCAGGCGGGACTCGCCCCGGCCGACGCCGAGGAGAAGGCCGCCCTGCTGGTGGCCCTCCTCGAAGGGGCCCAGGTGCTGTGCCGCGCGAGCGGCGGCACGGAGCCGTTCGAGCGGGCCGTCCGGGCGGCCCTCGGTCTCTTCCCCGAGTCCTGAGGCCGGGGGCCGCTCCCGGAGTCCGTCTCAGAGGCCGAGGACCAGCTTGCCGCGCACCCGGCCCTCCTTGCTGACGCGGTGGGCCTCCGCCGCCTCCTCCAGCGGGAGGACCGCCTGGACCTCGACGTGCACGGCCCCGGAGTCGATGAGCGCGCCGATCCGCCGCAGCGCCTCGCCGTCGGGGGTGACGATCACGCGGCGGGCCGTGATGCCGGGGAGGCGGTGCGCCTCGTCCACGGGCTCCGGCAGGGTGATGAGGGTGCCGCCGGGGCGCAGCAGCCGCCAGGACGCGTGCTGCACCGGCCCGCCGACGGTGTCCAGGACGACATCGAAGGGGGCGGCGGCCAGTTGGGCGGTGGCCCGGTCGATCGGCTCGTCGACGCCGAGGCGGCGCAGGAACTCCAGGTTCCGGGCGGAGGCGGTGGCGGTGACGTGCGCCCCGAGATGGCGGGCGAACTGGACGGCGAAGTGGCCGACGCCGCCGGCTCCCGCGTGCACGAGCACCCGCAGGCCGGGCCCGGTCCCCGCCGCCTCCAGGGCCTGCCACGCCGTCAGTGCGGCCAGGGGCACGGCGGCGGCCTCGGCGTGGGAGAGCCGCGCGGGCCTGGGGGCCACGGCGGAGGCCGGCAGGACGGCCAGTTCCTGGTAGGCGCCGCCGTACGGGAGCGGCAGCATGCCGTACACCTCCTCGCCGACCGCCGGGCCGCCCGGCACCGTGGCCCGGACGACGCCGGCCACGTCCCACCCCATGCCCAGCGGGAACGGCAGGTCGTTGCGGACCGCCCCCTCGCGGTGCTTCCAGTCGACCGGGTTCACCCCGGCCGCCTTCACCTCCACGAGGACGTCCCCGTCGGCCGGCGTCGGTGCCGGCCGGCGGACGAGCTCCAGGACGCTTTCGTCGCCGTACCGGGAGAAGACCACTGCGCGCATGGGGGAGAGACTCCTGTCGTGTCAGGGGGGGCGGTGCGGTCGCACCTCGTCCACCTTCACGGCGCCGTGGCCCCGCAGCCATTACCCCCCGAGTACCGGGCAGGGAACGGCAGGGTGGTACTGACAGGGACAGGCGAAGCGCCGTCGCCGCCGCACATACTGGCGCGCATGAACGCAGCGAACGAGCTCGGCCGGTTCCTCACCTCCCGGCGCTCCCGGATCACCCCCGAGGAGGCCGGGCTCCCCGTCCTCGGCAGGCGCCGGGTCCCGGGGCTGCGGCGCGAGGAGGTGGCCGACCTCGCGGGCGTCAGCGTCGTCTACTACACGCGCCTGGAGCAGGGCCGGGCCCGCAACCCCTCCGACGCCGTGCTCGACGCCCTGGCCCGCGTCCTGCGGCTCGACCCGACCGAGCGCGCCCACCTGCGCGACCTGGCGCAACGGCCCTCCGCCGCGGAGCCGGAGGGGGACGGCGACGCGCCCGTACGGGACGGGCTGCGGCGTCTGCTTGCCGCGGTGGGCGCCGTCCCGGCGTACGTCCTGGACCCCGCGATGGACGTCCTCGACGCCAACGCCCTGGCCCGCGCCCTGTTCGGCGCCCCGGGGAGGGACCCGGGGTGGGAGCGGGACCGGGAGCGGGACCGGGAGCGGGAGGCGGCCCGGCGGTTCAACCTCGCCCGGCACGTCTTCCTCGACGCCGACGCCCGGGAGCTGTACCCCCGGTGGGCGGACGTGGCACGGCAGACCGTCGGCTTCCTGCGCCTGTCGGCCGGACGCCACCCCGGGGACGTCCGGCTGGCCCGGGTCGTCACCGAACTGAGCCGCCGCAGCGAGGACTTCCGGGAGCTGTGGGCGGGTCAGGAGGTGCGGGAGAAGACCCACGGCACCAAGACCTTCCGGCACCCCGTCGTCGGGGACTTCGACCTCGCGTACGAGACGCTCGCACTCCCCGGCGACGAGGGGCGGACCCTGGTCGTCTTCACGGCACCCGACGCCCGCGCCGACTCCGCGCTACGGCTGCTCGGCAGCTGGACGGCCCCCGCCCCGGCGCGCCTCGGCCCGGAGCCTGATAGCGTCACTCACGGATTCAATCTCCAAAAGCGTGAAATCTGATCGAGGGGGAGAGCCCATGCGATGGGTGCCGCTGAACAGGACGGACCACGCCTCGCTGCGCGTGGTCATGCCGCAGAACGCGCGTTTCGCCGCCGACGCCCACATAGCCGTCCTCAGCGCCGGCGAGTTCACCGAGGCCGCCCTGGCCTACCCGATCGTCTTCGCGGACAACGACGGCCATCCCGTGCCCTGCGCCCTGCTCGGCCTCGAACAGGGGAGCAACCAGTACGTCATGCCGGACGGGAACTGGCGCCCCCACACGTACCTCCCGCTCTCGGTCCGCTCCTACCCCTTCACGGCCATGGTCATGGAGGGCGGTGGCTTCGACGTCCTCGTCGACGCCGACTACACCGGCTTCGGCGCGCCGGAGGGCGACCGCCTCTTCGAGGACGACGGCGGCTTCACCCCCTTCCTGACCGGCGTCCTGGAGCTCCTGGGGCACTCCGCCCGCGAGACGGAGGCGACCCGGGGATTCGTCGCGGAGCTGCTCCGCCTCGATCTCCTGGTGCAGGAGACGATCACGCTGACCGACGAGGGCGGCTCCCTCATGGCCCTCGGCTCCTTCCGGTTCGTCGACGACGAGAAGCTGCGCAAGGTCCGCGGCCGCGACCTGAACCGCCTCCACGAGAAGGGCTACCTGGGCCTGATCCACGCCCACCGCGTCTCGGTGCACCACATGAAGAGGCTCATGGGGGAACTCGTCGGCGGCTGACCCCGGACGGCGCATCGGGATCGAACGGATACGCTGCCGGGCGTACGAGACCGTTCGAAGGGAATGCATTGGGTCATGGCGCGTCAGAAGCGGATACGCACAGCGGGTTTGGCGGCCGGACTGGTCCTGTTCGCGGTGGCGGGGTGCTCGGCGGAGGGCGGCGGCGTCCCGTCCCCCGGCGGGGACGCGAAGCCCTCCCCGACGCGCACGGGCGCGGCCGGCGGGGCTCCGGAGACGGACGCCGGGACGCTGCCCGGCGTGCCGACCGCCGAGCAGGCGCGTACGCAGCTCGCCGGGCTGAAGGTCGCCCCGCGCGGTTCGATGTCCGGGTACGACCGGGACAAGTTCCCGCACTGGGCCTCCCAGGGCGAGAGCTGCAACACCCGTGAGACGGTGCTGCACCGCGACGGCGCGGACGTCCGCCAGGACGACGAGTGCCGCGCCGTGTCCGGCACCTGGGTCAGCGTCTACGACGGGAAGACGCTCAAGAGCGCGGCGGGCCTGGACATCGACCACATGGTGCCCCTGGCCAACGCCTGGCGGTCCGGCGCGAACACGTGGACCCAGGAGAAGCGCAAGGAGTTCGCCAACGACCTGACCCACCCGCAGCTCCTCGCCGTCTCGGCCGCCTCCAACCGCTCCAAGGGCGACCAGGGCCCCGACGCGTGGCAGCCGCCGTCCCAGGCGTACTGGTGCACCTACGGCCGGGCCTGGACCTCGGTCAAGGCCACCTACGGGCTGTCGGTGACCACGGCGGAGAAGGACATGCTGGGGCGGATGCTGGACACCTGCTCCTCATGACCCCTCACCCTGCCCGCCCAGTAACGTGGACGGCGAGCACGACGAGCAGGGGGATGCGATGACGGGGATCGAGATCGCGCTGGTGATCCTGGCGAGCGGCTACGTGGCCGGAGGCGCGTACGACCGGTTCAAGAAGGCGCGCAGGGAGCGGCGGCAGGCGCAGGAGAAGGCGCTCAGCGGACCCGAGCCGGTCTGCGGCTGCCGCCACCACCTCGCGTACCACGACACGCGGGACGGCCGGTGCTACGCGGCGGTCAAGGACAAGCGCGCCAAGGGGGACGGCGAGGCCGTGGAGCCGCGGCAGTGCCCCTGCCGCCAGTACGCCGGCCCCGAACCCCTCGCGACGCTGTACGCCCCCGAGCTCGCCGACACGGCCGGCGAGCGGCCGAAGCCCCTGAACGCGGCCGAGTAGCGGGGGACCCGCCCGCCACCGGGTGAACCGGTGAATTCCAGCGCGTGTCGCCCCCGCGTCGGCCGTCCGGCGGCCCGCAGGCACCAGGATCGGTGCACGGGCCCGCAGGACGACGCATTGGGGTGGACGACGCATGAGACGGGACGACGCGGGACCGCCCCCGGCGGCGGAACCGGACGCGGAGCCGGGCGCGGAACCGGTGGCGGACACGACAGCGGACACGGCGCCCGGCGGGACCAGGGCGCTGCGGGTGGGGCACCGGATCATGGGGCTGCTGACCACCACGGACCACAAGGTGATCGGCTACCTCTACATGGTCACCGCCTTCGTGTTCTTCCTCTTCGCCGGCGTCCTGGCCCTGCTGATGCGCGCGGAACTCGCCCGCCCCGGCACGCAGCTCGTGAGCAACGAGCAGTACAACCAGCTGTTCACCGTCCACGGCACGGTGATGATGCTGCTGTTCGCCACCCCGATGTTCGCCGGCCTCGCCAACGCGGTGATGCCCCTGCAGATCGGCGCCCCGGACGTCGCCTTCCCCCGGCTCAACGCCCTCACCTACTGGCTGTTCCTCGTCGGCGGGCTCATCGTCGTGTCCGGCCTCGTCGTCCCGGGCGGCGCCGCCTCCTTCGGCTGGTTCGCGTACGCCCCGCTGAACGGCCCCGTCTTCTCGCCGGGCGCGGGCGGCGACCTGTGGACGATGGGCCTGGTCCTGTCCGGCGTCGGCACCACCCTGACCTCGGTCAACTTAATCGCCACCATCGTGTGCCTGCGGGCGCCGGGCATGACCATGTTCCGGATGCCGATCTTCACCTGGAACGTGCTCTTCACCTCCATCCTGGCCCTGCTCGCCTTCCCCGTGCTCACCGCCGCCCTGCTCGCCCTGGAGGCGGACCGCAAGTTCGGCGCCCACGTCTACGACGCGGCCAACGGCGGCGCTCTGCTCTGGCAGCACCTGTTCTGGTTCTTCGGGCACCCGGAGGTCTACATCGTCGCGCTGCCGTTCTTCGGGGTGATCACCGAGATCATCCCGGTGTTCAGCAGGAAACCGGTCTTCGGCTACCTCGGCATGGTGGGCGCGACCGTCGCCATCACCATGCTCTCCGCCGTCGTCTGGGCCCACCACATGTTCGCGACCGGCGCCGTGCTGCTGCCCTTCTTCTCGGCCATGTCGTTCCTCATCGCCGTGCCCACCGGGGTCAAGTTCTTCAACTGGATCGGCACGATGTGGCACGGCAGCCTCTCCTTCGAGACGCCGATGCTCTGGTCCCTCGGCTTTCTCGTCACCTTCCTGCTCGGCGGCCTCAGCGGCGTCCTGATCGCCTCGCCACCGCTCGACTTCCACCTCACCGACTCGTACTTCATCGTCGCGCACCTGCACTACGTGCTCTTCGGCACCGTGGTCTTCGCGATGTTCGCCGGCTTCTACTTCTGGTGGCCCAAATGGACCGGCCGCCTGCTCGACGAGCGGCTCGGCAGGATCCACTTCTGGACCCTGTTCACCGGCTTCCAGATCACCTTCCTGGTCCAGCACTGGCTGGGGGAGAACGGCATGCCCCGGCGCTACGCCGACTACCTCAGGGCCGACGGCTTCACCCTGCTCAACACGGTGTCCTCGATCGGCGCCTTCCTGCTCGGCCTGTCGACCCTGCCGTTCCTCTACAACGTCTGGCGCACCGCCGTACACGCCCCGCGCGTCGAGGTCGACGACCCCTGGGGGTACGGCAGGTCCCTGGAGTGGGCCACCTCCTGCCCGCCGCCGCGCCACAACTTCACCGCGCTGCCGCGCGTCCGCTCCGACTCGCCCGCCTTCGACCTGAACCACCCGGACTCCGGGGCCCCCACCCCGGACACCTTCCAAGGATCCGGGCCGTTGCAGCCGTCACGACCGTCACGACCGTCACGACCGTCGCACGAGGAGAGACCATGAGAACCGAAGCGGTCGTCTTCGCCGGAGTGGCGGCGTTCTTCCTCGCCACCGACGTCCTGTACGCGGTCTGGTCCCGCGAACCGGCCGGGACGGCCGCGCTGACCGTCTCCTTCCTCATGGCCCTCCTGGTGTGCCTCTTCTTCGCCCGCAACCACCGGGTGAACGGCCTCCGCCCCGAGGACCGCAAGGACGGAGAGGTACGGGAGCGCTCGGGGCCGCTGGACTTCTTCCCGCCGCACAGCGCCTGGCCGGTCCTGACGGCCGTAGGGGCGGGCGTCCTCGCCCTTGGCGTGATCTACGGGCTGTGGCTCGCGCTGATCGGCCTCGGCGCGCTCGCGGCGGGCGTGGCCGGCCTTGTCTTCCAGTACGCGGGTGAGGAGACCGGGTAGAAGGACGGTTCGCGCGTCAGTCGGCCCGCCGGGGCGGCTCCATCCGGCTCCGGACGCTCGCGCGCTCCTCCTCCGACGCCGGGAGCTCGACCCGGTGCCCCCGGAACCAGCGGCTCGCGGCGACCCGCAGGCGCCGGCGGCGGGTGACGGGCCCCTCGTCGGGGAGGGCGAGCGGCTCGGGCTCCTCCCGCATCAGCAGGCGGTACCGCACGGCCGGCTCCACCGGGCGGTGGCCCTCGGTCAGTTCGCCGTGGACGGCCTGCTCCACCCCTCCCGTCTCCTCGCCCTCCGCGAGCCGCCGCCGGTCGCGCTCCTGGAGCGCCAGGCAGAGGCTCCGGGTGATGGCGAAGGCGAGCAGCGGTGCCACGACCAGGGCGACGCGGAGCACCCAGGTGATCGCCTCGACCGACAGGCGGAACACGAAGGCCATGACGTCGTTGCCGCCGGCCAGCAGCAGGACGGCGTAGAAGACGATGCCGGCGACGCCGACGCCGGTGCGGACCGGGCGGTTGCGCGGCCGGTCGCACAGATGGTGCTCGGCGCGGTCGCCGGTCATCCACCGCTCGACGAGCGGGTAGAAGAGGAGGCCGGTGAACAGGACGCCGGGGAGCACCAGGGTGGGCACGAAGACGTTCCACATGACCGTGTGCCCCGCCACGACCGTGTCCCACGGCGGCATGAGCCGCAGCGCGCCCTCCAGGAACCCCACGTACCAGTCGGGCTGCGAGCCGACGGACACCAGGTCCGGCCGGTAGGGGCCGTAGTTCCAGACGGGGTTGATCTGCGCCACCGCCCCGAGGACCGTCAGCGAACCGAAGACGAGCAGGAAGAGGCCGGTGGACTTGGCGACGAACTGGGGGACCATGGGCTGCCCGACCGCGTTGCGGTTGGTCCTGCCCGGCACGGCCCACTGCGTGTGCTTGAGGTAGAAGACAAGCAGCAGGTGCGCCGTCACCAGGGCCACCAGGAGGGCCGGCACAAGGAGGACGTGGAGCACGTACAGGCGCGGGATCACCACCTGGCCGGGGTACTGCCCGCCGAACGCGGCCATCTCCAGGTTCGTGCCCACCACCGGGACCGACCCCAGGATGGTGGCGGCCGTCCGAAGGCCGGTCCCCGACAGCAGGTCGTCCGGCAGGGAGTACCCGGCGAAGCCCTCGAGGAGCGCCAGGATGAACAGGCCGACGCCCAGCGCCCAGTTCACCTCGCGGGGCTTGCGGAACGCGCCGGTGAGGAACACCCGGAGCATGTGCGTCGCGATCGCGGCGACGAACACCAGCGCCGCCCAGTGGTGCACCTGCCGGATGAGCAGCCCCCCCGCGCACCTCGAAGCTGAGCCGCAGCGTCGTGGTGTACGCCTGGGACAGCCGCTCGCCCTGGAGGGGCTCGTACGGGCCCGCGTACACGCTCTCGACCATGCTCGGGTCGAAGAACAGGGTCAGGTACACGCCGGTCAGCAGCAGCACGACCAGGGAGTACAGCGCGAGCTCCCCGAGCAGGAACGACCAGTGGTCGGGGAACGCCTTGCGCACCGCGCCGCGGCTGAGCTCGGACAACGGCAGGCGGGCGTCCGCCGCCGTGAACACCCGCTCCGCCGTCTCCCGGGCGCGGGTCGGCCGGTGGGAGTGACGCCTCCGAGGAAACATGGGCTCTCCTGACGGTCTTCGGTTCGGCATCGGTTCCGGCCGCGGGGTACGGACGCCGGGACGTCTCGGTCGACCCTCGCCCGCCCGGGGCCCCGGCCGTGTCCGGCCACGCCGACATGTGGGCCGCATGGAGGAACGACGAGGGCGCGACCGCCGCCCGCCCGGCGGCGCCGGTCCGTGCCGGACGACTGACGGCCGCTCCATCGGGAAGTCGCCCGGCATGGCCGGCGTACGTCCTCCTGTCCTGCGACTGCTCGCCGACGTGATCCGGGTCCTGGTGCTCGGCAGCGTCGCCTACGTCGTCTTCACCGCGCGCGACGGGGCCGTCATGCTGACGCTGCTGTTCCTGGCCCTGCTCCTGACGCGGGTGGCCCGGCTCCCCGCCCTGCTGGACCTGCTGCTGTGCGCCGCGCTGACCTGGGCGACCTGGTCGTCGGTCTTCCGGTGGTACGGGACGGCCGACTGGTACGACACCGCCGTGCACTCCGTCACCCCGGGTGTCGTGGCGGTCACCCTGCACGTGCTGCTCGCTCGCGGGCGCCTGCTGCCCCCACCGGGCGGCCGTGCCCTGCGCCGTGCCTCCGTCCCCCTGATCACCACCGCTCTGGGCGCCACGGTCGCCTCCGTGTGGGAGATGTACGAGTGGCTGGCCTCCGACGTCTTCGACGCCGCCGTCCGGGTCGGCTACGAGGACACGATCGCCGACCTGGCCGTGGGCTGCGCCGGATCGCTGGTCGCGGGCCTGATCCTCGCCCGGCGAGCCGCCCGCGCCTCCGGACCGGCCGGGGGCGGCGCTTCCCCATGAGCGGGGAGGCCGTCCCGGCGAGGGAGGACTACGGGGCGTCCTGGGCGGCGCTCCGGCCGGTGGCCGAGCGGGCGTGGACGTAGAGCTTGCGGCGGTCGCCGACGTCCAGGTGGCGGGGGAGGGGGAGTTCGTAGCGCACCGGGCGGTCGTGGTCGGCCAGTTGCCGCGCGGGGTTGTAGACGCGGTTGAACTTCCACAGCATGCGGGCGAAGTTCGTCTGGCCGCGGGCGAGGTTGCCGCCCAGGACGCGCAGGGCGCCCAGCGCGGTGCGCAGGCCCAGGTGCTTGCGGTTGATGACGGCCTGGGTCTTGACCAGTTCCCGGTAGAAGACGTCCAGGGGGAGGGTCGTGGGGACCACGGCGTGCTGGATGTCGAAGAGGCGGTAGTCGCGGGTGGTGAGCTTGCGGGACTCGGTGTGCCAGATCTCCGTTCCCGGGTAGGGCGTCATGACGGTCAGGTGCACGATCTCGGGGACGGCGAGGGCGAACTCCCTGATGACGCGGAAGCGCTCCTCGTCCCAGGCCGGGTCCACGATGAGGTTGATCGCCACGTCGATGCCGAGTTTCCGGGCGGCTTCCAGGGCGCGGAAGTTGTCGTCGGGGCTGACGCGCTTGCGGTACAGGTCGAGCCCCTCGGCGTCGATGGCCTCCATGCCCAGGAACATGTAGCTCAGGCCGAGCCGGGCCCAGCGCTGGAAGACCTCGGTGTTGCGCAGCAGGACGTCGCTGCGGGTCTCCAGGTAGTAGCGCTTGCGGATCCCGCGGCGCTCCAGCTCGGCGGCGATGGCGTGGCCGTGCTCGGGCCGGATGAAGGCCACGTCGTCGACGATGAACACGTTGGGCTCGCGGATGCTCGCCATCTCGGCGCCGGCCGCCTCGGGGGAGGCCTTGCGGTAGCTGCGGCCGTAGAAGGTCCAGGCCGAGCAGAAGGAGCAGTCCCACGGGCAGCCCCGGGTGAACTCGATGGAGGCGCAGGGGTCCAGTTCACCGATGAAGTACTTGCGCCGGTGGCGCAGCAGGTCGCGGGCCGGCAGCGGGCTGTCGATGCTGTGGAGCATCTGCGGTGCCGGGCCGCGGCCGGTCGGCGTGACGACGCCGGGGACGCCGTCCACCCCGCCGTCCCGTACGGCCGCGAGCAGGGACACCACGGCGGGCTCCCCTTCGCCGCGCACCACCGCGTCCACCGCCCCTTCGGCCTGGTCGAGCACGTCCTCGGCGACGAAGGACACGCTGTGCCCGCCGAAGAAGACGAAACAGCCCGGCGCCTCGCGCTTGGCGGCGTGGGCGATCCCGATCGCCTCCGGGATGTTCGCCAGGTAGTTCAGGGAGACGCCGAGGGCGTCGGGGCGGAAGGACCGGAACTCGCGGGCGAGTTCCCGCACGCCGCTGGTCTGGAGGTCCACGATCCGCACCTCGTGTCCCGCGTCGCGGGCCGCGCCCGCCACCCGTTCCAGGCCCAGCGGCTCAAGCCGCAGGAAGATCTCCGAGTACATCAGGGCGCTGGGATGGACGAGAAGCAGGCGCATGAACACCTCGGTGACGGCGGCTGAGCGAAACCGGGACGGGCGTTCCCACCGTCCCCCGAAAGGCCCATGGCACGGCGGTGCCGCGCCGACGGGCGTATGCCGACGCGCGGTTTCACCCGCCTGGCGGGGCGGTCGAAGGCCCCGGGCCCCCGGGGCCGTGCGGGTGCCCGGGAAGCGCGCCGTCGCAGGGGGCGGGCCGGGAGCGCAGGGGGACGCCGTTGGCGCGCAGCACCTCGCGGACGTCCAGGATCACCGGGAAGACCTCGTGGTTGCGGTCCTCTCCCTGCTCGTCCCATGCCCGCTGCTCCGCTTCGACGGCCATCCGGTCCTCGGCGAAGACGCGTTCGGCGAAACGGCGGATGAACGGCCAGGCCACGTGAAGGGCGGCGGGAACCGCCGGCTTCTCGATCATGAGCAGGCCGTAGGCGCGGCAGGTGCGCTGCTCGGCGTCCTCGGGGACGTACGCGGCCCAGAGCCGGAAGGCCGGGTGGTCGGCGTTCTCCGGAACCAGGTCGAGCGTCTGGTACGGGTACTGCGTACGGATGGTCATGACGTCGCTGGACGCCGAACCGCCGATGCCCTCGCCGGCCAGCAGTCCGGCGCTGCGGTTCCGCTTCCCCCCGGTGTGCGTGAACAGGTACCGGGCCTCCACCGACCGCCCGTCGGTCCGGTGGCCCAGGAGCTCCGGGTGCAGCTTGCCCACGACGCCGCGGTGGAGGAACTGGTGGTTCATGTCCAGCAGGTTCTCGTGCATGAAGGAGTAGTGACAGCGCACGGTCCGGGTGAAGGTCATGGTCCGGTACTTCGGCGAACCGTGGGCGGGCAGCTCCGGCAGCGCGGTCCTCGCCGCCTTCTCCGGGTCGCCGGGGAAGACGAACACCAGGCCGTACGCCTCGCGGACGGCGTAGCCGCGCACGCCGCGCGGCGGCCGGCCGTCCCCTTTGGCGAGGTAGGGGATCTGGGAGATGCGGCCGTCACCCCGGTAGGCCCAGGCGTGGTAGCAGCAGCGGAGGATCTCTCCCTCCACCACGCCCATGCTCAGGGGGACCTGCCGGTGGGCGCACCGGTCCTCCAGGGCGTGCACGGTGCCGCTCTCGCCGCGGTAGAGCGCGATGCGCTCCCCGGCGAACGCGGTCGCGTACGTCCGCCCCCGCCGCACCTTCCTCGACAGCGCGACCGGGTACCAGTGGTCCGGGTGCGCGCCCACGCGCCGCAGGTCGGGCAGGCCGGACAGGTCGGTGGAGGGCGGCATTGTACGCCACGCCTCCTGGGCGCCGTCGCCGCCGCCAAGCCGCGTCTCGGCCATACGCACTCCCTTTGCTCCGTCGGGTGGGACATCGGGCACACGGGGCTTCCGCGCGCGTGGCGGACCGGATCGGCGCCACCGGCCCGCCGGGCGGCGGACGAGGTCCGGCCCCGCCCATCCTGGCCCCCCGTCGCCGGGGACGCCCTGAGGACGGGGGCCGGGCGGGTGACCCCCTGCCCGCCCCTCCGCGTACCCGCGCGGCACGTCAGCCGGCTCCGCCGCCGTGCTCCCGTCGTCGGTGGGAGGTCTCGGTGCGCTCCCCGCTCAGGAGCCGGGCGGAGTTGATCAGGCCGACCATGCTGAACGCCTGCGGGACGTTGCCGAGGAAGCGGCCCGCGGAGGTGTCGTACTCCTCGCTCAGCAGGCCCACGTCGTTGCGCAGGGACAGGAGGCGTTCGAACAGCTCCTCCGCCTCGCGGCGGCGCCCCGTGGAGTGCAGGGCGTCGACCAGCCAGAAGGCGCAGGCGACGAAGGCCCCTTCCCGGCCGGGCAGCCCGTCGCCGTCGCCGGTGTCCAGGCGGTAGCGCAGCAGCAGCCCGTCCTCGGACAGCTCGCGCCGTACCGCGTCGACGGTGCCGCGGACGCGGGGATCGGTCCAGGGCAGGAAGCCGACGCGGGGGAGGAGGAGCAGGGCCGCGTCGAGCTCCCGGGAGCCGTACGACCGGGTGAAGGTGTTCCGCTCGGCGTCGTAGCCCCGGGAGCAGACCTCCCGGTGGATCTCGTCGCGGACGGACGCCCAGTGGCCGGCGGGGCCGGGCAGCCCGTGGTGCCGCACGGTGCGGACGGCGCGGTCGAAGCCGGTCCAGGCCATGACCTTGGAGTGGACGAAGTCGCGGGGCGGACCCCGCACCTCCCAGATCCCGCGGTCCGGTTCCCGCCAGTTCCCCTCCAGGTGGTCGAGCAGGGCCTTCTGCAGGTCCCAGACGGTCTCGTCGGTGGTGAGGCCGCTGTTCCTGGCCAGGTGGAGGCAGTCCAGGACCTCGCCCAGGACGTCGAGCTGGAACTGGTCGGACGAGCCGTTGCCGATGCGCACCGGGCTCGCTCCGCCGTACCCGGCCAGCCAGTCCGGTTCGAGGTCGGGCAGGCGCCGCCCGCCGTCGAGCGTGTAGACGGCGCGGAGCCGCGTGGGCTCGCCCGCGGCGGCGCGGACGAGCCACTCCCGCCAGGCCCGGGCCTCGTCCAGGTAGCCCGTGGTCAGCAGCGCCTGCAGGGTGAAGGTGGAGTCCCGCAGCCAGCAGTAGCGGTAGTCCCAGTTCCGCTCGCCGCCCGGCCACTCGGGCAGAGAGGCGGTCGCGGCCGCGAGGACGCCGCCGGTGGGCGCGTAGGTGAGCGCCTTCAGGGTGATCAGGGCCCGCCGTACCGCCTCGGGCCGGCGGCCGTCGTAGTCGCACGCCGCGATCCACTCCGACCAGAAGTCCTCCGTCTCCTCCAGGGCCTTCGCCGGGTCGGCGTGCTCCGGCGGCTCCAGGTGCGAGGCCTGGTACGTGAGGACGAAGGGCACGGACCGGCCCGCCTCCACCTCGAACCCGGCCTCCACCGCCTCCGGCGTCGTCCGCAGGTCGACGGGGGTCCACAGCCGGGCCGAGTCCGGTCCCGCCACGGCCCGGAGACCGCCGTCGGACCGGGTACGCATGGGGGTGACCCCGCCGTAGTCGAAGCGCAGCCGCAGCTCCATCGCCATCCGGACCCGGCCCTCCACCCCCTCGACGATCCGGACGACGTCGGGGGCCTCCCCGCGCGGCGGCATGAAGTCCACGACCCGGACGGTGCCGCCGGCCGACCGCCATTCGCTCTCCAGGACGAGGGACTCGCCCCGGTAGCGCCGCGTGGTGCAGGACCCGCCGTCCGCGGGGGCGAGCAGCCACCGGCCCGCCGTCTCGTCGTGCAGCAGCGCCGCGAAACAGGCCGGTGAGTCGAAGCGGGGCAGACACAGCCAGTCGACGGAACCGTCGCGCCCGACAAGGGCGGCGGTGTGGAGATCGCCGATCACGGCGTAGTCCTCGATCGCAGAGGCCATGCCCGCTCCGCTCCCGCTCGGTCGCCGCCCCCACCGTCCCGCTCATGCCCCCTGCCGTCTCCTCCATGCGCGGGTTTCCGGGTGCACGGAGCGGTTACACGCCTCGGCGGGGAACGGAGAGGCAGGGGTTGGTGGAGATGGCCGAGGAGCGGCAGACGGTCGTGGTGACGGGCGCGAGCGCCGGGGTCGGACGGGCCGTGGCCGTCGCCTTCGCCCGCCGGGGCGCCAGGGTGGCGCTGCTCGCCCGGGGCCGGGCGGGACTGGACGGGGCGGCGGACGAGGTCCGCGCGGCCGGCGGACAGGCGCTGCCGATCGTGACGGACATGGCGGAGGAAGAGCAGGTGTCGGCCGCGGCGGCGCGGGTGGGGGAGGAGTTCGGCCCGGTGGACGTCTGGGTGAACAACGCCTTCACCTCGGTGTTCGGCCGGTTCATGGACGTCACCTCCGAAGAGTTCGCTCAGGCGACCCGCGCCACCTACCTCGGCTGCGTCCACGGCACCCGGGCGGCCCTCGCCGGCATGCTGCCCCGCGACCACGGGGTGGTGGTGCAGGTGGGCTCGGCCCTCGCCCACCGCGGCGTCCCCCTCCAGAGCGCCTACTGCGGCGCCAAACACGCCATCGAGGGCTTCACCGAATCGGTGCGCTGCGAGCTGCTGCACGACCGGTCGCACGTCCGGATCACCATGGTCCAGCTGCCCGCCCTGAACACCCCCCAGTTCACCTGGCTGCGGTCCCACCTGGCGAAGCACGCCCAGCCCCTTCCCCCCGTCTACCAGCCGGAAGTCGCCGCCCGCGCGGTGCTGCACGCCGCGGACCACCCCCGGCGGCGGGCCTACTGGGTCGGCGCCTCCACGGTCGCCACGCTGCTGGCCAACGCCGTCGCCCCCGGTCTCCTCGACCGCCGCCTGGCACGGACCGGCTTCCGGTCCCAGCAGACCGACGAACTCCGGCCCCCGGGCGGGGAGGGCAACCTCTGGAAACCGGCGGACGAGACGCGGGACTACGGCACGCACGGCCCCTTCGACGACCGGGCCCACTCCTTCAGCGCGCAGTCCTGGGCCTCCGAGCACCGCCTCGGCCGGGTCGCCGCGCTCGCCGGAGCCGGAGCCGGGGCCGCGGCGGGGGCCTACGCGTGGGGCCGCCGGAAGAATGGCACACCGATGTGAGGGCACGTGCCCTCAGCCGGGAAACGGGAGACAGCCATGGGAAAGGTCGACCTGCCGCCCCCCGTCGTACGCGGGCGGGCCCCCCGGGTGGACGCCCGGGGCCTGGAAGCGGCCCTGCGGGCCCGCGTCGCCGGAGAAGTGCGCTTCGACGACGGCTCCCGCGCCACGTACGCGACCGACGCCTCGAACTACCGGCAGGTGCCCATCGGCGTCGTGCTGCCGCACACGGTGGAGGACGGCGTGGCCGCCGTCGCCGTGTGCCACGAGTTCGGCGCGCCGCTGCTCTCCCGGGGCGGCGGCACCAGTCTGGCCGGCCAGTGCTGCAACACCGCCGTCGTCCTCGACTGGAGCAAGTACTGCCACCGGGTGACCGAGGTCGACCCGGAGCGCCGCCGCTGCCGCGTCGAGCCCGGCATCGTCCTGGACGACCTGAACCGCTCCCTCGCCCCCCACCGGCTGCAGTACGGCCCCCGTCCCTCCACCCACGCCAACTGCACCCTCGGCGGCATGATCGGCAACAACGCCTGCGGGGCGAGCGCCCAGGCGTACGGCAAGGTCGTCGACAACCTCCACGGCCTGGACGTCCTCCTCCACGACGGCACCCGCCTGCGGGTCGGCCCTACGCCCCAACCCGAACTCGAACGGCTCCGCGCCCGCACCGACCGGCAGGGCGAGCTGTACCGCGGGCTGGCCGCGATCCGCGACCGGTACGCCCCCCTCGTACGCGAGCGGTTCCCCGACATCCCCCGCCGCGTCTCCGGCTACAACCTCGACTCCCTCCTCCCGGAGCACGGCTTCGACGTGGCCGGGCTGCTCACCGGCTCGGAATCGACCCTGGTCACCGTCCTGGGCGCGGAACTGGCGCTGGTGCCGGTGCCCCGCCACTCCGTCCTCCTGCTGCTCGGGTACGACGACATCGCCGGGGCCGCCGACCACGTGCCGGCCGTGCTGCGGCACGAGCCGCACGCCCTGGAGGCGATCGACCACCAGCTGCTGCGCTTCGAGAGGCTGCGCCACATGCACGCGGAGGCCCTCGAACTCCTCCCGGACGGCCGGTCCTACCTGATGGTCCGGTTCGCCGCGGACACCGAGGAGGAGGCCCGGGACCGGGCGCGGGCGCTCGCCGAGGACGCCGCCCCGGACGTCGTCTCCCACTCCCTCCACGGGGAGGACGAGGCGGAGCACCTGTGGCTGCTGCGCGAAGCGGCGCTCGGCGCGACCGCGCGCGAACCGGGGGAGGTGGACACCTGGCCGGGCTGGGAGGACGCGGCCGTCCCCGTCCCGAGGCTCGGCGCCTACCTGCGCGATCTGCACGGACTGTACGAGGAGTTCGACTACGGCCGGCCGCCGGTCTACGGCCACTTCGGCCAGGGCTGCGTCCACTCCCGCATCCCCTTCGACCTCGCCTCCGGCCCCGGCGTCGCCCGCATGCGGGAGTTCGTCGAGCGGGCCGCCGACCTCGTCGCGCACTACGGCGGCTCGCTCTCCGGCGAGCACGGCGACGGCCAGGCGCGCGGAGAGCTGCTGCGCCGGATGTACGGCCCCGAACTGGTGGAGGGCTTCGAGCGGCTCAAGGGCCTGTTCGACCCCGGGGACCGCATGAACCCGGGCAAGGTCGTCGCCCCGTACCGCCTCGACGAACACCTCAGACTGGGACCGGGGTACGCGGCCCCCGCCCCGCCGGTGGCCTTCTCGTACCCCGAGGACGACGGCTCCTTCGGCAGGGCGGCGGCCCGCTGCGTCGGGGTGGGCAAGTGCCGGGCGACCCGGGGCGGGGTGATGTGCCCCAGCTACCGGGCCACCCGCGAGGAGGAGCACTCCACCCGCGGCCGGGCCCGGCTGCTCTTCGAGATGATGCGCGGCGACTCCCCGGCCGGCGAGGGCTGGCGGTCCACGGAGGTCCGGGACGCCCTCGACCTCTGCCTCGCCTGCAAGGGCTGCAAGAAGGACTGCCCGGTCAGCGTGGACATGGCCACGTACAAGGCGGAGTTCCTCCACCACCACTACGCCGGACGGCTCCGGCCCCCCGCCCACTACTCCATGGGCTGGCTGCCCCTCTGGGCCGCCCTGGCCTCCACCGCTCCCCGTACGGTGAACACGCTGACCGGCAGTCAGCCCGTGGCCCGGCTGCTCAAGGCGGCCGGCGGCATCGCACCGGAGCGCGACCTCCCGGTCTTCGCCCCGCAGCCCTTCTCCGCCTGGTGGCGGACGCGCGGGCCCGCCGGGGGCACCGGGGAGCGGGGTGACGTGGTGCTCTGGCCGGACACCTTCACGCAGCGCTTCCACCCGGAGATCGGCCGGGCCGCCGTCACCGTCCTGGAAGCGGCCGGATTCCGGGTCAGGGTGCCCCCGACGCCCGCGTGCTGCGCCCTCACCTGGATCTCCACCGGACAGCTCGGCATCGCCCGGCGCGTCCTCGGCCGCACCCTCCGCCTCCTGCGCGAGGCGCTGCGCCGGGGCCTCCCCGTCGTGGTCCTCGAACCGAGCTGCACCGCCGTCTTCCGCTCCGACGCCCCCGAACTCCTCGACGACGAGCCGGACGCGCACACCCTGGCGGAGCTCACCCGCACCCCCGCCGAACTGCTCCGGGAACGCGCCGAGGACTGGCCGCTCCCGCGGGCCGGCGGGTCGGCGCTGGTGCAGCGGCACTGCCACCAGTACGCGGTCCTGGGCTTCGACGCGGACCGGTCCGTGCTCGCCCGTGCCGGGGTCGAGGCCGAGGTCCTCGACGCCGGATGCTGCGGCCTCGCCGGCGACTTCGGCTTCACCCGGGGGCACTACGACGTCTCCATGGCCTGCGCCGAACTGGGCCTGCTGCCCGCCGTCCGGGCGGCGGACCAGGACACCCTCGTCCTGGCGGACGGCTTCAGCTGCCGTACGCAGATCGAACAGGCCGGTACGGGCCGGGTCCCGCTCCACCTCGTCGAGGTCCTGGCGGCGGCGGTGGAGGGCAGGGAACCCGAGGCGCGGCGGCCCCGGCGGCACGGATAGCGGGGCCCTTCGGCTCGGGACCCTTCAGCTCAGCGGACCCGGAACGGCCGGGCCGCCGCGCGGTCGAACTCCATCCCGTGCCCCGGCCGCCCGTCGGCGCCGGGAGCGACCGTCCCTCCGGCGGGGTCGAGCGCCCCGTGGAAGAGGGTGCTCTCGATCCGTACGTGGTCGTGGAACCACTCCAGGTGCCGTGCGTTCGGGATCGCGGCCGCCGCGTGCGCGTGCAGGTGCGGAGCGGTGTGGGCGGAGAGTTCGAGGCCCAGCGCCTCGGCGAGGGCCGCCGCCCGCAGCCACACCGTGATCCCGCCGCACCGGCTCGCGTCGGCCTGGAGGCAGTCCACGACCGGGGCCATCCGCGCGAAGTACGGCAGGTCGTAGCCGTACTCCCCGGCGGCGACGTCGGCGGCCACCGCGTCCCGGACCAGCCGGAGCCCGTCCGGGTCGTCCGAGGAGACCGGCTCCTCGAACCAGGTGACGCCGAGGCCGGAGAGCGCGCCCGCGACCCGTACGGCCTGCTTGCGCGTGTAGCCGCCGTTGGCGTCCACGTACAGCTCGCAGCCGTCCCCGGCGACCCGCCGCGCGAGCGCCGTGCGCCGCAGGTCGCGGGCCTCCTCCCGGCCCCACGACTCACCGATCTTGATCTTCACGCGGGCCAGCCCGAGGTCCTCGGTCCAGCGCCGCAGCTGCCGCTCCAGCTCCCGGTCGTCGTAGACCGGCGCCAGCTCGTCCGCGACCACGGCGGCGGTGGCCGGCGCGCCGTACGTCCAGCCCAGGCCCGTCGTACCGCCGGCGGCCGCCTCCACGAGGACGAGGGTCGTCGAGTCCCACGTCAGCGTGGCGTCCCCACCGGGCAGGTCGGTGGGGACGGTGTACGCCGACGCGGTCACGCGCTCCACGCCGGGCCCGCCGGAGCGGTCCCGGGAGCTCGCGGCGGAACTCACGACCGCTTTCCGGAATCGCCGCGGTGGTGGTGGCCGACGGGCATGAGCTCCTGGACCTTCGCCAGGAAGCCCTGCCGGACCATCGAGGCCCGGTCGCTGTCGCCCTTGAGGACGGAGGCGGCGGCCGCCTGGATCTGGTCGAGGGTGGCGTGCGGCGGGATCGGCGGCACGGCCGGATCCGTACGGAAGTCGATGACGAACGGCCGGTCCGCCGCGAGCGCCTGCCGCCACGCCCCCTCGACGTGCTTGGTCTTCTCCACCCGTACGCCGGCGAGCCCGAGGCACCGGGCGATGTCGGCGTACGGCAGGTCGGGGATGGCCTGCGACTCCTCGAACCGGGGGGCGCCCGACATGGCCCGCATCTCCCAGGTGACCTGGTTGAGGTCGTGGTTGTTGAGCACCGCCACCACGAGACCGGGATCCGACCACTCGGAGTGGTACTTGGCCGCCGTCACCAGCTCCATCATGCCGTTCATCTGCATGGCACCGTCCCCGGCCAGGGCGATCACGGGCCGGTCGGGGTGGGCGAACTTGGCGCCGATGGCGTACGGCACGGCCGGGCCCATGGTGGCCAGCGTCCCGGACAGCGAGCCGCGCATCGTGCCGCGCATCCGCAGGTGCCGGGCGTACCAGTTGGCGGCGGACCCCGAATCCGCGGTGATGATCGCGTCGTCCGGCAGGAGGGCGTCGAGGGCGTGGAAGACGTACTCCGGGTTGATCGGGTCGGCCCCCACCGAGGCCCGCCGCCCCATCACCTCCCACCACCGGGCGGTGTTCTTCTCGACCGTCTCCCGCCACTCCCGGCCGCTCTTGCGGTGCAGGCGCGGCAGGAGCCGCCGCAGGGTCTCCCGAGCGTCCCCGACCAGCTGCACCTCGAAGGGGTACCGCAGGCCGATCATGTGCGGGTCGATGTCGATCTGCACCGCCCGCGCCTGGTCGAACTCGGGCATGAACTGGGTGTACGGGAAGCTGGAGCCGATCACGAGCAGGGTGTCGCAGTCCCGCATCAGCTCGTACGAGGGCCGGGTGCCGAGCAGGCCGATCGCCCCGGTCACGTACGGCAGGTCGTCCGGCAGGACGTCCTTGCCGAGCAGCGCCTTGGCCACCCCCGCGCCGAGCATGTCGGCGAGGTGCTCGACCTCCGCCCGCGCCCCCCTGGCGCCCTGTCCGACGAGGACGGCGACCCGCTCGCCCGCGTTGAGCACCTCGGCCGCCCGCTCCAGCTCCGCGTCCTCGGGCACCGGCGCGTAACCGCCCATGCCCAGACTGGAGGGCACCATCTTGAAGGCGTGCTCCGGCGGGCTGTACTCCAGCTCCTGCACGTCGGCCGGGACGATCACCGCGGCCACGCCGCGCCGGCTGTACGCGGTGCGCACGGCCCGGTCGACGACGTTCGGGAACTGCTCGGGGACGGTCGCCGTCACGCAGTAGTCCGAGGCGACGTCCTTGAACAGCGAGGCGAGGTCCACCTCCTGCTGGTACGAGCCCCCCATGGCGCTGCGGTCGGTCTGGCCGACCAGGGCGACGACCGGGACGTGGTCGAGCTTGGCGTCGTACAGCCCGTTCAGGAGGTGGATCGCGCCGGGCCCCGAGGTGGCCGCGCAGACCCCGACCCGGCCGGAGAACTTGGCGTACCCCACCGCCTGGAACGCGGACATCTCCTCGTGCCGCGACTGCACGAACCGCGGCCGGTCCCCGGCCCGCCCCCAGGCGGCGAGCAGGCCGTTGATGCCGTCGCCGGGGTAGGCGAAGACGTACTCGACGTCCCATTCCCGCAGACGTTCGAGGATGCGATCGGAGACCTTGGTACCGGTCATGAGCTGCCACCTCTCTCGCTCTCCGCTCCGCACGTAGGGCCCCTCGGAGGCGCCTACCCGGGCGGCGGCCGGGTACGCGGCGGCCGGGTACGCGGCGCACGTCAGCTGTCGCGCGGCCCGAAGATCGACCGGTCGGCCTCCGCGATGGGCAGGTCGTTGATGCTCGCCTCGCGGCGCCGCATCAGGCCGTCGGGGGCGAACTCCCACAGCTCGTTGCCGTGGCTGCGCCACCACTGCCCCGCCGCGTCGCGCCACTCGTAGGTGAAGCGGACGGCGATCCGGTCGTCGGTGAACGCCCACAGCTCCTTGCGGAGCGCGTAGTCGAGCTCCTTGTCCCACTTGCGGCGGAGGAAGGCGCGGATCTCCTCGCGGCCGGTGAGGAACTCGTCCCGGTTCCGCCAGACCGAGTCCGGGGTGTAGGCGAGGGAGACCTTCTCGGGGTCGCGGGTGTTCCAGGCGTCCTCGGCGGCGCGCACCTTGAGGGCCGCCGTCTCGGCGGTGAACGGGGGCAGCGGGGGACGGACGGGGGCGGTGGTCGTCGCGGGTGCGGTGCTCGGGACGGGTGCGGTGGTCATGCGGAAGAAGCTCCTCGGTGGGGTGGTGCGGAGGGCGGCCCCGGGGCCCTGTCGGCCTTGGTCGGGATCGCCTCGGTCAGGAGGGTGAGGCAGGTCAGGAGGCCGGTCCGCAGGGCCTGGTCGTGGACGAGTCCGTCGGGCCCGACGAGCTGCCGGGGCACGGGGAGGTGCAGGCACGCCTCCGGCACGATCCGGGCCCCGGTGTAGGCCAGCACCCGGCGCAGCGAGTCGTGCGCGTGCCGTGCTCGGGTGACGGCGGTGGAGACGTTGATCCAGGCGACCGGCTTGTCGTTGATCTCCGTGCCGCCGACCGTCCAGTCCAGCAGGTTCTTGAACGAACCGGGCAGGGCGCCGGCGTACTCGGGCGTGCAGAACAGCACCGCGTCCGCCGCGGCGATCCGCCCGCGCAGGTCGGCGACGGGGGGAGGGAGCGGCTCGTGGTCGTGGTCGGGGTCGAAGTGGGGCAGGGCGTCGGGGGGAGGGGCCGGCCGTGAGGTCACGCCGTCCGGTGCGAGGGCGCGCACCGTCCGCAGCGTCGCCTCGTTGACCGACCGTTTCTAAAGACTGAGCGGGAGTGGGTCCTGTCGCCAGGACTCGTGCTCAGCCGGACGCCCCGAACGGTGTTGGGTGTCCTGGTCGACCGCTTTCCTGCCGTGTCCGGCACGCACGGATCGTGTCCGTGGTCCGGGGACACGAGGGCGGTGTCCCTCACGTCCCCGGTCACGCGGTCCGGCCTGGACGGTCCGATGCCCGCGACAATCACTCTGGTCGTCGCGGGGCGGTGCCACCCGTCGCCTGATCCGGTGCCCGAGGGCGCGCCTTCCGATCGCCACCGCAGCGGCGGCGTGCCGGGAAGTCCTGCGGTTCTTCGTGGTGAGGGGCTTCTGCCAGTGCTCGGCGCCCCACCTGCTGGTGTAGGCGGGGTCGACGGCGATGACGCCGATACCGGCCTCTGCGCACATGCTGACCAGGCGTGCGCGGAGCTTCGCGGTGGGGATGCCGGAGACCAGCTGCCGGAACTTCTTGCGTCGACCGTGCTTTTCGCGGCTGGTGGAGTCGGTGAAGTCGAGGTCCTCGATCGCCACTGCCGTAACACCCGTGTGCTTGGCCCAGTGCAGGAGGCGGGTGAGGGTGTGGCGGAGCTGGGCGTCACGGTGTCCGGCCGAACCGCTGAGGTCGTAGTCGAAGCGGCGCGGTGCGCCGACCGGGTTGCCGTGCTCGTCCAGCCGCCAGGCGGCGAGGTGGTCGGCGTTCATGTCCACGCCGGCCACTCCGCCCGCCCGCAGGGCGTCCAGCGGGATCACGGGGAGGTTCTTCCGGGTCCAACTGGCGTCCAGGTACCAGCAGCCGCGTTCCGTGTCGAGGTGAATGCGGTAGGCCACGGCCCGGTTGCCGGTGACACGGTCACGCCACTCCTCGCCCCGATAGGGAAACGACACGCGGGCGGTGAGCACGTACCGGCCGTGCTTCGCATTGGCCAGCCTGGCCAGCGGGGCGGGGAGCTTGATGCTGATCTCGCCGTCGGGGCTGACGCGGATGGTCTCGTTCCCGAACCGCTTGCCGGACTCGCCGTCGGCGGTCAGGAACCAGCGCACCGCCTCCCACTTCGCCCGCCACTGTTCGGTCGTCCTGCCGGCGGTGGCAAGGTGGTGGCGCTGGTGGAGCAGCCGCCTGCCGCCCCGCACCACGGACACCCGACCGGCCTCCTGCTCGGCCCGCACCTTCTCGTAGCGGTCTTCGAGGACCGCCAGACGGCGGGACTTGGCGAACCACTCACTCCTGGACCGGTAACCGCCGGGGTTACCCCGGGCCCCCTTCTCCCCGAGTGGCAGTGACAACCGATGCCGGATCGTCCGGATCCCGGCGTCCAGGGACTGCAGATGCGCATGCTGGGCACGCCGAGACAGACCCCACTGGTCGTGTGTGCTCGCCGTGACCGAACCCGCCCACCGCGACGACGACACGGCGGTCAGCTCCCGCTTACGAACCGCCCACGTCTCGGCGGAATGCTGCAGCCCGTCACGCACACGGCGGGCCAGATCCTGGGAAGCGAGACGTCCCATGTGGATGCCCACGGCGCGCAGGACTTCCTCGTCCCGGGCGGTCAGGCCCTTGAGCCGGTCGCGGATGCTGACGCCGGACGGGCCGTCGACGACGAACGGACGCGCGATCTCCCGCAGCCGCTTCTTCTCCTCCGCCACGCCCCCATCCCCCGCCCGCCGGACACCGACACCACGAACCTAACCGACACCACCGACAACCAAGCAAGAAACGAACGAAAGAGACGCATCCGCGCATGATCCTGCGCGCTTCTGCGTACTTCGGAACGAATAGTTCCACACCTCGGCACCTGCCTGGACGCCTACGCCGCACTCGCCGACCCGCCCCTGGACCGGGCCGAGACGCTCCTCGAAGACCTCCTGGACGCCCACGTCCTCACCCAGCACGTGCCCGGCCGCTACACCTTCCACGACCTGCTGCGCGAGCACGCCCGCACGACGGCGGAGGCCGAGGAGACCGAGGAGACCCGGCACACGGCCCTCACCCGGCTCCTCGACCACTTCCTCCGCACCACCTGCGCCGCGATGGACGTGCTCCTCCCCGAAGGCAGGCGACGGCGCCCGCAGCCACCCCCGCCCGCCACCGCCCCCGTCCCCCTCACCACCGCCGCCCAGGCCACCCACTGGCTGGAGGCCGAACGCCCCAACCTGGTGGCGACCGCCGTCCACGCGGCCGAGCGGGGCATCCCCGCCTACACCGCCCGGCTCGCCACCGCCCTGCACCACTACCTGGACGTCCACGCCCACCACCAGGACGCCAGGACCCTGCACACCCACGCCGCGGAGGCCTGCCGGCGCGCCGGCGACACCTCCGGCGAGGCGAGGGCGCTCACCGACCTGGGCCGACTCCACGCCCACCAGGGCCGCCACCCGGAAGCGCTGGCCGCCCTCGGCCGCGCCCTGGCCCACTACCGCGAGACCGGCGAACGGGCGGGCGAGGCACGGGTGCTGAACCACCTGGGCGACCTCCACCGCCGTCAGGGCCGCCCCGAGGAGGCCGACCGCCACTACCGCGGCGCGCTCGCGCTCTTCCGCGAGGCCGGCGTCGAGGTCGGCGAGGCCGCGAGCCTCGCCGGGATCGGCCTGGTCCTCGAACAGCAAGCCCGTTACGAGGACGCCCTGGCCCACCTGGACCAGGCCCTCCGGCTCTACCGCACCCTCGGCTACCACCGCGGCGAGGCCACCACCCTGGACCGCCTGGGCGTGGTCCACCGCCGCCTCGGCCACCACGAGGCCGCCCTGGCCCACCACCGCCAGGCCCTCCGCCTCCACCAGGAGCACAACCACCGGGCCTACGACTGCGAGACCCACAACGGCCTCGGCGAAGCCGCCCGTTCCCTCGGCGAACCCGCCCTGGCCCTCGCCTCCCACACCACCGCCCTCACCCTGGCCGCGGAGGTGGGCAACCGCCCCGAAGAAGCCCGCGCCGCCCAGGGCCTGGCCCACGCCCACCACGCCCTCGGCGACCCCGCCCAGGCCCGCCACCACGCCCGCCGGGCCCTGGCCCACTACACCGCCCTCGGCCTCCAGGCCCCGCCCGAACTCGAAGAACTCCACGAGCTTCTGTGAAGAACCACGGGCGCGGGAAAAGCGGTGACTGATCGGCAATCAGTTTATTAACGGCGTTTATTGTACCGGGGGTACGCTGCGAACCGAACGCCGTATGGTTCTGCCCCCGACCTGGAGGACGACAGCATGGAAACCAAGCCCACCCGTCGCGCGCGGCTCCGCCAGCAGACGATCGCGGAGATCAAGGAAGCCGCCCTGAAGGCGTTGGCGGAGTCGGGCCCCGCGGGCATCACGCTGCGTGGGATCGCCCGCGAGCTGGGCATGACGGCGGCGGCGCTGTACGGCTACTTCGACACCCGTGACCAGCTGATCTCCACCCTCGCGGCGGACGCCTACAACGAGCTGGCCGACTCCCACGAGGCCGCCCTGGCCGCGCTCCCGCCCGAGGAGGCGGGCCGCCGGGTGCGCGCGGTCTGCGACACGTTCCGCACCTGGTCGGTGGCGAACCCGGAGGCGTTCCGGCTGATCTACGGCGACGGCCTGCCCGGCTTCAGCCCGCCGGCGGACGTCACGGAGGCGGCGCGGAGATGCTGCATGGCGCTGCTCGACGTGGTGGCCGGCGCCTGGGACCACGTGCCGGCGGCGATCCGCGAGGACGAGGCGCGGTGGTCCGACTTCCAGGAGTCCCTGGCCGCCCCGGCCCGGGAGCGGTTCCCGCACCTGCCGCCGCAGGCGCTCGGCGTGACCCTGCGGATCTGGGGGCGGATGTACGGACCGGTGATGCTGGAGGTGTTCGGCCACCTCGGCCAGCAGATCGTCGACCCGTCCCAGGTGTATCGCCGCGAAGTCGAAGCGATCATCGAAATGCTGGGTCTTGGCGAGTAATTCCCTGCGAATTACTGCCAGACATTCCGTGATGGGCGGTAATTCGTTGACGGTTTACGCCGTGCACCCCGCTACCCGACCTCCGCACGGGGAAGGGGCCGGGCCGTCCCGCGACGGCCCGGCCCCTTCGCGGGAGCGCGTACGTCAGGCGGTGGCCCCGCCGTCCACCGCGAGGGTGGCGCCGGTGACGAACGCGGCGCCGGGCGAGACGAGATAGGCGACCGCCTCGGCGATGTCGGCCGGGGCGCCGTAGCGGCCGAGCGCGGTGCCGGCCCGCTGGAAGTCGGCCGAGGGGCCGTCGGCCGGGTTCATGTCGGTGTCGACGGGACCGGGGCTGACCTGGTTGACGGTGATCCCGCGCGGCCCCAGGTCCCGTGCGAGACCCCGGGTCAGGCCCAGGATCGCGGCCTTGCTGACCGCGTACGGGGTCATCCCGCCGCCCGGCACCCGCTCGCCGACGCAGGAGCCGATGTTCACGATCCGGCCGCCCTCGGGCAGGTGCCGGGCCGCGGCCTGCGCGGTGAGCAGCGCGCCGCGCACGTTGACGTGCAGGGTGCGGTCGACCACCTCGGGGGCCACGTCGGTCAGTTCGGCCCCGCTGAGGTCCATGTACCCGGCGTTGTTGACCAGGATGTCGAGGCGGCCGAAGTGCGCGACGGCGGCCTCCACGGCGGCGGCCGGGCCCTCGTGTCCTGCGGCGTCGGCCCGGATCGCGAGGGCCTCGCCGCCCGCCCGCCCGATCGCGGCGACCACCTCGTCGGCGGCCGCGGCGCCCCGGGTGTAGGTGAGGGCCACCCGGATCCCGTCGGCGGCCAGCCGGCGGGCGATTCCGGCGCCGATGCCACGGCTGGCGCCGGTCACCAGGGCGACCCGGTCCTGCGCGGGGGACGGCGTGGTGGGGTCAGACACGGCTCGGCCTTTCGGTGGTCGGGAGCGGGGAGTCCGCGGCGGGCGCGGAAGGGGCGGTCCGGCGCAGGGCCTCGGGCAGCAGCGTCAGCAGCCCGAGCACGGCCATGGCCGCGCCCGTCCACAGCGGGGCGCGCAGGCCCCAGTGCGCGACGCCGATGCCACCCACCCAGGACCCGACGACCACGCCGAGGGTGATGAAGGAGGTGTGGACGGTGTTGACGAGCGGGCGGTCGTTGGCGGTGCGCATCACCCGGGTCACCATCGCCGGGTTCATGGTCACGCCGACGAGCCCGATGCCCGTCATCGCGAGGAGCGCCGTCGCCGCGCTGCCCGCTCCGAGCGCGAACACCGTCAGGAACACGGTGTTCAGCGCCAGGCCGGTGCCGAGCACCGCCAGGGTGTGGCGGTCGGCGAGCCGGCCCACGACGGCGTTGCCGACGACGGTGGCGGCGCCGTAGAGCACAAGCAGCAGCGGGACGGTGCCCGCGGCGAAGCCGGTGACGTCGGTGAGGATCGGCACGAAGTAGGAGAAGGCGGCGAAGGTGGCGCCGATGATCAGCATGCTGGTGGCGAAGGCGGCCCACAGCCGGGCGTTGCGGAACGCGCCCAGTTCGGCCCGGACGGAGCCGCCGGCGCCGCCGGTCTCCTCCTTGGCCAGGGCCGGCACCGCGCCGCAGGTGACGGCGAGGGCCAGCGCGGCCAGGGCGGCCACCGCCCAGAAGGCGAACCGCCAGCCGTACCGCTCCCCGGCCAGCTGCGAGAGCGGCAGGCCGAGCACGGTGCCGACCATCAGGCCGCCGAGCACGATGGAGGTGGCCCGGCCGCGCACCTCGGGCCCCGTGACGCGTACGCAGACGGCGAGCGCGACGCCGAAGAACGCGCCGGAGGCGGCTCCGGTGACCAGACGGGCGGCGACCATGAGGGCGTAGTCGGTGGCGAGGGCGCCGAGCGCCTGGCCGGCGAGGAAGACGACGTACAGGAAGAGCAGGGCGGTCTTCTGGCGCAGCTTCAGCAGGAGCGCGGTCAGCAGGGGCCCGCCCACGGCCATGGCGGCGGCGTAGACGGAGACCAGGTAGCCGATCTGCGGGATGCCGGCGCCCAGGTCCTCGGAGAGCTGGGGCATGAGCCCGGCCACCAGGAACTCGCTGGTGACCATGGTGAAGATGCCCAGGCCCAGGACGTAGATCGCGAAGGGCACGGCTCAGACCCCGTCCGTGAGATCCGTGAGATCCGTGAGATCCGTGAGATCCGTGAGGGCCGGACCGGACACCGGCGGCCGGGGCGACTCGGCGATCTGGTACGAGCCGAGCGCCTCGGCGATCTCCTTGGCCCGGGGGTTGTCGGCCGGGTCGAAGACCGGGATGGGCTCGCCGGGGCGGGCCTCGGTGCCGGCTTGGAGGAAGAACTCCTCGAAGCCGCTCGGGGTGAAGATCAGCAACTGCTTGGCGGCGTGCAGGCCCTTGTTGCGGAAGCGGTGCACGGTGCCCTTGGGAACGAAGACGAAGTCGCCGGCCCGGACGTCGTAGGTCCGCCCGTCGGCGTAGAACTCCAGCTCGCCTTCGAGGAGGTAGAAGGCCTCGTCCTCGTTGCGGTGGTCGTGGGCGGGCGGGCCGCCGCCGGGCGGGACGGATGCCTCCAGGAGCGTGATGGTCCCGCCGGACTGCGCGGTGTCGACCTTGACGGTGTAGACGTCGCCGTTGAGCCAGACCGAGGGGCCCTGGCCGGCGGGGATGTGCAGCACCTTGCCGAGCGTCGGCGGGTGCTCGCCGTGGAGCTGTTCGTTCAGCGACATGGGGTACGGACCTCAGGGAGCGGGGACGGGTACGGGAGCCGGGGCGGGCACGGGGACCCGGCCGGCCGGGGCGGGGGTGTGCGGCGGGAGCAGACGGGTGCCGTCGGGCAGCTGGCCGGTGCCGCCGGCCGCGGCCTCACGGCCGTCGCACTCGGTGGTGAGCACCTCCAGCCAGCCGTCGGCGCAGCCGGCGAAGACCCGGCCTTCCGCGCCGTGCACGACGAGGCCAGGCACCGGCGGCCGGCCGGGCGCGTCGGCGGGCGCCGGCTCGGCGGACAGGATCCGCACCCGGCGCCCGGCCTCGTCGGCGGTCCAGGCGCCGGGCGAGCGGTAGCCGGCCCGGACGTGCCGCGCCACGACGGCGGCCGGCAGACGGAAGTCCAGGCGCAGGTCGGAGTCCGTGGGGCGGCCGAAGTACGAGCGCAGCGACGGGTCCTGGGGGATCGGCCGGTAATCGCGGTCGACGAGCCGCGGGATGAGCTCAAGGAGCATCAGGACGTTGGCCCGCTCCTGGGCGGTGCGCAGCTCGATCGCGGTCTCTCGGCCGGTCAGCGGCACCTGGTGCTGCATGATCAGGTCGCCGCTGTCGAGGACGGGCGCCATCTCGATGGCGGAGACCGCGGACTCGGTCGCGCCCTCGCGGATCATCCAGTAGAAGGGCGAGAGGCCGGCGAAGGCGGGCAGCGGGGAGGGGTGGAAGTTGACCGCCGTGACCCGGGGGACCGAGAGGAGCCGCTCGCGCAGGATCTGCTGGAAGTTGGCGACGAGGAAGTAGTCCGCGCCGTAGCCCTCCAACTCATCGACGAAGGCGGGCCGGTTGACCGAGGCGGGCCGCAGCACCGGCACGCCGAGCGCGGCGCCCTGGGTGACCAGGTCGACCTGCTCGGGGTCGTCGGTGAAGTACGAGCAGCGCTTGCCCTGCGGGGAGGTGACCACCGCGGCCAGGTCGACCTGCGGGTGGCCGTGGAGCATGCTCAGGAACGGCGAGCCGAGCTTGGAGTTGACCTCCGAGAACAGCACGACGCGTATGCGGCCCGCGGGATCCGTGGGAGCCGTGGGAGCCATGGGTCGGGAAACCTTTCTCTGGAACGGACGGGAACGGGCCGGTCGGGAAGCACGGGCCGGTCGGGAAGGACGGGCCGGTCGGGAAGGACGGGCCGGTCGGGAAGGACGGGCCGGCCTAGAAGAAGGGGCTGGTCGACTTCCCGCCGAGCAGCACGTTGCCGGTGAGCTGGAGGATCGAGTCCTGGGCGACCGCGTGCTGGTTCATGGTCCAGGCGTCGCGCAGCCAGCGGTCCAGCGGCGAGGGCTTGTAGACGGAGGCGCCGCCGACCAGGTCGAAGAGGGTCTGGACGATGTCGCGGGCGGTGCGGAAGGCGTGCCGGCGGGCGATGGCGGTGGCCACCCGGGCGTCGTCGGTCAGCTCGGTGCCGCCGGCCAGCGCGTCCCACTGGCGGGTCAGGCTGGCGTACACCCCGGAGCGGGCGGCGAGCAGCTCGCCCTCCAGCCGGGCGATGGTGCTCTGCACGCGGTGGTCCCGCGCCCAGGGGGTGCCGGTCTCGCGGTCGGTGCGGTGCGCGGCCAGCTCGCGTACGTGGTCGAGGGCGGCGCGGGCCACGCCGAGCGGGATGCCGGGCATCTTGCGCAGGATCGCGTCGGGGCTGCTGTGCAGGGGGCCGGTGCGGCGCGGGTCCGAGAAGCTGAAGGAGCGCTCCTCGGGGACGAACAGGTCCTCGCAGGAGTAGTCCTGGCTGCCGGAGCCGGCCAGGCCCGTGGTGTGCCAGGTGTCGTGGAAGGTGTAGGCGTCGGGCCGCGAGATCAGCACCCGCCAGTGGGTGGGCTCGCCGGAGACCGGGTCGGGCTCGGGGTTGCCGTCCTCGTCCACGATCAGGCAGCCGGCGCCGAGCCAGTCGCAGTGGGCGGAGCCGGAGCCGAACTTCCAGCGGCCGGTGAGCCGGTAGCCGCCCTCGGTGCGCACGGCGCGGCCCTGCGGGTAGATCCAGCCGGAGTTGGCCAGGTCGAGCGAGGGGTACATCCGGCGGGCGACCTCGTCGTCGAGGTAGCCGGAGTAGATGCCGGAGTCCATGCCGATCATCGCGCACCAGGCGGTGGAGGCGTCGCCGGTGGCGAGGGTCTCGATCAGCTCGCACTGCTGCATGGAGGTGAGCTCCGGGCCGCCCCACGTCTTGGGCATGGCGGCGCGGAAGACACCGCCCCCGCGCAGCAGGGCGACGATGTCCTCGGGCAGGGTGCGGTTGGCCTCGATGCGGGGGCCGGCCTCGCGCAGCAGCGGGACCAGGGTGCGGGCGTGCGCGAGGATCGCCTCCGCGGTGTCGGGGACGTGCGCGGGGGTGGCTTCGGTGGTCGTGGTCATGGCTGGGTCCTTCGGTGAGGGGGGTGGTCAGAGGTAGCGGCCGGGCGCGAACGTGCGGTGGGGGTCGACGAGGTCGGCGATGTCACGGACCAGCCCGGCGCCGGCGGCGTCCGGGGCGTGGGCGCGGCCCCAGCCGCCGTGCGCGGAGTCCAGCCGGTACGGCGCCCAGCCGGAGTCGGCGAAGAGCGCGTACGCCCGGTCGAGCGCGCGGTGCGCGGCCTCGGCCCGGGTGGCCCGGTCGAAGGGGAAGGAGACGACCAGGTCGATGACGTCGGCGTCGAGGGCGTTGACGGTGGCGCCGGGCCGGATGCCGGTCTCGGCGTGGACGGTGTCGAGCAGGGCCAGGGCGCGGGAGACGTCGGTGCCGGTGAAGGGGATCAGCGGCAGGAAGAACAGCCAGCCGTTGCCCTCGGTGTCGACGAGGTCGGCGGAGGTGCCGGTGGCGGAGGCGAGCATGGATTCGTTGAACTCGACCGAGCCCGCGTAGGCGGCCTGGACGACCTTGGAGACGGTGTCGTCGGCGGCGGGCTCCTCACCGGCCGCGATCCGGTCGAACAGGCCGGTGGCGCGGGCCTCTTCGACGAGGGCGCCGGCCAGGGCGTCGAGGGTGCCGGCGGTGGCGTCCACGCACAGGTGGGCGAGGTAGCCGTGGCCGCGCTCGCCGCCGTAGGTGGCGGTGGAGGCGGTGTCGTAGATCTTCACGACGCCGGAGACCACGTTCCCGGCCCGCCAGCGGCGGATCAGGTCCACGGCCTCGGACAGCCGCTCGCGGCCGAAGGAGAGCCGGACCACGCGCTGCGCCTCGGGGCGCGGCAGCAGCCGGACCACGGCGGCGGTGACCACGGCCAGCGGGGACTGCGTGAACAGGTGCAGGGTGCTGGGGCCCAGGCCGTACGGGTTGGCGGCGGCGCCCGCGGTGGTGCCCGGCCACCAGCCGGTGCGCACCAGGCGGCCGTCGGGGAGCACGGCCTCCAGGCCGAGCAGGTCCTCGGTGCGCTGGCGGCGCAGGCCCACGCCCCGGTCGACGAGGTTGCCGACGAGGGAGGTGTGGCCGGAGGAGGCGGTGACGTTGAGCATGCGGCCGGTGCCGGCGAGCCGGGCGGCGAGGGCGGCCTGGGTGACGCCGGGTTCGACGACGGCGTACCCGGCGTCGGTGTCGAGGGCGCGGACGGCGTCGAGCCGGTCGAGTTCGAGGCGGACCACGGGCCCCGCGGCCGGTTCCTTCGAACCCAGGCCCCAGTTGCGGCCGGTGGAGACGGCGTGCAGACCGGGCAGGCCGGCGCGGCTGCCGCCGTGCGCGTCGAAGGCGCGGACGACGAGCCGTACGTCCTCGGTGCTGCCGGGGCGCAGGACGGCGTGCAGCGGGCGGGCGGCGAAGGCGGAGACGTTGGCCTCGGCGGGCAGCGGCCCGGCGGCACCGCCGGCGGAGCGGATCACGTGATCGGGGCCGAGGGCGGCCGCGACGGTGTCGAGGACCGCGTCGAGGACGGGGCGGGTGGCGGTTTCTGGCATGGCGAATCCTCGGAGGGTGCGTACGCGGACGACGGCGTACGGGGCGTGCGGGGAGGGAAGAAGGCGCCGGGCTCGGGCTCGGCTCAGGCGCCGGGACGGGTCGGTGCCGCGCCCGCGAGGTAGGCGGGGACGGGCCGGCCGGGCCGGTCCCAGCGGAGGTGGGCGAGCACCCGCAGGGTGCGGGCGGGCGCCCCGGCGAAGGCGGCGTCCTGCGCGCAGAGCGCGGGCAGGTCCCAGCCCGCCTCGTGCAGGGCGAGCGCGGGGTTGGTGGCCGTGAGGTCCGGCGTCTGGGTGAACACCAGACTGACCAGGTCGGCGCGTTCGAGGCGGTTGGCGGCCAGCAGCGCGGCGAGCAGTTCGTGGGTGGCGCGGGCGATGGCCGGCGCGGTGTCGGCGTCCACGGCGACGGCACCGCGGACGGCGGCGAGACCGGTGACGGGACCGGTGACGGGACCGGCGGCCGTGGGCGTGTGGTCGGGCGTACGGGTCTCCGCGGGCGTGCCGCCGGCCGTACGGGTCCCCCTGCCCGCGCCCGCGTCCGGGCTCAACTCCGGCCCGCGGCAGCGCGGGTGAAGCGCCCCTGGTGGAACACCAGGGCGTCGTACGGCTCTTCGGAGCACGTGGTGTGCAGGACCCGGGCGAGGAAGAGGCTGTGGTCCCCGCCGGGGTAGGTGTCCTCGACCTCGCAGGCGAGCGAGGCCAGGGCGCCGGGCAGCACGTCGTGCCCCTCTGCCGAGCGGTCGAGGAAGGCCCCCAGGGTGCGCCCGGACGGTTTCTCGCGGGAGGCGAACAGGCGCGCCACGTCGCCCTGGTGGGCGGCGAGCAGATGGATCCCGAGCCGGCCGCTGGCGGTGATGACGGGGTGCGCGCGGGCGGTCTTCATGACGGAGACCAGGACGCGCGGCGGGTCGAGCGAGACCGAGGTGAACGCGTTGACGGTCATGGCCACCGCGGACTCTTCGCTGCCGCTGCTGAGGACGGTGACACCGGTGGGATAGCGGCGCATGACGTCCCGCAGATCCGCGGGCGCGCGGCCCGCGGTCGTGCCGCGGGCATGGGTGATGGACGGTGCAGGCATGGTTCCCCCTTCGCACTGTAGTGCGAATCTTGTTGCTGCCTAAACGCTAGCGCGACTTGTGAACGCTGATAGCTTTTCTAACACAGATTGATCCACGCTGGTCAACCGAGACCCCGCCAACAAACCCCTTGCACAAGGAAACCCGTGACGCCACCGCCCTCCCGCACCGCCCAAGCAGCGCTCCGCTCCCGCCACTTGGCGATGCTCGCCCTCGGCGGCGTGATAGGCGCCGGCCTTTTCGTCGGCACCGGCGCCGGGCTCGCCGCGGCCGGCCCCGCGGTGCTCGTCTCGTACCTGCTGGCCGCCGTGCTCGCCCTCGCAATCATGCGCATGCTGGGCGAACTGGCCGCGGCCCTGCCGGAGTCGGGATCCTTCTCGGTCTACGCGCACCGGGCCCTGGGGCCGTGGGCCGGGTTCACGACCGGCTGGCTGTACACGTGGGTCACCGCGGTCGCCATCGCGGTGGAGGCCCTCGCAGGAGCGGCGATCCTGCACGCCTGGTGGCCGTCCGTGCCCTCCTGGGTCTTCACGCTCGCCGCGATGACGGTCTTCACCATGGTGAACATGACGGATGTGCGCACCTTCGGCGAGGCCGAGTTCTGGTTCGCCTCGCTGAAGGTCCTGGCGGTCCTCGCCTTCATCGCACTGGGCGCCGCGGCCCTCCTCGGCCTGTTGCCCGGCACCCCCTCACCGGGTCTGGCGCACCTCGCGGGCGACGGCGGCTTCGCCCCGCACGGCCTCTCCGGCATCGTGACGGCGCTCCTGGGAGTGGTCTTCGCCTTCGGCGGCATGGAGGTCATCGGCATGGCGGCGGCCGAGTCGCACGACCCGGGCCGCAGCATCCGCACCGCGGTCCGTACCGCGATCTGGCGCATCGCCCTCTTCTACCTGGGCTCGGTGCTCGTCCTCGTGCTGCTCCTGCCCTGGCGGTCGGCGCGCCCCGGCGAGAGCCCGTACGTCGCCGCGCTCGTCCGCCTCGGCATCCCGCACGCGGACGTGATCACCCAGGCGGTGATCCTCGTGGCCCTGCTCTCCGCCCTCAACGCCAACCTGTACGGCACCTCGCGCATGCTGCACTCCCTAGCCGAACGCGGCGAGGCACCCCGCCCCCTGACCCGCCGCACCCGGCGCCGGATACCGGCCCGCGCGGTGGCCGCCGCCTCGGCCGTCGGCTTCGCCGCGGTCGTCCCGGAGGCCGTGGCCCCGGGCGCGGCCCTCCCGCTCCTGGCCAAGGTGATGGGCGCGGCGATGCTGTTCATGTGGCTGGCACTGGCCTGCTCCCACCTGGTCCTGCGCCGCTCCCTGGAACGCGCCGGCACCCTGGTGCTCCGCACCCGCGGCTTCCCGGCCACCACGCGCGCGGTGATCGCCGCCATCACCGTCCTGATGGTCCTGATGGCCCTGTCCCCCACCACCCGCCCCCAGCTCCTCACCTCCGGAGCCCTGACCGCGGCCCTGGCCCTGACCGGCCTCCACCTCGACCGCCGCCGCCGTTCGCACCCCGGCCGCCGGACCACGCCCCCGGCCCCTTCCGCTCCACCGAGGGCGGCGGAGCGGAAGGGGCCGGGTGAGGCCGTGGATCCCCGCACGGACCCGGCAGAGGCGCGCGGATGAATCCCGGCCGTGAGCAACAGCGTGACCGTACGGCCCTGGAGGCGGGGGAGGGGCGGCGCCGGCCGCTTCGGGGGCCGTGGGCGGCTCAGCCCTCCGAGGCGAACGACACGAACCGCGCCCAGCCCTCGCGTCCGACCGCGAAGGGCCGGCGCTCCACGTCCTTGGAGTCCCGGACGTGGACGGCCCGCGAAGTGACGGCGACCTCGACGCAGTCGTCGCCCTGGGTTCCGCTGTAGCTGGACTTGAACCAGGCGAGTTCGGTCGTACTCATAGCTCTCCTCGCAGACGCTCCAACGGGCCCCGCGACTCCTTGGGGTTGAGGGCCTGTGAGCGCAGTGTGTCATAGCGCTGGTGGAGCAGACGCACCTCTTTCGCCTCGGAGATCAGCCTCCCGTTCTGCTGCCCTTCCGAGTACCCGAGCCGCCGCCCGTCCGGAGTCTCAAGGAGTCGCACCGACCCGTCCAGGCACCCGTGGAACTCGGCCTCCACGGGCACCACCTGCAAGGTCACGTTGCGCGGTGCGCTCAACTCAAGGACGAGGTCCAGCATGCTCCGCTGCACCTCGGCCCCGCCCAGCCTGCGCCGGAAGACATGCTCCTCCACGATGAAGTGGAACGGGACGGTCGGCCGCTCGTGCAACATCTTCTGCCGCTTCAGACGCGCGGCGAGCTGGGTCTCCAACTGCCGTTCCGTCAGCAGCGGGATGCTGTTGTCGAACACCGCCCGCGCGTACGCCTCCGACTGCAGAAGCCCCGGCACGAGCCGGCACTCGTACGTGTACAGGCTCACCGCCACCTTCTCAAGGCGGGCCCACCGCCGGAACCACACCGCGAGCCCGGCCTCGGCCCGGCTGAGGAACGGTGCGGACCTCCGCAGGGCCCCTGTGTTCCCGAGCGCCGAGTCCCCCCGGTCGACGAACGCCTCGTCCGGCATCCGCCGCCCCAACTCCACCGACTCCACGGTGTGTTTGGAGAACCGTACGAGCTCCGCGAACTCGGCCCTGCTGAGCCCCGCGTGCTCCCGCAGGGCCTGGACGACGGCCCCGAAGGTCCGCAGACTGTCCGACGGATCAGGCTCCCGCCCCTGCTCGTCGGCCTCGTCGGCCTCCTCCACCCCGTCCGTCACGCTCTCGACGTCCTCCGCCACCGCGGCCACCTCCCGACGCGCCCGTACGCCGACCCCGTACCCACGGTCGGCAGCACTCAGCGTGACGCGTACGCCGCCCCGCCGTCCACCGCACGTGCCCGTACGCTGACGCAGCGTACGGGCCTCGCTCCTGGAGCGGGCCACCGTGCGCCCGCCACGCTGGCCCCATGCACACGACTGCGCCCCACCAGGCTTCTACCGTACGGGTGTTCGCCCAGCAGCTGTCCTCCACCCGCCGAGGCGCCCGCCTCGCCCGCCTGCTCGTCGCCGAGCGGCTGACCGCCTGGCAGGTGTCACCCAGCGTGTCCGAACGAGCGGTGCAGATCACCGCCGAACTCGCCGCCAACGCCGGTGCGCCATGAGGCGCTCTGTTGTATCCCCGGTTCAACCGGGAGGAACTGAAGGGAGGTTTCTGGGTCTGATGGCTTACCTGGACCCGAAAGGTGAAGGGGACAGCAGCATGCCAGGAAATCAACGATCACGTTCAGGTATGGAAGTGATGCGTTGAGGGACCCGCGCGATATGGCGAAAGCTGTACTGCCTGAACCCCAATCTCCAAGGGATGAAATGGCTGGCATCCATCGGAAACATACCTGACACCGATGTCGTGCCTTGCGGTGGAGTGATTGCGTATCCATCGCAACCTTCGAGGCGCGGACTGATTCCCAGTGAGGGAATTCAAGGAGATGAGTGGGGCGCCTAAGTCGCGCTAGATACGTACAACAGAGACGAACATGGGATCACCTAAAGGGCGTGAGCCCCAAGGTGACGGAGGCCCCGTAGTAGTCGCAGGAGTCACGACCTGCCAAGGAGGACGGGAAAGCCGTCCGCAGGGCGAAGGGGGCCAGGTGATCGGACATCACGATGCTGGGAGGTATGCGTAATGCAGAACGCCGAAACGGTGCTTGATGTCCTGCGTGAACGCGGCAGGCGGAGCCTGCCGTGTGATGAACTGTATCGACAGTTGTTCAATCCGAACCTGTATCTACTGGCCTACGGGCGCATCTACGCCAACCGTGGCGCGATGACACCCGGAGCCTGCGGGGAAACCGCGGATGGCATGTCCGAAGCCAAGATCGGGCGCATCGTCGAAGCCATGCGCCACGAGCGTTACCGCTTCCGCCCGGTGCGGCGCGTCCATATTCCGAAATCCAACGGGAAAACGCGTCCGCTCGGCCTGCCGTCCTGGTCGGACAAAATCGTCGGCGAAGTGATCCGCCTTCTGTTGGAGGCGTATTACGAGCCGCGTTTCTCCGGCCGCTCCCACGGTTTCCGCCCCGGTCGGGGCTGTCACACGGCACTGTCCGAGGTGACATACAACTGGACCGGGACAACCTGGTTCATCGAAGGAGACATCTCCGACTGCTTCGGCTCGCTGGACCACGAGATCCTGCTGGCCATCCTGTCGGAGAAGATCCACGACAACCGGTTCCTCCGCCTCATCCGACAGATGCTGAAGGCGGGATACCTGGAGGACTGGAGATGGCACGCCACACTGTCGGGATCCCCGCAAGGCGGTGTGCTTTCCCCACTCCTGTCCAACATCTACATGGACCGGCTGGACACATTCGTCGAGACAGTTCTCATCCCGGAATACACCCGAGGGAAAACCCGCCGAAAGAACCCGGCTTACAAGGAGCTGGAGAATGCGATCGGGGCTGCCAGGAAGCGGCTCGCCTACAGGAAGGAGAACACCGAGTCCGCTCAAGTCCGCCAATGGCGAAAGGAGTTACGCCGTCATCCGGCCGGAGATCCACATGACCCGGGCTACCGGAGGCTGCGCTACATCCGCTACGCGGACGACCACCTCCTCGGGTTCACCGGACCCAAGGCCGAAGCCGAGACGATCAAACAGCGCCTGGCCGCGTTCCTGCGCGACGACCTCAAGCTGGAACTGAACCAGGAAAAGACGCTGATCACCCACGGCCGCACCCAGGCGGCCCGCTTTCTCGGCTACGAGATCACCGTCCAGCACGCGGACGAAAAGGTCTCCCGGGGCGGTCGCGTCAATCGCGGCCTCCGCTCCATCAACGGGAAGATCCAACTCCGCGTTCCCAAGGACGTGATCAAGGCCAAATGCGCCCCGTTTCTCCGCCGTGGAAAACCCACACACCTGCTCCTGCTGACGAGTTGCACACCCTTCGACATCATCGGCATCTACGGAGCGCAGTACCGGGGCATCGTTCAGTACTACCTGCTGGCCGGCGACGTCTGGAGACTCGACCGACTCAAGGGGGTCATGCTGACCTCCATGCTCAAGACCCTGGCCGCCCGGCACCGGTCACGGGTGACCACGATGGCCAACCGCTACAAAACAACCATCAGGACACCCCAGGGACCACGCAGGTGCTTCGAGGCCAGGATCGAACGCGAGGGCAGGAAACCACTGATCGCACGGTTCGGTGGCATTCCCCTCACCCGGAAACGGACGGCCGTCCTCGACGACCTCCCGTCCACCTTGTTCACACCACGCAGCCGCCCGCGCGGCAGCCAACTCATCGACCGGCTGCGACGCGGACAGTGCGAACTCTGCGAGAGTCGAACTGAGGTGCAAGTACACCAAGTTCGCTCCCTCGCAGAGCTGAGAAGCGCAGGAGAACAGCCCGCATGGGCGCAACTGATGCTCAAGAAGCGACGCAGAACCCTCGTGGTCTGCCCGCCTTGTCACGGAAGCATCCATACACAACCCGGGTGAACAGCACGCAGTAGTCACTGGAGAGCCCGCTGCACCGAAAGGGTGCACGGCGGGTTCGGGCCGGGGGGCCACTGGAAAAGGGACCGCACAGCGGAAACCTCGCCAGTGGCCTACCGGTACTCTTCCACGGCCGCGTCCAGGGCCGCGACTTCCGGATCGCCCTCACCTGCGAGCCCGCCTCCGGCGGCATCCGCGTCGAGGTCACCGACCCGCGCGGCGAACGCCTCCCCACCCCGCCACCGGACCCCGAAGCCCTGCCGCCCGGCACCGAGTCGGGCCGCGGACTCCTCCTGGTCGCCGCCCTCGCCGACCGCTGGGGCACGGAACCGTTCCCGCCGGGCGGCAAGACGGTGTGGGCGGAGATCGGACCATGGAGGATGCCGCTGACGACCCCCGTTACATGAATGCGTGAAAGCACTGTCAAACACGCATTGGCGGTTGGGTCGTGATGTAAGGTGTGGGCAGCCTGCCAGAGGAGAGGTGCCGCCCGGCCATGCCCGAGACCACAGCCCACGTGACAGCGGCGGAGATCTCCCGCATCGCCGGCGTCACCCGGGCCACCGTCAGCAACTGGCGCCGACGGCACGCCGACTTCCCCGCACCATCCGGCGGCACCGAGAGCAGTCCTCTCTACGACCTCGGAGCGGTCCGGACCTGGCTCGGCTCCCGGGGCCACACCCAGGACGCCGACCCCCGGGAGGAACTGCGCACCGCGGTCCGCTTCCGGGCCGCCGACCCGGAAGGGACGGCCGCCCGCATGGCCTTCGTCCTCATGCTCGCCCGCTGTTCCCCCGGCGAGACGGCGGCGGTCGCGGCCCTTACGGACGACGAACTCGCGGCTCGCGCCTCCGAGGGCGTGGCCGGACTCCTGGACCCGGCACCCGGCCCGACGCCCGCGAGCCCCCTGTTCACCGAGGTCGACGCCGCCACCCTGCGGGCCCTCGTCCGCTGCGTACGCGAGGAAGGCGGTCCGGCCGCGCTCGCGGTGCTCGCGGAAAGGGAACTGGAGGACGGCGCGGCGGCCGGCGTCTACGGAACCCCCGAACCCCTGGCGCGGCTGGTCGCGGAGTTGCTCCCGACCGGGGCCGAACGGGTACTGGACCCGGCCTGCGGCAGCGGCACGCTCCTGGCGGCCGCCGCCGGGCGCGGCGCCACCACCCTCCTCGGCCAGGACTCCGTACCCGTACAGGCCCAGCGCGCCGCCGTCGGGCTGCGCCTCGCCGCGCCACGGGCCGAGGTCACCGTACGTGTAGGGGACAGCCTGCGCGCGGATGCCTTCGACGGGCTGACGGCGGACGCGGTGGTGTGCAACCCGCCGTACGGAGACCGCGACTGGGGCCACGACGAGCTCGCCTACGACCCGCGCTGGGCATACGGCGTACCCGGACGCTCCGAATCCGAACTCGCCTGGGTGCAGCACTGCCTCGCCCACCTCGCCCCGGGCGGCTGGGCCGTCCTGCTCCTGCCGCCCGCCACCGCCTCCCGCCCCTCCGGGCGCCGGATCCGGGCGGAGCTGGTGCGCGGCGGCGCCGTGCGGGCGGTGCTGGCCCTCCCGGCCGGGGCCGCGCCGCCGCTCCACGTCGGCCTGCAGCTCTGGGTCCTGCGCAGCCCCGAGCCGGGCGGCCCGGAGCGGAAGTCGGTCCTGTTCGTCGACACGGCCGGATCGCCCGCGCCGGGCGCCGGGGAGCAGGCGCCAGGCCCGTCGCGTACGGGCTCCTCCCGCCCCCCGGTCGACTGGACCGGCCTGACGGCCCGGACACTCGCCCACTGGAAGGCCTTCACCGACGACCCGGACCGGTTCGCGGCCGAGCCCGGCACCGCGCGCGCGGTACCGGTCGTCGACCTCCTCGACGACCTCGTCGACCTCACCCCGGCCCGCCAGGTCCGTGCCTCCCGCGCGGACGTGGACCCGGCCGAGCTGTCGACGCGTACGGAGACGGGCCGCCGCGAGCTGACCGAGGCCACCCGCTCCCTCCTCGACACGGCGGACATCACCGGCTGGACCACACCGGGCGGCCCGGCCCGGCCCTGGCGTACGGCCACCGCCTCCGACCTGGCCCGGGGCGGGGCGCTGACCCTGCTCCGTACCGTGCCGGACGCCAAAGACAGGGGTGTCTCCACGGCGGCACCGGTCCTCACCGGAGCCGACATTGCGCGCGGCACGGGCCCGTCCGGCGACCCGGCGGAGCTCCGGGCCGAGGCCGCGCCCGTGATCGCCGCCGGAGACGTCCTCGTACGGGCGATCGCGGGCGGCACCGGCCCGATGGCCCGAGTGGCCGACGAGCAGGACGCGGGCGCGCTCCTCGGCCCCCAGGTCCACCTCCTGCGCCCCGACCCGGCCCGCCTGGACTCCTGGTTCCTCGCCGGATTCGTAGGCTCGGAGGAGAACGTGGCGGGGGCCTCCACCGGCAGCACCGTCCTGCACGTGACACCGGGCCGGCTACGGGTCCCGCTGCTGCCGTTGGACCAGCAGCGCCGCTACGGCGAGGCGTTCCGGCACGTCCACGAACTACGCGCACGGGCACGCCGGGCCGCGCGGCTGGCGGAGGAGACGGCGGCCTTGCTGACGGCCGGCCTCACGGCCGGCGCGCTCCTCCCGACCGAGAGCGCCTCGGCCTGAACCGCACCTGAACTTCGCGACCATCCACCACACTTGTCCGCACCCGCTCCGGTTGGGCGGGACGGTCCGGAAGGAAACCGGGGAACCCCTTGAACAGCAGTAAGCACACGGAACTTGCGAACCACGCATGGTCCGTCGCCGACCTCCTGCGCGGTGACTACAAGCAGTCCGACTACGGCAAGGTCATCCTTCCGTTCACAGTGCTGCGCCGGCTGGAATGCGTCCTGGAGCCGACCCGGAAGGAGGTCGCCGAGACCGCTGCCCGGTACGAGGACCAGGAGGACATCGACCCGGGCTACTGGCTGCGCAAGGCCTCGGGCCACTCCTTCTACAACCGGAGCGACCTGACCCTGAAGAAGATCGCGGCGGACCCGCAGAACGCGGCGAAGAACCTTCAGATCTACGTCGCCGCCTTCTCGGACAACGCCCGCGAGGTCCTCGACAAGTACGAGTTCGCGCAGCAGATCAAGCGGCTCGCCAGCGCCGACCTCCTGTACAAGGTCATCGGCAGGTTCACGGACCTGGACCTCCACCCGGAGACCGTGCCCAACCACAACATGGGCTACATCTTCGAGGAGCTCATCCGCCGCTTCGCGGAACAGTCGAACGAGACGGCGGGTGAGCACTTCACCCCCCGCGAGGTCATCAAGCTGATGGTCAACCTCCTGATCGCACCGGACGGCGACGCGCTGACGGTGCCCGGCGCGGTCCGTACGGTCATGGACCCGGCCTGCGGCACGGGCGGCATGCTGTCGGCGGCGGAAGAACACATCCGGTCCCTCAACCCGGACGCCACGGTGGAGGTCTACGGCCAGGAGCTCAACCCCGAGTCCTGGGCGATCTGCCGGTCAGACCTGATGATCAAGGGCCAGGACCCGGAGCACATCGCCTTCGGCAACTCCTTCAGCGACCCCGCCCACCGCCGCGAGAAGTTCGACTACCTCTTGGCCAACCCGCCGTTCGGCGTGGAGTGGAAGAAGGTCAAGGAGGAGGTGGAGTACGAACACAAGCACATGGGCGAGGCAGGCCGCTTCGCCGCGGGCCTGCCGCGCATCAACGACGGCTCGCTCCTCTTCCTCCAGCACATGATCTCGATGATGAAGCCGGTGGACACGAAGGGCGGCGGCGGCTCCCGCATCGCCATCGTCTTCAACGGCTCCCCGCTGTTCACCGGCGCGGCCGGCTCGGGCGAGTCCGAGATCCGCCGCTGGATCCTGGAGAACGACTGGCTGGAAGCGATCGTCGCCCTCCCGGACCAGCTCTTCTACAACACGGGCATCTCCACGTACTTCTGGATCCTCACCAACCGCAAGTCCCCGGACCACAAGGGGAAGGTCGTCCTGCTCGACGCGCGCGACCAGTTCCAGAAGATGCGGAAGTCGCTCGGCGACAAGCGCAAGGAGCTGGGCAAGCAGCACATCGCGACCGTGACGCGCCTGTACGCGGAGGCGATCCAGGCGGCGGCGGACCCGAACCACGAACTCCATGCCAAGGTCAAGGTCTTCGAGAACTCGGCCTTCGGCTACCAGCGCATCACGGTGGAGCGCCCCCTGAAGCTCCGCTTCGAGGTCACGGAAGAGACGCTGGTGGCTTTGGCGGCGGCGAAGCCGGTCCAGAAGCTGGCGGAGGCGGAGCCGTTCGTGGCGGCCGTCCGCACGCTGCTGGGCTCGTCCTGGACGACCAAGTCCGAGGCGTTGGTGGCCCTGAAGGACGCGGTGGTGGCGGCCGGCCTGCTGTGGCCGACGGGCGCGCCCTTCGTCAAGGCGGTACGGGACACGATCGGCGTCCGCGACCCCGAGGGCGAGGTCCAGAAGCTCAAGGGCGAGCCGGAACCCGACGCGGAGCTGCGGGACTACGAGAACGTCCCGCTGGGCGAGGACGTCGAGGAGTACCTGAAGCGCGAGGTCCACCCGCACGTCCCCGACGCGTGGATCGATTACACGAAGACGAAGATCGGCTACGAGATCCCCGTTACACGGCACTTCTACGTGTACGAGCCGCCGAGGCCGCTGGCGGAGATCGACGCGGAGCTGAAGGCTCTGGAGGCGGAGATCCAGACGCTGTTGGGGGAGGTGACGGAGTGACCAGTACAAGAGTTTCCCTCCATGACCTCATGCCGCTCAGGAGATTCATCACCGAGATCACTGACGGGCCGTTTGGTAGCGCGCTGACGAGCAGTCACTATTCTGACGAAGGAGCGCGAGTAGTTCGCCTGGGGAATATCGGGCCGGCGGCCTTTCGAGAAGAGGATGTAGCGTTCATTCCGCTCGACTACTTCGAGGACCTTCAACGCCACGAAGTGAAGCCGGGTGACCTGCTGATTGCTGGGCTCGGAGATGAAAACCATCCAGTGGGGCGGGCATGTGTTGCTCCTGCGGGAATCGGCCCTGCTATCGTAAAGGCCGACTGTTTTCGTGCGCGTCTGGACGAAGACCGGCTGACCCATCGCTACGCGGCTTGGGCGCTGAGTTCTGCGTTCGTAGCACAGCAGGTGCAGGCTATGACGCGTGGTTCCACGCGAGCGCGAATCAACCTTGACGTGGCGCGCGAGATCAGGATTCCAGTACCGGATATCGAGGAACAGCGTCGCATCACCGACTTCCTCGGCGCCGAGACGGGGAAGATCGACCACCTTGTTTCCAAGAAACGGCGCCTGGTCGAGCTCCTGGAAGAGCGCAACGACAGCAGAATTCTGAGGCACGTAGGCGCGAGCGCCCTCGTGGCCGGATCGACTGGCGTACCTGTCCAGCCTGTCAGGCGCCTTCTGGCGAAGACGGTGAGGCCGTCAGTCGCTGGTGTCGGCACTGTCACGGCATACCGGGACGGGCACGTGACGGAACGCTCCCTGCGTCGGGCGGAGGGCTACACGCTCTCCGGATCAACCGAACCTCAGGGGCAATACGTTGTGCCGGGTGATGTGGTTATCCACGGACTCGACGGATTCGCTGGCGCCATCGGAGTGTCCGAGGCGTTCGGGAATTGTAGCCCGGTGTACCACGTGTGCCAGCCCCAGGGCGGTGGGGACCCGCATTTCTTCGGGCGCCTGCTTCGCCTGCTGGCCCTCCAGGGGTATCTGGGAAACTTCGCGACGAGCACGCGCGAGCGAGCCGTTGATTTTCGGAACTGGGAGCTCTTCGGACGGATCCCTCTCCCGGACGTGCCGGTCGAGGAGCAGCGCGAGATCGGAGCCGCCATCAGGAGGATCCGTCCTCTCAGGGAACTGGTTGAGCGATCCGCAGCGCTGGCGGCCGAGCGCCGCCAAGCCCTCATCACCGCCGCCGTAACCGGCCAGTTCGACGTATCCACCGCCAGCGGACGCAACGTAACGGAGGGAATCACCGCATGAGCAACGGCCCCGTCCACCACGAGTCCGCCTTCGGTGACGCCATAGTCGCTGCCATGACCGAGCGCGGCTGGCGCGAGGCGAGCCCCACCGCCTACCAGCCCGACCTCGGCCTGGACCCCCAGGAACTCTTCGGCTTCCTCGACAAGACCCAGGCCGAGGAGTGGCACCAGCTCCGCACCCTCTACGGTGACCCCGCCGAGGCCGAGCGCGGTTTCGCCCGCCGCCTCGACCAGGCCATCGCCACCGACGGCCTGCTCCACGTCCTCCGCAACGGCGTCAAGGACCGGGGCGTACTCCTCCGCGTCGCCTACTTCAAGCCAAACCTGATCGCCGACGACTCCGTCCTCGACGGCTACCGTGCCAACCGCCTCACCGTCGTCCGCGAGCTCCCCTACGCCACCAAGCAGGCCGACTGGAACAACCGCCTCGACCTGACCCTGTTCCTCAACGGCATCCCCGTCGCCACCGCCGAGCTCAAGAACCCGCTCACCGGCCAGGGCGTCGAGCACGCCAAGGAGCAGTACCGCACCGACCGCGACCCCACCGAGCTCATCTTCACCCGCCGGGTCGTCGCGAACTTCGCGGTTGACCCGGACCTGGTCTTCGTCGCCACGCAGCTCAAGGGCAAGAACACCCGCTTCCTCCCCTTCAACACCGGCTCCGAGGGCCCCGGCCGCCCCGGCGGCGCCGGCAACCCCGCCCCCAGGGCCTTCGGCCAGTACGCGACCTCCTACCTCTGGGAGCAGGTCTGGGAGCGGGACAACTGGCTGGACCTCCTCCAGCGGTTCGTGCACCAGCACAGGACCAAGACGCCCGGCGGCGGCACCACCCGCACCACGATCTTCCCGCGCTACCACCAATGGGACGTGGTCAAGAAGCTGACGGCCCGCGCCGCCACCCACGGCGCCGGACAGAACTACCTGATCATGGCCTCGGCCGGCTCCGGCAAGTCCAACACCATCGGCTGGCTCGTCCACCGCCTCTCCGACCTGCACGCGGACAACGACCCCCGCACGCTGGACACCGAGGCCCTGTCCGCCGGGTTCATCAAGCCGGGGGCGCCCGTCTTCGACAAGGTCATCGTCATCACCGACCGCCGGAACCTGGACGCCCAGCTCCGCGAGACGGTCGGCAGCTTCTCGCAGACCGACGGCCTGGTCGTCAAGATCGACGAGAAGCACGGGGCCAAGAGCGAGCAGCTCGCCCGTGCCCTCTCCCGCGACACCGGCAAGATCGTCACGGTCACCCTGCACTCGTTCCCGGCGCTGCTCGACTACCTCAAGCGCAACCCGACCGAGATCAAGGGCACCACCTTCGCGATCGTCATCGACGAGGCCCACTCCTCCCAGTCCGGCGACGCCGCGACCTCCGTCCGTGCCGCGCTCCGCGAGCTCGGCCTCGACTCCGACTCCGAGGACGCGGGCGCCACCAGCGCCCCCGTCACCGCCGCTACCACCGCCACGGCCACCGCCACCGTCACGGACAAGCTCAAGAAGAAGGCCCTCGAACGGTCCCGCGCCGCCAACCTCTCCTACTTCGCCTTCACCGCCACCCCCAAGGCGAAGACCCTCGAACTCTTCGGCACACCGGACACGATCGACGGCAAGGCCGCGTACCGCCCCTTCCACACGTACTCCATGCGCCAGGCCATCGAGGAAGGGTTCATCCTCGACCCGCTGCGCAACTACGTCACGTACAACACGTACTGGAAGCTGGTGAACCAGAACCGCGACGAGATCGAGGTCGACCCCGCCAAGGCGAACTCGCTCCTCGCCCGGTACGTGCTCACCCACGACTCCACCGTCTCCCAGCACGCCCAGGTGATCGTCGAGCACTTCGTCGCCCACACCCGGGGCCGGCTCGGCGGGCGCGCCAAGGCCATGGTGGTGACCGCCTCCCGGCACTCCGCCGTCCAGATGGCCCGCGCCGTCAAGAGCTACATCGAGGACCGCGACTACCACACCAGGTACCCGGACCTGGGCGTCCTGGTCGCCTTCTCCGGCTCCCTCACCATCGACGGCGAGGAGACCACCGAGCCGAAGGAGAACGGCGGCCTCTCCGAGACCGCCCTGCCCAAGGCGTTCGCCTACACGCGTGCCGACGACAAGGCGGTCAAGGCCGGGGCGAAGGGGCAGCCGGAGTACCGGATCCTGGTCGTCGCGGAGAAGTACCAGACCGGCTTCGACCAGCCCTTGTTGACGACGATGTACGTCAACAAGACGCTGACCGGCATCGCGGCCGTCCAGACCCTCTCCCGCCTGAACCGCACCGCCGAACGCAAGACGCAGGCCGACCTCGCCGTCCTGGACTTCACCAACGAGGCCGAGGACATCAAGGAGGCGTTCCGCCCGTACTTCGAGGAGGCGAACACCCTCCCCTCGGACCCCAACCTGCTCTACACCGCCCAGAGCCGGGTCATGTCCGCGCCGATCGTCTCCGAGCCGGAGATGGACGAGTTCGCCGCCGCCTGGTTCGACGCGAAGGAGAAGGCCGCCGGCTCACCGGCCAAGTGGGAGAAGCTGCACGCCGAGCTCTACCGGCTCCTCTCCCCGGCCGTCACGCGCTACGAGGCCCTGCGCGACAACGACGAGGACGAGGACGACGTCAGGACGGCCGAGGACTTCCGCGCCGACCTCAACGACTACGTACGCAAGTACGGTTTCCTCGCCCAGATCGTGCCCTACCACGATCCCGACCTGGAGCGCCTCCACCTCTACGGCCGCTACCTCCTCACCCGGCTGCGCGGGCGGGCGGACGGCGGAGTGGACATCGGTGACGTGGACCTCAGTCACCTGCGCGTGCAGAAGACCGGCGAGCACGACGTCTCCCTCAGCCCGGAAGGGCCCGCGACGATGCCGGGCTTCGGCGAGGGGCCGGGCGGCGCCAAGGAGGCCGAGAAGTCGCTCCTGTCCGAGCTGATCGAGAAGTTCAACGCCAAGTTCGGCACGGACTTCACCGACAAGGACATCATCCGGCCCTTCGAGGAGGCCAGGGCCGACCCCAAGGTCCGGGCGGCGGCCGTCGTCAACGACGAGGACAACTTCGGCAAGGTCTGGGACAAGGTCTTCGAGGACAAGATGGCCGACCACATCGAGTCCATCGCCGGCCTCGGCCGCCGGTACTTCGGTGCCGACCGGGGCTTCAAGTCCAGCCTGGACCGCAGCGCCCGCCGCGCCGCGTGGCGGATGATCCGCCGCGAGGAGGGCCTCGACGACGCCGCGTAGCCCCCTCGGGGCACACGCGCGGGCCCTCGTGCACCTCACCACCGGTGCACGAGGGCCGCGTCACAGCAGGCGACATCACGACGCACGGACGGTTATCGGCCAGATGTGACAGACCTTCCCCGTCTCCCTGGACGGAAGATCGCCGCCCCCACCACACTGGTCCCGACATGTCGGGCCGGCCGACACCACCTCGGTTCACACGTCGGCGCCAGCAACACGACGGGGCGGGGGCACGGTGCCGCAGCGGATGATCGCCGGACGCTACGAACTCCTGGAGGAGCTCGACCACGGCGGCATGGGCCACGTCTGGCGCGGCTACGACTCCGTGCTCGACCGGCCGGTCGCGGTGAAGCGCATCCGGCCCCAGGCCGTCACCTCGCCGCAGCTGGCGGACGAGCTGGCCAAGCGGTTCCGGCGCGAGGCCCGGATCACGGCCCGCATCCAGCATCCCGGCGTGCCGCAGGTCTACGACGCCGTCCTCGACGACACCCACGAGCACCTGTTCCTCGTCATGGAGCTGGTCGACGGAGTCCCGCTGTCCGCCTACGTGGACCCGGCCCGCCCGCTGCCGGTCAGCTGGGCGGTGGCCGTGGCCGCGCAGGTGGCCACCGTGCTGTCGCACGCCCACGAGATCCCCGTGATCCACCGCGACCTCAAGCCGGGCAACGTCCTCGTCGCCCGTGACGGGACCGTCAAAGTCCTGGACTTCGGCATCGCGGCGATCCTGCGCACCGACGCGACCAAGCTGACCGCGACCGGGAGCCCGATCGGAACGTCCCAGTACATGGCGCCTGAGCAGGTCCGCGGCGCTCGTGTCACCCCGCAGACGGATCTCTACGCCCTCGGATGCGTGCTCCACGAGCTGCTCGCCGGCCGGGTCCTGTTCCACGCGGACAGCGAGCTGGCGCTCATGTACCAGCACGTCACCGAGGACCCCACTCCGCTCCGGCAGCTGCGCCCCGAGGTTCCGGGAGCGCTGGAGGAACTCGTACTGCACCTGCTCCGCAAGACCCCGGAGGCGAGGCCCGCCGACGTCCAGGAGGTGTACGAGCGGCTGCGGCCCTTCCTCCCGCAGGCCGGCCAGGAACCGGCGCCCGGCGAGAGCGGCCCGGCCGGAACCCCGGACCCGACAGGGCTGTTCCGCCACCCGTACGCGCCCCGCTCCCGGCCCCGGCCGACGGCCGCCCCGACGCCTCCGGGAGAGCCGGCCCCCGGGCCCGTCCCCGTACCGGCCGACCTCAAGGTGCACATCAAGGAGGCGTACGCGCACTCCGACGCCCTCCTGGAAGAGGAGCGGTTCGCGCAGGCCGCGGAGGTCCTGAGCGAGATCATCGAACCGGCCGCCCGCGCCCTGGGCACCGAGAACGGGCAGGTGCTCGAACTGCGCACCCAGCGGGCGGCGATCCGGCTGCTCGGCGGGGACTACCGGGCGGCCCTGCCCGAGTTCACGGCGCTCGCCGACGCCTACGGGCGCATCGCGGGCCCCACCAGCGAACGGGCCCGCGCCTGCCGCGCCCAGGCCGCCCGCTGCCGCGCCGAACTCGGCCAGGTGACGGAGGCGCTCACGGCGCTGGAGTCCGTACTCGCGGTCGTCCGGGCCGTGGACAGCAACGTCAGCGAGGAAGCCATCGAACTGCGCCGGGACATCGGCATGCTGCTGCTCGGCAAGGGCCGCGCCGCCGACGCCCTGGTCGTCCTCGAACCCCTCCACGCCGACCTGAACGTCGTCTACGGCCCCGCGGACGAACTGACCGCCGAGGTCGCCGAGGCGCTGGCGCTGATACGGCTGGATCTGGACGGGTCGACCGGCTGAGCCCGCCACGCCCCCGCATGCCAGGAAGCAAGGCGGTCGGACACGTCCCGGCCGTGGGAGGGAACCAGGAACATGGACGCACACCACACCCCCGAGAACGCACCGAACGTGACCACGATGGTGCGTCAGGTGGGCAACGGTCTGAAGCAGCTCTACGGCGAGCTGCTGGACGTCAGCGACCTGGACGGCATGCCGGACAAGGAGCGTGAACCCCGTCTGCTCTCCCGGGCCCTGACCGCCCAGGCCGTGCGCATCGTCACCGGCTTCAGCCATGAGGACGCAGCCGCCACGGTCATCGACGGGCATGCGGACCAGGGCATCGACGCGATCGCCGTCGTGGACGGATCGAACCCTCACGTGTACCTGGTCCAGGGCAAGTGGAGCAAGGACGGCAAGGCCAAGGGCGAGCGGGACGCGGTGCTTGAGCTCCTGGCCGGGCTGCGCCTGATCGACGACGAGGACTTCGCCCCGTTCAACCCGCGCGGGCGGCAACTGGCCGAATACGCCAAGACCGTCATGGACCGCGGCCCTGTGCCCGTCACCCAGGTCGTCGTCCTCATGCGACCCGACAGCCCCGGCATCGGCTTCCAGCAGGCCATCGTCACCGGTGAGAAGGAGTTCAACCGCTACGGCGACATCCTCGACCACAAGATCATCCTGGCGTCCGAGGTGTGGTCGTCCGTCCGCCGTGACCTCACTCCCGAGCCGGTGCGTCTGTCGGCCACCCTGTTCCCCTGGTTCGGCATCAGCTCTCCGTACGAGTCGTACCAGGGTGTCGTCGCCGCCGAAGAGGTGGCACAGTGGGCGAAGAGCGGCTCCGGCCTTTTCAACCTGAACATCCGGAATCCTCTGGGCAGGACCTCGATCAACAATGAGCTGATCACGACGCTCAGCCAGGAACCGGCGCTGTTCTGGTACTTCAACAACGGCATCACCGTGCTCTGCGACTCCGTCGAGAAAGCCCAGCAGAACATGCGTGCGCCCCAACACCACCCCCTGACCCTGACCCTGCACCATGCCAGCGTCGTCAACGGAGCTCAGACCGTCCGGTCGGTCGCCGAAGCGCTCGCCGCCGATGACATCGCCGCCGAGGCCCAGATCGGCGTACGGATCATCGTCACGGGCAAGGCGGAGGACTTCGCCAAGGAGACGACCAAGGCGACCAACCGGCAGAACAGCGTCGGTGCCCGCGACTTCATCGCGCTGGATCCGGTCCAGGCCGCGATCATGGAGGAGATGAGGGCAGAACTCGGCCTGGAGTACAGCGTCAGGCGCAGCGAGCTGGATCCGCCGGAGGAGTCGGGCTGCTCCGTGGTCGAGGCCGCTTGCGCCCTCGCCTGCGCCCGCGCCGACAGCCAGTACGCGGCCCGCATCGCCCTTTCCCTGGAACCGCTCTGGGAGCGTGGCTCACAGGGCGTGTACGACGTTCTCTTCCGGCCTCAGCCCGGTGTCTTCCTGCTCTGGAACGCGGTGCAGGTGTTGCGTCAGGTGCGGCGCAGCCTGCTCGAACTCCGCAAGCGCTACGAGGGGCGTGGCGCTGCCTTGACGGAACACGGCACCTACCTGCTGACCCATCTGGTGTTCCGCCTGCTGGACACCGACGCGATCGGGGAGCCCGACCAGGATCTCGCCTGGGCGGCGGACGCGAAGGAGAAGACGAAGACGCTCGTCGAGCGGCTGCTGCCCGTCACCGCGGCGGCGATCGACGAACTCTTCACCGAGCGTTCTGTCATCCGTGCCGTGTGCTCCGACATCACCCGCTGCCGGGAGCTCGTCGAGCACGTGCTCGCCATCATGTCGGAGGAGTCCGGCGGTACCGTGCCCGACACGTATCGCCGCGTCCGTCCGTCGCGCAAGCGGCGCCGCCCCAACGCCGTACATGTTCTCGTCGACAAGGGAATCCTGCGCAACGGGGAACCGCTCACACTGAGCAGCGGCTACCCGCTCGAAGCGGCGGCGCTGCGGGACTGGCTCGCCGAAGACGAGCGGCGCAGCCGGGCCACCTGGGTCAACCACCGTACGAAGCCGGTTCTGTGGGCGGCCGACGGCAAGCAGTACTCGCCCACCGGCCTGATCACACGTATGTGGGAAGAGGCCGGCTGGGCGGACCGGCCCGTGGCGAACCAGGGAACCGCCCGCTGGGTGATCGGGTCGGGGGAGACCCTTGCCGATCTGGCGTGGAGTGTCCTGGACGCTTTGGAGGAGTCGGACGAGCCGGTCGGGCCGGCAGACGGCCAGACCGACCGGTAGGACCACGGGAGAGACGCCCACCATGCCCCGCCTCGCCTTCGACATCGCCTTCTGCGCCCAGCTCCCCAAACTCCAGGGCACGGTCCGCAAAGGGGTCTTCGACGCCTGGGAGAAGTTCGAGAAGCTCACCCTGGACCAGCTGTTCAAGGACCCGGGGCTGAAGCTGGAGTCGCTCAAGAACGCCCGGGACCCGCACATCCGGACGATCCGGATCGACCGCGGCACCCGAGGAGTCGTGCTGGCACCCGACAGCGGGGACACGTACGTCCTGCTGCGGGTGCTGCCGCACGACGAGGCCAACGCATGGGCCGTCAAGCAGAAGGCGAGCATCAACACGGTCACCCGGGCCGTCGAGATCCGGGACATCACCGTCCTGGAGGAGCTCACCCCCGCGTACGAACGGACCGCCCCCGCCCCCGAGCAGCGACTCTTCGCCAGGTTCTCCGACGGAGACCTGGCCGCCCTCGGCGTCGACGGCACGACCCTGCGCCAGGCCCGGGTCCTGACCACCCTGGAGCAGCTGGAGGCCTTCGCGCCGTTCTTCCCCCAGGACCAGCGGGAGGTCCTGGAGTACCTGGCCGCGGGCTTCACCGTGGAGGACGTGTGGCGCGAGGTGGTCGCCGTCAACCTGGCCGCCGCCGACAGCGCCGGGCCCGTGAACCCCACCGACTACGAGACCGCCATCCGCCACACCCGCACCCGCATCGCGCTGGTCACCGGATCGGACGAGCTCCGCGAGATCCTCGACAAGCCCTTCGCCGCATGGCGGGTCTTCCTGCACCCGTCCCAGCACAAGGTGGCCTACCGGCCCTCCTACTCCGGCCCGGCCCAGGTCACCGGTGGCCCCGGCACGGGCAAGACGGTCGTCGCCCTGCACCGCGTACGCCACCTGCTCGGCCACCTGCGCGACGGCGACCGCATTCTGCTCACCACCTACACCAACGCACTGGTGGCCGCCCTGCGCGCGGGCCTCGCCGAACTCGTCGACGACGCGGCGCTCCGGGACCGGGTGGACGTCATGACCGTCGACGCGTTCGCCGGACGGGTGCTGTCCACGTCACGCCGTCCCCTGCGCGCCGACGAGGAGCCGGCCCGCTGGCAGCAGGCCGCCAGGGCCGCGGGCTTCTCCGGCAGCCCGCAGTTCCTCGCCCAGGAGTACAAACACGTCGTCCTCGCCCAGAACCTGCGCACGTACGAGCAGTACGAGGCCGCCGAGCGTAAAGGGCGCGGCAGCGCGCTGCCCGCGGCGGCCCGGCCGCCGGTGTGGGGCGCCGTCGAGGAGTTCACCGCCCGGCTCGCCTCCGACGGGCTGCGGACCTACCTCGGCACCTGCGCGGAGGCCGCGGACCTGCTGGAGCGGACCGGACCGCGCTACCGGCACGTCGTCGTCGACGAGGCCCAGGACCTGCACCCCGCCCAGTGGCGCCTCCTGCGCGCCGCCGCCCCGGCGCGCCCGGACGACCTGTTCATCGCGGGTGACCCGCACCAGCGGATCTACGACAGCAAGGTCTCCCTGAAGGCGGTCGGGATCAAGGTCGCGGGGCGGTCGACGAAGCTGCGCAGGAACTACCGCTCCACGCACGAGATCCTGAGCTGGTCCACCGCACTCCTCGTCGGTCGCCCCTTCGCGGAGCTGGAGGACGACGCCCGCCACGAAACCCTGCTCGGCTACCGTTCGGCCCTGCACGGGAGCGGCCCCGAGACCCACGCCTCCTCCTCCTTGGAGGCGGAGCTGACGGCGCTCGTCGCGCGCGTACGCGGTTGGCTGGAGGACGGTATCGCCCCGGGGGACATCGGAGTGAGTGCCCGCTTCAACCGGATCTGCGACCAGGTGACGGAGCACCTCTTGGCGGCGGGCATCCCCGCTCAGCGGCTGCGGGCGGACCGTCCGTCGGCCGCCGACGCGGTGAGCGTCGGCACCATGCACTCCTTCAAGGGCCTGGAGTACCGGTGCGTCGCGGTGGTCGGCGTCCGCGACGGCGCCGTGCCCCACCCCAAGGCGCTGACACCGGTGGACGTCGACCGCCTCCAGCACGAGGCCGATCTGCTGGCGGAACGCTGCCTGCTGTTCGTCGCCTGCACCCGGGCCCGCGACGGCCTGTACGTGTCCTGGGCGGGGGAGCCCAGTCCTTTCCTGCCTGCGACCGAAGTGTGAACCGGAGCTGATGCCTGCAGCAGGCGACAAGACCCCGTCCTCGTCGTTTCCGCTGACGACGGGGTCGCTGCCTTCGGTGTTCGGCACGGAAGTGGTGCAGCGGCTCTCAGCCGGCCGGAGGGTTCTGCTTGTAGGTGCGGTGGAGATAGGTCCGACGCTTGGCACCCCGATCACGTGTACGTGTCTGGCGGGCACGCACGGACTCTTCGCTCGACTCCGTAGCCACGACAACGCTGTGGCCGGAATCGACACGTCGCTTGACCAAGGCGTACAGCTGCTCCCTGGTGGTGCCGACAGTTCCGACGAGCCCGTGCTTGACAAGATCGATGAACTGGGTGCCAGTGAGGTGACGTTCGACTTGGTCGTATCCGAGGATCCGTGCGGTGCCGCCCTCCCGCCTGCCGCGTGTGCAGTCGTCATCGAGGAGGAGTCGAATGTACGAGATGGGCAGGTACATGCCCGGGGCGAGCTCTTGAGTCGGCCGCCTACTGGTGCTCTGAGGCCAATGAGCGAGTTTCACGAAGCAAGGGTCGTCACCGAGACGCCACTCGCTCGGCTGCGTCGGAGGCCTGCTCAGCTCGGCTGCTTCTTCGAGCCGGTCGAGTTGGCTTCTCAGGCGTGCGTCCACATAGATCGAGCGACCGTCCGGACCGAGCCGCTTGTACTGGACGAAGACGAAGCTCTTAGTCGGTTCGTGGTAGTAGAGCATGTCAGTGCCGAGGCGTGATTCCACCGGCGTGGCGTTGACGTTGACGACCTCGAGTCGCCGCCCTGATGCGTCGTGGAGTACGTGAATGTCGCAGCGGACCGTGCTGCCCTGCTGCCATTCGCTGAACATTCCGAACGCCTCGCCCGCGACGCGGACGTCATAGTCGATGAGGCTGTGCTCCACAGGCTGCGGAATCAGCCCGGCGGTGTAAGGGGCGTCGTCTGATGACGGACGCCGCCATGCGGCGAGTGCGGCAAGCGGGAAGTCGGCCATGCGCAGCAGGCTGCCTGTCGCGTCGCGCTGCTCCTGCCATGAGAGGTCGGCATGGCTGTCTCCGAAGACAGGCGGGTCGGCTTGGGCTATCAGCCAGTCAAGAAGAGGGCCAAGTCCGGGCGACCTCGCGCGTAGTGCGCTTTCCAGTGACTGCCATACGGCGTTGCTGCACGCGCCGACTGTGCCCAACAGTGAAGCTCGGTCGAACGCCTGGCGCAGAGAAGGCGGCAGATCACGGAGTATGCCTTCAGGGCCATCGAGCGGAACGGTCGCCAAGCATTCTCGAAGCGGATCGACGGTGATGCTCTTGTCGACGGCCCCCACAGTGCCGTGCCGAGCCACGATGCCTATCCATGCGAGCCACCGCGATCGTTCGTGGCCGGGCTGGGACGGGACTTCACCGATCAAGAGCGCGATGGGTGGCCCATCGAGAGCCGCGTCGATGTTCAGGCTCTTTGGACGGGACTTGGTCAGGCGCTGCTCAATTCTGAACTTGCCCTGATTTGCGTCGAGTTCTTCCGAACTCAGAGTCACGATGAAGGCCACGCCCGCACCCTATCCCAGCGGCTTCGACCATGTTTCCGACCGGAACGGCCCTTTGCGGTCGGCGGCCCTGGGGCGGATGCCGAGGGAATGGTGTCGTGCTGGGAGCTGATGTTCAGACCTTGATGGTGGTGACGCGGGTGCCGCGCAGGCGGTGAGGTCTCCGGGGCTGAGATCAGGATGGTGCCCGGTGCCGGGGCGGGCATGGCGTCGATGGCATACCCCTGGCCGTGCAGGACGGCGTCGGTGAGCAGGGTGGCGGTGTGGCGAGCGATCGGCTCGGTGATCGGTTCGATGATGAGGGGGGGAGAGAGGGGCCACTCCCGGGCCGGGCGGTTGATGCACGGGTGGATCACTCCGGCAAGGGTGGCCACGGAGGTAATCGCCCGGCAGGTCTTCGGTGCGGGCAATGGTGAGCCAGGCGGTGCCCGCACGGTCGCGGAGGACGGCTTTGGCCAGCCCTGGGCGGGCTCCGCATAGATCCTCCTGACCGACGTCAGCCGGCGTATCGCCGAGACCGTCCAGCAGGTCGACCCTTGGGCGGTCGTCAACCAGTGCAGGCGCGGGTCGGAGGATGGGCGGTCTTCGCCGGGAGGCGAACGAGAAGGGCCGCCTCGGGGCTCCACCGCGCACGACCGCGTCCGACACGAGGCTCGCGAACCCCCAGCGGTCCTGAGGGCGTCACTTTCGCTGCCCGCCCTCCCACCTGCGGCAACTCGGTCCTGTCCACCTGGTTTCCGTACGCGAAGTGCCTCTGCGGGCGTCAGGACCTAGCGAACAGGCAGATCGTCGAGCCACGGCACGTATGCGACTGAGGGCCCGTCGCACTCGTGGTGGCGAGCGGAGCGGTCCACGTTGGACCTTGCTGCCCGCACGACCCGGTTTCGAGGTGCCGGGTACACCCCATCTTGGGCACGCGTCTAGGTGAAAGTGCAGGTCAGAGCCGTGTAGACGTGCAGATGACGGCTGCGTGGGCCATGCTTCCTCTGACGACAAAAAGGTCCTGGTCAACATTTCTGTTGGCCAGGACCTCAATGACACTTCCTGTGAAGTGCCCCCGGCAGGATTCGAACCTGCGCACACGGCTCCGGAGGCCGTTGCTCTATCCCCTGAGCTACGGGGGCTTTCGTCGCGCTCGGTGGCGACGGGTAGAACCCTACCAGCTCTCCGGGGGTGCCTGTGAACAGGTATTTCCGGGGCGTCACCAGGGGGTGTTCGCTCGCGTGGGTCGGAAGTGGGCAAAACCCGGACGCAGCCCCTCGGGGCGGCCTACTCTCGTTCACGTGTCAGGCGTGTCCGGGCGGGTGCTCGTTGTCGACGACAACAAGGTCATCCGGCAGTTGATCAGGGTCAATCTCGAACTCGAGGGGTTCGAGGTCGTGACCGCGGCCGATGGTGCCGAGTGTCTGGACGTCGTGCACAGCGTGCGGCCCGACGTCGTCACCCTCGACGTCGTCATGCCCCGGCTCGACGGGATCAAGACCGCCCAGCGGCTGCGGGAGGATCCGCGGACCCGGCACCTGCCCGTCGCGATCATCAGCGCCTGCGGGGAGGGCGAGGGCGCTCCGGCGGCGGACGCCTTCCTCGCCAAGCCCTTCGAGCCGGCCGAGCTCGTACGGGTCGTCCGGCAGCTGCTGCACCGGGAGCCCCGGGAGCGGCGGCAGGCCGGTGGGCCCGACGCGGGAGAGGAGCCGTCCGCAGGGGACGGGAGCCGGCAGGGCAGACCGGCGGCCGGGAGCGCGCGCCCCGGGCGGTGAGGCCCCGCGCGTCCTCCGGGGACCCCTTTCGACCTGGGGCGCTCCGGCGGGTGCCCGGATGGCGAAACCGGTTCGCGTTCCGACCCCCCTCCTCCCCTAGGCTGGGAGCGTGACCCCCGCGGACCTCTCCCTCACCGTGCAGCACGCCGTGCGCCGTGCGGTCGACGACGGTGCGCTGCGGGTCGACGTCCCCCCGCGGGTCAAGGTCGAGAAGGCCCGGCCCGGAGGGGTGGGGGAGTACGCGAGCAGTGTCGCCCTCTCCCTCGCCCGGCCCGCCGGGCGGCCCGCGCTCGACGTCGCCTCCGTCCTGAAGGAGCGGCTCGAAGGCGCCGCCGGGATCCTCGCGGTGGACATCACCGGGCCCGGTTTCCTGAACTTCACCCTGCGGCGCGAGAGCGTCGCGGAGCTCGTCCGGGCCGTCCGCGCCGCCGGGCTCTCGTACGGGCACGGGGACGCCCTCGCCGGGGAGACCGTCCGGTTCGAGCCCCCGGCCGAGGCCCGCGCCCGGATCGTCGTCGAGTGCCTGGTGGGGCTGGTGCTCGGGCAGGGGGCCGACGCCGCCGTCGAGAGCGGCGGCGAGCGGCCGTACGTCCATCCGGGCGCGTACGAGCCCGAGCGGCTCGGGACCGACGCCGCGCGCTGGCGGCTGCTCCGCGCCGCGCCCCACGACCGGCCCCTCGACGGGCCCCCGCTCCTCGTACGGCACGAGCGCAATCCGCTCTTCCGCGTCCAGTACGCCCACTCCCGCGCCCGGCGGCTCCTCGTCAACGGGACGCAGCTCGGTGTCCTCCCCCGGTATGAAACCGACATCGACGATCCGCTGGTCCAGCTCCTCCGCGACCACCCCGGTGTCCTCCTCGCCGCCGCCCGCCACCGCGCCCCCGACCGGGTCGCCCGGCACCTCGAAGCCGTCGCCGACGCGCTGCTCGGCTTCCAGCACACCGTTCTGCCGCTCGGCGACGAGAAACCCTCGGCCGCCCACCGCTCCCGGCTCGCGCTCGCCGAAGCCGCCGGGACGGTGCTCGCCGGTGGCCTCTCCGTGCTCGGCATCAGCGCACCCGACCGGATCTGAAAGAGCAGACCAGACATGAGCCGTTCCGCCCATCCCGCAGGCCCCCGCCACGCCGACGTCCTCCCCGAGGGGCACTACACCGCCCCGCCCGCCGACCTGAACACGCTCGACCCCAAGGTGTGGGCGCGGACCGTGGACCGGGACGAGCAGGGGATCGCGACCGTCGGCGGGCTGCGCGTCACCGACCTCGCCGAGGAGTTCGGAACCCCCGCCTACTTCCTCGACGAGACCGACTTCCGCACCCGCTGCCGCGCCTGGGCCGACGCCTTCGGGCCCGACGCCGACGTCTTCTACGCCGGCAAGGCGTTCCTGTCCCGGGCCGTCGTGCGCTGGCTCCACGAGGAGGGGCTCAACCTCGACGTCTGCTCCGGCGGCGAGCTCGCCACCGCGCTGCTCGCCGGGATGCCCGCCGAGCGGATCGCCTTCCACGGCAACAACAAGAGCGAGGACGAGATCCGGCGGGCCGTCGAGGCCGGTGTCGGGCGGATCGTCCTCGACTCCTTCCAGGAGATCGTCCGGGTCGCCCACATCGCCCACTCCCTCGGCAAGCGGCAGCGCGTCCAGATCCGGGTGACCGTGGGTGTGGAGGCGCACACGCACGAGTTCATCGCCACCGCCCACGAGGACCAGAAGTTCGGCATCGCGCTCGCCGGCGGACAGGCCGCCGAGGCCGTGCGCCGGGCGCTGAAGCTCGACGGCCTGGAGCTCATCGGCATCCATTCCCACATCGGCTCGCAGATCTTCGACATGGCCGGCTTCGAGGTCTCCGCCCGCCGCGTCGTCCAGCTCCTCGCCGAGGTGCGCGACGAGCACGGCGTCGAGCTTCCCGAGATCGACCTCGGCGGCGGCCTCGGCATCGCGTACACCTCCGAGGACGACCCCCGCGAGCCGCACGAGATCGCCAAGGCGCTGAGCGAGATCGTCACCCGCGAGTGCGAGGCCGCCGGGCTTCGCACCCCCCGCATCTCCGTCGAGCCGGGCCGCGCCATCGTCGGGCCGACCGCCTTCACCCTCTACCGGGTCGGCACCATCAAGCCGCTCGACGGGCTGCGCACGTACGTGAGCGTGGACGGCGGCATGTCCGACAACATCCGCACCGCCCTCTACGACGCCGAGTACAGCGTCAGCCTGGTCTCGCGGACCAGCGACGCCGAGCCGATGCTCTCCCGGGTGGTCGGCAAGCACTGCGAGAGCGGCGACATCGTCGTACGGGACGCCTTCCTCCCCGCCGACCTGGCCCCCGGCGACCTGCTCGCCGTGCCCGCCACCGGCGCCTACTGCCGCTCCATGGCGAGCAACTACAACCACGCCCTCCGGCCGCCCGTCGTGGCGGTCCGGGAGGGCGAAGCAAGGGTCATCGTGCGGCGCGAGACGGAGGAAGATCTCCTGCGTCTCGACGTCGGCTGATGAAATAACCGGGTGACGGAATCGATGTCTCAGGATCCGGACGCAGGGCGGAAACCTCCGTCCGGTGAGTGAGACTTGTTCCCATCCCCGCCAGAACCGTAGAGATACGAATCAGAAGTACGAGAGACGAGGTCGGATGATGCGTACGCGTCCGCTGAAGGTGGCGCTGCTGGGCTGTGGAGTTGTCGGCTCCGAGGTGGCGCGCATCATGACGACGCACGCCGACGACCTCGCCGCGCGCATCGGCGCGCCGGTCGAGCTCGCCGGCGTGGCCGTCCGCCGGCCCGACAAGGTCCGCGGGGGAGTGCCCGCCGAACTGATCACCACCGACGCGACCGCCCTCGTCAAACGCGGGGACATCGACGTCGTCGTCGAGGTCATCGGCGGGATCGAGCCGGCCCGCACCCTCATCACCACCGCCTTCGAGTACGGCGCCTCGGTGGTCTCCGCCAACAAGGCGCTGCTCGCCCAGGACGGCGCGACCCTGTACGCCGCCGCCGGGCAGCACGGGCGGGACCTGTACTACGAGGCCGCCGTCGCCGGCGCCATCCCGCTGCTCCGCCCGCTGCGCGAGTCCCTCGCCGGCGACAAGATCAACCGCGTGATGGGCATCGTCAACGGCACCACGAACTTCATCCTCGACAAGATGGACTCGACCGGCGCCGGCTACCAGGAGGCCCTGGACGAGGCCACCGCGCTCGGGTACGCCGAGGCCGACCCGACCGCCGACGTCGAGGGCTTCGACGCCGCCGCCAAGGCCGCCATCCTCGCCGGGATCGCCTTCCACACGCGCGTGCGCCTCGACGACGTCTACCGCGAGGGCATGACCGAGGTCACCGCCGCCGACTTCGCTTCCGCGAAGCGGATGGGCTGCACCATCAAGCTGCTCGCGATCTGCGAGCGGGCCGCCGACGGCGAGTCCGTCACCGCGCGCGTGCACCCGGCGATGATCCCGCTGAGCCACCCGCTGGCCTCCGTCCGCGAGGCGTACAACGCGGTCTTCGTCGAGGCGGAGGCCGCCGGCCGGCTCATGTTCTACGGCCCCGGGGCGGGCGGCGCGCCGACCGCCTCGGCCGTTCTCGGCGACATCGTCGCCGTCTGCCGCAACCGTCTCAACGAGGCGACGGGTCCCGGCGAGTCCGCGTACACCCAGCTGCCCGTGAGCCCCATGGGCGAGGTCGTCACGCGGTACCACATCAGTCTCGACGTGGCCGACAAGCCGGGCGTCCTCGCCCAGGTCGCTACGGTCTTCGCCGAGCACGGGGTGTCGATCGACACCGTTCGCCAGCAGGGCAAGGACGGCGAGGCATCGCTCGTCGTCGTCACCCACCGCGCGCCCGACGCCGCCCTCTCCGGGACCGTCGAGGCGCTGCGCAAGCTCGACACCGTGCGCGGTGTCGCCAGCATCATGCGTGTTGAAGGGGAGTAAGGACCCATGACCACCAAGGGCACCCACCAGTGGCGCGGCATCATCGAGGAGTACCGGGACCGCCTCCCGGTCACGGACACGACGCCGGTCGTCACGCTCCGTGAGGGCGGTACGCCGCTCGTCCCCGCTCAGGTCCTCTCCGAGCGCACGGGCTGCGAGGTGCACCTCAAGGTCGAGGGCGCCAACCCCACCGGCTCCTTCAAGGACCGGGGCATGACCATGGCCATCACCCGGGCCAAGGAGGAGGGCGCCAAGGCGGTCATCTGCGCCTCCACCGGCAACACCTCCGCCTCCGCCGCCGCCTACGCGGTGCGGGCCGGGATGGTCTCCGCGGTGCTCGTGCCCCAGGGCAAGATCGCGCTCGGCAAGATGGGCCAGGCCCTCGTGCACGGCGCGAAGATCCTCCAGGTCGACGGCAACTTCGACGACTGCCTGACGCTGGCCCGCTCGCTCTCCGAGAACTACCCGGTGGCGCTGGTCAATTCGGTCAACCCGGTCCGCATCGAGGGCCAGAAGACCGCCGCGTTCGAGATCGTGGACATGCTGGGCGACGCGCCCGACATCCACGTCCTCCCGGTGGGCAACGCGGGCAACATCACCGCGTACTGGAAGGGCTACACCGAGTACGCCGCCGACGGCATGGCCGCCCGCCGGCCCCGCATGTGGGGCTTCCAGGCCTCCGGTTCGGCCCCGCTGGTGCGCGGCGAGGTCGTCAAGGACCCGTCGACCATCGCCACCGCCATTCGCATCGGCAACCCGGCCTCCTGGCAGTACGCGATCGCCGCGCGCGACGAGTCGGGCGGCTTCATCGACGAGGTGACGGACCGTGAGATCCTGCGCGCCTACCGCCTGTTGGCCGCGCAGGAGGGCGTCTTCGTGGAGCCCGCGTCGGCCGCCTCGGTCGCCGGTCTGCTGAAGGCCGCCGAGCAGGGCAAGGTCGACCCGGGCCAGCGGATCGTCTGCACGGTCACCGGAAACGGCCTGAAGGACCCCGACTGGGCCGTCGCCGGCGCCCCGCAGCCCGTCACCGTCCCCGTGGACGCCGCGGCCGCCGCCGAACGGCTCGGACTGGCCTGAACCCGATGCCACGGACGGGGGAGGCGGCCGCTCGGAAGCGAGCGGAACATCCCCCGTCCGGGTGAGGGTCCTGGTCGAAACCCGATCAGGAACGTACATAGGCGCACAGGTTGGCGCGCGACACGCATCGTGCGCCTCCCGTGCGCCCTATGTCGCCACAGAACCTTCCTTCGATAGGCTGTACCGAACCCGCCCCGGCGCATATGCGCGGTGTCGTGGTCGTCGTCGCCGTTGTCGCCCCGTCGCGATGGAACGCGATCGAAACGGCCGAAACGGTACCCCGGGTTCTCCAGCACTTCTCTTGAACACCCCGTTGCCGCAGTCAAGGAGAGTCATCGAGCGATGGCCGGTCCCGCGTTCCGCGCCGCCGCCGTACGGGTGCGCGTCCCCGCCACCAGCGCCAACCTCGGCCCGGGCTTCGACGCCTTCGGCCTGTCGCTGGGCCTCTACGACGACGTCGTCGTCCGGGTCGCCGACTCCGGGCTGCACGTCGACATCGCCGGAGAGGGCGCCGAGACCCTCCCGCGCGACGAGAGCCACCTGCTCGTACGCTCCCTGCGCACGGCCTTCGACCTGCTCGGCGGACAGCCGCGCGGCCTGGAGGTCGTCTGCGCCAACCGCATCCCGCACGGCCGCGGCCTCGGCTCCTCCTCCGCCGCCATCTGCGCCGGCATCGTCGCCGCCCGCGCCGTGACCATAGGCGGGGACGCCAAGCTCGACGAGGCCGCCCTCCTGGAGCTGGCCACCGAGATCGAGGGCCACCCCGACAACGTCGCCGCCTGTCTGCTCGGCGGCTTCACCCTCGCGTGGACCGAGGCCGGCGGCGCGCGGGCGATCAGGATGGACCCCTCGGATTCCATCGTTCCGGTGGTTTTCGTCCCCGGGAAGCCGGTGCTGACCGAGACCGCCCGCGGACTCCTGCCGCGCACCGTCCCGCACGTGGACGCCGCCGCCAACGCCGGCCGTGCCGCCCTCCTCGTCGAGGCCCTGACCCGCCGCCCCGAGCTGCTGCTCGCGGCCACCGAGGACCGGCTGCACCAGGAGTACCGCGCCCCGGCGATGCCGGAGAGCATCGCACTTGTGAACAGGCTGCGGGCCGACGGAGTGCCCGCCGTCATCTCCGGCGCGGGCCCCACGGTCCTCGCGCTGGCCGACAACGGGACGGCCGACAAGGTCGCCCTGCTCGCGGGCGAGGGCTGGGCCGCCAACCGGCTCGACCTCGACGCGTCCGGAGCGAGCGTGCTGCCGCTGGCGCCCTAGGGGCGCGGCGGCGGACGCCGTACGGGACGCCGGGCAGCGTCCTGAACACGCGATTGCCGGTGAGAGAGAGGGGGAATGTTTGTTGGAGCCGGTAGTGTTAACCTCAAGTCTGCACCCGACCTTTTTGTGGAGCGGTGCGGAGTGTCCCCTCAGGGACCACCCATTCTTCCGAGAGCCTCCCCAACTGCCTGAGCAGCCTGCCTGAGCAGTTTCGAGCACGCTCCGGAACCGGCACGACACCCCTCGCTCCCGGTCTGCGAGGGCCGAGCAGGGGGCGCTCGGGCCGGACACAGCACGTTTCTCTCCTCTCGCCGCATCCCGGCGGGACCACCGCCCCGGACACGGTCCGCCACTCAGGACCGCTGCCGGACAGCACAACCGGTCGCCGAGCCACAGGGCCGACGTCCGCTCCAGGGAAGGACCCTTCGTGAGCGACACCACCGATCTGATGGGCGTGACTGCCGACAGCACTGTCGACACCACCGCGCCCGCCGCAGGTGCTGCCAGTGGCGGCACCACACGGCGCCGCCGCTCCGGCACCGGCCTCGAGGGCATGGTCCTGGCCGAGCTGCAGCAGGTCGCGTCCGGCCTCGGCATCAGGGGCACCGCGCGGATGCGCAAGAGCCAGCTGATCGAGGTCATCAAGGAGGCGCAGGCCGGGGGAGGCTCCGCCGCGCCCGCCAAGACCGAGGCCGCCGCCGAGGCCAAGCCGAAGCGCCGCGCCACCTCCAAGGCCCGCACGGGCGAGACCGCCGAGGCCGCCGAGCCTAAGGCGGAGAAGGCCGAGCAGGCCCCCGCCCAGCAGCAGATCGACATCCCGGGCCAGCCGTCGAAGTCGCCCGCCGCCGAGCAGGGCGACGAGCAGCCGTCCGGCGAGCGCCGCCGCCGCCGGGCCACCGCCCCCGCCGGTTCGCCGGAGGGCGCCGAGGCCCCGCAGGCCGTCAAGACCGAGGCTCGTACCGAGACCAAGGGCGAGCCGCAGGGCGACCGGGCCGAGGCCGGGGACGGCGCCGAGGGCCGCGGCCGCCGGGACCGCCGCGACCGCCGCGACCGCCAGCGCGAGCGCGGCAAAGGCGACGACAAGGAGCAGGGCGGCGGCCAGCGCAAGGACCAGCAGCGCCAGGGCCAGGGCCAGCAGCAGGGCCAGGGCGGCGGCCAGCAGGGCGGCTTCCAGGACGACGGCTACGACGACGAGGCTGGCGGCCGTCGCGGCCGTCGCGGCCGCTACCGCGACCGCCGGGGCCGTCGCGGCCGTGACGAGTTCGCCGTCGGCGAGCCGCAGGTCTCCGAGGACGACGTCCTGATCCCCGTCGCGGGCATCCTCGACATCCTCGACAACTACGCGTTCATCCGGACCTCCGGCTACCTGCCGGGACCGAACGACGTGTACGTCTCCCTCGCCCAGGTCCGCAAGAGCGGCCTGCGCAAGGGCGACCACATCACCGGCGCGGTCCGCCAGCCGAAGGAGGGCGAGCGCCGCGAGAAGTTCAACGCGCTCGTCCGCCTCGACTCGGTCAACGGCATGGCGCCGGACTCCGGCCGCGGCCGCCCCGAGTTCAACAAGCTGACCCCGCTCTACCCGCAGGACCGGCTCCGTCTGGAGACCGACCCGGGCGTGCTGACCACGCGGATCATCGACCTCGTGTCGCCGATCGGCAAGGGCCAGCGCGGTCTGATCGTGGCCCCGCCGAAGACCGGCAAGACCATGATCATGCAGGCGATCGCCAACGCGATCACCCACAACAACCCCGAGTGCCACCTGATGGTCGTCCTCGTCGACGAGCGTCCGGAAGAGGTCACCGACATGCAGCGGTCGGTGAAGGGCGAGGTCATCTCCTCGACCTTCGACCGCCCCGCCGAGGACCACACCACCGTCGCCGAGCTGGCCATCGAGCGCGCCAAGCGCCTCGTGGAGCTGGGTCACGACGTGGTCGTCCTGCTCGACTCCATCACCCGCCTGGGCCGCGCGTACAACCTCGCGGCGCCCGCCTCCGGCCGCATCCTGTCCGGTGGTGTCGACTCGACCGCGCTCTACCCGCCGAAGCGCTTCTTCGGTGCCGCGCGCAACATCGAGGACGGCGGCTCGCTGACCATCCTGGCCACCGCGCTCGTCGACACCGGCTCGCGCATGGACGAGGTGATCTTCGAGGAGTTCAAGGGCACCGGCAACATGGAGCTCAAGCTCGACCGGAAGCTCGCCGACAAGCGGATCTTCCCGGCCGTCGACGTCGACGCCTCGGGCACCCGCAAGGAGGAGATCCTCCTCGGCAGCGACGAGCTCGCCATCACCTGGAAGCTCCGCCGCGTGCTGCACGCGCTCGACCAGCAGCAGGCCATCGAGCTGCTCCTGGACAAGCTCAAGCAGACGAAGTCGAACGGCGAGTTCCTGCTGCAGATCCAGAAGACGACGCCGGGCGCCAACAACGACTGACGCCGCCAGGAGATCCGCGAGATCCGCGTCACACCGCGGGAACAGGGCACCGACCTTGTAACCCGTTCGTGACCTGCGCAGATGCCGTGCCCGCCGCTCCCCGAGCGGCGGGCACGGTGCGTTCCGGGCGGATCGCCCACCGAAACCCCACAGCTCCGCGCGCAACCCTTCCGGACGCCCCGCCGTCACACCAGGTGAACCCGAGGCCCGAGGGAAGACGATGACCGAGCAGAGCAGGAACGCCCGCACGGGCGCCGGCGGACGCCGCCGCAAGCCGTCCGCCCGGCGCCGCCGCGCCGCCATAGCCGTGTCCGGCGCCGCGGCCGTGCTCGTCCTGGCCGGCGCCGGACTCGGCTACGTGTACCTCCGGCTCGACGAGAACATCCAGGGCGTCGACATCAACGCCCAGCTGGGCACCGACCGCCCCAAGAACCTCGACGACGGCTCGATGGACATCCTCGTCCTCGGCTCCGACTCCCGCTCCGGCGACAACGGCGCCTACGGCAGGGACGAGGGCGGCGCCCGCTCCGACACCGCGATGGTCGTCCACGTCTACGAGGGCCGCAAGAAGGCGAGCGTCGTCTCCATCCCCCGCGACACCCTGATCACCCGCCCCGCCTGCACCGACCGGCAGGGCGCCGAGGTCCCCGGCCGGGAACGGGCCATGTTCAACACCGCGTACGAGGTCGGCGGCCCCGCCTGCGCCGTCAAGACCGTCGAGACCATGTCCGGCATCCGCATGGACCACTACATCGAGGTCGACTTCACCGGCTTCAAGAAGCTCATCGACACCCTCGGCGGCGTCGAGATCACCACCACCCGGCCCATCAAGGACTCCAAGAGCCACCTCGACCTGGAACCCGGCACCCACACCCTCGACGGCGAGCAGTCCCTCGGCCTGGTCCGCACCCGCAAGAGCGTCGGCGACGGCAGCGACCTCGGCCGCATCCAGCTCCAGCAGGCCTTCATGAAGGCCTTCATCGAGCAGGTCAAGGACGTCGGCCTCATGACCGACCCCAAGAAGCTCCTCGACCTCGCCGACGCCGCCACCAAGGCCGTCACGCCCGACTCCGAGCTCGACTCCGTCCAGGAGCTGATGGGCTTCGCCCGGGGCCTCACCGGCATCTCCGCCCAGAACGTCCACATGGTGACCCTCCCCGTCCGGTACGACCTCCGGGACCCCAACAGGGTCGTCCCCGTCGAGGAGCAGGCGGAGCAGGTCTGGACGGCCCTGAAGAAGGACCTCCCCATCCCCGCCTCGGCCACCGCGGACACCGCCACCGGCAGCGCCGAAGGCGTCGTGCGATAGCCCCGGAACATCCGCCACGCCCCCGGGAATACCGGCGGCCCCACCCCGGTTTGGGGAGATGCGGCCGGTCCTGGCAGACTGGTACGTCGGCCCCGGTTCACGTCCGCCGCAACCCGCGGCGACGACCCGGTGCCCTCCCGGAACTAGGAGACACCTTGAAGCGCGAGATCCACCCCGAGTACGTCGAGACCCAGGTCAGCTGCACCTGTGGCGCGTCGTTCACCACCCGTAGCACCCTGACCGAGGGCACCATCCGTGCCGAGGTCTGCTCCGAGTGCCACCCGTTCTACACGGGCAAGCAGAAGATCCTCGACACGGGTGGCCGCGTCGCCCGCTTCGAGGCCCGCTTCGGCAAGGCCGCCGGCTCCGCCAAGAAGTAGCGAGCCCCCGCGCCGGTCATCGGCCGCCCCTGCGAGGGGCGGCCGGGACCGGCGCTTTGGCGTCCCCGTAGCAACTGACGAAACCAGGAGCCCGAAGATGTTCGAGGCGGTCGAGGAACTGGTCGGCGAGCACGCCGACCTCGAGAAGAAGCTCGCCGACCCGTCGGTCCACGCCGACCAGGCCAACGCGCGCAAGCTGAACAAGCGCTATGCCGAGCTGACCCCGATCGTCGGCACGTACCGCTCCTGGAAGCAGACCGGGGACGACATCGAGACGGCCCGCGAGCTCGCCCAGGACGACCCGGACTTCGCCGCCGAGGTCAAGGAGCTGGAGAAGCAGCGCGAGGAGCTGACGGAGAAGCTGCGGCTCCTCCTCGTCCCGCGCGACCCCAGCGACGACAAGGACGTCATCCTGGAGATCAAGGCCGGCGCCGGCGGCGACGAGTCCGCCCTCTTCGCCGGCGACCTGCTCCGCATGTACCTCCGGTACGCCGAGCGCGTCGGCTGGAAGACCGAGATCATCGACGCCACCGAGTCCGAGCTCGGCGGCTACAAGGACGTCCAGGTCGCCGTGAAGACCAAGGGCGGCAACGGCGCCACCGAGCCCGGCCAGGGCGTCTGGGCCCGGCTCAAGTACGAGGGCGGCGTCCACCGCGTCCAGCGCGTGCCCGCCACCGAGTCCCAGGGCCGCATCCACACCTCCGCCGCAGGCGTGCTCGTCACCCCGGAGGCCGAGGAGGTCGACGTCGAGATCCACGCCAACGACCTGCGCATCGACGTCTACCGCTCCTCCGGCCCCGGCGGCCAGTCGGTCAACACCACCGACTCCGCGGTCCGCATCACCCACCTGCCGACCGGCATCGTCGCCTCCTGCCAGAACGAGAAGAGCCAGCTCCAGAACAAGGAGCAGGCCATGCGCATCCTGCGCTCCCGGCTCCTCGCCGCCGCCCAGGAGAAGGCCGAGGCCGAGGCCGCCGACGCCCGCCGCAGCCAGGTCCGCACCGTCGACCGCTCCGAGAAGATCCGCACGTACAACTTCCCGGAGAACCGCATCTCCGACCACCGCGTCGGCTTCAAGGCGTACAACCTCGACCAGGTCCTCGACGGCGAGCTCGACGCCGTCATCCAGGCCTGCGTCGACGCCGACTCCGCGGCCAAGCTCGCCGCGGCCTGAGCCACCCCCGTCAGGCCGCCCCGTGCAAGGCCACCCCGCGTAAGGCCACTCCCCAGCCCCACCCCGCACCACGGAGGACCCCCGTGAACCTGCTGCTCGCCGAGGTGGCCCAGGCCACCCAGCGGCTGGCCGACGCCGGCGTTCCCTCACCGCGTTTCGACGCCGAGGAGCTCGCCGCCTTCGTGCACGGCGTCAAGCGGGGGGAGCTGCACAACGTCAAGGACGCCGACTTCGACGCCCGCTACTGGGAGGCCATCGCCCGCCGGGAGGCGCGCGAGCCCCTCCAGCACATCACCGGCCGGGCCTTCTTCCGCTACCTGGAGCTCCAGGTCGGCCCCGGCGTCTTCGTGCCCCGGCCGGAGACCGAGTCCGTGGTCGGCTGGGCCATAGACGCCGTCCGCGCGATGGACGTCGTCGAGCCGCTCATCGTCGACCTCTGCACCGGCTCCGGCGCCATCGCCCTCGCCATGGCGCAGGAGGTGCCCCGCTCGCGGGTCCACGCCGTGGAACTCTCCGAGGACGCCCTCGTCTGGACCCGGAAGAACGCCGAGGGCTCCCGCGTCACCGTCCATCAGGGCGACGCGCTCACCGCCCTGCCGGAGCTGAACGGCCAGGTCGACCTGGTCATCTCCAACCCGCCGTACATCCCCCTCACCGAGTGGGAGTACGTCGCCCCCGAGGCCCGCGACCACGACCCCGAGATGGCCCTCTTCTCCGGCGAGGACGGCCTCGACACCATCCGCGGCATCGAGCGCACCGCCCACCGCCTCCTCCGCCCCGGCGGCCTCGTCGTCATCGAGCACGCCGACACCCAGGGCGGGCAGGTGCCGTGGATCTTCAACGAGGAGGCCGGCTGGGCGGACGCCGCCGACCACCCCGACCTCAACAACCGGCCGCGCTTCGCGACCGCCCGCAAGGCGATGCCGTGAGCCGGCACCGCCCCACCACCGAGGAGGAGCGCGACTGATGGCACGCCGATACGACTGCAACGAGGCGACCGACCGCGCGACCGGCCTGCGCGAAGCCGCGTCGGCCGTCCGCCGCGGCGAGCTCGTCGTGCTCCCCACCGACACCGTGTACGGGATCGGCGCGGACGCCTTCGGCAGCGAGGCCGTCGCGGACCTGCTCGCCGCCAAGGGCCGGGGGCGCACCATGCCCACCCCCGTCCTCATCGGCTCCCCGAACACCCTCCACGGCCTCGTCACCGACTTCTCCGAGCACGCGTGGGAGCTCGTCGACGCCTTCTGGCCCGGAGCGCTCACCCTCGTCGCCCGGCACCAGCCGTCCCTCCAGTGGGACCTCGGCGACACCCGCGGCACCGTCGCCATCCGCATGCCGCTGCACCCGGTCGCCATCGAGCTGCTCACCGAGGTCGGCCCGATGGCCGTCACCTCGGCCAACCTCACCGGGCACCCCGCGCCGGAGGACTGCGACGCCGCCCAGCAGATGCTCGGCGACTCCGTCTCCGTCTACCTCGACGGCGGTCCGACGCCCGGCATCGTCCCCTCCTCCATCGTCGACGTCACGGGCAAGGTCCCGGTGCTGCTGCGCGAGGGCGCGCTGTCACCGGAGGAGCTCCGCAAGGTCGTACCCGACCTCGAGGTGGCCAGTTGACCGCCCCTGAGGGGCGTGGCATAGCGGGGTACCAGAACGGCGACACCTTCCGCATCCTCCACGTCAGCACCGGCAACGTCTGCCGCTCGCCCATCACCGAGCGGCTGACCCGCCACGCCCTGGGCCAGCGGCTCGGCGACGGCCTCGGCCGGGGCCTCATCGTGGAGAGCGCCGGCACCTGGGGCCACGAGGGCGCCCCCATGGAGACCAACGCCGAGCTGGTCCTCGCCGACTTCGGCGCCGACCACAGCGGCTTCGTCGGCCGCGAGCTCCTCGACGAGCACGTCATCCGCGCCGACCTCGTCCTCACCGCGACCCGCGACCACCGCGCGCAGGTCATCTCGATGGGCCACTCGGCGGGCCTGCGCACCTTCACCCTGAAGGAGTTCACCCGCCTGGTCCGCGCCATCGACCCGGCCACCCTCCCCGACCCCCGCGACGGCGTGGCCGAACGCGCACGCGCCCTGGTCCGCGCCGCCGCCGCTCTACGCGGGTGGCTCCTGGCCCCCTCCGCCGAAGCCGACGAGGTCAACGACCCCTACGGCGCCCCCATCACCGTCTTCCGCTCCATCGGCGACGAGATCCAGGAGGCCCTGGACCCGGTCGTCACGGCCCTGACGGGCGTCCCGGCCCGCCGCTGACGGGCTCCCGGCGCCGGTGGTGAGTGTGCCTCCGTGTAGTGCCGTTGCAACGCGGCGACAAGAGTCCGGGAGGGGCGGCTGCCTCGTGCCGTCGGTTGTGGCACGCGCGGCGTAATCCGTGGCCCTGGGGCCGGCCATGCCGGGTGTCGCATTTCGAGCCACCGGGCAACGGACAGGGGACGAACGGACACTGGCCACCCCAGAAAGACAAGACTGCACCGAACCACCCAGAGTGTCCCGAACCCCCAACAGCCCTGTCCCCGGAACCTCAAGATCCCCGACAGAGTCGCTCAGTCTAAGAGGGTGTCTCACGTGGCGTGACGTCTGTGCGGCATGATGGTGGTCGTGGGTGCTGATTTGTCGCAGCGGCTGGTTCCTGATGGTCTGTGGGATCTGGTTGCCCCGTTGATGCCGTCGTTCACGTCCCGCCCGCAGGGCGGTGGGACTGCCCCGTTGGACGAGCGGGCCGTGTTCACGGCGGTGGTGTACGTCCTGACCAGCGGGTGCGCATGGCGGCATCTGCCGGAGACGTTCGGTGTCTCGCCCGCCACCGCGCACCGCCGGTTCACCGTGTGGACGAGGGCGGGGCTGTGGCGTCGTCTGCACCGGGCGGTCCTGGACGAGCTCGGCGCCCGTGGCGAGCTGGACTGGACCTCCGCGATCGTCGACGCGGCGTCGGTGCGGGCGAAAAGGGGGGGTCGCTGACTGGGCCGAACCCGGTCGATCGCGGCAAGAAGGGCAGCAAACTGCACGTGCTGTCCGAGGCCCGGGGCATACCCCTGGCCGTCGCCGGGTCCGCCGCGAACACCCATGACAGCCTCGCCCTCAAGCCGCTGATCCGCGGCATACCCGCCATCCGCTCCCGCCGCGGGCCACGCCGGCGCAGGCCGGTCAAGCTCCGCGCGGACAAGGCGTACTTCTCCGCCCACCACCTCACCTGGCTACGTGAACGCGGAATCATCCCGCGTATCGCCCGCCCGGGCATCGAGTCGGGCGAACGGCTCGGCCGGCATCGCTGGAAGATCGAGAGGTCCATCGCCTGGCTGTTCGGCTACCGCCGCCTCACCGTCCGATACGAGCGAAAGGGCTCCCACTTCCTCGCCTTCCTCGGCCTGGCCGCCGCCCTGACCTGCTACAAGAAGCTCGCGAAACTCGTCACGTGAGACACCCTCTAAAAAAGAGGAACGGGTGGTCCGCAGGTTCTCTGCGGACCACCCGTTGTGAGCTCATACGGCCACGCGCCAGCGCGTAGGCGGGATCAAGCTATAGCTGTGCCTGTGCTGCAATAGCGGAGGGGGCCTGTCGGTCCGTCGCGAAGGCAGACCTTAAGGAAAACCCGGGTGCCCTCCGGTACGTCGAAGTTGGTGTTCGAGTGGCAATTTCCGTTACTGCCGTCTGCGTCCTGGACGTACGCGTATTTCCTGTTCTTGTTGGCGTCCCAGTATTCCAATTGCGCCCAAGCGCGCAGCCCGTCCGCCTGGATGTCGCAAACATAGATAGTGTCGCCCTTGTGGTAGAAGAGCGCTTTACCGCCCTTAGGGCCCGAGTCCGTGGTGTAGATGGACCCAATGCTGGTTCCCGCATAGGCTGGAGTGGTTCCCGCGATGCTGAAGCCCACGGCGAGAGCCGTGGCTGCGCTAAACCCAGCCAGTGTTCGCTTGAAGAAAGTCTTGCCTCGCATGTATGGAGGCCCCCCCTCGATTGTGAAGTTGAAACGAGAACGGTCTCGCCGATCGCGAATGCCATTGGTCGGATGGCAGGCGACCGAAGATCTGATTTTCATATTACAGGATGCATCCGGGGGCTTGTGGCTTTCGGATGTCGATCGAATCAGCGTCTATATCCAAATGTCTATAATTATCTGATATTTACGGGTGGGTGTGGAACCGAACCAGGTCACTAACCTCGATCTTTCGTGACGGTCCGTCGGTTCTTCGGCGGGCCGTTTCGGCTGTTCGGGCTGTTGGTGGCCAGGGTGATAGCCCGGCTGTCGCGTCGGGTGGGCGCCGGGTTCTACGGCTCCGGTGGGATGTTGCTGCTCGCAGGGACGGGAACGTGCTGGTCAGCCGGGGTTCGGGAGAGCTTCGAGCCGTGCCGCGGCGTCGGTGATCACATCGGTCCAGGGCCAGTGGTGCGTGAATCTCAGGTGCCGGCGGCGGGCAGTCGTGACGATCTGGGCGGCGGCGGAGAAGAGGCGGAGCCGGAGACGGCGGGGCTCCCACCTGCGGGTCTTGTCGGTCAGGGCGAGCATGGGCATCCAGGCCAGCAGGTCGAGGGCGATCTGGACGATCTCCAGCCAGATCCCGTTCTGGCTGGTGGCGTGAAGAGGGAGATTACGCAGGCTGGTGTCACGGGCAGCCCGGATGCGGTCCTCGGCTCTTGCGCGCTGGTGGTGCCGCAGTTCCAGTTGTGCGATCGGGGTGCTCTTGGTGTTGATGGCGAAGCAGGTGATCCGCATCCCGTCCGCGTCGGTGATCCGCAGCTGGGCGCCCGGGTGCGGCCGTTCCTTGCGGACGATCAGCCGCATCCCCTTCGGCCAGCCGGTCAGGCAGTCGCCGGTGAGCTCGGCGACCCAGGCTCCGTCGCGGATCTCGCCGTCCGGCTCGACCGCGGGGGTCCAGGCCGAGGCCGGCACCTTCAGCACGGCCTGGTGGATGGCGTCGGTGATGACCATGCCGACGGAATAGGACAGCCACCGTCCACGTGCGGTGATCCAGTTGACGAACTCGTGAGTGCCGCCGCCGGAGTCTGTGCGGATCAGGGTCTGCCGCCCGCGCCGGTACGCTTTCGGCAGCTGGGCCAGCGCCAGGCGGGCGGCTTCGATGTGGTCGGCGGCGGTGTTGCTGCCCGCGTTCCCCGGCCGCAGTAAGCTGGCGACCGGCTCCCCGGTGCCCTCGCGGCCGTGGTCGACGAACGCGAACAGCGGGTGATGCCCGAAGGTCTTCTTCCAGGTCGCGGTGGCATCTTGCTTCTCGGAGTGCGCCAGGACGAGCACCCCGTCGATGTCCACGATCACCTCGCCTTCCTTGTCCGGGGCGTTCTGCCCGGCCCACCGCCAGACGTGCTGGCGGACTTCGGCGCGAGCCAGGCGGATCGCCTTGAGCGCACGCGGCCCGGCCCCGGCGAGGGGGTCGATCAGCCGGGAGACGGTCGGATCAGACGCCACCGGTCCGAACACGCCCGGCTCGGCCCGCAGCATCGCCACGTCCGCCAGGTAGTCGCCGCCCAGCGCGACCGCCAGCGCCACGTCCAGCAGGATCTTGCCCGGATCGTGCACTGCCCTGGGCTTGCGCCACGGCCCCAGTGCCGCCGATATCGCCTGATCCAGCCCGGTCTTGCGGACGGTCTCCACCAGCAGCACCCCACCGGCCTGCGAGACCACTCCGCGACCATGGCCCTCGACGCGGACACGCGGGTATGACCCGATACGCTTACTCGCCTGGGAAGTGCCTCCGACGGGCGCGGGAACGAGGGCCTAGACAATCCTCATTCTCGCTGGTCAGAGGCACTTTTCGCTTACCTGATCACCTGTCGGACGGCCCCCTCCGTGAAAGCGCGAGGCTGACCGTCAGGTAGGACTCATCGCCTGGCCGACCAATGGCCCGACAGATGAAGGGTGAGGCGGTAGTAGAACCGGCGGGAACCGCAGGCGCGACCTACAGTTGGAGGCGTGGAGGTAGCCAGAGCGGTCAACAGTGCAGTCATGGGGGCAGGTGCCGATGTGTTGTGGCAGCAGGACCCAGAGATCGCGGACATCCTGGACGGGGAGGCTCGACGGCAGGCGGACAGTCTGCAGCTGATTGCCGCTGAGAACTTCACCTCGCTTGCCGTCCTTGCCGTGCTTGGCTCATCGCTCGCCAACAAGTACGCCGAGGGCTATCCCGGCGCACGCCACCACGGCGGCTGCGAGTACGTCGACGCCGCCGAACGGATTGCCGTTGACCGTGCGACCGCTCTATTTGGCGCCGAGCACGCTAACGTGCAGCCACACTCTGGCTCCTCGGCCGTCCTGGCGGCCTACGCGGCCCTTCTCAGGCCCGGTGACACGGTCCTCGCCATGGGCCTGGACCACGGCGGGCACCTCACGCACGGTTCGCCGGCGAACTTCTCCGGGCGCTGGTTCGACTTCGTCCCGTACGGCGTCGACGCCGAGACCGGGCTCATCGACTACGAGCAGCTCGCCGCGCTCGCCCGCCACCACCGGCCCAAGGCGATCGTCTGCGGCTCGATCTCCTACCCCCGCCACCCCGACTACGCGCTCTTCCGGGCCGTCGCCGACGAGGTCGGCGCCTATCTGATCGCCGACGCGGCCCACCCCATCGGACTCGTCGCCGGGGGAGCGGCGCCGAACCCGGTCCCGTACGCGGACGTCGTCTGCGCCACCACCCACAAGGTGCTGCGCGGCCCGCGCGGCGGGATGCTGCTGTGCACGGCGGAGCTGGCCGAGCGGGTCGACCGGGCGGTCTTCCCGTTCACCCAGGGCGGCGCCCAGATGCACACCATCGCGGCGAAGGCGGTGGCCCTCGGGGAGGCGTCCACCCCGGCCTTCACCGCGTACGCCCATCGAGTGGTGGAGCACGCGCGCGTGCTGGCCGCCGCGCTCTCCGCCGAGGGCTTCGCGCTGACCACCGGCGGCACCGACACCCACCTGATCACCGCCGACCCCTCACCCCTCGGCGTGGAGGGCAGGACCGCGCGGGCCCGGCTCGCCGCCGCCGGGATCGTCCTGGACACCTGCGCCCTGCCGCACGGGGACGGGCGCGGGATCCGGCTCGGCACCGCCGCCGTCACCACCCAGGGGATGGGCACTCCGGAGATGGCCAGGATCGCCGCCCTCTTCACCGCGGCGCTGCGCGAGGAACCGGAGGAGGCGGCTCGGGTACGGGCCGAAGTACGGAAGCTGACCAGGAGTTTTCCCCCGTATGGGCGGTGACCCGGAAGCGGCCGCAACCGTTCTGGGGCCCCAGGTGTCTCCAAGCACATGAACGGCACGGCTAGGGTGTGGGGCTGAGATGGCCAGCGATTCCTGTGGGGACAGCCCGTGCGTGATTACCTGCTGACGCTCTGTGTCACGGCCGCGGTGACCTATCTGCTGACCGGTCCGGTGCGGAAGTTCGCCATCGCGACCGGCGCGATGCCGGAGATCCGCGCGCGCGACGTGCACCGAGAACCGACTCCGCGGCTCGGTGGCATCGCCATGTTCTTCGGGCTGTGCGCGGGCCTGCTCGTCGCCGACCACCTGCGGAATCTCGGCAACGTTTACGACCAGTCGAACGAGCCCCGCGCGCTGCTCTCCGGCGCCGCCCTGATCTGGCTGATCGGCGTCCTGGACGACAAGTTCGAGCTGGACGCGCTGATCAAGCTGGGCGCTCAGATGATCTCGGCCGGCGTGATGGTGGCGCAGGGGCTGACGATCCTGTGGCTGCCGATCCCGGGTGTCGGCGTGGTGGCTCTCACCCAGTGGCAAGGGACGTTGCTGACTGTCGCCCTGGTCGTTTTGACGATCAACGCGGTGAACTTCGTGGACGGCCTGGACGGCCTTGCCGCAGGCATGGTCTGCGTCGCCGCCAGCGCCTTCTTCCTGTACGCGTACAGAATCTGGTACGGGTACGGGATCGAGGCTGCCGCGCCCGCCACGCTCTTCGCGGCGGTTCTCATCGGCATGTGTCTGGGTTTCTTGCCGCATAACATTCATCCCGCGCGGATCTTCATGGGTGACTCGGGATCCATGCTGATCGGACTGGTGCTGGCCGCGTCCGCGATTTCGATCACGGGCCAGGTCGACCCGGACCGTCTGGGACTCTTCGAGGGCTCGACCCGTCAGGCGACCCACGCGGCGCTGCCGGTCTTCATCCCGCTGATCCTGCCGCTGACCATCATCGCGATCCCGATGACCGACCTGGTCCTGGCGATCGTGCGGCGCACCTGGAAGGGCCAGTCGCCCTTCGCCGCCGACCGCGGCCACCTGCACCACCGGCTCCTGGAGATCGGCCACTCGCACAGCCGGGCCGTGCTGATCATGTACTTCTGGTCGGCGCTGATCGCCTTCGGGACGCTCGCGTACTCGGTCCACTCGGCCTCGATGTGGATCGTCCTGGCCGTCACCGTGCTGAGCGCCCTCGGTCTGGTGCTGCTCCTGCTGCCGCGCTTCTCGCCGCGGGCGCCCCGTTGGGCCGAGGGCGTCGTCCCGCCGCGCTACCGGCGCAAGAGGGTGCTCCCCGAGCCGGAGCCGGAGCACGAGGCGGCCGGGGAGGAGCGGATGCCGGTGCCGGCGGGGCTGCACGGCTCGACGGCCATCGGTCATCGTTCGCGCTTCTCCGACCGGAGGAAGGCCGGAACGCCCAGTTGACGAAAGCCTCAGCGGGGCCCAATACCAGACAAGGTGCCCGGCTGTCGCGCACAACCGCGCGTCGTCACCCTCATGTGTGAGAGTTGGCACACCTTAGGGTAAAGACCTATTCAAATAGTTTGTGATACCGTTCACGAGACCCGGCGCCAGTGCCGAAAGACCGTAGTGCGACGGTCTGTTGGCCCCGAGACCCACCTCGGACCGGGCTTACGCTCGTCCCTGACGACACCATCGCCCCTCCAGCAAGCGGAGACACCGCCATGCCTTCCAACGACGCACGCCTCCTTCTCTCGGCCGTCGTACCCACTGCCGCCGTCGGCGTCATCGCCACGGTGATCAGCGGCATCGTCGCCGGCGGGAAGGGGGCCATCGGCGCCGTCCTCGGCACGCTGGTCGTGATCCTCTTCATGGGCATCGGGATGCTGGTGCTCCAGCGGACGGCAAAGAACCACCCGCAGCTGTTCCAGGCCATGGGGCTCATGCTCTACACGGCCCAGCTGCTGGTCCTCTTCGTTTTCCTGGCCTTGCTGAAGAACACCACGGTGTTCGACTTCAAGGCCTTCGCCTTCACGCTGCTCGCGGCGACCGTGGTGTGGGTCGCGGCCCAGGCCCGTGCCTACATGAAGGCCAAGATCGCGTACGTCGAGCCCGAGAAACCGGGCCCGAAGTCGTGAAGGGTAGGGCCGGGATAAAGGCGCGTTCGGCTTCCTGCTATCGTCCGGTGCCAACTGCGGCACTGCGGGCGCGGGCATCCGAAGCGGCGCCTGTCCCAGCGCGAGGCTCGATGCCGAACCGCCGCCCCCTTATCCGTAAGACCAGTCCAGTGCCGACCCGCGGCTGCGTGCCGCGCCGACACAACGAGGTTGCCGTACCTATGCGCCACGCTGAAGGAGCCCGCGGTGAGTGCTGACCAGACGCTTGCCTTCGACCCGGATTGCCACATCTTCACCGGATGCGGCTTCCCGGCTCCGGGCCTGCACACGTTCATCTACGAGCCGATCGCCACGTGGGGCAGCTTCGAGCTGACCAAGCCCATGCTGCTCGCGATCCTGAGCTCCGTCGTGGTGGTCGGTTTCTTCTGGGCGGCCTTCCGCAAGCCGAAGCTGGTCCCCGGCAAGATGCAGATGGTCGGCGAGGCCGGCTACGACTTCGTGCGCCGCGGCATCGTCTACGAGATCATCGGCAAGAAGGACGGCGAGAAGTACGTCCCCTTCATGGTCTCGATGTTCTTCCTCGTCTGGATGATGAACCTCTGGTCGATCATCCCGCTCGCCCAGTTCCCGGTCACCTCGCTGATCGCCTTCCCGGCGGCCATGGCGCTGATCGTCTACGTCGTCTGGGTCTCGCTGACGTTCAAGAAGCACGGCTTCGTCGGCGGCTGGAAGAACATCGTCGGCTACGACAAGTCGCTCGGCCCGATCCTCCCGCTGGTCGTCGTCCTCGAGTTCTTCTCGAACCTGATCATCCGGCCCTTCACGCACGCGGTCCGACTGTTCGCGAACATGTTCGCCGGTCACCTGCTCATCGTGATGTTCTCGCTGGCCTCCTGGTACCTGCTCAACGGCCTCGGAATCATCTACGCCGGCACGTCCTTCGTGATGGTCATCGTGATGACCGCCTTCGAGCTCTTCATCCAGGCCGTCCAGGCGTACGTCTTCGTCCTCCTGGCCTGCAGCTACGTCCAGGGCGCGCTCTCCGAGCACCACTGAGCCCCCTGCCACGGACCAGCTCCACCACCCCACCCCGCAGTCTCCGGTGGCCAACCCCCACCGGGTCCTTGAAAGAGAAGGAAGAACCGGCATGTCCGCTCTCCAGACCCTTGCTGCTGTCGAAGGCAACGTCGCCGCCATCGGTTACGGCCTCGCCGCGATCGGCCCCGGCGTCGGCGTCGGCATCATCTTCGGTAACGGCACCCAGGCCCTCGCCCGCCAGCCCGAGGCGGCCGGCCTGATCCGCACCAACCAGATCATGGGTTTCGCCTTCTGTGAGGCGCTCGCCCTCATCGGCATCGTCATGGGCTTCGTCTACTAAGCCTGCCCCTCGACGACAGCCACATTTTCACGGAAGGCACTGATGTGAACGCTCTGCTTCTTGCGGCCGAGGGGGAGCCCCAGCCCCCCCTCCTCCCGCATCTTGACGAGCTCGTCATCGGCCTGATCGCCTTCGTCATCGTCTTCGGCTTCCTCGCCAAGAAGCTCCTCCCGAACATCAACAAGGTTCTGGTCGAGCGCCGCGAGGCCATCGAGGGCGGCATCGAGAAGGCCGAGTCGGCCCAGATCGAGGCTCAGAGTGTGCTGGAGCAGTACAAGGCACAGCTTGCCGAGGCCCGCCACGAGGCCGCGCGTCTCCGCCAGGAGGCGACGGAGCAGGGCACCGCGATCATCCAGGAGATGAAGGCGGAGGGCCAGCGCCAGCGCGAGGAGATCATCGCCGCCGGCCACGCGCAGATCGAGGCCGACCGCAAGGCCGCGTCCGCCTCGCTCCGCCAGGACGTCGGCAAGCTCGCCACCGACCTGGCCGGCAAGCTGGTCGGCGAGTCCCTTGAGGACGCCGCCCGCCAGAGCCGCACGATCGACCGCTTCCTCGAAGAGCTCGAGGAGAAGGCGGAGGCCGTCCGATGAACGGAGCGAGCCGTGAGGCACTGGCCGCCGCCCGCGAGTCCCTCGACGCGCTGACCGACAACACCCCGGTCGACGCGGCGAAGCTGGCGGACGAGCTGGCCTCGGTCACCGCACTGCTTGACCGCGAGGTGTCGCTGCGCCGGGTCCTGACCGACCCCGCGCAGGCGGGTGAGGCCAAGGCCGAACTCGCGCAGCGACTCCTGACCGGCCAGGTGGGCGGCGAGACCGTCGACCTCGTGTCCGGCATGGTCCGTTCCCGCTGGTCGCGCTCGCGCGACCTGGTCGACTCGGTCGAGGAGCTGGCGAACACCGCCGACCTCACCGCGGCCCAGAAGGCGGGAACGCTCGACGACGTCGAGGACGAGCTGTTCCGGTTCGGCCGGATCGTGTCCTCCAGCACCGAGCTCCGCTCGGCGCTGACGGACAAGACCGCGAAGGCCACCGCCAAGGGCGAGCTGCTCCGCAGCCTGCTCGGCGGCAAGGCCCACACCACCACCGAGCGCCTGGTCGTCCGTCTGGTGACCCAGCCCCGGGGACGTAGCCTGGAAGCGGGACTCGAGTCCCTGTCCAAGCTCGCCGCGGCGCGCCGGGACCGCATGGTCGCCGTCGTCACCTCGGCGGTGCCGCTGACCGACCAGCAGAAGCAGCGCCTCGGCGCCGTACTCGCGAAGCTGTACGGCCGCCCGATGCACCTGAACCTGGACGTGGACCCCACGGTCCTCGGCGGGATCTCGGTGCGGGTCGGCGACGAGGTCATCAACGGCACGGTCGCCGAGCGCCTCGACGAGGCGAAGCGGCGCCTGGCCGGCTGACGGCAGCAGCCACCAACTCAATACGCATCACAGCGGCCCGGTTGGGCCGTGCAGAGATTGCAGAAGATTCCTGGGGGTCGGCCCCCAGACCCCTTAAGAAACTTCGGGCCCAACAAGGAGAGCAGGGAACCCAGATGGCGGAGCTCACGATCCGGCCGGAGGAGATCCGGGACGCGCTGGAGACCTTTGTCCAGTCGTACCAGCCGGACGCGGCCTCGCGCGAGGAGGTCGGCACGGTCAGCCTGGCCGGCGACGGCATCGCGAAGGTCGAGGGTCTTCCCTCGGCCATGGCGAACGAGCTGCTGAAGTTCGAGGACGGCACCCTCGGTCTCGCGCTGAACCTCGAAGAGCGCGAGATCGGTGCGATCGTCCTCGGCGAGTTCAGCGGCATCGAGGAGGGTCAGTCGGTGCAGCGCACCGGCGAGGTCCTCTCTGTCGGCGTCGGCGAGGGCTACCTGGGTCGCGTCGTCGACCCGCTCGGTAACCCGATCGACGGTCTCGGCGAGATCGCGACCGAGGGCCGCCGCGCCCTCGAGCTGCAGGCCCCGGGCGTCATGGCCCGTAAGTCGGTCCACGAGCCGATGGAGACCGGCTACAAGGCCGTCGACGCCATGACCCCGGTCGGCCGCGGTCAGCGCCAGCTGATCATCGGCGACCGCCAGACCGGCAAGACCGCCCTGGCCGTCGACACGATCATCAACCAGCGCGACAACTGGCGCTCGGGCGACGTGAACAAGCAGGTCCGCTGCATCTACGTCGCCGTGGGCCAGAAGGGCTCCACCATCGCCGCCGTCCGCGGCGCCCTGGAGGAGGCCGGCGCGCTCGAGTACACGACGATCGTCGCCGCCCCGGCGTCCGACCCGGCCGGCTTCAAGTACCTCGCCCCGTACACCGGCTCGGCCATCGGCCAGCACTGGATGTACCAGGGCAAGCACGTCCTCATCGTCTTCGACGACCTGTCGAAGCAGGCCGACGCCTACCGCGCCGTGTCGCTGCTGCTGCGCCGCCCGCCGGGCCGCGAGGCCTACCCGGGTGACGTCTTCTACCTGCACTCCCGTCTCCTCGAGCGCTGCGCCAAGCTCTCGGACGAGCTGGGTGCCGGTTCGATGACCGGTCTGCCGATCGTCGAGACCAAGGCCAACGACGTCTCGGCGTTCATCCCGACCAACGTCATCTCCATCACCGACGGCCAGTGCTTCCTGGAGTCCGACCTGTTCAACGCCGGTCAGCGCCCGGCTCTGAACGTCGGTATCTCGGTCTCCCGTGTCGGTGGCTCCGCCCAGCACCCGGCCATGAAGCAGATCGCCGGTCGCCTCCGCGTGGACCTCGCCCAGTTCCGTGAGCTGGAGGCCTTCGCGGCCTTCGGTTCCGACCTGGACGCGGCCTCGAAGGCGCAGCTGGAGCGCGGTCAGCGGATGGTCGAGCTGCTCAAGCAGCCGCAGTACCAGCCGATGCCCACGGAGAACCAGGTCGTCTCGATCTGGGCCGGCACCACCGGCAAGATGGACGACGTCCCGGTCGCCGACATCCGTCGCTTCGAGGCCGAGCTCCTGGCGTACCTCCGCCAGAACCACTCCGGTCTCATGACCTCCATCCGTGAGGGCAAGAAGATGTCGGACGACACCCTGACGGCCGTCGCCGACGCCATCGCGGAGTTCAAGAAGCAGTTCGAGACCTCTGACGGCAAGCTGCTCGGCGAGGACGCCTCCGCCGTCAACGTCTCGAAGTGACGACGGAAGGGACCTGACTCATGGGAGCGCAGCTCCGGGTCTACAAGCGTCGCATCAAATCCGTCACCGCGACGAAGAAGATCACCAAGGCGATGGAGATGATCGCCGCCTCGCGCGTGGTCAAGGCTCAGCGCAAGGTGCAGTCGTCGACCCCGTACGCCACCGAGCTCACCCGCGCGGTGACCGCGGTGGCCACGGGTGCCAGCGACAAGCACCCGCTGACCACCGAGGCCGAGAACCCGACCCGTGCCGCGGTTCTGCTCCTGTCGAGCGACCGCGGTCTGGCCGGCGCCTTCAACTCCAACGTCATCAAGGCGGCGGAGCAGCTCATCGCGAAGCTGGAGGGCGAGGGCAAGACGGTCGACATCTACGTCGTCGGCCGCCGCGGCATCGCGCACTTCAACTTCCGTGAGCGCAAGCTGGCCGACACGTGGGCCGGTTTCACGGACGAGCCGACGTACGCGGACGCCAAGAAGATCGGCGAGCCGCTGATCGAGGCGATCGAGAAGGACACGGCCGAGGGTGGTGTGGACGAGCTCCACATCGTCTACACCGAGTTCGTCTCGATGATGACGCAGACGGCGGTCGAGGCCCGGCTGCTGCCCCTCAGCCTCGACGAGGTGGCGAAGGAGGCGGGCGAGCAGGACACGCTCCGTCCGCTGTACGACTTCGAGCCGTCGGCGGAGGACGTCCTGGACGCCCTTCTGCCGCGCTACGTCGAGAGCCGCATCTACAACGCGCTGCTCCAGTCGTCGGCGTCGAAGCACGCCGCGACGCGGCGCGCGATGAAGTCGGCGACCGACAACGCGGGCGAGCTGATCACCAGCCTCACCCGACTTGCCAACGCGGCCCGCCAGGCCGAAATCACCCAGGAAATCAGCGAGATCGTCGGTGGCTCCGCAGCCCTGGCCGACGCGACCGCGGGGAGTGACAAGTAATGACGACCTCTGTTGAGACCGCCGCTGCCACGGGCCGCGTCGCCCGGGTCATCGGCCCGGTCGTCGACGTGGAGTTCCCCGTCGACGCGATGCCGGAGATCTACAACGCGCTGAACGTCGAGGTTCCGGACTCGACCGGCGAGGGCACCAAGACGCTGACCCTCGAGGTCGCGCAGCACCTCGGTGACGGCATGGTCCGCACCATCTCGATGCAGCCCACCGACGGTCTGGTCCGCCAGGCCCCCGTGGTCGACACCGGCGACGGCATCACGGTGCCCGTCGGCGACGTCACCAAGGGCCGCGTGTTCAACACGCTGGGTCAGATCCTGAACGAGCCCGAGGCGGAGTCGGAGGTCAGCGAGCGCTGGTCCATCCACCGCAAGGCCCCGGCGTTCGACCAGCTCGAGTCGAAGACCGAGATGTTCGAGACCGGCCTCAAGGTCGTCGACCTTCTCACCCCGTACGTCAAGGGTGGAAAGATCGGTCTGTTCGGTGGAGCCGGTGTCGGCAAGACCGTTCTGATCCAGGAAATGATCATGCGTGTGGCCAAGCTGCACGAGGGTGTTTCCGTGTTCGCCGGTGTCGGTGAGCGTACGCGTGAGGGCAACGACCTCATCGCGGAGATGGAGGACTCGGGCGTTCTCGACAAGACCGCCCTCGTCTTCGGCCAGATGGACGAGCCCCCGGGCACCCGTCTCCGTGTGGCCCTCGCCGGTCTGACCATGGCGGAGTACTTCCGCGATGTGCAGAAGCAGGACGTGCTGTTCTTCATCGACAACATCTTCCGCTTCACCCAGGCCGGTTCCGAGGTGTCGACCCTGCTCGGCCGTATGCCCTCCGCGGTGGGTTACCAGCCGAACCTGGCCGACGAGATGGGTCTCCTCCAGGAGCGCATCACCTCGACCCGTGGTCACTCGATCACCTCGATGCAGGCGATCTACGTCCCCGCCGACGACCTCACCGACCCGGCGCCGGCGACCACCTTCGCCCACCTCGACGCGACGACGGTTCTCTCCCGTCCGATCTCCGAGAAGGGCATCTACCCGGCCGTGGACCCGCTGGACTCCACGTCCCGGATCCTGGACCCGCGCTACATCGCGCAGGACCACTACGACGCCGCCATGCGCGTCAAGGGCATCCTGCAGAAGTACAAGGACCTCCAGGACATCATCGCGATCCTCGGTATCGACGAGCTCAGCGAGGAGGACAAGCTCGTCGTGCACCGTGCGCGTCGTGTCGAGCGCTTCCTGTCGCAGAACACCCACGCCGCCAAGCAGTTCACCGGTGTGGACGGTTCGGACGTCCCGCTCGACGAGTCGATCGCCGCGTTCAACGCGATCTGCGACGGTGAGTTCGACCACTTCCCGGAGCAGGCCTTCTTCATGTGTGGTGGTCTCGAGGACCTCAAGAAGAACGCCAAGGAGCTCGGCGTCTCCTGAGCCCCGTGCTCGCCCGAGGGGGCGGGAACCCTTCCCGCCCCCTCTCCACGCCCCCGGCCGCATCCCCCGGGGGCGCGGGCTCCGGCACTCCGGTGCCGGACGCCCGACTAGACTTTGACCCAACACCCGGCAGCACCGCCGGGTGGTGACCCGAGGAGCCCACTCTTGGCTGCTGAGCTGCACGTCGAGCTGGTCGCCGCGGACCGGAGTGTCTGGTCCGGCGAGGCCACCCTGGTCATCGCGCGTACCACCTCCGGCGACATCGGCGTCATGCCCGGTCACCAGCCGCTGCTCGGTGTGCTGGAGTCGGGCCCGGTGACCATCCGTACGAGCGAGGGCGCCACCGTCGTGGCCGCCGTGCACGGCGGTTTCATCTCCTTCGCGGACGACAAGCTGTCGCTCCTCGCGGAGATCGCCGAGCTGTCGGACGAGATCGACACCCAGCGCGCCGAGCGCGCCCTTGAGCGTGCGAAGGCCGACGAGGACGCCGCCGCCGAGCGGCGCGCCGAGGTCCGGCTGCGCGCGGTAGCGGTCCGCTAGCGGACCCGCACCGGAGAAGTAGTGCCCTCAGCCGCGGCACGGCTGGAATGTTCCAGACCGTGCCGCGGCTGAGGCGATGCAGATGCAGGTGGTATTCGGTTCGGCCGGCGGCGCCGGTCACGGGAAGCGGCGAGGAGGTCGGTGAAGATGTTCCTCGCGCTGCTCGTGTGCGGCCTGGTCGTCGCACTGGTGGTGATCGGGCTCTTCGTCTTCGGCTTGCGCCGCAGGCTGATCCAGCGGGCCGGCGGCACCTTCGACTGCTCCCTGCGCTGGGACGTCCCGGAGGAGCCGGACCTGTCCGGCAAGGGCTGGGTGTACGGCGTGGCCCGGTACAGCGGCGACGAGATCGCCTGGTTCCGGGTCTTCTCGTACGCGCCCCGGCCGCGCCGCTTCCTGGAGCGCTCGGCGATCGTGGCCCTTGAGCGCCGGATGCCGGAAGGCGAGGAGGAGCTGGCGCTGCTCTCCGACTCGGTGATCCAGCCCTGCATGTACAACGGCGTCCGCCTTGAGCTCGCGATGAGCGAGGACGCCAGGACCGGCTTCATGGCCTGGCTGGAGGCGGCGCCGCCCGGCCAGAGGGTGAATGTGGCCTAGTACGTACGGAAGCGGGGGACGGTGTGCTGCACCGTCCCCCGCTTCGTCGTACCGCTGTGGCTTCTAGCTCAGGCCGCCGTTGATCGCGGAGACCAGCTCGCCGTTGGCGGTGTCACCGCTGAACTCCCAGAAGAAGGCTCCGCCGAGGCCCTGGTTCTTGGCCCAGCCCATCTTGGAGGTGACGGTGGCGGGGGTGTCGTAGCTCCACCAGTTGGTGCCGCAGTGGGCGTAGGCGGTGCCGGCGACGGTGCCGTTGGCCGGGCAGGAGTTCTTGAGGACCTTGTAGTCCTCGATGCCCTGCTCGTACGTGCCGGCGGCCGGGCCGGTGGCGGTGCCGCCGGGGGCGGACTGGGTGACGCCGGTCCAGCCGCGGCCGTAGAAGCCGATGCCGAGCAGCAGCTTCTTGGCCGGGACGCCCTTGGCCTTGAACTTGGCGATCGCCTCGGCGGAGTTGAAGCCCGCCTGCGGGATGCCGGCGTACGAGGTCAGCGGGGAGTGCGGGGCGGTCGGGCCCTTGGCCTCCCAGGCGCCGAAGAAGTCGTACGTCATCACGTTGAACCAGTCCATGTACTGCGCGGCGCCCGCGTAGTCCGCGGCGTCGATCTTGCCGCCGGAGGAGGCGTCCGCCGTGACGGCCGCGGTGACGAGGTTGTTCGGGCCGAACTTGGCGCGCATGGCCTGCATCATGTTCTTGAAGGACGCGGCGCCGCTGGTGTCACAGGTGAGACCGCAGGCGTTCGGGTACTCCCAGTCCAGGTCGATGCCGTCGAAGACGTCGGCCCAGCGCGGGTCCTCGACCAGGTCGTAGCAGGACTGCGCGAACGCGGTCGGGTTCTGGACGGCCTGGCCGAAGCCGCCGGACCAGGTCCAGCCGCCGAAGGACCACAGGACCTTGATGTGCGGGTACGCCTTCTTCAGCTTGCGCAGCTGGTTGAAGTTGCCGCGCAGCGGCTGGTCCCAGGTGTCGGCGACGCCGTCGACGGACTGGGCGGCGGTGTAGGCCTTGTCGTAGTCGGCGTAGGCGTCACCGATGGTGCACTTGCCGCCCTGGACGTTGCCGAAGGCGTAGTTGATGTGGGTGATCTTGGACGCGGAGCCCGAGGTCACCAGGTTCTTCACGTGGTAGTTGCGCCCGTAGACGCCCCAGTTGGTGAAGTAGCCCAGCTTGACGGCGTTCGGCGGCGGCGGGGGGTTGTCGCCGCCGGTGGTGCGCACCGGGGTCGGGCCCGCGGCGGGGCCGGTCTGGTCGGCGGTGTCGCGGGCCACGACGGTGTAGCTGTAGTCGGTGCCGGCGGTGAGGCCGGTGTCCGTGTAGGTCAGTCCGGTGGTGGTGGTGACCTTGGTGCCGCCGCGCAGGACGTCGTAGTTCTTGACGCCCTTGTCGTCGGTGGCGGCGCCCCAGGTGAGCTTCACCGAGGTGTTGGTGATGTCCGAGGCGACCGGGGTGCCGGGGGCCGAGGGCGGGTTGTCGCCGGGCTGCTGGGTGCCGTCGCAGGAGGCGCCGTTGATCTTGCAGCCGCTGGGGGCGCCGGGGCCGGTGCCGTTGTAGCCGAAGGAGACGGAGGCACCGGGGGCGAGGGTGCCGTTCCAGCCGACGTTCTTGGCGGTCCAGTGGTCGCCGCTGTTGGTGACGGTGGCGTCCCACGCGGAGGTGACCCGGGTGCCGGAGGGGTAGTCCCACTCCAGGGTCCAGGAGGTGAGGGTGGTGGTGCCGGTGTTCTTCACCGTCCACTTGCCCTCGAAGCCGGTGCCCCAGTCCTGGGTCTTGGTGTAGGTGGCGGTCGCCGAGGTGGCGGCTTCGGCGGGGGAGGCGAGACCGACCATGGCGGCGAGCGGGAGGGCCAGGGCGGTGAGGGCGGCGGCGGCCCGTGCTCTGAGGCCTCTTCGGCGCGTCGGTGCTTGAGTGCTCAACGGTGCTCCTCAAGTTGCGGACGTTCGGGGTGGGGGTGGTCCGGAAGAGTTGCGCGCGCCCCGCGAGCGTAGGAAGGTCTGGACCAATCGTCAAGAGGTCCAGACCAACGTAGGTTCCGTTTTATCGGACCCCCAACTCCCGTGCCAGGACCGCCGCTTGGGCCCGACTGCGGAGTCCGAGCTTGCCCAGCACCTTGCTGACGTGGGTCTTCACCGTCGCCTCCGCCATGTCGAGCCGTACCGCGGTCTCCGCGTTCGACAGGCCCGCCGCAAGGGCCGCGAGCACCTCCCGCTCCCGGGGCGTCAGCGCGTCGAGCACCGCGGGGTCCCCGCGTACCTCCGAAGGCGTAGGGGAGGCCGGGGCGGACGGGGCGGCGAACTCGGCGATCAGCCGCCGGGTCACCGCCGGCGCGATCAGCCCCTCGCCCCGCGCCACCGTCCGCACCGCCTCGATCAGCTCCCGCGCCTCCGCGTTCTTCAGCAGGAACCCCGCCGCCCCCGCACGCAGCGCCCCGAAGACGTACTCGTCCAGATCGAAGGTGGTCAGGACGAGGACGTCCGCCAGGCCCTCCGCCACCACCCGCCGGGTCGCCGACACCCCGTCGAGCCGGGGCATCTGCACGTCCATGAGCACCAGGTCCGGCCGCAGCTCCCGGGCCAGTTCCACCGCCCGCTCCCCGTCCCCGGCCTCCCCGACCACCTCGATGTCCGGCGCGCTGCCCAGGATCAGCACGAGCCCGGCCCGTACCGCGGCCTGGTCCTCGGCCACCACCACCCGCACCGTCATACCCGCTCCTCCTCGCTCGCTCCCACGGGCAGCACCGCGCGCACCCGCCACACCTTCCCGCCCCCGTCCGCCGCCACCGGACCGGCCTCCAGCTCCCCGCCCAGCAGCGCCACCCGCTCCCGCATGCCCACGAGGCCCGCCCCCGAACCCGGCGCGCGCGGCCCCGGCCGCTCCCCGTACGGGCTCGTCACCGTCACCGTCAGCGCCCCGTCGCCGCGCGCAAGCGCCACCCGCACCTCACCGGGCGCCGCGTGCTTCAGCGCGTTCGTCAGCGACTCCTGCGCGATCCTGTACGCGGCCAGCTCCACCGGCGCCGGAAGCCCCGGCCCGTCCCGGCGGGCGTCGTCCAGGGCGAAGCGGAGCCCGCTCGCCGCGCCGTTCGCCTCCGCCTGCGCCACCAGCGCGTCGAGCCCCGCCAGGGTCGCCGTCGCGGCCGGCTCGCCCGCCGCCCCGCTGTCCCGGAGCAGCCCGATCAGCCGTCGCATCTCCGCGAGCCCGGCCACGCTGTTCTCCCGGATCACGGTGAGCGCCTGCCGGGTGGTGGCGGGCTCGTCGAGGGAGAGCGCGGCCGTCGAGTGGATCGCGATCGCGGAGAGGTGGTTGGCCACCATGTCGTGCAGCTCCCGCGCCATCCGCGCCCGCTCCGCCGTCACCGCCTGCACCCGGTCCATCTCCGCGAGCAGCGCGGTCTGCTCGGCGCGCAGCCGGGCGGACTCCGCCGCGTCCCGGTGGTTGCGCACGATCGAGCCGGTGACGGCCGGCAGGAAGGAGACGATGCCGGTGAGCGCGCCGACGAGCAGCGCGATCGCGTTCTGCCACCAGACCAGGAAGCCCACCGTGACGCCGACCGTGACCAGGGCGGTGGTGTACGGGACGCGGCGCGCCTGGGCCGGGGTGCCGTAGACCACGGAGGCGTAGACGACGTCGGTGAACATCAGCACGGTGGCCAGGTTCCCGTGGGTGAACTGGTCGCCGACGATCGTCACGGTGCCCACCACGAGCGCGGTGTGCGGCGCCACCCGGCGGAGCGTCTCCGCCGCCGCCATCACCGCCAGCGGGATCAGCGGGGCCCACTTCTGCCCGAGGAGCGCGCTGTTCGACGTGTAAAGCCCGTACGACCACAGCAGCAGGCCGCCGGCGAGCCCGGCGAGGGCGATGAACAGATCGACGCGGTGCGGGCGGGGGAACGTCGGGCGGGGGAGTGTCACGTGCTCATCCAACACGCCCGCCGGGGCACGGACCTCGGCGTCCGGGCCGATCCGCGCCCGCCGGCGCCTCCGTCGAAGGATGTAGGCGCGTTTCCTCACCGGCGACGACGAACCGGCGCCGCCCGTACGGGACGCTGAGAGGACAGCGAAAGGGGAAACGCCGTGATCGTCACGCTGATCGTCGTCTGCGAGGTGGGCTTCTGGGTCCTGCTGGCCGCCGGCCTCACCGCCCGCTACCTGCTGCGGATGCCCCGGCTCGGCGCCGCGCTGCTGCTGTGCGAGCCGCTCCTGGAGGTGCTGCTCCTCGTCGTCGCCGCGATCGACCTCAAGAACGGCGCCGAGCCCAGCTGGCGGCACGGCCTCGCCGCCGTCTACATCGGCTACACCGTCGGCCACGGTCACCGCACCGTGAAGTGGCTCGACGGCCACGCCGCCCACCGCCTCGGCGACGCCCCGCCGCCCCCGAAGCCGCCCCGCTACGGCATGGCCCGCGCCCGCCACGAGGGCGCGATCTGGCTCGGCTCGGTGGTCGCCGGTGCCGTCGCCTCCGCCCTCCTCCTCGCCGCCTCCTGGTACGTCGGCGACTCCGGGGACACCGAAGGGCTCCGCGCCACGATCGGCGCCGTCTGGCGGGCGGTCGGCATCCACGGCCTGATCGCGCTCAGCTACGCGATCTGGCCGAAGAAGGAGTCGGAGGACAAGGCGGGGAAGGCGCCGGAAGGCACGTCCGCCGGGACCTCAGCGGTCGCCGCCCGGCGCCCAGAGCACGTCCCCGACCTCGCGGTTGGCCACCCGCGCAAGGATGCCGCATCTCCCGGGGGACCACCCCCGGACCCCCGGCAAGGGCCTGCTCGGGGCCAGACCTCAGCGGTCGCCGCCCGGCACCCAGAGCACGTCCCCGACCTCGCGGTTGGCCACCCGCGCAAGGATGAAGAGCAGGTCTGACAGCCGGTTGAGGTACGTGGCGGTGAGCGGGTTCATGGTCTCGCCGTGCACCTCCATGGCCGCCCACGTCGAGCGCTCGGCCCGCCGGACCACCGTGCACGCCTGGTGCAGCAGCGCCGCGCCGGGCGTGCCGCCGGGCAGGATGAAGGAGCGCAGCTTCTCCAGCTGCTCCAGGAAGCGGTCGCAGTCCGCCTCCAGCTTGTCCACGTACGTCTGTTCCACCCGCAGCGGCGGGTACTCCGGGTTCTCCACGACCGGGGTGGCGAGGTCGGCGCCCACGTCGAAGAGGTCGTTCTGCACGCGGACGAGGACCTTCACGACCTCCTCGTCCAGCTGCCCGAGCGCGATGGCCGTGCCGATGACGGCGTTGGCCTCGTTGGCGTCCGCGTAGGCCGCGATCCGGAGGTCGGTCTTGGCGGTGCGGCTCATGTCGCCGAGGGCGGTGGTGCCCTTGTCGCCGGTGCGGGTGTAGATGCGCGTCAGATTGACCATGACCCCAGACTAGTGACGCCCCCGCCCGTCGCGCCTGTCGCGCGTGTGACGTCCGTCAAAGAGAGCGTGACGCGCATTACTTCGCGGTCACATGACGGCCCGCGACCGCTAATCTCCGCCGGAGAGCCAGAAGTGAACAGGTGTTGAGGGGTGGAATTCGTGGCTGGGAAGCTCGCCGTCATCGGGGCCGGACTCATGGGATCCGGCATCGCGCAGGTCTCCGCGCAGGCCGGCTGGGACGTCGTCCTCCGGGACGTCACCGACGCCGCCCTGACCCGGGGGACCGACGGCATCCGGTCCTCGTACGAGAAGTTCGTCGCGAAGGGCAGGCTGGACGCCGCCGAGGCGGAGGCCGCCCTCGGCCGCATCACCGCCACCACCGACCTCGACGCGGTCGCCGACGCCGACATCGTCGTCGAGGCCGTCTTCGAGAAGATCGAGGTCAAGCACGAGATCTTCCGCTCCCTCGACAAGATCGCCAAGGACGGCGCGGTCCTCGCCTCCAACACCTCCGCCCTCCCGATCACCAAGATCGCCGCGGTGACGGAGCGCCCCGAGGCCGTCGTCGGCGTCCACTTCTTCTCGCCGGTCCCGATGATGCAGCTCGTCGAGCTCGTCCGCGGCCACAAGACCAGCGACGAGACCCTCGCCGCCGCACGCTCCTTCGCCGAGTCCGTCGGCAAGACCTGCATCGTCGTCAACCGCGACGTCGCCGGCTTCGTCACCACCCGCCTGATCTCCGCCCTCGTCGTCGAGGCCGCCAAGCTGTACGAGTCGGGCGTCGCCACCGCCGAGGACATCGACCTCGCCTGCAAGCTGGGCTTCGGCCACGCCATGGGCCCGCTGGCCACCGCCGACCTCACCGGCGTCGACATCCTCGTCAACGCCACCGGCAACATCTACACCGAGACCCAGGACGAGAAGTTCGCGCCGCCGGAGCTGATGCGCCGGATGGTGGACGCGGGTGACATCGGCCGCAAGAGCGGGCAGGGCTTCTACACGTACTGAGCTCGGGCCGCCAGATCACCTCACTCCATGGAGTGAATTCAGGTATCGGTTCGACGACAAGGCGCAACGTATCTGCCGAGGCAGCAGTCAGTTGTTCAGTCAGCTGTTGCGAAGACGGAGCATTTCCCGGGGAGCGACTATGCACATCAGGGGCGACCATGCCGAGCTGGTCGTCGGGGGCCGCCTCGACGTCCGGAGCGCGGCGGACGCCCGTACGGTCCTGCACTCGGCCGTCGACGACGGAGTCGGCGACCTGGTGCTCGACCTGACCGGACTCGACTCCTGGGACGCGACCGGCCTCGGCGTCATCATGGGCGCCCACCGACGGGCCGGCCGCTGCGGCCGCCGGCTCGTCCTGCGCGGGGTGCCGCCGCAGATGCAGCGGCTCCTCGTCGCCACCCGTCTCCACCGGATCCTCGCCATCGAGGGCGGGCTCGCGCTGGAGTCCCTGCCCCGCGTCTGAACGGCCGGTCGCGGTACGGGTCCCGGGCCCCGCGGTCTGTGAAGCCCCTGTGCGAACCAGGCGTCACGCTCAATCCTCACAAGACCGTGACGTCTTGGTCTCCACGGCACCCCGACTGTTCCCGGGCGCCCCGCCACCGTCTAGGGTTCGGTCGGCCCGCACCCCACGACACCTCTCCGCCCGGCGGGCTCCGCACCACCGCTCTTGGGGGCTTTGACCATGGACCCGATACACCGGGGGCCGGACGAGTCCGGTCACGAGACCGCGGCCGAGGACGCCCGCCCCGCACAGCCCGCCGCCCTGCCCGACCGCGCCGCCCCGGCACCCGCCCGCGCCCGCGTCACCCGGATCGTCTCCGGCGAGCTGCTGCTCACCGTCAACCCCGTCGACGGCAGCGAGATCGAGGCCTGCCCGCCCGGCGAGGAGCCCCCCGCCGCCCGCCGCCGCACCCCCGAGGAGCGCGCCGAGGCCGCCCGCGCCGCCACGCCCCCGCCGCCCGGCCCCGCCGCCCCCGAGCTGCCCCTCCTGGAGCGCGACGCACAGCGCGCCCGGCTCACCGAGACCCTCACCCGCGGCCGCTCCGCCCGCCTCACGGGCCCCGACGGCTCCGGCCGCACCGCCCTCCTCGACGCCGTCGCCGCCGACTGCGCCTCCCTCGCCCCCGACGGCGTCGTCCGCCTCTCCGGCCACCACCGCACCACCGGCGAACTCCTCCACGAGCTCCGCGCCGCCGTCCTGCACGCCCCCCGCCACCGGCCCGGCCCCGACGGCCTGCGCGCCGACCTCGCCTCCATCGGGGCCGTCGTCGTCATCGACGACCTGGAGTTCGGCGGCGCCGCCCTCGACGAACTCCTCGCCGCCGCCCCCGAGTGCGCCTTCCTGCTCGCCGCCGCCCCCGGCGTCCCCGCCCCCTCCGCCGAGGCCCGGATCGAGGAGGTCGAACTCCCCGGCCTCGGCCGCGCCACCTCCCTCGCCCTCCTGGAGGCCGCCGTCGGCCGCCCCCTCACCGAGGAGGAGGCCAACTGGGCCGGCGACCTCTGGTTCGAGTCCGAGGGCCTGCCGCTCCGCTTCGTCCAGGCCGGCGCCCTGCTCCGGCAGCGCGACCGGCTGCGCGTCACCCCCGCCGAGTTCGACGCCTTCGGCGCCCTGGAGGAGGCGTTCGGCCCGTCCGGTACGGGACCGGAGAAGGCCCCCGCCGACGCCGCACCCGCCCTCGACCCGCACGAGGACCCCGACGTCGAGCTCCGCGACGTGCCGCTGCCCAGCCTCGGCGAGGGCGCCGCACCCGCCGCGCTGCTCGCCTCCCGGCTCAGCCGCGCCGCCCAGACCACCCTCCGCTTCGCCGTCGCCCTCGGCGGCGAGGTCCCGCACCACGCCCACCTCCCGGCGCTCGTCGGCGACACCCACGCCGACGCCGCCCTCGGCGAACTCCGCGCCTGCGGCCTCCTCAGCCCCGTCGGCCCCCGGTACCGGCTCGCGAGCGGCGTCCTCACCCAGCTCCTCGCCCGCGGCTACGGCCTCGACGCCGCCGAGCGCCTCCACACCGCCGCCCGGCACTACGCCTGGTGGGCCGGCCACCCCTCGGTCGGCCCCGAGCGGGCCGCCGCCGAGTCCGACGCCCTCCTCGCCGCCCTCGGCGCCCTCGTCAGCGGCGAGACCGGTACGCAGGCCGATGAGAGTGCCGAGACCGGGGCCGAGCACCGGGCCGCCGCCGCCCTCGCCAGGGCCGCCGCCCCCGCCTTCGCCGCCGGCCTCCACTGGGGCGCCTGGGAGCGCGCCCTGCGCGCCGGCCAGGAGGCCGCCCGGCTCGCCGGGGACGTCGCCGAGGAGGCGTACTTCCACCACGAGCTCGGCGTCCTCGCCATCTGCGGCGGCAACCTCGCCCGCGCCCGCGCCGAACTGGAGGCCTCCATCGGCCTGCGCGGCGTCCTCGCCGACAAGCGGGGCACCGTCGCCGGGCGCCGGGCCCTCGCCCTCGTCGCCGACCTCACCCGCGCGCAGGAGCCCGCCCCGGCACCGGCGCCGGTCCGCGCCGACTCCCCGCCCCGCGGCGTGCCCGCCGTCCGCGCCGCCGCCCCCGCGCCGCGGACCCCCGCCGAGCCGCCGACCGAGCCGCTGCCGCCGACCCCCGCCGCACCGCGCGCCTTCCCGCCCTTCCAGGACCTCGCCGACGAGGGCCCCACGCTCGTCGCCGCCCCGGCGGACCCCTCGCGCAAGAGCCTCGCGGCGGGCATCCTCACCGGCGCCCGGCGCAACCTCGCGGCCGTCGGCGCCGGCGTGCTCCTCGTCGCCGTCCTCGGCACCGTCGTCACCCTCGGCGCCACATCCGGCACCGACGACACGCCCACCTCCGGCACCGTCTCCACCGACAGCACCACCGACCAGGGCGGCGACGACGTCCCCGGCACCGACGACGACTCCCCGGACGAGGGCGGGGACGACGCCGGCGACCCGACCGCGACCGGTACGCCCACCACCTCCGGCTCGCCCACCCCCACCCCCTCCGGCGCGACCCCGACGGAGACCTCCGCGGACCCCACGGCGACCGGCACGCCCAGCAGCGAGACCCCCGGCGAGCCGGACCCGTCCACGACGAGCGCGCCGGGACCGACGGGCGCGCCGACGACGACGCAGGGGAGCCCGACGCCGACCCGGTCGTCGACGAGGACGACGTCACCGGCCCCGACGACGACCTCACCGACCCCGACGGAATCGCCCACGACCCCGTCGACCTCACCCACGACGGAACCGACGACCACCCCGTCCACGACTCCGCCGACCAGCGACCCGGCCGACCCGCCCACCGAGGACACCCCCGGCACCAGCGCCTCTTCCACCCTCGACGGCGCCCCCACCGACTCCGACACCCCCGTGGTGACCTGAGACCGGCCGGGAGACCGGAAAGGGGGCGGCCCCGGACGCTCAGCGCGTCCGGGGCCGTCCCCTTCGTCGTACCGCCCGTCTCAGAAGAGCCGCAGCTTGTCGTCCTCGATGCCGCGCAGGGCGTCGTAGTCGAGCACCACGCAGTCGATCCCGCGGTCCGTCGCGAGGACCCGCGCCTGCGGCTTGATCTCCTGCGCCGCGAAGATGCCCTTCACCGGGGCGAGATGGGGATCGCGGTTGAGCAGCTCCAGGTAGCGGGTGAGCTGCTCGACGCCGTCGATCTCGCCGCGCCGCTTGATCTCGACCGCGACCGTGGCGCCGTCCGCGTCCCGGCAGAGGATGTCGACCGGGCCGATCGCCGTCGGGTACTCGCGGCGGACCAGCGTCCAGCCCTCGCCCAGCGTCTCGATCCGGTCGGCCAGCAGCTCCTGGAGGTGGGCCTCGACGCCGTCCTTGATGAGGCCCGGGTCCACGCCCAGTTCGTGGGACGAGTCGTGGAGGATCTCCTCCATCGTGATGATCAGTTTCTCGCCCGCTTTGTTGATCACGGTCCAGGTGCCGGTCTCCCCGTTGACGCCCTCCTTCAGGGTGCACGGCGGCGACATCCAGTTGAGCGGTTTGTACGCCCGGTCGTCCGCGTGGATGGAGACGCTGCCGTCTGCCTTGATCAGGATCAGACGGGGCGCGGAGGGCAGGTGGGCCGTGAGCCGGCCCGCGTAGTCCACGGAGCAACGGGCAATGACGAGACGCATGGTCGCCAACGCTACAAGAGGAGCGCCCTTCTACGCGATTCGGGCATGAGTGTGAGCCGAACACCCGTCGGTTATCGGCCTGTTGTGTGCCCAATCGCCTGGTGCGGGCAGGACCGCGCGCTTACCGTGGGAGCTGGAGGTCGTCGTCCGGGCACGCAGCGTGGCGTACGTCGGTCTTCGGCCCTGCCCGCACAGACCCCGTCCGCGGGGTCGCGAGAGGAGAACCCATGTCGCTCGACGTCTCACCGGCACTGTTGGAGCAGGCCGAGCGAGGCGAGGTCGACGAAGCCGCCTTCGTCGACTGCGTCCGGACTTCCCTGCCCTTCGCGTGGGAGATGATCAGTTCTCTGGTGGCCCAGCTGGAGGTCGAGGGCGGAGAGTTCGCCGACAACCAGACGCCGCCGCCGAACGAGCAGGCCCGTGGTCAGCTGCTGCGCGCGATGGCGAGCGACGCGATCCGCGGCGCGCTCCAGCGCCACTTCGGAGTGCGTCTGGCCTTCCAGAACTGCCACCGGGTGGCGGTCTTCCCGCTGGACCCGGCGGTGGACGAGCGCCTCGCCCGCTTCACCTCGATACGGGGACAGCTGCTCAACCAGTCGCCGGAACTCCGCGACTGCTGAGGGGCCCGACCGTCGCCACCGGGATCCGTCGCCTCCGCCCGCCTCGCGGGAGCCACGATCGGTGCGTGCCGACGCGCACCGATCGCGGGGACGCCGGAGCGGCGGCGTCCTCCGTCCCTCAGGCCAGCCGGGGGAGGACCTCGGCGCCCAGTCGCCGCAGGTTCTCCTCGGTGCCGGCCAGGTCGCCGGAGCCTTCGGCGAGGAGGGCGAAGCGGGTGATGCCGGTGCGCTCGGCGGTCGCCGCGAGCCGGTCCGCCGCGAGCGCGGGGGTGCCGACCGGGTGCAGCGAGCAGAGCAGTTCGGTGTACGCCACCGGGTCCCGCATGGCCCGGTGCCGGCCGTCCACCGTCACATGCGCGTCCAGGCCCTGCTTCAGCCAGCCCGGCATCGCCTTCACCAGGGTCTCCGCCGCCTCCTGGCTGCGGTCCGCGAGCTGCACCACGCCCGCGGAGACGTGCCCGGCGCCGATCCGCGCGACCTCGTCCGGATCCCGCCCGGCCTCCCGCGCCCAGCGGGCCCAGGCCGCGACCATCTCGGCCTTGTCCTCGTCGCCGCAGTGCATGCCGAGCAGCATCGGGAGCCCGCGCTCGGCCGCGAGCCGCACGCTCCGCTGCGAGGTGCAGGCCACCACCACCTCAGGCGACGCCTCGCCGCCGATCAGCTCGCCGGCCCGGGGCACCACCGGCACCTCACGGAAGGAGAACCGTTCTCCCTCGGCACCCACGCGGGGCTCGGTGAGCCAGCGCAGCAACAGGTCGAGGGCCTCCGGGAAGCCGCGCTCGTACGCGTCGAGACCCGCGCCGAACACCTCCAGGTCCACCCAGGGCCCGCCACGGCCCACCCCGAGGGTGAACCTGCCGCCCGAGACGATGTGCAGCAGCGCCGCCTGCTCGCCGAGGGCGACCGGGTGGACGGCGGGCAGCACGCTCACCGCCGTCCCCACCCGCAGCCGCCGGGTGCGGCCGAGCAGCACGGCCGCCAGGGTCACGGCCGACGGGCAGACGCCGTACGGCACGAAATGGTGCTCGGCCAGCCAGACCGAGTCCAGGCCCGCCTCCTCGGCCACCTCGGCGGTCCGCACCGCCCGGTGCAGCGCCTCTCCCTGCCCCTGCCCCGGAAACTGTGCCGCCAGAACGAACGTTCCTACGCGCATCGCCTTCTGCCTCCTTGCGGCCGACGCGTTCTCTCCCCCCGGTACTGGCAACAACGTCTGACACGTGCCAAAGGCAACGGCCCCGGCTGAAGTTCTTGCGATTTTCGGCCCGGGACCTCGGACCGGCGCCCCGGGCACCATGTCGCGGCCCGTACGCTGGAGGGAACGGTCCGTGTTCCCCGACCCCGTGAGGTGTGCCGTGTCGCCCCGTCACAACCGCTCCCGCCGAGCCGTCAGGCCCGAGGCGCAGGACGACCGCGGCGACCGGTACGGCGGCTCGCAGCGCACCGAGACCTGGCAGGGCGAGGAGTGGTACGTCCGCCTGGTCGCCGGCGCCAGCTCCCCGGGCAAGCGCTACCGCTGCCCCGGCTGCGACCAGGAGATCCCGCCCGGCGCCCCGCACGTCGTCGCCTGGCCCGAGTACGGCGGCGTCGACGACCGCCGCCACTGGCACAAGGCCTGCTGGAACGCGAAGGACCGCCGCACCACCCGGGTGCAGCGGTCCCGCAACGCGCCGAAGTACTAGGCCGGAGGAGCCGGGCGCTCAGACGTCCCGGCTGTTGAGCAGCGCGTACGCGCCACCCAGCACCGCCGCGGTGATTCCCGTCAGGACGAACAGGGTCTCCCAGCCCGCCGGACCGCTGTCCGTGAACAGCGGCTCCGACTGGTACAGCGCGATCAGCTGCGAAGGCACCGCGTAGGTGACCAGCACCTTCTGGAGGTCCTGGAGCGCCGGCGTGAGCATGAACATGCTCGCCACCAGGGGCAGCAGCAGCACCCCGATCATCGCCGTGATGGCGCCGGCCGAGTGCCGCACCAGCGCCCCGACCGCCATCGACAGCAGGCCGAGCACGGCCAGGAAGGCGGCCACGCCTACCGTGGCCCGCGCCCACTCCGCCCCCGTCGGCTGCGCCGCGTCCACCATCGCCACCTGCGCGGTCCCCACCGCGAACGTGACGACCAGCGTGATCGTGAAGACCAGCAGGAAGAAGACGATCGCCTTCGCCGTCAGCACCCGGGACCGGCTCGGGCACGCCGTCAGCGTGGTCCGGATCATCCCCGTGCCGTACTCGGACGAGATCGTGAGCACCCCCAGGGTGATCACGCAGATCGAGGCGGGCAGCGTCCCGAAGAAGCCCAGCGTCAGCGCCGACTCCGCGCCCACGCCCCCGCCCTCGGCGGCGGCGATCGCGGCCACGCCGAGACCGACCACCACCATCAGCAGGACCATCGTCCCCAGCGTCCACATCGTCGACCGCACCGAGCGGATCTTCGTCCACTCCGAGGCGAGCGCGTCCCCGAGGTGCGCCCGGCGGACCGGGATGGGGGAGACGTAGCCGTACGGCGGGGGAGGCGTGGGGGTCGGGGCGGTCATCGGTCGTCCTCGGTGGTGTCGCGCGGCTGCGGGGCGGTGGGGGCGGCCGGGGCCGCGGGCGCCGCCGGAGGCTGCTCGGCGGCGTACGGGTTCTGTCCGGGCGGCGGCGGGGCGTACCAGCCCTGCTGCGGCGCGGCCGGGACGGCGGGCGGCTGCGGCGGCAGCCCGTACCCCGGCTGCCCGGGCTGCGGCGGGGCCTGGAGGTGGGCCAGCTTGTCGTCGCTGGAGCGGTAGTCCACCGCGCCCTGCGTCAGCCGCATGTACGCCTCCTCCAGGGAGGCCTGGTGCGGGGAGAGCTCCCAGAGCCGTACGTCCGCCCCGTGCGCCAGGTCGCTGATCCTCGGCAGCGGCAGGCCGGTGACGCGCAGCGCCCCGTCCGGCTCGGAGAGGACCTGGCCGCCGGCCTCGGCGAGCACGGCCGAGAGCTTCTCCCGCTGGCCGGCCTCGGCGTCCGGGACGCGGACCCGGGCGAAGTCCGCCGAGTTCGCCGAGATGAACTGCTTCACCGGCATGTCGGAGAGCAGCTGCCCCCGGCCGATCACGATCAGGTGGTCGGCCGTCAGCGCCATCTCGCTCATGAGGTGGCTGGAGACGAAGACCGTACGGCCCTCGGCGGCGAGCTTCTTCATCAGGTTCCGCACCCAGAGGATGCCCTCCGGGTCCAGGCCGTTGACCGGCTCGTCGAAGAGCAGCACCTGCGGGTCGCCGAGCAGGGCCGCCGCGATGCCGAGCCGCTGGCCCATGCCGAGGGAGAAGCCCTTGGAGCGGCGCTTCGCCACGTCCTGGAGGCCCACCACGCCCAGCACCTCGTCGACCCGGCGGGCCGGGATGCCGGCCAGCTGGGCCAGCGAGAGGAGGTGGTTGCGGGCGCTGCGGCCGCCGTGCACGGCCTTGGCGTCGAGGAGGGCGCCGACCTGCCGGGGCGCGTTCGGCAGCTGCCGGAAGGGGTGGCCGCCGATCGTCACATGGCCGGACGTCGGCTGGTCCAGGCCGAGGATCATGCGCATGGTGGTCGACTTGCCGGAGCCGTTCGGTCCCAGGAAGCCGGTGACGACACCGGGCCTCACCTGGAAGGAAAGGTCGTACACGGCCGTCTTGGCGCCGTAGCGCTTCGTCAGGCCGACTGCCTCGATCATTCTCCAGCCCCATCGACAGGTCCGTGGTGTGCGATCGGGGGCAGGGCGGCGCGCGGCCGTGAGGCCCCCGTACGAGTCAGGAGCTTATCCAGCCGTTGACGGTTCCCGCGCCGGAGAAGAGAGACCGAAGCGAGACCTCAGGGAGAAATCAGGGACTCCCCGGGCGGGGGCCGGGCGTCAGGCGTCCCGCCGCTTCAGCACCAGGTAGCCGCCGAGCAGCGAGGCCGCCACCCAGGCCAGCATGATCCCGAGGCCGCCCCACGGCCCGTACGGCGCCTTCTCCGAGCCCAGCGCGTCCGGCACCACCTGCATGATCTTGGAGCCGGCCTGGTCGGGGAAGTACCGGGCGACCTCCTTCGCCTTCGGCACCGCCGACAGGATCTGCGAGATCAGGAAGAAGAACGGCACCAGGATGCCGAGCGACAGCATCGAGGAGCGCAGCATCGTCGCCACGCCCATCGAGAAGACCGCGATCAGCCCCATGTAGAGCCCGCCGCCGACCACCGCCCGCAGCACGTTGTCCGCGCCGATCGTGGTCCGGTGCTCGCCGAGCAGCGCCTGTCCGAGGAAGAAGGCCAGGAAGCTCGTCGCCAGACCGACGAGGAGGGCCAGCACCCCGGCCACCGCGATCTTGGAGAAGAGGAAGGTGGCCCGCTGGGGGACGGCGGCGAGCGAGGTGCGGATCATGCCCGAGGAGTACTCGGTCCCCACCACGAGCACGCCGAAGACCACCATCGCCAGCTGGCCCAGGATCATCCCGGAGAAGCTGACGAAGGTCGGGTCGAAGGTCGCCCGCTCCAGCGGGGAGAGGTCGTCGAAGGTCGACCTCAGGAGCGCCGAGATCGCCGCGCCCATCGCCACCGTGACGATCAGGGCGCTCGCCAGCGTCCAGACCGTCGACGAGACCGTCCGGATCTTGGTCCACTCGGACTGGAGGACCGCCGTCGCCGCTGCCATGGATCAGGCCCCCTCGGAGGTCGAGCCGTCGGCCGGGCCGCTCACCGGGCCCCAGCCGGAGTCCGCACCCCACACGGGGCCGGGTGCGGCCGGTGCGCCGCCGTGCACGTCGGTGCCGTGCGCGTGGTACTCCACCGCGCCCGCCGTCATCTGCATGAACGCCTCCTCCAGCGAGGCGCGCTGGGAGCTCAGCTCGTGCAGCGTCAGCCCGTGCGCCGCCGCGAGCTCGCCCAGTTTCTCGGTCGTGGCCCCGTCGACCTCCAGGGTCCCGTTTCCCGCCTCGACCACCACGAATCCGGCGCCGTGCAGCATGTCCCGCAACTGTTCCTGCTGCGGGGAGCGGAGCCGGACGAAACTCCGTGAATTCCGCTGGATGAAATCGGCCATCGACGTGTCGGCCAGCAGCTTTCCCTGCCCGATGACGATCAGATGATCGGCCGTCAGTGCCATTTCACTCATCAGATGGCTGGAGACGAAGATCGTTCTTCCTTCCGCCGCCAGCGCCTTCATCAGATTGCGGATCCAGTGAATTCCCTCGGGGTCCAGACCATTGACGGGTTCGTCGAACATGAGGATCTCGGGATCGCCGAGCAGCGCCGACGCGATCCCGAGCCGCTGGCCCATGCCGAGCGAGAACCCCTTCGACTTCTTCCGCGCCACCGCCGTCAGACCCACCAGGTCGAGCACCTCGCCGACCCGGCGCTCCGGGATCCGGTTCGACTGCGCCAGACACAGCAGGTTGTTGTACGCCGAGCGGCCCCCGTGCATCGCCTTGGCGTCGAGCAGCGCCCCGATGTACTTCAGCGGCTCGTCGAGGTCGCGGTAGTGCCGGCCGTCGATCCGCACCGTCCCGCTCGTCGGGTTGTCCAGATCGAGCATCATCCGCATCGTGGTCGACTTCCCCGCCCCGTTGGGCCCCAGGAAGCCGGTGATCATGCCCGGCCGGACCCGGAAGGAGAGATGATCGACCGCCGTCTTCGTCCCGTACCGCTTCGTCAGTCCGTCGAGCTCGATCATGCGTACAACCTACGGGCGCGCGAAACCCCCCGCCACCGGAATGACGGGGGGAGTCGCAGGACCTACGAGGCTTACCGGGTCTGCTGCGCGGGGACGCCCGCGGAGCGCTCCTCGTCCAGCGGGGAGCCGGCCGCCGCCACCGCGGCACCGGTCAGCGTGGCCAGCATCTCGCGGACGTTGGTCAGCTGCGCGTTGATGGAGTCGCGGCGGTTGGTCAGGGCCGCCAGCTCGCGCTCCGATTCCGAGCGGATCCGGTCCGCCTTGGCGTTCGCGTCGGCCACGATGTCCTCGGCCTGGCGCTGCGCGGTCTCCACCGTCTGGCGGGCCCGGCGCTCGGCGTCCGTGCGGAGCTTCTCGGCCTCCAGGCGGAGCTGCTCGGCGCGGTGCTCGATCTCGGCGAGGCGCTTCTCGGCCTTGGCCTGACGGGAGGCCAGGTCGCGCTCGGACTGCTCGCGGCGCTTGGCCAGGTTGGTCTCGAAGTCCGCGGCGGCCTGGGCGGCCTTGGCGCGGGTCTCCTCGAAGAGGGCGTCCGCCTCCTCGCGCTTCGACTGCGCGTCCTTCTGCGCCTCGGCGCGCAGCGAGTTGGCCTCGCCCTGGGCCTTCTCGACGATCCGGACGCCCTCGTCCTCGGCCTTCGCCTTCCGCTCCGCCGCGAAGGACTCCGCGTCGTTGCGCACCTGCTGGGCGGCCGACTCGGCCAGCTCGCGGTGCTGCTCGGCGGCGCGACGGGCCTCCTCGCGCAGGTCCTTCGCCTCCTCCTCGGCGAGACGGAGGATCTTCTCGACGCGCGCGCCGAGACCGGCGTACGAGGGCTCGGCGTCGCTCACCTGCGCCTGGGCGTTCTGCGTCTCGAGGTGGAGTTCCTCGATGCGCTTCTCCAGGGAGGTGATCCGGGCCAGAGCACTGTCACGGTCGGCGACGAGCTTGGTAATGCGGTCGTCCACCTGACCGCGGTCGTAACCACGCCGCACGAGCTCGAAGCCGAAGGGGGAGGAAGTGTCGCTCATGGGGTTCCTGTCGAATGAGACCGGTGAGGTGTTAGGGGGAATCCTAGGGGCCGAAGCGGCGTGTCATCGAGCGTATGCCCGTTTGATCTGGAGAATGTCCAGCCTTTTGAGTGGCTAGCCGTCCTGGGACTTGCCACTCGAACGAGTGGAACCCGAGGAAGCGCCCGCCTTGAGTCCGTCCTTCGCCCCCGCCGACGGGGTCTCGAAAGACTCCAACGCCTCCAGCACGTCCTGGACACGGGAGATCTCGGCATTGATGTCCGTACGACGCCGGGTCAGGACCTCCAGCTCGCGCCGGCCCTCCTCGACCAGCCGCTCCGCCTCGGCCTCCGCCTCCGCCTTGATCCGCTCGGCCTCCGCGATCAGCGAACTCTTCTTCTGCGCCGCCTCCTTGAGGAGGGCGTCCGCCTTCCGCACGGCCGCGATCCGGACCTTGCTCGCCTCCGAACTCGCCTCCGAGACCATCTCCTTGGCCTTCGCCTCGGCCTCGGCGCGCTGCTCCTCCGCGGCCTTCACCAGCTTGTCCACGCGCTCGCCGGCCGTCTTCATCTGCTCGGCCGACTCGCGCCGCGCCCGCTCGTGCAGCTCCTCGATCTCGCCCTCGATCCGGCCCCGCAGCTCCTCGGCGCGCTCCCTTATGGCGGTGGCGTCCTTGCGGGCGCCGACCAGGAGCTCGTCCGCGTCCGTACGGGCCTTCTCCACCAGGGCGTTGCCCTCCACGGTCGCCTCGGCGACGATGCGGTCGGCCTCCTTGCGGGCCGCGCCGACCATCGTGTCCGCCTGCGACTCGGCCTCCGCGGTGGCGCGCAGCGCCTCCTCCTGGGCCTTGGCGATCAGCTGGTCGGCCTGCTCGGCCGCGTCCGCGCGCTTCCTCGCGCCGGCCTCGCGGGCCTCGTCGAGGGTCCGGTCGGCCTCCGCGCGGGCCTCCGAGCGCATCTGCTCGGCCGCCGCCTCGGCGTCCTCCCGGACCTTCGCCGACTCCGTACGGATCCGCTCGGCGTCCTGACGGGCCGACTCCAGCGCCTCGGCGCCCTCGGTCCGCAGCCGCTCGGCCTCCCCGGCCGCGTCCGCGATCGTCCGCTCGGCCTCGGCGCGGGCGTCGGCGGTCACCGACTCGGCCAGCTCGGCCGCCTCGTCGGTGATCCGGCCGGCCTCCGTCGTCGCCTCGCCGATCAGGGTGTCGGCCTGTTCGGCGGCGTCCTGGCGGCGCTTGTCCGCGGCCTGCCGGGCCTCGTCCAGGACCTGCTCGGCGTCGGCCAGGGCGGCCGTGCGCAGCGCCTGCGCGTGCGCCTCGCCGTCGGTCTTGACCTGCTCGGCCTCGGCCCGCAGCCGGGTCGCGTCCCGCTCGGTGGTCTCCCACAGCTCGGCGGCCTCGGCCGTGATCCGCTCCGCCTCCGCCGTCGCTTCCCCGATGAGGGTGTCGGCCTGTTCGGCGGCGTCCTGGCGGCGCTTGTCCGCGGCCTGCCGGGCCTCGTCCAGGACCTGCGTGGCCTCGGCCGTGATCCGCTCGGCCTCCGTCGTCGCCTCGCCGATGAGGGCGTCCGCTTGCTCGGCGGCGTCCTGGCGGCGCTTGTCCGCGGCCTGCCGGGCCTCGTCCAGGACCCGTTCGGCCTCCGCGCCGATCCGCTCCGCCTCGGCCGTCGCCTCGCCGACCACGCCCTCGGCCTTCTCGGCCGCCTCCGAACGGATCCGGTTGGCGTCCTCGCGGGCGTCCGCCCGGGTGCGGGCCGCGTCCTGCTCGGCCGCCGCCAGCGCGTCCGTCGCCTCGGTCCGTACCCGCTGCGCGTACTCGGCGGTGTCCGTACGGAGCTTCTCCGCCTCCGCGATCGCGTCCCCGACCGTCCGCTCGGCCAGCGCCTTCGCCGCCTCGGACTCCTCCTGGGCACGCGCGCGCGTGCGGGCCGCGTCCTCCGAGGCCCGCTCCCGCTCCTCGTACGCGTCGGCGCGGACCCGGTCCGCCTCCTCCTGCGCCTCGGTCCTGGTCCGCTCCGCCGCGTGCTCGGCGGCCGAACGCAGCCCGGCGATCTCCTCCTCGGCCTGCTCGCGCAGCCCGGCGACCGAGTCGCGGACCTCCTGCGCGGCTCGCGAGGCGGCACCGACCAGCTCGGCCGCCCGCGCCTCGGCCTCCTCGACCAGGCGCTGCGCCTCGGCCTGCGCCTCCTCCACCCGCTTGCGAGCGGCGGCGAGCAGCTCCTCCGACTGCTCGCGGGCCAGCTCGCGCTCCCGGCCCGCCTCGGAACGGGCCGACTCCAGCGTCTCCTCGGCCTCCCGGCGGCGCCGGTTGGCCTCCTCACGGGCGGCGGACAGCGCCTCCGCGGCCTCCGCGGCGACCCGCTCGGCCGCGGCCGCGGCCTCGGCCCGCACCCGGTCGGCGGTCTCCTGCGCCTCCGACCGCAGCCGTTCGGCCTCGGTCTCGGCCTCGGAGGTGAGCCGCTGCGCGGTGGACTCGGCCTCCGTACGGGCCGCGGCGGCGTCCGTCGCGGCCTCCGACCGCAGCCGCTCGGCCTCCTGCTCGGCCTGCTCCTGGAGCGTACGGATCCGCTCGGCGGCCTCCGACCGCAGCCGCTCGGTCTCCTCCGCGGCCTCGCGGCGGATCCGCTCGCCCTCGGCCCGCGCGTCGGTCAGCTCCCGGCCGGCCGCCGCCACCTTCGCCTCGGCGTCGGCGTGCAGCCGGGCCAGCTCCTCTGCGGCCTCCGCCCGGCGGGCCTCGGCGGCCCGCTCGGCGTCGGCGCGCAGGGTCTCGGCGGCCTTCTCGGCGGCCTCCCGCACCGCCTCGGCCTGCTCCTCGGCCTCGGTCCGCAGCCGCTCGGCCTCCGCGCGGGTCCGCTCCAGGGTCTCCTCGGCCTGGGCGCGGAGCGTCTGGGCCCGCTCCATCGCCTCGGAGCGGACCTTCTCGCTCTCCGCGCCGGCGTTGGTCCGCAGCTCCTCGGCGTCGGCCTTCGCCTTGGCGAGCAGCTCCTCGGCGGTCTTCGCCGCCTCCTCGATCTGCTGCACCGCCTCGCGGCGGGCCTCGCCGCGGATCCGCTCGCCCTCGGCGACGGCCTCGGCGCGCAGCTGCTCGGCCTCGCCGCGCAGCCGCCGGGCCTCCTCCTGGAGCTCGACGGTCTTGGCCCGGTACTCCTTGGTGTCGTCCTTGGCCGAGCCGAGCAGCTCGTCGGCCTGCTCCTCGGCGCGGGAACGCAGCCGGTCGGCCTCGGTCTCGGCCTCGCGGCGGATCCGCTCGGCCTCCTCCGCGGCCTTCCGGGTGGTCTCGGAGGCCTCCTCGGACGCCTTGCTGAGGATCTCCTCGGCGCTGCGGGCCGCCTTGGCGAGCGCCGCCGCCGAGTCCTCGGCCGCGGCGGTGCGGGCCTTCTCGGTGGCCTCGGCGACCAGCTTCTCGGAGCGCGCGGTCGCCTCGCGCAGCTTCTCCTCGGCCTCCGCCTTGAGGGCCTCGGCCTCCTTGGTGGCCTCGCCGACGAGCCGGGCGATCTCCGCCTTGGCGGTACGGGTGCGCTGCTCGTTGACGGAGTCGGCGGAGGACAGCGTCCTCGCCGCGGCCTCCTTCGCCTCCGCGAGCGCCTTGTCGGCCTCGGCACGGGCCTGCCGCAGCCGCTCCTCGGCCTCCTGCATCCGCTGCTCGGCGGCGCGGGACAGCTCGCTCGCCTGGCGGCGGGCCTGGTCGGTCTCGGCGACGGCGGCGGTACGCAGCTGCTCGGCGTGGCCGGTGGCCTCCTGGGCCTGAGTGGAGGCGGCCGTCATCAGCCGCTCGGCGTCCTTGCGGGCGCGCAGCAGAATCGCTTCGGCCTCGGCGCGGGCGGCCTCCGCCTCGGCGCCGACCCGGCGGCCGGTCTCCTCGGTCAGCCGGGCGGCCTCGGCGCGGGCGGCCGCGAGCGACTGCTCGGCCTCCGCGCGGGCCTCGTCCATCAGCCGGCGGGCCTGCGCCTCGGTGCGGGCCCGCAGCTGCTCGGCCCAGGCCACGTTCTCGTTGACGTGGGCCTCGACGGTCTGGCGGCGCTCGTTCAGCTCCTGGTCGAGCTGCTGGCGGCGCTGGACGGCCTCGTTGTGCAGCTCGGCCTGGAGCCGGGCCTGGTGCTCGGCGTGCTCCTGGAGGATCCGCTGGGTCTGCGCCCGCGCCTCGCGCAGCTCCCGCTCGGCGTCCTGGCGGAGCTGCTCGGCCTGCGCCTGCGCGTTCCGCAGCAACTGCTCGGCCTGGTAGCCGATGTCCGCGCTGTCGTGGGCGGGCCGGGACGCGAGGGTGCGGCGCGCCTCGTGGAGCTTGGCGCGCAGGACCTCGACCTGGTAACCGAGGTCCTCGGCGTGCTGGACGGCCTTTTCTCGCTCCTTCTTCAGCCGGTCCATCTCGGCTTCGAACCGCGAGAGATGGTCGTCTTCAGCTCGGTGGCTCTCCTGGCGTTCGTAGCCCCGCACTGCGCGGTCCATCCCTTCCCCGAGCTCTGCGAGCAGGGGAGACCCCAACCCTGGTCGCGACGTTCCGACGAGCACCGTTCACCGGACAGAACGGTCCCCCCGGGGAATCGTGTCAGATCGGACGACCCCGACATCCCGACTTCGGCGCCGCACGAAGCGGCCCCGACCGGCCCCGGCCCGGAGTCGCCCACTCTACCGGGCCGGGAATACGGAGGTCAGTGCTCCGCTGAGGAGTGGTCGGCGGAAGGCGGTGCCGAGGTGACGAGTTCGGTGAGGACGCCGTGGCAGTCCTTGGGGTGCAGGAAGGTGATCCGGGAGCCCATGGAGCCGATCCGGGGCTCGTCGTACAGGACCCGGACGCCCTTGGAGCGGATGGCCTCGGCGTCCCCGTCGACGTCCGCGGTGCCGAAGGCGATGTGGTGGACGCCCTCGCCGTTCTTGGCCAGCCACTTGCCGACCGCGGAGTCCTCGCGGGTGGGCTCCAGGAGCTGGAGGTAGGAGGCCCCGCCGTCGTCGGTGGCGTTGATCCTCAGCATGGCCTCGCGGACGCCCTGCTCCTCGTTGACCTCGGAGTGGTAGACCTCGAAGCCGTACGTGGCACGGTAGAACTCGACGGTCCTGTCCAGGTCGAAGCAGGCGATCCCGATGTGGTCGATACGCGTCAGCATGGCTCCAGTGCACCCCCGCCGCGATGGTTACGCAACGTGCGCGCCGTCACACCGGCAGGCCGGTGACCTCATGCCGCGCCGCTCAGTACATTGGCGGTGAACCCTCGTTCACTTCTCACCCCAAGGGGCCGTGCCTCATGTCTGGAACGACCGGTACCACCTCAGTGATCGTCGCGGGCGCCCGCACGCCCATGGGTCGCCTCCTCGGCTCGCTCAAGTCCTTCTCCGGCGCCGACCTCGGCGGCTTCGCCATCAAGGCCGCCCTGGACCGGGCCGGCATCGGCGGCGACCAGGTGCAGTACGTGATCATGGGCCAGGTGCTCCAGGCGGGCGCCGGGCAGATCCCCGCCCGCCAGGCCGCCGTCAAGGGCGGCATCCCGATGAGCGTCCCCGCCCTCACCATCAACAAGGTGTGCCTCTCCGGCCTGGACGCCATCGCCCTGGCCGACCAGCTGATCCGCGCCGGCGAGTTCGACGTGATCGTCGCCGGCGGCCAGGAGTCCATGACCAACGCCCCGCACGTGCTGCCGAAGTCCCGCGAGGGCTTCAAGTACGGCGCGATCGAGATGCTCGACGCGATGGCGCACGACGGCCTCACCGACGCCTTCGAGAACATCGCGATGGGCGAGTCCACCGAGAAGCACAACACCCGCCTGGGCATCGACCGCGCCTCGCAGGACGAGATCGCGGCCCTCTCGCACCAGCGCGCCGCCGCCGCCCAGAAGAACGGCGTCTTCGAGGCCGAGATCACCCCGGTCGAGATCCCGCAGCGCAAGGGCGACCCGGTCGTCTTCGCCAAGGACGAGGGCGTCCGCGCCGAGACCACCGTCGAGTCCCTCGGCAAGCTGCGCCCCGCTTTCGCCAAGGACGGCACCATCACCGCCGGCACCTCCTCGCAGATCTCCGACGGCGCCGCCGCCGTGGTCGTGATGAGCAAGGCCAAGGCGGAGGAGCTGGGCCTGGAGTGGATCGCCGAGATCGGCGCCCACGGCAACGTGGCGGGCCCGGACAACTCGCTCCAGTCGCAGCCGTCCAACGCCATCCGGCACGCCCTCAAGAAGGAGGGCCTGACCGTCGACGACCTCGACCTGATCGAGATCAACGAGGCCTTCGCCGCGGTCGCCGTCCAGTCCATGAAGGACCTCGGCGTGTCCCCGGAAAAGGTGAACGTCAACGGCGGCGCCATCGCGCTCGGCCACCCGATCGGCATGTCCGGCGCCCGCGTGGTGCTCCACCTCGCGCTGGAGCTGAAGCGCCGCGGCGGCGGTGTCGGCGCGGCCGCGCTGTGCGGCGGCGGCGGCCAGGGCGACGCCCTGATCGTCCGCGTCCCCGGCGCCGGCAAGTAAGCACCTTCCCGAAGGAGAACGCAGCATGGTGGACGTCCCCGCTCTCGTCGCCCAGGCACGGGAGGGCCGGCCGCGGGCCGTGGCCCGGCTGATCTCGCTGGTGGAGGGGGCGTCCCCACAGCTGCGCGAGGTGATGGCGGCGCTGGCACCGCTGACCGGCAACGCCTACGTGGTGGGCCTGACCGGCTCGCCCGGGGTCGGCAAGTCCACGTCGACCTCGGCGCTCGTGGCCGCGTACCGCCGGGCGGGCAAGCGGGTCGGCGTGCTCGCCGTCGACCCGTCCTCGCCGTTCAGCGGCGGCGCGCTCCTCGGCGACCGGGTGCGGATGTCGGACCACGCCTCCGACCCGGGCGTCTACATCCGCTCGATGGCCACCCGCGGCCACCTGGGCGGCCTTGCCTGGGCCGCCCCGCAGGCCATCCGGGTCCTCGACGCGGCCGGCTGCGACGTGATCCTGGTCGAGACGGTCGGCGTCGGCCAGTCGGAGGTCGAGATCGCGAGCCAGGCCGACACCTCCGTCGTCCTGCTCGCCCCGGGCATGGGCGACGGGATCCAGGCCGCGAAGGCGGGCATCCTGGAGATCGGCGACGTGTACGTGGTCAACAAGGCGGACCGGGACGGCGCCGACGCCACCGCCCGCGAGCTCAACCACATGCTGGGCCTCGGCGAGGCCCGCGGCCCCGGCGACTGGCGGCCGCCGATCGTGAAGACGGTCGCGGCCCGCGGCGAGGGCGTCGACGAGGTCGTGGAGGCCCTGGAGAAGCACCGGGCCTGGATGGAGGAGCACGGGGTCCTGGCGGAGCGCCGGAAGGCCCGTGCGGCCCGCGAGGTGGAGACCATCGCCATCACGGCGCTGCGCGAGCGGATCGGCGACCTGCACGGCGACCGGCACCTCGACGCGCTCGCCGAGCGGGTCGCGGCCGGCGCGCTCGACCCGTACGCGGCCTCCGACGAGCTCCTGGCGAGCCTGACCGGCAGCTGACCGCCGGGCCCGGACGGAACGAACGGAAAGGGCCTCCCCGCGCCGGGGAGGCCCTTTCCGCGCACATCTGTCAGGTCACGGCTTGCCGCGCTTGCCGCGCAGCCGCTCGGCGACCGGCTTCAGGGACGCGTGGAGGGCGTCGAGCGCCTCCGGGGTGAGCCGGTCGATGAAGTGGTCGCGGACCGACTCCACGTGGTGCGGGGCGACCTTGCGCATGGTCTCCATGCCGTGGTCGGTGAGGACCGCGTAGAGGCCGCGCCGGTCGGACTCGCAGTTCACCCGCTCCACCAGGCCCGCGTTCTCCATCCGGGTGATCTGGTGGGACAGGCGGCTCTTGGACTGGAGGGTGGCGGCCGCCAGATCGCTCATGCGCAGTCTGCGCTCGGCGGACTCCGAGAGGTTGACGAGGATCTCGTAGTCGTTCATCGTCAGCCCGAAGGGCTGGAGGTCGCGCTCCAGCTGGTGCGTCAGCATTCTCTGGACGTCGAGGAAGGTGCGCCACGCGCACTGCTCGGCGTCGGTGAGCCAGGGAGTGGCCGTCTCGGTGTCCATGAGTGGATTCTACCTAAGAAGTTGAATACTTGACGAAATCTGCGGGGTGACGCCCGGCACCCGCCGTGCCGGCCGCACGCCCCCGCGCGGCCGTTCGACGCGTCACGCTCCGCAGACTACCGCTCACAGACCGAAGCGCCGCTGCAGGTCACCGAGCTGGCCGGGAAGGCGCGGTACCGCACCCTGCGCCCCCTGGCCGGAACCGTGCGCCCCGTGCCCGCCCGGCACCCCGGCCTGGGCCGGCGGTGCCCCGATGTTCCGCTCCGCCATCAGCAGCTCCGTCGACTGGAGCAGCACCGTGCCCGCCCCGACGAACTCGAACTGGTGCTCCTCGCCGGAGGAGCCGCCGATGCCCGTCAGGGCCCGTACGCCGCCCATCACGCCCGTCAGATAGGCGTGATCGTAGTGGTGGCAGGGGGAGGGGCAGTCCGCCCACCCCACCAGCGCCTGCGGATCCACCCGCAGCGGCGGCTCCATGAAGACCACCGGGCCGTTCGACGCCGCCACGAACTTCCCCGTGCCGATCAGCGTCACGAACCCCGGCACGATCGACTGCTTCAGCGCCAGCGTCGGCTGGTAGGCCAGCAGGTTCCCCGACCGGATCGTCAGATTGCCCTCGTCCAGGTCGTACGAGTTCACGTCGAAGGCCCGGTCCGCGAGCAGCATCTTGCCGCTGCCCTCGGCCACCACCCAGTCGCTCGCGTGCAGCGGCGAGTGGAACGCGGTCCGCACCAGCCGGTCCAGCCGGCCGTGCCCGATCCCGTTGAACTCGATCCGCCCGTAATAGGCGATCATCTTCCCCTTCTGGAGGAACCAGGGGGAACCCTTCAACTCGACGCAGAAGGTGTAGTCGTTGACGTTGTCGTCCGACGGCAGGGTGTGCGGATCGTGGATGACGGGGCTGCTCACAGCTTCTCCTCCGAGGCCTGGACGTACACCGTGCCGCTGCCGCTCAGCTCCAGCTGGAACGCCTCGCCCGAGCCGCGGCCCACCATGTCCCGCCAGCCCAGCGCCGTCGAGAGCTTGTTGCGCACCTGGCCGTAGTGGGCGACGTACGCCTGCGGGTCGACGTGGACCGGGCGGCCCGGCACGATCGGCAGCTCGATCACCCCGCCGTGCGCCATGACCGCCACCGAGCCGTGCCCCTTCAGGGTGGTGGTGAACAGGCCCTGGCCGGTCACCTGGCCGCGCACCATGCCCATGACCCCGCCCTGCGAGCCCATGAACATGGTGCCCTGCTCCAGGGTCCCGTCGAAGGCGAGCAGCCGGTCCGCCTCCACGTAGAGGGTGTCGCCGGACAGCGCGATCACCTGGATGTGGTGGCCGCCGTGCCCGAACACCACCGTGCCGCTGCCCTCCACGGTCATCAGCGGCGTCGCCTCGCCGGCCACCCGGCGGCCGATCATCGACATCAGACCGCCCTGCCCGCCGGTGAGGTTCGGCGTGAACGTGACGTCCCCCCGGTAGGCGAGCATCGCACCACGCTGGCTGAAAAGCCGCTGCCCCGGGACGACGGTCGCCTCGACCATCTTCGAGTTGATCTCGCGGAACGGCATCAGACGTCACCCCCGATGGTGTTCCGCTCGCTCGGCTGGACGTACACGAGCCCGTCCCCCTCGAAGCGGATCTGGAAGGCCTCGCCGCCGCCCTCGCCGATCAGGGTGCGGAAGGTCACACCCGACTGGAAGTGCTGCTGGAGGTTGCCCTGGTGGGCGACGTACGCGCCCGGGTCGACCGACAGCGGGTACTGCGGGGTCACCCGGAGCACCGTCGCCGGGCCGTCGGACATGATGGCCGCCTGTCCGGTGCCCTCCACCGTGGTGGTGAACAGGCCGTTGCCGGTCGCGCCGCCGCGCAGGCCCGTGAAGGTCGTGCCGGTACGCAGCCCCGCGTCGGTGCAGAGCAGGTTGCTCGCCTCCACCCACAGCCTGTCGCCGTGCAGGTGGACGAGGTTGATCTCGGAGGCCCGGTCGGCGAACCAGCAGGTCCCCTGGCCCTTGACCTCCATCATCTCCATCTGTTCACCCGTCAGCCGCCGGGTGACCATGCCGCGCAGACCCTCCCCGCCGCCGGTCATCTTCTTGAACGCCATCTGCCCGTCATAGGCGACCATCGAGCCGTTCTTCGCCTTGACGGCGTCGCCGGTCATCGTCACGGCGAGCACCTTGCTGCCTTGGAGTCGGAACGTAGCCACGGCCCGAAGGTAGCGGGGACCCGGATAAAGAGACAGCAAAGTCACCGTGCACAATGGATCCGCCCACCCCTTGTGCATCCGTTCACAAGATCCCTCAACGGCTCACTCAACGGCTCGAACGAAGGTGACCCCTCCGTGGACCTCAAGACCGCTTCCTCGCTCCACCGCCTCCGGCTCGTCTCCACGCCCGAGGCCGTCTCGTTCCTGCTCCTGCTGGTCTGCTCGGTGCTCAAGCGGACCACGGACTTCAACGCGGTGCCGGTCATGGGCGCGGTCCACGGCGTGCTCTTCGTCCTCTACGTGCTCTTCTGGCTGGACGCCTGGAACCGCACCAAGTGGAGCTTCGGCACCGCCGCCGTCTACTTCGCCCTCTCCGTGCTGCCCTTCGGCGGCTTCTTCGCCGACCGCAGGCTGAAGCGCGAGGCCGAGGCGGCCGTCATCGCCTCCCGCGCCCGCGCCGAGGCCGCCGAGAGCGCGGTCAAGGCATGATCGTCGCCTTCTCCGTCACCCCGCTCGGTGTCGGCGAGGACGTCGGCGAGTACGTCGCCGACGCCGTCCGCGTCGTCCGGGAGTCCGGTCTGCCGAACCGCACCGACGCCATGTTCACCTCCGTCGAGGGAGAGTGGGATGAAGTGATGGACGTGGTGAAGCGGGCCGTCGCCGCCGTCGAGGCGCGCGCCCCGCGCGTCTCCGTCGTCCTCAAGGCCGACATCCGGCCCGGCGTCACCAACGGCCTCACCTCCAAGGTCGAGACGGTGGAGCGCCACCTCGGCGCCTGAGCCCGCCGCACCCGAAGCCCCCGGTCCCCGGGGGCTTTCCGCTGCTCAGCGGGGTTTTGGGCGAGTGCTCGACATCGGTTAACGTCCTCCATGAACGGCTGCCGACGGCGCCGGTGTCTCCGCGGGGGAGTGCCACCGGGCCGTCGGCCGCGCCGCCGTGGAGGGGCCGAATCCGGCCACGCAAGGCCGCCGCGTACCCGCCCGCGTACCCGCTGCATCGATCGGGTGGACGCACGGGCCGGGAAACCCTCACTCGGAGTACTCCAGTCGACACACCGAGCGGTACCCCCTTTTGTGGGGATATCGACTCGTTCGACGACAGCTGGAGGCACCGTGCGGCCGGGAGGCTACGACTACGACACCTACAGCCGACTCGCCGGTCCCCTGACGGAACCGGGCACGGCGGACCACCGGGTGCAGTACACGAGCCTGCTCTCGAAGGAGCCGCACCGAATACGCGCCGTCCTCCTCATGGCCCTCGCCCCGCTGCTCTCCGCGGTCCTCCTCGCCTACCTGGTCTGGCCCACGCACTGGACCGTCCGCGAGGGCGACGACACCTGGCGGGTGCCGTACGACACCGTGATGCTCGTGGCCATCGGCCTCATCTGCTTCTTCATGCTGGTGAACGTCGCCTCGATCGCCCACGCCACCATGGTCGCCCGCGACCCCGTGCCGGTGTACCCCGAGAAGGGCACCCGGGTCGCCTTCCTCACCACGTACGTGCCCGGCAAGGAACCCCTCTCCATGGTCCGCGCCACCCTGGAGGCCGCCGTCCGCGTCCGGCACGCCGGCACCCTGCACGTCTGGCTCCTCGACGAGGGCGACTCCGACGAGGCGAAGGCGCTCTGCGCCGAACTCGGCGTCCGCCACTTCACCCGCGCCGGCATACCCGAGTGGAACCGGAAGAAGGGCCCGCACAAGGCGAAGACCAAGCACGGCAACTACAACGCCTGGCTCGCCATGCACGGCGACGCCTACGACTACTTCGCCTCGGTCGACACCGACCACGTCCCGCTCCCCGCCTTCCTGGAGCGGATGCTCGGCTACTTCCGCGACCCCGACGTCGCCTTCGTCGTCGGCCCGCAGGTCTACGGCAACTACACCGGCGCCGTCACCAAGGCCGCCGAGTCCCAGCAGTTCCTCTTCCACGCCCTCATCCAGCGCGCCGGCAACCGCTACCGCGCCCCCATGTTCGTCGGCACCAACAACGTCGTCAGGATCGCCGCCCTGAAGCAGATCGGCGGCCTGTACGACTCCATCACCGAGGACATGGCCACCGGCTTCGAACTGCACCGCCGCAAGAACCCGGTCACCGGCCGGCGCTGGCGCTCCGTCTACACCCCCGACGTCCTCGCCGTCGGCGAGGGCCCCGTCTCCTGGACGGACTTCTTCACCCAGCAGCTCCGCTGGTCCCGGGGCACCTACGAGACGATCCTCAAGCAGTACTGGAAGGCGCCGTTCAGCATGCCGCCCGGCCGCCTCCTCAACTACACGCTGATGCTCGTCTACTACCCCATGACGGCCGTCAACTGGCTGCTCGGCATCCTCAGTTGCGTCCTCTACCTGTGGCTCGGCGCCTCCGGCACCCAGGTCTCCTCCCAGGTCTGGCTGATGATCTACAGCGACGCCGTCGCCCTCCAGATCGGCCTCTACCTCTGGAACCGCCGCCACAACGTCTCCCCGCACGAGCCCGAGGGCTCCGGCGGCCTCGCCGGCATGATGATGTCCGCGCTCTCCGCCCCCCTCTACCTCAGGTCCCTCGGCTCCGCGCTGCTGCGCACCCGGGGCCGTTTCGTCGTCACCCCCAAGGGCGGCGCCGCCAGCCCCGACCGCGTCCTCACCTTCCGCATCCACCTCTTCTGGGCGGCCGTCCTCATCGCCTCCCTGGTGGCCTCGGTCCGCTACGGGCACACCCACGCGGCCATGCGCACCTGGGCGGTCCTCGCCCTCGGCATCGCGCTCGCCCCGCTCACCGTGTGGGCCCTCACCTGCCTGCGGGACCGGCGTGCCCGCGCGGTCCGCGCCCGGCACCGCGCCCGGGTCCGCGCCCGCGTCAGGGAGCGCCGCCTCACCGTCGCCCCCGCTGGAATGGAGCTGCGCGCCGTACCGCCGCTGCCGCAGTTCCCGCCCCTGCCCCCGCACCCGCCCGCGACCACCGCGCCCACGAAGACCGGAGGGAACTGAGCCATGGCCTACCGGCCGTCCAAGAAGTTCAAGAAGACCCTGCTCGGCAGCGGCGCCGTCCTCGTCCTCGCCGCGCTCAACGCGCCCGCCGCCGTCTCCTTCGCCTCGGAGAAGTACCACGCCTACAAGATCGCCCAGCCCGAGTACAAGAAGAGGTACGGCTCCTGGCTCGGCGTCTCCGTCCCCGACGGGGCCCGCATCAACGCCATCCACGCGGCCCTCCTGCACACCGGCAAGGTGCTGCTGATCGCCGGCTCGGGCAACAACCAGAAGAACTTCGACGCCGGGACCTTCGACACCGTCCTGTGGGACCCGGTGAAGAACACCTTCAAGAAGATCCCCACCCCCGAGGACTTCTTCTGCGCCGGACACAGCCAACTCCCCGACGGACGGCTCCTGGTGGCCGGCGGCACCGCCCGCTACGAGGTCCTCGACGGCAGCGTGAGGAAGGCCGGCGGCGGGATGCGGGTGAAGAACGAGAGCCCCGACAAGGCCGTCACCCTGAAGAAGGGCACCCGCTTCCGCTCCCCGTCCGGTGTCGAGTACGTCTCCACCACCGACGTCACCGTCCCCAGGGCGAAGCGCGAGTTCGAGATCTCGTACTTCAAGAGCGGCCAGATGAAGCCGTGGAAGACCAAGGTGACCGCCTCCGAGGCCCGCGTCTTCGTCGAGGCCGTCGAGGAGGGCCCGCAGGGCCTCACCACCCAGGCCGCCCAGTACGAGGTCGTCGGCCTCAAGGGCAAGGACGCCGACAACGTCTACGGCCTCGCCCAGAAGCTCACCACCGAGAAGCAGGACTTCCAGGGCATCAAGGCCGCCTACGAGTTCGACCCCAAGGCGGAGAAGTACATCCCGGTCGCCCCCATGAAGGACGCCCGCTGGTACCCCACCCTCGTCGGACTCCAGGACGGCAGGGTCCTCGCCGTCTCCGGCCTCAACGACGTCGGCGACGTCGTCCCCGGCGACAACGAGATCTACGACCCCGAGACCAAGAAGTGGACCAAGGGCCCCTTCCGCTACTTCCCCACCTACCCGGCGCTCTTCCTCACCAAGGGCGGCAAGCTCCTCTACACCGGCTCCAACGCCGGCTACGGGCCCGCCGACAAGGGCCGCGCCCCGGGCCTGTGGGACCTGGAGACCAACACCTTCACCAGGCTCCCCGGCCTCACCGACACCGACCAGCTGGAGACCTCCGCCTCCCTGATCCTGCCGCCCGCACAGGCCCAGAAGATCATGGTCCTCGGCGGCGGCGGGGTCGGCGAGTCCGCCAAGTCCACCGCCCGCACCGCCGTCGTCGACCTCGGCAGCGACAACCCGGTCTTCAAGGACGGCCCGCCGCTCCCGCAGGGCACCCGCTACCTCAGCAGCGTCCTCCTCCCCGACGACACCGTCTTCACCACCGGCGGCTCCCGCGACTACCGCGGCCGCGGCGCCAGCGACATCCTCAAGGCCCAGTTCTACGACCCCGCCACCAACGCCTTCGCGGCGGCGGCCGACCCCACCGTCGGCCGCAACTACCACTCGGAGGCACTGCTGCTGCCCGACGGACGGGTCGCCACCTTCGGCTCCGACCCGCTCTACGCCGACAAGGACAACACCAAGCTCGGCACCTTCGAGCAGCGTATCGAGGTCTTCACCCCGCCCTACCTCCACAAGGCGGGCGCCGGCCGGCCGGTCCTGGGCGAGGGACCGCAGGAGCTCGACCGGAACGGCCGCGCCACCTTCAAGACCAAGGACGCCGGCCGGATCGCCACGGCCCGGCTCATGCGGCCCAGCGCCGTCACCCACACCACCGACGTCGAACAGCGCTCGGTGGCCCTGGACCTGACGCGGGGCAAGGACGGCCTCACCGTCACCGTGGACGTGCCCGACGACCGCACCCTCGTCCCGCCCGGCTGGTACATGCTCTTCGTCACCGACCAGGACGGCATCCCGTCCGAGGCCAAGTGGCTCCGGGTCGGGACGGAACGCGAGGAGTGAGCGGCCCCGTCAGGACCCGGCCCGGCGGGCGAGCCCCAGCGCGTACTCAGGCCACCAGGTGCCCGCCGCCGGGCCGCCCCGGCACTGCCCGTCCGACTCCCCCGGACGCTTGATCCACAGGTACGCGTCCACCAGCGCGTCCCCGGTCCGGTCCGTCGGCGGCACCCCGAGCGACCGGCCCGGGGGATTGCACCAGGCCTCCGCCCGGTCCCCCGGGAGGGGTCCTGCGCCGTTCCGGCTCGTGTCGATCGTGAAGTGCATCCCGCCGAGCAGCCCCGACAGGGTCGCCCCGAACTCCCGCACCGCCGCGGTGGTCTGGAAGTTCGACACGTTCAGCGCGAAGCCGTCCGCCCGGGAGACCCCCGCCCGCCGCAACGGCTCCACCAGCTTGCCCGGATCGTCGATCCACGCCGGATTGCCCGCGTCCAGGTAGACCCGGGTCCGCGGTTGCCGCTTCAGCCGCTCGACCGCCTCCGCGAGCAGCGCGGACCGCTCCTCGTGGTACTCCGGAGGCGTACAGCCGTCCACCATGTGCGGCACCGCGTCCGGTTCGAGCACCACCACGGCCGAGGCGTCCCCGATCGCCGAGGCGAAGGCGTCGATCCACGCCCGGTACGCCGTCCCGTCGTGCGCCCCGCCCGCCGAGTACATGCCGCAGTCCCGGTGCGGGATGTTGTACGCCACGAAGACCGCCGTCCGGTCCTCGGCCGTCGCCCCGCGCACCGCCCGCAGGATCTCCGGCACCGGGTCGTCGCCGGCCGGCCAGTCCGCGACCGGCTGCTCCGCGATCCGCTTCAGCGCCCGCGCGTCGTCGGTGCGGCCCTGCGCCTCGTACTCCCGCACCTGCTTCGCCGCGTCGCTCTCCGGGTCCACCCAGAACGGCGACCCGCCGGTCGGCGCGGGGGCCTCGCCCCCCGTCGCGGAGGGCGGGCCGACGGGGGAGGGGGCGGGCCCGCCGGAGGAACAGCCGCTCACGGCCAGCAGCAGCGCGCTGACGAGGGCGAGCGTGGCGGTGACGGTCGTGCGGCGGGACATCCGGGCCCCCAGGGTCGGCAACGCGGGGAGTACGGGCGTGAGGTCCACCCCCAGCAGGCGGATGAACGGGGCTTATCGTGACATGGCGGTCAGCCGGCGTCCGGCTGCGACACCGCGATCCCCAGCGGCGTCCGCTCGTACAGCACCTGGTGGCCGTAACGCCGGGAGGTCAGCAGCCCCGCGTCCCGCAGCACCGCCGGATGCGCCGAGACCGAGGACGGCGCCCGCCCCAGCCGGTGCGCGAGCGCCGTCGTCCCCCTCGGCCCGTCCAGGGCGCACAGCACGTCCCCCGCGCGGCGCCCTCGCCGTCACCGCCGCCACCTTCCTCGCCTCGGCACTGCTCCCGCGCCTCGGCACCGCCCGCCGACCCGCCCGCACCGCCGGACGGGCGGGCGGCGGGATCTCCGGCACCTGGGCGGTGCTGCGGAACCGGCGCGTGCGCGCCCTGATGCTGATGTTCTGGGTGCCGCCGTTCTTCGCCGTCGTCCCCGAGGCCCTCGCCGCCCCCTACGCCGCCGGGATCGGCGCCTCCAGCGCCGCCCTCGGCCTCCTCATGTGCGCCCTGCCCGTCGGCACCATCGCGGGCGAGCTCTTCGCCGGATCGTTCCTCTCCGCCGCGACCCGCTCCCGGATCATGCTGCCGCTCGCCGTCGCCGGCGTCCTGCCGTACCTCCTGTACGCCTCCGAGCCCGGCGTCGCCCTCGCGGTCGGCGTCCTCCTCCTGGCCGGCACCACCGGCGCGTACACCCTCGGCCTCGACGCCCGGTTCGTCGCCGCCGTCCCCGAGGAGCAGCGGGGAAGGACCATGACCCTGATGACCGCGGGCATGATGACCGTCCAGGGCATCGGCATGGCCGGGGCCGGCGCCGCCGCCGAGTTCGCCCCCGTGCACACGGTCGTCGCGGGCGCGGGCGTCCTCGGCACGCTCTGCCTCCTCGCCGCCGCCGCCGAGCCGCGGGCGACCGAAAAGCGAGACGGGGCTGACCGGCATGTGACCAGTCGGTAAGGTCGACGCGTGCCGAAGCCGCTCAGTCTCCCCTTCGACCCCATCGCCCGAGCCGACGAACTCTGGCAGAAGCGCTGGGGCCCGGTCCCCGCGATGGCCGCGATCACCTCGATCATGCGCGCCCACCAGATCCTCCTGGCCGAGGTCGACGCCGTGGTCAAGCCGTACGGGCTGACCTTCGCCCGCTACGAGGCCCTGGTGCTGCTCACCTTCTCCAAGGCGGGCGAGCTGCCGATGTCGAAGATCGGCGAGCGGCTGATGGTCCACCCCACGTCGGTGACGAACACGGTGGACCGCCTGGTGAGGTCCGGTCTCGTCGCCAAGCGCCCCAACCCCAACGACGGGCGCGGCACCCTCGCCTCCATCACCGAGAAGGGCCGCGAGGTGGTCGAGGCGGCCACCCGCGACCTGATGGAGATGGACTTCGGCCTGGGCGCGTACGACGCGGAGGAATGCGCCGAGATCTTCGCCCTCCTGCGCCCCCTGCGGGTCGCGGCACACGACTTCGAGGAGGGCTGACCTCGCTCCGGCGGGGGCCGACCCCCGCGAAGATCGCCCGGAACGGGCGGTTACGCTCGACGGCATGAAATCCAGCGTGCTGACCCGCTACCGCGTCATGGCGTACGTGACCGCCGTCATGCTGCTCGTGCTCTGCGGCTGCATGGTCGCCAAGTACGGCTTCGACACCGGCGAGGACGTGACCTTCGCGGTCTCCCAGACCCACGGCGTCCTGTACATCATCTATCTGATCTTCGCCTTCGACCTGGGTTCCAAGGCGAAGTGGTCGTTCGGCAAGCTGCTGTGGGTGCTGCTCTCGGGCACGATTCCCTTCGCCGCCTTCTTCGTCGAGCGGAAGGTCGTCGCCGAGGTCAAGCCGCTGGTCAGCGGCGTGCAGCCGGTTCCCGCCAAGGCCTGACACCCACCCCCGCACAACTGTGCGGGGGTTTGCCGTCGACATTTACTAGGACGTCCTAGTAAATTCGAAGGCATGGACGCTGACGCCATCGAGGAAGGCCGCCGTCGCTGGCAGGCCCGTTACGACAAGGCCCGCAAGCGCGACGCGGACTTCACCACGCTCTCCGGGGACCCGGTCGAGCCGGTCTACGGGCCCCGGCCCGGGGACACCTACGAGGGGTTCGAGCGCATCGGCTGGCCCGGCGAGTACCCCTTCACCCGGGGACTCCACCCCACCGGCTACCGGGGCCGCACCTGGACCATCCGCCAGTTCGCCGGCTTCGGCAACGCCGAGCAGACCAACGAGCGGTACAAGATGATCCTGGCCGCCGGTGGCGGCGGGCTCTCGGTCGCCTTCGACATGCCCACCCTCATGGGCCGCGACTCCGACGACCCCCGCTCCCTCGGCGAGGTCGGCCACTGCGGCGTCGCCATCGACTCCGCCGCCGACATGGAGGTCCTCTTCAAGGGCATCCCGCTCGGCGACGTCACCACGTCGATGACGATCTCCGGGCCCGCCGTGCCCGTCTTCTGCATGTACCTCGTCGCCGCCGAGCGCCAGGGCGTCGACCCCGCCGTCCTCAACGGCACGCTCCAGACCGACATCTTCAAGGAGTACATCGCGCAGAAGGAGTGGCTCTTCCCGCCCGAGCCGCACCTGCGCCTCATCGGCGACCTGATGGAGCACTGCGCGGCCGGCATCCCCGCGTACAAGCCGCTCTCCGTCTCCGGCTACCACATCCGCGAGGCCGGGGCGACGGCCGCGCAGGAGCTGGCGTACACCCTCGCCGACGGCTTCGGCTACGTCGAGCTCGGCCTCTCCCGCGGCCTCGACGTGGACGTCTTCGCCCCCGGCCTCTCCTTCTTCTTCGACGCGCACCTCGACTTCTTCGAGGAGATCGCCAAGTTCCGCGCCGCCCGCCGGATCTGGGCCCGCTGGATGAAGGAGGTGTACGGCGCCAAGACCGACAAGGCGCAGTGGCTCCGCTTCCACACCCAGACCGCGGGCGTCTCGCTCACCGCCCAGCAGCCGTACAACAACGTGGTGCGGACCGCGGTCGAGGCCCTGTCCGCCGTCCTCGGCGGCACCAACTCCCTCCACACCAACGCCCTCGACGAGACCCTCGCCCTCCCCAGCGAGCAGGCCGCCGAGATCGCCCTGCGCACCCAGCAGGTGCTGATGGAGGAGACCGGCGTCGCCAACGTCGCCGACCCGCTGGGCGGTTCCTGGTACGTCGAGCAGCTCACCGACCGGATCGAGGCCGACGCCGAGAAGATCTTCGAGCAGATCAAGGAGCGCGGCCTGCGCGCCCACCCGGACGGCAAGCACCCGATCGGCCCGATCACCTCCGGCATCCTGCGCGGCATCGAGGACGGCTGGTTCACCGGCGAGATCGCCGAGTCCGCCTTCCGCTACCAGCAGGCCCTGGAGAAGGGCGAGAAGCGGGTCGTCGGCGTCAACGTGCACCACGGCTCGGTCACCGGCGACCTGGAGATCCTGCGGGTCAGCCACGAGGTCGAGTGGGAGCAGGTCCGCGTCCTCGGCGAGCGCAAGGGCAAGCGCGACGAGGCGAAGGTCCGCGCCTCCCTCGACGCCATGCTGGCCGCCGCCCGCGACGGCTCCAACATGATCCCGCCGATGCTCGACGCCGTACGGGCCGAGGCCACCCTCGGCGAGATCTGCGGCGTCCTGCGCGAGGAGTGGGGCGTGTACGTGGAGTCGGCCGGTTTCTGACGCCCGGTCGCGATACGCACGCGCGGTACGACAGGAGGGGCGGTACGGGATTCCCGTACCGCCCCTCCTGTCGTACCCCGGAGGCTCAGCCGACGGTCGCCGCCGCGCCCAGGCCGCCGACGAGGAGGGCCGAGAGGCGCGCCACCCAGGCCGCGTCCACCGGTTCGGCGCTCACCAGGGCGCGGTGCACGACCGCGCCCGCGACCACGTCGAAGATCAGGTCGTCGACGGCGTCCACGGTCACCGGGTCGTGCTCCGCCGGGAGTTCACCACGCTCCTGCGCCCGCCGCCGGCCGTCGAGGACGAGCCGCTTCTGGCGGTCCACGATGGAGCCGCGGATCCGCTCCCGCAGCGGCTCGTCGCGGGTCGACTCGGCGACCACCGCCATCAGGGCCGTCTTCGTCTCGGGACGCTGGAGCAGGGAGGCGAACTGGAGGACCACGTGCTCGATGTCGGCGCGGAGGGAACCCAGGTCGGGCAGTTCGAGTTCGTCGAAGAGGACGGCGACGGCGTCGACGACCAGTTCGTTCTTGTTGGCCCAGCGGCGGTACAGGGTGGTCTTGGCGACGCCGGCCCGGCCGGCGACGTCGCCCATGGTGAGCTTGGACCAGCCCAGCTCCACCAGGGCCGCACGGGTCGCCTCCAGGATGGCCTCGTCGGCCTCGGCGGAGCGGGGGCGCCCGGTGCGGGGGCCGCGGGGGGTGGCGCTGCTGCACATGGACGACGACCATACCCGCCGGTAAGTACGGCGCCAGAGGCGCGCGATGTGAGGCAGTTCACGGCCGGGGGCTCCCTCCGGCCGGGCCGGGACCATTACGCTACGACCCGTAGCGAAAGGCGTGTCGAGCCGCCGCCGAGCGGTGGCCGGGCGGCCTGAGCGACAACCATGCAGGACCGCCGGGTGGGGACCCGGCGGGCAGGGGGCGCCCTCGGTGGAGGGCGCTGTTCGGCCATGGCTTAACGGATCCGCGCGCGGAAGGGGGAGGATGTACTCATGCAGCCCCGAAACATGTCCATGAGCGGCGTCGTCGACCTCGCCGCGGTGAAGGCGGCCGGAGAGGCCAAGGCGAAGGCGGAGCAGGCGCGCGCCGAGGCCGCCCGCCACGGCGGGACCGCGGCGGTGCCGCCCTCCGCCCTCGTGATCGACGTCGACGAGGCGGGCTTCGAGCGCGATGTGCTCCAGCGCTCCGCCGAGGTCCCGGTCGTCCTCGACTTCTGGGCCGAGTGGTGCGAGCCCTGCAAGCAGCTGGGCCCGCTCCTGGAGCGGCTGGCCGTGGAGTACAACGGCCGCTTCCTGCTCGCGAAGATCGACGTCGACGCCAACCAGATGCTGATGCAGCAGTTCGGCATCCAGGGAATTCCGGCCGTTTTCGCGGTCGTCGCCGGTCAGGCGCTGCCCCTCTTCCAGGGCGCGGTGCCGGAGGCGCAGATCCGGCAGACCCTCGACCAGCTGATCCAGATCGGCGAGGAGCGCTTCGGCCTGACCGGCCTCGCCGTGGACGCCGGCGCGGAGGCCGGTGCGGAGGGCGCCGCGCCCGCCGCGCGCCCGGCCGGCCCGTACGACGCCCTCCTGGAGGCGGCCATGTCCGCGCTGGACGCGGGCGACCTGGCCGGCGCGGTGCAGGCGTACAAGAACGTCCTCGCGGACGACCCCGAGCACCCCGAGGCCAAGCTGGGCCTCGCCCAGGCCGAGCTCCTGAGCCGGGTGCAGGGCATGGACCCGCAGGCGGTGCGGAAGCGCGCGGCGGACGACCCGGCGGACGTCGACGCCCAGATCGCCGCCGCCGACCTGGACCTGGTGGGCGGTCACGTGCAGGACGCCTTCGGACGCCTCGTGGAGACCGTGCGCCGGGCCGTCGGCGAGGACCGGGACAAGGCGCGGCTCCGGCTCCTGGAGCTGTTCGAGGTGATCGGCCCCGAGGACCCGCGGGTGACGGCGGGCCGGCAGGCGCTGGCACGCGTGCTGTTCTGAGCGTTTGCTCACCTTTCGGCAAGGTGCCGGATCGCTCGACGATTTGGCGACACAGTGACAACCGGCGGCCGCGCTTTACCAAATCTTGGTAATCGCGGCCGCTGTTACTTGCAGTAAATCGAACCCGTGGTTCTGTCCGGGTTCACCTTCCTATAAGCGGATTTTCCGCACCGCGCCCCTCCACCCTGCGTGCCCGGTCGGCGGCATCGCGCCATGGCGCGGTCACGCACCCGTTACTAGTGAGTAATGAACCCCTTGTGCGGGCGCCGGGAATGGACCACGATCGGCCACGCTCGGTCCGCACCGCACGCCCCGGCCAACCGCCAGGGCTGCGCGGCGCGGGTCCCCACCGGGCGGACCGGCGCCACAGGCGGCCGGTCGATCGGACAGGGGGGTTCCCGCTCCCACCGGGCGGGACCTGTCCACCGGGCCGTGCGCACGCGCGGCACATGGTTGTCGCTCGGGGGTGATCGCCGGTGATTCGGACGCGCGTCGCGCCACCCGATGCCTCGGCGCTCTCCTTCCCGAGGACGTAGCTCTTCTCCCATCCCAGGACGGGCCCCGGGCCCTTCTTGGAGATGTACGTCCGAGAAGGAGGATTCTCATGAAGTCCCAGGTTCGTGGCGGGACCAGGTGGAAGCGGTTCGCCGTCGTCATGGTTCCGAGCGTGGCCGCCACGGCCGCGATCGGTGTCGGCCTGGCCCAGGGCGCGCTCGCCGCGTCCTTCAGCATCTCCGGCCAGGAGTTCAAGGTTAAGGCCGAAAGCCTCGTCGGTGAGGGCTTCGTCCAGTACGGCAGCGTCGCCTCCGGCAAGACCCTGGAGGGCGAGGCGTTCGCCACCCCGGTCGCCGTCTCGGGCTTCGACAAGGCCTGGATCACCAAGATGTGCCAGTCGGTGGTCACGCCCAAGGTCCCGTTCATCGGTGACGTGACGCTCCAGCTGAACGCGGGCACCGAGAGCGGCAAGCCGGTGTACGCCGAGGACATCTACCTCGACGTCTCCGCGCTGAAGGCCGACGCCGAGTTCGGCAACATCGACATCGGCGTCGCGGCGGGCTCCGCCGACAAGGACGCCGCGGGCAACCCCATGCCGGGCCGTCCGGGCATCCAGCCCAACACCAAGGCCAACCCGCACGGCTTCGCGCAGCGTGCCGAGAAGGCCAAGCTCACCGGCGTCCAGCAGAAGGCGTGGGCCACCACCGCCGCGACCTTCAAGCTCCCCAACCTGAGCCTGTCCCTGCACCGGGGCACCTCGGCGGAGTGCTTCAAGGACTGACCAGTCCTTCAGGGTGCGGGCCGTTCCGACGGCCCGCACCCGCACCGGGGGCCGTCCCCGGCCTCTCTCCACCTTTCTCAGCAAGACCGCTTCCAGGGAGCTGTTTCCATGAGCGCCGAGACCCTCGCCTCCCGCGAAGTCCCCAAGAAGGAGAACCGGTTCAAGGTCTGGCGGCAGACCCGGCCCTTCTGGGCGGGACTGTTCACCATGATCGGCGGTGTACCGATCGCCTATCTCCCGTACGGGGACATGCGGCTCGGCAACATCACCCTCGCCATGAAGACGACCGCCGGGATGAGCGCGCTGGTCATCGGCGTCCTGCTCATCACCCTCGGCCTGACGATGTGGTTCCAGCCCATCGTCCGGGTCTTCGCGGGCGTCGCGGCGATCGTCCTGGCCCTCGTGTCCATCCCCGTGTCGAACTTCGGCGGACTGGTCGTCGGCTTCCTCTTCGCCCTCATCGGCGGTGCCATGTCGGCCTCCTGGGCGCCCGCGCCCGAAGCGGAGGAGACCGGGGAGGCCGAGAGGACCGAGGCGATGCCCGCGGAGGCGGAGTACGACGGCGAGCCGGAGGGCTTCGAGGAGGCCGTGTACGCCTCCGAGGCCGAGACCCGGGCCGTACCGGCGACCGAAACGACGAGCGACGCCAACGGCGGGAGGAACAGTGCGGGGTGACGAGACCCAGCAGGGCCTCGGGAGGAGCGGGCCGCGCCACGCGGCCCCTCGCAAGACGCTGCTGAACAGGATTCAGGGCCCCGCGGGCAAGGCGATGGCGCTCGCCGCCATGCCGACCGCGGTGTTCGTGGGCATGGGCCTCGCGCCCAACCCCGCGCTGGCCGACGAGAAGGACATCCCCTTCGCCCCCGGCCCCTGTGTGACCCGCTCCGACGAGCCGGTGGCGGAGGAGACGACGGCCACGCCCCCGGCGAAGGCCACCGAGACCGCGAAGCCGGAGCCGACGGCGACGGCCACCGGCTCGGCCGGACCGTCCGAGCCGACGGAGTCGTCCAAGCCGACCGAGCCGGCCGAGCCGACCGGGGAGCCGACGGCCACCCCGTCCGGAACCGCCGCGCCCACGGCCACGGCGACGCCGGACCCGGAGCCGACGGCCACCGCGTCCGCCCAGGGCGGGGCGCAGGAGGTGGCGGCCGAGGAAGAGGCCGCGCCGACGGCCACGCCCACGCCCACGAAGTCGGTCAACCCGCTCGATCCGCTGGGTGTCGGCGACGCCCTCACGGACTTCTTCAACGGGCTTGCCCCGCAGCAGGAGCCCACGGCCGCCCCCACGACGGAGTCCGCGACCCCGACCCCGTCGGCGACGACGGCCGCCCCGCAGCAGAAGGCGGCCACGACGGACGACGCCCCGGCCACGGAGGAGACGTCCGCCGAGAAGCCCTCCGAACCGACGCAGGACACGGCGAAGGACACGGCGGAGACCGCGACGGAGAAGCTGTCGCCCGCCGCCGCCAAGACCAAGGCCGCCATCGAGAAGGCCGCGGAGCAGGCCGGCGCCGAGGTCGAGGAACTGCCCGAGAGTGCCCAGGGCCTGGAGGCCAAGCAGGACACCGACATACCCGACGGCGCCAAGCCCCGCTTCCCCTGCCCCGAGCCGGACCCGGCCGCCCTCGCCGCCGCAGAGCTGGAGCCGGGTATCCCGCTGCTTCCGGACGAGCCGTGGCGCCTGGACACCACGCTGCTCACCCTCAAGGGCCTGAAGTACCACGGCATCGTGGAGGTGAAGACCTCCAGCGGCCAGATCAAGAAGGTCCTGAAGTTCACGGCCGACAACGGCGTCGACATCAAGGACCTGCACCAGACGACCGTTCACTCGGACGGCTTCAAGGGGCACGTCCGGTCGAACAGGGGCTCCACCTCGACGATCACCGGCGGCCGGGTGACCATGTACACCGAGTCGATCAAGGGCAACCTCTTCGGCATCATCCCCGTGGAGTTCACCCCGCAGACCCCGCCCCCGCTGGACGTCCCGCTCGCCATCTTCTCGAACGCCACGGTCATCCAGGCCGGCCAGTTCGGCGGCACCCTCAGGGTCCCGGGCCTCCGCAACACCATCGAGCCCGGCTGATCCCCCCGTACCACCCCGGGAGCCGCACAGGGCGAAGCCCCCGTCCGACGGATCGGACGGGGGCTTCGTCATGGCCTTCTGGCCGGATGGCCGTGCGGCGCGTCAGTCGCGCTCGCCGCCGCCCAGGTGGTGGACGCGGACCATGTTGGTGGTGCCGGGGACGCCGGGGGGCGAGCCGGCGGTGATGATCATGGTGTCGCCGGCGTTGTAGCGCTGGAGCTTCAGGAGCTCGGCGTCGACGAGGTCGACCATGGCGTCGGTGTTGTCGACGAAGGGGACGAGGAAGGACTCGACGCCCCAGCTCAGGGTGAGCTGGTTGCGGGTGTTCTCGTCCGTCGTGAAGGCCAGGATCGGCTGCTGCGCCCGGTAGCGGGAGAGGCGGCGGGCCGTGTCGCCGGACTGGGTGAAGGCGATCAGCGTCTTGCCGCCGAGGAAGTCGGCGATCTCGCAGGCCGCGCGGGCGACGGAGCCGCCCTGGGTGCGCGGCTTCTTGCCGGGGACCAGGGGCTGGAGGCCCTTGGAGAGCAGCTCCTCCTCGGCCGCGGCGACGATCTTCGACATCGTCTTGACGGTCTCGATCGGGTAGGCGCCCACGCTCGACTCGGCGGAGAGCATGACCGCGTCCGCGCCGTCCAGGATCGCGTTGGCGACGTCGCTCGCCTCGGCGCGGGTCGGACGGGAGTTGGTGATCATCGACTCCATCATCTGGGTGGCGACGATGACCGGCTTGGCGTTGCGGCGGCACATCTCGACGAGGCGCTTCTGCACCATCGGGACCCGCTCAAGGGGGTACTCGACGGCGAGGTCGCCGCGGGCGACCATGACGGCGTCGAAGGCGGCGACGACCTCGGCCATGTTCTCGACGGCCTGCGGCTTCTCGACCTTGGCGATGACCGGGACCCGGCGGCCCTCCTCGTCCATCACCTTGTGGACGTCCTTGACGTCGGCGGCGTCGCGGACGAAGGAGAGGGCGACCATGTCGCAGCCCATGCGGAGGGCGAAGCGGAGGTCCTCGACGTCCTTCTCGGACAGGGCCGGGACGTTGACCGCCGCGCCGGGCAGGTTGATGCCCTTGTGGTCGGAGATCACACCGCCCTCGATGACGACGGTCTTGACCCGGGGGCCCTCGACCTCGACGACCCGCAGCTCGACGTTGCCGTCGTTGATGAGGACCTGGTCGCCCTTGGAAACGTCGCCGGGGAGGCCCTTGTAGGTGGTGCCGCAGATGGACTTGTCACCGGGGACGTCCTCGGTGGTGATGGTGAACTCGTCCCCGCGGACCAGCTCGACCGGACCCTCCGCGAAGGTCTCCAGACGGATCTTGGGGCCCTGGAGGTCGGCCAGCACACCGATGGCGCGGCCGGTGTCGGCGGCGGCCCTGCGGAGACGGTCGTACCGCTCCTGGTGCTCTGCCTGGGTCCCGTGGCTCATGTTGAAACGGGCCACGTTCATGCCGGCCTCGATGAGAGCCTTCAGCTGCTCGTACGAGTCGACGGCGGGGCCCAGCGTGCAGACGATTTTGGAACGGCGCATGAGGCGGATCCTATCGGTTTGTTTCACTGCGGAATATTCCGGCTGGTGGAAAGTACAAATGGGCGGGGGCCCGCTCAGGCGTTCACTCCTTCGAGGGGCTACCCGCTCACGAGTGCGTAGCTCTGACGGGCGATCTCCAGCTCCTCGTCGGTGGGCACCACGGCCACCGCGACCCGCGCGTACTCGGGCGAGACGATCCGGGGCTCGTCGGACCGTACGGCGTTGAGTCCGGCGTCCACGGCGAGCCCCAGCTCCTCCAGGCCGGTGATCGCCGCCTCCCGTACCGGCGCCGCGTTCTCGCCGACGCCGGCGGTGAACGCGACCGCGTCCACCCGGCCGAGCACCGCGTAGTACGCGCCGATGTACTTCTTCAGCCGGTGGACGTAGACGTCGAAGGCGAGCGCGGCCCGCTCGTCGCCCGCGTCGATCCGGCGCCGGATCTCGCGCATGTCGTTGTCGCCGCAGAGCCCGACCAGGCCCGACTTCTTGTTGAGCAGCGTGTCGATCTCGTCGGCGGACATGTCCGCCACCCGCATGAGGTGGAAGGTGACCGCCGGGTCGACGTCGCCCGAGCGGGTGCCCATGACCAGGCCCTCCAGCGGGGTCAGGCCCATGGAGGTGTCGACGCAGCGGCCGCCGCGGACCGCCGAGGCGGAGGCGCCGTTGCCGAGGTGGAGGACGATCACGTTCACCTCCTCGGGCTCCTTGCCGAGCAGCTTCGCCGTCTCGCGGGAGACGTACGCGTGCGAGGTGCCGTGGAAGCCGTAGCGGCGGATCCGGTGCGCGTCGGCGGTCTCCACGTCGATCGCGTACCGGGCGGCCGCCTCCGGCATCGTGGTGTGGAAGGCGGTGTCGAAGACGGCGACCTGCGGCAGGTCGGGGCGCAGCGCCATGGCCGTGCGGATGCCGAGCAGGTTGGCCGGGTTGTGCAGCGGCGCCACCGGCACCAGGCGCTCGATCTCGGCGAGCACCTCGTCGTCGATGACGGTCGGCTCGGTGAAGCGGAGCCCGCCGTGCACCACCCGGTGCCCGATCGCCGCGAGCTCCGGCGAGTCCAGGCCGAGCCCGTCGGCCGCCAGCTCCTCGGCGACCGCCTTCAGGGCCGCCGCGTGGTCGGGGACGGGCCCGAAGCGCTCGCGGGTCGCCCGCCCGCCGTCCAGGAGCGGGGTGTGGGCGAGCCGGGAGGTCTCCTCGCCGATCCGCTCGACCAGGCCGAGCGCGAGCCGGCTGCCGTCGCTCATGTCGAGGAGCTGGTACTTCACCGACGAGGAGCCGGAGTTGAGGACGAGGACGCGGCTGGGCGCCTCGGCGGCGGCGCGGTCGGGCGCCTCGGCGGCGGCCCTGTCGGGGGAGGGACCGGTGGTGGTGCTCATGCGGTGGGCTCCTGGGCGTCGGCGGCCCCGGCGGGGGCCTGGGACTGGATCGCCGTGATGGCGACCGTGTTGACGATGTCGCTGACGAGGGCGCCGCGCGAGAGGTCGTTGACCGGCTTGCGCAGGCCCTGGAGGACCGGGCCGACGGCGACGGCGCCGGCCGAACGCTGCACCGCCTTGTAGGTGTTGTTGCCGGTGTTGAGATCGGGGAAGACCAGGACGGTCGCCTGTCCCGCCACCTCCGAGCCCGGCAGCTTGGTCGCCGCCACGGAGGGCTCCACGGCCGCGTCGTACTGGATCGGCCCCTCGATCCGCAGCTCCGGATGGGCCTCGCGGACCAGCTTGGTCGCCTCGCGCACCTTGTCGACGTCGGCGCCCGAGCCGGAGGTGCCGGTCGAGTACGAGAGCATCGCGATCCGCGGCTCGACGCCGAAGCGGGCCGCGGTGGCCGCCGACTGCACGGCGATGTCCGCGAGCTGCTCGGCGTCCGGGTCCGGGTTGACCGCGCAGTCGCCGTACACGAGCACCTTGTCGGCCAGGCACATGAAGAAGACGGACGAGACGATCGAGGCGTCCGGCTTGGCCCTCCCGTCTCCCACCACCGCCCTATCCGACGGGCTGCGCCCGGCCCCCTTTGTTCTTATGATCTCGAAGGCCGGCCGGATGGTCGCGGCGGTGGAGTGGACCGCGCCGGAGACCATGCCGTCGGCCAGGCCCTCCTCGACCATCAGGGTGCCGAAGTAGTTCACGTCCGAGACGACGTCGTACGCGAGCTCCACGGTGACGCCCTTGTGGGCGCGCAGCCGCGCGTACCGCTCGGCGAAGGCGTCCCGCAGCTCCGAGGTCTGCGGGTCGATCAGCTGACTGCCCCGCAGGTCCACGCCGAGGTCGGCGGCCTTCTTGCGGATGGCCTCGACGTCGCCGAGCAGGGTGAGGTCGCAGACGTCCCGGCGCAGCAGCACGTCGGCGGCGCGCAGCACCCGCTCCTCGACGCCCTCGGGCAGCACCACCCGGCGCCGGTCGGCCCGGGCCTGCTCCAGGAGCTCGTGCTCGAACATCATCGGGGTGACCCGGCCGCTGGGCGCCACCGATATCCGCTTGACCAGGTCGGCGGTGTCCACGTGCCGCTCGAAGAGGCCGAGCGCGGTCTCCGCCTTGCGCGGGGTGGCCGCGTTCAGCTTGCCCTCCAGGGCGAAGAGTTCCGCGGCGGTCGGGAAGCTGTTGCCGGGGACGGAGATCACCGGGGTGCCGGGCGCGAGCCGGGCCGCCAGGGTGAGGACCGCGTCGGTGGGCCGCTCGTCCAGGGTGAGCAGGACGCCCGCGATCGGGGGCGTACCGGCCGAGTGGGCGGCGAGCGCCCCGACGACCAGGTCGGCCCGGTCGCCGGGGGTGACGACCAGACAGCCCGGGGTCAGTGCGCCCAGGAAGTTCGGCAGCATCGCGCCGCCGAAGACGAAGTCCAGGGCGTCGCGGGCGAGCCCGGCGTCGTCGCCGAGGACGACGGTCGCGCCGAGCGCGTGGGTGATCTGGGCGACCGTCGGCGCGGCGAGCGCCGGCTCGTCCGGCAGGACGTAGCAGGGCACGGGCAGCCGGACGGTCAGCCGCTCGGCGATGGCCTCGCGGTCCTCGGCCGCCACCCGGTTGACGACCATCGCGAGGACGTCGCAGCCGAGGCCGTCGTACGCCCGGAAGGCGTTGCGCGCCTCGGCCCGTACGGACTCCTCCGGCTGGCCCTTGCCGCCGACGACCGGGATGACGGAGGCGCCGAACTCGTTGGCGAGGCGGGCGTTGAGCGCCAGCTCGTCGGGGAGCTGGGTGGCGGCGAAGTCGGTGCCGAGGACGAGGACGACCTCGTAGTCGCGGGCGACCGCGTGGAAGCGGTCGACCAGCCGGGAGACCAGCTCGTCGGTGCCCTGCTCGGCCTGGAGGTCGGACGCCTCGTGGTAGTCCATGCCGTAGACCGTGGCGGGGTCCTGCGTGAGCCGGTAGCGGGCGCGCAGCAGCTCGAAGAGGCGGTCGGGACCGTCGTGCACCAGCGGCCGGAACACCCCCACCCGGTCCACCTGTCGGGTGAGGAGCTCCATGACTCCCAGCTCGACGACCTGGCGGCCGTCCCCGCGGTCGATCCCGGTCACGTACACGCTGCGCGTCACGCCGTGCTCTCCTGTCCAGTCCTGCGGAAGGGGCCCGTCCCGTGGGAAGGCCGTCCTGTCGCGAGGGCCCGGCCCGTCCTCGGGGCCCGGCCCTCGCCCTGCGTCAACCCCCGGCGCCGAAAAGACACCGATAGGGCGGCAATACCCCCTTGACAATACCCCTGCACCTGGGTAGGCCGCCCGCCATACGCCTGCCGCGCGAAGAGCCTCCGACGAGGGACGGAAGGCCCCCGGACGGCCCCCCGGAAGGCCCCCGGACGGCTTCCCGGACGGCCCCCGGACGGCCCTGTGCCCGGCACGCGCGGAGCAGCGGCGAACGCGGCGGGCACCCCCCTCGTGTGAGAATCGAAACGGCTCAGAAGAACCGCGACGAGCAGGAGACACAGCACGATGCGCATCGGAGTTCTCACCGCAGGCGGCGACTGCCCCGGCCTGAACGCAGTGATCCGGTCGGTCGTGCACCGGGCCGTGACCAACTACGGCGACGAGGTCATCGGCTTCGAGGACGGCTACGCCGGACTCCTCGACGGCCGCTACCGCCCCCTCGACCTCAACGCCGTCAGCGGCATCCTCGCCCGCGGCGGCACCATCCTCGGCTCCTCCCGCCTGGAGCGCGCCCGCTTCGCCGCGGCCTGCGCCAACGCCAAGGAACTCATCGAGAAGAGCGGCTTCGACGCCCTCATCCCGATCGGCGGCGAGGGCACCCTGACCGCCGCCCGGATGCTCTCCGAGGCCGGGGTGCCCGTCGTCGGCGTCCCCAAGACCATCGACAACGACATCTCCTCCACCGACCGCACCTTCGGCTTCGACACCGCCGTCGGCGTCGCCACCGAGGCGATGGACCGGCTGAAGACCACCGCCGAGTCCCATCAGCGGGTCATGGTCGTCGAGGTGATGGGCCGCCACGCCGGCTGGATCGCGCTGGAGTCCGGCATGGCCGGCGGCGCCCACGGCATCTGCCTGCCCGAGCGCCCCTTCGACCCGGCCGACCTGGCCAAGATGGTCGAGGAGCGGTTCGCCCGGGGCAAGAAGTTCGCCGTCATCTGCGTCGCCGAGGGCGCCCACCCCGCCGACGGGACCATGGACTACGGCAAGGGCGAGATCGACCAGTTCGGCCACGAGCGCTTCCAGGGCATCGGCACCGCCCTCGCCTACGAGCTGGAGCGCCGGCTCGGCAAGGAGGCCCGCCCGGTCATCCTCGGCCACGTCCAGCGCGGCGGCACCCCGACGGCGTACGACCGCGTCCTCGCCACCCGCTTCGGCTGGCACGCGGTGGAGGCCGTGCACCGCGGCGAGTTCGGCAACATGACGGCGCTGCGCGGCACCGACGTGAAGATGGTGCCGCTGGCCGAGGCCGTGACCCGGTTGAAGACGGTCCCGGAGGACCGGATGCGGGAGGCCGAGTCGGTCTTCTGACCTCCGTCGGTCTTCTGACCTCTTGGGGGCTACGGCTCGACCGCCGCCCAGAAGTGGTCGTTGACCGAGTCCAGGTACGCCCGGCCCTCGTCGCCCGTCGATCCCGACGCGCCCCAGCTGCTCGTCGCCGCCATTCGGGCGTGGTACTCGGCGTGCATCCGGGCCAGGACGGGTTCCACCACCCGCCGGGACACCGGCAGCATCCGCGCCACCGGCTTCACGTACGCCTGCCAGCGGGTCGTCACCGCGTCCCGCAGCAGCTCCGCGAGGCGTTCGTCCCCGCCCGTCGCGGTGATCAGCGCCCGCGGGCCGAGGCCCAGGACCTCGGCGAGCGCGGCCGTCTGCCGCTCGGTGCCGCGCCAGCGGCCCTCGTCCTCCATCCGGCGGTACGCGTGCGCCGCGACGCCCACGAGCCGGGCCAGCTCCTCCACGGAAAGGCCGTGGGCCATCCGGTGCTCGCGCAGGGTGGAGGCGACGGCGATCAGATCGGCGGGCGAGCACCACAGGACACCCGCGAGCGCGGTCAGCTCGCGCTCGCTGGGGGCCAGGGTGCCGCGCTCCCAGGCGGCGACGGTCTCGGGGCCGACGAGCAGGCCGTACTGGGCCCGCAGGCCGTACGCGACGTGGTCGGGTGCCATGCCGAGCCCCAGACGCAGGCGGCGCGCGGCCGGGGCGTCGAAGGGAGGAGAAGGATGGTGCATTCGACCACGGTAGGTGCGCAGGGTGACGAAAAACTACGGTGCGTTCATCCGAAGGCCAAAGCCTGGAGGAACGTGGGAACCGGCCGGTAATCGGTACGTGACGTCCGGTGAGCGGTGAAGAAGGGGTACGAGCTCCGCCACGACGGGCGCGGGGTGGGGGCTCCGGCCCGGCGGGGGCAGGGGTACGGGCTCTGCTCCGGTGGTGGCGGGGTACGGTTTCCGCCCCCCCGACGGCAGGGGCACGAGCTTCGCCACGACGGGCGCAGGGGCAAGGGCCTCGGCCCGGCGGCGGCAGGGTTACGGGCTCCGGCCCGGCGGTGGCGAGGGTACGGGCTTTGCCACGCCAGAGGCAGGTACGGTCTCCGCTACGGCGACGAGGGTGCGGTTTCCGCCACGCCGGCGGCAGAGGCACGGGCCCGCCACGGCACCCCGCGCACGCCCCCTGGTGTTCAGCGGTTGCCGCGCCAGCGGTACTGGAGCTCCGGGCGGCCGATCTGGCCGTACTGGGGCGCACGGTCCGCGCGGCCCTCGGTGACCAGGTGCTCCAGGTAGCGGCGGGCGGTGATCCGCGAGATGCCGACCTCCGCGCCCGCCTCCGCGGCGGTCAGTCCGGCGGGCGCCTCGCGCAGGGTGCGGGTGACGGCCTCCAGGGTCGGGCCGCTCAGGCCCTTCGGCAGGGTGGCCGGGTGCGGGGCGCGCAGCGCGGCGAGCGCCCGGTCGACCTCGTCCTGGCCGGCCGCCTCCCCGGCCGCGCCGCGGAACTCGGCGTACCGTGTCAGCCGGTCCCGGAGCGTGGCGAAGGCGAAGGGTTTCAGGACGTACTGGACGACCCCGAGCGAGACCCCCTCGCGGACCACCGCCAGGTCGCGCGCCGAGGTCACGGCTATGACGTCCGCCCCGTGCCCGGCGGCCCGCAGCGCCCGCAGCAGGGCGAGCCCGTGCCCGTCGGGCAGGTAGAGGTCGAGCAGGATCAGGTCGACGGGCGTCCGGTCGAGCAGCCGTACCGCCGCGGCCCGCGAGTGCGCGACCCCGACCACCCGGAAGCCCTCCACCCGGCCCGCGTACAGCGCGTGCGCGTCGGCGGCCACCGGATCGTCCTCGACGACCAGGACCCGGATCTCCCGCGCCCCGCTCATGCGTCGCCTCCGGTACGGGGGAGCGGCACCCGGACCGTGAAGCGGGCGCCGCCGCCGGGCGCCTCGTCCAGGGCGAGGGTGCCGGAGGCGCGGACGACGGCCTGGCGGACCAGCGCCAGGCCCAGGCCGCGGCCGGGGCCCCGCGTGGACCAGCCCCGGCCGAGCACCGCGTCCCGGTCGGCGGGCCGCACCCCCGGGCCCGTGTCGTCGACCCGCAGCAGCAGCTCCCCGTCCCCGGCGCGGGCGGCGACGGTGACCGTCACGCGCGCGTGCGAGGTGCCGCCCGCCGCCTCCACCGCGTTGTCCAGCAGATTGCCGAGCACCGTCACCAGGTCCCTCGGCTCCAGGGCCGGCGGCAGCAGCCCGTCGTCGATCCGGCTGTCCTCGGTGAGGACCAGCTCCACGCCCCGCTCGTTCGCCTGCGCCGCCTTGCCGAGCAGCAGCGCCGCGAGGACCGGTTCGCCGACCGCGTCCACCACCCGGTCGGTGAGCGCCTGCGCCAGCTCCAGCTCGGCCGTCGCGAACTCCACCGCCTCGGCCACCCGCCCGAGTTCGATGAGCGACACCACCGTGTGGAGCCGGTTGGCCGCCTCGTGGGCCTGGGAGCGCAGCGCCTCGGTGAACCCGCGCTGCGAGTCCAGCTCGCCGGAGAGCGCCTGGAGTTCGGTGCGGTCCCGGAGGGTGACGACGGTGCCGCGCCGCTCCCCGCCCACCACCGGGCGGGTGCTGACGACGAGGACCCGGTCGTCGGTCAGGTGCGTCTCGTCCACCCGGGGCTCCGAGGAGAGCAGCGCCCCGGTCAGCGGCGCCGGAAGCCCGAGCTCGGCCGCCGACCGCCCGACCACCCCCTCGTCCAGGCCGAGGAGTTCGCGCGCCCCGTCGTTGATGAGCGCGATCCTGCGCTGCCCGTCGAGCATCACCAGGCCCTCCCGCACCGCGTGCAGCGCCGCCTCGTGGTAGTCGTGCACGCGGCTCAGCTCGGTGGCGTTCATCCCGTGGGTGTGCCGCCGCAGCCGCGCGTTGATCACGTACGTACCGGCGCCGCCGAGCGCGAGGGCCGCGCCCGCCATGCCGAGCAGCGCGGTCACCTGCTCCCGTACCTGCGCGCTGATCCGCTCGATGGTGATGCCCGCGCTGACGAGTGCGATCACTCGCCCGCCGTCGACGACCGGCGTGATCGTCCGCACCGAGGGGCCGAGGGTCCCCAGGTGGGTCTCCGAGAGGGTCTCGCCGCGCAGCGCCGGCTCGATGTGGCCGAGGTAGTGGCGGCCGATCTCGCCGGGCTCGGGGTGCGTCCAGCGGGTGCCGTCCGGGGCCATGATCACGACGAAGGCCACGTCCGCCCGGCGCCGCAGCTCCTCCGCGTACGGCTGGAGCGCGGCGGACGGGTCGGCCGAGCGGACCGCCGCCACCACGGACGGCGACCCGGCGACGGCCGTCGCGGTCGCCCTGGACTGCCGGCGCGCGGTCTCCTCGGCCTGCGCCCGGTCCGTGACGTACGCGAAGACCGCACAGCCCGCCACGACCGCGGCCATCAGCACGACCTGCACGGCGAAGAGCTGGCCGGCCAGGCTGCGGGGGCGGGGGAGGAGGCGGCGGAGCGGGGGGCGCATGCGAGCAAGTGTGCACGCCGGGGGCGGCTCCGGCGCCCGGCGTGCCCGAATCGTGCCCTCCGCTCCCGGCCCCGCCGGGCGGACGGGGTTTCGGCCATGAACGAAACGTACGCAACGGTGACCCCGGTCACAGGCTGGTGGATAGTCGCGGAGTCCACCGGGACGTGGACGCCCCCATCAGCGCGAGGAGGACCCCGTGGCCGCACGCCGGGACCGTACCCACTATCTGTATCTGGCCGTCATCGGCGCCGTCCTGCTCGGCATCGCCGTCGGTTTCCTCGCCCCGGGCGTGGCCGTCGAGCTGAAGCCGCTGGGCACCGGCTTCGTGAACCTGATCAAGATGATGATCTCGCCGATCATCTTCTGCACGATCGTCCTGGGCGTCGGCTCGGTCCGCAAGGCCGCCAGAGTCGGCGCCGTCGGCGGCCTCGCCCTCGGCTACTTCCTCGTGATGTCGACCGTCGCCCTCGCGATCGGCCTCGTCGTCGGCAACCTCCTGGAGCCCGGTTCGGGCCTCCACCTCACCGAGGAGCTGGCCCAGGCCGGGGCCAAGCAGGCGGAGGGCGCGAGCGAGTCCACGCAGGACTTCCTGCTCGGGATCATCCCGAAGACCCTCGTCTCCGCCTTCACCGCGGGCGAGGTCCTCCAGACCCTGCTCGTCGCCCTCCTCGCGGGCTTCGCGCTCCAGGCGATGGGCACGGCGGGCGAGCCGGTGCTGCGCGGCATCGGACACATCCAGCGGCTCGTCTTCCGCATCCTCTCCATGATCATGTGGGTGGCCCCGGTCGGCGCCTTCGGAGCCATCGCCGCCGTCGTCGGAGCGACCGGCGTGGACGCCCTGAAGTCCCTCGCCGTCATCATGATCGGCTTCTATCTGACCTGCGCGCTCTTCGTCTTCGTCGTCCTCGGCGCGCTGCTCCGCCTGGTCGCCGGGATCACCATCTGGTCCCTCCTGAAGTACCTGGGCCGCGAGTTCCTGCTGATCCTCTCGACCTCGTCCTCCGAGTCGGCGCTGCCCCGCCTGATCGCGAAGATGGAGCACCTGGGCGTCTCCAAGCCGGTCGTCGGCATCACCGTCCCCACCGGCTACTCCTTCAACCTCGACGGCACCGCCATCTACCTCACGATGGCCTCGCTCTTCGTCGCCGAGGCGATGGGCGACCCGCTCTCGATCGGCGAGCAGATCTCCCTCCTCGTCTTCATGATCATCGCCTCGAAGGGGGCCGCGGGCGTCACCGGCGCCGGTCTCGCCACCCTCGCGGGCGGCCTCCAGTCGCACCGCCCCGACCTGGTCGACGGCGTCGGCCTGATCGTCGGCATCGACCGCTTCATGAGCGAGGCCCGCGCCCTCACCAACTTCGCCGGCAACGCCGTCGCCACCGTCCTCGTCGGCACCTGGACGAAGGAGATCGACCGGACGCGGGTGACCGAGGTCCTGGCGGGGAAGTTCCCCTTCGACGAGAAGAGCTTCATCGACGACCACGCCGACCACGCCGGGGAAGCCCCGGCCGCCGTACCGGACCCGCGTGACCAGGGTGAGGAGCGCGCCCGCGCCGGCGTCTGACCCACCCCACCGAACCTCCTCCCGGGACCCGGGCCTTGAGCCGGATCCGGGCACCGGGAGGAACCCGCCTCACGGAGAACGCCCTCGGCATTCGTCGAGGGCGTTTCGGTGCGCGGAGACGCGGCGGCATACAAAAAACCCCGGCTGAATTGACAGTCGGGGTGGTGCGGCGCCTCTGGGTGAACCTGGTACGGCACTGCGGGCTGCTGCCCGGCGCGGACCATGTGATATTCTTGGAAATCGACTCGAAGGTGAAACCTGTCCACGGCTACGCCAAGCAGGGTGCCGCCTTCGGCTACCGGAATTCATTCGCAGTGGCACCGGCTTTCAGGCCGGTGGTGAAGCGAATTCCCATAGTGGTGATGCAGGGCGTCGCGGTAGCGTTCCTGCGGAGCAGGACAACGCCGTTCGCGCGTGATGGTGACAGCCCGTACGGACGTTCCCCGTAGTGCTGGCCCGGGGTGTGTTCGTACGATCAGCGGCATGCAGCTTCGGTACGCCTTCAGGTTGTACCCGGAGCCCGGTCAACGGGGTGCGCTGGCCAGGGCGTTCGGGTGCGCGCGGGTCGTGTACAACGACGCCGTGCGTGCCCGCCGCGACGCCCATGCGGCGAAGGAGCCCTACCCGAGCTCCAAGAGCCTGTCCCGTTCCCTGATCACCCGGGGCAAGCTCCGCCGGGACCGGTACTGGCTGGGCGAGGTCTCCGCCGTTGTCCTGCAACAGGCCCTGCGTGATGCCGACGCCGCCTACGGCAACTTCTTCGCCTCCCTCAAGGGCGAACGCCATGGCCCACGTGTGGGTGAGCCACGGTTTCGGTCGCGGAAGGATTCCCGGCAGGCGATCCGGTTCACCGCGAACGCCCGCTGGAAGATCACCGGGACGGGGCGGCTGCTCCTGCCGAAGATCGGCGAGGTGCGGGTGAAATGGTCGCGCCCACTGCCGACGGTGCCGTCCTCGGTCACCGTCGTCAAGGACTCCTCAGGGCGGTACTTCGCCAGCTTCGTCATCGAGACCGACCCCGACACCGATGCCACCGCCCTGCCCGACGCCGCACCCGGCTCCAGTGTCGGCATCGACCTGGGTCTCACCCACTTCGCTGTCCTGGACGACGGCGCGAAGATTGACTCCCCGCGGTTCCTGCGCCGTGCGGAGAAGAAGCTGAAGAAGGCGCAGCGGGAGTTGTCCCGCAAGGAGAAGGGATCGAGAAACCGGGCCAGTGCCCGGCTGAAGGTGGCCCGTGCCCACGCGAAGGTTGCCGACGCGCGCAAAGAGTTCTGCCATCAGCTCTCCACGAGGATCGTCCGCGAGAACCAAGTGGTCGTGGTGGAGGACCTGGCGGTGAACGGACTCGCGCGCACCAGGCTGGCCAAGAGCGTGTATGACGCGGGCTGGTCCATGTTCGTGGACATGCTGCGGTACAAGTGCGAGCGGTACGGGCGCCTGTTCGTGCAGATCGGCCGGTTCGAACCGACCAGCCAGACCTGCTCGGACTGCGGCCACCGGGACGGGCCCAAGCCCCTGGACGTACGGACCTGGACCTGCCCGGTCTGTCATGCCGTCCACGACCGGGACGTCAACGCCGCACGCAACATCAAGGCCGCTGGACTGGCGGCATCAGCCTGTGGAGCGCAGGTAAGCCCCCGATCCTCTCGGGGCGGGGCACAGCGCGACGAAGCAGGAAGCCACGGAATCCCACCCACGGCCTGTGCCGCGTAGCGGTACAGCACCAGGTGAAGGACGACCGGAATCCTCGGGCTTCAGCCCGAGGAGCATGTCAAATCGGCAACGTGCTGCCCTCGCTCGGCGAGACCGGTGTCCTCCTCGCCACCCCCGGGAAGCTGTACCCCGGCGTCCGCGCCACCGGTACGGCCCCCCCCGCGGGCCGCAGCCGACCGCACCTGGGCCTTCGGCCACATCATCGTCGACGAGGCGCAGGAGCTGTCCGCGATGCAGTGGCGGCTCCTGATGCGCCGCAGCCCCACCCGCTCGATGACCCTGGTCGGCGACCCGGCGCAGACCGGCGACCCGGCCGGCGTCGGTTCCTGGGAGCGGATCCTCACCCCGTACGTGGAGGACCGCTGGCAGCACGTGCGGCTCGGGGTCAACTACCGCACGCCCGCCGAGATCATGGCGGTCGCCGCCGCCGTCCGCCGGGAGGACGACCCCGCCTTCGAGCCGCCGGGATCGGTCCGCTCCACCGGCGTCGAGCCCTGGGAGCGGACCGCCGAGGACCCGGTGAAGGAGACCGCCGACGCGGTCGCGGCCGAGTCGCGCGCCGAGGGCCGGCTCGCCGTGATCGCCCCGGCGGAGCTGCTGCCCGCCCTGGCCGAGGCCCTCCCCGACGCCGCGCACGGCCGCGAGCCCGACCTCACCCGGCCGGTCGTCCTCCTCGACCCCCGGCAGGCCAAGGGCCTGGAGTTCGACACCGTCCTCGTCGTCGACCCGGACGGCATCCGGGCCGGCGCCCCGCACGGCACGAACGACCTGTACGTGGCGCTGACCCGGGCCACCCAGCGGCTCGGGATCGTCAGGCGGGCCTGAGCCAGACCGTCGCCAGCGGCGGCAGCGTCATCCGGACGCTCGCCGCCCGGCCGTGCCACGGCACCGACTCGGTCTTCACCGGGTCGGTGCGGGTCACGTCCGAACCGCCGTACCGGGCCGCGTCCGTGTTCAGCACCTCGCCCCAGGCGGCGAAGGACTCCGGCACCCCGATCCGGTAGTCGTGCCGGACGACGGGGGAGAAGTTGCAGACGGCGAGCAGCGGCGAACCGAAGCCGTCGTACCGCAGGAAGGCGAGGACGTTGTCGTTGGCGGCGTCCCCGGCCACCCACTCGAAGCCCTCCGGCGCGGTGTCCCGCTCCCACAGCGAAGGCGTCGCCGTGTAGACCCGGTTCAGGTCCCGCACCAGGTCCCGCACGCCCCGGTGGTCGGCCTCCGCCCCGTACTCCGGGTCGAGCAGCCACCACTCGGGACCGTGCTCCGCCGACCACTCCGCGCCCTGCGCGAACTCCTGCCCCATGAAGAGGAGTTGCTTGCCCGGGTGAGCCCACATGAAGCCCAGGTAGGCGCGGTGGTTGGCGCGCCGCTGCCACCAGTCGCCGGGCATCTTCGACACCAGGGCCCGCTTGCCGTGCACCACCTCGTCGTGCGAGATCGGCAGGATGTAGTTCTCGCTGTACGCGTACACCATCGAGAAGGTCATCTCGTGGTGGTGGTACTTGCGGTGCACCGGCTCCTTCTCCATGTACTGGAGCGAGTCGTGCATCCAGCCCATGTTCCACTTCATGCCGAAGCCGAGGCCGCCGAAGCCGCCGGGGCCCACCTGGTCGGTCGCCCGGGTCACCCCGTCCCAGGCCGTCGACTCCTCGGCGAAGGTGACGATGCCGGGACAGCGGCGGTAGACGGTGGCGTTCATCTCCTGGAGGAAGGCCACCGCGTCCAGGTTCTCCCGGCCGCCGTACTCGTTGGGCACCCACTCGCCGTACTCTCGCGAGTAGTCCAGGTAGAGCATCGACGCCACCGCGTCCACCCGCAGGCCGTCGATGTGGAACTCCTGGCACCAGTACACCGCGTTGGCGACGAGGAAGTTCCGCACCTCCTTGCGGCCGTAGTCGAACTCCAGGGTCCCCCAGTCCGGGTGGTGCGAGCGGCGCGGGTCCGCGTGCTCGTACAGCGGCCGGCCGTCGAACTCGGCCAGCGCCCAGTCGTCCTTGGGGAAGTGGGCCGGCACCCAGTCCATCAGGACGCCGATCCCGGCCCGGTGCAGCGCGTCCACCAGGAACCGGAAGTCGTCCGGGGTGCCGAGTCGGGCGGTCGGCGCGTAGAAGCCGGTGACCTGGTAGCCCCAGGAGCCGCCGAAGGGGTGCTCGGTGACCGGCATGAACTCCACGTGGGTGAAGCCGAGTCCGCTGACGTACGCGGGCAGCTCCTCGGCCAGCTGACGATAGGTCAACCCGGGTCGCCAGGACGGCAGATGGACCTCGTAGACGGAGATCGGCGCCTCGTGCGGCGGCCGGGCGCCGCGCCGCTCCATCCACTCCGCGTCGTCCCACTCGTAGTGCGACTCGGTGACGATCGAGGCGGTGTTCGGCGGGCACTCGGTGCGGCGGGCCATCGGGTCGGCGCGGAGGGTGTGCGAGCCGTCGGGCCGGGCGATGTCGTACTTGTACACCGCCCCCTCCCCGATGCCGGGCACGAACAGCTCCCACACGCCGCTGGAGCCGAGCGACCGCATCGGCAGGCCCGTGCCGTCCCAGCAGGTGAAGTCGCCGGTGACCCGCACGCCGCGGGCGTTCGGCGCCCACACGGCGAAGCGGGTGCCGGTCACCCCGCCATGGGTCATCACGCGGGAGCCGAGCGCCGTCCACAGCTCCTCGTGCCGGCCCTCCCCGATCAGGTGCAGGTCCAGCTCGCCGAGGGACGGCAGGTGCCGGTACGGGTCCTGGACGGCGGTCTCCTCGCCGTCGTACCGCACGCGCAGCTCGTACACCGGCACCTTGCGCAGCAGCGGCACGAGGGCCGAGAACAGGCCGTCGCCCTCGTCGCGCAGCTCGACCCGCCGCCCCTTCGGCAGCACGGCCGACACGCTCCGCGCCCAGGGCCGCAGCGCCCGGATGACGATCCCGCCCTTCACCGGGTGGGCGCCGAGCAGCGCGTGCGGATCGTGGTGCTCACCGGCGAGCAGCCGCGCCCGCTCGGCGGGGTCGATCGGGGGCGCCGTGCGGGGCGTCTTGGCGGTCACCGGAAGCCTCCTGAAACATTGAAAAGGGTACGAACAAGGCAACTCCCGCGCGGGGCGCCAGGAAACTCCGCCGAACGGGCCATCTCGCCTCCCGGGGGCCGCGCGCTCATCGGGGAGCGGTCAGACGCTGGATGGCGGACATCGGCACGGGGAGCCAGTCGGGGCGGTGGCGGGCCTCGTAGACGACCTCGTAGACCGCCTTGTCGGTCTCGTAGGCGCGCAGCAGCGCCGGATCCGTCCGGGGGTCGGCGCCCGACACCTCCGCGTAGCCCGTGCAGTACGCCGCCCGGCACCGCGCGGCCCAGTCCGCGTTCCAGGGGCGGTGGGTGCGGGCCGCGTAGTCGAAGGAGCGGAGCATGCCGGCGACGTCCCGGACGGTCGGCTGCGGGCGGCGGCGCTCGTCGAGGGGTTTCGCGGGCTCGCCCTCGAAGTCGATGACCGCCCACGCGCCGTCGGAGCCGCGCAGGGTCTGCCCGAGGTGCAGGTCGCCGTGGATGCGCTGGACCGCGCCCGCGCCCTCCGCGTCGCCGGCCGCCGCGAAGACGGCCCGAAGGCCGGGGACGTACGGCAGGAGGGCGGGGACGGCCTGGGCGGCGGCGTGCAGCCGCCGGTCCATCGCGGCCGCCAGGCCCTCGGTCTCGGCGCGCGGCAGGCGCTGGGTGGGCAGCGCCCGGGCGAGGGCGAGGTGCACCTCGGCGGTGGCCCGGCCGAGTTGCCGCGCCTCCGCGGTGAACTCCCGCCCCGCGGCCAGCGCGTCGAGCGCCAGCCGCCAGCCGTCCCGCGAGTCGCGCAGGTACGGCTGGAGGACGCCGAGCGTCGCCGCGCCCGCTTCGAGGCCCGACTCGAACCAGGCCACCGGCGCGGGGACGCGGGAGCACCCCGCCCGGTCGAGGGCGAGCGGCAGTTCCAGGTCGGGGTTGGCGCCGGGGCTGACCCGCCGGAAGATCTTCAGGATGTACGCGTCGCCGAACACCAGTGAGGAGTTGGACTGTTCGGCGTCGAGGACCCGGGGGGCGAGCGCCCCGGGCAGGGCGCGGGTGGCGTGGAAGCGGAGCGGTCCGGTGCGGCCGGGGGTGCGCAGCCGCTCGTACAGGAGCCCGGCGAGCCGCGGATCGCGCAGCCCCTCGTAGACGGCGCGGCCGGCCAGCGGGCCCTGCCGGACGCGTCCGATGAGGGCGGGGGCGAGGCGCGGCGGCAGCTGCGTCCGTACGCCGAGGAGGAGTTGGTAGCAGTCGGCGGGCGTGCCGGCCGGGTGGCCGGGCTGTTCGACCCGCAGGAGGAGATGGAGGAGTCCGGGTCCGGCGCCGTCCAGGGGCAGCAGCTCGGTGGCCGCGTCCAGCGTGAATCCGGTGACCCGGCGACCCTTGCCCGCGAACCAGCGCTGCCGGGGCAGCCATTCGTGGAGCAGGGGTGCGAGGGACGGAAGGAGGGCGTCCGGGGCCCGGGTGGTGGATGCGGTCTCCGGCATGGCATCGCGTCCTTTCCCCGGGGCGCGCAGTTGGCTGTCGTAGGCGTTCAAATGCGCAGATTGTCCCGGATGGCGGCTGGGGCTGTCCGGATGTGCGGGACGTGTCGGAAAGGGAAGATCCGTATGGATGGACCCGGATGGGGCTGAATCGTGTGTGGGACACAGTTCCCAGAGTGGGACGGCGGAAACCGTCCCACCCCGGCGGAGGCCTGAACGGCCTTCCGTCAGACCTTCTTCACGCCTTCTTCATGCGGAACCAGTAGAAGCCGTGGCCCGCCAGCGTCAGCAGGTACGGCAGTTCGCCGACGGCCGGGAACTCCACCCCGCCGATCAGCTCCACCGGCCGCATCCCGGCGAAACGCCGCAGGTCCAGCTCGGTCGGCTGGGCGAACCGCGAGAAGTTGTTCACGCACAGGACGAGATCGGCCTCGCCCCCCTTCACGGCGGGGGTCTCCCGCAGGAAGGCGAGCACCGCCGGGTTGGACGCGGGGAGTTCGGTGTACGTCCCCGTCCCGAAGGCGCGGTTCTGCTTGCGGATCTCGATCATCCGCTTCGTCCAGTGCAGCAGCGAGGACGGCGAGGCCATCCCCGCCTCCACGTTGGTCACCTGGTAGCCGTGGACCGGGTCCATGATGGCCGGCAGGTAGAGCCGGCCCGGATCGCAGGAGGAGAAGCCCGCGTTCCGGTCCGGGGTCCACTGCATCGGGGTGCGCACCCCGTCCCGGTCGCCGAGCCAGATGTTGTCGCCCATGCCGATCTCGTCGCCGTAGTACAGCACCGGGGAGCCCGGCAGCGAGAAGAGCAGCGCGGTGAACAGCTCCATCTGCTTGCGGTCGTTGTCGAGGAGCGGGGCGAGCCGGCGCCGGATGCCGATGTTGGCCCGCATCCGCGGGTCCTTGGCGTACTCGGCGTACATGTAGTCCCGTTCCTCGTCCGTGACCATCTCGAGGGTGAGCTCGTCGTGGTTGCGGAGGAAGATGCCCCACTGGCAGCCGGAGGGGATCTCCGGCGTCTTCGCCAGGATCTCCGAGACCGGGTGGCGCGACTCGCGCCGCACGGCCATGAAGATCCGCGGCATCACCGGGAAGTGGAAGGCCATGTGGCACTCGTCGCCGCCGGAGCGGAAGTCGCCGAAGTAGTCGACGACGTCCTCGGGCCACTGGTTCGCCTCGGCGAGCAGCACCGTGTCCGGGTAGTGGTCGTCGATCTCCTTGCGGACCTGCTTGAGGAAGGCGTGGGTGGCCGGCAGGTTCTCGCAGTTGGTGCCCTCCTCCTGGTAGAGGTACGGCACCGCGTCGAGCCGGAAGCCGTCGATCCCCAGGTCCAGCCAGAACCTCAGCGCCGACAGGATCTCCTCCTGCACCGCCGGGTTCTCGTAGTTGAGGTCCGGCTGGTGCGAGAAGAAGCGGTGCCAGTAGTACTGCTTGCGGACCGGGTCGAAGGTCCAGTTGGAGGTCTCGGTGTCGACGAAGATGATCCGGGCGTCGGCGTACTGCTTGTCGTCGTCGGCCCAGACGTAGTAGTCGCCGTACGGTCCTTCCGGGTCGCGCCGCGACTCCTGGAACCACGGGTGCTGGTCGCTGGTGTGGTTCATGACGAAGTCGATGATCACGCGCATCCCGCGCTGGTGCGCCGAGTCCACGAACTCCACGAAGTCGGCGAGGTCGCCGAACTCCGGGAGGACCGAGGTGTAGTCGGCGACGTCGTATCCGCCGTCGCGCAGCGGGGACTTGAAGAACGGCGGCAGCCAGAGGCAGTCCACGCCGAGCCACTGGAGGTAGTCCAGGCGGGACGTGATGCCCTTCAGGTCACCGACGCCGTCGCCGTTGCTGTCCTGGAAGGACCGGACGAGGACCTCGTAGAAGACGGCCCGCTTGAACCACTCGGGGTCGCGGTCCTTGGCGGGGGTGTCCTCGAAGGTGTCGGGGACGGGATCATTGACAGTCATGAGGTGGGTGACCCTCCGGTCTGCGGGGACGGTCGCAGGACGAGCACGTGCGCGGGCGCCACGCCCGGTTCCAGTCGCACGTAGGCGTTCCTGCCCCAGTGATAGGTGGAGCCGGTGAGCTCGTCGCGCACCGGCACGGTCTCGTGCCAGCCGAGGCCGAGTTCCGGCATGTTCAACGAGACCGTCGCCTCCTGGGTGTGGTGCGGGTCGAGGTTGACGACCACCAGAACGATGTTCGAACCCGACTTCTTCGAGTACGCGATCATCTGCGGGTTGGTGGTCTCGTGGAAGGTCAGGTTCCGCAGCCGGTGGAGAGCCGGGTGACGGCGCCTGATCCGGTTGAGGGAGGTGATCAGCGGAGTGATCGTCGCGCCCGAGCGCTCCGCCGACTCCCAGTCACGGGGCCGGAGTTGGTACTTCTCCGAGTCCAGGTACTCCTCGCTGCCCTCCCGCAGCGGGGTGTTCTCGCACAGCTCGTACCCGGCGTAGATCCCCCAGGTCGGCGAGAGCGTCGCCGCGAGCACCGCCCGCACCTCGAAGGCCGGCCGGCCGCCCTTCTGGAGGTAGGCGTGCAGGATGTCCGGGGTGTTCACGAAGAAGTTGGGCCGCATCTGCGCCGCCACGTCCCCGGACAGCTCGGTCAGGTACTCGGTCAGCTCGTCCTTGGTGTTCCGCCAGGTGAAGTACGTGTACGACTGCTGGAAGCCGATCGCGCCCAGCGTCCGCATCATCGCCGGCCGGGTGAACGCCTCCGCCAGGAAGATCACGTCCGGGTCCGCCGCGTTGATCTCCCCGATCACCCGCTCCCAGAACACCACCGGCTTGGTGTGCGGGTTGTCCACGCGGAAGATCCGCACCCCGTGGTCCATCCAGTGCCGCAGCACCCGCACGGTCTCCGCGACGATCCCGTCCATATCGGCGTCGAACGCGATCGGGTAGATGTCCTGGTACTTCTTCGGCGGGTTCTCCGCGTAGGCGATCGAACCGTCCGGCCGGTGGTGGAACCACTCCGGGTGCTTCTCCACCCACGGGTGGTCCGGCGAGCACTGGAGCGCGAAGTCGAGGGCGACCTCCAGGCGCAGCTCACGGGCGCGCGCCACGAAGGCGTCGAAGTCCTCGATCGTGCCCAGGTCCGGGTGGACCGCGTCGTGCCCGCCCTCCGGCGAACCGATCGCCCACGGCACGCCCACGTCGTGCGGGGCCGCCGACAGCGCGTTGTTGGGGCCCTTGCGGTGGGTCTCGCCGATCGGGTGGATCGGCGGCAGGTAGACCACGTCGAAGCCCATCGCCGCGATGGCCGGGAGCCGTTCGGCGGCCGTGCGGAAGTTCCCCGGCACCGTACGGCCCTTGACCTTCCGCACGCCCTCCGAGCGCGGGAAGAACTCGTACCAGGAGCCGTACAGCGCCCGCTCGCGCTCCACCAGGAGCGGGAACGCGGGGGAGGAGGTGACCAGTTCGCGCAGCGGGTACCGGTCCAGGGTCTCCGTCACCCTCGGCGCGAGCGCGGCGGCGAGGCGGGCGGCGGCCGGCCGGGACCCGTCGCGCAGCGCGTCCGCCGCCGCGAGCACCGCCTCCCGCCCGCCGCCCTTCTTCGGGACGCCCTTCGCGGCCCGCTCGTGCAGCTCCGCGCCCTCGGCCAGGACGAGTTCGGAGTCGATCCCGGCCGGGATCTTGATCTTCGCCGCGTGGCGCCAGGTCGCCAGCGGGTCGCTCCACGCCTCGACGGTGTACGTCCACAGGCCCTCGGCGTCCGGGGTGACCTCGGCACCCCAGCGGTCGGTGCCCTCGGCCAGCTCGCGCATCGGGGTCCACGGCCCCGGCCGGCCGGTCGGGCCGGTGAGTACGACATTGGCGGCGACCGCGTCGTGACCCTCGCGGAAGACGGTCGCCGACACCTCGAAGGTCTCGCCGGTCACCGCCTTCGCGGGGCGCCGGCCACAGTCGACCAGCGGGCGGACGTCCAGTACGGGAATGCGTCCCATGAGCGGATTCACAGCATCACCTGACGGGTTACGGGGGTGCGGGTGGTGGTGCGCTCTTTCTAGTGCCGCCGGGGGCCGGTGGGCCGCGGGCATCGCCGCGCCCCTCCGCGTTCACCCGGATGGCGGGTCCACGGGGATGAAGACGGATGCGAGGACGGGTACGGAGCCGGGGGGAGAGACGGTACGGAGACGGGGGCGGGACGGGGGTGAAGACGGGGACGGGGAGAACGGATTCGGGGATACCGGGGGAGAGCCTTCCCCAGGTTCTCGGGTGGGCAATCCGGCCCTTTGTTAACTACTAGGGCGTAGGGGGGCGGACAAGGGTCCGGCCCGGACAAGAAACCCACCCGGGCACACCGGGACACACCGGAACCTTCGTCCCCGCTCGTTACGCTGACACCGCGTCGTCACCGACCGCGGAAGGTGCGTGACCCATGGAAGCCGTCGCCGCGCGGGCCGTCCTCCACTACGTGCTCGCGGGCCGGTGCGGGCTCACCGTCACCGGGCTCCGCGCCCTCGAACTCGCCCGCGGCGACCTCGCGCTGCTGCCGACCGGCGCCCGCCACCGCCTCTCCGCGGGACCCGGCGACCCCGGTGTGCCACCCCCCGTCGGCCTGGCCGGATCCGCCTCCCTCGTCCACGAACTCGTCCACGAACTCGACGGCCCCGCACCGCCCGTGCGGCTCCTCAGCGCCCGCACCGGGCGCCCCGCCCCGCCACCCCTCGCCGCCGCCCTGCCCCGCGCCCTCGTGCTCGACCGCACCCGCGTCGAGGCGGCCCCGCTGCTCCGCGACACCCTCGCCCTGCTCGCCGCGCCCGGCCGGCGCCCGGGTCCCGGCGACCGGCTGCTCGCCCAGCGGGTGTTCGAGGCGGCACTCGCCCTCGCCGCCCCCGCGCCCCGCCCGCCGGACGGCCCGTACCGGCACCCCGGCATCGACCGCGTGCTCGCCGCCGTCGAGACCCGTTTCGCCGAGCCGTGGACCGTGGTGAGCCTCGCCCGCGAGGCCGGCATGTCCCGCTCCGCCTTCACCGCCGCCTTCCGCGAGACCGTCGGCACCTCCCCCGCCCGCCACCTGACGGCCCGCCGCATACGGGAAGCGGCCCGCCTCCTCGCCGAGACCGCCCTCCCCCAGTCGGCCGTCCCCGCCCGCGTCGGCTACCGCAGCCGGGTCGGCTTCCACCTCGCCTTCCGCACCGCCTACGGCACGACCCCGGGCGAGTACCGGGCCGCCGCCCCCCGCCCGGTACGCACCTCCGGACCGCACCGCCCCGCGTGAGCCCTCCGACGCGCCCCCGGTGCCCCGTCCGCGCCCCCGGGCGCCCCGCACGGGCCCGGGGACAGGTCCTACGCTCGGTGCGGCACGCCGGGCGCACAGCGTGGTGCGTCCGCTCCGTTCCGTCACCGGCCTGCGAAGGTGGGACACGTGAAGGCAATCCGTCGATTCACCGTGCGTCCTGTCCTCCCCGACACCCTCCGACCCCTCGCCGCCCTCGCGGCGAACCTGCGCTGGTCCTGGCACGAGCCGACCCGCGCCCTCTTCGACTCCCTCGCCCCCGAGGGGCTCCGGGGCGCCGACCCGGTGCGGGTCCTCGGCGCCCTGGAGGCCCCCCGGCTCGCCGCGCTCGCCGCCGACCGCGACTTCCTCGCCCGGCTCGCCGAAGCCGCCGAGGACCTCGACGCCTACCTCCACCGGCCCCGCTGGTACCAGCGGGAGAGCGGCGACGGCGGGGGTGAAGGACCCGCCGCCCTCGCCTACTTCTCGCCCGAGTTCGGCGTCGCCGCCGCCCTGCCCCAGTACTCCGGCGGGCTCGGCATCCTCGCCGGCGACCACCTCAAGTCCGCCAGCGACCTCGGCGTCCCGCTGATCGGCGTCGGACTCCTGTACCGCCACGGCTACTTCCGGCAGTCCCTCGGCCGCGACGGCTGGCAGCAGGAGCAGTACCCCGTCCTCGACCCCGGCGAGCTGCCCGTCACCCTGCTCCGCGAACCCGACGGCACCCCCGCCCGCATCACCCTCGCCCTGCCCGGCGGCCGCAGCCTCCACGCCCACCTGTGGACCGCCCAGGTGGGCCGGGTCCCGCTCCTTATGCTCGACTCGGACGTCGAGGAGAACGCCCCCGGCGAACGCACCGTCACCGACCGGCTGTACGGCGGCGGCAGCGAGCACCGGCTCCTCCAGGAGATGCTCCTCGGCATCGGCGGCGTCCGCGCGGTCCGTACGTACACCCGCCTCACCGGCCACCCCGAGCCCGAGGTCTTCCACACCAACGAGGGCCACGCCGGCTTCCTCGGCCTCGAACGGATCCGCGAACTACAGTGCAGGGGGCTCGACTTCGACGCCGCCCTGGAGACCGTCAGGGCCGGCACCGTCTTCACCACCCACACCCCCGTCCCCGCCGGCATCGACCGCTTCGACCGGGAGCTCGTCGCCCGCCACCTCGGCGACGACGGCGCCCTGCCCGGCCTCGACACGGCCCGGATCCTCGCCCTCGGCGACGAGACCCCGCTCGGCGGCGACCCCACCGTCTTCAACATGGCCGCGATGGGCCTGCGCCTCGCCCAGCGCGCCAACGGCGTCTCCACCCTGCACGGCTCCGTCAGCCGCGCCATGTTCGCCGGACTCTGGCCGGGCTTCGACGCCGAGGAGGTGCCGATCACCTCGGTCACCAACGGCGTCCACGCCCCCACCTGGACCGCCCCCGAGGTCGGCGCCCTCGGCCCCGACGCCTCCGACGTCTCCGACGGTGACCTGTGGGAACTGCGCCGCACCCTGCGCACCCGGCTCGTCGCCGACGTCCGCGAGCGGCTGCGGGCCTCCTGGCGGCAGCGCGGCGCGGCCGCCGCCGAACTCGGCTGGACCGACTCCGTCCTCGACCCCGAGGTCCTCACCATCGGCTTCGCCCGCCGGGTCCCCTCGTACAAGCGGCTCACCCTGATGCTCCGCGACAAGGACCGGCTGCGCGCCCTGCTGCTCCACCCCGAGCGGCCGGTGCAGCTGGTCGTCGCCGGCAAGGCCCACCCGGCCGACGACGGCGGCAAGAAGCTCGTGCGGGAGCTGGTCCGCTTCGCCGACGACCCGCGGGTCCGGCACCGGATCGTCTTCCTGCCCGACTACGGCATGGAGATGGCCCGCGGCCTCTACCCCGGCTGCGACGTCTGGCTCAACAACCCCCTGCGCCCCCTGGAGGCGTGCGGCACCAGCGGCATGAAGGCCGCCCTCAACGGCTGCCTCAACCTCTCCGTCCTCGACGGCTGGTGGGACGAGTGGTACGAGCCCGAGTTCGGCTGGGCCATCCCCACCGCCGACGGCGCCGCCGCGGCCGACGAGGAGCGCCGCGACGACCTGGAGGCCGCCGCCCTCTACGAGCTGATCGAGCGCCGGGTCGCCCCCCGCTTCTACGACCGCGGCGCCGACGGCGTCCCCGTCGCCTGGACCGCCATGGTCCGCCGCACCCTCACCGCCCTCGGCCCGAAGGTGCTCGCCGACCGGATGGTGCGGGAGTACGTGGAGCGGCTGTACGTCCCCGCCGCCGGCGCCCACCGGGCGCTGACCCCGGAACGGGCCCGGGAGCTCGCCGCCTGGAAGGCCCGGGTGCGGGCGGCCTGGCCGGGCGTCTCGGTGGACCACGTGGAGATCGGCGACGACCTCGCGGAGACCGCGGCCGAACTCGGTGCCACGCCGCTGGTCCGGGTCCGGGTCGCGCTCGGCGGCCTGACGCCCGACGACGTCGAGGTGCAGGCGGTGACCGGCCGGGCCGCCGCCGACGACACCCTCACCGACACCCGCACGGTCACGCTCAAGCCGGCCGGCGGCCCGGACCTGGACGGCCGGCAGCCGTACGCGGGCACCCTGGAGCTGAACCGCACCGGCCCCTTCGGCTGCACGGTCCGCGTGCTGCCCGCCCACCCCCTCCTCGCCCACCCCGCCGAACTCGGCCTCCTCGCCCTGCCGGAGGACCCGGGGAACGAGGGGGCGGGGGTGCTGATGCGGTAGGACGACAGGCGGGCGCCCGGAGGGGGGAAGTCCCTCCGGGCGCCCGCTGCATCCGCTTCCCGGTTTACGGGAAGGTCAGCTTGAAGCTGTTGATGTAGCCGGTGTCGTAGCTGGCCTTGTCCTGGACGCGGAGCTTCCAGACGCCGTTGGCGACCTCGGAGGAGGCGTTCACGGTGTAGGTCTGCTTGATGTTGTCGGCGCTGCCGCCGGAGCGGTTGTGGAGGTTGTAGACCGAGCCGTCGGGGGCGATGAGGTCGACGACGAGGTCACCGATCCAGGTGTGGACGATGTCCACGCCGACGGCCAGGTTGCTGGGCGCGTTGCCGCTGATGCCCGTGACGGTCACGGAGGAGGTCACCGCGGCGCCGGGGGAGTCCGGGATGGCCACGTCGGTGTCGTTGGTGAAGACCTTGCCGACGGGGTCGGGGTCGCCGCCGCCCGGACGGGAGCCGACGTTGACCCCGGCCCAGGCGTGCTGCACCGCGAGCACCTCGGGGCTGTTCGCGCCGTACAGCTCGGTGGCCACCGCGACGGTGCCCGTGCGGGCGCCGGCGTAGTTGGTGCTGGAACCGAACTTCGTGGTCAGCGCCTTGAACCAGATCAGGGACGCCTTGTCCCGGCCGATGCCGGTGACGGGCAGGCCGTCGGAGGTCGGCGAGTCGTAGTTCACGCCGTTGACGGTCTTCGCGCCGCTGCCCTCGGAGAGCAGGTAGTACCAGTGGTTCGCCGGACCCGAGGAGTAGTGGACGTCGACGTTGCCGATGCCCGAGTACCAGTAGTCCTTCGACGAGCCGTCCCGGCTCGGCTTGTCCATGTAGCGCAGCGGGGTGCCGTTGCCGCGGATGTCGATCTTCTCGCCGACGAGGTAGTCGCCCGGGTCGTTCGAGTTGTTGGCGTAGAACTCGACGGCCGCCGCGAAGATGTCGGAGGTGGCCTCGTTGAGGCCCCCGGACTCACCGCTGTAGACCAGGCGGGCGGTGTTGGAGGTGAGGCCGTGCGTCATCTCGTGCGCGGCCACGTCGATGGACGTCAGCGGCTTGGAGTTGTTGGCGCCGTCGCCGTACGTCATGCAGAAGCAGGAGTCCGACCAGAAGGCGTTGACGTACGCGTTGCCGTAGTGGACCCGGGAGTAGGCGCCGACGCCGTCACCGCGGATGCCGGAACGGCCGTGCACGTTCTTGTAGTAGTCCCAGGTGAGGGCGGCGCCGTAGTGCGCGTCCGCGCCCGCCGTCTCCATGTTGGACGGCAGCCCGTTGCCCCAGACGTCGGTGCTGTTGGAGAACAGCGTGCCGGTGCCGGAGGTGCCGCGGTTGAGGTTGTACGTCTTGTGGTTGCCGCGGCCGGTGTCGGTCAGGGTGTACGAGGGCGCGGTGCCGAGCGTCACCTGGCCGCTGTACATCGTGTTGCCGGTGCCGGTGTGGACCGCCTGCCACTCGTAGAGCTTCGCGCCGGTCTTCGCGTCCGTCACGACGTGCAGCTCGTTCGGGGTGCCGTCGTGCTGGAGGCCGCCGACGACGGTCTCGTACGCGAGGACGGGCGCGCCCTGGGCCATCCACACGACCTTGCGCGGGGCGCGGTCGGCGGCGGTCTTCTTCGAGCCCTCCGCGGCCGCGGCGCCCAGGGCCTGCTTCTCGGCGGCGGCCGGGGCCACGGTGGCGGCGAGGTCGACGTTCTTCAGTTCGGCGCGGGAGGACTTGGTGACCGACTGGGTGGCCCCGGCCCTGGACTCGGCGACGATCAGGTCGCCGCCGAGGACGGGCAGTCCGGCGTAGGTGCGCTCGTAGCGCGTGTGGGTCGTGCCGTCGCGGTCCTGGACCACGTCACGGACGACCAGCTTCTCCTGGGCGCCGAGGCCCAGCTCCTTGGCCGTCTCGGCGGTGTCGGCCTGGGCGGCCTTGATCAGCGCGGTGCGCTGGCCGGGGGAGAGGTCGGCGGGGAGCTTGCCGGGGTTGGCCTTGCCTGCGGACTGCGCCTGCGGGGCCGGCGCGAAGGTGTCGGCCGAGGCGGCGCCGGTCTGGACGCCGACGGCGATCATCGCCGCCGCGGCGATCAGGGCACCGGTCGCGGTGGCACGGCGGCTGGGCGTGGATCTCACACGGACTCCTTTTGCGAGGGGGGTACCGGGCCGCTGGGTGGGCGGACCGGGCGGAGCAAAAGAGCGGTGACGCACGAACGGGTGAGGTGACGAACGCGATTGCGAGGAACCGGGGAGAGACTGGCAGCTACCGGCGGTATCTGTCAGGACCGCGTCAACAACTTGGCCGGAAGTCGTCCGGTGCGCGTACGGACATGTTCGTTAACCGGACGTTTCATCGATCATGAACAGCCCGCCATCCCGCGTTCTCCGTGCGGGAATCCCGCCGCCGACGGATATGAGGACTCGCCTCCTCCGCCCGCTGTCCCGCCCCTCGGACGCCGGCCGCCTTTACCGAACCGATGGCTGGATCCGTACGGCGTGAACCGAGCCTTCCGCGTACGGCACCCCTCCCCGCGCGCCTCGGTCAGCCCGCCAACGAGTCGCGCCAGGCGCGGTGGAGGCCCGCGTAGCGACCCTCGCCGTCGACCAGGGCCGCCGGAGCGCCGTCCTCCACGATCCGGCCCGACTCCATCACCAGAACCCGGTCGGCCACCTCGACCGTGGACAGGCGGTGGGCGATGACCACCGCCGTGCGGCCCGCGAGGACGGTGTCCATCGCGTGCTGGACCGCCCGTTCGCCCGGGACGTCGAGCGAGCTCGTCGCCTCGTCCAGGATCAGGACCGCCGGATCCGCGAGCAGCGCCCGCGCGAAGGCCACCAGTTGGCGCTGGCCGGCCGAGATCCGGCCACCCCGCTTGCGTACGTCGGTGTCGTAGCCGTCCGGAAGGCCGGCGATGAAGTCGTGCGCGCCGATCGCCTTCGCCGCCCGCTCGATCTCCTCCCGGGTGGCGTCCGGGCGGCCGATCGCGATGTTCTCCGCGACCGTCCCGGAGAACAGGAACGCCTCCTGCGTCACCATCACCACCCCCCGCCGCAGCTCCGGCGTCGACAGCTCCCGCAGGTCCACGCCGTCGAGCAGCACCCGGCCCTCCGTCGGGTCGTAGAAGCGGGCGAGCAGCTTCGCCAGCGTCGACTTGCCCGCGCCGGTCGCCCCGACCACCGCCACCGTCTGCCCCGCCGGGATCCGCAGGTCGAAGCGGGGCAGCACCTCGCCGCCCGTCCGGTACGCGAACCGCACCCCGTCGAAGACGACCTCCCGGCCCGGCGCCGTACCCTCCCGCTCCGGCAGCGCGCGCGGCGCCGCCGCCTCCGGCACGCCCGGTTCCTGCGCGAGCAGCCCCGCGATCTTGGTGAGCGAAGCGGCCGCCGACTCGTACGAGTTGAGGAACATGCCGAGCCGGTCGATCGGGTCGTAGAGCCGCCGTACGTACAGCACCGCCGCCGCGAGCACGCCGAGCTCCATCGAGCCGTCCGCCACCCGGGAGGCGCCCCACAGACACATTCCGGCCACCGCCGTGTTGGCGACGAGCCGCGAGCCGACCACATAGCGGGCCATCTCCAGGAGCGCGCCGCCGTTGCTCCGCTCGTGCCGCCGGTTGAGCCCCGCGAACTCCGCGTCGTTCACCCGCTCCCGGCGGAAGGCCCGCACCGGCCGGATCCCGTTCATCGTCTCCGCGAACTTCACGATCACCCCGGCGATCGCCGTCGACCGCACCGCGTACACCGTCCCGGCCCGTCGCCGGTACTGCCGCACCAGCAGGTACAGCGGCCCGAACGAGGCCACCGCCACCGCCCCGATCCCCAGGTCGAGCCAGAGCAGCACCAGCGAGATCGACACGAACGACAGCACCACCCCGATCAGCTCCTGGAGCCCCTCCGACAGCAGCTCCCGCAGCGACTCCACGTCCGTCGTCGACCGCGAGATCAGCCGCCCCGAGGTGTACCGCTCGTGGAAGTCCACGCTCAGCACCTGCGCGTGCTGGAAGATCCGCCCCCGCAGGTCGAGCAGCACGTCCTGGTTGATCCGCGCCGAGCCCCGTACGAAGGCGTACTGGAGCGCCCCGGCGCCGACCGCGCACAGCAGATACCCGACCGCCACCGCGACCAGCGGCCCGTGGTCCCCGGCCCGGAAGGCCGGCACCCCCCGGTCGATCGCGTACGCCACGAGCAGCGGGCCCGCCTGGACCGCCGCCTCCTTCACCAGCAGCGTCACCGCCGCCACCGCCACCCGGAACCGGTGCGCGGCCAGCAGCGAACGCAGCAGCGCCCCGGTCGCCCCGCGCGGCGCGGGCAGATCGTCCCGGTCGAACGGATCGGCGGGACCGGACCCGTCCTTCCGCTCGTCCTCCGGGACGCCCTTCTCCGGCTCCGCGAGCGTGGTCTCCGTCATCGCTCCCCGTCTCCCTCGCCCGTGGGGCCGCCCGACATCAGCCAGGCGTACTCGGCGCTGCTCCGCAGCAGTTCCTGATGGGTGCCGACCGCCGCGATCCGGCCGCCCGACAGCAGCGCCACCCGGTCGGCCAGCATCACCGTCGACGGCCGGTGCGCCACGACCAGCGCCGTCGTCTCCTTCAGCACCTCGCGCAGGGCCGCCTCCACCCGCGCCTCGGTGTGCACGTCCAGCGCCGACAGCGGATCGTCGAGCACCAGGAAACGCGACCGGCCGACCACCGCCCGGGCCAGCGCGAGCCGCTGCCGCTGACCGCCCGACAGGCTCAGCCCCTGCTCGCCGACCTGCGTCCCGGCCCCCTCCGGCAGCCGCCCGACGAAACCGTCCGCCTGCGCGATGCCCAGCGCCCGGTCCAGCTCCGGCTCCCCGGCCGCCGGGCCCGCGCCCATCAGCACGTTCTCCCTGACGCTCGCGGAGAAGAGGGTGGGCTCCTCGAAGGCCACCGACACCAGCGTGCGCAGCCGCTCCCGCCCCATCAGGGCGATGTCCTCGCCGTCCAGGAGGATCCGGCCCCCGGTCGCCTCGTGCAGCCGGGGCACGAGCGCGGTCAGCGTGGTCTTGCCGGAACCGGTGGCCCCCACCAGGGCCAGCGTCTCGCCCGGCCGCACGTGCAGGTCGATGCCGTCCAGGACCGGCGGGGCGCCCTCCGGCGCGTCCGGGAAGCGGAACGACACGCCCTCGAACCGCAGCCCGTCGGCGGCCCCCTCCACCGGAGCCGGGGCGACCGCGTCCCGCTCCTCCTCCGCGTCCATCACCTCGAAGTACCGTTCCGTCGCCGTCACCGCCTCCTGGCTCATCGCCAGCAGGAAGCCGATCGAGTCCACCGGCCAGCGCAGCGCCAGCGCCGTCGACAGGAACGCCACCAGGGTGCCCGCCGAAAGGCCGCCGTCCGCGACCCGCACGGTGCCGAGCACCAGCGCGGCCCCGATCGCCAGCTCCGGCAGGACCGTGATCAGCGCCCAGATCATGGCAAGCAGCCGCGCCTTGGACAGCTCCGTCGAACGCAGCAGCCCCGCCAGCCGGCGGAAGGCCTCCGCCTGGCTGCGGTGCCGGCCGAAGCCCTTGACGATCCGGATGCCGAGGACGCTCTCCTCCACCACCGTCGTCAGATCGCCGACCTGGTCCTGCGCACGCCGCGCCACCACCCCGTACCGCCGCTCGAAGTACGAGCAGAGCACCACCACCGGCACCACCGGCGTCAGCAGCACGAGCCCCAGCGACCAGTCCTGGACGAGCAGCAGCACACAGCCCGCCACTATCGTCACCCCGTTGACCACCAGGAAGGTCAGCGGAAAGGCCAGGAACATCCGCAGGATCATCAGGTCCGTGGTGCCGCGCGAGAGCAGCTGCCCCGACGCCCACCGGTCGTGGAAGGCGATCGGCAGCCGCTGGAGCCTCCCGTACAGGTCCTCCCGCATCCGCGCCTCCACCGAGGACAACGGCCGGGCCACCAGCCACCGCCGCAACCCGAACAGCCCCGCCTCGGCCACGCCGAGCAGCAGCAGGTACAGCGCCCCCAGCCACACCCCACCGGGATCCCGCTCCGCGACCGGCCCGTCCACCAGCCACTTCAGGACGAGCGGGATGATCAGCGACAGACAGGAGGCGGCGATCGCGACGACGGCGGCGGTGAAGAACCGCGCCCGCACGGGCCGGACGTACGGCCAGAGCCGCAGCAGCACACGGACGGCGGAGGGGCGGGCGGGGCGGTCGTCGGGGGAGGCAGGTTTCTCGGGCATCAGGCCCGACCCTACGAGTCACCACTGACACCCCTCACCCGATTTTCGGACGGCCCGTAGGATTCCTGCCCAGTACACGCACCAGGGGTGGGGAAGACACATGAGGATCCGGAAGAGATGCCGCGCGGCCGTCGTCGCGCTGCCGCTGCTGCTGGCGGTCGTCGGCTGCGAGAGCGGCGCGGGCGCCGAGCGGGCGGGAGGCCCCGGCGACGACGGTGGGAGTCCGTCCGCCTCCCCGTCCCGCCTGTCCGTCTTCGACGTACCCGTGCGCAGGCAGCCCACCGCCGCGGGCGCCGCGCTCGCGGACAGCGGATCCGCCCGCTTCACCACGACCGTCACCTACGTCTCGGCCGGCAAGAGCGCCGTGGAACGGACTGACGGCGTCCTCGACTGGCGGAAGGACGCCGCCCGCGCGGAACGGGTTCTCCGGGTGCCGGCCGGTTTCCCGGCCGGCGCGGCGGAGGAACTGGGCCTCACGCCCGGCCGTACGGACCGGCAGAGCTACGCCGTCGAGGGCAACGAGGTCGCGTACCGCACGAAGGGAGGCACCTGGCTGCGGTACTCCGCCTCCGACTCCAAGAAGTTCGCCGACCGGGTCGGCGGCCTGCTGAACCAGGCGGGCGACGCCGCCCCGTGGGGGCGGACCCTCGCGGAGGTGCTGAAGGTCTCCTCCGCCGACGGCGGGTACGAGGCGCTGCCCGGCGGCGGGCGCCGGTACCGGGCGGCGGTCGACGGGTACGCGATGCGCGTCGCGCTGCCTTCAGCCGTCGGCCGGTACGTGGACGGGCGTGGCTCCCACCGGACGGTCGTCGTCGACCTCGACCGGGAAGGGCGGCTCGTCAGGGCGGAGGCCGACCTCAAGAGCCTGCTCGCGGAACTGCACGGGCAGGGGGAGCTGCGCGGGCTGACCGAGCTCCGCGTCGAGCTCTCCCTCACCGGACACGGCCGCCCGGTCACCGCTCTCGTCCCCTCGACCGAACGGTTCGAGGCCGCACAGAAGGTGCTCACGGCGCTCGACGAGGTCGAGCCGGGCTCCTGCGCGTCCATCGACACGGGCCTCGATCACCCCGGCCTCGTCCGCTCCGTTCCCTGCGGAAGCGGCGCGGACCTGCGGGTCTTCAGCCAGCAGCGGATCGACAAGACCGTCCGCGACACGAACCCCGAGGGGCTGGGGCGCCGGCTCGCCACCGAGGGATGCCGTCGGGACTTCCGCGAGGTCCCGGCCGCCTGGACCTCCGGGGCTCGGCCCGCCGGCGGCTATCAGATTTCCGGGAAGGAGAAGCTCAGCTACGCCTACACCGGCCCCGACGCCACCGTCCGCGGCGACTTCACCTGCTACGTGACCCTCCGCTGACGCCCCACCGCCCCCTCACCCCGCCACCCGCAGCAGCACCACCGACCGCGCCCCCACCGGCAGCACGGACCCGCCCGGGTGGAGCGTGCCCGGGGGCGTGGTCTGGTCGTCCGCCGCGGTGTCCAGGACACGTTCGTACGACTGGGCCCACGGCGGCCCCGGGAGGCGGAAGTCCAGGGGGGCGGGGCCCGCGTGCAGGACGGCGAGGAAGCTGTCGTCGAGGACCGGGGCGCCGCGCTCGTCGCGGCTCGGTATGTCGCGGCCCGACAGGTAGAGGGCGAGCGTGGCCGAGGGGGCGTACCAGTCCCGCTCGGTCATCTCGGTGCCGTCGGGGCCGAACCAGGCCAGGTCCCGCAGCCCGTCCGCGCCCTGCGGCCGGCCGGAGAAGAAGGCGCGGCGGCGCAGCACCGGGTGGCGGTGGCGCAGGGCGAGCAGACGGCGGGTGAGGGCGAGGAGCTGGGCGCGGCCGGGGTCGTCCGGCAGCGACCAGTCCAGCCAGCTCGTCTCGTTGTCCTGGCAGTACGCGTTGTTGTTGCCGCCCTGCGTGCGGCCCATCTCGTCGCCCGCGACGAGCATCGGCACGCCCGTCGACAGGAGCAGCGTGGTGAGCAGGTTGCGGAGCTGCCGCAGCCGCAGCGCGTTCACCTCCGGGTCGTCGGTCTCGCCCTCCGCCCCGCAGTTCCAGGAGCGGTTGTCGTGGGTGCCGTCCCGGTTGCCCTCCCCGTTGGCCTCGTTGTGCTTGCGCTCGTACGTCACGAGGTCCCGGAGCGTGAAGCCGTCGTGGGCGGTGACGAAGTTGACGGAGGCGTACGGGCGCCGGCCGCCCCAGGCGTACAGGTCGCTGGAGCCGGAGAGCCGGTAGCCGAGGTCGCGCACGTCGGGCAGGGCGCCGCGCCAGAAGTCCCGTACGGCGTCCCGGTAACGGTCGTTCCACTCGGTCCACAGCGGGGGGAAGGCGCCCACCTGGTAGCCGCCGTTGCCGACGTCCCACGGTTCGGCGATCAGCTTCACGCGGCGGAGGACCGGGTCCTGGGCGATGACCGCGAGGAACGGCGACAGCATGTCGACGTCGTGCATCGACCGTGCCAGCGCCGCCGCCAGGTCGAAGCGGAAGCCGTCGACGCCCATCTCGGTGACCCAGTACCGCAGGGAGTCGGTGATGAGGCGGAGCACCTGCGGCTGCACGACGTGGAGGGTGTTGCCGCAGCCGGTGTAGTCGGCGTACCGGCGGGCGTTGGACTGGAGGCGGTAGTAGCCGCGGTTGTCGATGCCCTTCAGCGACAGCGTGGGGCCCAGTTCGCCCGCCTCCGCCGTGTGGTTGTAGACGACGTCGAGGATCACCTCGATGCCGGCCGCGTGCAGCGCCCGCACCATCCGTTTGAACTCGCCGACCTGCTGGCCGGTGGTGCCGGACGACGAGTAGCCGGCGTGCGGGGCGAAGTAGCCGATCGAGTTGTAGCCCCAGTAGTTGCGCAGGCCACGCCGCAGCAGGTGGTCCTCGTGGGCGAACTGGTGGACCGGCAGCAGTTCGACCGCCGTCACCCCGAGCCGTACGAGGTGGTCGATCGCGGCCGGGTGGGCGAGGCCCGCGTAGGTGCCCCGCAGGTGCTCGGGGACGCCGGGGTGGCGGGCGGTGAAGCCCTTGACGTGCAGCTCGTAGATGACCGAGTCCGGCCAGGGCGTCTTGGGCCTGCGGTCGTCGGACCAGTCGTCGTCGTCCCGCACCACGACGCCCTTGGGGACGTACGGGGCGGAGTCCCGCTCGTCGCGGACGGTGTCGGCCACGTGCTGCTGCGGCCAGTCCCGTACGTGCCCGTACACCTCGGGCGGCAGCGTGCTGTAATCATTTCCTTTGGCGCCGTCGACGGCCCGCGCGTACGGGTCGAGGAGCAGCTTCGCCGGGTTCCAGCGGGCGCCGGTCCACGGGTCCCAGCGGCCGTGCACCCGGTAGCCGTACCGCTGTCCGGCGCCGACACCGGGCACGAAGCCGTGCCAGATCTCGTGGGTCAGCTCGGTCAGCGGCAGCCGGGTCTCGGTGCCGTCCGGCGCGAAGAGGCAGAGCTCCACCGCCTCGGCGCCGCCCGCCCACAGCGCGAAGTTGGTGCCGCGGGTCCCGTCGGGCCCGGTCCGGCAACGGGCCCCGAGGGGGGTGGGCGCCCCCGGCCACACCGGGGGCGCGGTCCGTCCCGGGGCATGCTCCGGTACCGCCTGCTGTTCGGCTGCGCTCGACACCGCCCTGGCCTCCCGCGGCTCCGGCGGGCCCGCGTGCCGGGGCGGAGGGCGTCCCTGCCCCGGCCCCGCGCGTCCTCCCGCACCCTCGTGTTCTCCCGGTCTTCTCTTTGTTGTGCCCGCGCGGCCGTCCCCCCAACATGGCCCGCACGCACGTTTCCCCTGGAGGGGGGTCGTCGTTGGGCCACGCGTGACACGTGTATGGAAAAGGGCCGGGCACCTCCTCGCGGTCGCGGGGCTCCTCGTGGGTCTCGCCGGCTGCACCGCGTCGGACGGGGGAGGCGGCGGCGGTCCGCTCCTTCCGGGCAAGGCACGGGCCCCCGGCGACGTGATCAGGGTCAGCCCGGAGGACGGCAGCAGGGGGGTGCCCGCGGAAGGCCCCCTGGAGGTACGGGTGGACAGCGGGCGCCTCGAAAAGGTGACCGTGACCCAGGTGGCGGACGGGAAGCGCTCGGCCGTGCCCGGCGTGTTCTCCGCCGACGGGCTGAGCTGGCGGCCCGCCGACGGCACCCGGCTCGCGCTCGCCGCGAAGTACAGCGTGGACGCGGTGGCGCTCGACGCGCACGGCCGGACCTCGGCCCGGCACACCACCTTCACCACGGTGGTGCCGGAGAGCCGGTTCATCGGCTACTTCACACCGGAGAACCGCTCCACGGTCGGCGCCGGCATGATCGTCTCCTTCGGCTTCAACCGCCCGATCGAGAACCGGGCCGCGGTCGAGCGGGCCATCCGGGTCACCGCCGACCCGCCGGTGGAGGTCGTCGGCCACTGGTTCGGCAAGGAGCGGCTCGACTTCCGCCCCGCCGAGTACTGGGCGCCCGGCACGAAGGTGACGGTCGAGCTGGGGCTGCGGGACGTCGAGGGCGCACCCGGCGTCTACGGCATCCAGCGCAAGACGGTCGGCTTCACCGTCGGCCGCTCCCAGGTCTCCCTGGTGGACGCCGCAGCCCACACCATGGAGGTGCGGCGGGACGGGCGGCTGCTCGCCACCCTGCCGGTCACCGCGGGCGCGCCGAAGACCACCACGTACAACGGGAAGATGGTGGTCACCGAGCTGTACGACGTGACCCGGATGAACGGGGCCACCGTCGGCTTCGGCGGCGAGTACGACATCAAGGACGTGCCGCACGCGATGCGGCTCACCGACTCCGGCACCTTCATCCACGGCAACTACTGGGCCGACCCCGCCACCTTCGGCTCGGCCAACGTCAGCCACGGCTGCGTGGGGCTGCGGGACGTGAAGGGCGGCGGCTCCGACACCCCGGCGGGCTGGTTCTTCGACCGGAGCCTGATCGGCGACGTCGTCGAGGTGGTCAACTCCAAGGACCGGAAGGTCGCTCCGGACAACGGCCTCGGCGGCTGGAACCTGGACTGGGCGGGCTGGAAGGCGGGTTCCGCGCTCCACTGACCCGCTTCCTGAGCTCGCCGCCCCGTTTCCCGCCCCTGCCCCCGTCCCCGTTCCCGTGTCCGTCCCAACTGGGACTGAACGGTGACATTCGCGTGGAACTTTCGTGTCTTCCGGTGTGATTATCTAGCGCCGTATGCGCGGGAGGTGCGTACGGGGGTGGGGCCCGGCCGGACGCCGGGTCGTGCGAGGGGAGAAGGCCATGGTGAACGGGCAGCCGACAGCGGGGACGCCGGCGCGGCGGCGGAGCGTCCGCCTCGGGGCGCTGGCCACGGGGGCGCTGCTCCTCGTCCTGACCGCCTGCGGCGGCGAGGAGCCGTCCGCGACCGCCCCCGGCACCGGGAAGGGGGGCGCGGGCCAGGCCACCACCGCCCCCGAGAACGCCGCCTCCCAGGCGGTCGTGACGGTCCTGCCGAAGGACGGCGCCGACTCGGTCGCCACCAGCGGGGCCCTCAAGGTCACCGCCGAGCAGGGCAAGCTGACGACGGTCACCGTCACCGACTCCGAGGGCGCCCCGGTCGAGGGGAAGGTCTCGGCGGACGGCGCCAGCTGGGAGCCGCTGGCCCACCTGTCGGCCGGCACCCAGTACAAGGTCCACGCGATCGCGAAGGACGCCGAGGGCCGCGAGTCGGCGAAGGACACGACCTTCACCACCCTGGTCCCGAAGAACACCTTCATCGGCCACTACACGCCGGAGGCCGACACGACCGTCGGCGTCGGCATGCCGGTCTCCATCAACTTCACCCGGGGCATCACCGACCCCGAGGCCGTGGAGAAGGCCATCAAGGTGACGGCCGAGCCGGCCGTCGAGATCGAGGGCCACTGGTTCGGCAACGACCGCCTCGACTTCCGCCCGAAGGAGTACTGGAAGGCCGGGACGAAGGTCACCGTCGCGCTCAACCTGGACGGCGTCGAGGGCCGCCCGGGCGTCTACGGCAAGCAGAAGAAGACGTACTCCTTCACCATCGGCCGCCGCCAGGTCTCCACGGTCGACGCCAGCGCCAAGACGATGAAGGTCGAGCGTGACGGGCAGATCATCAAGACCCTGCCGATCACCGCGGGCGCCCCGTCCACGACCACGTACAACGGCCAGATGGTCATCAGCGAGAAGTACAAGGTGACCCGGATGAACGGGGCCACCGTCGGTTTCGGCGGCGAGTACGACATCAAGGACGTGCCGCACGCCATGCGCCTGTCCACCTCCGGCACCTTCGTGCACGGCAACTACTGGGCCCCGAAGTCCACCTTCGGCTCCCAGAACGTCAGCCACGGCTGCGTCGGCCTCTCGGACACCCGGGGCGCGGGCGACAGCTCCACGCCGGCCGCCTGGTTCTACGACCGCTCGATCATCGGCGACGTCGTCATCGTGAAGAACTCCAAGGACAAGCAGATCAAGCCGGACAACGGCCTGAACGGCTGGAACATGAGCTGGGAGGAGTGGATCGCGTAGGTCCGCTTCCCGCGAGGGGGCCCGGTGCCGGTCGCTCTGTGAGCAACGGCACCGGGCCCCCTCGCGTTAACGGACACTAACCTTCCCTCCATGACTGTGAACCTCGAAGTCGCCGACGGCGTCGGCACCATCCGTCTCGACCGTCCCCCGATGAACGCCCTGGACATCGCCACCCAGGACCGGCTGCGCGAGCTGGCCCAGGAGGCCACCGACCGCGACGACGTGCGGGCCGTCGTCCTCTACGGCGGCGAGAAGGTCTTCGCGGCCGGCGCGGACATCAAGGAGATGCAGGTCATGGACCACGTGGCCATGGTCGAGCGGTCGCGCGCGCTCCAGGACTCCTTCACCGCCGTCGCCCGCATCCCCAAGCCGGTCGTCGCCGCGATCACCGGCTACGCCCTCGGCGGCGGCTGCGAGCTCGCCCTCTGCGCCGACTACCGGATCGCCGGCGACAACGCGAAGCTGGGCCAGCCCGAGATCCTGCTCGGCCTGATCCCCGGCGCGGGCGGCACCCAGCGGCTCTCCCGCCTGGTCGGCCCCTCGCGGGCCAAGGACCTCATCTTCACCGGCCGGATGGTGAAGGCCGACGAGGCCCTCACCCTCGGCCTGGTCGACCGGGTCGTCCCGGCCGCCGAGGTGTACGAGCAGGCGCACGCCTGGGCCGCGAAGCTCGCCCAGGGCCCGGCGGTGGCGCTGCGCGCCGCCAAGGAGGCGATCGACCAGGGCCTGGAGACCGACATCGACACCGGTCTCGCCCTCGAACGGACCTGGTTCTCCGCGCTGTTCGCCACCGCGGACCGCGAGACCGGCATGCGCAGCTTCGTCGAGGAGGGCCCGGGCAAGGCGAAGTTCGCCTGACACGCACCGATCCGACGGTCCGTCACGGCGACACGCCGTCCCTCGGGGGTCATTCCACCGGAACGGCCCCCGCGGGGTGCCTCCTGCGTCCATGATGGAGGGCATGGCGGGCCTGGAGAGCAGGGAACAACCACGGCAGGGTGTCCTCCCCGCCGCACGGTGGACACCGACCGCGGAGGACGAAGAGGCCCTCAAGGCGATGGACGTGTACGGCAACCCGTCGGAGACCGATGTCCGCCTGCCGTCGCTGCCCCAGTCCGCGCGGATCGCCCGGCGGATGACCCAGTACGTGGTGCTCCGCCAGTGGGGCCTCGGCCCGACCCTCGCCGAACACGCGGTCCTGCTCGTCTCCGAACTGGTCGGCAACGCGGTCCGGCACACCGGAGCCAGGGTCTTCGCACTGCGCGTCCAGCGGCGCCCCGCCCGGATCAGGATCGAGGTGCGCGACCCCTCGCGCGGGCTGCCCTGTCTGATGCCGGTGAGCGAGCTCGACGTCAGCGGCCGCGGCCTCTACCTCGTCGACAAGCTCTCCGACCGCTGGGGCGTGGACCTCGGGCCGCGCGGCAAGACGACCTGGTTCGAGATGCGGGTCACCGACCGCTGACCGGCTGCTGACCGGCCGTGGACTGGCTGCGAACGGGCTGCGAACTGGCTGCGGACGCACGGAAGCCCCCGTGCGCCGTGGTGGGGCGAGCTGGGGGCTTCCGTGTGAGGCGCCGTGGACGGGGGGGGGTGTATCCACGGCCGCTTGGACGACCTGGCCCGGGTCAATGGGGGTCGTGACACCGACTATGACAGACGGCGGCCCTCGCCGCCAAATGCCCATACCGGACTAAATGGGGCAGAAGGTCGCACTTTCACTGTGAATCGTTGGTGACGTGTGGCACTCACCTTGCAAACCATGAATGACTATGCGGTTCACCGGCTGTTTCCCTCGATCATCCACATGATGGACGGCCTCAAGAGGCTCACCGTGCGATGAGCAGCGCCTCCGACGCCACCGGCCGGTACCCCGCCGCCTGGAAGGTCCGCACGCTCCGCGCGTTGCCCGGCGACTGCTGCGCCCACACCACCGGGCCCGGGGTCAGATGACGCGCCGCCGTCGCCAGCGCCCGGCCCAGACCCCGGTGCCGCACCTCCTCCTCGACCTCGATCGCCGCCTCCCAGCGGCCTGCGACCCTGCGCCCCAGGATCAGCACGCTGCCGTCCGCCGCCCACACCCGTACCTCGTCGCGGTACTTCAGCGCCCGCGCCACCCGCGGGTGCCCCGGGTCCTCGATCTCCCGCAGCTCCACCGGCGGCGGGCCCGGCAGGGCGTCGGCGACCGTCAGCAGGTCGACGGTGTTCATCGCCCGCCCGGTCCGCTCCATCAGCCGCACCAGGAAGCGGGGGTTCATGCTCGCCGCGAGCGGATCGCTCCCGGTCGCCGCCAGCTCGGCCCGTACCCACTCCGGATCGACGTCGGCGAAGACCACCGAGTGGGCGGTGAAGGCCAGCACACCGGCGTCCCGCCGGTTCGGCGCCGGGACCACCGCCGTTCCCCCGTCCATCGCGGGGAACTCCCCGCGTGCCGCCGCCGCCAGGATCCGTGTCACGTCACTGCTCATACCGCAATGATCCGGCAGCCGCCGGCCAAGCTAATCTGACCCCCGTCAGAACAGCACCGAGAAGGGGCGGAAGCAGTGGCGGACATCGAGTCGGCACGCACGGCATTCAACCGGTACGACGTGGACGGGGACGGCTACATCACCGCCGCGGAGTACAAGAGCGTCATGGCCCAGCTGGGCGACTTCAACGTCACCGAGACGGTGGCCGAGGCCCTCATCAAGCAGCGCGACGACAACGGCGACGGCCGCCTGTCCTGGGACGAGTTCTGGTCCCACCTGAGCAAGGCGTGACCCTGCCCTGACCTGCGGGGACCGGGACCGGGCGGCGCTCACCCCGAGTTGCCGCCCGCCCCGGGCCCGGTGACGATCGTCCGGTGACGCTTCCCGGACCCCTCGGCACCCCGAGCCGTCGAGGCGCCGCGGCCCTCGCGGCCGCCGCCGTCCTCGCGGTCGCCCTCCTCGGCACCGGCGGACTCCTGATACCGGCGGTCGGCACCCCGGCCTTCCTCAGGGCCCTTCTCCTCGCCGGTCTCGCCGTCGCCGTCGGCGAACTCGCCGGCACCCGGCTCGCAGGCCCCGGCCCCCTGCCGCAGCCCCTGGCCACCCCCGGCGCCCTGCTCGCCGCGGCCGCCACCGCCGGCCTCCCGCTCCTCCCCGCCGCCGTTCACGGGCCCCGCGAGAACCGCCTGCTGCTCGTCACCGCGTACGCCTGCCTGCTCGCCGCGGTCTGCGCCGCCTCCCGGCGCCCAGCCCTCGCCGCCCTCCCGCTCACCGCCGCGATCGTCGCCGAGGCACTGCGCGCCCACCCCGAGACCGCCGGCTTCGGCATCGGCACCGGCCTCACCGTCGTCCACCTCACCGCCGCCTCGCTGTGGACGGGCACCCTGCTGTACGTCCTCCGGGTGCTGCGGCTGCGCGGCGGCGGACGCGAGGTCCTCCTCCGCTACGCCAGGATGGCCGCCTGCGCCTACGCGGCCCTCGCCGCCACCGGCACCGCCTCCACACTCCGCCGCCTCCCCCCGGAGGCCGCGCTCGCCACCGCCTACGGCAGGATCCTGCTGCTGAAGCTCGCCCTCTTCGGCGGCGCCAGCCTGCTGGCCCTGGCGGCCCGCTCCCGCCTGACCTCCGGCACCGACGCCCGCCCCCCGGCCCGAGTGGAACTCGCCGTCCTCGCCGCGATCGTGGCCCTCTCGGCCCTGCTCACCGTGGTGCCGACCCCGTAGGCCGCGTCAGCACTCGATGATGTTCACCGCGAGCCCGCCGCGCGCGGTCTCCTTGTACTTGACGCTCATGTCGGCGCCCGTCTCCTTCATGGTCTTGATGACCTTGTCGAGGGAGACCAGGTGGCTGCCGTCGCCGCGCATCGACATCTTCGCCGCCGTGACGGCCTTGACCGCCGCCATGCCGTTGCGCTCGATGCAGGGGATCTGGACCAGGCCGCCGACCGGGTCGCAGGTCAGGCCCAGGTTGTGCTCCATGCCGATCTCGGCCGCGTTCTCCACCTGCTCGGGGGAGCCGCCCAGGACCTCGGCGAGGGCGCCCGCCGCCATCGAGCAGGCCGAGCCGACCTCGCCCTGGCAGCCGACCTCGGCGCCGGAGATCGAGGCGTTCTCCTTGAAGAGCATGCCGATCGCGCCCGCGGCGAGGAGGAAGCGGACCACACCGTCCTCGTCGGCACCGGGGACGAAGTTCATGTAGTAGTGCAGGACGGCGGGGATGATGCCGGCCGCGCCGTTGGTGGGGGCCGTGACGACCCGGCCGCCGGCCGCGTTCTCCTCGTTCACCGCCATCGCGTAGAGGGTGATCCACTCCATGGCGTGCGCCGCCGGGTCGCCCTCGGAGCGCAGCTTGCGGGCGGAGGTCGCGGCCCGCCGGCGGACCTTCAGGCCGCCGGGCAGGATGCCCTCGCGGGACATGCCGCGCGAGACGCAGGAGCGCATGACCCGCCAGATCTCCAGGAGCCCGGCGCGGATCTCCTCCTCGGTGCGCCACGCCTTCTCGTTCTCCAGCATCAGCGAGGAGATCGACAGACCGGTCTCCTTGGTGAGGCGGAGCAGCTCGTCACCGGTGCGGAAGGGGTACTTCAGGAGGGTGTCGTCCGGGACGATCGGGCTCTGGCCCTCCACCGCGTCCTCGTCCACGACGAAGCCGCCGCCGACGGAGTAGTACGTCTTCTCCAGGACGGACCCGCCCTCGGCGTCGTACGCGAAGACCGTCATGCCGTTGGCGTGGTACGGCAGCGCCTTGCGGCGGTGCAGGACCAGGTCGTCGTCGAAGGAGAACGGGATCTCGTGCGTCCCGAGCAGGCTGATCCGGCCGCTCGCCTTGATCCGCTCGACCTCGTCGTCCGCCGTCTCCACGTCCACCGTGCGCGGCGAGTTCCCCTCCAGGCCGAGCAGGACCGCCTTCGGGGTGCCGTGGCCGTGGCCGGTGGCGCCCAGCGAGCCGTACAGCTCAGCCCGGACCGAGGCGACCCGGTCGAGGAGCCCCTCGTTCCGCAGCCGGCGGGCGAACATCCGGGCCGCGCGCATCGGGCCCACCGTGTGGGAGCTGGACGGGCCGATGCCGATCGAGAACAGGTCGAAGACCGAGATGGCCACGGGGGACTCCTTGTGGGGCTAGACGCCGTTGTCTGCCGGGGTGGTGCAGAAACAAGCAGGAAGAAGCAGGACGGGGAGGTGCGGGAAGGACGGGAAGGACGGGACAAAGGGGCGGGGCACCGCGCTCACTGTCCAGTGTGCGCGGTGCCCCGGAAGCTTCGTACGAACAAAAGCGTACGAAATTACTTCAGGCCGGGGTACAGCGGGTGCTTGTCGGCCAGAGCGGTCACCCGGGCCTTCAGCGCCTCGGCGTCGAAGCCCGGCTTCAGCGTCTCGGCGATGATGTCGGCGACCTCGCGGAAGTCCTCGGCCTGGAAGCCGCGGGTGGCGAGGGCCGGAGTGCCGATGCGCAGACCGGAGGTGACCATCGGCGGGCGCGGGTCGTTCGGGACCGCGTTCCGGTTGACCGTGATGCCGACCTCGTGGAGACGGTCCTCGGCCTGCTGGCCGTCCAGCTCGCTGGCGCGCAGGTCGACCAGGAGCAGGTGCACGTCGGTGCCGCCGGAGAGCACGGAGACGCCGTGCTCCTTGACGTCGTCCTGGACCAGGCGCTCGGCGATGATCCGCGCGCCCTCCAGGGTGCGCTGCTGGCGCTCCTTGAACTCCTCCGAGGCCGCGACCTTGAAGGAGACGGCCTTGGCCGCGATCACGTGCTCCAGCGGGCCGCCCTGGAAACCGGGGAAGACCGAGGAGTTCAGCTTCTTCGCGAACTCCTTCTTCGCCAGGATGATGCCGCCGCGCGGGCCGCCGAGCGTCTTGTGCGTGGTGGAGGTCACCACGTCCGCGTACTCGACCGGGTTCGGGTGCAGACCGGCCGCGACCAGGCCCGCGAAGTGGGCCATGTCGACCCACAGGTACGCCTCGACCTCGTCGGCGATCCGGCGGAACTCCGCGAAGTCCAGCTGACGCGGGTACGCCGACCAGCCGGCGATGATCACCTTCGGGCGGTGCTCCTTGGCGAGGCGCTCGACCTCGGCCATGTCCACCAGGCCGGCCTCGTCCACGTGGTACGCGACCACGTTGAACTGCTTGCCCGAGAAGTTCAGGCGCATGCCGTGGGTGAGGTGGCCGCCGTGCGCCAGGTCGAGACCGAGGATCGTGTCGCCCGGCTGGGCGATCGCGAAGAGCGCGGCCTGGTTGGCGGAGGCGCCGGAGTGCGGCTGCACGTTGGCGTACTCGGCACCGAACAGGTCCTTGATCCGGTCGATCGCGATCTGCTCGGCCACGTCGACGTGCTCGCAGCCGCCGTAGTAGCGGCGGCCCGGGTAGCCCTCGGCGTACTTGTTGGTGAGGACGGAGCCCTGGGCCTCCATGACCGCGACCGGAGCGAAGTTCTCCGAGGCGATCATCTCGAGGGTGGACTGCTGGCGGCGGAGCTCGGCGTCGACGGCGGCGGCGACGTCCGGGTCCAGCTCGTGGAGGGGAGTGTTCAGAAGCGACATGAAGCGATCCCTAGGGGGTCTCGGTCAGCCTGCGGTGAAGGCGGTGTACTCGTCGGCGGTGAGCAGGTCGCCCGGCTCCTCCGCGATGCGCACCTTGAACAGCCAGCCGCCCTCGAACGGAGCGGTGTTGACCAGCGCCGGGTCGTCCACGACGTCCTGGTTGGCCTCGACGACCTCGCCCGAGACGGGGGAGTACAGCTCGCTCACGGACTTGGTCGACTCCAGCTCGCCGCACTCCTCGCCCGCGGTGACGGTGGCGCCGACCTCGGGGAGCTGGACGTACACGATGTCGCCGAGCGCGTTCGCCGCGTGCTCGGTGATGCCGACGGTCGCGACGCCGTCAACGGCGTCCGTCAGCCACTCGTGCTCCTTGCTGTAGCGAAGCTGCTGGGGGTTGCTCATGGCCTGATTCTCCTGGATCGGGGGAGTGCTGATGTACGTGGTCTTACGGGGTGAGACGCGTCCTGATACGGATGTGTCACTTCTGCGTCACTTGCGGCGCTTGCGGCGCGTCACTTCTGCCGCTTGTAGAACGGCAGCGCGACGACCTCGTACGGCTCGTGGGAGCCGCGGATGTCCACCCCTACACCCTCGGTGCCGGGGGCCGCGTGCGACGCGTCGACGTACGCCATCGCGATCGGCTTGCCGATCGTCGGGGACGGGGCGCCGGAGGTGACCTCGCCGATGACCTCGCCGCCGGCGACGACCGCCATGCCGGCGCGCGGGACGCGGCGGCCCTCGGCGACCAGGCCGACCAGCTTGCGCGGCGGGGCGGTCTCGGCGCGCTCGGCGGCGGCCTCCAGCGCCTTGCGGCCGACGAAGTCGCCCGGCTTCTCGAACTTCACGACCCGGCCGAGACCGGCGTCGAAGGGGGTGAGGGAGGTGGTGAGCTCGTGCCCGTACAGCGGCATGCCCGCCTCCAGGCGGAGCGTGTCGCGGCAGGACAGGCCGCACGGGATCAGGCCGACGCCCGCGCCCGCCTCGGTCAGCGCCTTCCACACGCCCTCGGCGTGCTCCGGCTTCAGGAAGAGCTCGAAGCCGTCCTCGCCGGTGTAGCCGGTGCGGGCGATGAGCGCGGGGACGCCGGCGACGGTGCCGGGGAGGCCCGCGTAGTACTTCAGACCGTCCAGGTCGGCGTCGGTGAGCCGCTTCAGGATGCCGGGGGACTCGGGGCCCTGCACGGCGATCAGGGCGTACGCGTCGCGGTCGTCGCGCACCTCGGCGTCGAAGCCCTCGGCGCGGGCCACCAGGGCGTCCAGGACGATCTGGGCGTTGGAGGCGTTGGCGACGACCATGTAGTGAGAAGACGCAGCCTCCGTCTCGCCGAGGCGGTAGACGATCAGGTCGTCGAGGATGCCGCCGTCCTCCTGGCAGATCATCGTGTAGCGCGCGCGGCCGACGCCGATCGTGGAGATGTTGCCGACCAAGGCGTAGTCGAGCAGTTCCGCGGCCTGCGGGCCGGTGACGGTGATCTCGCCCATGTGGGAGAGGTCGAAGAGGCCGGCCTTGGTGCGGACGGCGTTGTGCTCGTCGCGCTCGCTGGCGTACCGCAGCGGCATGTCCCAGCCGGCGAAGTCGGTCATGGTCGCGCCCAGGGAACGATGCAGGGCATCGAGGGCGGTCAGGCGGGGGGCAGTGCTCATTGGAAGGTGGCTCCCGGGTCCCAAGGGCGTGATCGGTGACGAAAACACATGACGGGCGAGGACGTCCTCCCCATCTGTCATGGAACCTGAGAGGTTCACCGGGGGCATCCCCAGCTTGCACCTTGGGTGGGACCGCGACGACGCGGTCCGCTTTTCAGATCTGCCTCATCCGCGCGGTACGGGGCCTGAGAGATTCAAGGGAGGGTCTTGCTCCTTCGGCGCCCGGACGGCCGAAGGGGCCGGTCCGGAACTCTCCCGCGCGGATTCGAGCGGCCGGTATGCGGTTGTACGGCGCGGAACGCGCCTGGCGCGCACATCATTGCACGCGGTGTCGGCGCCGCAAATCGCTTGTCTCGGATTACCGTTTCTTTACACTCCGTGGGCAAGGGTCTCCTGAGGTCTCCCAAGACGTCCGCGGGGGCCCGAGGGGGGAGCAGCGATGAGGATCCAGCACACCGGCGTCTTCGCGACCGACGCCGCCATACCCGCCCAGCCGACCGAACGTGCCCGCGCCCGGACCCGTGCGCACGCGCGCGTGGTGCGGGACCTGCGCGAGCGCGGCGGGCGCGGCCCGCGCGCCCTGCTCTTCGCGGCCGGTGACGTCGTGGTCGTCTCCGGCCTGCCCGGCAGCGGCAAGTCCACCCTGCTGCGGCGGGCGGCCGAGGGCGGCGGCATCGACTCCCAGGACGTCCGGGAGCGCTGGGAGGCCCGGATGCCCCGCCTCCTGCCGTACGCGCTCTACCGTCCGCTGGTCCGGATCGCGCACTACGCCGGGCTGTACCGGGCCCTGCGCTCCGGCGCCGGGGTCGTCGTCCACGACTGCGGCACCCAGTCCTGGGTCCGCGGCTGGCTCGCCCGCTCCGCCGCCCGCCGCGGCCGCGCCCTCCACCTGGTGCTCCTCGACGTCGACCCGGCCACCGCCAGGGACGGACAGCGCGAGCGGGGCCGGGGGGTGTCCGCGTACGCCTTCGCCCGGCACCGCCGCGCCGTCGGCCGCCTGGTCGCCGCCGTCGAGGCGGGCCGCCCGCCGCGCGGCTGCGCCTCCGCGACCCTCCTCGACCGGGAAGCCGCCGCCGCGCTGCGCCGTATCGGCTTCCGCCAAGCCGCCTGAGGGCCGTCTGAGGGGCGGGTTCTGGTCACGGGCGGGTCGGGGCGGCGTTAGGGTGCTGCGGGACGGCCGGGACCGGGGCCGATGGGCCGGTGCCGTACGGCCGATGGGCCGGTGCCGTACGAGAAGGGGCCGTACGAGAATTGGGGACGGAAAGCACCGTGGACGTGACGTGGCCGGGCAACGAGCTGGAAGAGGCGCTCGTCGCCGCGCTCGGGGAGCCCGCCGCCGGGGGCCGGCTCATCGAGGTGCTCGGCCGCAGCCAGGTCTGGGTCCCGCTGCCCAACGGCGGCGGCCCCGACAGCGCCGACCTGGACCTCGCCACCATGGAGATCGGCGGCGCCGCCTACGTCCCCGTCTACAGCTCGCAGGAGCAGTTCCTCGCCTGCGTCGGCACCCACATGTCCTTCGCCGTCGCCCCCGCCCGTGACTTCGCCCGCGGCCTGCCGCCGCAGCTCGGGATCGCCGTGAACCCCGGCGGCACCGTCGGCGTCCCGCTGCCCCCGCCCGCCGTCGCCGAGCTGTGCCGGGTCGGCCGCACCGCCCTCGACGGGCCCGCGAGCGGCGGCCGGGTCCGGCTCTTCGAGCCCGACTGGCAGGACGACCCGGTCGACTTCCTCGCCGCCGCCTCCGCCGAGTTCGAGGCCACCGGCGTGGTCGCCACCGCCCGCCGCACCCTCGCCAGCGTCGAGGGCACCGAACCGGCCCTCTTCATCGGCGTCCAGCTCACCGGCTGGGACGGCGTCGACCGCAACGCGCCGCTGGACGCCCTCGGCCGCGCCCTCGGCCGGGTCGAGGTCGCCTGGCCGGTCAACCTGATCCTCCTCGACATGGCCCAGGACCCGGTCGGCGACTGGATGCTGGAACAGGTGCGCCCCTTCTACCAGCGCGCCACCGGATGACCGCGGGCCCTGCCCGAGCCGTCGGCCCTGTCTAAGCTGGACCGACCGAGACCGAACCACCGAACCGAGCCGTACGACACAGAGGACAGAGGGGCGGGACCAGGGTGAGCGCGTCAGGCGGCGCCACGACCGGCCAGGTCGAGCACATGCTGCGCCAGGTGGCGCCCGGACGCTACGACGCGTACGAGGGCCTGCTGCACGCCCTGGCCGACGGAGAGCTGTACATGCTGCTCTGGCAGGGCGGCCCCGGCTCGCCGGAGGCCCAGTACGGCAACATGGAGGTCGACGGGTACGGCTACGCCCCCTGCGTCACCTCCGCCGGCGAGCTCGCCGCCTCCGGCTGGCAGCGCGCCCACGAGCGCGTCACGGGCCGCGAGATCGCCCGTGCCCTCTACCCCGAGCGCTGGGGCGTCTGGCTCAACCCGCACGCCCCCGGCGGCGGCGTCGGCATCCCCTGGGCCGATCTGCGCCGGATCGCCACCGGCCTCGACCGGATGCCCGCAGGACCGCTCCGGGTCTCCGAACCCGCCCTGGAACTCCCGCAGTTCTACGCCCAGCTCACCCAGAACGCGCACCGGACCCCGGCCGTCCGCTCGCTGCGCCGCGGCTGGGTGCAGCCCGCGCTCGGGACCCCGTACCTGGTCATCGGGCTCGACCTGTACGACGGCTCGGCGGCGACCGTCGACGAGGTGCGGGCGATGATGCGGCAGTCGATCGGCGCCGTGCCCGAGGGGCTGCCCGTCTCGACGGTCGCGCTCTCCGATGCGTACGACCCGGTGGCGCTCTGGCTGCGGGCCCACGCCCGCCCCTTCTACGACCGCGAGGCCCACGGCGCCCCGTCCCAGCATGCGGGATCCCACCGTCCGGGATACGGCTACCCGTCGGTGCGGCCCCTCTGACGCCCCCTTCCCCCACCCCGGTCGAAATGGCTTGCCAGGGTGGGGTTTTGCGTCCGCTTTGGGCCCGCTCCCGCCACCGATGTCCGGCATCGGACCGATTTGGTGAGTGTCCGGGTCTCAGGTTGGTATCACCGCTATGCGGACTGTTCTCAGTACCGTCACTCGCCAGTAGCGTTCGGCCGGTCAAGACCACACATGGCGACCCAGGGGTGGACGCATGCGCATACTCAATTCCCGGTCGACCCGGGCTCTGACGGCGGCCCTCACGGTCGGCCTCATCGCCACGGGCTGCGCGAGCGACCGGGACAAGGACGAGAACAAGTCCAAGGCCAAGGACACCTTCGTGTTCGGCGCCCCGGGCGACCCGGCCTCTCTCGACCCGGCCCTCGCGAGCGACGGCGAGACCTTCCGGGTCACCCGCCAGGCGTTCGAGGCGCTCCTGGAGCACGAGTCGGGCGGCAGCGAGCTGGTCGGCGGGCTCGCCGAGAAGTGGTCGAGCAACCCCGAGGGCACCGTCTGGACCTTCAACCTCCGCCAGGGCGTGAAGTTCCACGACGGCGAGACCCTGAACGCGGCGGCGGTCTGCGCCAACTACGACTACTGGTTCAACTGGAAGGGCACCTACCAGTCGAGCGCGGTCTCCTACTACTGGCAGACCATCATGGGCGGCTTCAAGGCCAACGAGGACAAGGAAGCCCCCAAGCCGAACTACAAGTCCTGCACCGCCAAGGACGAGAACACGGCCGTCATCGAGGTCCTCGAGCCCTCCGCCAACCTGCCGGGCGGCTTCTCGCTGCAGGCCCTCGCGATCCACTCGCCGAAGGCGCTGCAGGAGTACGCGAAGCAGGAGGCGACCGCCAAGGGCGACGCCATCACGTACCCCAAGTACAGCCAGGAGGCCGGCACGGTCGCCGGCACCGGCCCGTACAAGATCACGAAGTGGAACAAGGGCAACAAGGAAGTCACCCTTGAGCGCTTCGACGACTACTGGGGCGACAAGGCCAAGGTGAAGAACCTGGTCTTCCGCACGATCGACACCGAGAGCAGCCGCCGTCAGGCGCTGCAGGCCGGTGACATCGACGGCTACGACCTGGTCGCGCCCGCCGACATCAAGACCCTGGAGAGCGCGGGCTTCAACGTCCCGACCCGTGACGTCTTCAACCTGCTCTACCTCGGCATGTCGCAGGAGGCCAACGCGGCGCTGAAGAAGCCCGCCGTCCGCCAGGCCATCGCGCACGCCGTCGACCGCGAGAACATCGTCAAGACCCAGCTGCCCGAGGGCGGCAAGGTCGCGACCCAGTTCATGCCCGACACGGTCGCCGGCCACTCGGACAAGGTGAAGACGTACGCCTTCGACACCGCCAAGTCCAAGGAGCTCCTCGCCTCCGCCGGCGAGTCCAAGCTCGCGGTCGACTTCTGCTACCCGACCGAGGTCACCCGCCCGTACATGCCCGCCCCGCAGGACATCTTCGAGCTGATCAAGGCCGACCTGGAGAAGGCCGGCATCAAGGTCAACCCGAAGCCGGCCAAGTGGAACCCGGACTACCTGGACGCGGTCGAGGCCGGCTCCTGCCCGCTGCACCTGCTCGGCTGGACCGGTGACTTCAACGACGGCTACAACTTCATCGGCACCTGGTTCGCCGGGTACGACAAGCAGTGGGGCTTCAAGGACGAGGCGCTCTTCGGCAAGGTGAAGGCCGGCTCGCTCCAGGGCGACCCGACCAAGCGCACCGACCTCTACAAGGCCGCCAACGAGGCGATCATGGAGTACCTGCCGGGTCTCCCGCTGTCCTCCTCCCCGCCGGCCATCGCGTTCGGCAAGAACGTCGTCCCGCCGAAGGTCTCCCCGCTGACGCAGGAGAACTTCGCCGAGGTCTCCTTCAAGTAACACACCCGTAAGCGGTCCGCCCGGTCACGCGTTCCTCTCGTGGCCGGGCGTCCGCGCATCCGACTCCTGACCAACGCAAGAAAGGGGCATGCGGGGTGTTGCGACTCGTCGTACGACGACTTCTCCAGCTCATACCCACCCTGCTCGGCCTGTCGGTTCTGCTCTTCATCTGGCTGAACCGGCTGCCCGGCGGACCCGCCTCAGCGATCCTGGGCGAGCGGGCGACCGAAGCCGATGTGGCGCGCATCAACCGCGCGCTGGGACTCGACCAGCCGATCCACGTCCAGTACGGACGTTTCCTCAAGCGGCTCATCGACCTCGACCTGGGCACCTCGGTGCAGACCGGGCAGCCCGTCTGGGACGAGTTCGTGCTGCGCTTCCCCGCCACGGTCGAACTCAGCCTCGCGGCCATGTTCCTGGCCGTCGTCGTGGGCGTCCCGCTCGGCTACCTGGCGGCCCGCAACCGCGGCGGCTGGCTGGACGTGGCCTCCGTCTCCGGCTCCCTGGTGGGCATCTGCATCCCGGTCTTCTTCCTGGCGGACCTGCTCAAGGGCGCCTTCGGCGGGATCTTCGGCACCTTCGGCCGCCAGTCCACCGGCATCGACGCCACCAGTGTGACCGGCTTCGCCGTCCTCGACGGCATCCTCACCGGCGAGTTCGACGCCTCCTGGGACGCCCTCATGCACCTGGTGCTGCCCGGCATCGCCCTGGCTTCCATCCCGCTCGCCGTCATCGTCCGCATGACCCGCGCCAGCGTCCTGGAGGTGCTCGGCGAGGACTACATCCGCACCGCCGAGTCCAAGGGCCTGGAGCGCCGGGTCGTCCGCGGCCGGCACGTCCTGCGCAACGCGCTGCTGCCCGTGGTCACCGCCGTCGGCCTGCTCACCGGCAGCCTGCTCTCCGGCGCCGTGCTCACCGAGTCGGTCTTCTCCTTCGGAGGCATCGGCTCCTTCATCCGCACGGCCATCGACGCCCGCGACTACCCGGTGCTCGTCGGCTTCATCATGTTCATCGCGATGATCTACGTGCTGATCAACATGCTCGTCGATCTCGCGTACAGCGTCATCGATCCGAGGGTGCGGGTGCACTGATGAGTCTGATCAACACCGCTTCCAAGGTCGACCGGCTCGCCCAGCTCACGGCGAGGACCGAGACCGCCAGCGGCGCCAGCCTGTGGCGCGAGGCGATGCGCCGGCTGCGCGCCAGCAAGATGGCGATCATCGGCGCCGTGATCATCGCCGGGTTCGTCCTGCTCGCCGTCGTCGGCCCGTGGATCGCCCCCCACGCCCCGACCGACCAGGCCTGGCGCGGCGAGGTCTTCCCCAACCGGGGAGAGTTCGTCGGCGCGCGCGGCGAGAACTGGTTCGGCCTCGACCACCTGGGCCGCGACGTCTTCTCCCGCATGCTCGTCGGCGCCCGCCAGACCCTGCTCGTCGGCGTGGTCTCCATGCTCATCGGCCTGCTGATCGGCGCCCTCATCGGCATCGTGTCGGGCGCGGCGGCCACGCTCGGCGGCCGCATGGGACGCCGGATCGACGACGCCGTCATGCGCGTCACCGACATCATGCTGGCGCTGCCCTCGCTGCTCCTCGCCGTCTCCGTCGCCGCCGTGCTGGGCCAGTCGCTCACCACCGTGATGATCGCCGTCGGTGTGGTGCAGATCCCGATCTTCGCCCGGCTGCTGCGCGGTTCGATGCTCGCCCAGGGCGGCAGCGACTACGTCCTCGCGGCCCGCTCGCTCGGCATCCGCAAGCGGCGGATCGTCTTCACCCAGATCATGCCGAACTCGCTGAGCCCGGTGATCGTCCAGGCCACCCTGAGCCTGGCCACCGCCATCATCGAGGCGGCCGCCCTCTCCTACCTCGGACTCGGCAACCCCGACCCGTCGGTCCCCGAGTGGGGCGTCATGCTCTCGCAGGCGGAACGCTTCTTCGACAACGCGCCGATGATGTCCATGTATCCGGCGGTCGCCATCATCATCACCGCCCTCGGCTTCACCCTGCTCGGCGAGGCCATGCGCGAAGCCCTCGACCCGAAGCTGCGAGGTTGACGTCATGCCACTCCTCACCGTGGACGAACTCACCGTCACCTTCGGCGGCCGCGGCCGCAAGGACGTCCGGGCGGTCAACGGCGTCTCCTTCTCGGTCGACCAGGGCCAGGTCGTCGGCCTGGTCGGCGAGTCGGGCTGCGGCAAGTCCGTGACCTCGCTCGCCCTCATGGGACTGCTGCCCCGCAAGGGCGTCACCCTCGGCGGCCGCGCCGACCTCGACGGCACGGACCTGCTGTCGCTCTCCCCGTCCAAGATGCGCGACCTGCGCGGACGCGACATGGCGATGATCTTCCAGGACCCGCTGTCCTCGCTGAACCCGGTCGTCCCCATCGGCGTCCAGGTCACCGAGATCCTCCAGCGCCACCGCGGCCTGAAGGGCGAGGCCGCCCGCAAGGAGGCCGCACACCTGCTCGACCGGGTCGGCATCCCCGACCCGGACCGACGCCTGAAGGAGTACCCGCACCAGCTCTCCGGCGGCATGCGGCAGCGCGCGCTCATCGCCATGGCGGTCGCCTGCGCCCCCCGCCTGCTCATCGCCGACGAGCCGACCACCGCGCTCGACGTCACCATCCAGGCCCAGATCCTCGAACTCCTCAAGGAACTGGTCGACCAGGAGGGCACCGCGCTGCTGATGATCACCCACGACCTGGGTGTCGTCGCCGGCCTGTGCGACCAGGTGAACGTCCTCTACGCGGGCAAGGTCGTCGAATCGGCCGGCCGGCGCGAGCTGTTCGCCCACCCGACGCACCCGTACACCCACGGCCTGCTCGGCTCCATCCCCCGGCTCGACGCCCCGCGCGGCGAACCGCTCCACCCCATCCGCGGGTCCATCAACGACCAGATCGCCTGGGCCGACGGCTGCGCCTTCGCCCCGCGCTGCGACCGGTACGAGATGGAGTGCCTGACCGGCACGCCCGAACTGACCGAACCGCGCGCGGCCGGCCACCGCGCCCGCTGCGCCAACCCGGTCCTCGCCACGACGGAGGTCCCGGCATGAGCCTGCTCGAACTCGACGGCGTGAAGGTCCACTTCCCCGTCAAGAAGGGCGTCCTCTTCAATCGCACCGTCGGGCACGTCTACGCCGTCGACGGCATCTCGCTGTCGGTCGAGGCGGGCCAGACGTACGGCCTGGTCGGCGAGTCGGGCTGCGGCAAGACGACACTGGGCCGCGCGGTGCTGCGCCTGGTCGACATCACCGACGGCTCGGTCGTCCTCGACGGCACCGACGTGGCCAAGCTGCCGGAGAAGGAGCTGCGTTCCTTCCGCCGCCGGCTCCAGATGGTCTTCCAGGACCCGCTGGGCAGCCTCAACCCGCGCCAGAACATCGAGTCGATCCTCAGCGAGGGCATGGCCGCGCACGGGATCGGCGCGGACCAGGACGAGCGCCGGGAGAAGATCCGGGAGATCCTCGCCAAGGTGGGCCTGCCCGCCAACGCCCTCTCCCGCTACCCGCACGAGTTCTCCGGCGGCCAGCGCCAGCGCATCGGCATCGCCCGCGCCCTGGTCCTGGAGCCGGACCTGATCATCTGCGACGAGCCGGTCTCCGCGCTCGACGTCTCCATCCAGGCCCAGGTGATCAACCTCCTGGAGGAGCTCCAGGAGTCGATGGGCCTGACCTACCTGGTCATCGCCCACGACCTCGCCGTGGTCCGGCACATCTCGGACGTCATCGGCGTGATGTACCTGGGCGCGCTGGTGGAGGAGGCGCCGAGCGACACGCTGTACGAGGAGCCGCTGCACCCGTACACCAAGGCGCTCATGTCGGCGGTGCCGGTGCCGGACCCGGAGGTCGAGGACCGGCGCGAGCGGATCCTGCTCCACGGCGACCTGCCCTCCCCGGCGAACCCGCCGTCGGGCTGCCGCTTCCACACCCGCTGCCCGTGGGCGCAGGACCGGTGCGGCAAGGAGCGGCCGGAGCTGACGGACGCGGGCGGCGGCCACAAGGTGGCCTGCCACTTCGCCCGGGAGATCCAGGACGGCACCCTCCGCCCGGCGGGCGAGGAGAGGCCGGAGATCCCCGCACAGGCGAAGCCTGAGGAGTCCGAGGAGCCCAAGGGGGAGCCCAAGGGGGAGTGATCCCGCACCGAAAGGTCCCGGCCATCACATGATGGCCGGGACCTTTCCGTACAGGCGGCACAATTGCCCGGTGCTCCACGATCTGTTCAGTCCGTCGGTCCAACACACGCTCGACCTCATCGGCATCTTCGTCTTCGCCATCTCCGGCGCCCTCCTCGCCGTCCGGAAGAACTTCGACGTCTTCGGCATGGCCGTGCTCGCCGAGGTCACCGCGCTCGGCGGCGGCCTCTTCCGCGACCTGGTGATCGGAGCCGTACCCCCGGCCGCCTTCACCGACCTCGGCTACTTCCTCATGCCGCTGGTCGCCACCGCCCTCGTCTTCTTCCTCCACCCGGAGGTGGAGCGCACCCAGACCGCCGTGAACGTCTTCGACGCGGCCGGCCTCGGCTTCTTCTGCGTGACCGGGACGACGAAGGCGTACGACTACGGGCTCGGCCTCACCTCCTCGGCGGTGCTCGGCCTCGCCACGGCCGTCGGCGGCGGCGTGCTGCGCGACGTGCTCGCCAACGAGGTGCCCTCGCTGCTCCGCTGGGACCGCGACCTGTACGCCGTCCCCGCGATCGTCGGCGCGACCATGATCGTCCTCTTCATCCGCTTCGACGTGCTGAACGCCTACACCAGCAGCGCCGCCGTGCTCACCGCCTTCCTGCTGAGGCTGCTCGCCCTGCGCTACCACTGGCGCGCGCCGCGCGCCTGGAACCGCAGGTCCTCGGCGCGCGAGGAGCCCGAAAAAGCTACCGCTCAGTAATCTTCTGTTGTACCGTCGGTCCATGAGCACGAGCACCGAGACGAGCCCCGCGCCGACGGCCGGAGCACGCAGCGAGTTCGACCGGGACACCGCCGTCACCCTCCGCGAGCCGGGGGTCTACGACGCCGAGCTCTCGGCCGGCTGGACGATCATCCACGCGGTCAACGGCGGCTACCTCCTCGCCCTGCTCGGCCGCGCCCTCGGCGACCACCTGCCGCACCCGGACCCGTTCACCGTCTCGGCGCACTACCTCACGCCGTCGGTGCCGGGCCCCGCGGTCATCCGGACCGAGACCGTCCGCACCGGCCGGACCCTCTCCACCGGCACCGCCTCCCTCTACCAGTACGCCGAGGACGGCACCGAGGTCGAGCGGATCCGCGTCCTCGCCTCCTACGGCGACCTCGGCGCCCTCCCGGACGACGTCCGCACCAGCGCGGTCCCGCCCGCCTTCGCCCCGATCGAGCAGTGCTTCAGCGCCGCCGACAACCCGGCGCCCAGGATCCCCGGCTCCTCCGCGATCGCCGACCGGCTCGACCTCCGCCTCGACCCCGCCTGCGTCGGCTGGGCGCTCGGCGCCCCCTCCGGCAAGGGCGAGATGCGCGCCTGGTTCGGCCTCGCCGACGGCCGCGAGCCCGACGCGCTCTCCCTGCTCCTCGCCGTCGACGCCCTGCCGCCGACCGCCTTCGAGCTGGGCCTGACGGGCTGGACGCCGACCGTGGAGCTCACCACCCACGTCCGCTGCCGCCCCGCCCCCGGCCCGCTGCGGGTCTCCATCACCACCCGCAACTTGGCCGGCGGCTTCCTGGAGGAGGACGCCGAGGTCTGGGACACCGCCGGCCGCCTCGTCGCCCAGTCCCGCCAGCTCGCCCGCGCCCCACGCGACTGAGCCGGTACGCCCCCCGGCGGCTGAGCCTCGCGCCCCACGCGGCCGAGCCGGTACGCCCCCGGCGGCGCGGCCCGGTTCGGGTCGGCCGCCGGAGAGCCGGAGCGGGCCCTTCGAGGAAGCTCCACCCGGGCTCGTAGAATCGACCCACCATGGCTTACCTCGACCACGCCGCGACCACGCCCATGCTTCCCGAGGCGATCGAGGCGATGACCGCCCAGCTCGCCGTCACGGGCAACGCCTCCTCCCTGCACGCCGCGGGGCGCCGCGCCCGGCGGACCGTCGAGGAGGGCCGCGAGACCCTCGCCGCCGCGCTCGGCGCCCGGCCCAGCGAGGTCGTCCTCACCTCCGGCGGCACCGAGGCCGACAACCTCGCGGTCAAGGGCCTCTACTGGTCCCGCCGGGACGCCGACCCGCGCCGCACCCGCGTCCTCGCCAGTCCCGTCGAGCACCACGCCGTCCTCGACGCCGTCGACTGGCTCGCCACCCACGAGGGCGCCGACGTCGAGTACCTGCCGGTCGACGCGTACGGCCGCGTCCACCCCGAGGCGCTGCGCGAGGCCATCGCCCGCGACCCCGACTCCGTCGCCCTGGCCACCGTGATGTGGGCCAACAACGAGATCGGCACCGTCATGCCGGTCCGCGCCCTCGCCGACGCCGCCGCCGAGTTCGGCGTCCCGCTGCACGCCGACGCCGTCCAGGCCGTCGGCCAGCTCCCCGTCGACTTCGGCGCCTCCGGGCTCGCCGCCATGACCGTCTCCGGCCACAAGATCGGCGGCCCCTACGGCATCGGCGCCCTGCTCCTCGGCCGCGAGCACACCCCCGTCCCCGTCCTGCACGGCGGCGGCCAGGAGCGGCACGTCCGCTCCGGCACCCTCGACGTCCCCGCCGTCGCCGCCTTCGCCACCGCCGCCCGCATCGCCACCGACGAGCAGGAGGACTTCGCCCGCGAGATCGGCGCCCTGCGCGACGCCCTCGTCACCGCCGTCCGCACCTCCGTCCCCGACGTGATCCTCGGCGGCGACCCCGTCGACCGGCTCCCCGCCAACGCCCACTTCACCTTCCCCGGCTGCGAGGGCGACTCCCTGCTCCTCCTCCTCGACGCCGCCGGGATCGCCTGCTCCACCGGCTCCGCCTGCACCGCCGGCATCGCCCAGCCCAGCCACGTCCTGCTCGCCACCGGCACCGACCCCGACCTGGCCCGCGGCACCCTCCGCTTCTCCCTCGGCCACACCTCCACCGCGGACGACGTGAAGGCCGTCGCCGAGGCCATCGGCCCGGCCGTGGAACGCGCCCGCACCGCCGGCCTCAGCTGAGCCGGACTCGTACAGCCGGACTCACCCCAGCCGCGCCCGCTCCTTCCGTACGAGGGTCAGGTACCGGTCCCAGTCCCAGTGCGGGCCGGGATCGGTGTGGTCGGTGCCCTCGACCTCCACGTGCCCGATGATGTGCTCCCGGTCCACGGGTATCCCGTACCGCCGGCAGATGTCCGCCGTCAGCCGCGCCGACCCCGCGTACATCTCCGCCGTGAAGTCCTGCGGCCGGTCCACGAAGCCCTCGTGCTCGATGCCGATGCTCCGCTCGTTCATGTCCCGGTTCCCCGCGTGGAAGGCCACGTCGAGCTCCCGGATCATCTGCGCCACGTGCCCGTCCTTGCGGACCACGTAATGGGTGGCCGCCCCGTGCAGCGGATTCCGGAAGACCCGCAGCGCCGTCGCGTACGAGCCCTGCACCACGTGGATCACCACCCGGTCGATCGTGTAGTCGTCCGGCCGGTCCGCCCGCCGCCAGTTCGCCTGGTGCGCCGCCGTCCACTCGGCCGGCTTGTGGTCCAGCTCCCCGTCCGTCCTCGGCTTCTCCATCCACGGCAGCCGCCACCAGGCCCGCGCCAGATCCTCGCGCGCGAGCACCGCCGTGCCCACCACGGCCGCTCCGCCGCCGAGCAGCACCGCGCGCCGCCCGACCCCCCGCTTCTTCCCGTTCTCGCTCCCCATGCCCGTCACAACGCCCACATTCGCGGCGGCGGTTCCCGCCCGCGACCCCGATCCGTCCCGGAGCCGACCCCGATCCGCCCCGGAGGGAACCCCGACCCGGAACGGCCCCGTACCCTGGTAGGGCTATGACTGAGACCGCGCCCCAGCGCCCCCGCACCCGTCCGCTCCAGGTCCTCGCCGCCATGTCGGGCGGGGTGGACTCCGCCGTCGCCGCCGCCCGGGCCGTCGAGGCCGGGCACGACGTCACCGGCGTGCACCTCGCGCTCTCCGCGAACCCGCAGTCCTTCCGCACCGGAGCCCGCGGCTGCTGCACCATCGAGGACTCCCGGGACGCCCGCCGGGCCGCCGACGTCATCGGCATCCCCTTCTACGTGTGGGACCTCGCCGAGCGCTTCCGCGCCGACGTGGTCGACGACTTCGTCGCGGAGTACGAGGCCGGCCGCACCCCCAACCCGTGCCTGCGCTGCAACGAGAAGATCAAGTTCGCCGCGCTCCTCGACAAGGCGCTCGCCCTCGGCTTCGACGCCGTCTGCACCGGCCACTACGCCACCGTGGTGCTGCGCGAGGACGGCACCCGCGAGCTGCACCGCGCCTCCGACATGGCGAAGGACCAGTCGTACGTGCTCGGCGTCCTCGACGAGCAGCAGCTCGCCCACGCGATGTTCCCGCTCGGCGACACCCTCACCACCAAGGACGAGATCCGGGCCGAGGCCGAACGGCGCGGCCTCGCCGTCGCCAAGAAGCCCGACAGCCACGACATCTGCTTCATCGCCGACGGCGACACCCAGGGCTTCCTCGCGACCCGCCTGGGCAGGGCGGAGGGCGACATCGTCGACGAGTCCGGCACGAAGCTCGGCACCCACGAGGGCGCGTACGGCTTCACCATCGGCCAGCGCAAGGGCCTGCGCATCGGCCACCCGGCCCCCGACGGCAAGCCCCGCTACGTCCTGGACATCTCGCCCGTGAACAACACGGTCACCGTCGGCCCCGCCGAGTCCCTCGACGTCACCGCCCTCACCGCGATCAAGCCCCGCTGGTGCGGCACCGCCCCCGAGGGCCCCGGCCGCTACACCGCCCAGCTCCGCGCCCACGGCGGCGAGACCGAGGTGAGCGCGGCCCTGGAGGACGGCGAACTGAAGGTCACCTTCGACGAGCCCGTCCGCGGCGTGGCCCCCGGCCAGGCGATCGTCCTCTACGACGGCACCCGCGTGGTCGGCTCGGCCACGATCGCGACGACGGTACGCCGCACGGCGACGGCCCCCGCCTAGGGAGCCGCCCGACGGCCGGGCCGACCCGGGGCGGAGCCGTCCGGGGGCGAGGCCGTCCGGGGCGGGGCTCACGCCACCTCCACCGCCTCCGTGACCTCCGTCACGAACTCCGCGAGCACCGGCGCCAGCACATGCGGCGCCACCTCGTGGATCTGCCCCGTCAGCGTCCGGTGCCGGCCCCGGGGCAGGGACGCCGCGAGCGCCCGCGCCGCCCGCCGGACCGGCGCCGGGCTCGCCCCGCCGTCGACCACGAGCACGGGCGCCGCCGCATCCTCCAGAGGGAGCGCGGGCATCGCGTACGGCGGCTCGAACACCGACACCGCCCCCACCGGCAGCCCCGCCGCCGCGGCGGCCAGCGCCAGCACGCCGGGACCCGCCGCCTCCAGCACCGCCGCCAGGCCCTCCAACTCCCGCTCCACCGTGTACGGCCCCGCGCTGCCACCGCCGTACACGAACACGGGGAAGCTCCGGGCCAGCAGCCGGGCGAGCGGCACCTCGCCCACCAGCACCACCGCGGGCCCGCGCCCGGCCCCCGTTCCGTGCCCCTCGTACCGCTCGTACACGATGGTCGTCCCGTCCCGCGAGACGACCGTCCTCACCTCGTCCATGGCAGGGCAGACCGACGGCCCCGCCGGAACTCATCGCCGCAGCGGGGGATGTCCCCAAGCATCCAGGAACCCGCAGATCAGGGCCTACGGTGTCGGCATGAACATCTGCGTCTTCCTCTCCGCCGCCGACCTCGACGAGCGGTACACCGCCCCCGCCCGCGAGTTCGCCGCCCTCCTCGGCAAGGCCGGCCACACCCTGGTCTGGGGCGGCTCCGACACCGGCCTGATGAAGGTCGTCGCGGACGGCGTGCAGGAGGCGGGGGGCCGGCTCGTCGGCGTCTCCGTCGACTTCCTCGCCGCCAAGGCCCGTCCGAACGCCGACGAGATGACCATCACCAAGGACCTCGCCGAGAGGAAGGCGCTCCTCCTCGCCAAGTCCGACGCGATCGTCGTCATGGTCGGCGGCACCGGCACCCTCGACGAGGCCACCGAGATCCTGGAGCTCAAGAAGCACGGCAAGCACACCAAGCCGGTCGTCGTCCTCAACACCGCCGGCTTCTACGACGGCCTCAAGGTCCAGTTCCAGCGCATGGACGACGAGGGCTTCCTGCCCCGTCCCCTCTCCGAACTCGCCTTCTTCGCCGAGGACGGGCGCACCGCCCTCGCCCACCTGGAGAACGAGATCGCCGCCCGCTGATGGGACCATGGTGACCATGGCTACTCATGTGATCACCGGGGCAGGTTCCGGCATCGGCGCCGCCGTCGCGCGGCGGCTGCACGCGCGCGGGGACGACCTCGTGCTGCACGCGCGCGACGCGGGGCGGGCCAAGGAGCTGGCGGCCGAGTTCCCCGGCGCCCGCACCCTCGTCGGGGACCTCGCGGATCCGGACCGGCTCTCCTGGGCGTTCTCGCACCAGAGCCTGCCGGACAGGGTCGACTCGCTGCTGCACATCGCCGGGGTCGTCGACCTCGGCGCCGTCGGGGAGCTCACCCCGAAGTCCTGGCACCACCAGCTGAACGTGAACCTGGTCGCCCCCGCCGAACTGACCCGGCACTTCCTGCCGCAGCTCCGCGTCTCCCAGGGGCACGTCGTCTTCGTGAACTCCGGCGCCGGACTCGCCGCGCACGCGGAGTGGAGCGCGTACGCCGCCTCCAAGCACGGCCTCAAGGCCCTCGCCGACTCGCTGCGCCACGAGGAGCACGCCAACGGCGTCCGGGTCACCTCCGTCTACCCCGGTCGCACCGCCAGCCCCATGCAGGCCAAGGTGCACCAGCAGGAGGGCAAGGAGTACGACCCCGCGCGGTGGATCGATCCCGAGTCCGTGGCCACCACCATCGTCATGGCCCTCGACCTGCCGCGCGACGCCGAGGTCAACGACCTGACGGTCCGTCCGGGACGGTAGGGCCATGAGCGAGATCCAGCAGTGGGGCCCGGCCACCGGCGTCGGGTCCCTGCCCGGGGGCGACGCCCGCGAGGCCGCCAAGACGGTCACCGGCACCTTCGAGGACTTCCCCTTCCTCGCCGAACTCCCCGCCCGCGGCCCCGGCGCCGACATGATCGGCCGCACCCTCGGGATGCTCGTCGACCTGTACGCGCACGTGGAGCCCAGCGGCTGGCGGATCAGCGACCGGCCGGGCCGCGACACCCGCCGCGCCCGCTCCTGGCTCGGCGAGGACCTCGACGCCCTGGAGGAGTTCACCCAGGGGTACGAGGGGCCGCTCAAGGTCCAGGCCGTCGGCCCGTGGACCCTCGCCGCCGCCCTCGAACTCCGCGGCGGCGAGGCCGCCCTGAGCGACGCCGGGGCCTGCCGCGATCTCGCCGCCTCCCTCGCCGAGGGCCTGCGCGGCCACCTCGCCGAGGTGGCCAAGCGCGTCCCCGGCGCCCGGATCGTGCTCCAGCTCGACGAGCCCTCGCTCACCGCCGTCCTCCTCGGCCAGGTCCGCACCGCCAGCGGCTACCGCACCCACCGGGCCGTCGACCGGCAGGTCGTGGAGGCCGCCCTGCGCGAGGTGATCGCCGCCCACGACGGGCCCGTCACCGTCCACTCCTGCGCCCCCGGCGTGCCCTTCGCACTGCTGCGCCGCGCCGGAGCCGCCGGTGTGTCGTTCGACTTCGGGCTGCTCACCGACCGTGACGAGGAGCCGATCGGCGAGGCCGTGGAGGCCGGGACGAAGCTCTTCGCCGGTGTGGTGCCCTCCACGGACACGGCATTGTCGGACCCGGGCGGTAGCGTCATGGGTGTCAGGACGCTGTGGCGCAGGCTGGGGCTGAATCCGGGGACTCTCGCCGAGTCCGTGGTCGTCACCCCCACCTGCGGGCTCGCCGGCGCCTCGCCCGCGTACGCCCGGGCGGCGCTCGCCCACTGCGTCCGGGCGGCGAGATCACTCGCGGACAACCCAGAGTGACCGGGGCCGGAAGCACGGGAGGACGAACGAAGGTGGCAGTCGAACAGGGGGCCCTGCCCGACGGACAGGGCACGGTGCCCGCCGAGGCGCGGGAGAAGCACGCCGAACTGGCCGAGCAGGTCGAGGAGCACCGCTTCCGGTACTACGTGAAGGACCAGCCGGTCGTCAGCGACGCGGAGTTCGACCGGCTCCTGCGCGCCCTGGAGGCGCTGGAGGAGGAGTACCCGGAGCTGCGCACGCCCGACTCGCCGACCCAGAAGGTGGCGGGGCAGTACGAGACCGAGTTCACCGCCGTCCAGCACCGCGAGCGCATGCTCTCGCTGGACAACGCCTTCGACGAGGAGGAGCTGACGACCTGGGCCGAGCGCGTCGCCCGGGACGTCGGCACCCCCGACTTCCACTTCCTGTGCGAGCTCAAGGTCGACGGCCTCGCCGTCAACCTCACCTACGAGCACGGCCGGCTCACCCGCGCCGCCACCCGCGGCGACGGCCGCACCGGCGAGGACATCACGCCCAACGTGCGGACCATCGCCGACGTCCCCGAGCGCCTCCAGGGCGACCGGATCCCGGAGCTCGTCGAGATCCGGGGCGAGGTCTACTTCCCCATGGAGGCCTTCGAGGCGCTCAACGCCCGCCTGGTGGAGGCCGGCGACAAGCCCTTCGCCAACCCGCGCAACGCGGCCGCGGGCTCGCTGCGCCAGAAGGACCCCAAGGTCACCGCCACCCGGCCGCTCCACATGGTGGTCCACGGCATCGGCGCCCGCGAGGGCTTCGAGATCGCCCGCCTCTCGGAGGCGTACGAGCTGCTGCGCGAGTGGGGCCTGCCCACCTCCGGGCACACCAAGGTGGTCGACTCCCTCGGCGAGGTGCGCGAGTTCATCGCGCACTACGGCGAGCACCGGCACTCCGTGGAGCACGAGATCGACGGCGTCGTCGTCAAGCTCGACGAGATCCCGCTCCAGGGCCGGCTCGGCTCCACCGCGCGCGCCCCCCGCTGGGCCATCGCCTGGAAGTACGCGCCGGAGGAGGTCAACACCAAGCTCGTCGACATCAAGGTCGGCGTCGGCCGCACCGGCCGCGTCACCCCGTACGCGCAGGTGGAGCCCGTCACCGTGGCCGGCTCCGAGGTCGAGTTCGCCACCCTCCACAACCAGGAGGTGGTGAAGGCCAAGGGCGTCCTCATCGGCGACACCGTCGTGCTCCGCAAGGCCGGTGACGTCATCCCCGAGATCCTCGGCCCGGTCGTCGACCTGCGGGACGGCACCGAGCGGGAGTTCGTGATGCCCGCCGAGTGCCCCGAGTGCGGCACGGCGCTGAAGCCGATGAAGGAGGGCGACATCGACCTCCGCTGTCCGAACGCCCGGACCTGCCCGGCCCAGCTGCGCGAGCGGGTCGAGTTCCTCGCCGGACGCGCCTGCCTCGACATCGAGAAGTTCGGCGCGGTGGCCGCCGCCGCCCTCACCCAGCCCCTGGAGCCGGCCGAGCCGCCGCTCAAGGACGAGGGCGACCTCTTCGACCTCACCATCGAGCAGCTGCTGCCGATCAAGGCGTACGTGCTCGACGCCGACAGCGGACTGCCCAAGCGGGACCCGAAGACCGGCGAGGAGAAGATCGTCACCGTCTTCGCCAACCAGAAGGGCGAGCCGAAGAAGAACGCGCTCGCCATGCTGGAGAACATCGCGGCCGCGAAGACCCGCCCGCTCGCCCGCTTCATCAACGGTCTCTCCATCCGCCACGTCGGCCCCGTCGCCGCCGAGGCGCTCGCCCGCGAGTTCCGCTCCCTGGAGCGGATCGAACAGGCCACCGAGGAAGAGCTCGCGGCGGTCGACGGCGTCGGCGGCATCATCGCCGCCGCCGTGAAGCAGTGGTTCTCCGAGGAGTGGCACCGCGAGATCGTGCGGAAGTGGCGCGCCGCCGGCGTCACCCTGGAGGACGAGGGCGCCGGGGAGGACGAGGGCCCCCGCCCGCTGGAGGGCCTGACGGTCGTCGTGACCGGCACCCTGGAGCGCTTCACCAGGGATGGCGCAAAAGAATCGCTCCAGAGCCGCGGAGCCAAGGTCACCGGTTCCGTTTCGAAGAAGACCTCCTTCGTCGTCGTGGGGGAGAACCCCGGCTCCAAGTACGACAAGGCGATGCAGCTGAAGGTTCCGGTTCTGGACGAGGAGGGGTTCCAGATCCTGCTCGAACAGGGTCCCGAGGCTGCTCGCGAGGCCGCACAGCCGATCGAGGAGCCGGCGGAGGAGTGACCCCGGGGCGCCCTCTCCGGGAGCGCGGAAGCTCACCCGTTCGGCGCATACCAGATGGTTAGGGGTGGCCAGGTCGCATTCGGGCAAGAGAGGGAGAGCGCTGCCCCTCGGCGCCCTCCGCGGCCTACTGTGGTGAGCGTGCGTCTCGTCCCGCACCGCCGCGCGAGGGTTCTGCGCGGCCGTGCGCCAGGACGAACGGCCCCGCGCCATGCGCCCCGCCCCGAAGCCGGCGGGGCGCGCGACCGGCGGCCGGACGCCACCACGGCCGCCTCGCCGCGGCCCATCGGACAGCGACGGCACCGCCGCCTGCGAGAGGGACGGGAATGGAACCGACCGAGAGTGCCGCCCCGGTGCCACGGCCGCGTGGCCGGGTGCTCCCCACGGGCTTCACCGGCCTGCCCGCCGCCGTGGTGGGCACCGCCGCCGCCGTGCTCGTCACCGGCCTCCAGCGGGCCCTGACCGCCGGCCATCCGCTCTTCCCCGGCGGCGTCGCCGGCTGGGCCCTCGCCGTCCTCACCGGCCTCATCGTCGGCCACCTCGTCGCCCTCGGCCGCGAGCGCTGGTGGGGCGGCACCGGCTCCGGCGCCGCCCTCACCCTCGCCGTCCTCCTCCTGTACGGCTGGGTCCCCGCCGGACTCGTCTCGCTCACCGTCGTCGTCCTCGTCAGCGCCGCCCGACGGCACCGTTGGAGACAGGGCCTCCTGCACGGCGCCGCCGACGTCCTCGGCGTCGCCGCCGCCGCCCTCGTCCTCGCCGTCTTCGGCGACGTCCCCGGCGTCGACGACCCCTGGAACCCCCTCGACTGGACGATCGCCGACGCCCCGGAGATCGTCCTCGCCGCCGGGGTCTACCTCCTCGCGACCCGGCTCCTGCTGTGGTACACGCTCGCCCCGCCCGGCCGCGGCCTGCCCACCGTCGCCCGCACCGCCCTGCTCCGCCAGGGCCTCGTCGCCGTCGCTCTGCTCGGCATCGCCCCGCTGATCTGCGTCGTCGCCGCCGCCTTCCCGGTCCTCCTGCCGCTCTTCGCGATCCCGCTCATCGCCCTCGACTCCACCCTCTGGATCGCCCGCGCCCGCGCCGAGGAACAGCTCCGCGACCCGCTCACCGGCCTCCCCAACCGCCAGTGGCTCCTGGAGCGCACCTGGACCGCCCTGGAGGCCGCCGAGGACGGGCAGACCCGCGTCGCCCTCGTCCTCATCGACCTCGACCGCTTCCGCTCGGTCAACGACACCCTCGGCCACCTCGCCGGCGACCGGCTCCTCCTCCAGATCGCCGAACGGCTCCGCCTCGCCCTGCCCCGCGGCGCCGAGGCCGCCCGGCTCGGCGGCGACGAGTTCGCCGTCCTGCTGCCCGTCGCCTACTCCACCACCAGCGCCCAGCGGGTCGCCCGCCACCTCGTCGCCGCCCTCTCCTCCCCGCTCGACCTCGACGGCCTCACCCTCGTCCTGGAGGCCAGCGCCGGCGTCGCCGTCCACCCCGACCACGCCGCCGACGCCGAGGGCCTGCTGCGCCGCGCCGACGTCGCCATGTACCAGGCCAAGCGCGACCGCACCGGCGTCGAGGTGTACGAGTCCAAGCGCGACTCCAACACCCCCGACCGGCTCGGCCTCCTCGGCGACCTGCGCCGCGCCCTCGACGCCGGCGAGGTCGAACTCCACTACCAGCCGAAGGTCCGCTTCGACGGCCAGGTCGCCGGTCTGGAAGCCCTCGTCCGCTGGGTCCACCCCGAGCGCGGAAAGGTTCCGCCGGACGAGTTCATCGCCATCGCCGAGTCCTCCGGACTGATGCCGCACCTCACCGAGTACGTCCTGGAGACCGCCCTCGCCCAGGTCGCCCGCTGGCGCGCCCAGGGCCTGGAGGTGCCCGTCGCCGTCAACGTCTCGCCGCGCGACGTCCACACCCCCGGCTTCGCCGGCGCCGTCGCCGCCCGGCTCGCCCGCCACGGCGTCCCGGCCGGCTCCCTCCAGCTGGAGATAACGGAACACGTCCTCCTGGAGGACCCCCAGCGCGCCGCCGACACCCTCAACGGCCTCACCGGACACGGCGTCAAGATGTCCCTGGACGACTTCGGCACCGGCTACTCCTCCCTCGTCCACCTGCGTCGGCTCCCGGTCAGCGAACTGAAGATCGACCGCTCCTTCGTCGCCCGGCTCGCCGTCGACACCGAGGACGCCGAGATCGTCCGCTGCACCGTCGACCTCGCCCACTCCCTCGGCCTCCTCGTCGTCGCCGAGGGCGTCGAGGACGACGAGACCTGGGAACGGCTGCGCGACCTGGGCTGCGACGCCGTCCAGGGCTGGCTGGTCTCCGCCGCCATGCCGCCCGCCGAGACCACCGCCTGGCTGCTCGCCCGCGGCGAGCACGGCTGGCGCCGGGCCGCCGAGACGGCCCCCGGACACGTCGTGCAGTGAGAGACCCGAACGAGACCCGGGCGGACCCGGTGAGACCCGGGCGGGACCCTTCCGGGTCCGCCCGGCGCGTTCTCAGGGGCATCTCCGGGGCGACCGTTTCACGGGGAGCGGCGCCGTCCCCATAGGATTGGGGCCAACACCATCAGACTCACCCCAGAGGATCGCTGCATGCCTGGCATCACGCGCGAGGAGGTCGCACACCTCGCTCGGCTGGCGCGTCTGGAACTCGCCGACGAGGAACTCGACCACTTCGCCGGTCAGCTCGACGACATCATCGGCGCGGTCGCCCGCGTCTCCGAGGTCGCCGAGCAGGACGTACCGCCGACCTCCCACCCGCTTCCGCTGACCAACGTCATGCGGGCGGACGAGGTCCGTCCCTCGCTCACCCCCGCGCAGGCGCTCTCCGGCGCCCCCGCCCAGGAACAGCAGCGTTTCAAGGTGCCGCAGATCCTGGGGGAGGACTGACCATGACGGACATCATCAAGCTCACCGCCGCCGAGATCGCCGAGAAGATCGCCTCCGGCGAGCTCACCGCGGTCGAGGTCGCCGAGGCCCACCTGGCCCGCATCGAGGCCGTCGACGAGAAGGTCCACGCCTTCCTGCACGTCGACCGCGAGGGCGCCCTCGCGCAGGCCCGCGCCGTCGACGAGAAGCGCGCCCGCGGCGAGAAGCTCGGCCCGCTCGCCGGCGTGCCGCTCGCCCTCAAGGACATCTTCACCACCCGGGGCGTGCCCACCACGGTCGGTTCGAAGATGCTCGAAGGCTGGCTCCCGCCGTACGACGCGACCCTGGTCAAGCGCCTCAAGGCCGCCGACGTGGTCATCCTCGGCAAGACCAACATGGACGAGTTCGCGATGGGCTCCTCCACCGAGAACAGCGCCTACGGCCCGACCGGCAACCCCTGGGACCTCACCCGGATCCCCGGCGGCTCCGGCGGCGGCTCCTCGGCCGCCCTCGCCGCGTACCAGGCCCCGCTGGCCATCGGCACGGACACCGGCGGCTCCATCCGCCAGCCCGCCGCCGTCACCGGCACCGTCGGCGTCAAGCCCACCTACGGCGCGGTCTCCCGCTACGGCATGGTGGCCTTCTCCTCCTCCCTCGACCAGGGCGGCCCCTGTGCCCGCACGGTCCTGGACGCGGCCCTGCTGCACGAGGCGATCGCCGGCCACGACCCGCTCGACTCCACCTCCATCGACCTGCCGGTCCCGCCCGTGGTCGAGGCCGCGCGCAACGGCTCGGTGGCCGGGATGCGCGTCGGCGTCGTCAAGCAGTTCCGCGGCGAGGGCTACCAGCCCGGCGTCATGCAGCGCTTCGACGAGTCCGTCGAGCTGCTGAAGGAGCTGGGCGCCGAGATCGTCGAGGTGGACTGCCCGAGCTTCGACCTGGCCCTCTCGGCGTACTACCTGATCGCGCCGTCCGAGTGCTCGTCCAACCTGGCCCGCTTCGACGGCCTGCGCTACGGCCTGCGCACCGGCGACGACGGCACCCGGTCCGCCGAGGACGTCACCGCCCTGACCCGCGAGGCCGGTTTCGGCCCCGAGGTGAAGCGCCGCATCATCCTCGGCACCTACGCGCTCAGCTCCGGCTACTACGACGCGTGGTTCGGCTCGGCCCAGAAGGTCCGCACCCTCATCACCCGCGAGTTCGAGAAGGCTTTCGAGCAGGTCGACGTGATCGTCTCCCCGACGACCCCGACCACCGCCTTCCCGATCGGCGAGCGCGCCGACGACCCGATGGCCATGTACCTCGCGGACCTGTGCACCATCCCGACCAACCTGGCCGGAAACGCCGCCATGTCGCTGCCCTGCGGCCTGGCGCCGGAGGACGGCCTCCCGGTCGGGCTGCAGATCATCGCCCCCGCCATGCAGGACGACCGGCTCTACAAGGTCGGCGCCGCCGTCGAGGCTGCCTTCGTGGAAAAGTGGGGCCACCCGCTGCTCGAGGAGGCTCCGTCGCTGTGAGTACCAGCGCACTGCAGAAGGCCAAGGGCTTCAAGAAGTCCAAGACCGGCACGTACCTGTCCATGGGCACCACCGCGTTCGGCGCGATCAGCGTGCTGAAGCAGGTCAAGAAGGCCCGCTCCGAGCAGGACACGCTCCAGCTCGTCGACGCCGTCGTGTCCGCCGCCGCCATCGTCACCGGCCTCGCGATCCTGTACCGCGAGCTGAAGCGCCTCGGCGACGACGACGTCCTGCTGGGCTGAGAGGGAAAGTTCCACCGTGACTGTCACTGAACTGCTGTCGTACGAGGCCGCGCTGGCCGCGTTCGATCCCGTCATGGGCCTGGAGGTCCATGTCGAGCTCGGTACGAAGACGAAGATGTTCTGCGGCTGCTCGACCGAGCTGGGCGCCGAGCCCAACGCGCAGACCTGCCCCACCTGCCTCGGTCTGCCGGGCGCGCTGCCGGTCGTCAACGCGACCGGCGTCGAGTCCGCGATCAAGATCGGCCTCGCGCTGCACTGCGAGATCGCCGAGTGGTGCCGCTTCGCCCGGAAGAACTACTTCTATCCGGACATGCCGAAGAACTTCCAGACCTCCCAGTACGACGAGCCGATCGCCTTCAACGGCTACCTGGACGTCCAGCTGGAGGACGGCGAGGTCTTCCGCGTGGAGATCGAGCGCGCCCACATGGAGGAGGACACCGGCAAGTCCACCCACATCGGTGGCGCGACCGGCCGCATCCACGGCGCCTCGCACTCGCTGCTCGACTACAACCGGGCCGGCATCCCGCTCATCGAGATCGTCACCAAGCCGATCGTCGGCGCCGGAGACCGCGCCCCCGAGGTCGCCAAGGCGTACGTGGCCGAGCTGCGCGAGCTGATCCGCGCCCTGGGCGTCTCCGAGGCGCGCATGGACAAGGGCCAGATGCGCTGCGACGTCAACCTGTCGCTGATGCCCAAGGGTTCCGCCACCTTCGGCACCCGCTCGGAGACGAAGAACGTCAACTCGCTGCGCTCGGTGGAGCGGGCGGCGCGCTTCGAGATCCAGCGCCACGCCGCGATCCTGGAGTCCGGCGGCAAGGTCGTGCAGGAGACCCGTCACTTCCACGAGGACGACGGCTCCACCACCTCCGGCCGCATCAAGGACAACGCCGAGGACTACCGCTACTTCCCGGAGCCGGACCTCGTCCCGGTCGCCCCGGCCCGCGAGTGGGTCGAGGAGCTGCGCAAGGGCCTGCCCGAGCTGCCGCGCGTGCGCCGCAACCGGCTGCGCGAGGAGTGGGGCGTCTCCGAGCTGGAGATGCAGTCCATCCTCAACGCGGGCGCGGTCGACCCGATCGTCGCCACGATCGAGGCGGGCGCGGACGCGGCCTCGGCCCGCAAGTGGTGGATGGGCGAACTGGCCCGCAACGCCAACGAGAAGGGCGTCTCCCTGGAGGAGCTGCCCATCACCCCGGCGGACGTGGCCCGGGTCTCGGCCCTGGTGGCCTCCGGCGACCTCAACGACAAGCTGGCCCGCCAGGTCATCGAGGGCGTCCTCGCCGGCGAGGGCACCCCGGACGAGGTCGTCGAGAAGCGCGGCCTGAAGGTCGTCTCCGACGACAGCGCCCTCGGCGCGGCCGTCGACGAGGCCATCGCGGCCAACGCGGCCATCGCCGACAAGATCCGCGGCGGCAAGGTCGCGGCGGCCGGCGCGCTGGTCGGCGCGGTCATGAAGGCCACCCGTGGCCAGGCCGACGCGGCGAAGGTCAAGGACCTCATCCTGGAGAAGCTGGGCGTCAGCGAGGGCTGAGCCCCGTCTCGTACGGAATCTCCTAGGGGAACGAGAGCGGCCCCGCACCGGAACAACCGTCCGGCGCGGGGCCGCTTTTGCTTCCCCGCGGGGGCTACCGCTTGAGCACCGGCGCGGCGATGACGACGTACGCCTTCTGCGAGAAGGTGCACGTGTCCTCGACGCGGATCCGCAGACGCAGAGCGCCCTTGACCGAGATGCTCTTGGTGACCGGCTTGCCGAGCGACACCGCCTGGGCGAAGGGGGCGGGCTGGTCGTCCACGGAGATGGAGATCCGCGCCTCCTCGGTCGGGGAGTCGTCGTCGATGCCCGCGGTGAACTCCAGCGTCTCCCACGCCCGGCCGAGGTTGAACTCCATGTACGACTCGTCGGAGCACCCGGCCACGAAGGCGGTGCCGTAGCTCTTCGCGTTGAGCGTGGCGGAGGAGGTCACCTGGAACCCGTCGAGGCCGTCGACCGGCGTGAGACTGGTCAGGTCCGCCTCCTTGCTGTCGGGCACGGAGCCGGGGTCGAGCGAGGCGCTGTCGCTGGGATCGGCGGTCGGTTCCTCGGTCGGCTCCTCCGTGGTGGGCTCCTCGGTGGGCGCGTCCGCGGTCGGTTCCTCCGTCGGCTCCTCGGTGGTCGCCGAGGGCGAGGACGAGGCCGAGGTGGTGACGGACGGGGCGGCCTGGTTGTTCTTGCCCTCGTCGTTCCTCTTGTCGCCCAGCATCCGGATGCCGAGCACCGCCAGGACCGTGACCAGGACGACGCCGGCGACGGCGCCGATCACGAGCCCCTTGCGCCCCTTGCGCGGCGCGGGCCGCTCCGGCCCGGTCGGCCCACCGGGCGCGCCCACGGTGGGCATGCCGGCCGTCGGAGGCCCGAAGCCCTGACCGCCGTACGCGGGGACACCGGCGGCCGGCGGACCGTACGGGCCCGGCGCGGCCGGGGCCGGGGTGGGGGCCCCGAAGCCCGCCGGGGGAGTGTCGGCGGGAGCAGGCGCCGGGGCCGGGGGAGCCGCCACCGGAGGAGCCGCCACCGGAGGAGCCGCCACCGGAGGCTTCACCGGCGGAGGCGGAACGGCCGGGGCCGGAGCCGGGGCAGGCGCGGCGGCCGGGCGGGGCGGGGCGTCCTGGGGGACGGCCGGGCGGGAGGTCGTCGTGGTGGACACCACCCCGTGCCGGACCTCCTTGACCCACGCCGACAGCGACAGCGGACGCCGGTCCGGGTCGGCCGCCGCGATGGCCCGCACCCGCTCGCGCTGCTCCTCCGGCAGCCCGGCGATCTGAGGTACGGCTCCGAGGGCGGCGGCCAGCTGCTCGGGCGTGGCCGGCGGGGACTCGCCGCTCAGCAGGAAGTAGGCGATGGCCCCGAAGGCGTACCGGTCGGTGGCCGGGGTCCGCTTGCCCTCGAAGATCTCCGGCGCCGCGTACCCGGGGGTGAACCACACCTCGGCGGTCTGGTGGTCGGCGGTCAGCTTGCTGAGGCCGAAGTCCACGAGGGTGGCCTGGCCGTGCTCGTCGACCATCACGTTGCCTGGCGAGAGGTCGCCGTGCACCACGGTCCGCCCGGACGGCGTCGCCCTGCCGGAGTGCAGCCAGTCGAGGACGTCCGCGAGCTGCTCAAGGGTCCGCATGACCTCGCGCCGCTCGGCGGGGGTGGCCAGCGTCCGCTCGGCGCGCCAGTCGCGCAGGTCGAGGCCGTCCACGTGGTTCATGACGAGGACGAGGGCCCGCCCGCTGAGGGCGCCGGACTCGCCGGCCGCGTGGATGGGCGGCCCCTGGAAGTGCTCGCGCACGCCGACGACCCCGGGGCGGCTGACGAACCGCAGCAGCTCGGCCTGCTCGTTCCACTTGCGGCTGACCCGCTCGAAGACCTCGGGCGTGATCGTCGTCCTGGAGTCGAGGACCTTGACGACGACCGGCTCGGCACCGCCCGCGAGCTCGATCTCGGCGAGGTAGAGCACCGCCTCGCCGCCACGTCCGATGGACCGGAGCAGCCGGTACCGGTCCGGCGCGGAGTCGGGCCCGATGTGATGTGATGCGCTGCTCAATACTCCCCCATGCCCCATGAATTGACTGGCATTCAGCTTGCCGTCAGGAGAGAGGCGGGGTCAAACGAGGGGACGGGAAGATGAGCGGCCCGCACGGGAGGGTGAGACTCCCGTGCGGACCTCTCGGTCGCGGACCTCTCGGACAGGAGAAGTCAGGGCTTAGCTCGGACAGGAGAAGTCAGGGCTTAGTTGGGGCAGCCGCTGGCGTTGTGGCGGCACAGCGAGCCGATGTTGTAGGTGCCGGCGAGGTTGCCCTGGCCGCCCGAGAGCGTGCTGCCGATGCGGTCCTTGTAGTTGAAGGCCTTGTAGTAGTGGTAGCGGTAGGAGGTGCGGTTGTAGACGGACTTGGTGTACGTGCCGTTGTTCATCCACGAACACTCCTCGCGGGCCCGCGGGTTGAGCGAGGAGCTCCACTGGCACCTGGATCCCGTGCCGTTGGATCCGGACCAGAAGCAGATCCAGCCGCTCGGGCAGTCGGAGTACGCCTCGGTGCCCATTTCGCCGGGCGGCGTGCTGAAGCCGATGGCCTCACCCGCGCCCAGGGACACCGCGCCCGCCTGCGCCGAGGCGACGGCCTGTGCCGGAGCGGGAGCCGCGGACGCTTCCTGTGCCTGCGCGGTCGGGGCGACCGCGAGGGCGGCGCCCATGAGGGCTGTCGCCGCGAAAGTGGTGACGGTGGATCGCAGAGTCACGTTCGTTCCCTTCGGTGGGAGTGACGGGGGACGCGCACGTCGGCGCTTCACGGACACCGACACAGGGAGTGGAAACGCTCCCATTCGTCCGGACGCCGACCGTGCCGAGCGGGCGGCGAGATGAGGACATCGCCCTCGCGCCGCGTTGAACCCGAGCATCCCCGGCGCGAGCATGGGTGAGCCAGAGCTTGTGACGCTGACTGAAAAGCCCAGGCCACAAGGGGGGAACGGAATGCTCCGCATCCACTTCACCGATGCCGACCTGATGCGCACGCGCATCGCCGCAGCACCTGATCCGCTGTGGGAGATCTGTATGAGCCTGCACCGCCTCCAGACCCGGCAAGGACGCTGGGCCCACGCCGACTGGTACCGCACCACCCGTACCCGACTGCAGGCCAAGGGGTTCGGCCGCACGGTGAGGACGTTCCTCTTACCTCTGGTCCCGCGCGCCGTCTACTTCCCCGCCTTCCTCACCCCCGCCGAAGCCGCCGAAGGGCTCGACGCGGGACTCGAAGCCGTACGGAGCACCTCCGGGCGCCGGGTACGCCACGAGGTGGGCATCCTCGACCGCACCAGCGGCGCCCCCGCCTGGGCCCGCCGCCTGCACGAGCCGGACCTGCGCGAAGAACTGGTCCGGGCCCTGCGTACGTACCACGACCTCGCCCTCGCCCCCCACGGCGACCGTATCCAGGCCCGCATCGACGCCGAACGGGCCACCCGCGCCCGCTCCGTCCTCAGCACCGGCGCCGAAGGCATCCTCCAGAACCTGGGCCCCGCCCTGCGATGGCGCCCACCGGTCCTGTGCGCGGACTATCCCGAGAACCGCGACCTGCACCTGGGCGGCCGGGGCCTCCTCCTGATTCCGTCGCACTTCTGCTGGGGAACCCCGGTGGCCTTCCACAGCGCGACCCTCGATCCCGTACTGCTCTACCCGCTCCACCACGAACCCCACCGGTCCGAACTCCCGGAGGACCTGGACTCCGGCGCACCCCTGGCAGCACTCCTCGGCCGCACCCGGGCCTGCGTCCTGCGCGCCGTCGCCGTGGGCGCCACCACGGGCGAACTGGCCCGGGCGGCAGGCGTCTCCGCCTCCTCCGCGAGCCAGCACGCCGCGGCCCTGCGGCGCGCCGGCCTCCTCACCACCCACCGGCACGCCACATCGGTCTTGCACACCCTCACCCCGCTCGGGGCCACACTCCTGCGCGCCAACCCCCCGACGTCCGGCTGACCACGCCGGTACGCCCCTGCTACCGGGGCCCGTCCTCCACGCCGGCCTGCGTCACGAAGGCGCTCCAGGCGGCGGGGGAGACGGTGAAGACGGGGCTGGTCCCGCCGAGCTTGGAGTCCCGGACGTGCACGGCGGCGGGGTGGGCGGCCACCTCGACGCAGTTGCCGCCCTCGTCGCCGCTGTAGCTGGACTTGCGCCAGTCGTAGGCGACTTCGAGGCAGTTCCCGCCCTCGTCGCTGCTGTAGCTGGACTTGAACCACGAAAGTGCTGCTGCGCTCATGTCACTCCTGCCAGGTGTTCCAGCAGACCCATGGTCTCCTCGGGCGTCAGGGCCTGTGACCGCAGCATTCCATACTTGGCCTGGAGGATGCCGACCTCGTCGGGGTCGTCGATGAGGAAGCTCACGCGCTGCCCCTCGATGTAGGCGACGTGTTCGTGGTCAGGTGTTTCGATGAGCACCATGGGCCCGTTGAGTCCCGCGTGCTTCGTCCGCGACTTCGGGATGATCTGGAGGGCGAGGAAGGGGAGTTCGGCCATCTCGCGCAGATGGAGGATCTGCCCCCGCAGCACCTCGTGTCCCCCGATGGGCTGTTCCAGGATGGCTTCGTTCAGCAGGAAGGACATCATCGGAGGCCACGGCTTCTGCTCGAAGATCCGCTGGCGGTCGATCCGGTCGAGCATCCGGTCCTCGGCCTCCTGCGGGGTGAGCGGCGGATACAGGCAGTCGAAGACGGCGCGGGCGTACTCGGGGGTCTGGAGCAGCCCAGGCACCACCGCGTTCTCGTACGAGCACAGACTGAGCGCCTGCGCCTCCAGATCGATGAACTCCTGTACGAACGCCGGGTACCGCTCCTTCTTCGGTGCCTTCCCGACCGCCACCGCCAGCGCGCCGCCGGTGTTCAGGATCCCGTCCAGCTCACCCGCGAGTCCAAGGCGCAGCGCCCGCCGCCCCTGCTCGATCGACCCGAGCGTCTCCAGGCCCACGCACGCCTGCGCGGCCAACTGGGGCTGTGTCATGCCCGCTTGCTTCCGGTAAAGCGCCACCAGGGCGCCGACCACTTCCCATGAGGGGACCTTCTTCCTGGAGTTCGTGGTGCGTGCCATGAGCGGTGCCTTCCCCCTGCCGTACGTACTCGACGCGTTTCGGAGCCGTACAAAGAATTTGTACGGCTCCGGCCCCTGGGGCGCGTGGGACGCGAGGCGCCACCGTGATCGCCATGAACGACCAACTCCCGCTGTTCCGCGAGGCTTTCTACCGCCGCGAACGCCGTTCCGTCCCGCTCGCCCGCGACTTCACCCGCAAGGCGCTGGCCGACTGGGGGCTGGACGCCCGCACGGACGACGTACTGGTGTGCGTCAGCGAGCTCGCCACCAACGCCCTCCGCCACGGCGTCCCGCCCGGCCGCGGCTACCGCCTCCACCTCTACCTGGAGCGCCCCGGCCCCCTCCGTATCGAGGTCCACGACAGCGGCGACGGCACCCCCGCCCTTCGCGCCCCCTCCGACGAGTCCGGCAGGGGCCTCCACCTCGTCGCCGCGCTCGCGGACCGCTGGGGCGTGGGCCCACGGGACCCCGGCAAGGTCGTCTGGTGCGAGTTCCGGTGAACGAAGCGGGCGTGTCTTCTCGGCTGCGGGCGGTCACGAGAAGTTCGCCGTCGCTGACTGGTTCGCGGGTCGGGGCGACGCGGGTGAAGAGAACAGGATGGGGCCGGCCGGATTCGAACCGGCGTCCTCCCACATGAGGTGAAGGCGCGACCACCACTGCGCTACGAGCCCCATCCCGCCAGGGATCATACGAGCCCGAGCACTCCGCCGCTGCGAATATGCGAAGGGCGACGGGTCACCCGGCGTGAACCAGGCGTGCTGTCGGTGTACGACCGAAGCTCCTCGCGTATGTCACGGATACACGGCTTCAGCCATGTCGCGACAAGCAGCGTGGCAGAGGGTGGTCAGTCGACCGTCCAGCCGTGTTCCCTGTGTGCGGCATCGGCTTCCTCTTCGTCAAGCCAGGCGAGACCGTACCGTCGGCCCCGTAGCCGAAAGATCCCCGCTGCCCAGTCGGCGAGCTCCTCGTCGAGTTCCTGGGCGGAGACGATCCCCTCGTCGAAGTCGGGCAGTTGCTGTGCGGGGCCGACAAGAGACAGAGCCCACTCGGGAAGTTCCCGCGGGTTCCCCCACCGCCTTCGCCAGGAGGGGCCTTCCCTCCACCACCAGGTGACGACCCGGGTGACGAGCACGCCGATCTGTTCATCCTCGTCCAAGAGACGGGCGGCAGCACGGCGGTACGGGTCAAGCCGGGCATCGGGCGATGGCTCCGGCCGCTTATGTCTGAGCACGGCTTGATTCTTGCTGCCGCACTCCAGGACGGTCCGGCCTGGGGGCGCTTGACGGCCTCCACCGTGCCGGTACTCCCTTCCGGCCTCTGGCACCCGGCCTCTGGCACCCGGCCTCTGGCACCCGGCCTCCGAGTGCTCGCCGACGAAGCCCTCGCCCGCATCGCCGACGGCGAGGTCGGGGCGGTGAGGAGGCACCCGTGCGGGTGAACTCTCGCCGTCCAGGCTCAAGGGCCAGTTGTGGGAGGGGGGTTGGGCCGGGCGGTAGGGCTCGCCGCTGTGCGTTCACAAGTGTGCACCCTCCCTTCAGGGAAGGGAGGGCAAGCCCCGCGTGAACGGCTTTGGCTGGATGATGGCGTGATGTGATCACATTGCTGCTGTGAAGCGGTCGGCTTCCGGCCTCTAGAATGACGGGCCATTCATGGGCTGTACGGGGAGGGAGCCTGATGTCCTGGAGCGAGTGGGACCAGATCAAGGCCGACGCCGCTCAGCGGCAGTCGGCTCAGATGCGGCTGAACGGACTTGACGGAAATCCCGGAGCTTCCGGAGCTTCCGGCGGGTCGGGGGATCTGGTGGTGAACAAGGACGACCTCGGGGCGATCGGCCACGAGGCGTACCTGCTGCACGGCCGGCTCTCCCGAGACGGTGACCACGCCCGCCCGTCGACCTTCTCGGCGTCGATCGCCCTCACGAACGGCAACTTCACCAGCGGCTCGGAGCTGCTGAAGGTGCACGACCGGTGGAACAAGCAGCTGCGGACGCTCCTGGACGCCTGCGCCCGGATCTCCAACCACCTCGACTACAGCAAGTCCACCCATGCCAAGGACGACGCGGACATCAGGGGCGCCCTGCTCTCCGTGTCCAAGATCAACGAATACTTCAAGTAGGACTGAGGACGAGGACGTGGGGGAAGCGCCGTGCTGACATTCGACGACGTCGTCAACGCACCCGTCGACAAGCTGAAGCAGGCCGTGGACGACTGGGCCGAGATGGCGACCAAGCTGAAGACGCTCGCCACCGACGCCCGCGACGGCATGAAGGCCAAGACGGACAAGGCCCAGTGGCAGGGCGTCAACTCCGACGTCACCCGGCCCTTCATCACCAAGACGGCCAAGGAGTTCGAGGACGCCGAGGCGGAGGCGCGGGGCATCAAGCTGCTCCTCGCCGACGCGCACACGTCGTTCAAGATCGCCAGGGACGCGCTCATCAGGATCAGGGACGAGGAGGGCCCGGCCGCGGGCGTGCATGTCGACGCCAAGGGCAAGGTCAGGCCACGGTACGACCTGGAGAGCGACACGGAGGCACGCAACGACCCGGACTACCCGGAAGCCCTGCGGAGGCAGAAGGAGGCCGTGGCCTCCTGGCAACGCAAGATCGACCGGATCGTCGAGGACTGCGCCGACGCCGACGACTCGCTGAGGCGTGCGCTCGCGGCGAACGTGAAGGACGACCATAACTTCAGCGCCCCCAAGTACAAGAGCCTCGACGCCGAGCAGGTGGACCGGGCGGCGGAGCTGCTGAAGAAGGTCACGGGCGAAGGCGGTACGGCGCGCAACGTGGACGCGCTGAGGGAACTCGAAGACCTCATGGACGACAACCGCGACGACCCCGAGTTCGCGACGGCCTTCTTCCGTAAGGTGGGCGCCGAAGGGACCCTGGACGCCTACGCGGAGATGGCTCTGAATTCGACCTCCCTCGGCCCGGCCGGCCAGGGCCGGGTGGACATGGTCCGCAACATCCAGAGCGACATGAGCGCCATGCTCGGCCTCGCCACCCAGTCGTCGACGCCGAACCACCTCGACATCACGTGGACCAAGGAACTCCTGAAAGCCGGCCGCAAGCCGCTCGACATCCAGGGCGTCGGCTTCTCGCAGATCTACGGCTACCAGGCCCTGAGCGGACTCCTCCGGGAGGGGACGTACGACAAGGACTTCCTGGTGTCCGTCGGCCGGGACATGGTCGCCATGGACAGGGAGAACCCGGGCCGCTGGTCCGAGGCCCTGCCTATGAACATGGACCAGCGCATCAACCTCGGCGAGACCGGCGGCAAGGGATTCAACCCCCTCACCGGCCTCATGGAGGCGATGGCCAACCACCCCGAGGCGTCCGTGGCGTTCTTCGACGATCCGCTCCGCGAGGACACCAACGGGGACGGCATCGTGACCATCGAGGACGACGCGATCAAGGGCGACGGCGCGCGGAGCATCGTCGACTACATGCTCGACAAGAAGCCCACGGACGACTGGTACGACACGGTCGCCTACGGAGAGCAGAGCCCCGGCCAGGCGGCCATGGGCAACGCCCTGGAGGCGGCGGTCACGGGCCGCGTGCCGGGCGACGAGGACGCCCCGTCGGTGTCGCACACCAAGGACATGGCCGGAGTGATGGAGAAGGTCGTCGCGAAGATCGGGGAGTCACCGGAGCTTGTCGTCGGTGACGGCCCGCTCAGCGGCATCGCTCCGAACTTCGGCAACATGGCCGCCGAGTACATGCCGGACCTCCAGGCCACCGCCGAGAACGGCGGGGATCGGATCCAGCCCTTCGGTGAGAGGGCGGAGTTCGAGAAGGGCAATATGGCCCAGTTCCTCGGCGCGGTCGGCCAGGACCCCGACGCGTACGGCGCGATCACCAACGCCCAGCAGGCGTTCACCACGGCGCTCGTGTCCGACGTCTTCCAGAACCCGGAGAAGTACGCCGACATGGGCGAGGCCGTGAGGAACGCCGTCCATCCGGGCGGGGAGATTGCGGGCATGATGAGCGAGGCGAGGGCCCAGGCGACTGTCGATGCCGCAGCCCGTGAGGACAAGGAATACAACGAGGGCGTCGCGGAGAACGCGAAGTGGGCGAACCGCATGATCGACCTTGTGGGGGGCAAGTACGTCGAGATGCTGCCTGTGGGCGGCGACATCGTCGACTGGATCAAGGAAGACGTCACCGAGTCGATCGTGGAGAACGCGGAGCACGACACGTCGACAGACGCCCGTCGTGAAGCCGCGTCGGGCTATACGAAATCCGAGGGCTTCGCCAAGGAATCCGCTGTGGCCGCCGTGGAACGGGCTGGGAAGGCAGCCGGGCTCACGGAACAACAGATCAATGACTACAGAGGTTCCGCCTCGACCGAGACGGCAACGGCACACTCTATCGGTCGTGATTTCGCCGTACCTCGAACCCCCAAGGAGAAGTGATCGTGCGCCGCTTCACCCGTACTGTCGCATCGGTGTCGACAGCCGTGGCCACGGCAGGTCTTCTGGCGAGCTGCGCAGCGAGCGAGGAGAAAGCCTTCCCGGAACTGCCCGAGCGCGTCTGCTGGGACGGAGCGTTCGCCGGCAGCGAAGTGACCCCCCTCCTGCCACCCGGTGCCAAGGTGGAATTCTCACGCATGGCCGGCCGGCGCTTCGCCCTGACCAAGGAACTCGACTCCGCGACCTGCACCCTCTACATCGACGGGCAGACGAGGTTCCAGGCCGTTGCCGATCTCCGGAAGTTCGAGGATGCCGTCGATTGGACATCATGGGACTCGTCAGATCCCAAGCCGCTCGACGTGGGGGAGAAGGGCATCATCTGGGACACAGGTGCTGCCGCATACTTCATCTGTGAACCCGCCAAGGATTCCAATTCGCCGGGGAAGTACATTGAGCTGGAACTCTATGTGCCCTACGCCCCCGACAAATCCAAGCTGCAGACTGTCCTGCCATCGCTGATGAAGAAGTTCATGGCCTTCGCCCAGAGCAAGATCCAGTGCCCCGGGAAAGCGGCGGGCGGCGCGTGAGCGGCGGACGCGTCGCGCGGGCGTGCGCGACTGTCCTGGTGGCCGGCTCCCTGCTCGCGGGCTGCGGCGGTGACGCGCCTCCGGATGTTCCTGAGGCGGCCTGCTGGGGCGCGTTCAAGCAGAGCGACATGAAGGTTCTGATCGCATCGGGCTCGGAGGTGCGGTACGGCGGTCTCCGAACGATCCGGCAGGTCTACCCGGATGGCATAGGGAGTTCTTCGGGCTGCCATATCTTGGTTCGTGGCGGACACAACATTCTGGTGCTGGTCGAGCGCAGGCACGACCGCTGGTCCTTCAACGGCAGGACGTGGGAGGGCCCCGGTCCCGACGCGGCGAAGGTGACCGGTGTGGCCGAGTTCTCGAAGGCGAGTATCGAGAAGTACGTCTCCTGCGACCGGTCCGCGTTCCACGTGGATCGCATACGGGATTCGAACAAGGAGAAGACCGTCCGCCTCAGGATCAGCACCAACGCTCCCGAAACGGAGGAGAACCGGGCGGCTCTCGCCTCGATGATGCGCGATCTTGAGGCGTACTTCCGCAGCGAGCTCGCCTGCGCGTGACGCGGCCCCGCCCTCGCGCGATCTGTGAGTATCGCCACGAAACGGACAAACGATCACGTTTGGCTGCGACAGTGGGCAGCGACCACCGATCCAGCAGGGAGCACGTCCTTTGGCAGCCATCGCACGGTGGTGCATCCGGCACCGACTCGTCGCCGTCCTCCTGTGGGTCCTCGCCCTCGTCGGCGTGGGCGGCGCGGCCGTCCTCGCCGGCAGCGCGTACTCCAACGACTACGAGGTCCCCGGCACCGAGTCCGGGCGGGCCACCGCCCTCCTCGACCGCGGGTTCCAGGGGCTCGGTGGCGACAGCGACACCATCGTCTGGCACACCGAGCGCGGCAGCGTCCGGGCCGATGCCGTCCAGGAACGCGTCGCGCCCATGCTGGAGAAGGTCGCCGGACTGCCCGGTGTGGCCGCCGTCACCTCTCCGTACGGGGGCGACGGCGGGGCGGCGCGCGGTCAGGTCAGTGAGGACGGGCGTACCGCTTACGCCACCGTCACCTTCCGCGAGCAGGCCGACGACATCCCCGTCGCCCAGGCGCAGGCCCTCGTCGACACCGCGAAGGCCGCCGAGACCGACGGGCTCCAGGTGGAGCTCGGCGGCAGCGCCGTCGCCCTCACCGAGGCGCCCGGCGGGCACATCGCCGAGGTCGTCGGGGTGGCCGTCGCCGCCGTGGTGCTGCTCCTCGCCTTCGGCTCCCTCGCCGCCTCCCTGCTGCCCATCGCCACCGCCCTGGTCAGCGTCGGCATCGCCTACTCGGGGATCGTGCTCCTCGGGCACCTGATGACGGTCGCCGACTTCGCCCCCATGCTCGGCATGCTCATCGGCCTCGGCGTCGGCATCGACTACGCGCTCTTCATCGTCACCCGGCACCGCAAGGGGCTGAAACGCGGCCTGAGCGTCGCCGAGGCCGCCGAGACCGCCGTCGCGACCACCGGGCGGGCCGTCGTCTTCGCCGGCGCCACCGTCTGCATCGCCCTCCTCGGCATGCTCATCCTGCGGCTGAGCTTCCTCAACGGCGTCGCGATCGCCGCCTCGCTCACCGTCGTCCTCACCGTCGCCGCCTCCGTCACCCTGCTGCCCGCGCTGCTCTCCCTCATCGGCATGCGCGCCCTCTCCCGGCGCGAGCGGCGCGCCCTCGCCGAGCACGGGCCGCAGCCCGAGGTGCCCACCGGACTCGCCGCCCGCTGGTCCGCCTTCGTCGAGCGCCACCCCAAGCTCCTCGGGGCCGTCGCCGCCGTCGTCATGACCGTCCTCGCGCTGCCGACCCTCTCGCTCCACCTCGGCACCTCCGACCAGGGCAACAACCCGGCCACCGCCACCACCCGGCAGGCGTACGACCTCCTCGCCGAGGGCTTCGGGCCCGGTGTCAACGGCCCGCTGACCCTGGTCGCCGGGCTCGACGGCGCCGACGACCGGGTCGCCCTCGACCGGCTGCCGGAGGAGCTCGCCGCCACCAAGGGCGTCGCCTCCGTCTCCCCGGTCACCTACAACGGCTCCGGCGACACCGCCGTCCTCACCGTCGTCCCCGACTCCTCGCCCCAGTCGAAGGCCACCAGCGAGCTCGTCGACCGGCTCCGCGACGACGTGATCCCGACCGCCGAGGCCGGCACCTCGCTGGAGGTCCACGTCGGCGGCATCACCGCCTCGTACGACGACTTCGCCGAGATCATCGTCGGCAAGCTGCCGCTCTTCGTCGGCGCCGTCGTCGCCCTCGGCTGCCTGCTCCTGCTGCTCGCCTTCCGGTCCATCGGCATCCCGCTCAAGGCCGCCGCCATGAACGTCGCCGCCGTCGCCGCCGCCTTCGGCATCGTCGTCGCGATCTTCCAGTGGGGCTGGGGCTCCGAACTCCTCGGCCTCGGCAGCGCGGGACCGATCGAACCCTTCCTCCCCGTGATCATGGTCTCGGTCCTCTTCGGCCTCTCCATGGACTACCAGGTCTTCCTGGTCAGCCGGATGTACGAGGAGTGGCTGGAGACCGGCGACAACCGGCGGGCCGTCCGGGTCGGCCTCGCCGAGACCAGCCGGGTGATCAACTCCGCCGCGGTCATCATGATCTCGGTCTTCCTCGCCTTCGTCCTCTCCGGCGACCGGGTCATCGCGATGTTCGGCATCGCGCTGGCCGCCGCCGTCGCCCTCGACGCCTTCGTCCTGCGCACCCTCCTCGTCCCCGCCCTCATGCACATGCTCGGCGGCGCCAACTGGTGGCTGCCCCGGAGCCTCGACCGGATCCTGCCCCGGATCAGCATCGAGCCGCCCGAGTGCAGGGTCGCCGCCGACGCCCGCGCGAAGGACGCCCGCGCGAAGGCCCCCCGTGCGGAGGACCCCCGCGCGCAGGACCCCCATGCGAAGATCCCCGGGCAGCGCACGCTCGCGCCGACCACGGAGGAGAACGAGGATGTTCGCGATATCGCTGGGTGACGACGGTGCCGAACTGAGGCCCCTGGAGCCCTGGCAGGCCGAGGAGTTCCTCGCCCACATGGACCGGGGCCGGGAGTTCATCGGCGAGCACATTCCCCTCGCCGACGCCGCCCGCGACCTCGACTCCGCCCGCGCCTTCCTCCGCGGCTACGCCGAGAAGACCGCGCAGGACGCCGGACGCATCTACGGCATCTGGACCGACGGCACCCTTGTCGGCGGCGTCCTCTTCCGCACCATGGACGTGGTCGCCGGCACCGCCGAGGCCGGCTGCTGGCTGGAGCCCTCCGCCGTCGGCCGCGGCCTGATCACCCGCGCCTGCCGGGTCATCATCGACTGGGCCGTCGAGACCCGCGGCCTCCACCGCGTCGAATGGCGCGTCTCCTCGAAGAACCTGCCCAGCATCGCCGTCGCCCGCCGCCTCGGCATGACCAGGGAAGGCGTCCTGCGCGCGCACCACCCCTACCGCGGCACCCGCACCGACCTGGAGGTCTGGTCCGTCCTCGCCCCCGAATGGCGCGCCGCGAAGACTGCCTGAGGTACTCGGCCCAAGCCGTACGGGCGGGTCCTCAGACGTCCTAAGGCACCCCCGGGCCCGCCCTAAGGACCTCCGCGCCCCGAACATGCGGCACTCGCCCGATGCCCCGGCATCCCCTGGGCGACGAAGGTAGAGGCATCGCAAGGAGCGATACCGACACCACAGCCCAGGGAGCACCCCATGTTCGAGTACGAGATCCACCGCGCCGCCCACGCCGAGCTCGTCCGCGAGGCCGCCGCCCAGCGCCTCGGCCGCGAGGCCGCCCGCGTCGCCAAGGCCGTCCGCCGGACCGTACGGCGGGAACCGGAAGGGCGGGTGAGCGCCGGCAAGGACCGCTACGCCCAGGTCGCGTGACCCCCGTATGAGCGACCAGCGGGGCGCCTGTGCGATGCTCGGCGCCGTGGAGACCAGGTCCGTCAGCCCCGTCTTCGTCGGCCGCGCCGGCGAACTCACCGCCCTCACCGAGGCGCTCTCCCGCGCGACCGCGGGAGAGCCCCAGGCGCTGCTCGTCTCCGGCGAGGCCGGCGTCGGCAAGACCCGGCTCGTCGAGGAGTTCCTTGACGCCGCCCGCGAGGCCGGCGCCGTCGTCGCCCTCGGCGGCTGCGTCGAACTCGGCGCCGACGGACTGCCCTTCGCCCCCTTCTCCACCGCCCTGCGCGCCCTCCGCCGCCGCCTCCCCGAGGAACTCACCGCCGCCGCCGACGGCCACGAGGGCGAACTCGCCCGCCTCCTGCCCGAGCTCGGCGAACCCGGCGGCCCCGACCCCAACGACGAGGACGCCACCGCCCGCCTCTTCGAGCTCACCGTCCGCCTCCTGGAACGGCTCGCCACCGACCGCACGCTCGTCCTCGTCCTCGAAGACCTCCACTGGGCCGACACCTCCACCCGCCACCTCCTCACCTACCTGCTGCGCACCCTGCGCCGCGGCCGGATCGTGGTCGTCGCCACCTACCGCGCCGACGACATCCACCGCCGCCACCCCCTGCGCCCCCTCCTCGCCGAACTCGACCGGATGCGCACCCTGCGCCGCATCGAGCTGTCCCGCTTCACCCGCACCGAGGTCCGCCGCCAGCTCACCGGCATCCTCGCCGCCGAGCCCGCTCCCGGCCTCGTCGACGAGATCTTCGACCGCTCCGACGGCAACGCCTTCTTCGTCGAGGAACTCGTCGCCTCCCGCACCTGCGGCGACGGCACAGGACCCCTCAGCGACTCCCTCCGCGACCTCCTCCTGGTCCGCGTCGAGGCCCTCCCCGAGGACGCCCAGCGCGTCGTCCGGATCGTCGCCGAGGGCGGCTCCACCGTCGAGCACGGCCTGCTCGCCGCCGTCTCCCGGCTCTCCGAGGACGAGCTCATCGAGGCCCTGCGCGCCGCCGTCGGCGCCAACATCCTCCTCGCCGTCCCCGACGGCGACGGCTACCGCTTCCGCCACTCCCTGGTCCGCGAGGCCGTCAGCGACGACCTGCTGCCCGGCGAGCGCTCCCGCCTCAACCGCCGCTACGCCGAGGCCCTGGAGACCGACCCCGGCCTCGTCCGCCCCGACGAGCGGGCCACCCGCCTCGCCACGTACTGGTACCACGCCCACGACCCGGCCAAGGCCCTCCCCGCCGTCCTCGACGCCTCCGTCGCCACCCGCAAGCGCCACGCCTACGCCGAACAGCTCCGCCTCCTCGAACGGGCCATGGAACTCTGGGAGGAGGCCCCCGCCGAGGTCCGCGCGGGACTGCGCCCCATGGACTACGCCGAGGCCTACCCGCCCTGCGGCTGCGACCCCGAGACCACCCCGCTGCGCCACCTCGACCTGCTCGCCGAGGCCGCCGTCGCCGCCCGTCTCTGCGGCGAACGCGAACGCGCCCTCAAGATCGGCAAGATGGCGCTCCGCCTCCTCGACGGAGAGGGGGAGAACGACCCCCTGCGCGCCGCCTGGTTCTGGACCGAGCAGGCCCGGCTCCAGTCCAACCTCGGCCGCGGCGACGGCTGGGCCGAGATCTCCCGCGCCCAGGAACTCGTCAAGGGCCTGCCTCCGTCCGCCGTCCACGCGGTCGTCCTCGCCGGCGCCGCCGGCTGGGGCATGCTCCGCAAGCCAGGACCCGACTCCCTCGTCGCCGCCGAACGCGCCGTGGAGTACGCCCGCCTCGTCAAGGCCGAGGCCACCGAACTCAACGCCCGCCTCACCCTCGGCACCATCATGGCGGCCGCCGGCGACCCCGACGCCGGCCTCGCCGAGATGCACGCCGTCCGCGAACGGACCACCGCCCTCGGGCAGTTCTCCGAAGCCGCCCGTGCCCACACCAACCTCACCTCCTCCCTCGAATCCCTCGGCCGCTCCGCCGAGGCCGTCGAACTCGCCGCCGCCGGCATCGAACTCGCCCGCACCCGCGGCCTGGTCGACGCCGCCGCCTGGATCCGCGGCAACAAGGCCGAATCCCTCTACTCCCTCGGCCGCTGGGACGAGGCCCGCGCCGAGGCCGAACTCCTCCTCTCCTCCGCCACCAGCACCAAGCCCCGGGGCTCCGCCCACCTCCGGCTCGCCCAAGTGGCCCTCGCCCGGGGCGAGACCGCCACGGGCATCCGCCACCTCGACGAGGCCCGCGCCGTCTACGGCACCCGCGACCCCGTCCCGCAGTACACCCTCCCTCTCACCGGCATCGACATGGTCGCGGCCGTCGCCGAGGGCCGGCTCGCCGACATCCGCGCCCAGGCGGCCTCCGTGGCCGACGCCGGCTTCCCGCCCGGCACCCACCGCTACGGCTGGCCCCTCGTCCTCACCGCCGTCACCGCCGAAGCCGACAGTCGCGGCCTGCCCGCCGCGGAGGAAGGCCGCCCCGAGGCGCTGGCCGTCATCCGCCGCTGCGTCCGGTCCCTGGCCACCCCCGCCCCCGTCTGGGCCGCCCACGCGCTCCAGGTCGCCGAGGAACTGGCCCGCGCCGAAGGCCGCGAGACGGCCGCCCGCTGGGCCGAGGTCGTCGAGGCCTGGACCCCCCTCGACCGGCCCTACCCACTGGCCAGGGCCCGTCACCGGCTCGCCGACGCCCTCCTCGTCGAAGGCGGCCGCCGCGAGGAGGCCGCGGCCCTGCTCCGGCAGGCCCACGCCACCGCCGCCGCCCTCGGCGCCCGTCCGCTCCGCGAGGACGTCGAACTGCTCGCCGCCCGCGCCCGGATCACCCTCGCCGCCGACCCCGCCCCCGGGACCCCGGAGCCGGAACCCGAGGCCGACGCCTTCGGCCTGACCCCCCGCGAACAGGACGTCCTGCGCCTGGTCGCGGCCGGCCGCACCAACCGGCAGATCGCCGAGGAGCTGTTCATCTCACCGAAGACCGCCAGCGTCCACGTCTCCAACATCCTCGCCAAGCTCGGCGTCTCCGGCCGGGGCGAGGCCGCCGCCCTCGCCCACCGCCTCCACCTCCTCGACACCCCCCGCTGACCCCGCGCCCTGGCCGGGGACCCGTATCGTCACCCGGCCCGAGGCCAGGTCTATCGGCCCCTGCCCGGGATCGGCGTCACCGGGGTCCTCGCGGGTCAGCGCGAGGCGCCGCCGCTCCTCCTCGGCGTGCCGGCGCCCCGGGGCGAAGAACTCGTCGAGCCCGCCGAAGCCGGACATCCCTCACCTCACCTCCAGACGGAGGATCCGGTCGTCACCGGAGTCGGGCGTGCCGCGGCCGTCGGTCTCGCTCGTCACCAGCCACAGCCGGTCGTCCCCGTCCGCGAGGACCGTCCGCAGCCGTCCGTACTCCCCGCTCAGAAAGGCCTCCGGCTCCCCGGACCGCCGCTCGCCGTCCAGCGGGATCCGCCACAGCCGCGCGCCCCGCAGCCCCGCCATCCAGATCGCGCCCCGGGCGTACGCGATCCCGCTCGGCGAGGCCTCCGAGGTCGGCCACTGGGCCACCGGGTCCACGAACCCCGACCGCCCGGCCTTGCCCTCGGCCTCCGGCCAGCCGTAGTTCTTTCCCGGCTCGATCAGGTTCAGCTCGTCCCAGGTGTTCTGCCCGAACTCGGCCGCCCACAGCCGCCCTTCGGCGTCCCAGGCGAGCCCCTGCACATTGCGGTGGCCGTACGAGTAGACCACCGAGTCCCCGAAGGGGTTGCCCGGCGCCGGTCTCCCCTCCGGGGTCATCCGCAGGATCTTCCCGCCCAGCGACTTCCGGTCCTGGGACAGCCCCGTCCGCCCGGTCTCTCCCGTCCCCGCGTACAGCATCCCGTCGGGGCCGAAGGCGATCCGCCCGCCGTCGTGCACCACGCCCTTGGGGATGCCGGTGAGCACCGGCTGCGGCTCCCCGAGCCGGTCGCCGTCGCCGCCGCCGTACCGCATCCGCACGATCCGGTTGTCCGACGCGGCGGTCAGGTACGCGTACACCCAGCCGTCGCGCACGGTCAGGCCCATCAGCCCGCCCTCGCCGCCCGGCACCACGCCCGGCACCTCGCCCAGCGAGGTCTTCGCCCCGCTCCGTCCGTCCACCCGGGTGATCGTCCGCTCGTCCCGCGAGGAGACCAGCAGATCGCCGTCCGGCAGCTCGGCGAGCCCCCAGGGCGAGCGCAGCCCCTCGGTGAGCGTCCCCGCCACCTTCACCCGCTCCTCCCCGGCCGCGGACGGGGGAGGACCGGACGCGGAGGGGGCCGAGGAGCACCCCGCCGCGAACACCAGCGCGGCGACGACGCCCCCCAGGGCCTTCAGCACAGCAGGACGGCTCATGGCACAGGCCCCTTCAGCGGTTCGACGGTTCGAGCAGCGTTACTTCACTATCTGAAATACGTCGATCACGCTGCGTGTGTTCCCGCCGTGGCCACTTTTCTTGGATTTTCTCGAATCCTTCCGAGAAGTGCAGGTCAGAGGGTCAGTCCCAGGACTCCCGCGCCGCCGGCAACGCCGCGAGCTCCGCCAGGTCCCCGGGCGTGAGCCGCACCCCCGCCGCCCCGGCGTTCTCCACCGCCCACCGCTCCCGCTTCGTCCCCGGCACCGGCACCACGTGCCGCCCCTGCCCCAGCACCCATGCCAGCGCGACCTGCGCCGCCGTCACCCCGTCCCCGTGCCGGGCGGCCACCCGCCGCAGCCCGGCCACCAGCGGCTGGTTCGCCGCCATCATCTCGGCCGTGAAACGGGGGTGCCGGGCCCGGGGGTCGTCCGGCTCGAAGCCGCCGCCCGGCGTCAGCGTCCCGGTCAGGAAACCGCTGCCCAGCGGCATCGCCGCGAGGAACCCGATCCCGCGCGCCGCACACCACGGCAGCAGCCGCGCCAGCGCCTCCGGAGCCCACACCGACAGCTCGGCCTGGACCGCCGCCACCGGGAACACCTGCTGCACCCGCGCCAGCTGACGGATCGTTCCCTCGTACCGGTCGCCGGTGCGCGAGCGCCTGGTCCCGCGCACCCCGACCGCGCTCAGCCCGAGCGCCCGCACCTTGCCCGCCGCCACCAGCTCCGCCAGCGCGCCCCAGGTCTCCTCCACCGGCACCTCCGGGTCCACCCGGTGCAGGAGGTAGAGGTCGATGACGTCCGTCTGGAGCCGCCGCAGCGAGGAGTCGCAGGCCCGGCGCACGTACTCCGGACGGCCGTTGGCCACCACGTGCCCGTCCCCGACGAGCAGCCCGCACTTCGTCGACACGAAGACGTCCGCCCGACGCTCCTTCAGCACCCGGCCGAGCAACAGCTCGTTGGTGAAAGGTCCGTACATGTCGGCGGTGTCGAGCAGGCTCACCCCGGCGTCGAGGGCCGCGTGCACGGCCCGCAGCGAGCGGTCACCCCGCTGCTCCGAACGGCTGTACGCCCAGTTCATCGGCATGCAACCGAGGCCGACCGCCCCCACGTCGAGCGCCGTCGCCCCGATAGTCCTGCGCTCCACGTGCCGCTACCCCTCCTTGTGCCGCCCCCCAAAGTAACCAATGACGTGCCGGATTCTTCGCATAGCCTCCCGGTCATGACACTCGCATCCACCCCTGCCGACGTGTGGCTCCCGATCCCCGCCGACGAGATCGACGGACTGCCGGACCCGGGCGCCTCCGGCCTGAACTACCGCTTCTGGGACGGCGGAGCCGACTTCCCGGCCGACCCCGCCGACTGCGCCTTCTACGTCGTCCCGTACATGAAGGGCTCCGAGATCGCGGTCCGGCCGCTCGCCGCGATGACCTCGCTGCGCGTCGTCCAGACCCTCTCCGCCGGCATCGACCACGTCGTCCCCGGCCTCGGCGCGCTCGGCCCCGGTGTCTCGGTCTGCAACGCCAAGGGCGTGCACGAGGCCAGCACCGCCGAACTCACCCTCGCCCTGATCCTCGCCTCGCTGCGCGGCATCCCCCGCTTCGTGCGCGGCCAGGACGCCGAGGAGTGGCGGGACGGCTTCTACCCGGCGCTCGCCGACAAGTCCGTCCTGATCGTCGGGTACGGATCGATCGGCTCGGCCATCGAGGACCGGCTCGCGCCCTTCGAGTGCGCGGAGGTGGTACGCGTCGCCCGCTCCGCCCGCACCACGGCCCGCGGCCCCGTGCACGCCCTGGCCGAGCTGCCCGCGCTGCTGCCCGCGGCCGACGTGGTCGTGCTCTCCACCCCGCTCACGCCGGAGACCCGGCACCTGGCCGACGCGGGCTTCCTCGCCCGGATGAAGGACGGGGCGCTGCTCGTCAACGTCGCACGCGGCCCGGTGGTCGACACGAACGCCCTGCTCAAGGAGGCGGAGAGCGGACGGATCACGGCGGCCCTGGACGTGACGGACCCGGAGCCGCTGCCGGCCGGGCATCCGCTGTGGCACGCTCCCGGTGTCCTCGTCACCCCCCACGTCGGAGGTTCCACCTCGGCCTTCATGCCGAGGGCGAAGCGGCTGATCGCGGCGCAGGTCGGACGGTTCGCGGCGGGAGAGGAGCTCGCGAACGTCCTCCGTACCACCTGAAGCCGATCCGTCCGCCCCGCCTGAGGCCGGTCCGGCGGCGCGCGCCCCGTCGCGCGCCGCCCGCAAGCCCCCAAGTCGGTCACGGAGAGTACTTCACCCCTGTCCCTGAGTGACGGTCCTGGTGTATCGTCCCGGATCGGGGGACTGCGTCGTGTACGGGCGGACGCCGGGGAGCGAAGTGACGGGACATCAGATTCCGAGGGGGGTGACGGGTGGAGCACGGCCGACGGACCAGCGGCCCCGCGCGGCGACGCCGCCGGCGAACCTCCCGCGCCTCGCTGCCGGTCTCTCGCGTTCGGTGCCGGACCAGGCCGCGCCGCACCGCGCGGAGCGCCTGGACGGGACGCCGTCGCACGGCGACGCCACGGGTCCGCCCCGCGACCGCACCGCGCCCGAGCCGCCCCGGCCCCACGGGCCCCTCCCGGAGTCCCACACCCCCGATCCGCACGGCTTCGGCGGTGCGGACGGCGAGGCGGGGGGCTTCGGGCACGACGCCGGGCGGGAGGACCCCGTGAGCGGTACCGGCTCCACCGCCGTGATGCGGCGCGGGCCCGCACCGGCCGGTCCCGGCCGCCCCGCGCCCGAGCGGCCCGCCCCACGGCCGGACCACCGGCCCTCCTGGGCCGGTTCGCTCCTCGCCCAGATCGCCCTCGGCCTCGTCTGCGCCGCCTACACCACCGGCGCGGCCCTCGGCTGGGGCTCCCCCCGACTCGCCCTCTTCATGGGCGACTTCGGGCTGAGCGCCGCCGCCTTCACCGCCGCCGTCTCCTGCTTCCTGTACGCCAGGGCCGAGCGCGGCGGCACCCGCCCCGCCTGGCTCCTCTTCGCCGGCTCGTCCTTCATGGCCGGCGCCGGGAACGCCGTCTGGGGCTGGTACGAGGTCGTGCTCGGCCGGCAGGTCCCCGAGTCCTCCGTCGCCGACCTGTTCTTCCTGCTCTTCGCCCCACCCGCCATCGTCGGTCTCCTCGTCCTCGCCAAGAAGCCCGTCACCCGGGCCGGCTGGGTCTGCCTGGGGCTCGACGCCTGGCTCATCGCGGGGTCGCTGCTGACCCTCTCCTGGAGCCTCGCCCTCGCCCACACCACCCACTTCCAGGGCGAGTCCGTGGCGCAGGCCGCGCTGTCGCTCGCGTACCCGCTGCTCGACATCGTGCTCGTCAGCATGGTCCTCGCGCTCCACTTCCGGCGCTCCCAGGCGAACCGCTCGGCGGTCAACACCGCCATCGCGGCCCTCGCCCTCACTGTGCTCTGCGACGCCCTCTTCACCTCGCCGCTGCTGCGCGCCCACTACGTCTCGGGCCAGCTGCTCGACGCCGGCTGGTTCGCCGGCTCCCTGCTGCTCGCCTACGCGCCCTGGGGCGTCCGCCGGCCGTCGGGGAGCGACGCCGTCAGCGGCCCCGGGCTGCCCAGCAGGCCCGTCGCCGGGTCGCTCGCCGCCCTCACCCCGTACCTCGCCGCCGCCGTCTGCACCCTCGGCATCCTGTACAACGTGGTCGAGGGCCGCCGGATCGACCGCGTCGTCGTCCTCACCGGCTGCGCCGTCGTCCTCGCCCTCGTCGTCCGCCAGGGCATCATGCTCATCGACAACATCGCCCTCACCCACGAACTGGCCCAGAAGGAGAACTACTTCAGGTCGCTCGTGCAGGGCTCCAGCGACGTCATCATGATCGCCGCGCCCAGCGGCGTCCTGCGGTACGTCAGCCCCGCCGCCGCCGGGGTGTACGGGCGCGACGCCGAGGAGCTGATCGGCTCCGAGCTGGCCGCGCACATCCACCCCGAGGACCTCGGCGCCGTCGTCCACGAGGTGCGCCGCTTCCTCGCCGCCTCGCCTGCAGAGGAGCCCACCACCCGCATCGAGTACCGCTTCCGATCCGGCCGCGCGGGCACCTCCCGGCCGGAGGCCGGGGGAGAAGCCGAGAGCGGGGGAGAGTGGCTCAACGTCGAGTCCACCGTCAACCGGCACCAGGGCGGCCTGATCCTCAACAGCCGTGACGTGACCGAACGGGTCCGGCTCCAGGCCCAGTTGCAGCACAACGCCGAGCACGACCCGCTCACCGACCTGCCCAACCGCGCGCTCTTCACCCACCGTGTCGGACAGGCGCTCGGCGGCCGCCGCTCCTCCGACCCCGGCACCGCCGTCCTCTTCATCGACCTCGACGGCTTCAAGGCGGTCAACGACCGGCTCGGCCACCAGGCCGGCGACGACCTCCTCGTCCAGGTCGCCCGCCGCCTCCAGGAGGCCGTACGGGCCGGGGACACCGCCGCCCGGCTCGGCGGCGACGAGTTCGCCGCCCTCATCCTCGGCGACGGCCTGCGCGACCGCGCCGCCCGCGAGACCCAGGTCAGGGAGATCGCCGAGCGGCTCCGGCTCACCCTCTCCCGCCCCTACCGCCTCGACGGCGGCACCGAGGTCCGGGTCGCCGCCTCCATCGGCGTCGCCTTCGCCGAGCCCGGCACCGGCGTCGGCGCCCTGCTGCGCAACGCCGACCTCGCCATGTACCGCGCCAAGGCCGGCGGCAAGGACCGCGTGGAGCTGTACGCGCCCCAGATGCAGGCCGAGGTCGTCCGCCGCACCGAACTCGCCGCCCGGCTGCGCACCGCGCTCCACGACGGCGAGTTCGCCCTCCTCCACCAGCCCGTCGTGGACCTCGCCACCGGCCGGATCTCCGCCGTCAGCGCGCAGGCCCGCTGGCGCTCCGCCCAGGGCATCCTCTTCACCCCCGCCGAGTACCTGCGGGCCACCGACGACGGCGAGCGCACCGCCGAGCTGGGCCGCTGGCTCCTGGCGGAGGCCGTCGAGCAGGCCGCCGAGCGGGCCGGCAGCGGCCACCGCACCCCGGTCGCCGTCCGGGTCCCCGCCCGCCGCCTCCTCGACCGCTCGGTCCCTCCCGGCTCCGTCGAGGCCCTGCTCGCCCGGCACGGGCTGCCGTCCGGCTCCCTCGTCATCGAGCTGGCCGACACCGGCCACGACACCCCCCTCGACGAGCTGGAGCAGCGCCTGGTCTCCCTGCGCCGACTCGGCGTGCGGATCGCGCTCGACGGCTTCGGCAGCGGCCATGTGGCGGTTCACGCCCTCAGACGGCTCCCGGTCGACATACTGAAACTGGACAGGGACCTCGTCGAAGGCGTGGTCGAATCCGCCCGGCTCCGCAAGATCACAAGTGGAGTGCTCCGCCTCGCGGGCGAGCTCGGCCTGCAGACCGTCGCCGAGGGCGTCGACGTGCCCGAGCAGGCGCTGGCCCTGCGGGCCATGGGCTGCGGACACGCGCAGGGCATGGCCTTCTCGGGCCCGCTCGACGAGTACCGGCTCCGCCGGACCCTCGTACGGGGCGACTATCCGCTGCCCGGAGCCGTCTCCGTACCGGCCGGGACGGGCCCGGAGACGGTCCGGAAACCGTCACCCGATCCGCTCACATGATGAGACGCCCGTCCCACCCACTTGACAGTGGCCTGGCCGGAGAGGGAGGGTCAGTGCCATGCGCACCCGAATTCTCGTACTTGGACAGCGCGTCGGCTGAAGCAGGGCCCCCGATGAAGGCCCGCTGAGAACCAACCGACGCGCTCCCCTCGCTTGCCTTCCGGCACGAGGGGTTTTTTGTTGCACTGGTTACCTCAGAAGTCGACGCAAAACCCCGCAAAACACCTCGCAAAAAACCCTCTGCTTCGAGAAGAGATGCTGATGACCGAGCAGGCCACCGGGCACCATCCGCAGCCGCGGCCCCGCAGCGGCGCGACGCCCGCCACCACCGTCGAGCACGTCACGGGTGCGCAGTCCCTCATCCGTTCTCTCGAAGAGGTGGGCGCGGACACCGTCTTCGGCATTCCGGGCGGCGCGATCCTCCCGGCGTACGACCCGATGATGGACTCGACCCGGGTCCGTCACGTCCTGGTCCGCCACGAGCAGGGCGCCGGCCACGCGGCCACCGGCTACGCCCAGGCCACCGGCAAGGTCGGCGTCTGCATGGCGACCTCGGGACCCGGCGCGACCAACCTGGTCACCCCGATCGCCGACGCCCACATGGACTCCGTCCCGCTGGTCGCGATCACCGGCCAGGTCGCCTCGAAGGCGATCGGCACGGACGCCTTCCAGGAGGCGGACATCTGCGGCATCACCATGCCGATCACCAAGCACAACTTCCTGGTCACCAAGGCCGAGGACATCCCGCGGACCATCGCCGAGGCCTTCCACATCGCCTCCACCGGCCGCCCCGGCCCGGTCCTGGTCGACATCGCCAAGGACGCCCTCCAGGCGAAGACCACCTTCTCCTGGCCGCCGCAGACCGACCTGCCCGGCTACCGCCCGGTGACCAAGCCGCACGCCAAGCAGATCCGCGAGGCCGCGAAGCTCATCACCGCCGCCAAGCGCCCCGTCCTCTACGTCGGCGGCGGCGTCATCAAGTCGGGCGCCACGGCCGAGCTGAAGGTCCTGGCCGAGCTGACCGGCGCCCCGGTCACCACCACCCTGATGGCGCTCGGCGCCTTCCCCGACAGCCACCCGCTGCACGTCGGCATGCCCGGCATGCACGGCGCCGTCACCGCCGTCACCGCCCTGCAGAAGGCCGACCTGATCGTCGCCCTCGGCGCCCGCTTCGACGACCGCGTCACCGGCAGGCTGGACAGCTTCGCCCCGTACGCCAAGATCGTCCACGCGGACATCGACCCGGCCGAGATCGGCAAGAACCGCGCCGCCGACGTCCCGATCGTCGGCGACGCCCGCGAGGTCATCGCCGACCTGGTCCAGGCCGTCCAGGCCGAGTACACCGAGGGCAACCGGGGCGACTACAGCGCCTGGTGGTCCGACCTGAACCGCTGGCGCGAGACCTACCCGCTCGGCTACGACCTGCCGGAGGACGGCAGCCTCTCCCCGCAGCAGGTCATCCAGCGGATCGGCCAGCTCGCCCCCGAGGGCACGATCTTCGCGGCCGGCGTCGGCCAGCACCAGATGTGGGCCGCCCACTTCATCGACTACGAGCAGCCCGCCACCTGGCTGAACTCCGGCGGCGCCGGGACCATGGGCTACGCCGTCCCGGCCGCCATGGGCGCCAAGGCCGGCATGCCCGAGCGCACGGTCTGGGCGATCGACGGCGACGGCTGCTTCCAGATGACAAATCAGGAGCTCACCACCTGCGCCCTGAACAACATCCCGATCAAGGTCGCCATCATCAACAACGGCGCCCTCGGGATGGTCCGCCAGTGGCAGACCCTCTTCTACAACCAGCGCTACTCCAACACCGTCCTGCACTCCGGCCCGGACGACATCAACCCCGAGGCCAAGGGCACCCGCGTCCCGGACTTCGTGAAGCTGTCCGAGGCCATGGGCTGTGTCGCCCTGCGCTGCGAGGACCCGGCCGACCTCGACAAGGTCATCGCCGAGGCCAACGCGATCAACGACCGGCCGGTCGTCATCGACTTCATCGTCCACGAGGACGCCCAGGTCTGGCCCATGGTCGCCGCCGGAACCTCCAACGACGAGGTCATGGCCGCCCGGGGCGTCCGCCCCGACTTCGGCGACGGCGAAGACGACTGAGCAGCGACGAGCCACAGGAAGAGACCCACACCATGTCCAAGCACACGCTCTCCGTCCTCGTCGAGAACACGCCCGGCATCCTCGCCCGGATCGCCGCCCTGTTCTCCCGTCGCGGCTTCAACATCGACTCCCTCGCCGTCGGCGTCACCGAGCACCCCGACATCAGCCGCATCACCATCGTGGTCAACGTCGAGGACCTGCCCCTGGAGCAGGTGACCAAGCAGCTCAACAAGCTGGTCAACGTCCTGAAGATCGTCGAACTCGAGCCCAGCGCCGCGATCCAGCGCGAGCTCGTCCTGGTGAAGGTCCGCGCCGACAACGAGACCCGCTCCCAGATCGTCGAGATCGTCAAGCTCTTCCGCGCCAAGACCGTCGACGTGTCGCCCGAGGCCGTCACCATCGAGGCCACCGGTTCGGGTGACAAGCTGGACGCCATGCTCAAGATGCTGGAGCAGTTCGGCATCAAGGAGCTCGTCCAGTCGGGCACCATCGCCATAGGGCGTGGCGCCCGGTCCATCACGGACCGGTCCCTGCGGGCGCTCGACCGCAGCGCCTGAGAACCGCAGCGCCTGAGAACCGCAGCGCCTGAGAACCGCAGCGCCTGAGAACCGCGGCGCCCGAGAAACACCGGAAGTCAACCGCCGGTCCGGCCGGCGGTCCGACTGACGAGACCCGAAAACTTTCCTTCCGTCTCCCGCCGTACGGTGGGACGCAACACCAGCACCTCAAGGAGAATTCCAGTGGCCGAGCTGTTCTACGACGCCGACGCCGACCTCTCGATCATCCAGGGCCGCAAGGTCGCGGTGATCGGTTACGGCAGCCAGGGCCACGCCCACGCGCTGTCGCTCCGCGACTCGGGTGTCGACGTCCGCGTCGGTCTGCACGAGGGCTCCAAGTCCAAGGCCAAGGCCGAGGAGCAGGGCCTGCGCGTGGTCACCCCCGCCGAGGCGGCGGCCGAGGCCGACCTCATCATGATCCTGATCCCGGACCCGATCCAGGCCAAGGTCTACGAGGAGGCCATCGCCCCGAACCTGAAGGACGGCGACGCGCTGTTCTTCGCCCACGGCTTCAACGTCCGCTTCGGCTTCATCAAGCCCCCGGCCGGCGTCGACGTCGCCCTGGTCGCCCCGAAGGGCCCGGGCCACCTGGTCCGCCGCCAGTACGAGGAGGGCCGCGGCGTCCCCGCGATCGCCGCCGTCGAGCAGGACGCCACCGGCAACGCCTTCGCCCTGGCCCTGTCGTACGCCAAGGCCATCGGCGGCACCCGCGCCGGCGTCATCAAGACCACCTTCACCGAGGAGACCGAGACCGACCTCTTCGGCGAGCAGGCCGTTCTGTGCGGTGGAGCGTCCGCGCTCGTCAAGGCGGGCTTCGAGACCCTGGTCGAGGCCGGTTACCAGCCGGAGATCGCCTACTTCGAGTGCCTCCACGAGCTGAAGCTGATCGTCGACCTCATGTACGAGGGCGGCCTGGAGAAGATGCGCTGGTCCGTCTCCGAGACCGCCGAGTGGGGCGACTACATCACCGGCCCGCGCGTCATCACCGACGCCACCAAGGCGGAGATGAAGAAGGTCCTCGCCGAGATCCAGGACGGCACCTTCGCCAAGAACTGGATGGACGAGTACCACGGCGGTCTGAAGAAGTACAACGAGTACAAGACCCAGGACGAGAAGCACCTCCTGGAGACCACCGGCAAGGAGCTGCGCAAGCTCATGAGCTGGGTGAACGACGAGGAGGCGTAAGCCCCCTCGGCAGGGGGCCGGACGGAGTGTCCGGCCCCCTGCCGTCTCCTTGGACACCCCGTCCAACCACGGACGGGTGATCCTTCCAACGAGGCGTACGACGTGCGCCGACGCAGCACTACACTGCTCAACAACATCGCGTCTGGCCCACAGCGTCGTGCGCTTTCACGCGGCAAGCCCCCTCCACCGCCTGCGGCCGTCGGGACGGCCGTCCGCACTGCCTCTGTGAGGACTCACGTGAGCTCGAAACCTGTCGTACTCATCGCTGAAGAGCTGTCGCCCGCCACCGTCGACGCGCTGGGCCCGGACTTCGAGATCCGGCACTGCAACGGCGCCGACCGCGCCGAGCTGCTCCCCGCGATCGCCGACGTCGACGCCATCCTCATCCGCTCGGCCACCAAGGTCGACGCGGAGGCCATCGCCGCCGCCAGGAAGCTGCGGGTCGTCGCCCGCGCCGGCGTCGGCCTGGACAACGTGGACGTCTCCGCCGCCACCAAGGCCGGCGTGATGGTCGTGAACGCCCCGACCTCCAACATCGTCACCGCCGCCGAGCTCGCCTGCGGTCTGCTCGTCGCCACCGCGCGCAACATCCCGCAGGCCAACACCGCGCTGAAGAACGGCGAGTGGAAGCGCTCCAAGTACACCGGCGTCGAGCTCAGCGAGAAGACCCTCGGCGTCGTCGGCCTCGGCCGCATCGGCGTCCTGGTCGCCCAGCGCATGTCCGCCTTCGGCATGAAGATCGTCGCTTACGACCCCTACGTGCAGCCGGCCCGCGCCGCCCAGATGGGGGTGAAGCTGCTCTCCCTGGACGAGCTCCTGGAGGTCGCCGACTTCATCACCGTCCACCTGCCGAAGACCCCCGAGACCCTCGGACTCATCGGCGACGAGGCGCTGCACAAGGTCAAGCCGAGCGTCCGCATCGTCAACGCCGCCCGCGGCGGGATCGTCGACGAGGCCGCGCTGTACTCCGCCCTCAAGGAGGGCCGGGTCGCCGGCGCCGGCCTCGACGTGTACGCGAAGGAGCCCTGCACGGACTCCCCGCTCTTCGAGCTCGACCAGGTCGTCTGCACCCCGCACCTCGGCGCCTCCACCGACGAGGCCCAGGAGAAGGCCGGCATCGCCGTCGCCAGGTCGGTGCGCCTCGCGCTCGCCGGCGAGCTGGTCCCGGACGCGGTCAACGTCCAGGGCGGCGTCATCGCCGAGGACGTGAAGCCGGGCCTGCCGCTCGCCGAGAAGCTCGGCCGGATCTTCACCGCCCTCGCGGGCGAGGTCGCGGCCCGCCTCGACGTCGAGGTGTACGGCGAGATCACCCAGCACGACGTCAAGGTGCTCGAACTCTCCGCGCTCAAGGGCGTGTTCGAGGACGTGGTCGACGAGACCGTGTCGTACGTGAACGCCCCGCTCTTCGCGCAGGAGCGCGGTGTCGAGGTCCGCCTCACCACCAGCTCCGAGTCGCCCGACCACCGCAACATGGTCACCGTGCGCGGCACGCTCTCCAGCGGCGAGGAGGTCGCCGTCTCCGGCACCCTGGCCGGCCCCAAGCACCTCCAGAAGATCGTCGCCGTCGGCGACTACGACGTGGACCTCGCGCTCGCCGACCACATGGTCGTGCTGCGCTACGAGGACCGTCCCGGCGTCGTCGGCACCGTCGGCCGGATCCTCGGCGAGGCCGGCCTGAACATCGCGGGCATGCAGGTCTCCCGTACGGAGGAGGGCGGCGAGGCGCTCGTCGTGCTCACCGTGGACGACACCGTCCCGGCCGCCGTGATCGCGGAGATCGCCGCGGAGATCGGCGCCACCTCGGCCCGCTCGGTCAACCTGGTCTGAGCCCCCGCGGCCCCGCTCGTAACCGGCCGTCGGCCGACCGTCTCGGACGGTCGGCCGACGGCCGGTTCGTGTCGGGTCACAGCCGGGCCGCCTTCAGCGCCATGTGCAGCAGGAGGCGGTCCTCCCCGGCGTCCAGGTCGAGGCCGGTGAGCTGTTCGACCCGGGAGAGCCGGTAGTAGAGGGTCTGCCGGTGGATGCCGAGCGCCGCCGCCGTGCGGCCCGCCTGGCCCGCGTGATCGAGGAACACCTCGGCCGTGCGGGCCAGTTCCGTGTGCGCCGGGGCGAGCAGCGCCCGTACCGCCGGGTCGGGCTCGCCCTCGGGGAGGGCGGTGAGCAGCCGGTACGGTCCGAGCTCGGACCACCGGGCGAGCGGACCGAGCCGGGGCTGGGCGTGCGCGGCGCGCGCGGCGGCGGTCGCCTCGCGCCGGCCGAGGTCGAGCTCCCCGAGCCCCCGCCGGGGCGCGGCGATCCCGGCCACGGCCGCGGGACCGGCCCCACCCCGCAGCCGCTCGGCCGCGGTCGTGGCGGGGGAGAGGTTGTCGGCCGACCGCAGCCGCACAAGGACGGCGAGCGCCCGCTGCGGGCCGGGCCCGGGGACGTACCCGCCGTCGGGCTCCGGGCTGGGGCCCTGCGCGGGATCCGCCGGGGCGCCGGCGGGCGGACGGCGGTGGCCCGCGCCGCCGGATGCCGGGGCGGCGCCGGGGCCGGACGCCGGGACCGTACGGTTCCCGGCCGGGGCGCCGGTCTCCGCGGGGCGCCTCGACGCGCCGGTACGGGCCGGACCGGCGGCGTACGGGCCGGCCGGGCCGTGCCACGGGAGGGTGCAGAGCGCGGCCGCGCCGGGGACCGTACGGGGGGAGGGGGCGTCCTCGCCGGTCCAGGGGGCCACGCAGACCAGGGTGTGCAGGCCCTCCGCGTCCGGGCCCAGGGCCGTACGGAGGGTGGCGACGGCCATGTCGTACTGCCAGCCGCGCTCCGCCGTGAGGACCGCCCGCAGCTCGCGGGAGAGGTCGGCGCCGGCCCGCTCCTCGTCGGCGAGCAGCTCGCCGATCCGGGCCGCTACCTCCATCGCCGCGGTGAGCCGGGCGTGCGAGGGGCCCGGCTCGGCGTCCAGGAGCCAGACGTAGCCGAGGACGACACCCCGATGGCGTACGGGGAGGCAGATCCGGTCGCGGAAGACGCCCGCGTCCGGCGCGGCCGGGATGCGGACCGGGCCGGTGGCCCGGGCGATGCCGAAGCCCTCGAACCAGGCGCGGACCGCCGGGGTCGACTTCCGGGTCAGGATCGAGCGGGTGCGGACCGGGTCCATCGCGCTGTCGTCGTCGCTGTCGTGGGCCCCGAAGGCGATCAGCCCGAAGTCCCGGTTCTCCAGGGTCGCCGGGGTGCCGAGCAGCGTCGAGATCTCGTCCACCAGCTCCTGGTAATCGCCCTTCACGGGCCCCATTCTCGCACCGTCGGCGGGTCGCTTCAGACAGATGTCTGAGGGCGTGCTCACGGATGCGTGACAGCTGTAGATGGCGCAGGATCGGAGCGATCCTTAGGTTTCACGGTGGTTCTCCGTGCTGTTCCCGGTTCGTACCCCTGTCACCGGTAATGGCCCCCGTTCTACCTTTGGCCCTGTGGAGGTGCCCCGTGCTGGGTCCCGTGATCCTCGCCGCGTCGCGCAGCGACAAGATGCGCCGTCTGGTGTCGGCCGCGCCCGGGACCAAGCAGGTCGTGGCGCGCTTCATCGCCGGCGAGACCGTGGACGACGTCGTCCCGATCGTCCGGGACCTGAGCGCCCGCGGCCTGGAGGTCACCCTCGACGTCGTCGGTGAGGACATCACCACCGTCGAGCAGTCCTACGCCGCCCGTGACGCCTACCTGGAGCTGATCGGCCGCCTCAAGGAGCTGGGCCTCGGCGAGCGCGCCGAGATGTCCGTCAAGCTGTCGATGTTCGGGCAGTCCCTGAAGATCGAGGGGAGCGAGGCCGAAGGCCTCTCCGCTGAGGGTGGTGGCGGGCGACGGGAGGGCGGCCACGAGCTGGCCCTCTCCAACGTGCGTCCGGTCGTCGTGGCCGCCGCCGAGATCGGCACCACGGTCACCCTGGACGCCGAGGACCACACCACCCTCGACTCGATGTTCGCCATCCACGAGGAGCTGCGGAAGGACTTCCCGCAGACCGGCTGCGTCATCCAGGCGTACCTCTTCCGCACCGAGGAGGACGCCCGCCGCCTCGCCGCCAACGGCTCCCGCGTGCGGATCGTGAAGGGCGCCTACAAGGAGCCCGCCTCCGTCGCGATCCAGGACAAGGCCGAGATCGACAAGGCGTACGTCCGGATCATGAAGATCCTGATGGACGGCGAGGGCTACCCGATGATCGGCTCGCACGACCCGCGCCTGATCGCCATCGGCCAGGAACTGGCCCGCCGCGCCGGGCGCAAACTGGACGAGTACGAGTTCCAGATGCTGTACGGCATCCGCAGCGAGGAGCAGAACCGTCTCGCCGCCGAGGGCCACCGCATGCGCGTCTACACCGCGTACGGCACCGACTGGTACGGCTACTTCATGCGGCGCCTGGCGGAGAAGCCGGCGAACCTGCTCTTCTTCGTCCGGTCGATCCTGACGAAGGGCTGAATCGCGTGAGCGACGTTGCCCGGCGCCCAGGAGCACCCTTGGTGTCAGGCAACGCCGCTCGCCCGGCTGAGCCAGGCCGTGTCCCCGCGAAGGAGTTAAGAGACTCGTGACTCCGCCCCTGCTGGGGCTTCTCACTCGCCCGCCGTAACGGACTCATGACGGTCAAGCCCTGACCGTTGCCCAACCTATGTCAGCGCTTCGGTTCCCCTCGGCTGAAGCCAAGGAATCACCCGGAAGAGGTACGTCATGGACGCCGTGACCCAGGTCCCCACTCCCGTCAACGAGCCGGTGCACGGCTATGCCCCCGGCTCTCCCGAGCGCGCCCGCCTGGAGGCCAAGCTCAAGGAGCTCGCCGACAACCCGCGCGAGCTGCCGATGACCATCGGCGGCGTGAAGCGCATGGGCGGCGGCGAGGAGTTCAAGGTCGTCCAGCCGCACAACCACAAGGCCGTCCTCGGCACCTTCCGCGCCGCCACCCAGCAGGACGCCCAGGACGCCATCGACGCCGCCCTGGCCGCCGCCCCGGCCTGGCGCGCGATGTCCTTCGACGACCGCGCCGCGATCATCCTGCGCGCCGCCGAGCTGCTCGCCGGCCCGTGGCGCGAGACGCTGGCCGCCTCCACCATGCTCGGCCAGTCGAAGACCGCCCAGCAGGCCGAGATCGACACCCCGTGCGAGCTCGTCGACTTCTGGCGCTTCAACGTGGCGTACGCCCGCCAGATCCTGGCCGAGCAGCCGCCGGCGAACTCCCCGGGCGTGTGGAACCGCCTCGACCACCGCCCCCTTGAGGGCTTCGTCTACGCGATCACGCCGTTCAACTTCACGGCCATCGCCGGCAACCTGCCCACCGCCCCCGCCCTCATGGGCAACGTGGTGGTCTGGAAGCCGTCCCCGACCCAGACCCACTCCGCCGTGCTCCTCATGGAGCTCCTGGAGGAGGCCGGTCTGCCGAAGGGCGTCATCAACCTGGTGACCGGCGACGGCATCGCCGTCTCCGAGGTGGCCCTGCACCACCGCGACCTGGCCGGCATCCACTTCACCGGCTCGACCCGGACCTTCCAGCACCTGTGGAAGACGGTCGGCACCAACATCGAGAAGTACCGCTCGTACCCGCGGATCGTCGGCGAGACCGGCGGCAAGGACTTCGTCGTCGCCCACCCCAGCGCCGACCGCGCCGTCCTGAAGACCGCGCTGACCCGCGGCTCCTTCGAGTTCCAGGGCCAGAAGTGCTCCGCGTCCTCGCGGGCGTACATCCCGGCCTCCATCTGGAACGACGGCTTCAAGGAGGAGTTCGCGGCCGAGGTCGACGGCATCAAGATGGGTGACGTCACCGACCTGTCGAACTTCATCGGTGCCGTCATCGACGACCGCGCGTTCGCGAAGAACAAGGCGGCGATCGACCGTGCGTCCTCCGACCCGAGCTGCACGATCGTCGCCGGCGGCACCTACGACGACTCCGAGGGCTGGTTCGTCCGCCCGACGGTCATCGAGTGCTCCGACCCGGAGAACGAGGTCTTCACGACCGAGTACTTCGGCCCGATCCTCGCCGTGCACGTGTACGACGACGAGAAGTACGACGAGATGCTGACCCAGATGGAGTCGGTCTCGGACTACGCCCTCACCGGCGCGGTCATCGCGAACGACCGCGCCGCCGCCGCGTACACGATGGAGAAGCTCCGCTTCGCCGCGGGCAACTTCTACATCAACGACAAGTCGACCGGCGCCGTCGTCGGCCAGCAGCCCTTCGGCGGCGGCCGCGCCTCGGGCACCAACGACAAGGCCGGCGCCCCGCAGAACCTGATGCGCTGGACGCTGACCCGCGCCATCAAGGAGACGCTGGTCCCGCCGACCGAGTACGGCTACCCGCACATGGGCTGACGCCCGCCCGCCGCGCGAGCGGCCCCTGATCACCGCCCCCCTCCCCGGTCCCCCCAGGCCGGGGACGGGGGCGGTTCCCATTCCCCCGAGTTCCCCACCGCGGGTGTGGAAGGGTGGGCGCATGATCGTGCGCACCGCGCCCACCCATGAACTCGGAGCCGCCCGGCTCCGCTCCGTACGCGAGCTGCTCGACGCCGCCTTCGAGGGCGACTTCGGCGACGAGGACTGGGACCACGGCCTCGGCGGCGTCCACGCCTGGATCGAGGACGAGGAGGGGATCGCCGCCCATGGCGCCGTCGTCATGCGCCGGGTGCTCCACGGGGGCCGCTCGCACCGGGTCGGGTACGTGGAAGGGGTCGCCGTCCGGGCCGGGCTGCGCCGCAGGGGGCTCGGCGGGGCGGTCATGGGCGAGCTGGAGCGGGTGATCGACGGGGCGTACGCCTTCGGGGCGCTCTCCGCCTCGGACGAGGGCGCCGCGCTCTACCGGGCGCGCGGCTGGCGGGTCTGGGAGGGGCGCGTCGAGGTGCTCTCGCCGGACGGGATCGTCCGGCTCCCGGACGAGGAGGGCTCCGTCTTCCTGCGGCCTGCGGGGGCGCGGCCCCTGCCGGACCCCGCCGGGCCGCTGGTCTTCGACTGGCGGGACGGCGACGTGGTGTGAGGTGACGTCACTCCTGGTCGGGGGCCTTCTGGCGGGCGCGGCCCGTGGCCGTCTCCAGGTGGGAGGTGTACAGGGCGGAGAACATCGACGTGAGGGCGATGGCGATCGCGAGGCCGGAGGTCCCGAGCGCCCCGACGAAGAACGCCGTCAGCGCGCCTCCGACCAGGACGCACCAGACCGCGAGCACCGCCTTGCCCCGGCGGCTCAGGAACAGCCACCGGTGCGGGGCGGCCGGCGGGGCCTCCAGGGCGCCCGCCGGTCCCGCGGTCGCCGCGCGCGGCCGCTTGAAGTAGCCGTACACCAGCCACTCGCCGCACAGCTCCCAGCCCTCGGGCGTCAGCTCGTCGAGTACGCGGCTCCGCCTGCGGCCCGCGATCACCTCGCGGCGGTACTCCCAGGCGAGCGCGGTCCCGGGCGTCCGGCGGCAGACGAAGCGGCCGACGGGGTCCAGGCCCTCCACCTCCCAGCCCTGGGCGCCGTGGACGTCCAGCATCCGGCGGTCGTTGAAGAGGTCGGCGGTCCACGTCCAGCGCTCGGCCGCCTCGTCCGGCTCGCCGGGGGCCGGGGCGGGACCGCCGAGCCGGGCCGCGAAGTCCTCGGCGGGACCGAACTCCTCCTCCGGCGCGGTCCCCGTCTCCGCGAGGTGCCCGCGCAGCTCGTCGGTGGTCCGGGCGATCTGCTCCTCGGGCACTCCGGCGGCGCGCAGCGCGCCGGTCAGTGCGGCGAAGTAGGCGTCGGTGGTCTCGGTGGTCATGGCGCGGTTCCCCCTGTGTGCAGTTGCGTCCGTACGGCCCGGTGGAACTCCGACCAGGCCTCGCTCTCGGCCGCCAGGTACGCCCGGCCCGGGCCGGTGAGCCGGTAGTAGCGGCGTCCGGGCCCCCGCTCGGCGGCGCGGAACTCGGCCTCGACCAGTCCGGCCTCCTCCAGGCGGTTCAGGACGGGGTAGAGCGTCCCGCCCTTGATCTCGCCGAGACCGGCTCCGGCGAGCGCCTTCGCGATCTCGTACCCGTAGCTCTCGCCGTCGGTCAGGCAGGAGAGGACGAGCAGGTCGAGGACTCCCTTGAGCCAGCTGGATCTGCGGTCTGCGGCCATGCGTCCATCTCATCACTACCTAGGTAGGAAAGCAATCTAGGTAGGGGGGCGAACAGGGGGCGGTCCGGGCGGCGCTCGGGCGGCGGCTCAGACGGCGACGAGCATCTTCCCGAGGTTCTCGCCGCGCAGCATCCCCAGGAACGCGTCCACGATGTGCTCGAAGCCCTCCCGCACCGTCACGTCGGGCGTCAGCGACCCGTCGCGCAGGCGGGGGGCGACGAGGTCGTACAGCTCCTCCTGGGCGTCCGCGTGGTTGCTGACCAGGAAGCCTTCGAGCCGGATGCTCTTCGCGACCAGGTCGAAGAGGTTGCGCGGGGCCGCCGGGGGAGCGGAGAGAGAGTGGTACTGGCCCACCGCGCCCACCCAGGCGATCCGGCCGTGCTCGCGCAGCGCGCCGATCGCGGCCTCCAGGTGCTCGCCGCCCACCCCTTCGAGCGCCGCGTCGATCCCCTCGGGCGCGGCCTTCGCGAGCAGCTCCGCGACCGGCCCCTCGTGGTGGTCGAAGGCCGCGTCGAAGCCGATCTCCTCCGTCAGGTACGCCGCCTTGCGCGCCGAACCCGTGCTGCCCACCAGCCGTCCCGCGCCGAGCAGCCGGGCGAGCCGTCCCGCCGCCGTGCCCACCCCGCCGGCCGCCGCCGAGACGAACAGGTCCTCGCCCGGCTGGAGCCTCGCGATCCGGGTCAGGCCCACGTAGGCCGACAGGCCCGTACCGCCGAGCAGGCTCAGGTGCGCGGCGAGCGGGACGCCGGGGCCGAGGTCCGGGACCCGACGGGCCCCGTCCGGCGCGACCACGGCGTGGGTGCGCCAGCCCTCGCGGTGCAGGACGAGGTCGCCCGGGCGCAGCGACGGGTCGCGCGAGTCGAGCACCCGGCCCAGGGTGCGGCCCTCCATCGGGGAGCCCAGGGCCCACAGCTCGTCCGTGTCCATCGCCTCGCGGTGGTAGGGGTCGACCGACAGGAGGAGGTTCTCGACGAGCGCGGTGCCCGGCCGGGGCTCCGGCAGCGGGGACTCCGTGAAGGAGAACAGGTCGGGGGTGGGGAAGCCGACGGGACGGGCGGTCTGCCGGACGGTGATCATGGTGTCGTTCGTCATGCCGCCGACGGTAGGAGGCGGTCGGCGGGCCGGGCAGGGGGTAGCGTCGATGGCTACGGGGGATCCATGAAAGTTCCTCATGGACGCAGGTGGGAGTGGGGTTTCGGATGAACGAGGAGCGGGGGGCCGCGGCACGCGCGGACGCCGGCCTTGGCCCGCACGAGCTGCGGGTGCTCGTCGCCGTCGGGCGCGAGGGCGGGTTCTCGGCCGCCGCCGTCGCCCTCGGCATGACCCAGTCCGCCGTCTCGCACTCGGTGCGCGGCAGCGAGCGCAAGCTGGGCGCCGTCCTCTTCGAGCGCGGCCGGACCGGCGCCACCCCGACCCCGGCGGGGGAGCGGGCCCTCGCGTACGCCCGGCGGGTGCTGCGGCTCCTGGAGGTGATGGCCGCCGAGGTGCGCGGCGCGGAGGCGGGCGGACCGGCCGCCCCCGCCGGACCGTTGCGGATCGCGGCCTTCCGCAGCGCCGCCCTGCACCTGCTGCCCCGGGCCCTGGGGCGGCTCACGGCGCGGCACCCGGAGCTCGTGCCCGAGGTGCGGATCGTACGGGAGGTGGGGCGCGGCACGGCCGGTGAGGTCCTCGACGGGCGGGCCGACCTGGGGATCGCGACGCTCGGCACCAGCTCGCCGGTGCCGCCGGAGCTGGTCGGCGGCGTCCTCCTGGAGGAGGGGTACGCCCTGGTGCACCCCGCCGGGCATCCGGCGCCGCGCACGCTCCCGCTGATCGACTGGACGGAGAACTGCACCTCGTACACCCGCGAGTGGTGGGCCCGGCAGGAGTGGCTGCCGCCCGCGACCGTGGAGGCCGAGGACGACGGAGCGGTGCTCTCGATGGTGAGCACCGGTTTCGGGATGGCCGTGATGCCGGAGCTCTCCCTGGTCGGAGCGCCGCCCTCGGTGCGGATCACCGATCTCGGACCGGAGCGCCCGACGCGCTCGGTGGGCTACGTCACCACGCCGGAGCTGGCCTCTTCCCCCGCCGTGCGGGCCCTGATCCGGGCGCTGCGGGCCGTCGCCGGGTGACCTCCGGCGGCCCCGCCTTCCCGGAGCCGTCTCAGATAGTAGGAAGTCCGAGTAATTGTGGAGACAGACACGGGTCCCTGACCTAGCTTTGTAGAAGCCGAACGTCTCGCTTCATCAGCGAATGGCGGCCGAGAGCGCGACGCCCCTGCGCAGGCAACCCCTGCGGCGGCGCTCCCCGCCCCTTCCGGCGCCTTCGATCACCACTGATCTCCGCACGCCCGGATCACCACTGATCTCAAGGAGTCGATCCCTCATGGCCGCTCAGACCGCCCCCCGCGTCCGCCACTCCGTCGCCCGTCCCAGCGACGAGGCCCGGCAGAACGCCGCCGCCGCCCTCCAGCGCGCCCTCGACCGCCGTGACAACGGCGGCGCCACCGGCCACTGACCCCCAGGGGCCTCCCAGGGTCTCCCCGGAACCCCCGCACGCCTGTCCGTTCGTCCACATGGTGGACGAAGCGTGTCAGACGATGGGACGAAGAGTAGGGTGCCGCCATGTCTCACAGCATCAATCTCGCAGTCATCCCCGGCGACGGCATCGGTCAGGAGGTCGTGGCCCAGGGCCTCAAGGTCCTCACGGCCGTGCTTCCGCAGGACGTGAAGCTGGAGACCGAGGAGTACGACTTCGGCGCCCGGCGCTACCACGCCACCGGTGAGACCCTCACCGACGCCGACCTCGACTCCCTCAAGAAGCACGACGCCATCCTGCTCGGCGCGATCGGCGACCCGTCGGTCCCGTCCGGCGTCCTGGAGCGCGGTTTCCTGCTGAAGCTGCGCTTCGCCTTCGACCACCACGTGAACCTGCGTCCCTCGAAGCTGCTCCCCGGCGTCGCGACCCCGCTCGCCGGCCAGCCCGCGATCGACTTCGTCGTGGTCCGCGAGGGCACCGAGGGCCCGTACACGGGCAACGGCGGCACCATCCGCAAGGGCACCGAGCACGAGGTCGCCACCGAGGTCTCCGTCAACACCGCCTTCGGTGTCGAGCGCGTGGTCCGGGACGCCTTCGCCCGCGCCCAGGCCCGCCCGCGCAAGAAGCTCACGCTGGTCCACAAGAACAACGTGCTGACCTTCGCCGGCCACCTCTGGACGAACATCTTCCACAAGGTGGCCGCCGAGTTCCCCGAGGTCACCACCGACTACCTGCACGTCGACGCCGCGACGATCTTCCTCGTCACCGACCCGGCCCGCTTCGACGTCATCGTCACCGACAACCTCTTCGGCGACATCATCACCGACCTCGCCGCGGCCGTCTCCGGCGGCATCGGGGTCGCCGCCTCGGGCAACATCAACCCGAGCCGCGAGTTCCCGTCCATGTTCGAGCCGGTGCACGGCTCCGCCCCGGACATCGCGGGCCAGGGCAAGGCCGACCCCACGGCCACCGTCCTCTCCGTCGCCCTCCTGCTGCGCCACCTCGGCTACGAGGCCGAGGCCGCCCGGGTCGAGGAGGCCGTCTCGGCCGACCTCACCGAGCGCGGCGACACCGTCCGCACCACGGACGAGATCGGCGACGCGCTCGCCGCGCGAGTAGCGAGCTGACCCGCGCGCCACTGACACCACACAGCAGCCGCCGGGTCGTCCAGACGCCCGGCGGCTGCTTCGTCGTACACGGCCTTCGTCGTACCTGTCCTCGTCGTACGCGGCCGCCGGGCGCCGGACCCCCTACCCTCCGTATCACCGGACCGCGCGCACCCGCGCCGCGTACACCCGTTTCCTCCGCCGCTCCCCCCGGGCGATAATCGAACGTGGGGCCGCGGCATGCGGGCACGCCGTGGGCGCGGTCCGACCCACACAACCGGTGAAGGACACGCACATGACCAAGCCCACGATCGAGCTCAAGCCCTCCTCCAGCCCGCTGTCCACGGCGGAGCGCGAGGCGATCCTGGCCAACCCGGGATTCGGCCGCCACTTCACCGACCACATGGTCACCATCCGCTGGACCGAGGGGCGTGGGTGGCACGACGGTCAGCTCGTGCCGTACGGCCCGCTCTCCCTGGACCCGGCGACCAACGTCCTCCACTACGCCCAGGAGATCTTCGAGGGCCTGAAGGCCTACCGCCGCCCCGACGGCTCGGTCGCCACCTTCCGCCCCGACGCCAACGCCCGCCGCTTCCAGCGCTCCGCGCACCGCCTCGGCATGCCCGAGCTGCCGGTCGAGACCTTCATCGAGGCCTGTGACGTCCTGGTCCGCCAGGACGCGGCGTGGGTCCCGGCGCACGGCGGTGAGTCCTCGCTCTACCTGCGCCCGTTCATGATCGCGACCGAGGTCGGCCTGGGCGTCCGCCCGGCCAACGAGTACCTGTTCGTCGTCATCGCCTCCCCGGCGGGACCGTACTTCCCCGGCGGCGTGAAGCCGGTCTCCATCTGGGCCTCCGAGGACCGCGTCCGCGCCGTCCCCGGCGGCATGGGCGACGCCAAGACCGGCGGCAACTACGCGGCCTCCCTGCTCGCCCAGGCCGAGGCGGCGGCCAAGGGCTGCGACCAGGTCTGCTACCTCGACGCGGTCGAGCACAAGTGGGTCGAGGAACTCGGCGGCATGAACCTGTACTTCGTGTACGGCGACAGGATCGTCACCCCGACCCTCACCGGCTCCATCCTGGAGGGCATCACCCGCGACTCCCTCCTCACCCTCGCCGCCGGCCTCGGCCACGAGGTGGAGGAGGCCCGCGTCTCCATCGACCAGTGGCAGGAGGACACCGCGAACGGCACCCTCACCGAGGTCTTCGCCTGCGGCACCGCCGCCGTCATCACCCCGGTCGGCACGGTCAAGTCCGCCCGCGGCGAGTGGCAGCAGTCGGGCGGCGAGCCCGGCGCGGTCACCATGAAGCTGCGCGAGGCCCTGCTCGCCATCCAGACCGGGAAGGCCGAGGACGTCCACGGCTGGATGCACGAGCTGGGCCGGTAGTCGCTCAGTCGGACGGTCAGTCCATCAGGGCGCCCGGGGCGGTCACCGTCCCGGGCGCTTCCGCGTCCGGGGCCGGGTCCGCCGCGGGCGCGCTCTTCTCCGCCGGGGTGAGCACCGCGTACAGCACGCCGCCCACGAGCCCGGAGAGCACGAAGCTGCAGTCGATCCCGCCGGTCAGGGCGAGCAGCGGGCCCTCGTAGAGCGGGGTCGAGACGGCGGCCAGGCCGACCGCCGCGCCGATCGCCCAGGAGGCGGTGGCGCGCGCGTGCCAGCCGGCCGTGAACCAGTAGATCCCGCCGCGCGAGCGCCGGTTGTAGACCTGGAGCGCCTCGGCGTCGTACGTGCCCCGGCAGCGCCGGTGCCCGATCAGGGTGACCACGGCCCACGGCGTGCCGATCGCGGTGAGCAGCAGCACGAAGGAGGTCATCGCGGTCTGCGCGTCCGAGGCGAAGTGGCCGAGGAAGACGAACGCGGTGGCGACGGCCGCCACGACGAGGGTGGCGCGGGCGCGGGTCGCCCTCGGCAGGATCGCGTCGAGGTCGAGGCCCATCGAGTACAGCATCAGACCGGCGTTGCCGACCGAACCCGCGGTGGCCGCGAGCAGCAGCGGCACCAGGTACCAGGCGGGCGAGGCCGCGACGAGCGGTCCGGCGTAGTCGAGGCCGCCGCGGGCGGCGAGCGCCGTGTACGTGCCGAAGAGCTGCGGGACGAGCAGGCCGACCGTCAGCCCCAGGCAGGTGGCCCGCCACACCTTCTTCGGGCTGTGCTTCGCGGGCGAGATGTAGCGGGTGTAGTCGCCGAGCAGGGTGATGAAGGCGACCGGGCCGCTGAGTCCGGCGGCGACCGCGGAGAGCAGCCAGGTCGGCCAGAACGAGCCGAGCAGGTACGGGGTGTCCGGCACGGCGGCGGTGGTGAAGTCCCCGGCGTAGGCGACGAGCCCGATCGCGAGCAGCACGGTCATGCCGATCGCCAGGGCCTGGCTCAGCCTGAGCAGCAGCCGGTAGCCGTAGACGGCGCCGACCACGGTGAGGGCGGCGAGCAGCGCGTAGACGAGGGCGTGCGCCGTGCCGCCGGTGGGCAGCCCGACCAGCCGCTCCAGGGTGCCGACCATCACGTCGCCGCCGATCCACAGGGTCAGCGCGGTGTAGCCGAGGGAGAGCAGCAGGCCGACCACCGAGCCGACGAGCCGGCCGCGGACGCCGAAGAAGGCGCCGGAGGAGGTGGAGAGGTTGGTGGCGGTACGCAGCGAGACCAGCGCGAGCGGGGCGGTGACGGCGACGCCGACGAGGGTGCCGGCGACGACGGAGGTCACCGAGGCCCACAGGTCGAGGCCGAAGGAGACCGGCAGCCAGCCGAAGACGATCACGCCCAGGCAGAGGTTGGAGCCGAGCAGGATCGAGACGAGGTCGCGGGGGCCGCTGGTGCGTTCCGCCTCGGGGATGGTGTCGACTCCGCGCTGTTCTATCGCCATGGGGACTCCCGGGGGATGGGGGACGGGGGTGCGGGGGCACTGAGGTGGCGTGGGGGGATTTAGAGTGACGCTCAACTACATTCAATGTGACCCACGCCAGATGGTGGCGTCAATGCTTGGAAGTCCAGGTCTCACCATTTAGAGTGTCGCTCAAACATGTCGTCCGGGCATGTCGTTCACGCAGGAGGTGATGGGGTCGTGCGACTGACCCCCACGGAACGCGACCGGTTGCTGCTCTTCGGCGCCGCCGAGCTCGCCCGCGCCCGCCGGGCCCGCGGTCTCAGGCTCAACGTCCCCGAGGCGACCGCGCTCGTCGCGGACACCGTCTGCGAGGCGGCCCGCGACGGCAGGCGGCTCGCCGAGGCCATCGAGGCGGCCCGCTCCGTCCTCGGCCCCGAGGACGTGCTGCCCGGCGTCGCCGACGTCGTGACCGAGGTCCACGTCGAGGCCGTCTTCGACGACGGCTCCCGGCTCGCCGTCGTCACCGACCCGATCGGCGGGGGCTCGCTCGGCGCCGGCGCGCCCGGTGCCCTGCTGCCCGGGCCCGACCACCCCGAGCGGGAGCCCGCGCTCACCCTGACCGTGCGGAACACCGCTATCGTCCCGGTCAGCGTCACCTCCCACTTCCACTTCTTCGAGGCCAACCCGCGCCTCGACTTCGACCGCGCCGCCGCCTACGGCATGCGGCTCGCCATCCCCGCCGGCGCCTCCTTCCGCTTCGACCCGGGCGGCTCCGCCGAGGTCGGGCTCGTCCCGATCGGCGGCGCCCGCGTCGCCATCGGCTTCGCCGGTCTCGTCGACGGGCCGCTGGACGCGCCCGGCGCGAAGGAGGAGGCGCTGCGCCGCGCGGCCGCCTGCGGCTACCTGGGAACCCCGTCCGACGAGGAGGGCCACTGATGGATCCGTACGAGTACGCCTCCGTGCACGGCCCCCGGGCCGGCGACCGCGTCGTCCTCGGCGACTCCGGGCTCGTCGTCCGCGTCGAGTCCGACTCCCAGCGGCCCGGCGACGAGTTCCTGGCCGGCTTCGGCAAGACCGCCCGTGACGGCCTCCACCTCAAGGCCGCCGCCGTCCGCGAGACCTGCGACGTCGTCATCAGCAACGTCCTGCTCATCGACGCCGTCCAGGGCATCCGCAAGGTCTCCGTCGGCATCCGCGAGGGCCGCATCCACGCCATCGGCCGGGCCGGCAACCCCGACACCCTCGACGGCGTCGACGTCGTCGTCGGCACCGGCACCTCGATCGTCTCCGGCGAGGGCCTCATCGCCACCGCCGGAGCCGTCGACACCCACGTCCACCTGCTCTCGCCCCGGATCATGGAGGCCTCGCTCGCCAGCGGCGTCACCACGATCATCGGCCAGGAGTTCGGTCCCGTCTGGGGCGTCGGCGTCAACTCGCCCTGGGCGCTGAAGCACGCCTTCAACGCCTTCGACGCCTGGCCGGTCAACATCGGCTTCCTGGCGCGCGGCTCGTCCTCGGACCCGGCCCCGCTGGTCGAGGCGCTCGCCGAGGGAGGGGCCTCCGGCTTCAAGGTCCACGAGGACATGGGCGCCCACACCCGCGCCCTGGACACCGCCCTGCGGGTCGCCGAGGAGCACGACGTCCAGGTCGCCCTCCACAGCGACGGCCTCAACGAGTGCCTCTCCGTGGAGGACACCCTCGCCGTCCTGGAAGGCCGTACGATCCACGCCTTCCACATCGAGGGCTGCGGCGGCGGACACGTCCCCAACGTCCTCAAGATGGCGGGCGTGCCGAACGTCATCGGCTCCTCCACCAACCCCACCCTGCCCTTCGGCCGCGACGCGGTCGCCGAGCACTACGGGATGATCGTCTCCGTCCACGACCTCAAGACCGACCTCCCCGGCGACGCCGCCATGGCGCGCGACCGGATCCGGGCCGGGACGATGGGCGCGGAGGACGTCCTGCACGACCTCGGCGCGATCGGGATCACCTCCTCCGACGCGCAGGGGATGGGAAGGGCCGGCGAGACCGTACGCCGGACCTTCGCCATGGCCGGGAAGATGAAGGCCGAGCTGGGTCCCCTGGAGGGCGACGGCGCGCACGACGACAACGCGCGCGTGCTGCGCTACCTGGCCAAGCTCACCATCAACCCGGCGATCGCCCACGGCCTCGCCCACGAGATCGGCTCGGTCGAGGTCGGCAAGCTGGCCGACATCGTGCTGTGGCGGCCCGAGTTCTTCGGCGCCAAGCCCCAGCTCGTCCTGAAGGCCGGCTTCCCCGCGTGGGGGGTCGTGGGCGATCCGAACGCCGCCACCGACACCTGCGAACCGCTCGTCCTCGGCCCGCTGTTCGGCGCCCACGGCGCCACCGCCGCGGACCTCTCCGTCGCCTTCGTCGCGCAGGCCGCCGTCGACCTCGGCGGGGACCGGATGCCGACCCGGCGCCGCCGCGTCCCCGTGCGCGGCACCCGCGGGATCGGCCCCGCCGACCTCCTCCTCAACTCCCGCACCGGCGACGTCCAGGTGGACGGCCGCACCGGCCTCGTCTCGCTCGACGGCTCCCCGATCCGCTCCGAGGCGGCCGAGTCCGTCTCCCTCAACCGCCTCTACTTCCTCTAGGACTCCCTGCCATGACGTACCGCATGCCCGCCGAGTGGACCCCGCACGAGCGCACCTGGATGGCCTGGCCCAGCCCCAACGCCACCTTCACCGACGAGGAGGAGCTGGCCGCGGCCCGTACCGCCTGGGCCTCGGTGGCCCGCGCCGTCCGCGCCTTCGAGCCGGTCACGATGGTGGTGGCCCCCGGCGACGCCGACTCGGCCCGCGCGCTCCTCGGCGACGACGTCGACCTCGTCGAGCGCGAGCTCGACGACGCCTGGATGCGTGACATCGGCCCCACCTTCGTCAAGGACGAGCAGGGCCGACTGGCCGCCGTGGACTGGGTGTTCAACGGCTGGGGCGCCCAGGACTGGGCCAGCTGGGAACACGACTCCAAGATCGCCCGCCACGTCGCGGACGCGGCCGGCGTACCGGTGCTGAGCAGCGCACTCGTCAACGAGGGCGGCGGCATCCACGTCGACGGCGAGGGCACCGTCCTCCTCACCGACACCGTCCAGCTCGGCTCGGGCCGCAACCCGGAGTGGACCCGCGAACAGGTCGAGCAGGAGATCCACGCCAAGCTCGGCACCACCAAGGCGATCTGGCTCCCGCACGGCCTCGCCGGCGACTACGGCATGTACGGCACCCAGGGCCACGTCGACATCGTCGCCGCCTTCGCCCGCCCCGGCACCGTCCTCGTCCACAGCCAGCAGGACCCGGCGCACCCCGACTACGTCCGCTCGAAGATGTACGTGGGACTCCTCCGCGCCCAGACCGACGCCCAGGGCCGCCCCCTGGAGGTCATCGAGGTCCCGGCCCCCACGGTCCTGAAGGACGAGGAGGGCGACTGGGTCGACTACTCGTACATCAACCACTACCTGTGCAACGGCGGCGTGGTCCTGTGCTCCTTCGACGACCCGAACGACGAGGTCGCCGCGGAGATCTTCCGCCGCCTCTTCCCCGAGCGCACGGTGACCCTGGTCGACGCCCGCCCGATCTTCGCGAACGGCGGCGGCATCCACTGCATCACCCAGCAGCAGCCGGCGGTGTAGAACATACGAGTGAGTCAGAGCAACGACCCGGTCCCGGCCCCCGCGCCCCGTCGGCGCAACCACCCCGCCCCGCCCCGCGAGGACGTCTTCGCGGCGGCCATGGACACCGTGGCCGAGCGGGGACTCGACGGGCTGACCATGGCCGGGCTCGGCCGGCAGGTCGGGATGAGCAGCGGCCACCTGCTCTACTACTTCCGCACCAAGGACGAACTGCTGCTCCAGACGCTGGAGTGGAGCGAGGGGCGGCTCGGGGCCGAGCGGGGAGCGCTGCTCTCCCGGCCGGGGACCGTGCGCGAGCGGCTCGACGGATACGTCGAGGTGTACGTGCCGGACGGGCCGCGCGACCCGCACTGGACGCTCTGGCTGGAGGTCTGGAACCGCTCGCAGAACGCCGCCGAGGACGCCCGCGCCCGCCAGGCCGCCATCGAGGGGGCCTGGCACCGGGACCTCGTCGCGATCCTCGCCGAGGGCGTCTCGCGCGGCGAGTTCCGGCGCGTGGACCCGGACCGCTTCGCCACCCGGATGCGCGCCCTCCTGGACGGCTACAGCGTGCACGTCGCCGTCGGACTGCCCGGTACGGGACGGAGCCAGGTCCTCGCGCAGGTGCGGGAGTTCATCGACGAGACCCTCATGCCGTGACCGTGACCGTCACCATGTTCCGCCTCGGGGCGCCCGCGTCCCGGATTCCGCATCGTGAGATCCGGGTCCGGGGCCGCGCGGGCCTGTGGCAGACTGCGAGCGTGCTTGCTACCACGATGATTATCGGCAGCGGCGCGCCGGTCCGCAGTGACCGCTGAACCCCGGGACCCCACCCCCGCGGCAGCGGCCACCGTGCCCCAGACCCGCGCGCAGACCTCTCGCACCCGCGAGGGGTTTTTTCGTTTTCCGGCCCCACCCACGCCGGAGACGGACGGCGCGTGAGAATGGGGGCAAGTGGATCCAGACCTTCCGGAGCCACATCCGACAGGAGCCAACACAGTCATGACCACCGAGAACGGCGAGAACCCCCGCCCGGGCGCCGGCCCGGCCGACGACAGCTTCCACGTCTTCGACACGACGCTCCGCGACGGAGCCCAGCGTGAGGGCATCAACCTCACCGTCGCGGACAAGCTGACCATCGCCCGGTACCTCGACGAGTTCGGCGTCGGCTTCATCGAGGGCGGCTGGCCCGGAGCCAACCCGCGCGACACCGAGTTCTTCGCCCGCGCCCGGCAGGAGATCGCGTTCAGGAACGCGCAGCTCGTCGCCTTCGGCGCCACCCGCAGGGCCGGCGGCACCGCCGCCGACGACCCGCAGGTCAGGGCGCTGCTCGACTCCGGCGCCCCGGTGATCACCCTGGTGGCCAAGTCCCACGACCGGCACGTCGAACTGGCCCTGCGCACCACCCTCGACGAGAACCTGGAGATGGTCCGCGACACCGTCTCCCACCTGCGCGCCCAAGGCCGCCGGGTCTTCGTCGACTGCGAGCACTTCTTCGACGGCTACAAGGCGAACCCCGACTACGCCAAGGCCGTCGTCCGCACCGCGCACGAGGCCGGCGCCGACGTCGTCATCCTCTGCGACACCAACGGCGGCATGCTGCCCGCCCAGATCCAGGCCGTCGTCGCCACCGTCCTCGCCGACACCGGCGCCCGGCTCGGCATCCACGCCCAGGACGACACCGGCTGCGCCGTCGCCAACACCCTCGCCGCCGTCGACGCGGGCGCCACCCACGTGCAGTGCACCGCCAACGGCTACGGCGAGCGGGTCGGCAACGCCAACCTCTTCCCCGTCGTCGCGGCCCTGGAGCTCAAGTACGGCAAGAAGGTGCTGCCCGAGGGCGCCCTCGCCGAGATGACCCGGATCTCGCACGCCATCGCCGAGGTCGTCAACCTCACCCCCACCACCCACCAGCCGTACGTGGGCGTCTCCGCCTTCGCCCACAAGGCCGGCCTGCACGCCTCCGCCATCAAGGTCGACCCCGACCTCTACCAGCACATCGACCCCGAGCTGGTCGGCAACACCATGCGGATGCTCGTCTCCGACATGGCGGGCCGCGCCTCCATCGAGCTCAAGGGCAAGGAGCTCGGCGTCGACCTCGGCGGCGACCGCGCGCTGATCGCCCGGGTCGTCGAGCGGGTCAAGGAGCGCGAGCTCCAGGGCTACACGTACGAGGCCGCCGACGCCTCCTTCGAGCTGCTGCTCAGGGCCGAGGCCGAGGGCCGGGCCCGGCGCTACTTCCGTACCGAGTCCTGGCGGGCGATCACCGAGAACCGCCCCGACGGCACCCACGCCAACGAGGCCACCGTCAAGCTGTGGGCCAAGGGCGAGCGGATGCTCGCCACCGCCGAGGGCAACGGCCCGGTCAACGCGCTCGACCGCGCCCTGCGGGTCGCCCTGGAGAGGATCTACCCGCAGCTCGCCAAGTTCGAGCTGGTCGACTACAAGGTCCGCATCCTCGAAGGCCGGCACGGCACCGAGTCCACCACCCGCGTCCTCATCACCACGAGCGACGGCAACGCCGAGTGGTCGACCGTCGGCGTCGGCGAGAACGTGATCGCGGCCTCCTGGCAGGCCATCGAGGACGCCTTCACCTACGGCCTGCTGCGGGCCGGGGTGGACCCCGCCGAATGACGACTCCCCGATGACCTTCGCCCAATATGTCTAGTTCTAGCCCATTCGGGTAATTTTGAACCATGAGGATCAGGGCGATAGCGCTGTGGCCGGCCCTCGCCGGCCTTGTCCTCCTGCTGCTCCTGGCCCTGGCCCCCGCATCGGCGGGAGCCAGGGCCGCGGGCATACCCGACGCGGCCGCCGCCCTGCGACAGGGCCCCGTCTACGTGGACCCCGGCGCCGCCGACCAGCTCTCGCAGGCCGAGGCGGACGCCCTCGCGCAGAGGATCGAGGACGCGGACAAGCCCCTCTTCGTGGCGGTGCTGCCGGAGGGCGCGCAGTACCCGCCGCAGGGGCTCATCGACAACCTGCGGGAGCAGACCGGCATCGCCGGGGTGTACGCGGTGCGGCTCGGCGACCGGTTCGACGCGAAGAGCGACAGCCGGGTGCTGTCACCGGCCGCGGTGACCAACATGGTCGCCACCGTCGACCGGCCCGGCGCCGACGCCGCCACCGAACTGAACGCCTTCGCCGACCAGGCCCTGCCCGCCATGCGCGGCTCCGCGCCCGCCGCCTGGGCCGGAGGCGCCCAGGACCCCGGCGCCCCGGTGGCCGGTCTCGTCACCCTCGGCGCGGTCGCGGCGGTCGGCGGCGCGAGCGCCTACGCGGTGGTGCGCGGCAAGCGGAAGCGCAAGGAGGCGGAGGAGCGGGCCGCCCTGGAGCGGCTCCGGGTCGTCGTCGACGAGGACATCACCGCCTTCGGCGAGGAGCTGGAACGGCTCGACTTCCACCCCGCCGAGGCCGGCGCCGACGAGGCGATGCGCGCCGACTACGAGCGGGCCCTCGACTCCTACGACCGGGCGAAGTCCCTGATGGGCTCGGCGACCCGGCCGCACGACGTACGCGGGGTGACCCAGGCCCTGGACGACGGCCGGTACGCCCTGGCGGTGCTCGACGCCCGCCGCGACTCCCGCCCGCTGCCCGAGCGCAGGCCCCCGTGCTTCTTCGACCCGCGCCACGGCCCGTCCACCGAGGACCGCACCTGGGCCCCGGCCGCCGGGGCGGCCCGCGAGGTCCCGGTCTGCGCGGCCGACGCGGCCCGCCTGGACGACGGCGAGGACCCGCAGGCCCGCACGGTCGAGACCGACACCGGCCGCCGCCCCTACTGGGAGGCGGGCCCCGCCTACGGCCCCTGGGCGGGCGGCTACTTCGGCGGCGGCCTCCTCCCCGGCCTCCTCATGGGCACCCTCCTCGGCTCCGCCCTCTCCACCCCCGCCTACGCCACCGAGTACGGCGGCCCCGACTTCCAGGGCGACGACTTCGGCGGCGGAGGAGATTTCGGCGGCGGAGGGGACTTCGGAGGCGGCGGCGATTTCGGCGGGGGCGGCGACTTCGGCGGCTTCGGAGGCGGCGACTTCGGCGGCGGAGGCTTCTGAGACCTCCGCGGGCGGTTCAGACCAGCGGCTTCACCGACATCAGCAGGTGCCGGTGGCGGCCGTCCTCGCCGTCGGTCAGGAGGGCGCGCTGGCCGGGCCCGAGCAGGTGGAGCCGTACCTCAGGGGCGGTGAACCGGGTGAGGGCGTCGAGCAGATAGCCCGGGTTGAAGGCGACCGTCATCGCCTCGGCGCCGTCGAGTGCGGCGGGCAGCCGCTGGGAGGCCACGTCGTCCTCGTATCCCGCCCGGAGCCGGAGGGCCGTCCCGTCGAAGGCGAGCTGGACCGGGCTGTCGCCCTCGGCGACCACCGCGACCCGCTGCACGGCCTCGACGAGCGCGGCCCGGCCGGTGGCCGCGACCGCGTGGTCACCGAGGGCGAACAGCTTGTCGTGGCGGGGGAGCCGGCCGTCGAGCAGCCGGGTGGTGGTGCGCAGCCCGTCCCGCTCGAAGCCGATGGAGCCCGCGTCGAGCCCGATCCGGGCCCGGCCCCCGGCCGCGAAGGCGCGGGCGGTCTCGGTGAGGCGGCGGGCCGGGACGACCACGTCGGCCGGTTCCGCGGAGGCCGCGGCGGGGTGCCACTCCAGGGCGCGGACCGCGTAGCGGTAGCGGTCCGTGGCGGCCAGGGTCATCACGGGGCCGTCCAGCGCGATCCGTATCCCGGTGAGGACCGGCAGCGAGTCGTCCCGCCCGGCCGCCGCCGCGACCTGGCCGACCGCCTCCGCGAAGGCGGCCCCGTCGACCTCGCCGAGGACCGGCGGCAGCGGCGGAGCGGCCGGATAGGCGTCGAGCGGCAGCAGCGAGAGGCCGAAGCGGACCTCGCCCGAGGTGACCGACAGCCGGCCGCTCTCCACGACCACCTCGGTCCGCCCGCGCGGCAGCACCTTGCAGATGTCGAGCAGCCGCCGCCCGAGCACAAGCGCCCGCCCGGCGACCACCGTCTCGGCCTCGACCTCCACCCGGGCGGAGGCCTCGTGGTCGAGCCCGGACACGCTCAGCCCACCGCCCTCGGACGCCTCAAGGAGCAGCCCCCCGAGGACGGGCATCGGCGAGCGGGCGGGCAGCACGCGCGCGGCCCACGCGACGGCATCGGTCAACACGCCGCTGTCGATACGGATTTCCATACGGCCGACGCTAACGGCCGCCACTGACAACGCCCCGGCGGGCGAGGCCCGGTGAGCGGTCCGGCCCGGGGGAATGGGACGGCGCTCCCGGCGGTTCAGGTGAGCGTCACATGATCACGGACAGAGGGGGAGGACGCGATGAGCGAGGTCCACGGCACGGTGGAGCCGGGGTTCGAGGCCGTACGGGAGGTGTTCGCGGGGATCGCCGCGGACGAGGCGCGGGACGGCGGCGCGCAGCTCGTCGTCCACCACCGCGGCCGGCCGGTCGTGGACCTCTGGGGCGGGGACGGCGTGGACGGGGACTCCCTGCTCGCCCTCTACTCCTCCGCCAAGGGGGTCACCTCCCTGGTCGTCGCCCTCCTCGTGCAGGAGGGGGCGCTCGACCTCGACCGGACGGTGGCCTCCTGGTGGCCGGAGTACGCGGCCGAGGGGAAGGGGGAGATCACCCTGCGGGCCCTGCTCGCGCACCGGTCCGGGTCGATCGGGGTCGACGGCGGCTTCACCCTCGACGAGCTGGCCGACGACCGGGTGGTCGCCGCCCGGCTCGCCGCCCACCGCCCGTACTGGGAGCCGGACACCGGCCACGGCTACCACGGCCTCACCTTCGGCGCCCTGGTCGGCGAGGTGGTCCTGCGGGCCACCGGCCGCACGGTCCAGGAGCACTACGAGGAGCGGCTGCGCGTGCCGTACGACCTCGACTACCACCTCGGCCTCCCCGAGAAGCTCGAAGCCCGCTTCGCCCCCGCGCTGCCGATGGCGCCCACCCCCGTGCAGCGGGCCTTCCTGGAGGAGAACCCGATCGCCGCCGACAGCCTCATGGCCGTCGCCTTCGGACTGACCTCCGAACCCCCGATCGACCTCGTGGAGTACGGGAACTCCCGTGCCGTGCACGTCGGCTCGCCGCTCTCCGGCGGCGGCGTCGGCACCGCGCGGGGCCTCTCCCGGCTGTACGCGGCGGTGGCGGCCGGACTCGACGGCCGGCCCCCGCTGCTCACCGCCGGGACGCTGGCCGAGTCCGCCCGGATCCACTCCCGGGGCACCGACCTCGTGACGGGCGAGGAGAACGCCTTCGGGCTCGGCCTCGTCCCGCTCGCCACCGTCTACCCCTCCCTGAGCCCGCTCGCCGTCGGCCACAGCGGCGCCCCCGGCACACAGTCCTTCGCCGACCCGGAGACGGGCCTCTCCTACAGCTACACCCGCCGCCGCTTCGCCTTCATGGGCGGCCCGGGCGCGCCGGAGAACGTCCGGCTGATCGAGGCCGTGGTCGCCGCGGCCCGGGCCCGGGACTGAGCCGGGGGCCGACCCGGGACCCGGGGCCCGGGTCGGCGCCGCCCCGGAACGCCGAGCGCCCGCCGTCCGCTGTGATCGCGGAGGGCGGGCGCGCTCGTGCGTCCGGGGTCCTGCGGGGAGACGCGGGGAGGGGTCAGGCGGCGACCTTGACGGCGGAGATGTCGAAGTTCAGCTTGACCTTGTCGCTGACCATGACGCCGCCGGCCTCCAGGGCCGCGTTCCAGGTCAGGCCCCAGTCGGAGCGGAGGATCTCGGCGGAGCCCTCGAAGCCGACGCGCTCGTTGCCGTACACGTCCGTCGCGGCGCCGTTGAACTCCAGGTCGATGGAGAGCGGACGGGTGACGTCCTTGATGGTCAGGTCGCCGGTGATCCGGTACGTGTCGCCGCCCAGGCGCTCCGCCTCGGTGGAACGGAAGGTCATCAGCGGGAACCGCTCGGCGTCGAAGAAGTCGCTGCCCCGCAGGTGGTCGTCGCGGTCGCCGATGCCGGTGTCGACGGAGGCGATCCGGACGTCGAGGGAGGCGCTGGAGGCGGACGGGTCGGTGCCGTCCAGCTTCAGCGTGCCCTCGTGCTCGGCGAAGGAACCGCGGACGTTGGTGACCATCGCGTGACGGACGGTGAAGCCGATGCTGCTGTGCGCCGGGTCGATGGTGTACTCGCCGGTCAGGGCGGCGAGGGCCGGGTCCACGGGGAGGGTGGCGGTGGCGACGGCGGACTCGGTGTTCTTGCGGCCGAAGAGACCCATGGTGTGACACTCCTTGCCGGGATGTTGTTGAACCTTCAACGAGAATGACGGTAACCCCATTCCCTTCAAGTTTCAACTTTCCTTGGCGAGGTTCCCCCGGATGGCGCAGCGGCGGCGCGGCGGGGCCTGACTTTTATGGGGTCTCCACAATCAAAGGGGGTTCCGGGCTGTGGACTCGCTCCGTGCTCCCCCCGGTTCTGTCCGGCCCCACCAGGAATCGACACGCGAGACTGTACGGAGTCGACGGCGGGGTTTCCTTGGTCGACTTCGTAGGGTCGGTACATGACCCTTGTCGACGAGATCCCGAGCGAGCCCACCGACGCACGTGGCCGCGTCGCCGAACTGCACGTCCTGCGCGAGCAGGCGCTGGCCGGTCCGAGC
>NZ_JASCXN010000004.1 GCF_030010625.1 Streptomyces sp. CC208A | reverse complement strand
CGGACTCGTTCTAGGCTGGGCGCATGCGCTACGACCTGGTCATCTTCGACAACGACGGTGTGCTCGTCGACAGTGAGCCGCTTTCCAACCGCCTGCTCGCCGGCTATCTCACCGAGCTCGGGCACCCCACCACGTACGAGGACTCCCTCCGCGACTACATGGGGGGCGCGATGCACCGGGTGCACGATCTCGTCCTTGAGCGGAGCGGGCAGCGGCTGCCGGAGGATTTCGACTCCACCTTCCGTGCCCGCGTCTTCGCCGCCTTCTTGGCGGAACTGGAGCCGGTGGAGGGGGCGATGGACGTGCTCAAGGCGCTCGTGGACGCGGAGGTTCCGTACTGTGTGGCCTCGTCGGGGAGTCATGAGCGGATTCGGGTCGGGCATCGGAAGACCGGGCTCGACGGCTGGTTCCCCGAGGAGGTCGTGTTCAGCTCCGAGGACGTGGGGCGGGGGAAGCCGGCGCCGGACCTCTTCCTCCACGCAGCCGCGCGGATGGGGGTGGCGCCCGGGCGGTGTGTCGTCGTCGAGGACAGTCGGCTCGGTGTCCAGGCGGCCCTGGCGGCCGGGATGGACGTCTACGGGTTCACCGCGATGACGCCGGAGGACCGGCTGGCGGGGGCAGGGGGCTTCTTCTCCCGGATGGAGGAACTGCCGGCAATTCTGGGTCTGTGATCCATCTACCCATCGGTAGGAGGCGGCCCTACGCTGTGCCGCCATGACCGATGCGCGGCTGCGGCGGGGACGGTCCTCCCTGGCCTTCAGTTTCTTCGCCCAGGGAGTGGCCTTCGCCCTGCTCGTGACCCGGATACCCGGCATCCAGCACCGGTACGGGATCTCCGACGGGCTGCTGCCCCTCTTCCTGGCCGCTGTGCCGATCCTCGCCGGTGTGGCGAGCGTGGCGACGGAGAAGGTCGTCGCCCGGGTGGGGCCCTCACGGGTGCTGCGGTGGTCGCAGCCCCTGGTCCTGCTGGCGCTCGTGGGCGTCGGCGCGGGGGACGCGCTGTGGGCGGCGGCCGTGGCGCTCGGGGTGTTCGGGCTGGCGGTCGGCGCGCTCGACGCGTCCATGAACATGCTGGGGGTGAGCCTCCAGCGGGCGTACGGGCGGAGCATCATGCTCGGCTTCCACGCCGCGTACAGCCTCGGCGGGATCGCGGGCGCCTCGCTGGCCTGGGCGGGGGCGCACTGGCACCTGTCGCTGCTCTGGTCGTACCTGCCGGTGGTCGCGGTGCTGGCGCCCGCGGCGTACCTCGGCAGCCGGTGGTACGTGGACGGGCGGAGCACGGACCGGGCGGCGGTGGCCGGGGGGAAGGGCGGCGCGCTGTCGTTCCGGCTGCTGCTGCCGCTGTGCCTGGTGATGACCTTCGCGTACATCGGGGACTCGACGGTCTCCAACTGGTCGGCGAAGTACCTCCAGGACGTGCTCGGCGGTTCGGAGGAGGCGGCGACCGTCCCGTACAACGCGTACATGGTGACGACGCTGCTCGGGCGGGCCGTGGGCGATCTCGGGGTGCGGTACCTGGGGGCGGCGGCGGTCGTGCGGGGCGGGGCGGTGCTCGCGGCGGGCGGGTTCGCGCTGGTGGCGGTGGCGCCGTCGGCGGGGGTGGGGATCGCGGCCTTCACGGTGCTCGGCCTCGGGCTGAGCGTGATCGTGCCGCAGACCTTCGCGGCGGCAGGGCGGCTCTTCCCCGGGAACAGCGATGCCGCCGTCGCCCGGCTCAACGTCTTCAACTACGTCGGCTTCCTCGTCGGATCGCCGCTCGTGGGGGCGCTCGGGGACGCGTGGAGCTACCGCGGGGCCATGCTGGTGCCGATGGTGCTCGTCCTGGCGACGGTGGTGTATGCCACGTCGTTCGGCGCGCGGGAGGCCCGATACGGTGGCGGGCATGAGCGGCCGCGCACTGTTGATGTGGGATGAAGCTGTCACGGGGTACGACTTCGGGCCCCAGCACCCGATGGATCCGGTGCGGCTCGCACTGACCATGGGTCTTGTCCGGGCCTTCGGGCTCGACCGCGCGGTGGACGTGGTGGCCGCGAAGCCGGCCGGGGAGTCGACGCTGCGGCTCGTGCACCGCGAGGACTACGTCGCGGCGGTGAAGGCGGCCTCGGCCGATCCGCGCCGCGCCGACCAGTCGTACGGGCTCGGGACGGTCGACGACCCGGCGTTCGAGGGGATGCACGAGGTGTCCGCGCTGATCGCCGGGCAGTCGGTGGCGGCGGCGGAGGCCGTGTGGCGGGGCGAGGCGGAGCACGCCGTGAACTTCGCCGGCGGGCTGCACCACGCGATGCCGGGCGGCGCGTCCGGGTTCTGCATCTACAACGACGCCTCGCTCGCCATCGCCCGCCTCCTCGAACTGGGCGTGGAGCGGGTCGCGTACGTGGACGTGGACGTGCACCACGGGGACGGGGTGCAGGCGGCGTTCTGGGAGGACCCGCGGGTCCTGACGGTCTCGCTGCACGAGCACCCGCGGACGCTGTTCCCGCAGACCGGCTGGCCGGAGGAGACGGGGGCGGCCGGGCCCGGCGAGGGCGGCGCGGTGAACGTGGCGCTGCCGGCGGGGACCGGGGACGCGGGGTGGCTGCGGGCCTTCCACGCGGTCGTGCCGGAGCTCATCGCCGACTTCCGGCCGCAGGTGCTGGTGACCCAGCACGGGGCGGACACCCACTTCGAGGACCCCCTGGCGCACCTGGCGGTGTCGCTGGACGCGCAGCGGGCGGTGCAGGAGGCGTGCCACGAGCTGGCGCACGCCTACGCGGACGGCCGGTGGGTGGCCCTCGGCGGCGGCGGGTACGCGGTGGTGGACGTCGTACCGCGGTCGTGGACGCATCTGGTGGGGATCGCGGCGCACGCGCCCGTGGCGCCGGAGACGGTGGTGCCTTCCTCATGGCGGGACGAGGTGTACGCGCGGACGCGTCAGCTGGGTCCTGGGCGGATGACGGACGGGCGGTGGCCGGTCGACTTCCGTGACTGGGCGGAGGGTTACGACCCCGCCGACCGGCTGGACCAGGCGGTGCTGGCGACCCGCAGGGCGGCCTTCCCGCTGCGGGGGCTGCTGGCCTGAGCGCTTGTCCGAGTCCGCACTTGTTACGCCAACTGTGCGGCAGTGAGCCGGTTTTGACGTTTCGGCAGGTGTGATCCGGCAGCATCGGAAGGGTGTTGAGTACCGGGGCGCTGCGGGCGCATCTGTTGGCGGCGGGGTTGGCGGGGACGGTGGCGACCTCGCGGGAGGAGAGCCTGCGGAGCTACCGGCTCTTCGCCGCGCGGGACCCCCGGGTGACGCTGGGGCTGCTGCCGGACGGGGGCTGGGACGAGGCCGAGCTGCTGGGGCTCATGGCCGAGAAGTGCGGGGTGTCGGGTGACCCGGCGCACCGCTCGGGGCCGGACGTCATCGACCCGGAGCGGACGCTGCGGGGCCTCGACGCCTTCGCGGGGCGGCTCGCGGCGGTGGCGGCGCGACGGGCCCCGGTGCTGTTCGGGACGGGGCATCCGCACCGGCTGCTCGGTTTCTACGCCGCTCTCGCAGACGCCCTGTCGGCGGCGGGATGTGACGTACTCACCCCGGCGCAGGGGCGATGTGTCGACATAACGACCCGGTTCGGTCTACGTACGTACCTCCTCGACCAGGTGCGCGGGGTGGCGTTCGTACGAGAGGCGGGGGCGCCGGAGGGCGGGCGTGAACCGGGGGCGCACTCTCACTCCGCGCTGCCGGTCCGGGCCGTCCTGGAGAGCGCGGCGGAGGCCGGCGGGCCGCTGCCCGAGCTGGTCGTCGGGGACCACGGCTGGGTCTGCGGTGCTGGTCAGCTGGGTATCGAGGCGATCGGCCTGGCCGACACGGACGATCCGGCGCTCTTCGTCGGGGAGGCCGAGGGGCAGGTGGCGGTGGCGGTTCCGCTGGACGACGGCGTGCGCTCCGCGTACTACCGTCCCCTCACGCGCTATGTACTCAATCGAGCGTGTCTGTCACGGTAAACGGGCGATAGGGGCTCCTCTTCCCCACTCGCACCACCCGCCCCTAGTCTGATTCGTGAGCGCTCGACGACGAAGAGTCACCGGAGGGGTAGCCGGTGGGCGTCGCGGCGGAAGGTACAGGTGGGTCATGGCTGCTGGCGATCGGCCTCTCAACGAGGTCAAGTTCCTGACCGTGGCGGAAGTCGCCGCGGTGATGCGCGTCTCGAAGATGACCGTGTACCGCTTGGTGCACAGCGGTCATCTGCCGGCGATCCGGGTGGGCAGGTCCTTCCGGGTCCCGGAACAGGCGGTTCACGAGTACCTGAGGGAGTCGTACGTGGGGGTGGGGACCGCGTAACGGACGCGCGGTCGACCTGCGGGCGAACGATCGGTGAGCCCGGTCCGGCCCTCGGATTACTCGTGCGGTGCGAGGGGCGGTAGGCTAACCCCTCGTAGGTCGTGTGGGCCCAGACGCCCCGCACCAGTGAGAAGAAGTGAGCGAGGGTAGTCGTGGGCTCTGTTATCAAGAAGCGGCGCAAGCGGATGGCCAAGAAGAAGCACCGCAAGCTGCTCAAGCGCACGCGCGTTCAGCGTCGCAACAAGAAGTAAGCGGCGGCCGCGAGAGCGGCTTCCGTGCGTGACACGTGCTCGGCAACATGCTCGGCACGTGCGCGACAAGGCGTGGCCCTTCACCGTCCTCGGTGAGGGGCCACGTTTTCATTGCGCCGAAATCCCCAGGCGCTACGGTGGCGGCTACGGAAGACGGACGGAAGACGGACGCAGTTCGGACGGAAGGCGCTGATCTTGGGCAAGGTCGTGCTCGTCACCGGTGCCGCCCGGCATCTGGGGGGCCGCTTCGTGCGGCGGATCCAGCGGGATCCGGAGGTGGAGCGGGTGGTGGCGGTGGACGCGGTCGAGCCCGCGCATCCGCTGGGGGAGGCCGTGTTCGTCCGGGCGGACATCCGCCGGCCCGCCATCGCCAAGGTGCTCGCGGAGCACGAGGTGGACACGGTGGTGCACCTCGACGTGACGGGGACGGCGCTGGGCGCGGGCGGCCGGACGTCGGTCAAGGAGACCAACGTCATCGGCACCATGCAGCTCCTGGGGGCCTGCCAGAAGTCGCCGCGGATCGGGCGGCTCGTGGTGAAGTCCAGTACGACCGTGTACGGCTCCGCGCCCCGCGACCCGGCGGTCTTCACCGAGACGACCTCGGCGAAGTCGCTGCCGAGCGGAGGTTTCGCGAAGGACGCCGTCGAGGTCGAGGGGTACGTACGGGGCTTCGCCCGGCGGCGGCCGGACGTGGCGGTGTGCGTGCTGCGGTTCGCGAACATCCTGGGACCGCGGGTGGAGTCGCCGCTGACCGAGTACCTGTCGCTGCCGGTGCTGCCGACGGTCCTGGGCTACGACCCGCGGCTGCAGTTCGTCCACGAGGACGACGTGATCGACGTGCTGCGCCTGGTGGCGCACGAGCCGCGCCGGTCCTCGCTGAACAGCGGGACCTTCAACGTGGCCGGTGACGGGGTGCTGCTGCTCTCGCAGTGCGCGCGGCGCCTGGGGCGGCCGACGGTGCCGGTGCTGCTGCCGGCGGTGACCTGGGTGGGGTCGGCGCTGCGGACGGTGGGGCTGACCGACTTCGCGCCCGAGCAGATCCGGCTCCTCACGCACGGGCGGGTCGTCTCGACCGCGCAGATGCGGGAGGTCCTGGGCTTCTGGCCGCGGTACTCGACGGCGGAGGCGTTCGCGGACTTCGCGGCGAGCCGGGGGCCGGGCCTGCTGCCGCCGCACGTGCTGGCGGGGGCGGTGGACCGGCTGGCCGGCCGGCTCGTCCCGGACGCGGATCCGGTCCCTTCCCCTGATGGTGCCTGAGGAGCGCTGACTGATGGCGGACGCCAAGGTGATTCCCTTCGACGACGACCGTTCGCGGGCCCGGCGGCGGCCGGCCCGGCCCGAGGAGCCGTCCGGTCCAGGGCCCGGGGCGGCGGTACGGGCGCTGCCGGGCGCGCGGGAGGAGGAACCCGCCGCCGGGGAGCGGCCCGCCGCGGGGGAGGGTGCCGGGCGGGCGGCCTGGGAACGGCGGCTCGCGGGCGGGCTCGCGTTCCTGCGGCGACGGGTCACGGGCGAGTACGAGGTCGACGAGTTCGGTTACGACGCCGAGCTGACCGACCAGGTGCTGATGTCGCTGCTGCGCCCGCTGTACGAGAAGTACTTCCGGGTGGAGGTGAAGGGCGTCGAGAACATCCCGGAGAAGGGTGGCGCGCTGATCGTCGCCAACCATTCGGGGACGCTGCCGCTGGACGGGCTGATGATGCAGGTCGCGGTGCACGACCACCACCCGGCGGGCCGGCACCTGCGGCTGCTCGCGGCGGACCTGGTCTTCGTGCTGCCGGTGGTCAACGAACTGGCCAGGAAGGCGGGGCACACGCTGGCGTGCGCGGAGGACGCGGAGCGGCTGCTGCGGGCCGGTGAGGTCGTCGGGGTGATGCCGGAGGGCTTCAAGGGGATCGGGAAGCCGTTCTCGGAGCGGTACAAGCTCCAGCGGTTCGGCCGGGGCGGGTTCGTCTCGACGGCGCTGCGGGCGGGAGTGCCGATCGTGCCGTGCTCGATCGTGGGCGCCGAGGAGATCTATCCGATGGTCGGGAACGCGAAGACGCTGGCGCGGCTCCTCGGGCTGCCGTACGTGCCGATCACGCCGACCTTTCCGTGGCTGGGGCCGCTGGGGATGCTGCCGCTGCCGACGAAGTGGACGATCCAGTTCGGCGAGCCGATCCCGACGGACTCGTACCCGCCGGAGGCGGCGGAGGACCCGATGCTGATGTTCAACCTGACGGACCAGGTGCGGGAGCAGATCCAGCACACGCTGTACAAGTTGCTGGTGCAGCGGAGGTCGGTGTTCTTCTAGACCTTCTGGAGCTTTGCGACTGGAGCTTTGCGACGAAGAAGGGGCGCCCCCGGCTGTGGGGGCGCCCCTTCACGTCAGTGCGCGTCCTCGCTGTCGATGCCGAGACCCGGAAGGAGGCCCGGCAGGAGGGGTGGGATGGTGACGTCCGGGGGTGTGGGCGTCACCTCCTCGGCCGAGGGCGCGGTGGGCGTGCCCGTCGGGGACGGCAGCAGGCCGCCGGTGTTGCCGCCGAGGAGGCCGTCCTCCGTCGGGGCGGTGGTGGTGTCGGCGCCCGGGCTCGGGGTGGTGCCGGTGCCGGTACCTGTGTCGCCGCCCGTGCCGGTGCTCTGGTGGGTACCGGAGGGGCCGGGGGTGGCGGCGGGGTGGCTGCCCTGGGTGGGGTCGTCCTGGGCGGCAGGGGGCTGCTGAGTGGTCGTGCCCTGCTGGTGCCGCGGGGCGGTGGGGCTGCTGCTGGAGCCGCCGGTCTCGGCCGCGCCCTTGTCGAGGGTGCGGGGCAGCAGGGACTGGAGCGGCTCGACCTCCTGGTCTATGGCGTCGAAGACGTCGGTGACCTCTTCGCCGACGTCGGCGAGCTGGACGGGGAGGCGGTCGCGCAGGCCGTGCCAGGTGTCGCGGTGGGCCTGGGCGAAGGAGTTGAGCCGGGCCATGGGGGCGATCTCGCCGTCCCGCTCGTAGGCCTGGCGGAGCAGCCGGTGGCCTTCCTCGGCGTCGTGCTTCATCCCGCCGAGGGCGCGGCGGATCTCGGTGAGGGACTCGTGGTCGAGCTCGCCGGAGCGGGCGCGCTCCATGAGCCGGCGGGCCTCGCTGAGCCGGGTGGACGCCTGGTCGAGGTAGATGTCCCCGCGGTCGGCGTCGTCGTCGGCCATGCCGAGCTTGAGGTCCTCCATGCCCCGTTTGAGTCCGTAGAGCGAGTCACCGGGGAGGGCGTCGGAGCTGGCGGCGGCGACTCCGCCGAAGGCCCCGGCCGCCACGCCGACCGTGAGGCCGCCCGCGGCGAGTCCCTTGCTCCAGCGGGAGCGGGGGCGGAGTTTCCGCAGGGGGGAGGCCCGGTGGGCACCCCGTGTGGTCCGCTGCTCCGGGACGGCGGGGCCTGCGGCGGCCGTCCCCTGGGCGAACATCGCCTCCATGGCGGCGACGAGCTGGGCTCGCTGCACCACCTTGACCTCGGGGTCGAGCTCCGGCTTCGGCAGTTCGCCGAGACCGCTCGCCAAGGCCAACAGCCGTCCCTGGTCGCCCGTGTCGGCCGGGGCGTCCGGCCGGTCGGCCGCCTCGCCCTCGGGCGTCCGGTCCTCCAGGGCCTGGGCGAAGGCGTTCGCCCGCCGGTGCACGTTCGCGATCACTGGCGGCACCTCCTCTCGTCATGACGGTCGACTCCCCCAGGGGTCCGGAAGGTTGCCCGACTTGAGCAGATCCACACGGACGAGTGAGTGTCTGCGGGCAGGGCGTGACCACAGGGAGCCTGCATTTCGCACAACGAGCGGCGCGGCACTTGGGTTACGCGCGAAAGATGATCGGACCAGTGCGTCATCGATGCGTCACCGACTGTGATTTGGGACGGGCAGTGGTGGCGTGGGGGGAGGTGAAAAGGGGCACGGGGACACGTGGCAGCAAGGGGATGAGTGGGGGTGGGGGACAGGGAGGGGTGGGGGGAGCGGCGGCGGTCGGCGGCCCGGGGCTAGCGGGCGTCCTCGGGGAGGAGCCGGGCCAGGGTGCGGACGGCCCGGTACTGGAGGGTCTTGATGGCGCCCTCGTTCTTCCCCATGACCCGCGCGGTCTCGGCGACCGACAGGCCCTGGAGGAAGCGGAGGGTGACGCACTCCTGCTGCTGGGGATTGAGGCGGCGGACGGCGTCGAGAAGCGCGGCGTTGGAGAGGGACTCGAGGACGGAGTCCTCCGGACTGCGCTCGACCTCGTTGGCGTCGAGCATCTCGCCGGTGGTGACTTCGAGGCGGAAGCGGCTGGACTTGAAGTGGTCGGCGACCAGGTTGCGGGCGATGGTGACGAGCCAGGCGCCGAAGTCGCGGCCCTGCCAGGTGAAGGTGGAGATCCGGCGCAGGGCGCGCAGGAACGTCTCACTGGTGAGGTCCTCCGCCGTCGCCTTCCCGCCGACGCGGTAGTAGATGTAGCGGTAGACGGTGTCGCTGTACTGGTCGTACAGCCTGCCGAAGGCCTCGGCCTCGCCGGCCTGGGCACGTTCGACCAGGTCCATCATGCGGGCGCTGTCGCTGTCGGCGGTGGGGCGTCGGGCGGTGGCCGGGCTCCCGGCGCCCCCGCGCGCGCTCCGTCTGCCGACGGCGGCGCCGCCGTCGGCCAGGGCATAGCAAGGACCGACGGGTGCCGGTGCGGCGAAGGCGAAGGCAGGACCGACGTACGCGGTGGGGACGAAGCCACGCAAGTGGTCGAGGACCGTTGCGCGCAGCGTAGCCAGGCCCGAGGCGTCAACCCCGACGTGTGGGTACACGGGACTCCCAGAGGCAGAGCTTCCATCACGTGCAATGCGGATCCGTTCACTCGTGGTGGCGACGTGAGGGTTCCGCTGTGCGTCTGAGGAGAATAACGCTTCGTACAGGCAGCGCTACACCGAGTTGCTCAAATCATCGATTACGTCGGTTCCGTTACCGCTTGCAGTCGTATCAAGTCGCACTTGGTGACCGGTTATTGATCGAGTGTCTTCCGAGTGTGACTGCGTCGGCGTTGCGTTGTGCTCATGTGCGGTAAGGGGGAGTGATCGGGGCCGCTCCTGGGTAAGGGCGCGGGAATGCCCGGGAGTCGAGGTGTGCGGGGCTGTTCGACCACGGACGGGTGAGCCCCCGTGGTCCGTGGTTGTCGCAGGTGATCGCAGCCGAAACGTATCCGCACGGGCGTGGCGCGCAGGAGGCGCGGGGGAGTTCGGGTACGGACGGGCGGGTGGCCCCCTACGGAGGGCTGTTCCGGAGGTTCCGTACGGAGGACCGTTCCGCGGGTTCCGTACGGGGCCCGGTCAGCGGCGGCGGCGGTGGAGGGCGACCGCGGCGGCGGTGCCGCCGGCGACGGCGCCGAGCCCCGCGGCGGCCGGGATGCCGATCTTGGCGGCCTTGCGGCCGGTCCGGTAGTCCCGCAGCCGCCAGTCCCGGTCCCGGGCGTGCCTGCGCAGCTTGGTGTCCGGGTTGATCGCGTACGGGTGGCCGACGAGCGAGAGCATCGGGATGTCGTTGTGCGAGTCGCTGTACGCGGCGCAGCGGGCGAGGTCCAGGCCCTCGGCGGCGGCCAGCGCCCGTACCGCCTCGGCCTTGGCCGGGCCGTGCAGCAGCTCGCCGACCAGTCGGCCCGTGTAGACGCCGTCGACCGACTCGGCGACCGTGCCGAGCGCGCCGGTGAGGCCGAGGCGGCGGGCGATGATCGTGGCCGTCTCGACCGGGGCGGCCGTCACCAGCCACACCTTCTGGCCCGCGTCGAGGTGGGCCTGGGCCAGGGCGCGGGTGCCCGGCCAGATCCGGTCGGCCATGTACTCGTCGTAGATCTCCTCGCCGATCGACATCAGTTCGGAGACGCGGTGGCCCTTGACGATGGAGAGCGCGCTGTCGCGGGCCTCCTGCATGTGCTCCGGGTCCTCGACGCCGGCCAGCCGGAACCAGATCTGCGCCCAGGCGAAACGGGCGAGTTCGCGGCGCTGGAAGAACTTCCGCTTGTACAGGCCGCGGCCGAAGTGGAAGATCGCGGCGCCCTGCATCACGGTGTTGTCGAGGTCGAAGAAGGCGGCGGCCCGCACGTCGCCGACGACGGGGAACTCCACTTCCTCCGGCGCGGTTTCGGCGGCCTTCGCCGCTTCGAGGGCGGCGGCCTCCTCCTCCCTCTCCTGTTCCAGCTGGAGGGAGGTCTTGCGGGCCGCCTCGGCGGCGGCCTCGCCTGCGAGGACGCTGCGCGCGGTGGCGGAGCGCCTACGGGGGGTGAGCCATCCAGGAGCGGCCATGTCTGGAGCATAGCCAGTCCGTTCGGCCCTTCCCGACTCGTGAGGATGCCGTGGTGTGAACAGTGCGGGTCCCTCCTGTGACGGGGGTCTCTTGTCGCAGGGCTCTTGTGGCAGGGCCCTCTTGTGGCGGACTCCTCTGGTGCGGGGCTCTTCCGTGGCCGGGCGGGACAATGGGCGGCATGTTCGGACGTACGAAGAAGAAGGACGCGGCGAAGGGCCCGGCCGCGCGGACCGTGACGCTGATCGGGAAGCCGGGGTGCCATCTCTGCGACGACGCCCGCGCGGTGATCGAGGCCGTCTGTGCCGAGACCGGGGCGCGCTGGGAGGAGAGGGACATCCTCCAGGACGAGGCGCTGTACCAGGAGTACTGGGAGCAGATCCCGGTCGTCCTGGTCGACGGCGAACAGCACACCTTCTGGCGGGTGGACGCCGGGCGGCTCCGGCGCGAACTGGGGGCGTGACCGAAAGCCGGTTACCATCGTGGACGTTTTGTTGGCATTCGGGGGTCACGTCGTGAGGAGTGTGTGCGGCTTTGCCCCCTTCGGGATTTCAACGCGTCCCGCCGCCCGGCGGTTCCGTATCGGCGAGAACCAGCCGCGTGACCCCGGTCACTTTGGCCAGACAAAACGGACACCATCTTTGTGCACGCGTTCACAAAGACATAGCCTGCATTCGACGGGGCGGTCCTGGGACGCATGGCCGCCTGCAGCCCCGCTCATCCCGCAGGAGCACCGTGGCAACTGGCCGAACTCACCGACCGGCGACCCGTAGCCGAGGAATTCCCGAGGCCACCGTCGCCCGCCTTCCGCTGTATCTGCGCGCCCTGACCGCGCTGTCGGAGCGCTCCGTACCCACGGTCTCCTCGGAGGAGCTCGCGGCCGCGGCCGGCGTCAACTCCGCCAAGCTGCGCAAGGACTTCAGCTACCTCGGCTCGTACGGCACCCGCGGTGTCGGCTACGACGTCGAGTACCTCGTCTACCAGATCTCCCGCGAGCTCGGCCTGACCCAGGACTGGCCCGTCGTGATCGTCGGCATCGGTAACCTCGGCGCCGCGCTCGCCGGATACGGCGGCTTCGCCTCCCGTGGCTTCCGCGTCGCCGCGCTCATCGACGCCGACCCCGCCATGACCGGCAAGCCGGTCGCCGGGATCCCCGTCCAGCACAGCGACGACCTGGAGAAGATCATCGCCGAGGACGGCGTCTCCATCGGCGTCATCGCGACCCCCGCGGGCGTCGCCCAGCAGGTCTGCGACCGCCTCGTCGCCGCCGGCGTCACCTCCATCCTCAACTTCGCCCCCACCGTCCTCTCCGTCCCCGACGGCGTCGACGTGCGCAAGGTCGACCTCTCCATCGAGCTGCAGATCCTCGCCTTCCACGAGCAGCGCAAGGCCGGCGAGGAGCCGGGCGACGAGACCGCCCCGCAGCCCGTGCCCCCCGCGGTGCCGCAGGCCGCCACCCGTACCGCCGCCGACAGCGGCCGCAAGGGACCCGACGGGGACGTCCCCGCGGTGATGCCCGCATGAGCCTCCTCGTCGTCGGCCTGAGCCACCGCAGCGCCCCCGTCTCCGTCCTGGAGCGGGCCTCGCTCCCCGCGGAGACCCAGGCCAAGCTCCTCCAGGACACCCTCGCCGCCGAACCGGCCGCCGAGGCCACCGTCCTCGCCACCTGCAACCGCATCGAGCTCTACGCGGACGTCGACAAGTTCCACGCCGGCGTCGCCGAGCTCTCCACGCTCCTCGCCCAGCACAGCGGCGTCGGCCTGGAGGAGCTCACCCCCTACCTCTACGTGCACTACGAGGACCGGGCCGTCCACCACCTCTTCTCGGTGGCCTGCGGCCTGGACTCCATGGTCGTCGGCGAGGGCCAGATCCTCGGCCAGATCAAGGACGCCCTCGCCCTCGGTCAGGACCTCCACACCGCGGGACGGCTCCTCAACGACCTCTTCCAGCAGGCCCTGCGGGTCGGCAAGCGCGCCCACAGCGAGACCGGCATCGACCGGGCCGGGCAGTCGCTCGTCACCTTCGGCCTGGAGCAGCTCGCCGCCGGCGACGACGCCTCCGACGAGGTCGAGACCTGGGCGCGGGGCAAGCGCGCCCTCGTCATCGGCGCAGGATCGATGTCCTCCCTGGCCGCCGCGACCCTCGCCCGCGCCGGGGTCGCCGAGATCGTCATCGCCAACCGCACCCTCGCCCGCGCCGAGCGGCTCGCCGAGATCCTCACCGAGCCCGGAGGAACGGGTGTGGCCGCACGCGCGGCCGAGATGGTTGCCGTCGGCGACGAACTGCCCCGGGCGGACATCGTCGTCTCCTGCACCGGCGCCACCGGACTCGTCCTCACCGGCGAGGCCGTCGAGGCCGCGGTCGAAGGCCGCGACGGGACCCTGCACCTGCTCGACCTCGCCATGCCCCGCGACATCGACGCCGCCGCCCACCGTGTCCCGGGCGTCCGCTTCGTCGACATCGAGTCGCTGGCCGACGCCTCCGCCGACGCTCCGATGGCCGCCGACGTCGACCAGGTCCGCTCCCTCGTCTCCGACGAGGTCGCCGCCTTCGGCGCCGCCCAGCGCGCCGCCCACATCACCCCCACCGTGGTCGCCCTGCGCACCATGGCCGCCGACGTGGTGGCCAGCGAGGTCGCCCGGCTCGAAGGCCGCCTCCCCGGCCTCGACGACAAGCAGCGCGCCGAGATCACCCAGACCGTGCGCCGCGTCGTCGACAAGCTCCTGCACGCCCCGACCGTGCGGGTCAAGCAGCTCGCCAGCGAGCCCGGCGGCGCCGGGTACGCCGACGCGCTGCGGACACTCTTCGACCTCGACCCGGAGGCGGTCGCCTCCGTCTCCCGGGCCGACCTGAATGACGCCGACGTCAAGAACCGAGGGCGAGTATGACCGAGAGGGCACTGAGGCTCGGGACCAGGCGCAGCAAGCTCGCCATGGCCCAGTCCGGCCATGTGGCCGACGCGGTCCGGCAGCTGACCGGCCGGGCCGTCGAGCTCGTGGAGATCACCACGTACGGGGACACCTCCCGTGAGCACCTCGCGCAGATCGGCGGCACCGGCGTCTTCGTCGCCGCCCTGCGCGACGCCCTGCTCGCCGGCGAGGTCGACTTCGCCGTCCACTCCCTGAAGGACCTCCCCACCGCCCAGCACCCCGACCTGGTGCTGGCCGCGATCCCGGAGCGCGAGGACCCCCGCGACGTCCTCGTCACCGGCGAGGGGCTCTCCCTCGCCCGGCTGCCGAAGGGCGCCCGCGTCGGCACCGGCTCGCCGCGCCGCATGGCCCAGCTGAACGCCTATGCCCGCAGCCACGGCCTCGACCTCACCTGCGTCCCCATCCGCGGCAACGTCGACACCCGCGTCGGCTACGTCCGCGAGGGCGAGCTCGACGCCGTCGTCCTCGCCGCGGCCGGACTCAACCGCATCGGCGGCACCGAGGAACTCCTCGGCGGCCTGTCGGCCGAGCGACTGCCGACCGACACCGTGCTGCCCGCCCCCGGCCAGGGAGCCCTGGCCGTCGAATGCCCGGCGACGGACACCGACCTCGTCGCCACGCTCTCCGCTCTCGACGACCCGCGCACGCGGGCCGCCGTGACCGCCGAGCGATCCCTGCTCGCCGCCCTGGAGGCCGGCTGCAGCGCACCCGTGGGCGCGCTCGCCGACATCCTCGCCGACGGCCCCGGTCACGGGCAGGTTGTCACCGAAATGCGCCTGCGCGGCGTCGTCGGCACCACCGACGGTTCCACGCTGGTGCAGCTGTCCACCACCGGTCCCGTACCCACCTCGCACGACGAGGCGGCGGCGCTCGGACGCGAACTCGCGGCCGAGATGCTCGCCAAGGGTGCGGCCGGTCTTATGGGGGAGCGAGCACTTTGAGCCCCACCAGCCCGACCACCAGCCCCGTGCCCCCCGTCTTCGCGGGCCACGGCCACGTCACCTTCCTCGGCGCAGGCCCCGGCGACCCCGGACTCCTGACCCTCCGGGCCGTCGAGGCCCTGGCGGGAGCGGACGTCCTGATCGCCGAGCCCGACGTCCTCGAAGTCGTCCGCGGCCATGCGCGCGCGGGCGTGAGCACGCCTGAGCTGACGGTTGTTGACGAGGCGTCAACAACCGCCGGTGTCCCCGTGTTGAGGGATGCGACCAATCTTGTCATGGAGGCCGCGCGCGGCGGCAGGCGGGTCGTCCGTGCGGTGACCGGCGACCCCGGCCTCGACGGCGACGCGGGCGCCGAGATGCTCGCCTGCGCCGCCGAGGGCATCCCCTTCGAGGTCGTCCCCGGCGTCGCCACCGTGGTCGGCGTCCCCGCGTACGCCGGCGTGCCCCTGCGCGACGCCCAGGGCACCGACGTCCGCTTCGTCGACGCGCGGACCGCCGACGACCGCTGCTGGGCCGAGGTCGGCGCCTCCGACGGCACCGTCGTCGTCTCCACCTCCCTGGACTCCGTGGCCGCGGCCGCCGGAGAGCTGGTGGCGGCCGGCCGCAAGCCGGACACTCCGCTCACCGTGACCATCGCGGGCACGACCACGCGCCAGCGCACCTGGACGGCGACCCTCGGGACGATCGCCCAGGTCTTCAAGCAGGGCAAGGTCCTCCCCTCGCCCGAGGGCCACCGGCCGGTGATAGCCGTGGTCGGCGAGCGCAGCGACCCCGCCCGGCGCGACCAGCTCTCGTGGTTCGAGTCCAAGCCGCTCTTCGGCTGGCGGGTCCTCGTGCCGCGCACCAAGGAGCAGGCCGCTTCGCTCTCCGACCAGCTGCGCTCGTACGGCGCCGTGCCCCACGAGGTGCCGACCATCGCGGTCGAGCCGCCGCGCACCCCGCAGCAGATGGAGCGGGCGGTCAAGGGCCTGGTCACCGGGCGGTACGAGTGGATCGCCTTCACCTCGGTGAACGCCGTCAAGGCCGTCCGCGAGAAGTTCGAGGAGTACGGGCTCGACGCCCGCGCCTTCGCCGGCATCAAGGTCGCGGCGGTGGGCGAGCAGACCGCGGCCGCGCTGGTCGACTTCGGTGTGAAGCCGGACCTCGTGCCGAGCGGGGAACAGTCCGCGGCGGGCCTCCTTGAGGACTGGCCGCCGTACGACCCCGTCTTCGACCCGATCGACCGCGTCTTCCTGCCGCGCGCCGACATCGCGACCGAGACGCTCGTCGCGGGCCTCATCGAGCTCGGCTGGGAGGTCGACGACGTCACGGCCTACCGGACCGTACGCGCCTCTCCGCCGCCGGCCGAGACCCGCGAGGCGATCAAGGGCGGCGGCTTCGACGCGGTCCTCTTCACCTCCTCGTCCACCGTCCGGAACCTCGTCGGCATCGCCGGCAAGCCGCACAACGTGACCGTCATCGCCTGCATCGGCCCCGCGACGGCCAAGACGGCGGAGGAGCACGGCCTTCGGGTCGACGTGCTGTCCCCGGAACCGTCCGTCCACAAGCTGGCGGAGGCGCTCGCGGAGTTCGGCGTACGGCGCCGGGAGGCGGCCCTGGAGGCGGGCGACCCCGTCACGCGGCCGAGCGAGCGGCGCCCGGGGGCGCGGCGGAGGCGGACGACGTAGGCCTTCGCCCCCTTGCGGGGCGGCTGTCCGGCGCGGTTCCCGTTCTCGCGGGGGCCGCGCCGTTTCGCCGCGGGCGCGGCCCGCACGGGGCGGGGCGGGGCGGCGGCAACAACGTGTCGGTAAGTGGGGGCGCGGCGCGGGCGTAGCCTCGCACGTATGAACTCGTATGGAAGCTTTCCGGGGGCCCGGCCCCGGCGGCTGCGGACGACGCCCGCCATGCGGCGGATGGTGGCCGAGACCCGCCTGGACCCGGCCGACCTGATCCTCCCCGCGTTCGTGCGCGAGGGCGTCACCGAGCCCGTCCCGATCAGCGCGATGCCCGGTGTCGTCCAGCACACGCGGGACACCCTGCGGAAGGCCGCGGTGGAGGCCCTGGAGGCCGGCGTCTCCGGGATCATGCTGTTCGGCGTGCCCGAGGAGGCCAAGAAGGACGGCCTGGGGACGGCCGGCACCGATCCGGACGGGATCCTCCAGGTCGCGATCCGGGACGTGCGCGCCGAGGTCGGCGACGAGCTCGTCATCATGTCCGACCTGTGCCTCGACGAGTACACCGACCACGGCCACTGCGGTGTCCTCACCGACGACGGGCGCGTCGACAACGACGCCACCCTGGAGCGGTACGCCGAGATGGCGCAGGTCCAGGCCGACGCCGGCGTCCACGTCGTCGGCCCCTCCGGGATGATGGACGGCCAGGTCGGCGTCATCCGCGACGCCCTCGACACCATCGGCAAGGAGGACGTGTCGATCCTCGCGTACACCGCGAAGTACTCCTCCGCCTTCTACGGCCCCTTCCGCGAGGCCGTCGGCTCCTCCCTCAAGGGCGACCGCAAGACCTACCAGCAGGACCCCGCCAACCTCCGCGAGTCCATGCGCGAGCTCGCCCTCGACCTGGAGGAGGGCGCGGACATGGTGATGGTGAAGCCCGCCGGCCCGTACCTCGACGTGCTCGCCAAGGTCGCCGAGGCCGTGGACGTACCCGTCGCCGCCTACCAGATCAGCGGCGAGTACGCGATGGTCGAGGCCGCCGCCGAGAAGGGCTGGATCGACCGGGACAAGGCCGTCCTGGAGACCCTCACCGGCATCCGCCGCGCCGGGGCGCAGATGATCCTCACCTACTGGGCCACCGAGGCCGCGCGGAAACTGAGGTCGGCTCGCCAGTGACGGCCGGGCGGCGCACCCTGGAGAGGTACCCGACAGGTACCTCCCGGAGGTGGTCCTCATGATGAACACGCTCGTCGGATGGCACGTCGACATGGAGTTCCAGGAGGATGGCGACCGGACGCGCGCGGCCGCCATGGTCCGGCTCTCGGACGGCTCCGAGTTCCGGGCCCACGGCACCGCCCACCGGCACCCCTCCGATCCCGAACAGCTCCGGGTCGGCGAGGAGATAGCCGGGGCCCGCGCCCTCATGGACCTGGCCTCGCAGCTCCTCCAGAAGGCCCATGCGGAGATCGACGAGGTGTCCGGCCGGACGTCCTACCCGATCAACCGCTAGAAGCCGCCGGAAGCCGGAAGGGGGACGGCGCCGTCCCCCTTCCGGCCGGCACCGTCAGAGGCGCTCGGGCGTCCGGATGCCCAGCAGGGCCATGCCCTGGTGCAGCGTGCGGGCCGTCAGGTCGCACAGGAACAGACGGTTCTCCACCTGCTCCGGGGTGTCGGCCTTGAGGACCGGGCACTCCGAGTAGAACGTCGTGTACAGCGAGGCCAGCTGGTACAGGTACGCGGCCAGCTTGTGCGGCGCGTACTCCGCGGCGGTCTCCGCGACCACCTCGCCGAAACCGTCCAGGTGCAGACCGAGGGCCCGCTCCGACGGCGCAAGCTCCAGCTCCGGGCGGGCCACCGGCTTGGCGTCCCCTGCCTTCCGCAGGATCGACTGGATACGGGCGTACGCGTACTGGAGGTACACCGACGTGTCGCCGTTGAGCGAGACCATCTGGTCCAGGTCGAACTTGTAGTCACGGGCCGCCGAGGTCGACAGGTCCGCGTACTTCACCGCGCCGATGCCCACCTGGGCACCCCGCTCGGCGATCTCCTCCTCCGTGAGGTCCTGGGCCTTCTCGCGGACCACGGCCGAGGCACGCTCGATCGCCTCGTCCAGCAGGTCCACCAGCCGGACCGTCTCGCCCTCACGCGTCTTGAACGGCTTGCCGTCCTTGCCGAGGACCGTGCCGAAGGCCAGCTGGACGGCCTTCACCTCGTCGTTCAGCCAGCCCGCCCGGCGGGCCGTCTCGAAGACCATCTTGAAGTGCAGCGACTGGCGCGCGTCCACCACGTACAGCAGCGTCGACGCCTTCAGGTTCCGCACCCGGTCGCGGATCGCGGACAGGTCCGTCGCCGCGTAGCCGAAACCGCCGTCGGACTTCTGCACGATCAGCGGGACCGGGTTGCCGTCCGGGCCCTTGACGTCGTCGAAGAACACGCACAGCGCGCCCTCGGAGCGGACCGCGACCCCCGACTCCTCCAGGAGCCGGCAGGTCTCCTGCAGCATGTCGTTGTAGCCGGACTCGCCCACGATGTCGGGGTCCCGGATGTCCATGTCGAGCTTCTCGAAGACCGAGTAGAAGTAGATCTTCGACTCGTCCACGAACCGCTGCCACAGGGCGAGGGTCTCCTCGTCACCGGCCTGGAGGTCCACCACGCGGGCGCGTGCCCGCGTCTTGAACTCCTCGTCCGCGTCGAACAGGGCACGGGACGCCTTGTACAGCCGGTTCAGGTTCGACATGGCCTCCTCGCCGGAGACCTCCGCGTCGCCGGACTTGTGGTCCAGCTCGTGCGGGTGCTCGATCAGGTACTGGATGAGCATGCCGAACTGGGTGCCCCAGTCGCCGATGTGGTGCCGGCGCACCACGGTCTCGCCCGTGAACTCCAGGATCTCCACCATCGCCGCACCGATCACCGCCGACCGGAGGTGCCCGACGTGCATCTCCTTCGCCACGTTCGGCTGCGCGTAGTCGATGACCGTCGTGCCCGCCGACTCGTTCAGCGGCACACCGAGGCGCGCGTCGGCGGCACGGGCCGCCAGCGTCTCCACGATCGCCGCGTCCGACACCGTGATGTTGAGGAAGCCGGGGCCCGAGACCTCGATCTCCTTCAGCACGTCGTTCGCCGGGATCGCCTCGACGACCTTCGCCGCCAGCTCACGCGGATTGCCCTTGAACCGCTTGGCCAGCGCCAGGATGCCGTTGGCCTGGAAATCGGCCCGGTCGCTTCGTCGCAGCAGCGGGTCGGCGGAACCGGCCTCCGGCAGGGCTGCCGAGAGGCCTTCCGCGAGGCGCTGCTGCACGGTCGAAGCGAGGGAAGGGACCGAGGCCATGAGCTTCCGTTCCTGTTGTGTCGTGTCCGGGTGTCCCGGGGGTCTATATCGCTTGTCAAGTGTCCCATGGGCGGGCAACGTGTTTTCCCCGCCTGTGGACGCCTGTGGGCAAGTCCCACCCGCGTGGACAAGCCCTCCCCCATGAGAGTCCCGGCTGTGGACAACCTCGGGGTCCCCGGATCCGTCTGGGACAATGGCTGTCGTAAGGCATCCGAAAGCTTCGAGCGGATTCCCGCGAGGATCTGGAAAGAAGGACGTACCGACCGTGGCTCAGAGCAGCACCGAGACCGACTGGGTCTCCCGTTTCGCGGACGAGGTCATCACCGAGTCGGAGCGACGTGCGCCTGGCAAACCGGTCGTCGTCGCCTCCGGCCTCTCCCCCTCCGGCCCGATCCACCTCGGCAACCTCCGCGAGGTCATGACCCCGCACCTGGTCGCCGACGAGATCCGCCGCCGCGGCCACACCGTCCGCCACCTCATCTCGTGGGACGACTACGACCGCTACCGCAAGGTGCCGAACGGCGTCGAGGGCATCGACGAGACCTGGGCCGACCACATCGGCAAGCCCCTGACCTCCGTCCCCGCCCCCGCCGGCTCGCCCCACCCCAACTGGGCCGAGCACTTCAAGGCCGCCATGGTCGAGGCCCTGGCCGAGCTCGGCGTCGAGTACGACCCGATCAGCCAGACCGAGCAGTACACCTCCGGCGCCTACCGCGAGCAGATCCTGCACGCCATGCGCCACCGCGCCGACATCGACGCCATCCTCGACCAGTACCGGACGAAGAAGGCCCCCAAGAAGCAGTCGCAGAAGCCGCTCGACGAAGCCGAGCTGGAAGCCGCCGAGGGCTCCGGCGCGGCCGGCGAGGACGACGGCTCCGGCGGCGGCGCCGGCTACTTCCCGTACAAGCCCTACTGCGGCCGGTGCGAGAAGGACCTCACCACCGTCACCTCCTACGACGACGACACCACCGAGCTCGCCTACACCTGCACCGCCTGCGGCTTCGCCGAGACCGTGAAGCTCAGCGAGTTCAACCGCGGCAAGCTCGTGTGGAAGGTCGACTGGCCCATGCGCTGGGCCTACGAGGGCGTCATCTTCGAGCCCTCCGGCGTCGACCACTCCTCGCCCGGCTCCTCCTTCCAGGTCGGCGGCCAGATCGTCTCCATCTTCGACGGCGTCCAGCCCATCGGCCCCATGTACGCCTTCGTCGGCATCAGCGGCATGGCCAAGATGTCCTCCTCCAAGGGAGGCGTCCCCACCGCCGCCGACGCCCTGGAGATCATGGAGCCGCAGCTCCTCCGCTGGCTCTACGCCCGCCGCCGCCCCAACCAGTCCTTCAAGATCGCCTTCGACCAGGAGATCCAGCGGCTCTACGACGAGTGGGACAAGCTGGAGGCCAAGGTCGCCGACGGCACCGCCCTGCCCGCCGACGCCGCCGCCCACGCGCGTGCCGCCCGCACCGCCGCCGGCGAGCTTCCGCGCACCCCGCGCCCCCTCCCGTACCGCACCCTCGCCTCCGTCGTCGACATCACCGCCGGCCACGACGAGCAGACCCTCCGGATCCTCACCGACCTCGACCCGGAGAACCCCGTCACCTCCCTCGACGAGGTCCGCCCGCGTCTCGACCGCGCCGAGAACTGGATCACCACCCAGGTCCCGGCCGACCAGCGCACCATCGTCCGCGAGGAGCCCGACACCGAGCTCCTCGCCTCCCTGGACGCCGAGGGCCGCGAATCCCTCCGCCTCCTCCTGGAGGGCCTGGACAGCCACTGGTCCCTCGACGGCCTGACCACCCTGGTCTACGGCGTCCCCAAGGTCATGGCAGGCCTCACCCCCGAGGCCAAGCCCACCCCCGAGCTGAAGGTCGCCCAGCGCTCCTTCTTCGCCCTCCTCTACAAGCTCCTCGTGAGCCGCGAGACGGGCCCCCGCCTGCCCACCCTGCTCCTCGCCGTCGGCGCGGACCGCGTGCGCAAGCTGCTCGGCGCGTGACCTGACCCAGGTGACGCGAAGGGCCGCCCCTGTTCGACCGGGGCGGCCCTTCGGCGTGTAGGGGTCAGGGGGTGTCGTAGGCCGCCATGTCCTGGAGGATGCGCTCCTGCACCTCCGGCGTCAGCCGCTGGAGCAGCTCGGCCTGCGTGGCCGGGAACTGCTGGAGGCCGTACGCCTCCGCCACCATCTGCTCCAGCTCGTACGGGGTGGGGAAGCGGTTGTACTCCTGCACGAAGCCGTACGTGACCTTGTAGACGGTCTCCTGGAGGTTGTCCGTCGGCGCCTCGGCCTGCGGCTCCGCGTACTCCGGCTGCTCCGGGTACTGGACGAACTCCTCCGGGAGCGCCGGCTCACGGTCGTCCGCGACGTGAGGCACCGGCGCCTGCGGAGCCTGCGCCTGCGGAGCCTGCGTCTGCGCAGGCCGCGCCTGCGGAGCCTCCGCCGCCTGCGGCTCCTGCGGATCCTCCGGAAGGGACGCGGCCTGCGGGCTGTACGTGCCTCCGTACCCCTCCGGGGTGACCTGTTGGGCGTCGAACCACGGGCTCTCGTGGTTCGGGTGGGGCTGCTCCTGCGGGACCTGCTCCTGGGAGGGCTGATCCTGCTCCCGGGGCTGCCCCGCCGGAAGCTCCTGCGGCGCGGGGGCAGGAGCGGGGGCCTGCGCCACCGCCACCGGCTGCGGGGCCTGGACCTGGGCCTGGGCCGCGACCAGGGCGGGGTTCGGGGGCAGCAGGACCGGATCTATACCTGCCGCCGCCAGACCCGCCGGAGCCGTCTCCGCCAGCGGGACGCCGTATCGGGCCAGACGCAGCGGCATCAACGCCTCCACCGGCGCCTTCCGCCGCCAGCCACGGCCGAAACGGGCCTGGAGCCGCGCCTGGTAGATCAACCGTTCCTGCTCCAGCTTGATCACCTGGTCGTACGAGCGCAGCTCCCACAGCTTCATCCGCCGCCACAGCCGGAAGGTCGGCACCGGCGACAGCAGCCAGCGGGTCAGCCGCACCCCCTCCATGTGCTTGTCCGCCGTGATGTCCGCGATCCGGCCCACCGCGTGCCGCGCCGCCTCGACCGCCACCACGAACAGCACCGGAATCACCGCGTGCATGCCCACGCCCAGCGGATCCGGCCACGCCGCCGCACCGTTGAACGCGATCGTCGCCGCCGTCAGGATCCACGCCGTCTGCCGCAGCAGCGGGAACGGGATCCGCAGCCACGTCAGCAGCAGATCCAGGGCGAGCAGCACACAGATGCCCGCGTCGATGCCGATCGGGAAGAAGTACGAGAACGTACCGAAGCCCTTGTGCACGGCAAGCTCGCGCACGGCCGCGTACGAACCCGCGAAACCGATCCCCGCGATGATCACCGCGCCGCCGATGACGAGCCCGATGAGTATGCGGTGTGTGCGTGTCAGCTCCATCGCGGCCACCCGCGATCCCCTCCCGTGTTTCGACGTCTCGCGGGCCCCAGAGTGGCACACATGAGCGAAGCCCGACCCCCTGGGGAGGAACGGGCTCCGCTCACACACGCCTGTCTGTGTCGATTTGTGTCACTACCCGGTGCGGCCGTCCTCGATCGACCGCACCGACCAGCGGATACGACTACCGATCGGCCGCTACTTGTTGGCCGTGGCCACCGCGGCCACCGCTTCCTTCGCCGCCTTCGTCGCACCCTCGACGATCTTCTTCGCCTCCGGCGTCTCCGCCCCCGCGTACCCGGCACCGTTGTACGACAGCAGCACCAGCACATTGCCCGTACGCGCCACGACCGAGGCGTACACGAAGTCCTCGCCGGTCTTCTTCACCGTGTACGTGACGGTCTTCGCCTCGTCACCGATGCCCGCCGCCGACACCGTGCTCAGCTTCTTCGCGCCCTCGGTGGCCTGGACCTTCCCGAGCTCCTTGACGAAGTTCTCCTGCGCCCGCTGCTGACCGCTGCCCAGCGACACCTCGGAGTCGTACCGGTAGAACGACACGTCCAGCCAGCGGTACTGCGAGCCCTTGACGCCCTTGTCCTCCAGACCGTTCCACGAGCAGCCGCCCCGGTGCGACAGATCCGTGGAGGCCGCGGCCGTCCCCTTCGGGCTCTTCGCCTTCGGGACCAGCGAAGCCGACGTCTTCTCCGCGATCGCCTGGCACGCCAGCGGCAGCTTCGAGAACTTCGCGGGCTCGACCGTCGGCGTCGGAGAAGGGGTCGGTGACGCGGTCGCGGTCGCCGTGCCCTGCGCCGCACCGGCGTCACCGGCCCCGCCGCTGCCACTTCCGCTGCCCGAGTCCGAGGAGCAGCCGGCGACGACGAGCATCACCGGGACGGCGGCGGCGGCGAGAATGCGGGTGAGTCGCGAAGCTGATCGCTGCATGGTTCCTTCAGTCGCTTGTCGTACGGCCGGCGCCGGAAGGCGGCCCTGGATACGCCGACACGTTACGTGGTCCCCCCGCCGACCGGCTGCCCGCGCGGGGACCCGCCCGGAACACCGGACCGTCGGCTACTCCTCCAGCCGGTCGGCCAGCAGCCGGGCCAGATTCTGCGCCCTGTCCTGCAGTTCCTTGCTGTCCGGGGTCGTCTCCACCCCCGTCGTACGCTGCTGGTACTCGACGGTCACGATCACATTCGATGTGCGGAACACCACGCTCACGACCCGCTGGTGCCCGCTCCTGCCCGCCGTGCCGAGCCTGTCGTCGACGAACGCGGTGTCGCCGAGACCGCTCAGCAGCCGCGGCTCAAGCCCGGTCGTCGCCGGCGCGGACGGATCGGCGGGGCCGGACGGAGCGTCGGTGGGGGTGGCGGCCGTACCCGTAGGGGTAGTGGTGGAGGTGGCGGTGACCGTGGGCGTCGGAGGGGGCGTCGTCGGTACGGCGATCCCGGCCGTGAGCTGCTTGCGGCTGTAGACGTCCTGCGCCCGCGCGGCGTCGCTCACCGTCGGGTCGTACGAGACCACCCGCTCCACGTCGAGCACCAGCCGGTGCGCCCCGCCCTCCGTGTCCGCGTTCCAGGAGCAGCCGACACGCCGGTCGGTTTCGTACGTGACGGCGGCGGTGCCCCGGAGCGCCTTGGCCCGCTCGGGCTCGGCCAGAGCGGCGGTGCCGGGGAGCAGCTCGCGGAGGGTCGCCTGGGGGACGGCGCCGCAGGGCTCGAAGAGGGTGCGGTAGCGGCCGGGCGGCGCGACGGGCGCGGCGGCGACCCCCGCCTTGGCGTCGAGGGTGACGTCCTCGGTGGTACCGGCGGACGAGCAGCCGGTCAGGGCGCCGAGCGTGACGGCGAGACCGGTGCCGAGGCCCAGGAGGGTGCCGGGGGAGCGACCGGGTGACTTCCTCTTTCCCTGCACCGTCCCAGGCTCCCTTCTCCCGAAGACTTCCCCGAAAACTGTTTGCCGCCGACAGAAGGCGGATGGACACAATGTCTATCGCACGCACAGCCGTTGATGCCGGTCCGCCGTCACGTGTACGGGCTTTGGCTCCGGTTTTTGCGTTATCAGGCTTTTTGGGGGAATCGAGGGAGTATGTCGTACGTAGAGGTCCCGGGTGCGCGGGTGCCCATCCGGATGTGGGCCGATCCTTCCACGGTGGAGGGCGGCGCGATGCGGCAGCTGCAGAACGTGGCGACGCTGCCGTGGATCAAGGGCCTCGCGGTCATGCCGGACGTGCATTACGGCAAGGGCGCCACGGTCGGCTCGGTGATCGCCATGCGGGACGCGGTCTGCCCGGCGGCGGTCGGCGTGGACATCGGCTGCGGCATGTCCGCCGTGAAGACCTCCCTGACCGCGAACGACCTCCCGGGCGACCTCTCCCGCCTCCGCTCCAAGATCGAACAGGCGATCCCGGTGGGCCGAGGCATGCACCGCGAGGAGGTCGACCCGAAGCGGCTGTACCAGTTCCCGACGGGGGGCTGGGACGACTTCTGGGCGCGGTTCGACGGGGTGGCGGACACGGTGAAGTTCCGGCGGGAGCGGGCTGCGTTGCAGATGGGAACACTCGGCTCGGGCAACCACCTGATAGAGGTATGTTTCGACCAATCTGGGGCAATCTGGCTCATGCTGCATTCGGGCTCCCGCAACATCGGCAAGGAGCTGGCTGAGTACCACATCGGTGTGGCCCAGAAGCTGCCGCACAACCAGGGGCTGGTCGACCGTGACCTGGCGGTCTTCGTCGCGGACACCCCGCAGATGGCGGACTACCGGAGCGACCTCTACTGGGCGCAGGAGTACGCGAAGTACAACCGCGCGATCATGATGGCGCTCCTGAAGGAAGTGATCCGCAAGGAGTTCCGGAAGGCGAAGGTGAGCTTCGAGCAGGAGATCTCCTGCCACCACAACTACGTGGCCGAGGAGCGCTACGACGGAATGGACCTGCTGGTCACGCGGAAGGGCGCGATCCGTGCCGGGCGCGGTGACTTCGGCATCATCCCGGGCTCGATGGGCACCAGCTCGTACATCGTGAAGGGGCTCGGCAACGAGGCCGCGTTCAACTCGGCCTCGCACGGCGCCGGCCGGAAGATGAGCCGCAGCGCGGCGAAGAGGCGCTTCACGGTCCGGGACCTGGAGGAGCAGACGCGGGGCGTGGAGTGCCGCAAGGATTCCGGCGTGCTGGACGAGATCCCCGGCGCCTACAAGTCGATCGAGCAGGTGATGGAGCAGCAGCGGGACCTGGTCGAGGTCGTCGCGAAGCTGAAGCAGGTCGTCAACGTGAAGGGCTGACCCACGGGGCCGGGAGAAAGGCGAGGCCCCGCGTGTGACGCGGGGCCTCTGCTCTGGTCAGCGGATGCCGTTGACCAGCCGCCAGCGGCGAACCTGGCAGGAACTCTGGGACCGGCCGAGTTCGGATGCGGCGACCGCGAGCGTGGGGGCGTTCATGAGGACCTGGTCTTCCTCGGCCGTCCAGGGGCGTCGGGGAGGGCGGACCTTCATGCCGGCGGGGCGTGTCCACGAGGCCAACGCCTCGGCGGCGAGCCGCTTACGGTCCAGGCTGAGGCAGCCCGGGTAGTAGAGATGGGCGCACAACTCCTGCGCGGCTTCCTTCTGGTACATGACGTTGTAGACGCCGTCCCGTGTGTTGCGGCGGGCGAGGCGGCGTTCGGCGCCGATGGTCTTTTTCGCGTAGTGGCAGAGATAGGCCCCGATTGCCGCGCTCGACGTGGTGAGGGAGACGAAGGGGAAGCCCTGGCCGGTGTGGCCGACGGAGCCGTCAGCGTCGATGACGCCCCGGAGATAGTCACGGCGGGAGAACTCGACGCGGGGCGGCTTGATCCGGGTGGACTTCTTCCCGTAGGGCAGCCCGAGCTGGTTGAGCGTGGTGCGCGCCTCCAGCGAGCACAGGGACCAGGTGGCTGAGTGGTGCTCCGTCGAGAAGTTCGTCGAGCGGGTGCGCTCGGTGATGGTGCTGTTGTGCGGGGTCAGCCGCTGGAACTCGCGGAGGATGTGGGCGTCCCGCGCGTTGATCTCGACCGCGAGGCACCCGCGCTGACGGGTTCCTTCCGACAGGTGTCCGTCGGCCTGGAGGAAGTCGAACATGTAGGCGTACTCGGGGTCTTCGAGGTCCATGAAACGCCGCGCGGGCGCGCTAAGGTCCTGTCCAGCCATGGGAAGTTGCACCTTCCTGGTGGTGAGGCCCTCGGCCGGGACCGCAATCCCGGTCGAGGGCCGTTCTGTATGGAGTTGTCTTCGACGGTAGGTCGGGTTTACGGGTGTCGTCCGGGTGATCGGGTGGGTTCACCCGTTCGGCTCAGAGTTCGCGGTGGAGCTTGGTGTTGGAGGCCTGGGCTCGGGGGCGGACCACCAGGAGGTCGATGTTGACGTGCGGGGGGCGGGTGCAGGCCCAGGTGATGGTGTCGGCGACGTCGTCGGCGGTGAGGGGGGCGGCGACGCCGGCGTAGACGGCCGCGGCGCGGTCGGTGTCGCCGCGGAAGCGGGTGGTGGCGAACTCTTCGGTCTTGACCAGGCCGGGGGCGATCTCGATGACGCGGACGGGGGTGCCGACGATCTCCAGGCGGAGGGTCTCGGCGAGGACGCGGGCGCCGTTCTTGGCGGCGACGTAGCCGGCGCCGCCTTCGTAGGTGCCGTGGCCCGCGGTGGAGGAGAGGACGACCACGGTGCCGTCGCCGCTCGCGGTGAGGGCGGGCAGCAGGGCCTGGGTCATGTGGAGGGTGCCGAGGACGTTGACCTCGTACATGCGGCGCCAGTCCTCGGGGTCGGCGGTGGCGACGGGGTCGAGGCCGAGGGCGCCGCCGGCGTTGTTGACGAGGACGGCGAGGGTGCGGAAGGCGGTGGCGAACTCGTCGACGGCGGCGCGGTCGGTGACGTCGAGGGCGTAGGCGGTGGCCTGGTGGCCGGCGTCGTTGATCTCGGCGGCGAGGGCTTCGATGCGGTCCTTGCGGCGGGCGGTGAGGACCACGCGGTAGCCGGCGGCGGCCAGCTGCCGGGCTGTGGCGGCGCCGATGCCGCTGCTCGCTCCGGTGATGACGGCGATGGGGGCGGACATGGCGGGGCTCCTCGCACAGGTGGTCGGTCTCTGTGGTGGTCAGGATAGGCGGCGGTCGGAAAGGGACACGCGGGCTGACGGATTGTCAGACAGTGGGATGGTTCGTGGGTATTTTCTCCTTATGCGTGCGATGTCGAAGGGTGTGCTGGGGGCCGCGCTCGCGGCGCTCGTGGTGCTGGGTGCCGGGACGGCCGTCGGCGCGGCCGGTGACGTGGGGGGCGACGTGGTGGGCGAGGTGGTCGAGGCCGAGGCCGAGGCGGATCTGGCTCATCACGGTCATGTGTCGCTGTGGGACGGGCGGGTCGGGGTGTGGCTGGTGACGGAGAACCACGGTCCGTCCGATGTCGCGGACGCCACCGTCCGGTTGGCCTTCTCCGCGCCGATGGCGGGTGGTCAGGAGCTGCCGCCGGGGTGTCTGTGGAGCAGTGCCCGGGTGGTGTCCTGTCGGACGGGTGCGCTGCCGGGCGGTGGGGCGGGGGTGGAGCTGGCGTTGGATCTGAGGGCGATGGGCCGACCGCAGGAGCTGACGGTGGAGGTCGGTACGGCCTGGCGGTCCGGTGGGGTCGACCGGAACCCCTTCAACGACCGGCACCGGGTGCTGGTGCTCGCGACCGGGGACCCGTACGTCTTCTGAGGGGGCCGGCTCCGGCGGGGCGGGGTCGGTCACCGGTCGGTCCACAGGACGTAGCCGTCGGGGCGGACGAGGACGGTGGTGTGGCGGGTGGGGTCGGTCCAGGTGGCGCGGACGACGCGGGCGGCGGTGGTCGGGGCGATCGGCGGCAGGGCCGGGGTGGTGCCCTCGGGGGCGATGAGGACGAACTCGCCCGCGCGCAGCAGTTCGTGGAGGCGGCCCTCGCGGAGCTGTACGTCGGGGGCGCGGCGGCCGGAGGTGCGGCCGGCGCCGGGGGCGGGGGCGTAGGAGATGCCGAGGCCGCTGAGGGTGCCGAGGGCCTTGGCGGAGGCGGGAGGGAGGGTGTTCAGGGTGGTGGTGGCGAGGGTGCGCAGGGCGCGGGTGGCGGGGGTGTGGGCCATGGCGAGGCGGACGATGGCGCCGCTGGTGCGCAGGACCGTGGCGCCGACGGGGTGGCGTTCGGCCTGGTAGCTGTCGAGGAGGGCTTCGGGGTCGGGGGCTTCGCCGCGGTGGACGGCGATGAGCTTCCAGGAGAGGTTGGCGGCGTCCTGGAGGCCGGTGTTCATGCCCTGGCCCCCGGCGGGGGAGTGGACGTGGGCGGCGTCGCCGGCGAGGAAGACGCGGCCGACGCGGTAGGCGGGGACCTGGCGCTCGTCGCTGTGGAAGCGGGAGATCCAGCGGGCGTCGTGCATGCCGTGGTCGGTGCCGAGGGCGCGGCGGGCGATGTCGCGGACCTCGTCGAGGTCGACGGGCTCGCTGTCGGGGACCTGGCGGGTGCGGTCCCAGCCCATGACGCGGTACCAGCCGTCGCCGAAGGGGGCGATGAAGGCGAAGGCGCTGTCGGAGCCGCTGACGGTGAGGGAGGCGGCGGGTTCGCCGGCGAGCCGGACGTCGGCGAGGACGATGGAGCGGATGACGCTGGTGCCGGGGAAGGGGAGTCCGAGGGCGGTGCGGACGGTGCTGCGGTGTCCGTCGGTGCCGACGAGGTGGCGGGCGCGGAGGGTGAGGGGGCCGTCCGGGCCGGTGAGCTCGGCGGTGACGCCGTCGGCGTCCTGGTGGAGGGCTTCCAGGGCGGTGCCGTGGCGGAAGGTGACGCCGGCGGTGGTGGCGCGCTTTTCGAGGAGGTGCTCCACCTCGTACTGGGGGGTGATGAGGAGGTGGTCGAAGCGGGAGGGGAGGCGGGTGAGGTCGAGGGAGAGATGACCGAAGAGCCGCATCCGGGTGATGGGGGTGCCAGTGGCCTCCAGGGCGTCGGCGAGGCCGCGGTTGTCGAGGAGTTCCAGGGTGCGGGCGTGCACGCCGAAGGCGCGGGTGAGGTTGGAGCGGCCGGCGGGGCGGCGTTCGACGAGGGTGACGTCGAGTCCGGCGGCGGCGAGGTCGCCGGCGAGGAGGAGTCCGGTGGGCCCGGCGCCGACGACGATGACGTCGGTGTCGTGGCGGTCGCTGTTGGTGGTGTCGGTGGTGCTCATGGCTGGCCTCCGATCGGTCAACGCTTGTTGGCCTACGCTTGTTGACCACCGTAGAGGTCTCTCGCGTGGCGTGTCAACACCTGTTGGCCTACAGTTGTGGGCATGAAGACCGCACGACGCTCCGACACCACCCGGGCCGCGATCCTGGAGGCCGCCCGCGAGCGCTTCGCCGCCGACGGGTACGAGCGCGCCACGATCCGGGCCATCGCCCGCGACGCCGGGATCGACCCCTCGATGGTCATGCGCTACTACGGCAACAAGGAGGGGCTGTTCGCCGCCGCCTCCGAGATCGACCTGGCCCTGCCCGCCATCGGCGCGCTGCCCTCCCAGCACATCGGGGCCGTCCTCGTGAACCACTTCCTCGACCGCTGGGAGCGGGACGACGTGCTCACCGGCCTGCTCAGGGTCGGTGTCACCAACGAGGCCGGCGCCGTCCGCATGCAGTCGATCTTCGGGGCACAGCTCGGCCCCGTCGCCCTCGGCGTCTGCCCGAGACCGGAGGAGGCCCCGGCCAGGGCCGCGCTCGTCGCCTCCCAGATCCTCGGCATGGCGCTCGCCCGCTATGTGCTCCGCCTGCCGCCGGCCGTCGACATGAGCCGGGACGAGGTGGTGGCCTGGCTGGCGCCGACCGTGCAGAGGTACCTCACCGCCGAAACCCCCTGAGGGGAGGCGGGCTCTGTCACGAGGCGGCGGCGCCGAACTCCCGTACCGCCTCGTCGACGATCGCCTCCAGGCGGGCGTGGTGCGCGCCCCGCCAGTAGACCCGGTCGCACTCCTCGCACTGGGCGAAGACGTCGTACGTCTTCTCGGTGCCCCGCTCCAGACGCGCGCGGACCTCGTCCTTGCCGGTCTCCGTCAGGAGCCCGTTGCAGGCGGTGCAGCGGGTCCAGGGCGCCAGCGGCGGCGCGAAGCGCTCCAGGACGTCACGGAGCTGGTCGTCGGGCCGGTCGCTGTACACGTACGCCCCCGCCCACAGTTCGCGGCGGCGCAGCAGCCCCCGGTCGCGGGAGAGCATGACCCGCCGCTCCCGTGCGGAGAGCGCGGCGAGGGCCGGGTCGCCGATGTCCTCGCTCTCGTACGCGGCGTCGACACCAAGGAGTCGCAGCCGCCGGGCCAGGGTGCCCAGGTGCACGTCGAGCAGGAACCGGAGGGGCGCGCCGGGCACCGGCTGCGGGCGGACGACGCCCTCGACCTCGACGGTCTCACCGGCCGTCGGCACGTGCGAGGGGGCCACCGGGCGGCCGTCGACGAGGAGCCGGCCCGCCTCGGTGAGCGGGACGCCGAGGGACTCGACGACGTGGCCCAGAGAGGAGACGCCGTCGGTGGCCACGGTGGTCCGTCCCGAGCGCCGCTCGGCGGCGACGAAGATGGCCAGGCCGGGGGCGAAACTGATCTGGATCTCCGGTCCGTTCACGGGGACAGGATCGCATCGGGCCGGGACGGGGGGCCAGGCATTTCCGGGCGGGGTCGCGGTGGCCGGTGGCGGGGCGGAGCCTGCCGGCTGGCGACGGGGCCGGGTGCTGGCGGGGGTGGGCGTCGGTAGGTGCCGACGGGAGGCGGGCGTGGCTGGGTTACCGTCCCCGCATGAAGATCATCGACCTCGAACCCGGCGACCCCCGGCTGGAGAGCGACCTCCTGCCGGTCCTCGTCGAGCTCCGCCCGCACCTCACCCCCGCCCTCTTCCGGGAGGTGTACGAGCGCGGCCACGCGCAGGGGCTGCGGTTCTCGGCCGCCTACGGCGACGACGGCCGCTGCGTCGGCGCGGCCGGCTGGCGGCTCGTCTTCAACACCAGCTCGCTCAGCCAGCTGTACGTCGACGACCTGGTGACCGCCTCCGCAGTCCGCTCCACCGGCGTGGGCCACGCGCTCATCGCCCATCTGGAGGGCCACGCCCGCGCGGCCGGCTGCCACGAGCTGAACCTCGATTCCGGCACCCAGCGCACCGATGCCCACCGCTTCTACCTGCGTGAGCGCTTCGACATCGTGGCCTTCCACTTCGTCCGGCCGCTCACCGAGCCTCGGTAGCTCCCAGGTCGAGCCGCCAGACGTTGCAGCGCATCGGCCGACCCGGCGGGTACTCGAGGTCCTGCTCCCCGAGCAGGTCGAAGCCTGCTTTGCGGCACACCGCGTTCGACGCGGCGTTCTCCACCGACGGGAAGGCGTACAGGTGGCGGTGGAGGCCCGCGGCCCGGGCCCGCTCCGCCACCGCGCGCGCGGCCAGGGTCGCGACGCCGCGGCCCTGGAAGCCCGGCAGCACCGCCCAGCCCGTCTCGTACACCGGTTCGTCCTGCCAGGTGCTCACCCACAAGCCGATGTTGCCCAGGGCCCGCTCCTCCGGCAGCAGCACGATCCGGGACATCCGGCCCCTGCCCGTGGTGTCGGTGCTCAGGTCCACGTACCGGCGGTGGCGGCGGTCCAGCTGCTCCTCGGTCTCCGGGCCGCCCAGGTGCTCCATCAGCTCCGGGGCGTTCAGCGCGCGCAGCAGTCCTGCGTCCTCCGAGGACGGCGGAGAGGACGGTTTCGTCGGTGGCTCGGCCGCCGGAGAACGCGGTGGTGCCGGGGAAGACCTCGGGCAGCGGGACCCGGCGGCCCGTCCAGGCCGAGACCGGCCACGCCGGGGCGAAGGGGCGGAAGCCGCCGGGCCGGAACTGCACCCCGCAGACCCGGCCCGCCCCTTCGAGCCGCTTCGTGAAGAGCCTGAGCCCGATTCCGGAGACCTCGGCCGCCGAGCGGGCGAGAGAAGGGAAAGGGGAGAAGGAGCCGAGTGGTTCGTACTGCTCGAAGACGATGTTCACCGACGGGTGCGGGACGACCTGGGTGGTGTACGGCTCCGGCAGCGCCCAGTCGATCAGCCAGTAGTGCTCCAGATACGGGCGCAGCTCCGGTGCCGGGGCGTGCCGGCGGAAGCGGACGCGGGAGAACAGTTCGGCCGGGGCGACGATGCCCCGAGTGTCCCGGCGCGGGGCGGAGTCGGGCATGGCGTCGATCCTAGGAGCAGTCGAACGTGTCGGGCAGTCGTCGGACGCCTCGGGCAGTCGGACGCCCCGGGCTGCCGGAGGGGGGTGGGGCCGGCCGAGCCTTGGCCCGTGCTGCCCCTAGGGGTGGGGATCCGGGGCGGGTCAGGGGCCGTGACGCGTTTCTTCAAGACCGGCCCGGGGAGTTTTCCTAGCGTCGGGGTCATGACGTACGACGACACGCACTCGGGCACCGACGACACCAGCGTTCGCAGCGACGACACGCACCTTGCCATCGAGAACATGGATCACCGCATCGGCGATCTGCTCCGCGCCGCCGCCGACCTGGCCGTCCCCCTGGTCGAAAGCACGGAGGACGTCTCGCTCGGCGCGCCCACGCCCTGCGCCGAGTACGACGTGCGCGCGCTGCTGAACCACCTGTTCTCGGTCGTCGTGAACTTCCAGGCGCTGGCGGCCAAGCAGGAGGCCGACTTCTCCACGACCCCGGACCGGGTCGCGGAGCCGGGCTGGCGGGGGGAGTTCGCGGCGGAGACCAGGCGGCTGGTGGAAGCGTGGGCGGCGCCGGGGGCCGAGGAGGGGACCGCGGGGGCGATGGGGCTGCCGGCCCGGACGGTCGGCTCGATGGTGCTGCTCGACCTCACTGTGCACGGGTGGGATCTGGCACGGGCGACCGGACGGGAGTTCGTGCCGGATCCGGTGGTGGTGGCCGGGCTGGCGGACGAGGTGGAGCGGATGGCGCCGATGGCCCGGAAGATGAACGTCTTCGCCGAGGCCGTCGACCTGCCGGCCGGGGCGAGCGCCCTCGAGCGGCTGCTGGCGACGACGGGCCGCGACCCGCGGGCCTGGCCGGCCGGCTGAGAGAACGGGAGGGGCGTCAGCGCAGGCGGCCCGAAGAGGTGAGGGAGAGGCGGGAGACGACCTCGCCGAAGGCGAGCTCCTCCGCCGGGGTCAGCGGTACCGACTCCTGCGGGTGCCAGACGCGGTCCAACGGCGTCCGCGCGCGGGACCGGCGGCGGGCGCGCAGGCCCCTCGTCAGCCGGACGCCGGTGACGACGGCGAGCAGGGCGAAGAGGGCGAGGACACGGGGGTCGGAGAACGGGCCGGGCACGGACATGACGGTGGCTCCGGGGCGAAATGGCCGACGCACGGCGCACACCCTGGCAGGTGGCGTGTGGGCACGGCGGGAAAGGTGATTCCTGCTGCTTCCTCCCGACCCGTTCAGTTGACACCGGGGTGAGGGACTTTCGGCAGGGGGTTCGGGACCTGAGTCCCGGCCGGGGCGGTCGGGCGGCGGTCTCGGCGAGGGGCCTCTCACACCGGAGGGCGGAGATCCCTTGGACCGGAGGGGAGGCCCCCTGCGCTGGAGAGGGAGGCCCTCTTGTGCCGGGCGGGGAAGCGCTCGAAGGTGGCGGGGGAGGCAGATTCCGGCCGGGAGGGAGCAGCCGCATGTCCGGAACGGGTGCGCACGGATGGGGTTTCACGGACGACAGGGGAGCGGAGCTGAGGGCGCCGGCCGGGCCCGCGCGGGTCCTCGCCTACATACGGGCCGGGGCCGCCCTGCTCGACCTGGGGGTGACGCCGGTCGCGGTGTACGGCTCCGGGCACGACGGGGCGGAGCCGGACCCGGCGAAGGACGGCGGGCTCACGGCGGCCGGGGTTCCGTACCTGGGGCCGGGGCCGGACCTGGCGAAGGAGCGGCTGCGGGAGCTGCAGCCGGAGCTGGTGGTGGACGTCACCTATGACGGGAAGAGCCCGTACGCCGTGGACGAGGGGGTCGCGGAGAGGCTGGGGGTGCCCTTGGCGGCGCTCTCCGTCGGCAACGACCTCGCTCTGCCGGCGATCATCGGCCGCTTCGGAGAGCTGGGAGCGGCGCTCGGAGCCCCGGTCCCGGTGCCGGGCGCGGGGGAACTGGTGGCGGCGGAGGCCGAGGTGCGGGTAGCGGCCACGGCGGCGGGGGCCGGGTGTGGGGTGCTGGCGCTCTCCGGGGCCGGTGCCGAGCAGGTGCATCTGGCGCGTCCGGCGGCCTGGCCGGAACTGGCGCGGCTGGCCGGACTGGGCGTCCGGCTGCTCGACCCGGGCCCGGGGCCCGGCGCGAACTGGCTGACCACGGGGTGGGACCGGGCCCTCGATCTCGCCCCCGCGCTGGTCCTGTACGACAGCAGGGCCCATGCGGGCCGGCCCGAGGGCCCGGAGCGGCTGCCGGCGGGTGCCCGGCTGGTGCCGTGGAATCCGGAGATCCCGCCGAGCCCGACCGCCTACGCCCGCTTCTTCCGCACCCTGGCCGAGGCCCTGCGCCCCTGACCCCGCCTTCGCCCGTCGGCCCTGCCTCCGCCCCCGGACCGCCGCTTCCCGCCCCCAGGGACTGTCCCCCACGGCCCCCTCCAGGGACCGGACCCCAGGGACCGTCCTCCCCGGGACTGCCTCCTGGGATCGAGCCCCGGGACCGCCCTCCCGGGACCGCCCCCTGGAACCGAGCCCCGGGACCGCCCTCCCGGGACCGCCCCCTGGAATCGAGCCCCGGGGACCTCCTCTCAAGGTCGAGCCCCCGGGACCGAGCGCTCCGGTCGTGGGCTCGGTCGGAGTCCCCCGACCGAGCCCCCTCGGCCGGGAGCTCCGGCAGCGGGCCCCGGTCGAGTCCCCGGCCGGGAGTTCCGACCACAGACCCCAGCCGAGTGCCCCGGCAGCGGACCTCAGCCCCGGACCCCGGCAGCGGACCTCAGCCGCGGGCTTCGGCCGGTTGCCCCAGCCGCGCGCCGTCGGTCAGGCGGGTCAGGCCGGTCAGGCTGTGAGGTGGGAGCGGAGGGAGGTGGCGAATTCTTCGGCGCGGGCCAGTTCCAGGCGTAGGGCGGCGACGCGGGCGGTGGCGGCCTGCTCGTAGCGGCGGACGCGGGCGACGAGGGTGGCGCGTTCGGCCGGGTCGAGGGCGGTGTCCGTGTCGGGGAGGTCGGCGGCCAGGCGGTCCATGGCGGTGAGGAGTTCGCGGGCCTCGGCGAGGCCGAAGCCGAGGGGCTGCATGCGGCGGATCACCATCAGCCGGGCCACGTCGTCGTCCGTGTAGAGCGGGAAGCCGCCCGGGGAGGCGGCCGAGGGGCCGACGAGGCCGCAGTCCTCGTACTGCCGGATGGTGCGCAGGGGCAGTTCGGTGCGGGCGGCGACCTCGGAGAGCTGCATGGGCCTGCCGACGCCGGCACTCGTGCCGGTGCGTGCTCCGGGCATGCGGGCTGCGGACGTTCGTACTGCGGTCACGGCGGGGGTCCTCCTCGTACGGCGCCTGTGTGCACCGGCCTCCACGCATTACATCCGATTCGTCCTAATTTCATGCGCTATGACGGTCGGAAACGCGGAAGAGCCAGCCGTCAGGGCCAGACCAGGCAGTACGGCTGGTGGCCGGCCTCGTGGAGGCGGACGGAGAAGTCCTGCCACTCGTGGAGCAGCTGGTAGACGTCGAAGGCGTCGCGGGGGCCGCCGCGGTCGGGGACGGTGGACCAGATGAAGGCGGCGGCGCCGACCGACTCCTCGCCGATCGCGCGCAGCGGGTCGACCACGGTCGTGGGGAGCTTCACCACCGCGTAGTCGGGGTGCAGGACGACCAGTTCCAGCGGGGGGACCTTGTGCAGCGGCAGGCCCTGGATGCCGGTGAGGACCATCGCCGCTATCGTCTCGGGCTTGATCTTGGAGAACATGCCGCCCATGCCGAGCTCGTCGCCGCCCAGCTCCTCCGGGCGCATCGAGATCGGCACGCGGGCCGCGGTGGCGCCGTCGGGCGCGCCGAAGTACTTGTACGTCACCGCCAAGCCGCGGCCTCCGAGGGGCGGATCCGCCGGGGGCTGCTCAGGGGACACGCGATCGTCCGGCGCGGCCGGGTCCTCGGCCCGTCGACGCCGGTGCCTCCCCCGCCGGACAGGCTCCGGACCCAGGTCGTCCGTCCCCTCGCCCGGTCCGCCACCGCGATGCATATCTCCACCCGACTGCTTTTTCTCGGCAACACGACCCCGCCGCGCAACCCGATCACCGTGTCAGTGACCTCCCCCACGTTCTTACGGTGAAACACCTGTCCGCAAGAAACGACGTGGCCTCTGACACCATGGATTGTGTGAGCCATCCCTATGACGCCCCAGTCGCCCCAGTTTCGCAGACGTGGAGGACAGCCGCCCCGGCCTGATTCACAGGGTGCCCACACCGTCCCTCCGTACCAGACGTCGTACTCGCAGGTCAGGATCACTGTGTCGTATTCATACGAAGCCCCAGTCTCACAGACGCTTTTCGACCGCGCGTCCCTTGTGACGCCCGGCGGCGTGAACTCACCGGTGCGGGCCTTCCGGGCTGTGGGTGGAACGCCCCGGTTCATGGTGTCCGGCACCGGTCCGTACCTCACCGATGCGGACGGTCGCGAGTACGTCGACCTCGTCTGCTCCTGGGGACCGATGATTCTCGGCCACGCCCACCCCGAGGTGACCGCCGCCGTGCAGGCCGCCGTGGCCCGCGGCACCTCCTTCGGCACCCCCGGTGAGGGCGAGGTCGCGCTCGCCGAGGAGATCGTGGCCCGCGTGGAGCCGGTCGAGCAGGTGCGCCTGGTCTCCTCCGGCACCGAGGCGACGATGTCCGCCATCCGGCTCGCCCGCGGGTTCACCGGGCGCGCGAAGGTCGTCAAGTTCGCGGGCTGCTACCACGGCCACGTGGACGCGCTGCTCGCCGCCGCCGGTTCCGGCGTCGCGACCTTCGGGCTGCCCGACACGCCCGGCGTGACCGGCGCGCAGGCCGGTGACACGATCGTGCTGCCGTACAACGACCTGGAGGCCGTGCGCGCCGCGTTCGCCGCGCGCCCCGGCGAGATCGCCTGTGTGATCACCGAGGCGTCCCCGGGCAACATGGGCGTCGTCCCGCCGCTGCCCGGCTTCAACCAGGGCCTGGCGGACCTGTGCCGGGAGAACGGCGCGCTGTACATCTCCGACGAGGTCATGACCGGCTTCCGGACGAGCCGGGCCGGCTGGTACGGCGTGGACGGCGTGAAGCCCGACCTGATGACCTTCGGCAAGGTCATGGGCGGCGGCTTCCCGGCGGCGGCCTTCGGCGGCCGCGCCGACGTCATGGGCCACCTCGCCCCCGCGGGCCCGGTCTACCAGGCGGGCACCCTCTCCGGTAACCCGATCGCCACCGCCGCCGGGCTCGCGCAGCTGCGGCTGCTCGACGACGCCGCGTACGAGAAGGTGAACGCGGTCTCGGAGGAGATCCAGGGCCTGGTCACCGGCGCGCTCGCCAAGGAGGGCGTGGCGCACCGGCTGCAGACCGCGTCCAACATGTTCTCGGTCTTCTTCACCGCCGACGAGGTGCGGAACTACGACGAGGCGAAGAAGCAGGAGGCCTTCCGCTTCAACGCCTTCTTCCACTCGATGCTCGCGGACGGCGTCTACCTGCCGCCGTCGGCCTTCGAGTCGTGGTTCGTCTCGGCCGCGCACGACGAGCGCGCGGTCGAGCGGATCGCCGCCGCGCTGCCGGCCGCCGCCCGCGCCGCCGCGGAGGCCACCGCATGAGCGAGAACGCGAAGAACGCCGAGGCCGTGAAGGGCGACCAGGACATCACCGTCGTCCACCTCATGCGCCACGGCGAGGTGCACAACCCGGACGGTGTGCTGTACGGGCGCCGGGCCGGCTACCACCTCTCCGAGCTGGGCCGGAAGATGGCGGACCGGGTCGCCGAGTCGCTGGCCGAGCGGGACATCACGTACGTCGTCGCCTCCCCGCTGGAGCGGGCGCAGGAGACGGCCACCCCGATCGCCAAGGCGCACGGCCTCGACCTGGCCACCGACTCACGCCTTATCGAGGCGGCGAACGTCTTCGAGGGCAAGACCTTCGGCGTCGGCGACGGGGCGCTGAAGAAGCCGGCCAACTGGAAGCACCTCACCAATCCGTTCCGGCCGTCGTGGGGCGAGCCGTACATCGAGCAGGTCGTGCGGATGATGGCGGCGCTGGACGCGGCGAAGGACGCGGCGCGCGGTCACGAGGCGGTGCTCGTCAGCCACCAGCTGCCGATCTGGATCGTGCGGTCCTTCGTGGAGCGGCGCCGGCTGTGGCACGACCCGCGGCGCCGGCAGTGCACGCTGGCCTCGCTGACCTCGTTCACGTACAAGGGCGACAAGATCGTCTCGGTCGGGTACAGCGAGCCCGCGATCGACCTGGTGCCGGTGCACCTGCGGGCCGGTGCCAAGCCGGTGAAGGGGAAGGCGAAGGCCTTCGGCGCGTAGCCGCCGTAGTCCCACCCCATAGTCCCCCGCAGGCCCCACCCCGTAGTCCCCACCGGAGGGCGGACGGCCTCTGGACAGGAGGCTCCCGCCGGTCCACAGTTCAGGGCGTTCGGATGATGTACATGTCATCCGGACGCCCTGAAGTTTTCGTACGACCTGAAATTTTTGTGCGAGTGGCCGGAACCTCCGTGTTCATCCCTGCATCTCACTCATTGTCGGTTTGGATGATGTTTCGGGTCATACGGCTCATGCAGCAGCGCGAATGGGGATGACATGCGCGGGATCAGTCGAAGGGGTCTTCTCGGGGCGGGAGTCGGAGCGGCCGCCGCGCTCGGGATCGCTGGGTGCAGTGACAAGGGGCAGGGCGGCAAGGGCAGTTCCGGACCGGACAAGGGGGGCGCCCCCTCGACCGGCACCGGCGCCACCACGCCCACCCCGACCAAGGACGACGTCCGTCTCATCGGTGACGGTTCCACCGCGGACACCGGCAAGCAGCCGCACCAGCCCGACACCCCCGTCCCGCTCGAACCCGGCCAGACCCCGCCCCAGTTCGTGATCTTCTCCTGGGACGGCGCCGGCGAGGTCGGCAACGGCCTCTTCCCGCGCTTCCTCGAACTCGCCAAGAACCACGACGTGGCGATGACCTTCTTCCTCTCCGGGATCTACCTCCTCCCCGAGTCGAAGAAGAACCTCTACCGGCCGCCGAACAACCGCGTCGGCGCCTCCGACATCGGCTACCTCACCGACGACCACATCAAGGACACCCTCAAGTACGTCCGCCAGGCCTGGCTCGAGGGCCACGAGATCGGCACCCACTTCAACGGGCACTTCTGCGGCGGCTCCGGCTCCGTCGGCAACTGGACCCCGGCCCAGTGGCAGAGCGAGATCGACCAGGCGGTGAAGTTCGTCACCGAGTGGAAGACCAACAGCGGCTGGACCGAGCTCGACCCGCTGCCCTTCGACTACTCCAAGGAGCTCGTCGGCGGCCGCACTCCCTGCCTCCTCGGCCAGGACAACCTGCTGCCCACCGCCAAGCGCCTCGGCTGGCGCTACGACGCCAGCTCGCCCGGCGGCCGCCAGACCTGGCCGGTCAAGCGCCAGGGCATCTGGGACTTCCCCCTCCAGGCCGTGCCCTTCCCCGGCCACTCCTTCGAGGTCCTGTCCATGGACTACAACATGCTCGCCAACCAGTCGAAGAACTCGACCCAGGGCATGCCCTCCCGTTATCCCGGCTGGCGCAAGCAGGCCACCGACGCACTGCTCGCCGGCTTCACGCGCGCGTACGAGACCAACCGCGCGCCCTTCTTCGTCGGCAACCACTTCGAGCAGTGGAACGGCGGCATCTACATGGACGCCGTCGAGGACGCCATCAAGGCGATGGCCGGGAAGAAGGACGTCCGGCTCGTCTCGTTCCGCCAGTTCACCGACTGGATGGACGCCCAGGATCCCCGTATCCTCGCTCGTCTCCGGGGCCTCGACGTCGGCCAGAAGCCGGCCGGCGGCTGGAGCTCGTACCTCAAGGCCGCCTGAGCTCGTACCTCAAGGCTGTCTGAGCTCGTACCTCAAGGCCGCCTGAGCTCGTACCCCGGACGCCCAGGCGATCCCTTAGCCGATCTTGACAAGGGGTGTTCCGGGCACGTAGTGGGGGTGCCCAAGATCCCCCAAACGCCCATGCGAAACTTTTCACATGAGCCTTAGCCGTGGCCTCCGCCGTGCCCCCCGACGCGCCCTCGCCGCCGTCGGCGTGCTGTCCGCCGCCCTCGCGCTCTCCGCCTGCGGCGGCGACGACAACGGCACGTCGGGCGGCGGCAACACCAACTTCGTCACCAGCAAGGGCGGCGTCTCCACCGTCGCCAAGGGCGAACGCGCCGGCATCAACGAGATCGCCGGCGAGACGCTGGACGGCGAGCGGCTCGACGTCGCCGACCTCAAGGGCAAGGTCGTCGTCCTCAACGTGTGGGGCTCCTGGTGCGGCCCGTGCCGCGCCGAGGCCCCCCACTTCGTCAAGGTCGCCAACGACCTCAAGGACCAGGACGTGGCCTTCGTCGGCCTCAACACCCGCGACGGCAACAAGCAGCAGGCCCTCGCCTTCGAGGACGACTACAAGGTCCCCTACCCCAGCATCTACGACCGCGACGGCAAGCTGATCCTCTTCGGATTCCCCAAGGGCACCCTCAGCCCCAAGGGCATCCCCTCCACCGTCGTCCTCGACAAGGAGGGCAAGATCGCCGCCCGCGCGCTCATGGCCCTCGACGAGACCAAGCTGCGGTCGATGATCGACCCGCTGCTCCGGGAGAAGTGAGCCGGTGAACGAGACCGTCACCAGCGGAGCCCTCCTGCTCGCCGTGCCCGTCGCCCTCCTGGCGGGCCTGGTCTCCTTCTTCTCGCCGTGTGTGCTCCCGCTCGTCCCCGGCTACCTCAGTTACGTGACGGGCGTCTCCGGCGCCGACCTCGCCGAGAACCGCCGCGGCCGGATGACCGCCGGCGCCTCCCTCTTCGTCCTCGGCTTCACCGCCGTCTTCGTCTCCGGCGGCGCCCTCTTCGGCCAGTTCGGTGCCACCCTCCAGGGGTACGGCGACACCCTGAGCACCGTCCTCGGTGTCCTGATGATCCTGCTGGGCCTCTTCTTCGCCGGCCTGATGCCCTGGTTCACCCAGCGCGAGTTCCGCTTCCACAAGAAGCCCGCCGCGGGCCTCGTCGGCGCCCCGTTCCTCGGTGCGCTGTTCGGCATCGGCTGGACCCCGTGCATCGGCCCGACCCTCGCGGCGGTCAACGCGCTCGCGATCGAACAGGCCAGCGCCGGACGCGGGGCGATACTGGCCCTCGCGTACTGCCTCGGCCTCGGCGTCCCCTTCGTCCTCGCCGCCGTCGCCTTCCGCAAGGCGCTCGGCGCCTTCGGCTGGGTGAAGAAGCACTACGCGTGGGTGATGCGGATCGGCGGCGCCATGATGATCGTCACCGGTGTCCTGCTCCTCACGGGCGTCTGGGACAGCATGGTCTCCACGATGCAGGGCTGGTCCAGCGGTTTCACGGTGGGAATCTGATCCATGAGCAAGACCGAAATGACTGATACGCCGGATACGCCGGATACACCGGATGCGCCGGATGCGGCCGACACCGCGGGCGCGGACCTGTCCACCGCCCCGCGGGAAGACAGCGCCATCGGCGGCCCCGCCCTCGGCGTCGTCGGCTGGATCCGCTGGTTCTGGCGCCAGCTCACCTCCATGCGGGTGGCGCTGATCCTGCTCTTCCTGCTCTCCCTCGGCGCCGTCCCCGGCTCCCTCATCCCGCAGACCAGCGCGGACGAGATGAAGGTCGCCGACTTCAAGGCGGCGCACGAGACGCTCACCCCGCTCTACGAGAAGCTCCAGCTCTTCGACGTCTACAGCTCGGTGTGGTTCTCCGCGATCTACATCCTGCTCTTCGTCTCCCTCATCGGCTGCATCGTCCCGCGCACCTGGCAGTTCGTCGGCCAGCTGCGCGGCCTGCCGCCGGGCGCCCCCAAGCGGCTCACCCGCCTCCCCGCGTACACGACCTGGCGCACCGAGGCCGACCCCGAGGAGGTCCGCGAGGCGGCCCTCGCCCTCCTCAAGGGACGCCGTTTCCGGAGCCGTACGGCCGGGGACGCCGTCGCCGCCGAGAAGGGCTACCTCCGCGAGGCCGGCAACCTGGTCTTCCACCTGGCCCTGATCGTGATGCTGATCGCCTTCGCCTGGGGCGTGCTCTTCAAGTCCGAGGGCGGCAAGCTGATCGTCGAGGGCGAGGGCTTCTCCAACACGCTCAGCCAGTACGACGACTTCAAGTCCGGCTCCCAGTTCGGCGTCGACGAGCTGGAACCGTTCAGCTTCACCCTGGACACCTTCACCGGTACGTACGAGCAGAGCGGCCCGCAGCGCGGCACCCCCCGCACCTTCGAGGCGGCCGTCACCTACAGCCAGGCCGACGGCAAGGACAAGAAGGCGGTCATCCGGGTCAACGAGCCGCTGAAGATCGGCGACTCCAAGGTCTTCCTGCTCGCCCACGGCTACGCGCCGGTCGTCACCGTCAAGGACGGCAAGGGGAAGACCGTCTTCCACGGCGCCGTCCCGCTGCTGCCCATCGACAACAACGTCACCTCCACCGGTGCGATCAAGGTGATGGACGGCTACCGCAACAAGAACGGGGAGAAGGAACAGCTCGGCTTCCAGGCCTTCTTCGTGCCCACCTTCGCGGGTGACGGGCAGGGCAGCATGTTCTCCCAGTTCCCCGCCCTCGACTTCCCCGTGATGGCGCTCACCGGCTACTACGGCAGCCTGGGCGTCGACTCCGGCCTGCCGCAGAACGTGTACCAGCTCGACACCTCCAAGATGACCCAGTTCGAGATCGGCGAGGGCACCGGCGTCGCCAAGCGGCTGCGACCCGGCGAGACGATGACCCTGCCCGACGGCGCCGGTTCGATCACCTTCGAGAAGGAGATCAAGGAGTGGGCGTCCTTCCAGGTCACCCAGCAGCCGGGCAACGGCCTCGCCCTCACCGGCGCCGTCGCCGCGATCGCCGGGCTCACCGGCTCGCTCTTCATCCAGCGGCGCCGGATCTGGATCCGGGCCGTCCGCGGTGAGGACGGCGTGACCGTCGTCGAGATGGCGGGCCTCGGCCGCGGCGAGTCCGCCAAGCTGCCCGAGGAGCTCGCCGATCTCGCGGTCGCGCTCACCGCCCAGGCGCCCCCGGCGCCGGAACCCGCCGAAGCAGAAGCCGACGCCGACGCATCAGAAGACGCAGACGCATCAGAAGGGGTCGAGAAGTGATCCTCGCCGCCGAGACCAACGAAAGCCTGGCGCAGCTCAGCAACGAGTTCGTCTACGCCTCGATGGCCGTCTACACCCTGGCCTTCCTCGCCCACATCGCCGAGTGGGTGTTCGGCAGCCGCAGCAAGGTCGGCCGCACCGCCGCCGCGCTGACGCGGCCGGAGCCCAAGGCCACGGTGTCGGTGCAGGTCAAGAAGGCCGGTGGCACCACCGTCCTGGAGAAGCCGAAGATCGTCACCCGCTCCGCCGCCGGTGCCCGCGACGTCCCCGACGGCCCCGGCGCGGCCGGCGGCACCGTCAAGGGCGACCTGTACGGCCGGATCGCCGTCGCGCTCACCGTCCTCGCCTTCGCCCTGGAAGCGGTCGGCGTGATCGCCCGCGCGGTCTCCGTGCAGCGCGCCCCCTGGGGCAACATGTACGAGTTCTCCACCACCTTCTCCACCGTGGCGGTCGGCGTCTACCTGGCCTTCCTGCTCGCGGGGAGGAACGTCCGCTGGATCGGCCTGCCGCTGGTGACGACGGTCCTGCTCGACCTGGGCGTGGCGACCACCCTGCTGTACACCGAGAGCGACCAGCTGGTCCCGGCCCTCGACTCGTACTGGCTGTGGATCCACGTCTCCACCGCGATCTTCTGCGGCGCCGTGCTCTACCTCGGCGCCGTCGCCACCCTGCTGTACCTCTTCCGCGACTCGTACGAGAACAAGCTCGCGGGCGGCGGCACGCCGGGCCGCTTCGCCCGCTCCGTCCTGGAGCGGCTGCCCGCCGCCGCCACCCTCGACAAGTTCGCCTACCGGGTCAACGCGGCGATCTTCCCGCTGTGGACCTTCACGATCATCGCGGGCGCCATCTGGGCCGGTGACGCGTGGGGCCGCTACTGGGGCTGGGACGCCAAGGAGGTCTGGTCCTTCATCACCTGGGTCGGGTACGCCGCCTACCTGCACGCCCGGGCCACGGCCGGCTGGAAGGGCCGCAAGGCCGCGTACATCGCGCTCGTCGCCTTCGCCTGTTTCCTCTTCAACTACTACGGTGTGAACATCTTCGTCAACAGCCTGCACTCCTACGCGGGCGTCTGAGCTGGCACGGCCCCCTCAGCGGGGCCACGCTGGAGGTATGACCGAGATACCCCGGGGCAGGAGCGAGACCCACGACGGCGACACGCACCTGCTGCGGTACGCGATCGAGCTGCCGCACCCGCAGCCGGTGGTGTGGGCGGCGGTCGCCTCGCCCGAGGGGCTGCCGTCCTGGTTCGGCGCGGCGGATCCGCTGGAGCCGAGGCTCGGCGGGCGGGTCGTCCTCCGCCGCCTCGACAGCGGCACGGAACTCTCCGGGCGGGTGACCGCCTGGGACATGGACCGCGTGGCCGAGTACACGGTCGGTCCTCCGCACGAGCGGATCCGGTTCCATCTGGAACCGGCCGCCGGCGGAGGGTCGACCGTGCTGCGTTTCACCCACGAGTTCCGCGGCGACCGGGAGCTCATGCTGGACCGCCTGGCCGACTGGCACGAGCGCTTCGAGGGGCTGCGGGACGCACTGGACGGGCGGCCGACGGACTGGCGGGACTGGACGCCCGACCGCCGCGCCGAGCTGCGGGAGCTGTACGCCAGGGACGAGGCGCCCTGGCCCAGGTGGGTGCCCTAGAAGCTACGACTACCCCTTCTTCGGCGGCAGGCAGGAGGCCGCCGGGGGCTTGCCCTCCGGCCAGGCGGTCTGGACGAAGCGCTGGGTGCCGTCGGGGGCGAGCTCCACGATCGGGACCGCCTTGTTGTACGGGTTGCCGTGGTTGTCCAGGCAGATCCAGCCGCTCGCGCCCTGCACCCGCAGCGAGCCCTTGACCTGCGGCCACTGGGTGCCGACGTCGGCGAGCTCCGGGTAGGGGGCGTCGGCGGGGGTGGCCTGGCGGATCGCGTGGACGGCTGTCGCCATCGCGTCGTACGCGATGATCGCCTGCCCGTCCCTGAGCGGTACCGGCTTCGCGTCGGCGCGGGCGATGTCGGTCAGGAAGGTCTCGAAGGCGACGACCGAGCCGCCGGTCTCCGGTACCGTCCGGCCCGGTGCGGGCTTCCAGGCGTCGGGGTGGGCGAGCGCCGCGTACCGGACGGTGAGCTTCTTGCGGAGGGCCGCGCGGTTCAGCTTCTCGTCGGCGCCGAGGTAGGAGCCCTCGTCGCCGGTGAGGACGGTGAAGGAGCGGTCGGCGCAGCCGCGGGAGCCGAGCGCGTTGATGAACTGGCGCAGCTGGGTGTGGCGGCCGGCGAAGAAGACGGTCTCGGCTCGGGTGTCGCAGATCAGGTGGGTGATCTGGCGGAAGGTGTTGGCGGTGTGGCCCTCCTGGGTGTTGTCCTCCGGCGAGGTGTAGAGCTGCGGCTCGTAGGGGGCGCCCTTGAGGGAGGCGGCGAAGGCGGACCGCAGGGTGTCGATGTAGTGGTCGCCGGTGCGGGAGTCCTGGACGAGGATCGCGCGGGAGGCGTCGACCTTGCCGAAGTGGGCGAGGGCCTTCGCCTCGTCGCTGTTGGTGGGGGAGACCCGGGCGAGGCCGGGGAAGGGGTTGCGGCCGGGGCCGTTGGCGAGGTCGTCGGCGGTGATGGTGGTGCCGACGACGGCGATCCCGGCGCCGGTGAGGGCGGTGACCGCCTCCCGTACCTCGGGGGAGGAGGTGGCGACGCCGGAGACGGCGCGGAGCCGGTCGGGGGCACCGGTCATGGCGGTGAGCCGGTCGACGACCGTGCGCCAGTGGGCGTTGCGGTTGCCGGTGTTGGCGAGGGCGAGCCGGATCCTGGGGGTCTGGCTGTTGGACTCGTGGTTGGCCCGGTACTGGTAGGCGTAGGCGCCCTGGAGCTCGCGGAGGATCTTGGTGGCGGTGCCGGGGTCGGTGGCGGTGATCGGCAGCAGGACGGCGACGGTGACGTACTCGCCCTCCTTGAGGGAGGCGTTCTCGCGGCCGATGGCGGCGGTGATCGCGGTGAGGGCGGGGACACGGAAGTCGTGTCCGGTCCCGTTGACGCCGACGCACTCCTCGCTGCCGGCGGGCCGGTCGACCCCGGGGGCGCAGGAACGGTCCTCCGGGGCGAGGTACTTCGTGAGCCCGTAGCCGCCGATGCCGACGACGAGGGCGGTCGCGACGAGCAGGGTGAGGAGCTTCTGCCGGGGGGTCCAGAAGAAGCGGCGGCGCAGTCGGTCGAGCATGGCGTCAGACTCCGTCCTCGCGGCCGGGCGGCAGCGAGAGCTCCCGCCAGGCGCGGATGTCCCGCGGCCAGTGGCCGGCCGCGTCCCACAGTGGACCGCTGCCGGTGAGGTGGCGGCCGGAGAGCCGGCGCAGTTCGTACGCCAGCAGCTCGGTGACCTCCTCGTCGGGCAGCGCGAGCGGATCGGTGAGCAGCCATACGGCGTGCAGCAACCGCCGTACGGACAGGTGCAGTTCGGCGGACTCCCGGTCGAGTCCCTCGGGGAGCGCCGGATCGGGTCCCTGGCCGAGGGCGACGGCCCGGCGCGGGTCGGGGTCGGTACGGGCGCGGCCGCGCTCGCGCGGGTACGGGGCGGAGCCGATGAACCGCAGCCGGCCGAGCCAGCCGAGGACGTCCGGCCCGGGAAAGGTGAGCCGCAGGTGGGCGACGGCCTCGGCGGTCTCGCCGAGGGCCAGGTCGTGGTGGAGCCGGTACGGGCCGGGCTGCGGCCCGTAGTGGCGGCGGAGGGTCTCGTGGACGGCCCGCCAGGCGGAGTAGTGGGGGTGGTCGGCGTCCTCGAAGCGGAGCCGGTGCAGCAGCAGGGCGCGAAGCAGCGGGTCGCCGACGAAGTGGCCGGGCCGCTCGGTGCCGTGCTCGGCGCGCAGCCGGTCGCGGACGCGGAGGGCGACGTCGCCCTCGCGGGACTCGCCGGGCAGCCGGGCCTGGGCGAGGCGGCGGGCGGACTCCTCGTCGTGGGCGGCGGCGAGGACCGCGTACGGCTCCGTCCGGGGCACCGGCAGGAGGGCGGCGAGCAGGGCGGGGGCGGCCGGGACGGGCGCGCTGTCCTCGCGGAGCTCCACGGTGAGGTCGAGGAGGTCGGCGGGGGTGAGCGCGGTGCGGTCGGCGGGCGGGACCTCGGCGACGGCGCGGGCCAGCAGGTCGACGCCGAGGGGCCGGCCGCCGGTGAGCCGGTGGACGGCCCGGGAGAGCGTGGCCGGGGCGTACCCCGCCCGGTCGCGGCGGTCGAAGGCGGTGCGGGCCTGGACGGGGGTGAGCGGGGTGAGGTCGACGGCGAGGAGCCCGGAGCCGACCCGGCTGGTGCGCGGGCACGGGGCCTGGTGGGCGGTCTCCGGCAGCCGGACGCGGGTGGCGTGGCGTAAGGCGTCGTGCTCGCGGAGCCGGGAGGCGGCGAGGACGACGGTACGGTCGCGGCGGCCGTCGGCGCGGGCCCGCAGAATCGGTTCGACCAGGGCGCGGCCGACGGGTTCGTGGGCGTTGTCGAGGAGGAGCAGGGGGCGCCCGACGCGGCCGCCGCGGTGCAGCCCGGTGTAGGCGCGGAGCAGGTCCTCGGTGAGGGTGAGGACGAGGAACGCCTCGGCCTCCTCGCGGCGCGGCCCGCCCTGGGCGAAGTCGGCGGCGAGCTGCTGGAGCCCGGCGCGGCCCCGGCCGCCGGCGGTGCGGTAGCCGCCGAACCAGTCCTCGGGGGCCCGCCGGAAGAGACCGAAGAACTCCTCGACGAAGGTCTCGACGGTGGCCTCGGCGACCAGCCCCGCGAACGGCGCGCCGGCCTCGGCGGCGGTCCCGGCGAGCCTGGCGAGGACGTTGCCGACCCAGGAGGCGGCGGCGGCCCGCCCGGCGTCCACGGTGCCGAGCAGCGGTCCGAGCCGCAGCAGGTCCCGGCGGGCCCCCTCGTCGTCCTCCCGGGTCCACCCGACCGAGGTGACGGCGACGAGCCCGAGCGCCAGTCGGGGAAAGGGCACGGCCCTGACGGCCTCGCCCCGCTGCCCGAGCTGCACGGCCAGCTCGCCGAGGGCCCCGGTGACCGGCGACCAGCCGGCCCCGTGGTCGGCGGGCTCCTCGATCCGGGCGCAGTCGAGCAGCGCGAGCGGGGTGAAGCCGCGGTACCGGTTGCGGACCTCCTTGAGCAGCACGGTCTTGCCCATGCCGCGCCCGCCGGTGAAGACGGTGACGGGCGGATCCTCCCCGTGCTCGAAGGGCACGCGACCCTCCCCGTACGGCCCGAGCCCGACGAGCCGGGCGGCGAGCCCGCGCGCTTCCAGGACCGCCTCGCGGCCGTACAGCTCTCTGTCCACCCGCCACCCCCCGATTCACACGAGTTGTGCCCCGTCACAGCGTCAAATAACGATTATCGGCGGGGAGTTGGGAGGAGGCCAGGGATTGGCGGGATTGGGGGCTACCGCCGGTAGGGCGATCTCACGCCTCCCCGATGTCCTCGTGCCACAGAGCGGGTTCGGCGGCGATGAACTCCCGCATCAGGGCGACGCATTCGGGATCGTCGAGGACCACGACCTCGACCCCGTGCCCGGCGAGCCAGTCGTGCCCGCCGTGAAAGGTCTCCGCCTCCCCGACGACGACCCGCGAGATCCCGAACTGCCGCACGAGCCCGGAGCAGTACCAGCAGGGCGAGAGCGTCGTCACCATCGTCGTCCCCCGGTACGAGCGCTGCCGGCCGGCGTCCCGGAAGGCGTCGGTCTCGGCGTGCGCCGAAGGGTCCCCGTCCTGCACGCGCCGGTTGTGCCCACGCCCGAGCAGCGTCCCGTCCGCCCCGTAGAGCGCGGCCCCGATCGGCACCCCGCCCTCGGCGAACCCGGCGCGGGCCTCGGCGAGGGCGGTGGCGAGCCACCGGCGGTCCTGTTCCTGAAGATCCATGGGGTGACTTCTTCCCCGAGGGACGTCCGACGTCACACGACCGCGACCTCGGAGGACTCATAGGGGAAGCGGGCGAGCGGCGCCTCACTCCGGAAGAAGGTCCGGGCACGGTTCATCGCCTGCTCGTCGGCCCGCACCCGCCCGGGCCGGGAGCCCGTCCCCGTCAGCACCCCGCCGAACCGCATCCGCAGATAGGCCGCCGAATGGCTCAGGCCGGTCACCAGCCCGTCCGCGACGACGTGCTCGTCGTGCGCCATGGCGGTGACCCCCCACAGCGTGCCGCCCGCCATGCGCCCCTTGAAGTCCGATCCGGGCACGTTCAGCCACCCCGACCAGTAGTCCAGGTAGCGCTTGGCCTGGGCGGAGAGGCTGTACCAGTAGAGCGGCGAGACGATGACGATGTCGCTGGCCTCCATCGTGGCCTCCCGCAACATCTCCTCGTCCGCCGTGACCAGCCGCCCGCCACCCTCGTGCCGCCCGTCCCGGAAGTCGGGCAGGTCGAGGTCGTTCAGATCCACCCACCGCTGCGCTGCCCCGGCGGGCAGGTGCGCGGCGGCGGCCCGGGCGAGTATCTCGGAGTTCCCGCCGGCACGGGAGCTGCCGAGGACGAAGAGGAACGAGCGATCCGGTACGTGTACGGCGTCGAGGGTCATGTCTGTGCGCTCCGGTCTCGTGGGGTACCGGTTGCCAACTCCGCCGCACGGGGAGGTATTCCGGTCCCCCGCCGCCGAGGCGCGCTACGTCACAGGCAGCCTGTAGCGCATCCGGTACCGGTGCGCCGCCTTCGTCATCAGTGTGGCCTCGATCGGACGTCCGCCGTCGGAGTACACCACCCGGAAGGCGACGAGGACGGGCATGTCCTTCGGAAGTTCCAGCGCGACGACCTCTTCCTCCGTCGGGATCTCGGACGACAGCTCGTCCACGAACTCGCGCGGGGGAAAGCCCATCGAGTCGAGCAGCGCCGGTGTGCCACCCCGAATCCGCTTCTTCTCCAGCACGGCCGTGCCCTCGACCAGGCCGAGCGGGTAGTACGACCGCGTGAGCTCCGTCGGCTCCTCGTCCAGGAACAGGATCTGCTTGCGGAGCACGGCCCGCTCGCCGTCCTCCAACCGCAGGGCTGCGGCCACTTCCTGCGGCGGGACGACGACCTCGACGTCGAGGAGCCGCACCTTGCCCGCCTGCTGCCGCCGCGCGGCCTCGGACACCCACGGGTAGGGCTCGCCCGGCCCGGCCGGCTTCATGCAGGAGACCGGCTCGATGGACTGCTGCGCGTGCTGCCGCACGTACACGCCCTTGCCGGGGAGCCCTTCGAGAAGCCCCTCGGCCTTCAGCATCTGGAGGGCCTTCTGGACGGTCGTGTTGGCCACGCCGCCGTACTGCTCCATCAGTTCGGCCGTGGACCCCAGCTTGCTTCCCGGCGAGAGCTCTCCCCGGATGATCCGCCGCCGGATCTCCGCCGCGATCCTCTGGTGCGGCGATCTCGGGTCTGTGAACTCCTTCGCCATCACGCGCCCTGCTTCCCGAGCCGGTACGTGAGGTGCCGCCCGGCCGGCATGGTCATCAGGGCCGCCTCCATCGGTGTCCCGTCGGCGGTACGCGTCAGGCGGAGCAGCCGCAGGACGGCACTCCCCTCGGGCAGCCCCAGGTGCTCGCGCTCCTCCGCCGTGGCGAGGGCGGCGCTCACGTCCTCGACGACCTCGGCGCCGACGTACCCCAGCTCCTTGAGGAGGGTGACGGCGCCGCCGGGTACCTTGCGCGGTTCCGCGAGGGGCGTGCCGCCCGCGATGGAGACGGGATAGTAGGAGTCGGTCAGTTCCACGGGCCGGTCGTCCAGCAGGATCAGCCGACGCCTGACGACCACGAGCTCGGCGGCGGACAGCCCCAGGGCGGCGCGGACGGCATCGGGGGCGTCCGCTTCGCCCGTCTGGAGAAGCCGTTGGCCGCCACGGCGCCCCCGGCGAGCGGCCTCATCGGTCCACGCGTCGCTCTGGCCGGGCTCGCGCGGGGCCAGGTACGGCGCGGTCTCGCTGATCCACGCATCGCCCGACATGTTCCTACCTCCAGCTCACTGTTGTCAGCGACCCTACTTCCTCGCCCGCCACCACCCTCACTCACCCTTAATGACTTACCGCTTAAAGTGGTGTGCGCTTAAGGTTAGGCTCATGGAGACGACGGATCCTGACGAACCGCGGCCCGGTACTCCCGTACCGCCGACGGACCTGAGTCCGGCCCTCCAAGCCCGCTCCGAGGCCGGCTGGCGGAAGTTCCTCGACCGGTGGTTCGAGACCTGGGAAGAGACCGGGCGGTGAACGAACCGGGCGCCGAGGACCAGAAGGGGAGCCCTCTCCTCCGCCAGAGGGTCAGCGATATCGCAAGCGGGGGCGACGGGCGTTGTGGCTGGCGACGGTCGGGGTGTACGTCGACCACCGGAACATCCACGCCGGAGGCGTTCGATGAGCCGCTGCGGGGCGCGGCGGTCCGTCTTTGCCGTCGCGGAGGTGGTGCGCCCGGTGTGGGGCGGTGCGGTCTGCGTGCTCCCCGTGGGGCACGAAGGGCTGCACCGCGATCGCGCGGGCGACGGCTGGTGGGTGACACCGGAGATCGCTGACGCGGCGAGTGTTTCCCTGCTGGCCCGCGTCCTTACGACGGAGCCCGAGCTGGAGTTCCGGTCGCCGCGCTGCATGGTCGGCCGTCACGACCGCTGCCGTAACCACGTACGCCGTGACAGTGGCGTACCGGGAGTGCGGTACCTCGTGTGCGGGTGCCCGTGCCATCCGGTGCCCGGCACGTGAGGCGCCGTAACGGGTCTCGCCCGTCCCGCGCCCGTACGAGCGTGGTCGGCACAGGCCGCGCTCTGGCTGGATACGCTGACCGACACCCCTTGGAGGACATGGTGACGACACAGCCCGACTACGCCGGAGAACTCATCCCACGCCCCGAACGGACTCCCGCCGCCCTGCGGGCAGCCCTCGCGGTCGTCGCTCCCGAGCGGTTGCCCGAGATGGACGCCAGCCAGCGCGCGGCCGTGACGGAGGCCATCGAACAGAGCGACATCACCCCTCTGCGCATGTTCCTGAGCCAGTGGGCCGCCGTCATCGAGATCGAGCGGTTCCCCGACACCGCCCGCGAACTGCGCCGCGCCGAATACCTGGCGCAGATCGCCGAGGACCCGGAAGAGAGCCGTCGGCACGTACGGGCGGCCGGGGACATCATCCGTGCCGCGCACAAGGCGGTGGGTGGGTGAGCTGGAGGTGGGAGTACGACCCCAGCGAGGAGCACGTCATCGGAGGCGCTCCGCCGGCCTTCGTCGCCGAAGTGGAGAAGAGGGCCGATGAGCTGGTCAGAGCGGCGGAAGCCCTCTACCTCGACGGGGCCCTGTTCCAGGGAGAGAACCCCAGGAGCGAACACGTGCGTGTTCCCGGCGGGATGTTCGTCTTCCTCCTCGTCCCGCGCTACGAGTGCGGATACGTCCTCCAGGTGACCTACCTCTGAGGACGCCCTGCCCTTATGGCCGCGCCCGAGGTGCGAGAGGGCGAGCACACGGCCTCAGCCCGACTGGCGTTCCGGCAGGACTGACCGGCCACGTCCGGTTGTTGTGCCGACGGGTGCCTGTGTACGCGCCTGGCATGCGGCCCGCCCGCACGCCGTCGGGTGTCGGCCACGCGCCGGGCGCGGCCAGTGAGGGCGGGGAGAGCCCATCGGCTCCGCCGATCGCCCCCATCGGGAGGACGCCCCACTGGCTCGTGGACCGGCCCCCGCCCCTCTCCGTAGCGTCGTTCGCATGAGAAACGAGACCAGGGGAACCCTCGAACTGACCCTCGCCATGGTGCTGTCCGGCACCCTCGGTGTCTTCGTCGTCGAGTCGGGCGCCTCGCCCTTCGAGGTGGTGTTCTTCCGGTGCCTCTTCGGGGCGGTCGCGCTCGGGCTGTACAGCCTGGCCCGCGGCTACTTCACCGGGCACGGATTCACCGCGCGGTCCTTCGGACTCGCCGTCCTCGGCGGGGTGTTCATCGTCTTCAACTGGGTGTTCCTGTTCGAGGCGTACGCCGCCTCCTCCATCTCGCTCGCCACCGTCGTGTACCACACGCAGCCGTTCTTCCTCGTGCTGCTCAGCGCGTTCTTCCTGCGGGAGCGGATCCCCGCCGGGAAGCTGGGGTGGCTGGCGGTCGCCTTCGTCGGGCTCGTCCTCGTCTCCGGTGTGCGGCCGGGGGACACCGCCTCCCTCCAGGGGCTCGGGTACGCGCTCGCCGCCGCCGTGCTGTACGCCCTCGCCACCTTCGTGACGAAGAGGATCGGCGGCGTAAGGCCGCATCTGATCGCTCTCGTGCAGGTCGCCGCCGGGGTGCCGCTGCTGCTGCCCTTCGCCGACCTCGGGGCGGTGTCCGGGCTCGGGAGCGGGTGGGTCTGGCTGGTGGGGCTCGGGCTCGTGCACACCGGGGTGATGTACGTGCTCATGTACGCGGCCTACGCCAAGCTGCCCACCGCGAAGATCGCCGTCCTCGCCTTCACCTACCCGGCGGTCGCGATGCTCGTCGACTGGGCGGTGTACGGGCACCACATCGGGCTCGTGCAGGCGCTCGGCGTGCCGCTGATCGTCCTCGCCAGCCTCAGGGTGACTCTCGCGCGAGCCGCCGCGCCTGCTCCACGAACAGGCGGACGTGCGCAGGAAGCCGCTTCCCCCGTCGCCACGCGAGCTGCGTGAAGAGCGTGAACGGCGGCTCCCAGTCGAGCGCCACCAGTGCCCCGGACGCCAGTTCCTCCTGGACGGTGATCCGGGGCAGCAGGGCTATCCCGAGGCCGGCGGCGACCGCCCGTTTGCTCGCCTCGATCGTGCCGAACTCCAGGAACTCCGGGCCCGAGGATGCCCCCGCCGCCAGCTCCGCCTCGAAGAGGTCCCGGTAGGCGCAGCCCGGTTCGGTGCCCACCAGGGCGGCTTCCGTCAGGTCTGCCGTGGTCAGCTGCGTACGGGCTGCCAGGGGGTGGTCCGGGGACGCGATCAGGGCCAACGGCTCCGGTGCCAGGACCTCGGAGTCCAGGCCCTCGTGGGTGGTCTCCGCCTCCATCAGGAAGCCCAGGTCGTACGTGCCCTGCCGCAGGGCCTGCCGGGTCGCGTCGCCGAGGGTGGGGCGCAGGGCGAGGCGTACGGCGGGGTGGCGGTGGTGGACGTACTCCAGGAGCGGCGGGAGGCGGTAGGTGGTCAGCGACTCCATCGTGCCGATGGTGATCGTCCCGGCCGGTTCCCCGGCGGCGACGGCCGCCCGCGCCTCCTCGGCCAGCTCGGCCATGCGGCGTGCGTACGGCAGCAGCCGCTCGCCGGCCTCGGTGAGGCGGATGCGGCCGCCGAGCCGGTCGAACAGCTCGGTGCCGAGGGAGGTCTCCAGGGTCCTGATCTGGGCGGTCACGCTGGACTGGGCGTAGCCGAGGTCGGCGGCGGCGCGCGTGAAGGAGAGGACTTCGGCGACCTTCTCGAAGGTGGCGAGGAGGCGTAGTTCCATCAGGAGGTCCGCGTACAGGAGGTCCGCGTGACGACGCTCACGCGCCCTTCTCCTCGCCGCCGTCCTCGCGCTCGCGCCGCTTCAGCTCGTCCTCGCGGCGGCGCAGGTCGTCCTCCCACTCCTTGAACAGCTCCTCGTCCTGCCGGCCGCGCCCGCCCGGCTTCTCCCCGGGCTTCTCGTCGGAGTCGCCGAGGGACTTCAGGAACTCGGGGTTGTCGTCGGGCGCGACCCAGCGGCCGCCCCGGCCGCCACCGCCGATGCGGTGCCGTTCCTTCCCCGCCGCGATCCAGCCCACCGAGCCGACCAGCGGGAAGAGGAGGATCACGAGGACCCAGACCACCTTGGGCAGGTGCTTGACCTCGTCCTCGGGTGTGTTCAGACAGTCGATGAAGGCGTAGATGAGCAGCGCCAGTGGCAGGAGGAACATCAGCGCCCTGAGCATGTGGAAAAGCCCCCTGGAAGCGGTGGCGGGGGCGCGTCGAGTCGGCCCCGGTGACAGGTCCAGCCTAGCCGGTGACCGATACTTGCCCGTATGGCTTACGACGATCTCCGCTCGCTGCTCAGGGCGCTCGAGCGCGAAGGCGACCTCAAGCGCATCAAGGCCGAAGTCGATCCGTACCTGGAGGTCGGGGAGATCGTCGACCGGGTGAACAAGGCGGGAGGGCCCGCGCTCCTCTTCGAGAACGTGAAGGGGTCCGCCATGCCCCTCGCGATGAACGTGTTCGGCACGGACCGGCGGCTGCTCAAGGCGCTCGGCCTGAAGTCGTACGAGGAGATCAGCGAGAAGATCGGCGGTCTTCTGAAGCCGGAGCTGCCGCACGGCTTCGTCGGTGTCCGGGAGGCCTTCGGCAAGCTGGGCTCGATGGTCCACGTGCCGCCGAAGAAGGTGAAGGACGCTCCCGTGCAGGAGGTCGTCCTCACCGGTGACGACGTCGACCTCGACAAGCTGCCCGCGCTCTTCACCTGGCCGAAGGACGGCGGCTCCTTCTTCAACCTGGGGCTCACCCACACCAGGCACCCGGAGACGGGCGTGCGGAACCTGGGCCTCTACCGGCTCCAGCGGCACGACAAGCGCACCATCGGCATGCACTGGCAGATCCACAAGGACAGCCGGAACCACTACGCGGTGGCCGCCGAGCGCGGCGAGCGGCTGCCGGTCGCCATCGCCTTCGGCTGCCCGCCGGCCGTGACGTACGCCTCCACCGCGCCGCTGCCCGGCGACATCGACGAGTACCTCTTCGCCGGCTTCGTGCAGGGCAAGCGGATCGAGATGGTCGACTGCAAGACCGTGCCGCTCCAGGTCCCGGCGCAGGCCGAGGTCGTGATCGAGGGCTGGCTGGAGCCGGGCGAGATGCTGCCGGAGGGGCCCTTCGGCGACCACACCGGCTTCTACACCCCGCAGGAGCCCTTCCCGGCCCTGAGGATCGACTGCGTGACGATGCGGAAGCGGCCGCTGCTCCAGTCGATCGTGGTCGGCCGGCCGCCGACCGAGGACGGTCCGCTCGGGCGTGCGACGGAGCGTTTCTTCCTGCCGCTCCTCAAGATCATCGTGCCGGACATCGTCGACTACCACCTGCCGGAGTCGGGCGGCTTCCACAACTGCGCGATCGTCTCGATCGACAAGAAGTACCCGAAGCACGCGCAGAAGGTCATGCACGCCATCTGGGGCGCCCACATGATGTCGCTGACCAAGCTGATCGTCGTGGTCGACAAGGACTGCGACGTGCACGACCTGCACGAGGTGGCCTGGCGGGCGCTCGGGAACACCGACTACGCCCGCGACCTGACCGTCGTCGAGGGGCCCGTCGACCACCTCGACCACGCCTCCTACCAGCAGTTCTGGGGCGGCAAGGCGGGCATCGACGCGACGAGGAAGCTGCCGGAGGAGGGCTACACCCGGGACGGCGGCTGGCCGGACATGGTGGAGTCGGACCCGGCGACGGCGGCCCTGGTGGACCGCCGTTGGAAGGAGTACGGGCTGTGAGGGGACGCGGCATGACGGGCTCGGACGGCGCGGAGCCGGGGTTTCCCCGCCTCCGCGAGGGTGATCCGGAGTACGGGCTGTGATGGCCACCGCCGCCGTCCCGGGCGCTCAGCCGGGGCGTACGAGGGCGTTCCTGCGGCTCGTGATGATCGAGCACTCGGTCTTCGCGCTGCCCTTCGCCTACATCGCCTCCCTCACCGCGATGTTCCAGCTCGACAGGAGGATCCACTGGTGGACGCTCTTCCTCGTCACCGTCTGCATGGTGGGCCTGCGGACCTTCGCGATGGCCTGCAACCGGATCATCGACCGGGAGATCGACGCGCGTAATCCGCGGACCGCCGGCCGGGAGCTGGTCACGGGCGCGGTGTCGGTGCGGTCGGCGTGGACCGGGGCCGGGATCGCGGTCGTCGTCTTCCTCGGCGCCGCCGCGCTGCTCAACCCGCTCTGCCTGGCGCTCGCGCCGCTGGCCGTCATCCCGATGGTGGTCTACCCGTACGGCAAGCGGTTCACGAACTTCCCGCACGCCATCCTCGGCCTCGCCCAGGCCATCGGGCCGATCGGCGCCTGGCTCGCGGTGACCGGGGAGTGGTCGTGGGACGCGGTGATCCTGGGGCTCGCGGTCGGCATCTGGATCGGCGGCTTCGACCTGATCTTCGCCTGCCAGGACGTGCAGGCGGACCGGGCGCAGGGCGTGATGTCGGTGCCGGCCCGCTTCGGCATCCCGGCGGCGCTGTGGGGCGCGCGGGCCTCGGCGGTCGTGACCACCGGGCTGCTCGTCTGGTACGCCCTGGTCACCGGCGCGGGGCTGTTCTTCTGGATCGGCCTGGTGATCGTGGCCGCGGCCTTCTGCTACGAGCACTCGATCGTGAAGCCGCACGACCTGTCGCGCCTGAACCGGGCGTTCTTCACGACCAACGGTTTCATCGGCATCTCCCTCTTCCTCTGCGCCCTGCTCGACCTGCTGGTCCGCGGGCTCACCCTCTAGGCTCGGCGCCATGAACGACGGCAAGCGCATCCCCTGGATCGTGGGGGTCTCCGGGGCGTCGGGGACGCCGTACGCCGCTTCCGTGCTGAGGGGGCTGCTCGCCGCGGGGGAGAGCGTCGACCTGGTGGTCTCGCGGGCCTCGCGGCTGACGCTGCTCGACGAGACGGGGATCGCGTTCCGGGACGCGTACTGGCGGGAGGACCTGGCGGCCTGGCTGGCGCGGGGGGCGGACGGGAAGCCGGACGCCTTCGACGCGGACGTCGGCGCGGTGAGGTACTGGCCGGCCGGCGATCTGGCGGCGGGGCCGTCCTCGGGGTCGTACCCGGCCAAGGGGATGCTGGTCGTGCCGGCGTCGACGGCCGCCGTGGCGGGGATCGCGCTGGGGCTTTCGAAGGACCTGCTGCAGCGGGCGGCGAGCGTGACGCTCAAGGAGCGGCGGCCGCTGGTGGTCGCGGTGCGGGAGACCCCGCTGAGCGGGCAGACGCTGAAGCAGATGGTGGCGCTGGACGAGGCGGGCGCCGTGGTGCTGCCCGCCTCTCCGGCGTTCTACGCGGGGGCGACGCACATCCAGGAGCTGGTGGACTTCGTCGCGGGGCGGGTGCTCGACGCGGCGGGGGTGCCGCACGAGCTGTACCGCCGGTGGCGGGGAGAGCTCGGGGGAGCGTCCGGGGGAGGGCCCGAGGGGGCCTTCCGGAGGGAGCGTCCCGGGGGAGCGTCCCGTGCCGGTTAGCGCTTCTTCGCGGCCTTCTTGTGGGCGCGCTTCGAGGCGGGGGCGGACTGGTGGGCACGCGAGCGGTTGGCCAGGTCCTGCAGCTCGCGCATACGGGCGTAGGCCATCTCGATCGTGTACACGGTGTTCTCACTCCTGAAAGATCGTCTTTGATCTGTTGAAAGATTCGCAGGGCGACTGCCCTGCATGCCTTAGATTCTATACCTAAACTTGCGGTACCGCTGGACAATGGAAGGTCGTATACCTATGGACGCCGTGGACAGGCAGCTCATCCAGGCCCTGCGCGAGAACGGCCGCGCCTCGTACGCCGAGCTGGGACGGCTCGTCGGGCTCTCCGGCCCCTCCGTCACCGACCGCATCAACCGCCTGGAGGCGGCCGGGGTCATCACCGGCTACCGCGCCACCGTGGACGCCGCCTCCCTCGGCCTGGGCGTCACCGCCCTCATCGGCATCTCGCTCTCCGACGCCGCCGACCACGAGGACGTGGCCCGCCGCCTGAAGGACCTCGCCGAGATCGAGGACTGCTGGTTCATCGCCGGCGACGACTCCTACATGCTCAAGGTCCGCGCCAGCGACGTCGACGGCCTGGAGAAGACGATCCGCCGCCTCTCCGGCACCAAGGGCGTCTCCCGCACGCGCACCACGATCGTCCTCTCCACCAAGTGGGAGAACCGGGTCGGGGACCTGCCGGAAGAGGTCTGAGAGTACGGTGGGTGAGCCTGATTTCGTCGGATTCGGATACATGGGAGGCGACCGTATGGACGCGGGGCTCAAGCGTGAGCTGGAGCAGAAGGTCCGGGACGGTGAACGGCTGAGCCGCGAGGACGGCATCGCCCTCTACGAGTCCGACGACCTTGCCTGGCTCGGCGGACTGGCCCACGAGGTCAGGACCCGCAAGAACGGCGACGTGGTCCACTTCAATGTCAACCGGCATCTGAACATGACCAACGTCTGCACCGCCTCCTGCGCCTACTGCTCGTTCCAGCGCAAGCCGGGCGAGAAGGACGCGTACACGATGCGCATCGAGGAGGCGGTCCGCCTCGCCAAGGCGATGGAGAGCGAGAACCTCACCGAGCTGCACATCGTCAACGGGCTCCACCCCAACCTGCCCTGGCGGTACTACCCGCGCTCCCTCTCCGAGCTGAAGAAGGCCCTGCCGAACGTCTCCCTCAAGGCCTTCACCGCCACCGAGATCCACCACTTCGAGACGATCAGCGGCCTCTCGGCCTCCGAGATCCTCGACGAGCTGATCGAGGCCGGCCTGGAGTCGCTGACCGGCGGCGGCGCCGAGATCTTCGACTGGGAGGTCCGGCAGCACATCGTGGACCACCGCACCCACTGGGAGGACTGGTCCCGGATCCACCGCCTCGCCCACGAGAAGGGCCTGAAGACCCCCTCGACGATGCTGTACGGGCACATCGAGGAGCCGCGCCACCGCGTCGACCACGTGCTGCGGCTGCGCGAGCTCCAGGACGAGACCGGCGGCTTCCAGGTCTTCATCCCGCTGCGCTACCAGCACGACTTCGTCGACATGCAGGACGGCAAGGTACGCAACAGGCTCCAGGCGCGCACGACGATGGCGACCGGCGCGGAGGCCCTGAAGACCTTCGCGGTCTCCCGGCTCCTCTTCGACAACGTGCCGCACGTCAAGGTCTTCTGGGTCATGCACGGCGTCCAGACCGCGCAGCTCGCGCTCCAGCACGGCGCCGACGACATGGACGGCTCGGTGGTCGAGTACAAGATCACGCACGACGCCGACAACTACGGCACGCCGAACAAGCTCACCCGCGAGGACCTGCTGGAGCTGATCCGCGACGCCGGTTTCCGGCCGGTCGAGCGGAACACCCGGTACGAGATCATCCGCGAGTACCCGGGGCCGGACGCGGGGCGGCGCGAGTCGCCGCAGCCGATGCGGGTCTGACGGCTTCGTGCCCGGGCGGGCCGACGGTGTCGGCCCGCCCGGGGTTCAGACTGCTCGGACCGCTCGGACCGCTCAGACCGCCGGCGTGGCGTAGTTCAGCAGCATCGCGAAGTTGCGCGCGTACGCGTCGTGAGGGGCCGCGCCCTCCAGACGGATCATGGCCTCGTCCTGCTCGGTGAGGGAGGACTCGTCCAGGTTGTGGGAGCCGGTGAAGGTCCACTTGGTGTCGGGGTGGCCCGCGTAGTTGCCCTCGATCGTCAGGTACTTGGAATGGACGAGGTAACCGTCGGCGTTCAGCTGCTTGAGCGTGATGTTGGCGCGGCCCTTGAGGGTGGAGACCGCGCTGCCCTCGGCGTAGACGACCTCGATCCTGCAGCCCTGGCCCGCGAGCGTGACGAGGGTGTTCGCGACCGCGGGGCGGTGCAGCGCGAAGGCCGCCACGCGCACGATGGAGCGGTGGCTGGTGGGCGTGCCGACCGTGGTGTTGCCGGTGCAGGAGACGTTCTTGAGGATGTCGACGACGACGTCACCGCTGCCCTGCGGGAAGAAGTAGTACTTCTCGGTGCCGACCTTGGCGGTGGTGTAGTAGTTGCTGTTCTTCACGCCCGAGGCCAGGTCGTTGAAGTAGTCGACGTAGGCCGTGTACAGGGCGGTGTTGCCGACGACGGTGTAGGCGTTGTTCCAGTACTTGGCGGTGTTGAGCGCGGTCTGGTTGGCGGAGGTCTGGATGACCACGTCCTCCTCGACCCCCGCCACCGTGCCGGTGCGGGAGAACGTGAAGAACTTGTTGTGGTTCCGCGGCTTGTCGATGTCGTCCGCGGTGGCGATGCAGCCGCCTATGGTGCTGTCGGGATTGCTGGGGTACTTCTTGCAGACGTAGACCCAGGAGCGGGCGGTCTTGTCCTTGCCGAGGGCCGAGATGAGGTTCTTCGCGGCCGCCGAGTCCGCGTACTTCACGTCCAGGACCACCCGGACGTTGACGTTCCTCTGGTGGGCGGCCACCAGGGCGTCGGTGTACGCCTGGTCGTTCAGGGCGTAGAGGGCGCTGCGGATGACCCGCCCGGACTCGGTCCGGCGGATCGCGTTGATGATGTGGTCCTTGACGGCGTTCTGCTCCGTCACGGTGCCCTTGGGGTTGTTGAACACCGCTCCGGTGACGACCGGGACGGTGTCCTCGGCGACGGCGGTGCCGGCGCCGGGCAGGAGCATGGCACCGGCCAGGAGGACGGCCGCGCCCATACGGCGAAGGCCCATGCGGCGAAGTCCTGTACGGGGAAGGGGAGATGCGAAGATCGGGATCACTCCTCTGACTACGGGTCCGACACCACGCGAAGATCGACTTCGCGTGGTGCGCGACAGCGTAGACCGAGGCGGGCCGGCTCAGGTCAGGGGCAGCAGCATGGTGATGTCGTCGCGGTCATCACCGGGGCCCACACGGATGGCGCCGGGGACGCGCCCGACCTCCTTGTAACCGGCCTTCGCGTAGAAGGAGTCGACGCCGGTGCCGCCGCGGACGCCGAGCCGGATGGCCTCGATCCCCTCGAAGCCGGGGGCGGTACGGGCGGTGTGCTCGACGGCCGCCATGAGGTCGAGACCGTACCCCTTGCCCTGGTGGCGCGGATGCACCATCACCGTGTACAGCCACACCCAATGGGTCATCAGGCGGTGGCTGTTGAGGACGAGGAAGGCGGTGGCGGCGATCTCCCCCTCCTCGTCGCGCCCGACCAGGAGCCGGGTGGTGCCCTGGGTCATCCCGGTGAGGTGCTTGAGGAGGGCGGGGCGGATCTCCGCCGGGGTGACGGGCGGGACGAATCCGACGGCGCCGCCCGCGTTGGACACGTCGGCCCAGAGGGCGAGGACGCCGTCGGTCAGGGACTGGTCGACCGCCGGATCGACCTCGAAGGTAAGGGGCATAGGGATAGCTTAGCTATTACCCCTTGGTGGGCTCAAGGGCTCCGGAGGGCGTGACCACAGGCGCGGGCGTGGGCGCGGGGGCGGGAGCCGGTGTGGTGCTCGTCGCGCGGTGCCTGCGGGTGGGCAGGCCGAAGGTCGGGTGCGAGGTGGTCCACAGCGAGATCCGGAGGATGGCCGCCTTGATCCGTACCGCCTTCCGGCCGCTCAGGTACTTCGGCTTCGCGCGCGCCTCCTCGTCGACCAGCTGGAAGATCGCGTCCCGCCGCCCGAGGCTGATGTGGTTGGCCACGTACTCCAGCTTGGTGTTCTTGACCTCGCGGCCGGTCAGGCGGCTCATGATCGCGTGCGTGGCCTGCATGCCGGTGTAGCCGGCCGAGGCGCAGGACATCGGCAGCGGCAGGCCGTTGTCGCCGATGACGTAGGCGCTGTCACCTGCGGCGTACACGTCCGGGTGCGAGACCGACCGCATGTGGCGGTCGACCACGATCCGGCCGTCCCCGGTGACGTCGAGGCCACTGGCGGAGGCGACCGGGCCGGCCGCGAAGCCGGCCGCCCACACGGTCGCGTCGGACGCCAGGGCGGTGCCGTCGGCGCACCGCACCTGCGCCGCCTCGACCGCTTCGACGCGGGTGTGCTCCAGGACGGTGATGCCGAGGCGGTCGCAGGCCCGGCGCAGGTGGGCGCGGGCGCCGTCGGAGAGCCGGTCGCCCAGCTCGCCCCGCGCGACCAGCGTCACCGACAGGCCGGGCCGGGACTCGGCGATCTCGGTGGCGGTCTCGATGCCGGTCAGGCCGTCGCCGACCACCAGGACGCGGCCGCCTTCGCGGCGCCCGCCCAGGGCGTCCAGGCGCTCGCGCAGGCGCAGCGCCGAGGGGCGGGAGGCGACGTCGAAGGCGTGCTCGGGGACGCCGGGGACGCCGTGGTCGGCGACGCGGCTGCCGAGCGCGTAGAGGAGGGTGTCGTACGGGAGAGCGTCGGTGGTGGAGCCGGCATCGGTCGCGGTGTCGGTCACGGTGACGGTCCGGCGCTCGGGGTCGAGGGCGGTGACGCGGCCCAGGCGGAGCCGTACGCCCGTGCCCGCGAAGACGTCGGTGAGCTGGGGGGCCTCGATCTTCTGGCCGGCCGCGAGCTGGTGCAGCCGCAGCCGCTGGACGAAGTCCGGCTCGGCGTTGACGACGGTGATCTCGACGTCCGCCGGGGAGAGGCGGCGGGCCAGGTTTCCGGCGACGTAGGCTCCGGCGTAACCGGCGCCGAGGACGACGATGCGGTGCTTCATGGGCTTTTCTCCTGTCGGTTCGGGACGGGGCGGGCGGGGACGGCGTCAGCGGGTGGGGCGGCCCTGGGCGCGGGTGCGGGACCGGGCCGTCCGGCCGAGGGCGAGGGCGGTCAGGCCGAGCACCATGGCGAAGTAGGCGCCGCCGAGGCCGGTGCCGGTGCCGAGACCGCCGTCGGCGGTCGCCGCGACCGCCCCGCCGACGGCCAGGGCGACGAGCCCGGTCACGAGCGCCGTGACGGCCCCGTTCCGGCGGGCCCAGGCGGCGACGCGGCCCTGCCCGGTACGGGGGCGGGTCAGGGCGAGGCCGCCGCCCGCCGTGCCGAGGAGGCCGACCAGCGCGGACAGGGAGGCCCCGACCCGGCCGACGCTCACGGTGTAGACGCTCGCGGCCAGCGGCTCGGCCGAGGGGGCGGCGGTCGCGGCGACGGCCGGCCCGGCGAGCGCGATGCCGCCGACCAGGACGGCGGCGGTGACGGCGGTGACGGTGGTGGCGGCAGCGACGGTGGTGGCGGCTGCGAGAGCGGATCGAGCGGACATGAGGTGACCTGCCTTTCCGAAGGGGTCCGACCTCAAGACACCGGGCCGCCGACCCCTGTGACACGCCGTGACGCGGGTCACCTCGCACCCGCCCCGGAAAGGCCGCGCCCGCCCCCGCCGCCGGTGAGCACCCCTTCCCGTGCTTCACTGGAGGTGCGCTCACCCCGTAGGGGACATAGGGGCCGAACGGGAAGGAAGGACGGACATGCTCCGCTACTCGCTGATGCGACTCGGCATCTTCGCAGGCTGCTTCTTCGCCCTGTGGGGCCTCGTCTACGTCGGCGCGCTCCCGCGCGGCCTCGGCGACTCCAACCTCCTCTGGGTGCTGCTCCTCGCCATCGTCATCTCCGCCCCCCTGAGCTTCGTCCTGCTCCGCAAGCAGCGCGACACCATGAGCGCCGAGATCGTCGAGAAGGTCGGCCGCGCGAAGAACCGCCTGGACGCCAACCGCACCCGCGAGGACGCGGTCTGATCCTCTTCCGCTGAGCGGTCACGGCGCGGTCGTGGTCGTCGCGGTCGCCGTCACGAGGGCGACGTACTCCACCACCACCGCGAACACCGCGTGCCCGGTGTCGGCGGTGTGCGTCTCGCAGGCCAGACGCGCGGCGGGCGCCTGATTCGTCGGCTCCGTCTCCCAGGCGCATCCGCCGCCGTCCAGGCATCGGGCGGTCACCGTCGCCTCGGACTCGGGGCCCGGGTGCATGCCCATCCGGTGGGCGGGCCGTACGGCCATGTCTCCGGGCCGCATGTCAGTCCCGGTCGCGGAGCGGCGAGGGGAAGACCGCCGTCAGCTTCGGCGGGGTGTGCGGGTGGTTCCCGATCTCCACGGAACAGTCCGTCGCCGCCGACCAGTCCGCCCCCGGCCCCTCCCGCAGCTCGGCGCGCCACCGCGCGAGCAGGGCGCACAGCGCGCACCCCTCGACCGGCTCGGGGTCCGGTCCGGCGCCGGCCGTCAGCACCACCGGAGCCCGGTCCGGGCAGCGCTGGTGCTCGTCGTCCTCCCGCCGCAGGGGCCGTACGGGGGTGATGAGGACGCGGATCCTCGCCCACTCCTCCACCGTGGGCGGACGGAGGTCCGCCCGGGGAGCGTTCCACCACGCCCCACCGCCCGGCGGTACGAGGCGTACGGTCCCCGCCCCCGCCTCGTGACCGGCGACCCGCCCCGCTCTGGCTCCGGCGAAGCGCGTGTCGACCACGAACGCGCCGAGGGCGGGAAGGGGGACCGTCGGTTGCGCGGCGGCCCGTTCGACCTGCGCCATCTGTTCGGTTTGTGCCGTCTGCTGGATCTGCTCGGTCTCGTCACGCACGGCCGCTCCTCTCCGTAGCATTTCCACTACCGGGAGCTCTGAGAGTGACCGACGGTCAGAAATCCTTTCAACGTTCCAGGGGAGGACGAAAGGTTGGCTAACGTCAAGGAGTTGGACCCCAGCGCGTCACCGCAAGCGGCCTACGGGGCGCTTCTGCGCAGGGTACGGATGGAACGGGGCTTCTCCCAGGACGAGATGGGTGAACGGATGGGGTACTCCTCCACCCACATCTCGTCCGTCGAAACCGGCCGCAAGATGCCTACCTTGCCTTTCTCGCGCAAGGCGGACGCCGCGTTGGAGACCGGCGAGAAGTTCCAGAACGAGTGGCGGAAACTGCGCTTCGGCATCCTCCTGGAGGGCTTCTCGGAGTACGCCGACCACGAGAGCCGGGCCGTGGAGATCCGCCTGTACGAGATCGGGATCATCCCGGGCCTCGTCCAGACCCCGGAGTACGCCCGCTGCCTCGCGGACAGCGCGGTGCGACGGGGGTCGATCACGCCCGAGCAGGCGGACGACCGTGTCGCGGTCCTGGAGGGCAGGCAGCAGGCCCTCGTACGCCCCCGCCCTCCGGCGATGCTGGTGGTGATGGACGAGAGCTGCATCCGGAGGGAGGTCGGCGGGCCGGAGATCATGGGCGCGCAGCTCGACCGGCTGCTGGAGTTCGCCGACCAGCCGCACACCGTGCTCCAGATCGCTCCGTTCTCGATAGGAGAACGCCGCGCGCTCAGCCTCCCGGTGTACCTGCTGACGCTGCCAGACGTGTCTGTGATGGCCTACGCGGAATCGCAGATTCGGGGGCATCTGGAGCGTGAAACCGCGTCCGTATTCGACCTGTTGAAGGACTACCATCAGCTTCAAGCCGAAGCCCTTCCACACGCGGCGTCGGTGGCTCTGATCCGCGAGGCACGAAAGGCTTACCCGTGACGACCGACTCTCCGCAGTGGTTCAAGTCCTCCTACAGTGACAACGGTGGCGCCTGCGTGGAGACCGCCGTCAACCTCGTCGCCGCGCACGGTGTCGTCCCCGTCCGTGACTCGAAGAACCCGGCCGGCCCGATCGTGACCGTGGGCGCCTCCGCGTTCGCCTCCTTCGTCCAGGGCGTCAAGGACGGCGTACTCGCCTGACCCCGGCTGGCCCCGTCGCGCCCTTCTCAGGGGCGGGGCGGGGCCGTACCGTCAGGCGTGCGCAGATCCACCACGAGGCACGGAAGGGCTGTTCTCAAATGACCGATGCTCCGCAGTGGTTCAAGTCCTCCTACAGCAACAACGGTGGCGCCTGCGTGGAGACCGCCGTCAACCTCGTCGCCGCGCACGGTGTCGTCCCCGTCCGTGACTCGAAGAACCCGGCCGGCCCCGTCCTGACCGTGGGCGCCTCCGCGTTCGCCTCCTTCGTGCAGGGCGTCAAGGGCGGCGCGCTCGGCCGCTGACGGCAGGCGCCTGGTATGCCCGGATCGTTAGCATTCGGTGCATGGCCATCAAACTTGAGAACGTCGGGATCGCCGTTCGCGACCTCGAAGCGGCGATCTCCTTCTTCACCGACCTCGGCCTCACGGTCGTCGGCCGGGACACGGTCAGCGGCGAGTGGACCGACACCGCCGTCGGCCTCGACGGCAATCACGCCAAGATCGCGATGCTCCAGACGCCGGACGGGCACGGTCGCCTTGAGCTCTTCGAGTACATCCACCCCGAAGCGATCGAGACGGAGCCCACCCGCCCCCACGAGATCGGCATGCATCGCGTCGCCTTCTCGGTCGACGACCTCGACGAGGCCCTGGAGGTGGCCGCGAGGCACGGGTGCCGTCCGCTTCGCGGGGTGGCGACCTACGAGGACGTCTACAAGCTCACGTACCTCCGAGGCCCCAGCGGCATCCTCGTGATGCTCGCCGAAGAGCTGAAGAGGAGCTGAAGAAGGGCTGACGGCGGTGAGGCCGACGCCCGTCCGTGAGGGCCGCGTAAGGTTCCTCACACCCGCCGCACCCCTGACCGTGCGCTTCCAAGGCTCTGGTCAGGGGTGTTCTGCGTTTCCAAGGGTTCTCGGCGCCTCACGGCCCGTTTCCATCCCAAAGAACAGCTTTGAGGTTCTCAAAGTTCAAGTGTTAACGTGTCGGCCATGACGACAGCAGTGCGCCCCTTCGACGCCCCGAGCACCCCGCTCGTGGCGCGCCTGCACGTCGATCTCTGCCGCTGTATGTCCGCGGTCTGTTGCCGCGCGCTCTGACCCGGCATCATGCAGCGGCCCGCGTGAATCCGCGTGTGCCGCACCCCCGTCCCCGTGTTTCCCCATACGCACCTGTGGAGTGTGTCCGTGTCCGCGTCCGCGTCCGTTTCCGCGCGTATACCCAAGGTCCCCTTCTGGGCCCAGATCGTCGCCGGTCTCGTGCTCGGCGTCCTGCTCGGGTGGCTCGCCCGCAGTCAGGACGTCGACTGGCTCAAGGAGACCCTGAGCCAGGTCGGCGGCATCTTCGTCCAGCTGCTCAAGCTGGCCGTCGCCCCGCTCGTCTTCTTCGCGATCCTGGTGTCGATCACCAACCTCCGGAAGGTCAACAACGCGGCCCGCCTCGCCGCCCAGACCCTCCTCTGGTTCATGATCACCTCGCTGATCGCGGTCGCGATCGGCCTCACGATCGGTCTGCTCACCAACCCCGGCGCCGGCACCGGCCTCACCCCGGCGGACGGCAAGGCGCCCGAGAACAAGGGCAGCTGGATCGACTTCCTCACCGGCATCGTGCCGACGGACGTCATCACGCCCTTCACCGAGCTGAACGTCCTCCAGATCGTCTTCATGGCCGCCGTCGCCGGCATCGCCGCCCTCAAGCTCGGCGAGAAGGCCCAGCCGATCCTCAGCCTCTCCGAGTCGGTCCTGGCGCTGCTCCAGAAGGCCCTGTGGTGGGTCATCCGCCTCGCGCCGATCGGCACCGCCGGTCTCATCGGCCGTGCCATCGTCAACTACGGCTGGGACCTGATCGGCAAGTACGCCACCCTCACCGCCGGCATCTACATCGGCTGCGCCCTGGTCCTCTTCGGCGTCTACCCGCTGCTGCTCGCCACCGTCGCCAAGCTCAGCCCGCTCCAGTTCTTCAAGGGCGCCTGGCCCGCCATCCAGCTGGCCTTCGTCTCCCGCTCCTCGGTCGGCACCATGCCGGTCACCCAGAAGGTCACCGAGCGCCTCGGCGTCCCGAAGGAGTACGCCTCCTTCGCCGTCCCGTTCGGCGCCACCACCAAGATGGACGGCTGCGCCGCGATCTACCCGGCGCTCGCCGCGATCTTCATCGCGCAGATCTTCGACGTGCAGCTGGGCATCAAGGAGTACCTGCTGATCGTCTTCGTCTCGGTCATCGGCTCGGCGGCCACCGCCGGTCTGACCGGCGCGACAGTCATGCTGACCCTGACGCTCTCCGCCCTGGGCCTCCCGCTGGAGGGCGTCGGCCTCCTCATGGCGATCGACCCGATCCTCGACATGGTCAGGACGGCCACGAACGTCGCCGGTCAGGCGCTCGTCCCGGTGATCGTCTCCTCCCGCGAGAAGATCCTCGACCGCGAGAAGTACGACACCGTCACCGCGTCCCCGGTGGACGACCGGGAGCCGGAGCCCGCGCTCGCGGCCTGAGCCCGCTCCGTACCACGGAAGTCCGCGTGCCCCTCGCCCCGTCCGGGCGGGGGGCACGTGCGTGTCTCCCGGCCGATCAGGGGGCTCCGTCCCTGAAAAGCGAACGCCGGTCTCCCCGTTGGGCCTTACCGCGCAGTAAGGTTACCGGCTAGTTAAAACCGCACCCCCTCCGCACTCCCGCACTTCCGTACCTCCGCACGGCCGCACTTCCGCTCCACGACGCACGACCTTCGTTCCTCGCGCAGAACCAAGGAGTCGCCCGTGTCGTACGACCCCGTCCACCTCACCCTCGTCGACGGACAGGTGCGGGAGGCCTCCGCCCCCGCCCTCGTGCCCCGGGTGGAGCGCGGCTCCCTCGCCGACCTGCCGTACGACAACGCCCGCCAGGACCCGGACGCCGTCGTCTTCTCCCGGAAGTCCTCCCGGGAGGGCGAAGCAGGTTCCTGGCGGGACGTCACCGCCGCCCGGTTCGCCGCCGACGTGCACGCCGTCGCCAAGGGGCTCATCGCCCACGGGTTGCGGCCCGGCGACCGGCTCGCGCTGATGGCCCGTACCACCTACGAGTGGACTCTGATCGACTTCGCCGCCTGGGCCGCCGGGCTCGTCACCGTCCCCGTCTACCCGACCTCCTCCGCCTTCCAGACCCGCTGGATCCTCCAGGACTCCGGGGCCGTCGCCTGCGTCGTCGAGGACGCCGACCAGGCGCGGCTCGTCTCCACCGAACGCCGGCAGCTGCCCGGCCTCGCCCACCTGTGGGTCCTCGACGCCGGGGCGGTGGAGCAGCTGCGGCAGGCCGGGCGGCGGGTCCCCGACGAGGCGGTGACCGCCCGGCGGGGGCTGCTCACCCCGGAGACCCTCGCCACCCTCGTCTACACCTCGGGCACCACCGGCCGGCCCAAGGGCTGCGCCCTCACCCACGCCAACTTCTTCGCCGAGGTCGACAACGCGGTCCGGCTCCTCCACCCGGTCTTCGCCCCCGAGGGCGGCGACCCCCCGTCCACGCTGCTCTTCCTGCCGCTCTCGCACGTCTTCGGGCGGATGGTGGCGGTGGGCTGCGTACGGGCGCGGGTACGGGTCGGGCACGCGCCGTCGGTGGAGGGCGAGGACCTCCTCGACGACCTGGCCTCCTTCCGGCCGACGTTCCTCCTCGCGATCCCGTACGTGATGGAGAAGGTCCACGACCGGGCACGGGCCACCGCCGAACGCGCGGGAAGGGGCGCCGCCTTCGACCGGGCCGCCCGGGCCGCCCGCCGCTTCGGGAGCACCGAGGCGCCCTCGCTCTCCGTGCGGGTGGCACGCGCCCTGTACGACCCGCTGGTCTACCGCCGGATCCGGCGGGCGCTGGGCGGGCGGGTGCGGTACGTGATCTGCGGCGGCTCGCCGCTGGGCGTACGGCTCGCGGAGTTCTTCCGGGGCGCGGGCGTCGAGGTCTTCGAGGGGTACGGCCTGACGGAGACCACGGCCGCGTCGACGGTCACCCCGCCGCTCGCGCCGCGCAACGGCACGGTGGGCCTGCCGCTGCCGGGCACGGCGGTGCGGATCGCCGACGACGGGGAGGTGTGGCTGAGCGGCCCGCACGTCTTCGCCGGCTACTGGGACGCGCGGCGCGGCACCGCCCTCCCGCACACGGACGGAGGCTGGTTCCCCACCGGCGACCTGGGCTCCCTCGACGAGGACGGCTACCTCACCATCACCGGCCGCAAGAAGGACCTCCTGATCACCTCGGCCGGCAAGAACGTGGCCCCGGCCCCGCTGGAGGACTGGCTGCGCGCCCACCCCCTGGTCGCCCAGTGCATGGTGGTCGGCGACGGCCGCCCGTACGTCTCCGCGCTGATCACCCTCGACCACGAGGGCCTGACGCACTGGCGGCGGATGCGGCGGAAGGACCACCTGGCGCTGTGGGAACTGGCCCGGGACGAGGAGCTGTTGGAGGTCGTCCAGAAGGCGGTGGACGACGCCAACCGGCTGGTCTCGCGGGCCGAGTCGATCCGCGCCTTCCGCGTCCTGACGACCGGGTTCTCCGAGACCTCGGGCCACCTGACGCCGTCCCTGAAGCTCAGACGGCGGGCGGTGCTGCGGGACTTCGCGCGCGAGATCGAGTCGATGTACGGGGAGGGCGCGGGCGCGTACGCCGAATAGCGGTCAGGGCCAGAGGAGTTCGCGGACCCAGCCGTCCGGGGTGCGGCGGTGGCGGAGGCGGAGGTGGCGGCGGCGGGCGTCGCCCTGGAAGAACTCGACCTCGGCCGGCTCGACGACGTACAGGGTCCAGGTCGGGGCGTCGGCGTCCGGCTCGGCCTCGGCGCGCCGCCAGGCCGCCTCGCTCGCCTCGGCGAGGGCCTCGGGCGAGTCGAGGACCTCGCTCTGCCGGCCGGTGAGCGCGGCGGCGAGGGCGCCGGTGGTACGGGCGTGGAGGTCCGCGTGCGCCTCCTCGGGTGTGCCGGTGGTGACGTGTCCCCGGACCCGGACCTGGCGCCCCTGCACGGGCCAGTAGAAGCCGAGCGCGGCCTCGGGGCGGGCGGCGAGCTGGCGGCCCTTGGCGCTGGTGGAGTGCGAGGCGAAGTGCCAGCCGCGCGCGTCGGCGTTGTGCAGCATCACGGTACGGACGTCGGGGCGCCCGTCCTCGTCGGCGGTGGCGAGCGAGAGCGTGTGCGGCTCCGCCTGCCCGGCGGCGACCGCCGCGAGGAACCAGGCGTGGAAGAGCGCGAGCGGTTCGTCCGGGGCGGTCGCCGGGTCGAAGGCGGGCAGCTCGGTGTCCCAGACGCGGAGGGAACGCAGGGCGTGGTGGAAGTCGGTCATGGGGCGAGCGTAGGCGGGGGCGCGGCCCGCGGCGGGGTCAGCCCCGGGCCAGGATCACCGTGCCGGAGGAGCAGAACCAGCCGCCCGTCCCGGAGGCGAGGGCCACCTCCGGGAGGGTGCCGTCGGGGCGGCGGATCTGGAGGCCGGGGGCCTCGCCGCGGAGCTGGCGGACCGCTTCGACCAGGAGGAAGAGGCCGCGCATGCCGGGGTGGCAGGCGGAGAGGCCGCCGCCGTCGGTGTTGACCGGCACCGCGTCCTTCTCCGTCACGTACGCGCCGCCCTCGCCCTTGGGGCAGAAGCCGAGGTCCTCCAGGGTGACCAGGGTCATGTAGGTGAAGGCGTCGTAGATCTCGGCGACGTCGACGTCGGCGGGGGTGACGCCGGCGCGCTCGAAGGCGAGGCGGCCGCTGACCGCGGCGGGGGAGACCGTGAGGTCCTCCCACTCGGACATCGTCGTGTGGGAGACGTGCTCGCCGGTGCCAAGCACCCAGACCGGCGCCTTCCGCGTGTCCGGTACGTACTCCTCCGCCACCAGCAGCACCGCGCAGCCCCCGTCGCTGCGGATGCAGCAGTGCAGCTTGGTGAAGGGGTCGGCGATCATCGGGCCGGACAGGACCTCGTCGACGGTGACCGGGTCGCGGAACATGGCCTCAGGGTTGAGCGCCGCGTTCGCCCGCGCCCGGACGGCGACCTCGGCGAGCTGCTCCAGGGTGGTCCCGTACTGGTGCATGTGACGGCGGGCGGCCATCGCGTACTTGGCGATCAGGGTGTGCCCGTAGGGGGCCTCGAACTGCAGCGGGCCGCGCGCGCCGAAGGAGAGGTTCGCGGTGCGGCGGCGGGCCCTGATGTCGGCGCGGGCGGTGGAGCCGTACACGAGGAGCACCGCGTTGGCGTGCCCGGCGGCGATCGCGTCGGCCGCGTGGGCGGCCATGACCTCCCAGGTGGCGCCGCCGACGGAGGTGGAGTCCACCCAGGTGGGGCGGAGGCCCAGGTACTCGGCGACCTCGACGGGCGCGAGCGTGCCGAGCCCGGCGGAGGCGAGGCCGTCGACGAGGGAGCGGTCGAGGCCGCTGTCGGCGAGGGCGCGGCGGGCGGCCTGGGCGTGCAGCGCGTACGGGGTGGCCTCGTCGACCCGGCCGCAGTCGGAGAGCGCGACACCGGCGACGGCGACCCGGCGCCGGGCGGGCCTGGACGGGGTGGTGGTGCCGTGGGCGGTCATGCATCTGACGGTACATCAGATTTGCGCGATCCGGGGGTGCGTCTCTCTGGCAAGGGGCCTTCCCTCGGCCTAGCATGACGGACCGTCAGATAGAGAGGGGGCTCCATGGAGACCGCCGACGGCGCGGACCTCGCCGCGTCCACCGAGGAACCGCTCACCGAGGAACCGCTCACCGAGGAACAGCGGGAGATCCGCCGCACCCTGCGGAAGCTGCTCGCCCGGCACGCCGGACCCCCGGCCGCCCGCACCGCCACCGCCACTACCCCCGAGGGGTACGACCCCGCCCTGTGGGCCCGCATGTCCGGCGAACTCGGCCTCGCCGGGCTCGCTCTCCCCGAGGAGTACGGAGGCACCGGCCGTGGCCTCCCGGAACTCGCCCTCGCCTGCGAGGAGACCGGCCGCGCCCTCGCATCCTCCCCGCTCCTCGCCACCAGCGCCCTCACCGCCCCGCTGATCGCCGCCCTCGGCACCCCCGCCCAGCGCGCCGAGCTGCTGCCCCGCATCGCCGGAGGCCGCCTCACCTGCGCGCTCGCCGTCCCCGGCGGCTCCCTCGCCCACGCCCTCGGCCTCACCGGCGACAACACCACCGGCGCCTGGTCCGGCGACGGCCGGGCCGGCGGCGTCCAGGCACGCCCCGCCCCCGACGGCTGGCTCCTCTACGGCGAGGCCGAGCAGGTCCTCGACGGGCACAGCGCGGGACTCCTCCTCGTCGCCGCCCACACCGGCGGCTTCGCCCGCAGCCGTACCCTTCTCTACCTCGTGACGGCCGGGGACGCGGGACCCGGCCTCGTCCGCACCCGCCGCACCGGCCTCGACCCCACCCGCCCCCAGGCCGGCGTCCAGCTCCGCGACGTACGCGCCGAACTCCTCGGCGAGGACCCCGAGGACCCCGCCGACGTCACCCGCGCCCTCGCCGCCGCGGGCCGTACCGCCGCCGTCCTCCTCGCCGCCGAGGCCACCGGAGCCGCCCGCGGCGCCCTGGACGCCGGTGAGCGCCGCCTCGCCGAGCTGTACGCGCGGATCGAGGCCGCCCGCACGCTCACGTACTGCGCCGCCCGCGAACCGGGACCCGGCCCCGAGGGCGGCCCCCTCGCCCTCGCCCAGGCCCTCGAAGCCCTGCGCGCCGCCGCCGGCGAGGCCCCGGAACGCGACGCCCCCCGCTACGCCGGACGCGCCGCCGCCGACGAACTCCTCTTCGGCCCCGCCGGACGCCTCCGCGCCCGCGCGGCCGAACGCACCGGACTTCTCCGAGGGGCGGCGGCCTGATGCCCGTAGGAAGGAAACTCGTCCAGAAGGTCTCCTCCACCCGGGCCTTCGCCAAGGTCGCGCCCCGCGTCATCCCCGCCCTCGACAAGGCCGTGCACCGGCTCACCAGGGGAAAGACGCTGCTCAGCGCCCAGATGCTGCCCGGCGTCGTACTCACCGCCACGGGCGCGAGGAGCGGACGGGAGCGGACCACCCCGCTCGCCTGCATGCCGGAGCCCGACCGGGGGACCTGGCTGCTCGTCGGCTCCAACTTCGGCCGCCCCGGCCACCCCGCCTGGACGGCCAACCTCCTCGCCCACCCGGACGCCGCCATCAGCTGGAAGGGCGAGACCATCCCCGTACGGGCCGAACGGCTGACGGGGGAGGAGCGGGCGGAGGCCTGGGCGGCGGTCCTCGCCTTCTGGCCCCCGTACGCCTCCTACCAGGCCCGCGTCGACCGCGAGATCCGGCTCTTCCGCCTCACCCGCAGGTGAGCGGCGCCCGGACACGACGACGCCGACGGCGGTACCGCCCACACGGAGGGGCGGCGACCGGCGTCGGCGTCGACGACAGGACGGGTGAAGGAGCGGGGGACCCGGTTGGACCCGGTTATCTGACCGGCTTCTTGCCGGTGATGCCCAGGTGCACCAACAGGGCCAGGTTCGGCTTGAGTTCGGCCTGCTTCACGCCCCAGGTGGTGAAGCCCTTCTGGTGGCCGGCGACCGAGGCCAGCATCGCCACCAGAGAGCCCGCCATGGCGGCCGCGCTGACCTCCTTGTCGACCTTGCCCTTGGCCTGGAGCTCCTTCACCGCGTCCGTCAGGGAGTTGGTGACCGAGTTCAGGATCTTCATGCGGATCTTGTAGAACCGCTTGTCGCCCTCGGCGGCACCGAGGTCCACGACCCGGAGGATCGCGTCGTGCTTCCGCCAGAAGTCGAGGAAGCCGTCGACGAGTTCCTCGGAGGTCTGCCAGGCCGCCTTGCCGACCCAGGAGCGGCCGGAGACCAGTTCGGTCAACCCGGCGCCCTCCTTCGCCATTTCCTCCGCGATCTCCAGGACGGCGCCCTCGACGTCCGGGAAGTACTGATAGAACGTCGCGGGTGAAGTACCCGCCTTCCGGGCCACGTCGATCACCTTGACGTCCCGGTACGGCGAGGAGCTGAGCATCTCACCGAGGCAGTCGAGCAGCTTCTGCCGCGTCGCCTGGCCGCGTCGTCCGGCCACGCGGCCGTCGACGGTGCGTACTTGTCCTGTCATGCCGTCAGCTTACCGAGGGGGGATCTGCGCGCGATTCGGCCGACTGCAAATGGGGTGCACCCCGTTCCCCGAGGTCGGCGGGGGTGTCCCCGGAAGCCGCAGGGACCGGATCCCGCCACGCCGCCCGACCCCCTCCCCGTACCGCCCGCCCGGGGAAGACCCCGCCCCCTTGTGAACAGGCTGTGGACAACACCAGGCGGACACCCTCCGGTCCCGGCTCCCTCCGGTCCCGGCTCCCCGCCCCGGACGGCGCACGCCGGAGCGCGCCCCCGCCCCCGCCGTCCTAGCGTGGAGACATGGCGGCATTCACAGAGGGCACCCCCTGCTGGGTGGAGGCGCAGCTCCCCGACCTGGAGGCGGGCAAGCGCTTCTACGGCGAGCTCTTCGGCTGGACCTTCGACGAGGACCGCGACGAGGCCCTGCTCGACGGGCGCCGGGTCGCCGGGCTCCTCCCCAAGCGGGACGGCCGCATGCCCACCACCTGGACCGTCTACCTCGCCACCGAGGACGCCGGCACCGTCGCCGCCCGCGTCAAGGCGGCGGGCGGACAGATGGTCATGGAGCCGTACCCCGTCGGCCCCTTCGGCGTCCTCGCCCTCGCCGCCGACCCCGGCGGCGCCGTCCTCGGACTGCGCCAGGCCGGCGAGGACGACGGCTTCGAGGTCGTGAACGAACCCGGCTCCTTCTGCTGGATGGAGATCTACACCCGCCGTCCCGGGCCCGTGGACACCTTCTACGCCTCCGTCTTCGGCTGGCTCGGCCGCCAGGCCGACCCCGAGGAGGAGGGCAAGGAACCCGGCTTCGACTACCGCGTCTGGTCCCCGCCCGGCTCCCGCCCCGGCGACGACAGCGCCTTCGGCGGCCGGGCCGTCATCACCGACGCCTTCCCCGCCGAGATGCCCGGCCACGTCCTCGTCTACTTCGCGGTCCGCGACTGCGACGACGCCTGCTCCACCACCGTCCGCCTCGGCGGCCGGGTCGCCGAACCCCCCGTCGACACCCCCTACGGCCGGATCGCCGTCCTCCACGACAACCAGGGCGCCCGCTTCGCCGTCCTCGCCGAACCGGACACCGAACCCACCCCCGTCGAGCCCCTCGTCTCCAAGCCGGAGGCCGACGAGCTCTCCACCGACACCGCCCGCCTCACCCGCCCCACACCCCCCGAGTCCCTCCCCCCGGAGCCGCCCGCCACCACGTGAGCGATCCACTCGATATGAGGTGTGACACCCCGATCCGCCCCCGGGTTCGCAACCAGGGCTCCGGACAGGAACAATCAGGGGTCGGGCCGTACCGTCATGGCCCGTACGGGGAGGTGGCAGGCAAGTGGAACAGCTGACGCAGCACGACCCGAGACGCATCGGGCCCTTCGAGGTGCTGGGCCGGCTCGGCGCGGGCGGCATGGGTCTCGTCTATCTCGCGCGGTCGGCGTCCGGCCGGCGGGTGGCGATCAAGACCGTGCGCACGGAGCTCGCGGAGGACCAGCTGTTCCGGGTCCGTTTCACCCGGGAGGTCGAGGCCGCCCGGGCGGTATCCGGTTTCTACACGGCCGCCGTCGTCGACGCCGACCCGCGCGCCGCCGTGCCGTGGCTCGCGACCGCGTACGTGCCCGCGCCCTCGCTGGAAGAGATAGTGAACGAGTGCGGGCCGCTGCCGGCCCAGGCGGTGCGCTGGCTCGCCGCCGGTGTCGCCGAGGCCCTGCAGTCCATCCACGGCGCCGGGCTCGTCCACCGCGACCTCAAGCCGTCGAACGTCCTCGTCGTCGAGGACGGCCCCCGGGTGATCGACTTCGGCATCGCGTCCGGCGTCTCCAACACACGGCTGACGATGACCAACGTCGCCGTGGGCACCCCCGCCTACATGTCGCCCGAGCAGGCCCGCGACTCGCGCAGCGTCACCGGCGCCAGCGACGTCTTCTCGCTCGGCTCCATGCTGGTCTTCGCCGCGACCGGGCACGCGCCCTTCCACGGCGCCAACCCGGTCGAGACCGTCTTCATGCTGCTGCGCGAGGGCCCCGACCTGGAGGGCCTGCCCGAGGAGCTGCGGCCCCTCATCGACGCGTGCATGCAGATGGACGTGGCCCAGCGGCCGACCCCGGCCGACCTCCAGGCCATGCTCGCCCCGCACCTCTTCGGGCCGGGCAGCGACGACAGCGGCACCGCCTCCGCGTGGCTGCCGCGCAGCGCCGTCGAGATGATCGAGATCCGTCGCGGTGGCCGGCCGACCCCGCCGCCCCCGGTCTCCCCGCCGCCTATGCCGCCGCGCCCGCCCGTCCCGTACGACGGGGGCGACCCGCGCGCGCCCGAGCCCGCCCATGCGGGCGGCCGGCACGCCGGGCCCGCCGAGCAGTCCGGCGGGCCGGTGCGGCTCGGCGGCGCCACCGTGCCGATCGGGCCCGGCCCCCGGGTCTCCGACACCCGGGCGGCCGTCGCCGTCGGCCAGGCCGCCGACCCGCACGCCACCGGCTGGCTCAGGCCGCCGGGCGGCGAACCGGCGCCGTCGCCCGAGGCCCCCGTCGTACCGCCGCAGCCCACGCCGACCCCGCCGCCCCCGCCGGGGCAGTGGCGGCCGTGGCGCTTCCGCATGTCCAACGACGTGTGGGGGACGCCGGTCGTCGACGGCGACCTGCTGTACGTGACCTCCTTCGAGGTGCACGCCCTTGACACCGGCAGCGGCCGGCGCCAGTTCAAGACGCGGGACGTGGCCTGGTCGATGGCGGTGGCCCAGGGCCGTATCCACGCCTCCGACGGGCCGACGCTGTACGCGCTCGACGCCGCCGACGGCAGCGAGCGGTGGCGGCTGCGTACCGACTCCTGGGTGTACTCCCTCCAGGTGGACCGGGGCACCGTCGTCACCGGCACCCGGGGCGGCGGCGTCCAGGGCTGGGAGGCGTCCAACGGCGCCAAGCTGTGGGAGATCACCGGCTGCCAGACCGACTTCGAGACCCCGGAGGCGGGCCCGGCCGTGCACGGCGACACCGTGTACGTGTGGCAGGACGCCCGGCTCCGCGCCCTCGACGCCCGGACGGGCACCGAACGCTGGTCGTACCCGATCGGCGACGCCGCCTCCTGCGGGCACGTGCCGGTCAGGGTCGCCCCCGCCGAGGACGGCTGCGTGTACGTCTCCGCCGGCACCCGCGTCCTGTCGATCGACATCGCGGCCGGGCACGTCCGCTGGCACTTCGAGGCGCCCGCCGTCTTCCTCTCGCCGCCCGCCTTCGCGCCCGGCCCGGCCGTCACCGGCGGCGGCGTGTACCTCGCCGACCACCTCGGCACGGTGTACGCGCTCGACGCCACCACCGGCCAGGACCGGTGGCGGATCGCGACCGAGGCGCGCCAGTCGTCCGAGCCGGTGCTCGTCGCGGCCGGCAACGTGCACGTCGGCAGCGGCAGCGCGCTCTACACCCTGGACGCGGTCACCGGCACCCCCAGGTGGCGGTTCGCGGCCGGCGGCGAGCTGGTCGGCGCCCCCGTCGTCGCCGACGGCCGGGTCCACTTCGGCTCCGCCGACCACGTCCTCTACACGCTGGACGCGACCGGCGGGCAGCTCCGCTGGAAGCTCGCCACCGGCGGCGAGATCACCGGCTCGCCGGTGGCGAAGGGCGGGGTCGTGTACGCGTGCAGCAAGGACCGCTGCGTGTACGCGCTCGACGCGGCGAAGGGCACGGCGACCGGCCGGGGCGCCGGGGTCCCGCGCTAGGCCCGGTGGTGACCGCCCTGGTCGGGCGGGGGCTCGGGGTACGGCATGGACCGGGTCTCGGCGTCGCCCACGGGCCCGGCGGGTGGCGGTGCGACCGGCGGGCCGTCGAGCGTCGGGTGCGTGGGCGGCGGTGCGGCCGGTTCCAGGCGGTGGCTCTTGGGCCGGCCGGACATGACGAGGGCGCCGAGGAGGAGCAGGACCCCGCCGCCGAGGGCGTTCGCGACGCCGTCGCCGAGGCCGCGCCCGCCGCCGGAGAGGACCAGACCGCCCTCGGCCTGTCCGACCCGCACCATCCACAGGACGGTGAAGCCGAGGACGACCGTCCCGGCGGCGGCGACGAGCAGCCGGGAGCGCAGCACCACCCCGAGGAGGGCGACGAGGGCGGCGAAGGCGAAGGGCAGCAGGATCGAGCCGATGACCGCGGCCTTGGTGTCGGTGATGCCGCCGAAGAGGTCCCCGATCGGGTAGTCGCGTCCGTGACGGCCGTCGTACCAGGCACGGAAGGGGCTCCAGACGGCGGCCGTCGCTCCGGCGAGGGCCAGGACCGAGCCGACGACGTTGCGGATCATCGAGCGGCCTCCTCGGGGGCTTCGCGGTCCGGCTCTCTCGTTGTCGACGCTACGCCCGGTGCGGGGCGCCCGCCACGCGGCACCGGCGCCCCCCCGCTAGGGTGTGGCGCGCACATGACGAGACGGGGCGCGGGGGAGAGGGCGATGACACGGACCCGGCTGAAGATGGCCGCCGCACTGACGGTGGTGGTGCTGGCGCTGACCGGCTTCCAGACGAGCACGGGCGGCAAGAGCGGCAGCGGAAAGAGCAAGAGCAAGAGCAGCGGCGGAGGTGGCTGCTCCAGCTCGAAGAAGAACAACCGCGACTACGGCTCGGGCTCCGGCTACGACGGTTCCGGTTCCGGCTCCGGCTACGACGGCTCCGGTTCGAGCGGGTCCGGTTCGAGCGGGTCCGGCGGCTCGGGCAGCGACTACACCACCGAGCCCACGCCCTCTCCCTCCCCGTCGGACACCACCGTGAACGTGACCGTCGTCGACTGCGTGGACCCCGCGCAGAAGAAGAGCAGGAGCAGGCCCGCCCGCAAGGCGGACACGACGGCGACGCTGCGGATCGCCAACGACGGCCTGTACAGCACCACCGCCACCTACCGGGTGACCCTGGAGTTCCGGGGCGCCACCGGCTCCGTGGTCGACACGGCGACGGCGACGGTGACGGTGGGTGCCGGGGAGCGGAAGGACTTCGACGTGAAGATGGCGCGCCCCGGGCTCGTCGACAAGGTGAGGAAGTGCGTGGTCGGGGACGCGTACGAGGTGTAGGCCCCCACGGCGGCCGGAGCTGATGTACTTCGACGCCGGTCGAACCACCTCTCTGTGTGCCGTGGTACGACTTTTACGGCTCCAGTGTTGGAGCCGTGGGCTCCTGACCAGAGCCTTTTCTCGCATGCGACACAGGGGGATGCATGAAGGCGCAGGGGGACTTCTCGCGTGACGGCGTTCTGGGGGCGTCCGCGGCCAGTGGGGCGGCTTCGCGTTCCCCCCTGCGCCGCTTCCTTCTTTCCGAGCCGTCGAACCCGTTGGCCGCCGCCGCTCTGGTGACCGCCCTGGTGTACGGGGCCCTGCTCCTGGTTCGCCTCGTCCTCTCGGCTTCCCTCTTCCAGGGAATGGACGTCGTGTTCGTCCCGGCGACCTTCGCCCTGGCGTTCGCGGCGCGCGTGCTCGTCGCGAAGCGCCGACGGCAGACGGCCTGAGCGGCACGCGGTAGGGGCCCTGCGCGAGGTACGGGCCCCTACCGCGTCCGGTACCCCGTCCGCCGCCCCGTGAACAGCTCCGTCTGCCGGTCCGCCGGCAGGTTGCCGAGGGTCACCAGGTGCGGGGCCTGGGCGAGGGCCTGGGGTCTGAGGGACTCCTTGGCCGTCCAGAGGGCGCGGACGGTGCCCTGGACGGCTTCCGTCGGGTAGGAGGCGATGACGGCTGCCGCCTTTCGCGCGGCGGGCAGGGCTTCGCCGGGTTTCGTCACCTCGCTGACCAGGCCCGTCTCGTACGCCCTCCCCGCCGAGATCCGTTCGGCGGAGCCCATGAGGGCCATTCGGGCGATCTCGCCGAAGGGCATCCGCTGGGCCATGTGGATGGTTTCGAAGGCGCTGGCCATGCCGTAGGTGACGTGGGGGTCGAAGAACTCGGCGGTTTCGCCCGCGATGAGGAACTCGGCCTCGCCGAGGAGGTAGAAGACGCCGCCGCAGGCCATCCCCTCGACGGCGGCGATCACCGGTTTCCACAGGTCGTTGGCCTTGGGGCCGATCGTGATCAGCGGGTCGTCGATGGTGTACGGGGACGGGGGCTGCGGCACCCGGCCCGCGTCGTCGCGGTCGATGCCGGTGCAGAAGGCCCGGCCGCCGGCGCCCGTGACGACGATCGCCCGTACCTCGTCCTCGTAGCGGAACGCCCGCCAGACGGCGGCGAGTTCGCGGGCCATGGCGAGGGTGAGGGCGTTGTGGCGTTCGGGGCGGTCGAGGGTGACGACGGCGACGCCGGTCGCCTTGTCCCGTTCCAGGGTGATCGTCATCCGCGCTCCAGGATCCAGCGGGGGACGGCGATGCCGTCGATCTCGGTGAAGGCGACGCGGACGGGGGCGCCGATGCGGAGGCGGGCCGGGTCGACGGAGTCGAGGCGGGCGTCGGGGGCGGCGACGACGTTGCCGGCGAGGCGGATGCGGGGGGCGTCGGCGAGTTCGACGAGGACCGCGTTGTAGGGGGCCTGGTCGGCGTAGTCGGGGAGGAGCGGGGGGTGCGGGAGCACGTACGACCAGATGCGGCCCCGGCCGGACATCCGGCGCCATTCGGTGGCGAAGGAGTGGCAGTGCGGGCAGCAGGGGCGGGGCGGGAAGCGGAGTTCGCCGCAGCCCGGTTCGGCGCAGGCCTGGACGCGGAGTTCGCCGCGCGCGGTGAACTCCCAGAAGGGGGCGCCGTCTTCGTCGATGACGGGGGTCAGCATCGGTCAACTCCTCAGGAGCAGGGCCGAGGTGGGGACGCCCTCACCCGCCGTGACGAGGCAGGTGGCGGCGCCGGGGACCTGGGCGGTGGAGGTGCCGCGGAGCTGCTTCACGCCCTCGGTGATGAGGTTGAAGCCGTGCACGTACGCCTCGGAGAGACCGCCGCCGCCGGTGTTGAGGGGGAGCCGGCCGCCGAGTTCGAGGGCGCCGCCCTCGGTGAAGGCGCCGCCCTCGCCGCGCCCGCAGAAGCCGTAGCCCTCCAGGGAGAGCGGCACGAGGGGGGTGAAGGCGTCGTAGATCTGGGCGACGTCCACGTCGGCCGGGCCGAAGTCGGCGGTCTTCCACAGGTGGCGGGCGGCGGTCCAGGCGGGGCCGGTGAGCGGGTCGTCGTTCCAGTAGTTGACCATGCCGTGGTGCTGGGCGGGCAGCCCCTGGGCGGCGGAGTGGACGTAGACGGGCCGCCGGCGGCAGTCGCGGGCCCGTTCGGCGGAGACGACGACGCAGGCGAGGGCGCCGTCGGTCTCCAGGCAGTTGTCGTAGAGGCAGAGGGGTTCGCTGATCCAGCGGGAGGTCATGTACATCTCGCGGGTCAGCGGGCGCTCGTACATGATCGCGGCCGGGTTCTGGTTGGCGCGGTTGCGGCAGGCGAGGGCGACGTTGAAGAGGTGGTCGCGGGTGGCGCCGTACTCGTGCATGTAGCGGCGGGCGAGCATGCCGATCTCGTCGGCGGGGCGGAGCAGCCCGAAGGGGCGGGTCCACTGGCCGGGGGTGGGCAGCTGGACGGCGGTGTTCTTCCAGGGGCGGGGGCCCGAGCCGCGCTTGCGGGACCGCCAGGCGACGCCGACGCTCGCCTGACCGGCGGCTATGGCGGCGGCGAGGTGGCCGACGGTGGCGCAGGAACCGCCGCCGCCGTAGCCGACCTTGGAGAAGAAGGTGACGTCACCGGCGCCGATGGCCTTGGCGACCTCGACCTCGTCGGTCTCCTCCATCGTGTAGGAGGCGAAGGCGTCGACCTCGCCGGGGTCGATCCCGGCGTCGTCGAGGGCGGCCAGGACCGCCCGGCAGGCGAGGGTCTTCTCGGACTCGGGGAGGTGCTTCGCGAAGGGTGTCTGGCCGATCCCGACGATGGCTGTGGCGTCCTTGAGCACCGGACCTCCTCATGGGTGCGGTGATGCAGCACTGCTGACAGCGCGTCAGGGTACAACTAATCTGACGGATAGTCAGCTAGAGGGAGAGTGGGGGTACGGTCATGCGCGGTGACCTGGAGTGGGGCACGATCCCGGGACTCGTACGGGCGGCGGGGGAGCGGTACGGCGAGCGCGAGGCGGTCGCTGAGGGCCGTACCCGCGTCTCGTACGCCGAACTCGCCGCCCGCGTCGAGCGGTCCGCCGCCGCCTGCCTGGCCGCCGGGACACGCGTGGGGGACCGGGTCGCGATCTGGGCGCCCAACAGCCTCGACTGGATCGTCGCCGCCCTCGGCGCCGTCACCGCGGGCGCCGTCCTCGTCCCCCTCAACACCCGCTTCAAGGGCACCGAGGCCGCCGACGTCCTAGCCCGCTCCCGCGCCCGGCTCCTCTTCGTCACCGGCACCTTCCTCGGCACCTCGTACGTCGCGTCCCTGCGCCGCGCCGGAGTGCCCCTGCCGCACCTGGAACGGGTCGTCGTCCTCGGCGACACCGCGCCCGACGAGGACGGCTGGACCACCTGGAAGGCGTTCCTCGCGGGCGGCGACCGGATCCCCGCCGAACGCGTCCGGGCCCGCGCCGACGCCGTCGACCCCGACGGTCCCTCCGACATCGTCTACACCTCCGGCACCACCGGCCGCCCCAAGGGCGCCGTCATCAGCCATGCCCAGACCCTGCGCTGCTACGAGGAGTGGGCGGCGCTCGCCGGTCTCGCCGAGGGCGACCGCTACCTCGTCGTGAACCCCTTCTTCCACACCTTCGGCTACAAGGCGGGCGTCCTCGCCTGCCTGATGCGCGGTGCGGTGATCGTGCCGCAGCCCGTCTTCACCGCCGACACCGTCCTCGCCAACATCGCCGCCGAACGGATCACCGTCCTCCCCGGCCCGCCCACCCTCCACCAGTCGCTCCTCGACCACCCGGCCCGCGCCGCCCACGACCTGTCCACCCTCCGCCTGGTCGTCACCGGCGCCGCCGTCGTCCCCCTGCGGCTCGTCGAACGCCTCCGTACCGAACTGGGCATCGGCACCGTCCTCACCGCGTACGGCCTCTCCGAGGCGAGCGGCCTGGTCACCATGTGCCGCCGCGACGACCCCGACGAGACGATCGCCACCACCTCCGGCCGGCCCGTCCCCGGCACCGAGGTCCGCCTCTCCGAGGCGGGCGAGGTCCTGGTCCGGGGCCACAACGTGATGCGCGGCTACTTCGAGGACGAGGCGGCGACGGCCGCCGCGATCGACGCGGACGGCTGGCTGCGCACCGGCGACATCGGCGTCCTCGACGAGGCGGGCAACCTGCGGATCACCGACCGCCTCAAGGACATGTTCATCGTTGGCGGCTTCAACGCCTACCCGGCCGAGATCGAGCAACTCCTCGGCCTCCACCCGGACATCGCCGACGTCGCCGTCATCGGCGTCCCCGACGGGCGGCTCGGGGAGGTCGGGTGCGCGTTCGTGGTGCGGCGGCCGGGCGCCACGCTCACCGCGGACGACCTGATCGCCTGGTCACGGCGGGAGATGGCGAACTACAAGGTGCCCAGGCGGGTCGAGTTCGTGGAGGAACTGCCTCGCAACGCCAGCGGGAAAGTCGTCAAGGGGGAGCTTCGGAAGCGGAGTTGAGGCGGTAGACGAGCCGCTTCGGGGGAGTGGGATCCGGTTCGGAGAACTAGAATCCGATTACGGAAAAGGGTCGGTGACTGCAACCGGCCCGCCTCGTGTACACGTCATACGGGCGACGCGCGCCCCTCCGTCCCCGTCCGCATCCTTCCCCGAGGAGCAGCAGGTGTCCACGCAGGAGATCCCCCTCACGCTCACCCCGCAGCAGGCCGCCACCGGCGTCGTCATACCGGTGAACCTGCCGGCCACCGGCCCCACCCGGCTCCACGTCCCGCCCTGCCGCCACGGCGACCTCGTCCCCGTCCAGCTCGCCGGCGCGACCGTCCTCCTCCGCATCACGGTCGCGGCAGGACAGGCCCCGCAGCGGCGGAAGTCCGGCGTCGCGGGCTGCCTCGTCCCGCTCCTCGTCATCGGCGGGGTGATCGGCGGCGCGTACCTCTTCAGCCAGGGCGACAAGGACGACAGGCCCGAATCCCGGCGCCCCGTCCCCACCTTCTCGGTCTCGCCCTTCCCCAGCCTCGACCTCGACGGCCTGAACCTCGACCCCACCGCGACCGCCACCCCCACGGAGAAGGAGCCCGACCCGTACCGGAAGGGCACCTGCCTCAACGGCACCCTGCCGGACTCGGAGACCGCGCAGTCCGTCAGCGGCGTCGAGGAGGTGCCCTGCTCGGCCTCGGACGCCCACTACAAGGTCATCCAGACCTTCCCCTTCACCTCCGACATGAACAAGTGCAACGCCAACCCCAAGACGGAGTACGCCTTCTCGCACCGCTACACCCTGAACGGCGCCACCATCAACGAGTACGTCTACTGCCTGGTCGGCCTCGGCTCCTACGCCCGCGGCTGACCGCTCACCCCGCGCGGGCGAGGAGGACGATCCCGGCCTCGTCCCGCACCACCCGCCACGCCGGGTCCGAGGCCGTCTCCCACAGCACCCCGTCCGTCGCCCCCGCCGGGAACCCGTCCGCGCGATCCAGGACCAGCCACTCCACGGCCGGCTCCCGGTCGAGCAGCCCCGGCGCCGCGAGCCGTACCACCGTCCGGTCCGTCAGGTGCGGGGCGAGCGTGTTGCTCGCCGCCACCCGCACCCCGTCCGGAACCCGCTCCACCGCCGCCCGCGCCGCCGCCTCGCGCGGGCTCTCCCGCCAGAAGCCGGGGGTGGCGAGCTGTGCGGTCGGCTGGAGGGGCAGGAGCAGGAGTACGGCTCCGAGCGGTACGGCCAGGGGGAGCCGCGCCCCGCGCAGCCCCGGCACCGGCAGCCGCGCCCCGCGCCGCAGCGCGTCCACCAGGGCCGCGAAGGCGATCGGTACGAGCACGGCCGAGTAGTGCAGCCCCGGTTCCCAGTGGGACGGTACCGACGAGGTGAACCGCCAGGCCAGCGTGGGCAGCAGCAGCCACGCCAGCGGGCTGCGCAGCACCAGGCCGCCGGTGACGGCGAGCAGCGCGAGGACGGTGAGCACCTTCACGGACCAGCCGTCGAGGATCCCGTACGCGCCGCCGACCTGCTCGGCGTACAGATAGCGTCCGTCGGGCGCGAAGCCCGGGATCACCACCTTGAGGACGAGGAGCGTGGCGAGCACCGACCCACCGGCGAGGAACCACCCCGCCCGCCGCTCCCGCCGGTCCCGCGCCCGGTACGCGATCAGCAGCCCGAGGACGGCGGCCGTCGCCCCCAGGTCCTCCTTCACGAGCAGCAGCCCCGCCGCCCACCAGGCGGCGGCCCGCAACCGCCCGTCCAGATACGCCCGGCAGGCCAGCGCCAGCAGCGGCAGCGCGAACGCCACCTCGTGGAAGTCGAAGCCGACCAGCGTCTGCACGCCCCACGCGAGCCCGCACGCCAGGCCGACGACAGGCCCGGCGAACGGCCGTGCGGGCAGGTGCCGTTGGGCGGTCCGCCCGGTCACGTACACCGCCACCGCGACGAGCGCCGCCTGCGCGACGAGCAGCACCTCCACGTGCGGCACCAGCCGGTACACCGGCCCGAGGAGCGCGAGCACCGGATGGAAGTGGTCCCCGAGCAGCGGCAGCGCCTCGCCCGCGAAACCGGCCGGGGCGGTCGCCGTCCGGATCTCCGAGGCGGGCAGCCGCCCCTCCGCCCACGACCGCACGGCCTGCCCGAAGATCCCCAGGTCGTAGCCGGTCGTCCGGAAGCGGGCGTGGTTGCGCAGCGCGAAGGCGGTGTGCAGGAGGAAGAGGGCGGCGGCGACGAGCGCGGGCCCGGTCCGGGGCAGGACGGCGGGCCCGGGGCGCGCCGGAGCCCCGGGCCTCCCGGCCGTGGTGATCATGAGCATGGCCGCAGCCTCGCCGGGAGCCCCTGAGGGGCCCCTGAAGCGACCTGAGGATTCCCTCAGGGAGGGCCGGGGCCGGGACGGGCGATACTCGGGACCATGCGCATCCTGGTGATCGAGGACGAGGAACGGATAGCCGCGTCGCTGCGGCGTGGCCTCACCGCCGTCGGCTACACGGTCGACGTGACGCACGACGGCGTCACCGGACTCCACCTCGCCCGCGAACACCGTTACGCCGCCGTCCTGCTGGACCTGATGCTGCCCGGCCTCAGCGGCTACCAGGTCTGCTCCCGGCTGCGCGCCGAGGGCAACGACGTGCCGGTGATGATGCTGACCGCGAAGAACGGCGAGTACGACGAGGCCGAGGGCCTGGACACGGGCGCCGACGACTACCTGGCGAAACCGTTCTCGTACGTCGTCCTGGAGGCCCGCCTGCGGGCCCTCGTCCGCCGCGGCGGCGCCCGCGTCCCCGCGCTCCTGGAGGCGGGCGACCTGTGGCTCGACCCGGCCCGCCGCACCTGCGGGCGCGGCCGGGAGCGGATCGTCCTCACGCCGAAGGAGTTCGCCGTCCTGCACTGCCTGCTGGGGAGGCTCGACGAGGTGGTGCCCGTGGCCGACCTCCTCGACGAGGTGTGGTCGGCGGACTTCACCGGCGACCCGAACATCGTGCACGTCTACATCAGCGCCGTACGGAAGAAGATCGACGCCCCCTTCGGCCGGGAGACGATCGAGACGGTGAGGGGCGCCGGCTACCGGGTGAGCGGCCGTGCGTGAGCCCCACCGCCCCGTGTGGGCGACCCGCCCGGTCTGGGCGTCCGGCCTGGCCGCCGCCCTGGTCGTCGGCGTCGCGGTGGCCTGGCTCCAGTACGCGGACCGGGCGGCCGGCCTGCGCTCCACCTGGCCCGCCGTCCACATCAACGACGACCGGGTCGGCCCGCAGATCGAGCAGATCACCACCTGGGGCACCTGGCTGGGGGCCCTGTACGTGGCCGTCGTCTGCCTCCTGGCGGGGAAGGGCGGCCCGTGGTGGGTACGGCTCCGGGGCGCGGCCGTCGCCGCCGCCGTGACGGCCGGCCTGTACACCGCGTACGGTCTCTGGCTCGTCCGCGAGAACGAGTACGGCAAGGTCGACGTCGCGGAGAAGGCGTTCCGCTGGGCCATCGCCTGCGTCGGCCCCTCCGCGGGCCTCATCACGGCGGCGGCGGTCGCGGCGGCGATGGGCCGGGGCGGGGCCAGGATCTCCTTCCGGGGTCGGGTGGCGCTGACGGCGGCGGGCGCCACGGGCGTGCTCTTCTTCGCGGCGGTCCGCACCTTCCAGACCCTCAACGACGCGCACGACACGCTCGACAAGGTCTACTGGATCGCCGTCACCACCGGCGTCCCCCTGACGGCCCTCCTGACGGGCTTCCTGGTGCACGTCATGGTCGCGAGGGCGCTGCGCCCGGTGGAGGCGATCCGCCGCGAACTGGCCGACATCACCGGCCAGTCCCTGGACCGCCGGGTCCCGGTCCCGCCGACGGGGGACGTCATCGCGGACCTGGCCCGCACGACCAACGCGACCCTCGACCGCGTGGAGGCCGCCGCCACCCGCCAGCGCGAGTTCACGGCCGACGCGGCCCACGAACTCCGCAGCCCCCTGGCCGCGTTGCGCGCCCAACTGGAGTCGGCCCTGCGCCACCCGGATTCGGTAGAGAACTGGCAGGAGGTGGTGAGGGAGGCGACGGAGGACGTCATCCGCCTCCAACACCTGACGGACGACCTCCTGTTGCTGGCCGGCCAGGGCTCGGCGGCCCCGGTCCGCGAACCGGTCGACCTGTCGGCCCTGGCGGAGGACCTGGTCCGCGAACACCAGCACCTCCCGGAAGCGAAAACCCTCCGCGTACGCTGCGAGGCCCCGGCGCCGGCGGTGATGCCGGGCAACCCGACCCACCTGGACCGCCTCCTCCGCAACCTCCTCACCAACGCCTGCCGCCACGCCCGTACGGAGGTGACCGTCACGGTCGCGCAGGCCCCCACCCACACCACCCTCACGGTCCAGGACGACGGCCCCGGCATCCCGCCCGCCGACCGCACCAGGGTCTTCGACCGCTTCACCCGCCTCGACACGGCCCGCACCCGCACCACCGGCGGCGCCGGCCTGGGCCTCCCGATCGCCCGGGACCTGGCCACCGCCCACGGCGGCACCCTCACGATCGGGGACTCGGAGGAGGGCGCCCTGCTGGTGGCCCGCTTTCCGGCGGGCGGCTGAGCGCGCCAGGCGTGGAGCCGTGCCGACTCTCAGCGGCGGTCCGTGGCCCGCGGATGCCCCGTGCCGGCGAAGGTGATCCAGCAGGTGTCGCGGGTGGTGTCGAGGAGGTACCAGACGCGGCCGCCGCCGGTCACCTCGATCTGCCACTGTTCGCAGGTCTGTCCCCGGTGGGTGCCGTGGGCCAGACTGCCCTTCAGCCGATGGTGGCGGGCAGTCTCCACGACGGGCCTGGGGGCCGTACGCATGGTGATCCAGGCGCGGTAGGTGTTCTCCCCGTGCCTGTTGGGCGAGGCTTTCCCAGCCCTTGGCCGAGGCCGCGTCCGCGAAGCGGACCTCCCAGTGGCCGTCCGGCGCCGGCGGTGCGGCGCGGTCGCCGCGCCCCGCGGTCATGCGGTGTCCCGAGGGTCCGGTACCGGCCCGTAGTCCTCGCCGTGGTCCCTGGTCAGCGCGGCCAGTAGATCGGGGTCGGAGTGGACCTCGGCGGTGTGCTGCCAGGCGATGAGCAGCTGGGCGACGGCCGCGCTGTTGCCGAGTGAGTCGGCGGCGCGCATGGTGTCGACCAGTTCGACGGCGAAGGCGTGGAGATCGGCCTCGGGCAGGAAGCGGACCCACGGGAAGGCGTCCGGCAGTATGCCGAGGAGCAGTTCCATGCTGCCGGGCTCCCGGCGCGCCATCGCGGCCAGCATCCGGGTGGCTGCGGACACCACGGTCTGGTCCTGCTCGGCCCGCGCCGCAGTGGTGAGGACCAGGTCCTCACCATCTCTGCGGTGCAGGAGCAGTCTCGGCGACTCCTGGAGCCGGGCGAGAGTCTGTTTGTTCTTGTTCACCAGCTCGGAGAAGTTCACTGCCGCGTTCTCGGTACCCATGACTTTGAAACTACTTCGAAACTTACTTAAGCGTCATCGCCCGAAAGAGGTAAAGCCCAGACGGAGCGGCGGGCCCGGGCGATCACGTGCTGAGCATCCGGGCCGAAGACAGCCGACTGGTGCAGTGTCTCCCACACCCGAAGGTGCGTGGCCAGGGTGTCCGCGTCTTCAAGCCACAGTTCGGCGTGCCAGGTCTCCGTGACCACGCGATCGTCGTAGATCCAGAAGCCATTGCCGGGAGGTAGCCGCAGGGTGGCGTCCAGAGGCACGATCCCGAGTCGTACGGTATCCATGCCCACGGTGCCCATGAGGCGGTCCAGCTGGGCCGCCAGGATCTCGGGAGGGCACACCTGGGCGTGAAGCGCTCCTTCCCACAGAAGGATGTGGTACTGCTTGCTCGCGTCGTACAGGCCCTCTTGCCGCCTCATGCGGGAGCGCACCGCTTCTTCGACATCCCGAGGTGTCTGGTGCAGTTCCGCGAAGCTGCTGAGCACCGCGCGTGCGTAGTCGGGGGTCTGGAGGACGCCGACGATCCAAGACGATTCCCAGGCTCGGAGGACCGTCGCGTTCGCTTGTGCCGCGTTGTGCGCTTCCTGCACTGGGCGTTGCCCTGAAGCGAGTTGCCGCCGCCAGGACCGGATGTGCGACTCGAAGCCTCTCAAGCGGGCGTGCAGCTCCCCGTACGCCTCCGGCTGTCCGGTGGCGTCCGCCCACGCTCGCAGGTCTTCCGCCGTGGGGGTCTGGCGTCCGTTCTCCAGTTTGCTGATCTTCGACTGCGGCCAGTCGAGCAGCCGCGCCAGGGCGGTACCGGTGAGACAGCCATGAGGGCTCTCGGAGCGCAGCTCTCGTAGCCTCCGCCCCAGTTCCTCACGTGCCCTCTGATAGTCCGTGCCGCTCACCGGTACTCGTTCCTTCTTCTACTCGCCTGGCTCTGCCGTGAACTCCCGGTAGGGCACGGCCTGGTGCCACGCCGCGTCACGGACCATGGCGTACCGGACGACTTCGGCCGGCTCGGTGATCAGTTCCACGTCCACGAGATTGTCCTCGTCGTCGAAACGCAGGAGCGCCACGAGCCGGCTGTCGAACAACCAGAAGTCCTCGGAGGGGACCCGGAGGGCGTCGGCCCGCGTACGTGACAGGTTCCGGATGTCCTCTCCGAGGGCTTCGTTCTTCTCGGCGTGGGCCGTGAGGTAGCGCTGCCCGTCGGTGGGCGGGGTATCGACGATTCGCACCCGGCAGACGATCGCCCCGCCTGTGGTCTTCTCCCTGATGGTCCGGGCCCACGGTGTTTCCAGGTTCCATGCAGGAGCCTCACCCCGGATGAACTGACCGTAGGTGTCGGTCGATTCATCAGACGCGTACCTGCGCCGGGTCTCCAGTCGCCATGCCGTGTGCTCAAAGTTCTCGAAGAGCTTGCCGAACGCATCGAGATCGATGATCCGCGCCTGCCGCGTCCTGTCCTTCGGGGCCCAGTCGGTCAGCAGCTCGCGTGGTACGACGACGGCAACCTCCCCCTCGCCCAGGTGCCGGAGCTGGTCCACGTCCCCCGGCTCCGTCAGGGGCGGCCCGTGAACGATCACCTCGCCCGACTCCAAGTCCTCGTGGACCGCCGGGCATCCTCCTTCGCCTGACCCTGTGCCGTTGAAGCGCAGCCTTCGCGTCATGCTCGATCACCTCTTCCGAGTCGAACGACGAGACACAGGGTGCCCGGGTCCTCTTACGAATGTCGAGGAATTCCCAACGGTCACGTGAGAATAGTCGAGAATATTCTCTCTCCGCCTCAACTTCCCTTCCCTACCGTCGATTTGTCAACCATGACCGATGCGGGGAGCGCACATGACCACGAAGTCCGAACCGGCCTCCGACGGCCGCCCCACAAGAGTGCCCGAGTACGGAACCGCCGCGCCGGGCGGGCAGACGTGTCCGAGGTGCCGGAGGATCATCGCGGCCGATGAGATGGCCCGTCGCCTCAGGATCATCGGAGCCCGTGAAGGAATGCCCGATGTCGAGTACGAGCACATCCGATGTCCCAAGGCGTGAAGCGTGCCCTGTCCGCCGAGTGCCGACTCGGCCGACGGCCTGGCTACGGAGACCTTCACGAGTGGTGCCGCCAGACCCGAGACGTACCCCTGCCGCACTCCGGTGGAGCGATCCTCCTCGTCCACAAGTGCCGGTGCCCGTGTCACCGGCGATAGAGGGGCAGCTCGGGATCCCGGCGAACGGGATGGCGGGTGAGGCGTGGTTCAGCCGCGTCGGGCTTCCAGCCCTTCTCGGATCTCGGTCGCGCGGTGTGAACCTGGGGGCGGGGAGGGCGGCCGGTCGAGGGCAAGGGCGCCCGCGGGTGCCGCTCGCTCGCCGGTGGGCACGGCCCGCCCCGCTTCCAGCCGCATCCGGGAATGGTCGTAGGCCCGACCCGTGTTGCCGCAGGCATGACGACGAACGCGCCGCGACCCGAGACCCTGCGATACACCGCCTTCTCCAGCAACCCCGACGGTGGAAACCCCGCCGGTGTCGTTCTGGACGCCACCGCTCTGGACGACGGCGACATGCAGGCCATCGCCGCCGAGCTCGGTTACTCGGAGACCGCGTTCCTGACCGCGCCCCCGGAGGGCCTCGGCGGGCCGGAGGGGCGGGTGTACGGCATCCGTTACTTCAGTCCCAAGGCCGAGGTGCCGTTCTGCGGGCATGCCACCATCGCGACCGCCGTCGCGCTCGCCGAGCGGACCGGCCCCGGGGAGCTGGTGTTCGCGACGCGCGCCGGTACCGTACCGGTGGAGGTGACCGAGGAGGGCGGGGCCCTCATGGCCACCCTCACCAGTGTCGAGCCGCGCATCGAGAAGATCGCCGACGCCGACCTCACGGAGGCGCTCGCCGCGCTCGGCTGGCCGGCCGCCGATCTCGACCCGTCCTTCCCGCCCCGTGTCGCGTTCGCCGGCGCCCGCCACCTCGTCCTCGCGGCGGCGACACGCGCGCGCCTCGCGGACCTCGCCTACGACTTCGCGCGCCTCGAAGCCCTGATGCACCGCCTGGACCTGGTCACGGTCCAGTTGGTGTGGCGGGAGTCGGCCACCGTCTTCCACGTCCGTGACCCGTTCCCCGTCGGCGGGGTCGTCGAGGACGCGGCGACCGGCGCCGCGGCCGCCGCGTTCGGCGCGTACGCCCGTGAACTCGGCCTGGTCCCCGAGGACGCCGTCCTCACCCTGCACCAGGGCGAGGACCTGGGCCGCCCCGGCGAACTCACGGTGACGCTGCGCCCCGGCGACCCCCGCGTCCGTGTCAGCGGGACGGGGGCCCGTATCGGCTGAGACGTCGTGGCTCAGCCGCGTCTGGCTTCCAGCCGTTCTCGGATCTCCGTGGCGTGGGCGCGGACTTGGGGGGCCGGGAGGGCAATCGGCCGGGGGCGGGGGAGCGTGGGGCCTTCGCCCCGGCAGGGGGCGCAGTCGCCGCCGTGGAGGGTGTCGGCGTAGCCGGGGGCACCGCACTTTCCGCATTCGAGGATGCGTGGGGGTGCGGGTTCGCGGCGGACGGGGAGGGGTGGGAGTTTGTCGGTGAGGCGGCGGCGGACGAGGCCGGCGGGGTGGTGGACGGGTTGGGGGAGGCCGCTGGTCAGGGTGCGCAGGATGTACTCCTCGTCGGCGTCCCGGGCGAACCAGTCCTCGACGAGGGGGATGAGGGAGCGGCATTCGGCGTGGGAGAGGGAGAGGGCGGGGGTCTCGCGTCCGAGGGCGGCGAGGAGGATGTAGGCGCGGGAGCGGGTCTGCTTCTTGGCCTCTTTCGGGACGTCGCCCTGCTGGAAGGCGGACCACCAGGCGCTGTCGCGGGGGGTGCGGGAGAACCAGGTGCGGGTGACCCACTTGCCGCCCAGGTGCTCGCGGCCCCGGCGCAGGTGGCCGGCGCGCTGGATGCGGTTGAGGGAGGTGCGCAGGGCGCACTGGCCGTAGGGGAGGTGCTTGGCCAGCGTCTTCACGGAGATGTCACTGCCGTCGGGCAGCCGGTCCACGTAGGCGGCGACGGCGGCCTCGCGGGCCGGGAGATGGGCGAAGTCCTGCGGGCCGCGCGGCTCCTGGTACGAAGCGGTCCGTTTGCCGTAGCCGGGATTGGCCAGAGGGTGTGCCACGTCACTAGAATTGGAGTCAGCCATGAGGCCCCTTGGAGAGTGCGGTCTTGTGGCGAGACCCCCGCGGGTGTTGGTAGCACCTTTGCGGGGGTCGCCTTTTTTCACAGGTACCAGGGTCACACTAAGGGCATATGACGCTCCGTGGCAAGTCGGCGACTCTTCGTGCTTGACCGGCCAACTCGCTGGGTGGTAGGGCGGGTTCAGTCCAGACCCGTACCCCTTCCGTAGAAACACCGCTCGGAGGTCGGAGCTTGAGCTTCGGGGCGGGTGGTGGCACGGCGGAAGGGGCCGGGCGTCCGCCCGGCCCCTCTTGTCGGTGGCCCGATCGCGCTGCGCGCGGCCTCTGCCGGACGGATCCCCCCTGGTTCCGCCGGGCGTCCCCCGAGACCGTGCGCTCCCCCGTCGACCGGGCCCCTGGATGGCACCGGCGGCTCCCCCGAAGTCGCCGCCGGTGCCGTCGTCCCCGTGGGGAGTGGCTTACTTGGCCGGGGCCTCGTGGCCCTCGCCGACGACCTTCTCCGTGATGGCGTCGACGGCCGGCTCGGAGGTGGCGTGCATGTCCTTGGTGGTGATGTCCGCCTCGCCCGAGCCCGTGATCTTGTCGGTGATGGCGTCGACGGCGGGCGTCGAGGTCGCGTGCATGTCCATGGGCTTGATGATCGGGTCCTGCTTCAGCGGATCGGTCATGCTCGTCAACTCCTGCGTGTGGGATAAGAGATGTGAGGAGATTCGACCGGTCTTCCCCCGTGGACGACTGGCCGAATCTCTCGGGCCGATCACCCTAACCCCCAGGGTTCCCGGCCTTGTCACCAGTCCGCCTGCCCCCCGACGCGGCGGCCTGTTGTGGGAACGAGCATGCCGGGCGGCGATAAACGAACGATGAACGCGCTGGCGGAGGCCGCTCTAGGCGGCCGTGGCCGGTGCCAGCAGTTCTCGTACCTGCTCCGCCTCCGCGGCCCCGAGGGCGTCGAAGACGTCCAGCGCCTCCTGCCAGCACGCCTGCGCCCGCCCGCTCTGGCCGAGGTGGAAGAGGGCGCGTCCGAGGACCGTCAGCACGTTGGCCCGCCGCCACTCGCCTCCGATGCCCCGGAGGACCGTGAGGGCCATCTCGGCGTTGGACGCCCCCTGGGCGTACCGGTGGGCCGCGAGATCCACCTCCGAGAGGCGGAACAGCGTCATGCCCTCCCACAGCCGCTGGCGGCTGTCGGCGAAGACGGTCAGGGCCTCCCGCAGGCGTTCGCCCGCGGCGGCGAGCTGGTTGTCCTGGGTGAGAGCCAGCCCCAGGGCGTACCGTCCGTTGGCTCCGCGCAGGGCGTGGCCCATGGAGTCGTATATCTCGGTGCCGCGGAGGGCCAGTTCGATCGCGCTCGACGTCCGTCCCATGGCGAGGTGGATGCGCGAGAGGTTGCAGAGGGCACTCGCCTCGCCGGGTTCGTCGCCGATGCCCCGGAACCGCTCGATGGCCTGGGTGAGGTGCTGCTCGCCCTCCGCGAAGCGGTTCTGGTAGAGCGCGATGATGCCCCGGGCGTTGGCGGACCAGCAGGCCGGTACCGGGTCGTCGGCCCTCTCCGCGCAGGGGAGCGCCAGTTCGGCGTCGCGGTCGGCCTCCTGGAAGCGGCCGGCGGTGTGGTGGACGCCCGCGAGGACCATGAGGGCACGGCCTTCGGCCTTGTCGTCCCGGAAGGCGCGCGCTGCGTCCCGGAGGACGGCGCCCGTCGCCTCGAACTCCCTCGAATTGGCTCCTGATTCGCCGAGGTCCAGGGACGCCCACAGCAGGTCCACGCCCCGGCGGAGGGTCGGGAGGGACGCGGCGGACTGGCGGGCGCAGGCGAGGAGGCAGTGGGACTCGGCGTAGAGCCAGTCCTGGGCCTCGTGGCGGTCGGTGAAGGTCAGGCCCTCGTAGTCGGTGCGCTCCAGGTGGTCGACCAGGCGGTCGCCGGGGCGTTCGATGGCGTAGACCCTGGCCGCCGTCGAGAGGTAGAAGTCGAGGAGGCGGGAGAGGGCGGCCTCCTTCTCCGACGGGGGGTGCTCGTCGCGGTCGGCGCACGCGCGCGCGTAGAGGCGGACCAGGTCGTGGTAGCGGTAGCGGCCGGGGGCCGCCGACTCGACGAGGGACGTGTCGACCAGGGCCTCCAGGAGGTCCTCCGTGCCCCAGAGGGGGAGGTCCAGGACCGCCGCGGCCGCCGCCAGGGAGATGTCCGGGCCGTCGGCCAGGCCCAGGAGGCGGAAGGCCCGCGCCTGCGCCGGTTCCAGCTGGCCGTAGCCCAGCTCGAAGGTGGCCTTCACCGCCAGGTCGCCGGCCTGGAGCTCGTCCAGGCGGCGGCGCTCGTCGGCCAGCTTCGCCGCCAGGACCGAGACCGTCCAGGTGCGGCGGGCCGCCAGGCGGGAGGCCGCGATGCGGATCGCCAGCGGCAGGAAACCGCAGGCCGCGACCACGTCCAGGGCCGCCTCGCGCTCCGAACGGACCCGCTCCTCCCCGACGATCCGGGTGAAGAGCTGAAGCGCCTCCTCCGGGGACATCACGTCCAGGTCCACCAGGTGCGCGCCCGCCAGGTCGACCATCCGGATGCGGCTCGTCACCAGGGCCGCGCAGCCCGCCGTGCCGGGCAGCAGGGGGCGGATCTGGGCGGCGTCCCGCGCGTTGTCGAGGAGGACCAGGACCCGGCGGCCGTCGAGGGTGGAGCGGTACAGGGCCGCCCGGTCCTCCAGGGAGTCGGGGATGGCCGAGTCCGGCGTCCCGAGGGCGCGGAGGAAGGAGCCGAGGACCGTCTCCGGCGCGGCGGCGCTCGCCCCCGCGCCCTGGAGGTCCACGTACAACTGGCCGTCGGGGAAGCGCGGTCGGGCCTCGTGGGCCACGTGCACGGCGAGCGTCGTCTTGCCGACGCCGCCGATCCCGGCGAGCGCCGACACCGCCATCACCGAGCCCTCGGCCGTGGCCAGTCGCTCGCTCAGTTCGTTGACGAAGGCTGTCCTGCCCGTGAAGTCGGGGACCGTCGCCGGGAGTTGTGCCGGGCGGGCGAGGGGCGGGGCGGCCGGGGCCTGCTCCTCCACGGGGCGGGCCAGTTCGGCGTCGCCCTGGAGGATGCGCTGCTGGAGGCGGGAGAGTTCGGGGGTCGGGTCGACGCCGAGCTCGTCGGCGAGGAGCCTGCGGGTGTCCGCGTACACGGCGAGCGCCTCCGCCTGCCGCCCGCCGCGGTAGAGCGCGAGCATCAGCAGCTCGCGCAGGCGCTCGCGCAGCGGGTGCGCGGCGGTGAGCGCGGTCAGTTCGGAGACGGCCTCGGCGTGCGCGCCGATCTCCAGGTCGATGTCGAGGCGGGTCTCCAGGAGGGTGAGCCGCCACTCCTCCAGGCGGGTCCGCTGGTTCTCGGCGTACGGGCCCGGCACGGAGGCCAGCACCTCGCCGTCCCACAGGTCAAGGGCCTCGGCGAGCCGGGTCCGGGCGGCGGCCCGGTCGCCCCGCGCCCGCAGCTTCTCGGCCTCGGCGGCCAGTTCACGGGCCCGGGTGAGGTCGAGCGCCGCGGCCCGGAGGGCGTACCCGCCGGACTCGCTGACCAGCACCTCGGGGCCGAGGGCCTTGCGGAGCCGGGAGGCGTACGTACGGAGCGCGGCGAGCGCCTGCGACGGGGGCTCCTCGCCCCAGAGCGCGTCGATGAGCTCGCCGGCGGTGGCGGTCCTGCCGCCCCGCAGGAGCAGCGCGGCGAGCAGGGCCCGCTGCTGCGGCGAACCGGTGGCCAGGGGCTCGCCGTCCCGCCAGGCCCGCACGGGGCCCAGGACGCCGAAGCGGAGGGCGGGAGTGGGGGCGGGGGCGGGGGTGACGGTGGCGGTTCCGGCGGAACCCGCAGGCGGCCCCGCGACCCCCGTCGGAACGGCTTCCCCCGCCGTCCCCCTTCTCTGCCGGGGTACGCCGAAGTCCGCCCCGGCCTCGTTCCCGCCGGGGCCCTGCGCCGGGACGCGCGGCCCGTTCTCCTGCCCCATGGCTCCCCCTGCCCTGCCGGTGGTATCGCCCCGGACAGTCTGCCTTGTCCGGAGGGAGCGCGTCAGCATGGGGGCGACCGTTGTGGAGGAGCTGTGACGGGGCCCCGCCGTCACGATAGCTGACGGTTCGTCAGATCAGCGCTACCGTGAACGGCATGGAGACCCAGGAGACCTTCCCCAGGATCATCTCGGTGGACGACCACACCGTGGAGCCCCCGCACGTCTGGCGGGACCGGCTCCCGTCCCGGTACCGCGACACGGGGCCGCGGATCGTCCGGGCCCCGCTGAAGGAGATGACCTTCCTCGGCGGCAAGTTCGCGCCCGTCATGGGCGCGAAGGGCGACGACGGGCCCGTGGGCGACTGGTGGGTGTACGAGGACCTGCACCGGCCCCTCACCCGGCTCGACACGGCCGTCGGCTACGACCGCGACGAGATACGCCTCGAAGTCATCACCTACGAGCAGATGCGGCCGGGGTCCTTCTCCGTGCCCGACCGGCTCGCCGACATGGACGTCAACCACGTCCAGTCCGCCCTCTGCTTCCCGACCTTCCCCCGCTTCTGCGGCCAGACCTTCACCGAGGCCGCCGACCGCGAGCTCGGCCTGCTCTGCGTGCGCGCGTACAACGACTGGATGGTGGAGGAGTGGTGCGGGCCCGAGGCGCACGGGCGGCTCGTGCCGCTCGCCCTCATCCCCCTCTGGGACCCCGAGCTGGCCGCCGCCGAGGTGCGGCGGAACGCCGCCCGGGGCGTCCGCGCGGTCGCCTTCTCCGAGATCCCGCCGCACCTGGGCCTCCCCTCGGTCCACACCGACCACTGGGACCCCTTCCTCCGCGCCTGCGACGAGACCGGCACGGTCATCGCGATGCACATCGGCTCGTCCAGCCGGATGCCGTCCACCTCGGCGGACGCCCCGCCGGCGGTCGGCTCCACGATCACCTTCGCCAACTGCTGCTTCTCGATGGTCGACTGGCTGATGAGCGGCAAGTTCGAGCGCTTCCCGAACCTGCGGATCATGTACGCCGAGGGCCAGATCGGCTGGATCCCGTACATCCTGGAGCGGGCGGACGTGGTCTGGGAGGAGAACCGCGCCTGGGGCGGGGTCGCCGACAAGGTCACCCGGCCGCCGTCGGAGCTCTTCGCCGGCCATGTGTACGGCTGCTTCTTCGACGACGCCTTCGGGCTTCGCAACCTCGACGCGATCGGCGTCGGGAACGTCCTCTACGAGACGGACTACCCGCACTCCGACTCCACCTGGCCCCGGTCGAAGGAGGTCGGCGAGGCCCAGATGGGTCACCTGGCGCCCGACGTCGTCGAGCGGATCGTGCGCGGCAACGCGATCGAGCTGCTGGGGCTCACGCCGGAGGGCCTCTGGCGGCCCTGACCGGGCTTCCGCTCACCTCATCGGCCCAATGAGGCGGCTCCCTGATGGCCGAGTGCGATGAAACGCGCACCAATGGTAGTCACGTGTGCGTTTCATGCACACGCGAGACAGCCATGGTGGACACCCTCCGGGATGTTCATGAACGGAGCCTGTGACATGACCACCGACCTTCCGCACATCCCACCGGCGGACGACGACATAGAACCGAGCAGTGGATCCACCCCGGGACCGGCCCGCCGGTCCGCTGTCTCCCCGTCTTCGCCCCCTTCCTCTTCTTCCTCCTCTTCCTCTCCGTCCCGGGCGCCCGGCGTGCCGCCCCTCCCCGACCGCCCGGCCCTGCTCCCCGCCGTGCCGGCCGACCCCGCTGCCGCGGTCCTTCCGGCCGTCCCCGAGAAGACGGTCGCCCCGGACCAGGAGGGCGGTTCCGGGGACTCCGGGGACGACGCCGTCCACACCCTCCTGCGGACGGCGGCGACCGAGCGGCCGGTGGAGGAGGTCGCCGCGCTGGTGGCCCGGCTCCAGGAGACCGGTGAACTCTCCAGCCCCGCGGACGTGGCGCTCCGCGCCGCCGCCGTCACCCGCCCCCTGGGCGAGGTGCGCCAGCTGCTCGCGCTGCTCAACGCCTCGGGGTACGACCTCCACCAGGCCGAGACCACGCTCCGCGCCGCGGCGGTGGGCCGGCCGATCGAGGACGTCGTCCAGCTCGTCGGCATCCTCGGCGCCGACAGCAGCGACTGGCAGCCCACGTCGGGCGGGAACACCGCGGCGCGGGAGACCGGGCCGGCGCGGGAAACCGGGCCTGCGCGGGAGACCGGGCCTGCGCGGGAGACCGGGGCGAAGAAGCACGACGGGCGTGCCCCCGAACGGCGCGTCTCGGTCCTGAACAGCGCCCTGGCCACGGGCCCCGGCAGCCACGACGCCTCGCCCGCCCTGCGGTCGGCGCTGCGCTGGCCCGCGGCGGTCGCCCTGTTCGTCTGCGGCCTCGTCCACCTGCCGACGGACCTCGCCGGCCTCCGCTCGGGCGGGGAGGCGCAGACGCTGTCCGTGATCGTCAGCGTGCTCTCCCTGGTGTGCGCCGTGTGGCTCGCCTCCCGGGACACCCTGATCGCCTGGGCCGCCTCCGCGGGGATCGCCGTCGTCGTCATCGTGCTCCACGGGGTCGCGAGCGCCCGCGCCGTCGACCTGCTCGGGGCCAGTCTCGGCACCACCTACGCCTGGGCGAGGGCACTGGCGCTGCTGAGCGCCATGGCCGTCGTCTTCCTCGCGGGATCGGCGCTCGTGCGCCACGCGAAGGCGGCGGCCGCGCCGGACGGCACCTGACCGCACCGTCGTACCGCCGCGAAATCCCCTCCCCGCCCGGGCAGCTCCCCGCTGCCCGGGCGGGTGTGCGTACGCGGAGAGACCACACGCGAGCGCCGAAGGTCTCGCCCCCACCCCTTGCCTGATGGTCCGTCAGGTACGAGCATGGGCCCCGCTCGCCCACGTGACGGTTCGTCAGAGGCAGGGTCCAGGGGGTCCCCATGGTGGTCTACGGGATGCAGCTGCCCGTCCAGTCCCAGTCCGCGATCTACGCCGAGAGCTGGGAAGCCGCCGCCGGGCCCGCCGATCTGCTCGCCGTCGCCCGCGCCGCCGACGCGTACGGCTTCGGCTACGTCGCCTGCTGCGACCACGTGGCGATCCCGCGCCGCCTCGCCGCCGCCATGAGCACCGTCTGGTACGACCCGGTCGCCACGCTCGCCTTCCTCGCCGCCGCCACCGAGCGGGTCCGGCTGCTCTCGCACGTCGCCGTCGTCGGGCTCCGGCACCCGCTGGTCACCGCCAAGGCGTACGCGACCGTCGACCACCTCTCCGGCGGCCGGCTGGTCCTCGGGGTGGGTGCCGGGCACGTGCGGGAGGAGTTCGAGGCGGTCGGGGCGGACTTCGAGGGGCGCGGCGGGGTGCTCGACGAGACGGTCGACGCGCTGCGGGCGGCGCTCGGGCCCGAGGAGTACCCGGAGCACGCGGGGGAGCGGTTCGCCTTCAAGGACCTGGGGCAGCGGCCCCGGCCCGCCCAGGAGCGGGTGCCGGTCTGGGTGGGCGGCTCCTCGCCGGCGGCGGTGCGGCGGGCCGCGCTCAGGGGCGACGGCTGGCTGCCGCAGGGCGACCCCCGGGACGTGCTGGCCGGCCGGATCGGGCGGATCCGGCGGCTGCGCGAGGAGGCCGGGCTCGCGGAGCCCTTCGTCTTCGGCGCGATCGCCGAGCCGCTGTACGTCGGCGCCCCCGGCTGGGAGGTCGGGCGGCGCACGCTCAGCGGCGCGCCCGAGGAGCTGGCGGCCTCGCTCCGGGAGTACGGGGCGATGGGCGTCGGCCAGATCCAGGTGCGGTTCCGCAGCCGGAGCCGTACCGAACTCATCGAGCAGATGGCGGCCTTCGCCGAAGAGGTCGCCCCTCATCTCTAAGGGGTACGGGCATGGGCAAGCTGGACGGGCGGGTCGTCATCGTCACCGGTGCGGCGCGCGGGCAGGGCGAGCAGGAGGCGCGGCTCTTCGCCGCCGAGGGGGCGAGGGTGGTCCTCGCGGACGTGCTCGACGGCCCCGGGGAGGCCCTGGCGAAGGAGCTGGGGGAGGAGCGGGCCGCCTACGTCCACCTGGACGTTACCCGCGAGGAGGAGTGGGCGGCGGCGGTGGAGGCGGCCAAGGAGCGGTTCGGGAAGATCGACGCACTGGTGAACAACGCCGGCATCCTCCGCTTCAACGAGCTGCTCTCGACCCCCCTGGAGGAGTTCCAGGCGATCGTCTCCGTCAACCAGACCGGCTGCTTCCTCGGCATCCGGGCCGTGGCGCCGGAGATCGCCGCGGCCGGCGGCGGCACGATCGTCAACACCGCCTCGTACACGGGGGTGACCGGGATGGCCGGGGTCGGCGCCTACGCGGCCTCCAAGCACGCGGTGCTCGGGCTGACCCGGGTGGCGGCGCTCGAACTGGCGCCGAAGGGGATCCGGGTGAACGCGGTCTGCCCCGGCGCGATCGACACCCCCATGAGCAACCCGGAGGGGGTGGACCCGGCCGCCACCGAGGAGCTGTACCGCAGGCTCGTGCCGCTCGGCCGGATCGGCCGCCCGGAGGAGGTGGCGGCCCTCGCCCTCTTCCTGACCTCGGACGACTCCTCGTACGTGACGGGCCAGCCGTTCGTCGTCGACGGGGGCTGGCTGGCCGGGGTCTCCCTCTTCTGACCGCATCCTCTTCCGACCGCAGCGGACAGCTGCATCTGACGAGCCGTCAGGTATTGACAGGGGTCGGCACATCCAAGAATCTGACGTCACGTCAGAAACTCACGAGGACGGTGACCACCGTGGAATTCGGGATCTTCGTACAGGGATACGTCGGCAAGCGCGCCGAGACCGATCCCGAAGCCGAGCACAAGGCCCTCATCGAGGAGACCGAGTACGTCATCCAGGCCGACAAGTCCCGCTTCAAGTACGCCTGGGCCTCCGAGCACCACTTCCTGGAGGAGTACTCGCACCTCTCGGCCAACGACGTCTACCTGGGCTACCTCGCCCACGCCACCGAGCGCATCCACCTCGGCTCCGGCATCTTCAACCCGCTCGCCCCCGTCAACCACCCGGTGAAGGTCGCCGAGAAGGTCGCCATGCTCGACCACCTCTCCGAGGGGCGCTTCGAGTTCGGCTCCGGACGAGGAGCGGGCTCCCACGAGATCCTCGGCTTCTTCCCGGGCATCACGGACATGAACCACACCAAGGAACTCTGGGAGGAGACCATCGCCGAGTTCCCCAAGATGTGGCTCCAGGACGAGTACGCCGGCTTCCAGGGCAAGCACTGGTCGCTCCCGCCCCGCAAGATCCTCCCCAAGCCGTACGGCGCCTCCCACCCCGCCATGTGGTACGCCGCAGGCTCCCCGTCCTCCTACGCCATGGCCGGGAGGATGGGCCTCGGCGTCCTCGGCTTCAGCGTCCAGAAGGTCTCCGACATGGAGTGGGTCGTCGAGTCCTACAAGAACGCCATCAAGGAGGCCAGGGCGGTCGGCGACTTCGTCAACGACAACGTCATGGTCACCTCCACCGCGATCTGCGCCGAGACCCACGACAAGGCCGTCGAGATCGCCGTGAACGGCGGCCTCAACTACCTCCAGTCGCTGCTCTTCCGCTACCACGACACCTTCCCCCGCCCCGAGGGCGTCCCCGAGTGGCCCGAGCTGCTCCCCGAGTACTCCGCCGAGATCATCGAACTCCTCATCGCCGAGGAGCTGATGATCTGCGGCGACCCGGGCGAGGTCCTCGCCCAGTGCCGCCGCTGGGAGCAGGCCGGCGCCGACCAGCTCTCCTTCGGCCTGCCGATCGGGATCTCCTACGAGGACACGATGAACACGATCAAGCTGATCGGCGAGCACGTGATCCCCGAGATCGACACGGACCCCGTCCACCGCACCACCCGCTTCCGCGAGGCCGCGGGCCGCTAGCGGACCCTCCCCCAAGGTCTTCGACCAGGGGGCACCCCCACCCCAAGGTCTCCGACCAAGGGACACCCCCACGTGGGCGGCGTCTTCCCGGACCGCCGCCCGCGCAGCCCCGGCCGGAGCCCCCGCGGCGGCCCCGGTCCGGGGCGCACCCGCGCCCCCACGCGGAACGCACCCGTGCAGAAAGGGACCGTCATGCTCGACCACCTGATCAAGGGCGCCACCGTCGTGGACGGCACCGGCGCCCCCGCCCGCGTCGCGGACGTCGGCATACGCGACGGACGGATCGTGTTGCCGCCCCCCGGTGAGCAGGCCCGTACCACCGAGGACGCCCACGGCCTCGTCCTCGCCCCCGGCTTCGTCGACCCGCACACCCACTACGACGCCCAGCTCTTCTGGGACCCGTACGCCACCCCCTCCATGAACCACGGCGTCACCACCGTCGCCGGCGGCAACTGCGGCTTCACCCTCGCCCCGCTCCACCCGGACCGCCCCGAGGACGCCGACTACACCCGCCGCATGATGTCCAAGGTCGAGGGCATGGCCCTGGCGGCCCTCGAAGAGGGCGTCGACTGGAGCTGGTCCTCCTTCGGCGAGTACCTGGACGCCCTGGAGGGACGGATCGCCGTCAACGCCGGGTTCATGGTCGGCCACTGCGCCCTGCGCCGGTACGTGATGGGCGAGGACGCCGTCGGCGGACAACCCACGCCCGAGCAACTCACCGCGATGACCGCCCTGCTCAAGGAGGCCATGGAGGCCGGCGCCTGGGGCCTGTCCACCACCCAGTCCGCCACCCACTCCGACGGCGACGGCGCCCCCGTCGCCTCCCGGCACGCCACCCCCGCCGAGCTGATCGCCCTGTCGAAGGCGGTCGGCGAGCACGAGGGCACCCAGATCGAGGCGATCCTCGCCGGCTGCCTCGACCGCTTCTCCGACGCCGAGATCGACCTCTTCGTCGAGATGTCGGCGGCCGCCGGACGCCCGCTGAACTGGAACGTCCTCACCATCGACGCCACCGTCCCCGACCGCGTCCCCCGCCAGCTCCTCGCCTCCGAACGGGCCCGCAAGTCCGGCGGCCGGATCGTCGCCCTCACCATGCCGATCCTCACCCCCATGAACATGTCGCTCGGCACCTTCTGCGCCCTCAACCTCATCCCCGGCTGGGGCGAGATCCTCGCCCTCCCCGTCCCCGAACGGATCGCGAGGCTCCGCGACCCGCAGGTGCGGGCCGGGATGCTGCGCCGCGCCGACTCCAGGGAGGCCGGCGTCTTCCGGCGCCTCGCCGACTTCGGCCGGTACGTCATCGGCGACACGTACAGCCGCGAGAACGAGGGCCTGACCGGCCGGGTGGTGAAGGACATCGCCGCCGAGCGCGGCCAGGACCCCTTCCAGTGCCTCGTCGAGATCTGCGCCCACGACGACCTGAGGACCGTCCTGTGGCCGATGCCGACCGACAACGACCCGGCCTCCTGGGCGCTGCGCGCCGAGACCTGGCAGCACGAGGACGTCCTGCTCGGCGGCTCCGACGCGGGCGCCCACCTGGACCGCATGTGCGGAGCCCCGTACACCACCCGCTTCCTCGGCGACTGCCTGCGCGGCCGGAAGCTGGTGCCGCTTGAGCAGGCCGTACGGATGCTCAGCGACGACCCGGCGCGGCTCTTCGGGCTCCGCGAGCGGGGCCGGATCGCCGAGGGGTACCACGCCGACCTGGTCCTCTTCGACCCGGAGCGGATCGACGCGGGCCCGGCGACCCTCGTCCACGACCTGCCCGGCGCCAGCCCGCGCCTGGACTCCCGCGCCGTCGGGATCGTCTCCGTCCACGTCAACGGCGTGGAGACGGTCCGGGACGACGAGGTGACCGGCGCGATCCCCGGGCGCGTCCTGCGCTCGGGCCGCGACACGAGGACGGTGAGCACGCGATGAGCGGCACGGAGAGCATCACGGAGCGCCTGTACATAGGAGGGGAGTGGACCGAGCCCGACGGCGGCCACTACGAGGTGGTGAACCCGGCCACCGAGGAGCCCGTCGGCCTCGCCCCCGAGGCGTCCGGGAAGCAGGTGTACGAGGCGGCCGCGGCGGCCCGCGAGGCCTTCGCCTCCTGGTCGCGCACCAAGCCCGGCGACCGGGCCGCGCTCCTCGACCGGGCCGCCGCGATCATGGCCAGGGACGCCGACGCCCACACCGCCCTCGCCCGCGCCGAGACCGGCGCCACCACCGCCACCGCCCGCGGCATGCAGGTGGCGGTCGGCGCCTCCCGCTTCCGCCGGTACGCGCGCGGCGCCCTGGAACCGGTCGAGGAGGCCCTGCCGCCGCAGGTCAACGAGGCCGGTCCGATGGGGCGGGCGGGCGTCTTCGGGGCGGTCGCGGTACGGCGCCCGGTCGGCGTCGTCACCTGTGTCACCTCGTACAACAACCCCTGGGCCAACCCGGCCGGCAAGATCGCCCCGGCGCTCGCCATGGGCAACACGGTCGTGGTGAAACCGGCCCCGCAGGACCCGCTGTCGGTCTTCGCGATGGTCCGCGCCCTGGAGGAGGCGGGCGTCCCGGCGGGTGTCGTCAACCTGGTGACCGGCTCCGCGCCCGCCGTGGGCGAGGCGGCCGTCGACTCCCCGGACGTCGACATGGTCTCCTTCACCGGCTCCACCGCCGTCGGCCGGGCCATCGGCGAGGTCTGCGGCCGGTCGATGAAACGGCAGCTGATGGAGCTCGGCGGCAAGGGCGCGGCGCTCGTCCTCGACGACGCCGACCTGGACTCCGCCGTCCTCGGCATCGGCACGACCTTCTCCTTCTACAGCGGCCAGATCTGCACGGCCCCGACCCGGGTCCTCGCCCAGCGGGGCGTGTACGAGCGCCTGGTGGAGAAGCTGGCCGCGTACGCGGGACACCTGAAGGTGGGCGACCCGGCCGCGAAGGGCACGGTCGTCGGCCCGGTGATCTCGGCGGCCCACCGCGAGCGGGTGGAGGCGTACGTGGAGCTCGGCCGGAAGGAGGGCGCGCGGGTCGTCGCGGGCGGCGAGCGCCCTTCGGGCCCCGGCCTGGACCGCGGCTTCTACGTGGCGCCCACGCTGCTCGCCGACTGCACGAACGGGATGCGGGTGGTACGGGAGGAGATCTTCGGCCCGGTCGTCGTGGTCGTCCCCTTCGACGACGAGGAGGAGGGCATCGCGCTCGCGAACGACAGCGACTACGGCCTGATCGACTACGTGTGGTCCGGCGACGTCGCCCGCGCCTTCCGGATCGCGGCCCGGCTGCGGGCCGGCGGGGTCGGGATCAACACGGTCGGCCGGAACATGGAGGCGCCTTTCGGCGGCTTCAAGCAGAGCGGGGTGGGGCGGGACGTGGGCTCGTACGCGCTTCACGCCTACAGCGAGCTCCAGGCGGTGGTCTGGCCGGGCTGACCGGCCGGTACAAAAGGCCGGAGCCCAGTCCCCCCAAGGGTTCCCGCCCCCTCGGGGGCGCCCGGGAAAATTCCTCGGGAAAATTTAGAAACGGACATTTCGGGCTTAGCTGCGGTTCCCGCATATCGGACACCCGGCGATGGGCCTACCGGTTGGTCGGTCCTCCGGGTTGGTCGATCTTTCAATCAATGGCGGGTGCCCTGATTTCGCCTGCCATTACAAGGCGTCGGGCGATCAAGGGATCGGAGCTGATCCCTCCGGATAAGGAAACCGCAGCACTTACCGTCCTGTTCATGACTCAGGTGGAAGCACGGCCCCAGGCCGGAGACACGGTAAGGGGCGTCAACGCGCCCGGCGACGCCCAGGGTGTTCGCGACAAGGGACTGGGCGGGAACTCCGTCGGCCTGATGGGCGGCGCCGTCATCGGCGTCTCGACCGTCGCCCCCGTCTACTGTCTGACCTCCACGCTCGGCCCCACGGTCGGCGAGGTCGGACTCCAGATGCCCGCGATCTTCCTCATGGGCTTCCTGCCGATGCTCCTCGTCGCATTCGCATACCGCGAGCTGAACCGGGCCCTGCCCGACTGCGGCACCTCCTTCACCTGGACGGTGAAGGCCTTCGGCCCCAAGATCGGCTGGATGTGCGGCTGGGGCCTGCTGATCGCCACCGTCGTCGTCCTCTCCAACCTCGCCGGCGTGGCGACCTCCTTCTTCTGGCTCACCGCCGGAGAGATCACCGGCAGCGACTCGGTCGCCGCCCTCGACGGCAACAAGGCCGTCCACATCGCCACCACCCTGGTCTTCATCGCCGCCGCCACCGCGATCAGCTACCGCGGCATCACGGCCACCAAGTGGGTCCAGTACGCCCTGGTGGGCCTCCAGCTCGCAGTGATCGCGATCTTCGCCTTCATGGCCATCAGCAAGGCCGACCAGGTCGCCGGCTCGCTCGACTTCTCCTTCAGCTGGCTGAACCCCTTCGGCGTCGAGTCCTTCTCCGCCTTCACCGCCGGTCTCTCCCTCTCGATCTTCATCTACTGGGGCTGGGACGCCTGCCTCTCCATCAACGAGGAGAGCACCGGCAGCGCCCGCACCCCCGGCCGCTCCGCCCTCCTCGCGATGGTCGTCATCGTCGCCTCGTACCTGGTCGTCGCCATCGCCGTACAGATGTACGCGGGCATCGGCGAGACCGGCACCGGCCTCGGCAACCCGGACACCGCCGACAACGTCTTCGCCGTCCTCGCCGGCCCGATCATGGGCTCCGGCCTCGGCATCCTCCTCTTCGTCGCGGTCCTCGCCTCGGCGGCGGCCAGCCTCCAGACCACCTTCATCCCGGTCGCCCGCACCGCCCTCGCGATGAGCACCTACGAAGCCTTCCCCCCGGCCTTCGCGAAGGTCCACCCCCGCTTCAAGACCCCGGGCCGCGCCACGGTGGTGGCAGGCGTCGCGACGGGCGTCTTCTACGCGGTGATGAGCCTGGTCAGCGAGAACGTCCTGGTCGACACGATCTACGCGCTCGGCCTGATGATCTGCTTCTACTACTCGATCACCGCCTTCGCCTGCGTCTGGTTCTTCCGCAAGGAGCTGACCGCCTCCTTCTCGAACCTGATGGTCAAGGGCGTCCTCCCCGGCATCGGCGGCCTGATGCTGACCGCCGTCTTCGGCAAGACCCTCTACGACATGTGGGACCCGGCCTACGGCTCCGGCTCCTCGGTCCTGGGCGTCGGCTCCGTCTTCGTCATCGGAGTCGGCCTCCTCCTCCTCGGCGCGGTCCTCATGCTGGTCATGCAGCGCCGCAGCCCCGCCTTCTTCCGGGGCGAGGTCCTGACGAAGGAGACGCCGGCGCTGGTGGTCGCCGACTGAGCCGCACAGACACCTGAGTCAGCCAGAAACGCGAAGGCGGCGGGCCCGTGGGGGGATCCGTCGCCTTCGTCCTTTCCGGCCTTCCGGCTCCGCCGGTCGCCGTCTCGGTCCGGTGAGGCTTTCCGCGTTCTGGATCCACATGGGAAGGTGCCGGCCCTCCACCCTGACGCTGTCCCCGACGCGTACGCCCACCCGGTGGCTCTCGGGCAGAGAACGCGGGACCTCCGCGAGCGTATCGGCGCGCTTCCAGGATGAGCAGGTCCTCGCGCCCATGGCTGGGGGAGACGAGTCTCTACGGCGCCGTGTCACGTAGGTCGGGACGGTTCCTGGGCAGTCCGAAGCCCGCCATCTGCTTCTCCTCGTAGGACAAGAAGCCGAGGCTCCGGTAGAACGCGTGGTTGCGCTTGCCTTCCGGTGATGACTCGTGGTCCGTGGACAGGAGGAAGAAGCGGCAGTGCGAGTAACGTCGTATCAGGTGTTCGACCAGGGCCCGGCCGACGCCCTGTCGGCGATGCGCAGGGTCGACCACGACGTCCTGGACGTAGCAGATGTGTTCGTCGTCGGAGACGGTTCGGGCCAGCCCGAGGAGCGTTCCTGAACCGTCTCGTGCGGTGATGACGAGGTGAGAGTTCCGCAGGCCGCGGCAGAGCTTGTCGACATCGGAGGTGTAGCCTTCCCAGCCGACCGAGCCGTAGAGGGTCAGCATCTCCTCAGGATCGAAAACGTCCTCGTCCGCGATGAACACGCCGAACCCCCTGCGGCGGTGCCGCTTCTCGATGCCGACTTCTCACCGCATCTGACGCCATGCTCGTCAGCCACGTCAAGATCGGCAGCAGGCGAGCTCAGCCGACCTGGGCGGGTTCCTCGGCTCGGGCGTCGGCAAGTCCCGCGTCACCCTCGTGGGCAACCCCGTCAACGGCAACGGCGCCGTCCAGGCCGTGTACGAGGCGTGGGGCTACCGGACGATCGGCGGACAGCAGCCGTTCGCCGGCTCCCCCGTCTTCGCCTGCATGACACGCGAACTGCGCTGACCTCCCCTTCAGAACCAGAACGCCTCCTGCGGACCAGGGAGGGGGGCCGCAGGAGGCGGGGAAGGTTCGACGAAGTACGACGTGTCAGTGTCGGCCGGGCAGCAGATTCTCCACGGCCTGGTTGGTGGCGGGCATGTCGGCGGCAGCGGGCGGCAGGGGCTTCGGGTTCAGGACGCCGCTGAGCGGGACGACCGATGGGAGGTTCAGCCCGCCCGTGTCGGCCGCCGCGGTTCCGGCGGAGGCGAGGCCGCCGGTGGCGGCGAAGGCGGTCAGGGCGGCTGCGGTGAGGATCTTCTTCATGCCCGTCCCAACGCGGCCCCGCGCGACCGGTTACGGCTCCGCGATGAGGGCGGTCGCGACGGTGCGGAAGCCGAGGCGGGCGTAGAGGCGTTCCACGGTCGCGTCCGAGGCCGTGAGGAAGACGAGGTCGACGCCGAGCGCCCTGGCCTCTGCGACCAGCGTGGCGGTCACCGCGAGGCCCAGGCCCCGGCGGCGTGCCCCCGGGCGGGTGCCCACGCCTACGACCTCCGCCACGTCTCCGACCGGCTGGACCTGGCCGCCTGCCAGGGCCTCGCCGGTCTCCGTGTCGAAGGCTGCCGCCAGGACGGTGAGGCCGGCGGTGATCCGGGCGGCGACGCGGGCGGTGTCCGCCGGGGTCGGGGTGGCGCCGAAGGCCGCGTACGGGGCCGCCACGGCGTCCGCGAGGCGAGGGTCGGTGGCGTCCAGGGTGCGTACGAGGGCGCCTGCGGGGGCCGGGGCGGGGCGCGGGGCGGTCGACAGGACCATCAGCGGATGCTCGTGGACCACGAGCCCGCTCGCCTCCACCGCGGCGCGCAGGCCGGGTGTCGTCTCCGCCACCCACTCGAACGCCTCCGGCATCCCCAGCTCCCGCTGCCGGGTCCGTACCCGCTCCACGTCCTCCACGGTCGCCCCGCCGCCGTGCCCGAGCGCGGGCCGCGCGTAGAACGGCCACCCGTCGGCCCCCTCCCGGACGAACAGGGTCAGGGGCCCGAACTCCTCCGCGCGGGCGGAGGAGCGGGGGACGGTGTCGTAGTACGTCTCGATTCGCTTCAGCACGCGGGCCACCGTAGGGGCGGGGTGGGGGCGGCGCAGCCGGATTCCGGCCGGGAACCGATGGCGGTGCGATCCTGTCACCCTTACCGACAGGGGGGAACGACGATGAACACGCCGCACACCTGCCCGGGCTGCGGGCGCGACGACTTCGTGCAGGCCGTGCCCGCCGTGTACGTCGCGGGCCGGGACGCCGTGACCAGCCGCGAGCGGAACCAGAACGGCCACATGCGGACCGTGACGCGGACGGTCACCACGGGGCTCGCCGACGCGCTCGCGCCGGTGCCGCCGAAGCCGACGTACGCGCTCGGCTGCCTCGGCCTCCTCGCCGCGGCCGTCTCCGTCGGCGCCTTCCTCGGCGGGGTCTTCGCCGGGGACTGGTTCCGGGACGAGCCCGTGGCGTACGGGTGGTACGAGGTGACGGGGGAGATGCCCGGGCTTTCGACGGACTACGGGTTCCTGGGGTGGATCTCGGCGGTCGCGCTGGCCGTCGCCGTCCTCGTGTTCGCCGTCGTGTACCGGCGCAGGGCCGCCTTCGCCCGTCTGATCCGGGACCGGGCGCGGGCCGAGGAGCTGTGGTCCCACGGCTGGTACTGCCACCGCTGCGGCACGGTCCATTTCGTGGGTGTCCCCGGCGAGGTCCGGGCCCCGCTGACCCTCCAGCGCTTCCGCGAGAAGGTGTGGGAGCGCGGCGGGTACGGTGCCCTGGCGGCGGAGCGGCGGGCGGTGGATCCGGCGCGGGACCTCGACACGTATCGGTGAGGCCGGGCCGCCGGCCGGTGTCGTGCCTCTCGGCATCCGGGGCCCCAGCCCCTACCGTGCCCTCATGCGGATCTCGACCACGATCTTCCTGACCGACGAGACCATCACCCCCGTGCGGCTCGCGCGCGAGCTGGAGGCGCGGGGCTTCGCCGGGCTGTATCTGCCCGAGCACACCCACATTCCCCTCTCTCCCGACACCGAGCACCCGGCGGGCGGGCCGATCGCCCGGGAGTACGGGCGGACCCTGGACCCCTTCGTCGCCCTCGGGCAGGCGGCGGCCGTCACCGAGCGGCTCGGGCTCGGCACCGGCGTCACGCTGCTCGCGCAGCACGATCCGATCGCGCTCGCCAAGCGGATCGCGACGCTCGACCACCTCTCCGGCGGCCGGTTCACCCTCGGTCTGGGGTACGGGTGGAACCGGGAGGAGGCCGCCGACCACGGGGTCGCCTGGGGCAGCCGCCGGGAGCTCGTGCGCGACCGGCTCGCGCTGATGCGGGCGCTGTGGGCGCCGGAGCCGACGGCGTACGAGGGGGCCTTCGGGCACTCCGTACGGGCCTCCGAGGCGTGGCCGAAGCCCGTCGGCGGGGCGCCGCGGGTCCTGCTCGGCGGGGCGGCCGGGCCGAAGCTGTTCGCGGCGGTCGCCGAGCAGGCCGACGGCTGGCTGCCGATCGGCGGGCGCGGTCTGACGGAGAACCTGCCGGTGCTGCGGCGGGCCTGGGAGGAGGCGGGGCGCGACCCGAAGGCCCTCCAGGTCGTCCCGTACGCGGTCCTCCCGAACCCCGGCAAGCTCGCCCACTACGCGGAACTCGGCTGCGAGGAGGTCGTTCTTCAGCTTCCGCCCGCCGGGGCGGACGAGGTGCTGCGGGTCCTTGACGCGTACGCCGTCCATCTGCCCTGACCGTCGTGGGCCGCCCCGCCCCTGTGGACGCCGGTCAACCTGCGGGGACCTCGTCCGGGCGCGGGCGGCGCTCGTATGCTCGGTGCATGACGGACCACCAGGCTGAGCAGCGGAGCGCCTCGCAGACCGCGCCCCCGACCAGGAACGCGATGCGCCGGGCGCTGAAGCGGGCGCGGGACGGGGTCGCGCTCGACGTCGGTGAGGCGGCGGTGCTGCTGCGGGCGCGTGGCGAGGATCTGGACGCGCTGGTGGCGGTCGCCGGGCGGGTGCGGGACGCGGGACTTGAGGCCGCCGGACGGCCCGGGGTGATCACGTACTCGAAGAGCGTGTTCCTACCGCTCACGCGGCTCTGCCGGGACAAGTGCCACTACTGCACCTTCGTCACCGTGCCGGGCAGGCTGCGGCGCGAGGGGCACGGGATGTTCCTGTCGCCGGACGAGGTCCTGGACATCGCCCGGCGCGGGGCCGAACTCGGGTGCAAGGAAGCGCTGATCACCCTCGGCGACAAGCCGGAGGAGCGGTGGCCCGAGGCGCGGGAGTGGCTGGACGCGCACGGGTACGACGACACCCTCGCGTACGTGCGGGCGATGTCGGTGCGGATCCTGGAGGAGACCGGGCTGCTGCCGCACCTCAACCCGGGCGTGCTGTCGTGGACGGACTTCCAGCGGCTGAAGCCGGTGGCGCCGTCGATGGGGATGATGCTGGAGACGACCGCGACCCGGCTGTGGTCGGAGCCCGGCGGCCCGCACTACGGTTCCCCTGACAAGGAACCGGCCGTGCGGCTACGGGTGTTGGAGGACGCCGGGCGGTCGTCCGTGCCGTTCACCTCGGGGCTGCTCCTCGGCATCGGGGAGACATACGAGGAGCGGGCCGAGTCGCTGTTCGCGCTGCGGCGCGTCGCGCGGGCCTACCACGGCATCCAGGAACTGATCATCCAGAACTTCCGGGCCAAGCCGGACACGGCCATGCGGTCGATGCCCGACGCCGAACTCGACGACCTGGTCGCGGCCGTGGCCGTCGCCCGGCTCGTCATGGGGCCGTCCGCCTGCCTCCAGGCGCCGCCGAACCTGGTGGACGCCGAGTACGAGCGGCTGATCGCGGCCGGCATCGACGACTGGGGCGGGGTCTCCCCGCTGACCATCGACCACGTCAACCCCGAGCGGCCCTGGCCCCGGATCGACGAGCTCGCCGCGCGGTCCGCCGCCGCCGGGTTCGAGCTGCGCGAACGGCTGTGTGTGTACCCGGAGTTCGTGCGGCGCGGCGAGCCGTGGCTGGATCCGCGGGTCGTGCCGCACGTGCGGGCGCTGGCCGATCCGGAGACGGGGCTCGCCGACCCGGACGCCGTGGTGCGCGGGCTGCCGTGGCAGGAGCCCGACGAGGCGTTCACGGCCGCCGGGCGCACCGATCTGCACGCGACCATCGACACCGAGGGCCGTACCGGCGACCGGCGCGCCGACTTCGACGAGGTGTACGGCGACTGGGAGGCCCTCAAGGAGGCCGCCGCACCCGGCATGGCCCCCGAGCGGATCGACCCCGAGCGGATCGACGCCGACGTGCGGGAGGCGCTGGCCGTCGCCGCCGACGACCCGACGCGGCTCACCGACCCGCAGGCCCTGGCGCTGCTCCACGCCGACGGGCCGGCGCTCGACGCGCTGTGCGCGGTCGCCGACGACGTGCGGAAGTCGGTCTCCGGCGACGAGGTGACGTACATCGTCACCAGGAACATCAACTTCACCAACGTCTGCTACACCGGCTGCCGCTTCTGCGCCTTCGCCCAGCGGCGGACCGACGCCGACGCGTACACCCTCTCCCTCGACCAGGTCGCCGACCGCGCGCGGCAGGCGTGGGACGTCGGCGCCGTCGAGGTGTGCATGCAGGGCGGCATCCACCCCGACCTGCCCGGCACCGCCTACTTCGACATCGCCCGGGCCGTGAAGGAACGCGTGCCGGGGATGCACGTGCACGCCTTCTCCCCGATGGAGGTCGTCAACGGGGCGTCCCGCACCGGGCTCTCGATCCGCGAGTGGCTGACGGCGGCGAAGGAGGCCGGGCTCGACTCGATCCCCGGCACGGCCGCCGAGATCCTCGACGACGAGGTCCGCTGGGTGCTGACGAAGGGCAAACTGCCCACCGCCACCTGGATCGAGGTGATCACCACCGCGCACGAGCTGGGCATCCGGTCGTCGTCGACCATGATGTACGGGCACGTCGACCAGCCCCGGCACTGGCTCGGCCACCTCCGCACCCTGGCCTCCGTCCAGCAGCGGACCGGCGGCTTCACGGAGTTCGTGACCCTGCCCTTCATCCACACCAACGCGCCCGTCTACCTCGCCGGCATCGCCCGCCCCGGTCCGACGGTCCGCGACAACCGCGCGGTGACGGCGATGGCCCGCCTCCTCCTCCACCCGCACATCCCCAACATCCAGACGAGTTGGGTGAAACTGGGCGCGGAGGGCGCGGCGGAGATGCTGCGCTCGGGCGCGAACGACCTCGGCGGGACGCTGATGGAGGAGACCATCTCCCGGATGGCCGGGTCGAGCTACGGCTCGTACCGCTCCATCCGCGACCTGGAGGCCATCGCGGAGGCGGCCGGCCGCCCCTCCCGCCCCCGCACCACCCTCTACGGGGAGGTCCCGGCGGAGCGGCAGGCGGCGGCGCGGGCCTCCGACGGGCACCTGCCGGAGCTGCTGCCGGTGATCGAGAGCTGAGTGATATCGCAGACGAAGTGTGGTCAAAAGCGGCCTGAAGGGCGTCCGATCACATAACGTTCCCACCCCCGAACGGGCACATCCGGTCGATTACAGTGCTGCGGAGACCGGTGAACGGGACCTCGGACGGGGGAGGCACGTCGTGACCGCCACCACTGCCGCGGCCGTGTGGGGCCGCACCGAACAGCAGGACTTCCGCTCCCGCGTCCGCGGCTGCCTGCTCGGCGCCGCCGTCGGCGACGCGTTCGGCGCGGGCGCGCACGGGCGGACGCTCGCGGAGCTCCGTACGGCGCACGGCGAGGCGGGCCTCGCGGAACCCCCGGACGGCGTCCTGACCGTCACCGCCGCCACCCAGATGGGCCTCTTCACCGTCGACGGCCTCATCCGCGCCCACGTCCACCGCGACGCGGGCGTCTGGCACCCGCCCAGCGACATCCACCGCGCCTATCTGCGCTGGGCGGCCACCCAGCGCGACTGGGGCCCCGACGAGCGGCGCCGCGACAACGGCTGGCTCGGCCGCCAGGAGTGGCTGTACGCGCGCCGCCGGCCGCCCCGAGCCTGCCTCACCGGCCTCGGCGACGAGCGGCTCGGCACCCCGGACCGGCCCAAGAACCCCGAGGCCGGCGACTCCGGCGCGCTCGCCCGGTCCGCCCCCCTCGGCCTGCTCGTCGGCTGGGAGCCGCAGCTCGTCTGCCAGCTGGCCGTCGAGTGCGCCGCCCAGACGCACGGCGCCCCCGCCGCGACCCTCGCCGCCGGCGCGCTCGCCGTCACCGTCCACGGCGTCGCCCGCGGCGCCTCCGTCGAGGCGGCGACCGGTACGGCCCTGGGCCTGCTGGCCGCGCGCCCCGGCCACGAACCGGTGACGGAGGCGCTGACCCGCGCCCTCGGAGCCGTACGCGAAGGGGTCCCCGACGCGGCCCGGGTGACGGCGCTCGGGGCGGACGAGGACCGCGCGGAGGGGCAGCTGGCGGCCGCCGTCTACTGCGCGCTCGTCGGCGAGGACGTCCGCCACGGGCTGCGGCTCGCCGCCAACCACGACGGCCCCTCGTCGGTCACCGCCGCCGTCACCGGCGCGCTGCTCGGCGCCCAGCACGGGGAGACGGCGCTGCCGCCGGCGTGGGTGGCGGGGATGGAGGGGCGGGGGACGGTCCTTGAACTCGCGGACGACTTCGCGATGGAGCTGACCCAGTCCGCCGCCCTCCACACCCCCACCTGGCACACCCGCTACCCGACCCCCTGACGCGCCCGTGCCCCGCCGGGACGACGCCCCCGCGGTCCGCACCGGGAGAGCGCGCCGTCCCGCGGGGTCAGCGCATGAGTTCGCCCGCGTTGACGAGGAGGGACTGACCGGTGATGGCGCGGGCGCGGGGGGAGGCGAGGAAGACGGCCGCTTCGGCCACGTCCGCGTCCGTCGCCAGCTCCGGCAGCGCCATGCGGGAGGCGAGACGGCCGAGGACCTCCTCCTCCGGCACCCCCTCCGCCCCTGCCGTGACGTGGACGAACGCCTCGACCGGCGGGCCCCACATCCAGCCCGGCAGCACCGTGTTGACCCGGATCCGGTCGGGTCCCAGCTCCCGCGCGAGCGAGTACATCGCGGAGGTCAGCGCGCCTTTGGACGCCGCGTACGCCGCCTGCCGCACCTGCGTCGGCGCGGCGACGGACGACTGCGTGCCGACGAAGACGACCGAGCCGCCGCCCGCCGCCCGCAGGGCGGGCAGGCAGGCCCGCGTCATCCGCAGGGTGCCGAGCAGGTTGACGTCGAGGACCCCCAGCCAGGTCGTGAAGTCCGCGTCCGCGAGCCCGCCGAAGTACGAGTCCCACGCGGCGACGTGCACGACCGCGTCGATCGAGCCGAACCGTTCGACGGCGAGCGCGGCCAGCGCCCGGCACTGCGCCTCGTCGGTGATGTCGGTGGCGAGGTGGGCGGTGCGCCCGCCCGCCGGGTCGATCGCGGCGGCCGTCCTGACGAGGTTGGCCCCGGTGCGGGCGCCGAGGACCGCGTTGCCGCCGTCCCGTACCACCGCCTCCGCGACCCGGTGGCCGAGCCCGGCCCCGACGCCCGACACGACGACCGTCTTCCCCTGGAGCAGCATCCGGGTGCCTCCCGCCTCTGGCCAGTCATCTGACGGTCCGTCAGAGTAGGTGCCCCGAGCCGCGCGAGGAAGAGGAAGGGAGACGGTGGATGAGTGACGCCGACGCGTACGGGGAGCTGGCCGCGACCGGGCCGTACGGGGTCCGTCCGGGGCACGCCCTGATCACCCTGGTGGAACCGCACCCGGGCCACGAGTACGCGTACAACCGCTGGTACGAGGACGACCACTACTACGCCGGCGCGATGGCGATGCCCTGGATGTACGCGGGCCGCCGCTGGGTCGCCACCCGCGAGCTCCAGGAGCTGCGCGTCCCGGAGAAGTCCGCCGTCGCCCAGCCGGTCACCGCCGGCTGCTACCTCTCCACGTACTGGATCACCGAGGGCCGCTACGACGCGCACATGAAGTGGACCGTCGCCATCAACAAGCGCCTCAACCGGGACGCCCGCGTCCACCACGACCGCACCCACGTCTTCACGTCCTTCCAGGACCACGAGACGACGGTGTACCGGGACGGGGCGGCCGGCCCCCGCGACTTCCACGCCCTCGACCACCCCTACGCGGGGCTGATCCTCCAGGTCGTGGACTGCGCGGGGCCGGAGGAGCGGGCCGCGCTCCTCGAACGGCTCGCCTCCCGCGACCTCCCGCGCCGGCTCGCGGGTTCGCCGGCGGCGATGGTGACCGTCTTCCGTCCGACGCCGCTGCCCGGCGACCGCATGACGTATGTGAAGCAGGTGGAGGGCGTCGACACCCGGCTCACGCTGCTCTGGTTCCTGGAGCGGGACCCGCGCGACTGCTGGGCGGAGCACTTCGCCGACCTCGCCGACGCCGGCGGCCTCGCGGGCGGGGCGGGGAGGGTGGAACTGGTGGCGCCGTTCATCCCCACCGTGCCGGGCACGGACCGGTACGTGGACCGGTTGAGGTGACGGACTTCCGGGGCCGGAAACGGGTCCGGACATGAGCGAGCCCTCTCGGCCAGGACGGCGGACCGGACGAGAGGGCGGCGCTTAAGGGCGGTACGGGTGGTTCTGTGGACCTCAGAGGGCCCCGTTGCTCACCTGGCCGACGAAGGCGTTCCACGAGCCCGGTCCGAAAGAGAGGGACGGACCCTCGGGGGCCTTGGAGTCGCGGACGGCGATGGAGGCGACGACCGGCGACTTCACCTCGACGCAGGCGCCGTTGCCGCCGGAGTAGGAGGACTTGGTCCAGTTGTCGGTCGCACCCTGGATGATGGCCATGATGTGCTCAACTCCGGTTCTGCCCGAAGGGCGTTAGGGTCGATGCCGGGGTTACCTCCACCGGCCTGATCGACGCTACTCGCCGGTCCCGAGCGACGGGACCGGCGTTCACACGACCGGGTGGCATATTCCAGCCGGGCTTCCGTCGAGCCGAGTCGGGGGTGTACCGTGCCCGCCCCTCTGGTGCAGACCTGCCTGCGGCTCCTCGGGCCGTCAGCCCTGCGCGTACTTCTTCGCGATGTCGGTCACGAACTCCCGCGTCTGCTCCACGCCCAGCGCCTGCGCCCGCAGGTGCTCGTACATGTAGCTGTACTTCGACACGTCCGGCCCCTTCTCCAGGTACAGGTCGCTCGTCACGCCCTCGATGTAGACGACGCTGGAGTCGGAGGCGTCCGGGAACTCCAGGATCGAGTACTGGCCGCTGATGCCCGGGTGCGCACCCGTGTCGAAGGGCAGCACCTGCACGGTGACGTGCGGCAGGTGCGACTGCTCGACGAGGTGCTCCAGCTGCTCCACCATCACCTGCCTGTTGCCGACGACCCGGCGCAGCGCGGCCTCGTCGATGACCGCCCACAGGCGCAGCGGGCGCTCCTCGTCGTGGATCCGCTCCTGGCGGCGGGTGCGGACGCTGGTCCGCTTCTCGATGTCGGCCGGCGTCGACTCGGGCAGCGCGCCGGAGATGACGGCGGTGGCGTACGAACGGGTCTGGAGCAGGCCGGGGATGATCTGAGGCTCGTAGACGCGCAGGCTCTGCGCGTCGGTCTCCAGGCCGATGTAGACGCTGTACGGGATGTCGCCGAAGGCGTGCCACCAGCCCTGCTGCCGCGAGTCCTTGGCCATCTGCATGAGGGAGTTGACCATGGCCTCGTCCTCGACCTCGTACACGCTGCACAGGTCGCGCACATCGCGCTGGCTGATGGAGCGGCGGCCGTTCTCGAGGCGGCTGATCTTGGACTGGGAGACGAGGAGGCGCTCGGCGACCTGCTCGGCCGTCATGCCCTTGCCCTCGCGGAGCTTGCGCAGCTCCTGGCCCAATCGGCGTCGCCTGACGGTGGGGTTGACACTGGACGCCACGGAAACTGCACCTCCGGCTGCTGTCTGCGATGCGTAGCTGTGAGTACGTACTGCTTGGCAGACTGCCACCAAAGGTGCGGCGTGCGCTGGGAAACCGCCACAACGGGATGACGGGACGGCGCGAACGGGACACGGGTGTGCGGGGCACCCGAAGGCGCCCCGCACACCCGGTGCGGCTCCCGAAGAAGTGCGTGGTGCGTGGTGCGGAGGTGCGGGACGTGCTGTGCGGGATGTGCTGTGCGTGCCGTGCTTGTCGTACGTGCCGTGCTTGTCGTGCGGACGGCCGTGCGCCGTGCGCGCCTCAGTGGGCGGCGGCGCGGGCCATGCCGCCGCGCGGCTGGGCGGGTACGCCCGTACCGCTCCGGCGCGGCTGTGCGGCCACGCCGTTCTGGACGTCCATGACGGCGTGCGCCACCAGACCGCCCATCGGGTCGTGCCGGATCAGGTCGCGCAGCCGGGACCGCGACGACCGTCCTTCGTTGCCGGGGTACAGGTGCTTGCCGAGACCGACCGCGTGGGCCAGCGCGGCGAGCGCCGCGGTCCGCGGGTCCGGCGGTACGCCGGTGCGGATCGCACTGTCCAGCCGGGCCCTGATCTCCCGGCTGATCGCCGTGTCCGTCGCCTGGTAGCGAGTCGTCGGCAGCACCCCGCACATCTGGCCCTCCACGGCATGCACCATGCCGCATCGCTCCAGATGCGAGAGATACGTCTGGCGGAGCCCCAGCCGGGGCCCGCCGATCCAGTGGACGGCCCGGACCGGACTGCCGCGCCTGCGCAGCAGTTCCAGTGCGGAGTCCAGAGTCGGATCTCCGGTCGGCCGTGGCATCACCACGGCGATACGATCCCCGTCAGGGGCTATCCGTCCTGCCAGAGCCAGCTCCACTAGCTGTGCTCCGGCGAGGCCCAGGTCGAGCGACTGCGGCTGCGCTGTGGTACCCGTGGCCGGGTCCAGAGCGAGCAACAGAAGCTCTTCCGGAAGTGTTCTGCGGCTCCTGCCCATCCATGCCTCCCCGCGTGGATGAATGACAGGGTGACCCCTCTCACATTCATCTGTCGAGAGTGCCTGGGTGGTTCGTCCGGGAACCAGTAGGTATGTCGTTCTCGTCTAGCACGGGGGCCAAGGGGTTCACACAGGACACTGGTAGACGGTTCGGACGTACGCATGACGCATGGAGGAGGCACGGTGGCGGGCGAGTCCCCCGAGAGAACGGAGCAGCAGGGGTCGTCGGAGGGGAAGACGACGGGGTCGCCGTCGTCGGTTGCGCCCTCGGCATCCCCGGCGGCTCAGGCGTCCTCGGCGTCTCCGGAATCCCCGGCGTCCGCGGTGTCCGCGCCGGATCAGGTGGACCAGCCGACGGCGGTGTTCAAGACCCTGACGCCGCGCACCCCGGAGGACGACGCCGAGAAGCCGGCGGCGGAGCCGTCCGCCGGGAAGTCGTCCGCCGGGAAGTCGTCCGCGGGGGAGTCGGGCACGCCGGAGGGCGACCGTCTGAAGCGGGCCGTGGCGGCGTGGGTCGCGACGGCGGCGGACGGGGACGAGGAGCCGGAGGCCGCGGAGAAGGCCGACGGGGCTGCCGACGAGCCCGTACGAGCCTCTGAGACGCCCGCCGGGACGCCGAAGGCGCCGGAGCCGTCCTGGTTCGCCGCGAAGAAGCCCGGGGCGAAGGCCGAGGAGAAGCCGGAACAGCCGAAGCCCGAGCCGTCGAGGTCCGAGCCTTCGAAGCCCGAGCCTTCGAAGTCCGCGCCGAAGCCGGCACCGGCCGCCGAGCCGGGGGCCGAGGCCCCGGTCGACCAGCCCACCACCATGTTCCGGGCCGTCCGGCCGCCGGCCGCGCCCGCCGTGGACCAGCCGACGACCGCGCTCAAGCTGCCCCGGGGCCTCGACTCCGACAGCGAGCGGACGAGCACCTTCGTACCGCTGCGCCCGGACATCCCGGCCGAGCAGAAGGCGACCGGGACCACTTCCACCCCCTCGACCCCGGCGCCGAAGCCGGCCCCGGCGGCCGCCGACAAGCCGGTCCCCCCGGCGAAGGCCGCCGTCCCGGCCCCGGCCGCGTCCTCCCCCGCGCTCGGGGAGCCCGAGCGGACCCGGCAGCAGCCGCTCCCGCCGCTGCCCCCGCTCGACCTGCTCGCCGAGCTGACGAACACCCCGCCCCCGCCGCCGAACGCCTGGCGCACCACCCTGCGCCGGATCCGCATCTGGACCCCGCTGGTCCTGCTCCTCCTGATCGTCTTTGCGATCGTGCAGATGGTCCGGCCGCTTCCGGCGCCCGCCCTGACGCTCTCCGCCGCGCCCACGTTCACCTTCGAGGGCGGCGAGCTCCAGATGCCGTGGCCCGCCGACGGCCAGGGCGCGGTCGAGGTCGAGGGCGTCGGCTCGATGGGCACGTACGGGGCGCAGAAGCCGGCCCCGATCGCGTCCGTGACGAAGACGATGACGGCGTACGTGATCCTCCGCGACCACCCCCTCAAGGGGAAGCAGCAGGGCCCCGAGATCACCGTCGACCAGAAGGCCGAGGACCAGGGGAAGTCGGCGCACGAGTCGACCGCGCCGGTCAAGAAGGGCCAGACGTACACGCAGAAGGAGCTCCTGCAGCTCCTGATGATCCCGTCGGCCAACAACGTGGCCCGGCTGCTCGCGCGCTGGGACGCCGGTTCGGAGCAGGCGTTCGTCGACAAGATGAACGCGGCGGCGAAGGAGCTGGGCATGACCCAGTCCCGCTACACCGACCCGTCCGGTCTGCTCGACTCGACCGTCTCGACCCCGAAGGACCAGCTGAAGCTGGCGAAGGCGGTCATGCGGTTCGATGTGTTCCGCGAGATCGTGGACATGCCGAACGCCACCATCGAGGGCGTCGGCTACATCGAGAACAACAACAGCAGGCTGCTGCTCAAGCCGGGCGTGAGCGGCATCAAGACCGGCTCCTCCACCCCCGCGGGCGGCAACCTGCTCTGGTCGGCGAACACGGTCGTCGACGGCAGGACCCACCGCATCCTGGGCATCGTGATGGGGGCGCAGAACGCCGAGCGGCTCTACGACAAGCTGGAGCTGTCGCTTGACTACAGCTACGAGCTGATCAAGAAGGCCCAGAACGACGTCACCTCCGCGGCCGTCGTCAGGAAGGGCCAGGTCGTCGGTTACGTCGACGACGGCCTGGGCGGGCGGACGCCGGTCGTGGCGACGAAGGAGATCAAGGCGGTCGGCTGGCCGGGCCTGAAGGTCGAGCTGGCGCTGACCGACGGCGGCAAGGCCCTCCCGCACGCCGGCAAGGCCGGCGACGTCGTCGGCACGGTGTCGATCGGCGAGGGCGAGGGGAAGGTCAGCGCCCCGGTGGCGCTCCAGGCCGACCTCGTGGAGCCCGGCTTCGACAAGAAGCTGACGCGGATCGGCTGAGGCGCCTCGGCCGGCCCGGATCGGCCGACGAGGACCGGCCGGCCGACCGGCCGACCGATCAGGCGGGCGCCCCGGACACGCGGGGCGCCCGGCTGTTAGCTTCTTCGAGGGACGAGACGCGACACGCGAAGCCGCGCGGGACGCGGGACAGACGGGCGTACGCAGGGAACACACGGGAAAGGGCCGCAGTGACCACCGCCGAGCCGACACGCGCGGGCCGCAGCACGGCCGCCACGCCCCGACCCGAGCAGCCCGGCACCCCACCGTCCCCCGCACCCACCCCCACCTCCGTACCCCCCACCCCCGCTTCACCTTCGCGAATAGTGCTCCCGAACCAGCGCTCCGCCCCCGAGCGGACCCCGCCCGCCTCGCCTCCGCAGCCCCGGCCGCGCCGCCGCAAGCGCCGCTACCCGGTGATGGCGGCGACGGGCGTCGCCGCGCTCCTCCACGTGCTGTGGTTCTTCTACTTCGCGAACAGCGGCGGCGACCTCGCGGCGCAGGACGCCTGGGCCGAGTTCGTCGGACGGCACCCGGACTCCGCGTACAACCTGGCCTGGTACGGGGGCATGCACCCGGTCTCGTACAGCGTGATCTCGCCGTACGTGATGTCCGTCCTCGGCGTGCGCTCCACGATGATGATCGCGGGGACGCTCTCCGCCGCCCTGACCGCGCTGATCCTGGTGCGGGTCCCGGCGGTGCGGAACCCGATGGCGTGCTCGCTCGCGGGCGTCTTCGCCTTCCTCTGCAACGCGCTGTCCGGCCGGGTGACCTTCGGGCTCGGCATGATGTTCGCCCTCGGCGCGGTCGCCGCCGTCTTCTGCTGGCCGCACCGCTGGCGCCGCAAGCGCTGGGCGAAGGCCGTGGTGGCGGCGCCGCTCGCCGGGCTCGCGACGGCGTGCAGCCCGGTGGCGGGCCTGTTCCTCGGCGTGGTGGCGGCGGCGCTCTTCCTCAACAAGCGGCGGCCGGGGGCGTACGCGATCGGTCTCGCGCCCGTCGTGGTCGTCGCGCTCTCCGCCTGGCTCTTCCCCTTCTCCGGCACGCAGCCCATGGCCTTCGGGTCGACGGCGCTGCCGCTGGCCTTCGGGGTCCTCGTCCTCGTCCTCGTGCCGAGGGGCTGGCGCACGGTCCGCACGGCCGCCGCCTGCTACACCGTCGGCACCTTCCTGACCTGGCTGATCGACTCCCAGATCGGCTCGAACATCTCGCGGCTTCCCATGCTCTTCGCGGGCGTGGTGCTGCTGGCGGCGCTGCCGTACACCCGGCCGCGTTCGCGCCGCTGGTACGCGCTGGCCGTCGCCTTCCTCGGCCTGAACCTCTGGATCGGCTTCAAGGGCGTCGACGACGTGATCCGCACCCGCCCGGACGCCTCCTGGGCCTTCGAGGTGGCGCCGCTGATCAACCAGCTCCAGGTGCGGGAGGCGCGGAAGGCGCGCGTGGAGGTCGTCCCGGCCTCCAGCCACCGCGAGTCCTCGGCGCTGAGCCCGTACATCAACCTGGCGCGCGGCTGGAACCGGCAGGCGGACATGGAGCGCAACCCGCTCTTCTACGACGACACCCTCAACGCCGTGAACTACCGCGAGTGGCTCCACCGCTGGGCCGTCCGGTACGTCGTCCTCCCCACCGGCGCCCCCGACTCGGGTGCGGAGCGGGAGGCGGAGCTGATCGCCGAGGGCCTGCCGTACCTGAACCAGGTCTGGTCCGACGCGAACTGGCGGCTGTACGAGGTCGCCGACGCCACGCCGCTCGCCGAGGCCCCCGCCCAGGTCGACCGCGCCGCCGAGAACGAGGTCGTCCTCCGCCTCGACCGCCCGGCCCGGATCAAGATCCGCGTCCCCTACTCGCCGTGGCTGGCCCTGATGGACGGGAACGGCGGCAAGCTGGAGCCCCCGCAGGAGACGGAGGCGTCGAAGCTGGCCCGGGAGGAGTCCGGGACGGAGCTCCCGAAGGTCTTCGCCAACGAGCACGGCTGCCTGCTGAAGGCGGAGCCGGACGAGGAGGGCGACGAGTGGACGGAACTGATCGCCCCCAAGGCCGGCACGTACCGCCTGGCGGCCCCGTACAAGCTCTTCCCGCGCGGCACGGCCTGCCCGGAGGAACTCCGCTGAGGTCCCTGGGGGTCACTCATAAGGTCACTCATAAGAAGGGCGAACCCCCGGCGGGGCTGCCCGGACACAGGTACGGGCCCTAGGGTCGTCCCATGCGGCAGGAACCAAGTGGATCGGGGTCGGCGGACGTGACGGGCGCGGGAGGAACGGGAGACGTGGCGACGGAGACAAGGCCGGAGGATCCCGAGACGGGGGAACAGTCCGACGCCCGCCCCGAACGCCGCCGCCGTCGTCTCTCCCCCTGGGCGGAGTACCCGCTCCTGGCCGTGGTCGCCCTGGTGCTGGCGTTCCTGATCAAGACCTTCCTGGTGCAGGCGTTCCTGATCCCCTCGGGCTCCATGCAGAACACCCTCCAGGAGGACGACCGGGTCCTGGTCGACAAGTTCACCCCCTGGTTCGGCTCGGAACCCGGCCGCGGTGAGGTCGTCGTCTTCCGCGACCCCGCCGACTGGCTGGCCGGCCACCAGGTGGAGCCCCCCTCGACCGTCCAGAAGGCCCTCGGCTTCGTCGGCCTGATGCCCGCCGCCGGCGAACAGCACCTGATCAAGCGGGTCATCGGCGTCGCCGGCGACACGGTGGAGTGCACCGGCACCGGCCCCCTCACCCTCAACGGCACCCCCCTGACCGAGCCGTACGTCTACGCCGGCAACACCCCGTGCAGCGACGACGAGGGCGGCCGCTTCAAGGTCACCGTCCCCGCCGGCCACCTCTGGGTCATGGGCGACCACCGCCAGGCCTCCCAGGACTCCCGCTACCACCAGAACGACGGCCACGGCGGCATGGTCCCCCTCACCGACGTGGTGGGCCGAGCCATCGTCGTGGCCTGGCCCGTCCCCCACTGGTCCACCCTCCCGATCCCGGACACCTTCGACACGAACGACTGAGACCCCCGCGGGCAGCAGCACCCCGAACACACCGAAGGCCCCCTCGCCGCGAACCGGCAAGGGGGCCTTCGCCCTTGTGCCCCCGGCAGGATTCGAACCTGCGACACCCGCTTTAGGAGTGGGATCGAATCCTTGCCGGGCGGTGCCGGAGGCTGCCGCGCGGAGCTGTTCCACCTGGTCAGCGCCACGCGGCTTCCCGCCCAATCCCGCTCGTGGCACCTCGTGCCGGACGGTCCGCTCGCGTATCGCTCACGCGTCAGGATGATTCTCACTTACGGCCCAGCAAGATCGACAAGGGGCTGGCTAGCCGCGCTGACGCAGCTGTTGGACTACCGGCACTACGGCCAGACAGAGCAGCGCGGTTCCTCCGAACGCTGCACTTGACGAGAGCAGGGCCCCAGAAGCCGGGGTGCCTTCCAGGACCTTGAGAAATCCGACGCATGCCGCGACGAGTGCGGAGAACAGCACCATGACCAGCAGCCGGGGAATCCAGACACTGTCCCGCGCTGCCCAGGTCCCGTCCGCGAGGACCTGAGGGCCGGGCGCAGCCTGAAGGGGGTTCTTAGTTCGGTCGGGCAAGTGCCGCTGCATCTATGCCGAATGGCCATGGACGCGTCATACTGACGCGATGGGGCTTTCGTTACCTGAACCGAAGGGTCACCAGCGGGATGTCGTCTTCCTGGGTGAGCGCGGTCACTGTGTGGTTCTTGGTACAGCGGGCAGCGGCAAGACGACGATGGCGGTCCACCGGGCCCACTATCTGGCCACGGCTCCGATCATCGGAGGCCGCACTCTGTTGGTCACCTTCAACAAGGCGCTCGTGACCTACCTCAAGGGCATGAGCACGGCGCCTCCGCACCTACAGATCGAGACCTACCACACCTTCGCCCGCGGGTACCTCGCGCACCGCACCAAGGCGTCGGTGCGTATCTTCAAGTTCAAGAAGAGGGCGGTTGAGCAAGCGCTGGAGGAGGTTCGCGCGCGACTTCCCGGTCGCGCGCTGGTCAAGCGCCCGCTCGAGTTCTTCTTGGACGAACTGCACTGGTTGGTCGGGCACGGCATCGACCGGCAGACATACGTGGAGGGCCGCACGCGACGAGTCGGCCGGGGCAAGCCGCTCCAGCAGTCCGACCGTGAAATCGTCTTCGCGATCTATCGGCGCTACGAGCAACTACGAGCCGAGGCCGGGTTCGTGTACGACTTCGAGAACATGGCGTCGTCCGTACTGGCGCTACTCAAGGACGACCCGACCCAGCGGCACTACCGGCACGTGGTTGTCGATGAGGGCCAGGACTTCACACCCGAGATGATCCGCAGTCTCGCCGCAGCCATCCCCGAGGACGGTTCACTGACCTTCTTCGGGGACTATGCACAGCAGATCTACGGAAGCCGGATGTCCTGGCGCTCGCTGGGACTCCACGTGCCGCGGGGCACCGTGGAGTTCGCACACAACTACCGCAACAGCCGTCAGATAGCCCAGCTCGCCCAGGTCATGTCCGAGATGCCGTACTTCAAGGACGAGGTCGACCTCGTCCAGCCGACCCGCCCCGCGGCCGACGGCCCCAAGCCCACCATCTTGGAGACTCCGAACAAGGAGCGCCAACTCGTCGAGGCCGCGCGGACGGCCCTGGCACTGGGAGTCGATCGCCAAGTCGCCATCCTGATGCGCACCCGGGAACACGAGGTCACGCTCAGGCCCCTTCTCGCCGGCGGCCGTGTTCCCGTGGAACGGCTGCACCGTGACCTGCCACGTTGGTCGGACCGCCCCGGCGTGTTCTACGGGACGTACTCCGCGGCGAAGGGCTTCGAGTTCGACTCGGTGATTCTCCCACTCTGCGACGCCGACGAACTGCCGAAACCCAGCGAGGTGGAGGCGCACGGCCCCGATGAGGCGAAGGCGCGCGAAGGACGGCAGCTGTACGTGGCGGTCACCCGGGCCCGTACGGAACTCGTCATTTTGCACTCCGGCAAACTCACCGATCTGCTGCCGAACGAGATGTCAGACCTGTACGTCCGGGTGGACTCGTGAGCGACATCGTCGCCCGCGCCAGGGCCCGCGGTGTCACGCGACTGTGCCACTGCACCAAGTCGACCAACCTGTCGCACATCCTCGACAGCCGCGAGATACGGCCGGTGTCCACCCTGCGGGAGGCGGCGGACGCTTACCGGCCGGCCGACACCCAGCGCCTGGACGGAGCACCGGACCGCACTTTTCTGAGCGTCGAATACCCGAACGCGTGGTACCAGTCCCAGGCCGCCGGTCGAGACCCGCACTTCAGCGACTGGGTGGTGCTCACGGTGGACGTCGAACTGCTCGGCGCGCCGGGCACGCGGTTCTCTCCGTACAACTCGGCGCGGGACAGTAGCGCCGGCGCCCTGCCCGGTGCCGATGCCTTCGACGCTCTGTTCGCGCCGACCGTGACGGGGAATACGACGCGGAGGCGGCACCACGCCCATCCGGCGTGGTGGCCCACGGACGACCAGGCTGAGATTCAGGTACCCGGTACCATTCCACTGTCCGCCGTCCGCTCGGTCATCGTCCGGGACGAACAGCAGGCGGATCTGGAGTACTTCAGACTCATGCAATTCGGTATGGCAGCTCTGCTGCCACCCCTAACCGTCGCGCCGGTGCTCTTCGACAGGTACGCCCTGAGCACCTCGGTGCGCTCCGGCAGGCGGCCACCGGAGACCCCGTACATCCCACGAGCGACTCTGGCAGAGTGACACACGTGAACGCTGAGCTACACCCATGGACCGACCGGGCCCGTGGCATGCTCGTCGGGGCAGCAGTCGGGGACGCCATGGGCTGGCCCTACGAGCGCCGGGACCGGACACGCTCACTGCCGCCCCTCAGTCAGGTCTCCGGACGGTTCTTCGTCTGGCGGCGTATGGCCGGCAGCCGCTTCCGCCCGATTGTCGAGGACATCGGGCCTGGCGAGTACAGCGACGACACCCAGATGCTGATTGCCGTGGCCCGCGCGCGTCTCACTGCCGGAGACCAGTGGCTTCCCTGGCTGCAACGTGTGGAGTGGCCCTTCCTCCTCGACTACGAACGTGGAGCCGGGGCTGGCGTCAAGCGCGCCTGCCGAGCTTGGGATAAGCAGGGAGCGGCCTGGGGGAATCGGGCCGACGATCAGGACAAGTACTTCGCCGCCGGAGCCAATGGCGCGGCCATGCGCATCGCGCCGCATGTCATCGCCCATCGCGAGGGTACCTTCGGAGACCTGGCCCACGACGTGGTCCACGACGCGGCGACTACGCACGGACATCCCCGTGCTCTCCTGGGCGCGCTGGTGTACGCCTACGCGCTGTGGGTCAGCTTGCGTCAGCCCGCTCCGCTCGCCTACGGCTGGCTCGTCGAAGTGGTGCAGGACGGGCTGAAGGACTGGCGGGAACCGGTGTGGCAGGGCTTGGACCGGCACTGGCTGGACGCCGCGTCCCGGGCGTTCCCGGATGGCTACGAACGCGCTTGGGACGAGACTGTGCAAGAGGTGGAGGAACTCCTCAGCGGCGCACGAGCCTCGCTGGAGAGCGGCGCGCTCAGCGCTCCCTCCGCCTTTCTGGAGACGCATGGCCTGACGCGGACGAAGACTCGCGGTTCAGGGACCTTGTGCGCGGTGGCTGCCATGTATCTTGCCGCGCGGTCCGCTTCCAGCCCAGAGCGCGGCGTCGGCGTTCCGGCACGACAAGAGGGCGCGGACACCGACACGTTGGCATCCATGACTGCTGCTTTGCTCGGCGCGGCTCTGGGGCAGGAATGGCTCGGTTCGTACGGCCGGTCCGTTCAGGACGCGCCTCTGCTGAACGCGCTGGCTGAGAACCTGCTCCGGCCGGTCCCCCGGCCACTGACTCCGCCTTCTCCGGACGAAGCCAGTCAGGCGCGGTCGCGGTTCCTCGACGAACTCGACGCCGCCGACATTGGAGCCGGCCTTCTGCTCCCGGACCGCCGCGAGGCACGCGTTGTGAGTCGAGGCAAGTTGATGGGCGGCAACTGGTCGGCACATCGCACTCGTCTGACCACTGTGGACGGGCAGAGCCTCTTCTTCATCCGTGGGGTGCGGCGCGTGGAAACGGGAGATGTCCACGATGTGCCTCGCGCGGAAGCACCGGCGGATGTCGTGAACCGATCGGCTGTACGACCCCGACTACAGGGAGCGTACTTGCCCGTCACCGACATCGGTCGCGTGCACGAAGCCCTCATAGCTCTGGGGATCACCACGTCCGGCCGCGGGAAGGACTGGGTCTCCTACGAGAACCTGGTCATCAGGCAGTGGTACAGCAAGGAACGGGTCATGGACGTTCCGGGAGCCCAACTCCGCGTCGCGGTCACAGATGTCCGTGCGGTATGGGAGCGGCTGCGCGGTATGGGCTTCGACGGAGCGATTCAACGGGACGGCGGTGCCTTCTGGTTGCAGATCGACCCGTACCTGATTGTCTCCATCAACAATGCTGAGCCGCCTGCGGGGTGACGGCGCAATCGACCGTCCACGATCCTTGGCGAGGCCGGTGACGGTTGGTTATGGGCCGATGTCCTCGTACCCCCGCGACGTGTGGAGAGCGCGTGGGCTGTGTCCCGGCGGTCGGCTTGACCTCCCGTAACGGAGGGTGCCCGTCGGTGTACGGCCGGAGGGCAGTCGGGGGAGCCGACGAGTCGTGGAGTGAGGTGCTGGCGGCGTGTCGTCAGACCTTCTCGACTCGCACGGAGTGCCCTGCGAGCAGTTGATTCATGTCGTCGGTGTCGGAGGTGAAGACGGTCGCATCAGCTCCCTGCGCGGCTTCCCGCCCGGCCACAGCCGCCAGAATTGCGTCGATGGCGTACTTGTGCCCATGCAGGCCGGCCGTCTTCAGCATGTCGCGCGCCACGGCGATCACCTGGTCGTCCGTGTGCACGACGCGGATCCGGGACAGCGTCCAGTTCCACAGCGCCTGCCTCGACGTTTCGCGAGGGTCCCATGCCTCCAAGGTCGTGAGCGCTGAGGTGACGATCGGGATGTCGAGCCGCGGCGCCGTCTTGATCAGCGCAGTCATTTCCCGATCGCCCTGAACGGCTTTGGAGAGAGCTTCGGAGTCGAACACGAAGACGCGCTGTCGCGGCCGGTGCAGTTTCGCCCGGGCGGTGCGGCTCACGCGGCCTCGTCCGAAGGCGATCGCTGCTCGTCATGCCAACCGTCAATGGAGGCGATGCGGTCCAGCGCTGCCTGCTGCTCGTCGTCCGTCACGGCCCCGTGCTCTTCCTCAAGGCGCCCGGCCAGCTCGCGCAGTCGGTCCATGGCGTCCTGATGAGCGGCGGCGGCCGCGATGTAGCCGGACACCCCGCGTGCGTCGACGCGCTCCTTGATCGATTCCACCAGCTCTTCCGGCATGGTGATGGTGATCTTCCGAGTTGACATACTTCAAGTATGTCATGCCCGTCAGCTCGGAGCCCCTGCCGGATGGTGCAGATTCTTTGGGACGTATTCGGGAGATCAACTCTCCGGCCGCTCACGCAAGCGGCCCCGGACGAGGAGTCCGAGGCCGAATGGAACCTCTCCTTGGGGGTAAAACCCCAGGTCAGAGCGGTACTGCATGGTGCCCCCGGCAGGATTCGAACCTGCGACACCCGCTTTAGGAGAGCGGTGCTCTATCCCCTGAGCTACGGAGGCGGGGCCCTGCGTGCGACGTGGCTGCGTGCTCTGTGGGAGCAGACACCCGTGCCGTGGCAAGGAGAGGGACCGCCACGGGGGGCGGTCCCTGACAGGTTAGCGGATCGGATGCGGGCGGTGGGCTGTGGTGTCGCCTCTCGTCGGTGATCGCGGGCGTTCTGTTCTGTTGTCGTGGGCGTGCCCGGGGTGGGTCAGGGGGTCTTCTGGGGTGTGGGGGTGGTGGTGCCGCTCGGGTCGGGGGAGGGGAGCGGGGGTGACGTTCGGCGGCTGTGGGCCCACATGGCGAGGGACAGGGCCAGGGCCACGGAGGTGGCGAGGGCGGCGGTCAGGGTCACGCTGCGGACGCCGAGGCCCAGGTCGATGGTGGTGCCGCCTAGCCAGGCGCCCAGGCCGTTGCCCAGGTTGAAGGCGGAGACGTTGGCCGAGAGGGCGAGGGCCGGTGCGGCGGCGGCCACGGAGAGGATCCGTGCCTGGAGGGCGGGGATGATGGAGAAGCCGGCGGCGCCGAACAGGAGGAGGGCGCCGATCGCGGGGATCTGACTGGGGCTGACCGTCCAGAAGAGGAGCAGCGCGCCGAGCAGGGCGGTCTGGGCCCAGAGCACGCCGCGCATGACGTTCCTGTCCGCCGCCCTGCCGCCCAGGATGTTGCCGACGACCGAGCCGACGCCGAAGACCACGAGCAGGACGCCCACCATGGGGGCCGCGAAGTGGCTGACGTCGCGCAGCAGGGGGGCCAGGTAGGTGGAGGTCGTGAAGACGGCGCCCTGGGCGAGGACGGTGATCAGCATGGAGAGCTGGAGGCTGCCCTTGCGGAAGACCTTGAGCTGTTCGCGTACCGACGTGTTCCCCTCGGTCCCTTCCTCCTCGGTGGAGAGGCCGCTGGGCACGAACCGCTGGATGAGCAGGAAGCACACCACGGCGAAGACCGTGATGAAGACGAAGGTGGCCCGCCAGCCGAACTGCTGGCCGATGAAGGTGCCGATGGGGGAGCCGAGCACGTTGGCGAAGTTGAAGCCCAGTGCGATCTTGGCCATGGCGGTCGCCTGCTTGTCCGGCGGGGACATGAGTGCCGCGACGTGCCAGGCCACGGCGGCGAAGGTGCCGTGGCTGAGCGAGGTGAAGACGCGGGCGCCCATCAGCACGCCGTAGTTGGGGGCCAGCGCCGCGATGACGTTGCCCGCGATGAAGATGCCCATCAGGCCGAGCAGCAGGGCCTTGCGGGCCCGCTTGGCGGTCATCAGGGTGATGATCGGCCCGCCGATGGTCACGCCCAGGGCGTAGCCGGTGACCAGCAGGCCGGCGGTCGGGATGGACACGCCCAGATCGGTGGACATCTCGGGGAGGATCCCGGCGATGACGATCTCGGCGGTGCCCACGCAGAAGACCCCGAGCATCAGGGCCAGGAGGGGCAGGGGCATGGCGACGGGCCTTTCGTAGGGGCTGGGCCTTCACGACTGGAGCTCATCTTAAAGATGCATTCGATTGCATGTAAATCGCGGACGAACGGACGGGTGTGGCCCACCGTCACAAGGAGTTACGCTGGGCGGCGTGACAGGCGGGTGAACGGATCGTTCGAAGGACACAGCGAAGGGCCGCGTCAATGGAGACTTGGGGACCGGCGCAGCGGGCGGCGGGCGGGGTGGACGAGATCGCCCTGTGGCGGCAGCTCTCGCGCCTGATGGAGCAGGTCAACTCGACCGCCGGCAAGCGGCTGACCCGTGGCCACGGGGTCTCCGTGAGCGAACTGATGCTCCTGCTCTCGCTGGCGGAGCGGCGGGACGGCACGCTGCGGATCTCGGACCTCGTCAAGGCGGTGGGGAGCAACCAGCCGTCCGTCAGCCGCGCGGTCGCCCGGCTCGAGGATGCCGGGTGGGTGGAGCGCCGCAGCGCCGTGGGCGACGGGCGCGGTGTGGACGTGGAGATCACCGAGGAGGGCCGGCGGCTCGCCGGCGCGGCACGCCAGACCCTGCGGGGAGCGCTGGCCGAGGTCCTCGACGCGGCCGCGCTGAACGACGCCACGGCCTCGCTCGTCGCCCGGCTGCGGTACGTGCCGGTGCTTCCCGTGGAGTGAGCCGCGCCGCTTCCCCCGTTCGCGGGCCCGTTCTCCCGGGCTGTTCTCCCGGGTCGTTCTCGCAGGCTGTGACGCAGGCGTATTCCTGTGGCTAGTTGCATGCATTTGAATGTATGTATAGTGCCCACAGTCACTGCTCTATGCATGCGAGTGACGAACCCGAGTTCGATGGCACCCTTGGAGGCCCCGCCATGTCCGGTACCGCCACCTCCCGCCCCGCCGGCCTGTCCGCGATCGCCGATCTCCCCAAGCCGCCCGGCCTGCACTGGAACGTGCGGGCGAAACAGCCCGTCGCCTACGCCGTCAGCATGGTGCGCGGCCTGCTGGACCCGGAGAACCCCACCCTCGCCCGCGCCTGCGGCGGCGGCCACGGGCGCCCCTTCCGGGCCCTCGTGGTGATCGACGCCGCGGTCGACCGCCTCTACCGGGAGCGGTTCGCCGCGTACTTCGACCACTGGGCGATCGAGGCGACCTGGCAGATCGTCCAGGGCGACGAGGACGCCAAGTACCTGGAGCAGGCCGTGCGCGTCACCGAGGCCATGTCGCGCATGGGCATCCTGCGCCGCGCCGAGAAGGTGATCGCCATCGGCGGAGGCGTCGTGCTCGACGTCGTCGGCTTCGCGGCGAGCATGTACCGCCGGGGCGTCCCGTACGTCCGCGTCCCCACCACGCTCGTCGGCCAGATCGACGCCGGGATCGGGGTCAAGACCGGGATCAACTACGGCCACCACAAGAACCGCCTCGGCTCCTACTTCGCGCCCGAACTCGCCCTGATCGACCCGCACTTCCTGCGCACCATCGACGAGCGCCACGTCGCCAACGGCATGGCCGAGATCATCAAGATGGCGCTGGTCAAGGACGCCGCCCTCTTCGAGCTCCTGGAGGCGACGGTCGGCACCATCACCCCCGACACCCTGGCCGGCTGCGGCTCGGCGGTCAGCGAGGTGCTGTCCCGGGCGATCTCCGGCATGCTGGACGAGCTGGAGCCCAACCTGTGGGAGCAGGTCCTCGAACGGTCCGTCGACTACGGCCACACCTTCAGCCCGTCCCTGGAACTGCGGGCCGACCCGCCGCTGTTGCACGGCGAGGCCGTCGCCGTCGACATGGCCATCTGCCTGGCCCTCGCGCACCTGCGCGGCCACCTCTCCGAGCACGACACCGACCGGGCGCTGCGGCTGATCCGGGGCTTCGGCCTGCCCATCGCGCACCCGGTCTTCACGCGGGAGCTGCTCGAAGAGGCGCTCGCGGACGCGGTCAAGCACCGCGACGGGCTCCAGCGCGTCCCGCTCACGCGGGGCATCGGCTCCGTCGTCTTCGCCAACGACCTCGCGCCGGAAGAGCTCGGCCGGGCGCTGGAGTTCGTCGCCTCCTGGAAGGCCGCCGCCGACGCGGAAGCGGCCGGTGCGGAAGCGGCCGGTGCGGAGGCCGCCGGTGCGGAGGACGCCGACGCGGAGGCCGTGCCCGCCGGTGCCGGTGCCCCCGGCACCGCCCTCGCCGGCGCCGCGATATGAGCGCGGCCGTCACCGTCTTCGACGTGGGCGGCACGTCCATCCGCCAGGCCTGGTGGTTACGGGAGGGGGAGCTGCGTGCCCGCACCTCCCGCCCCTCGCCCAGCTTCCGCCGCTTCCCCGGAGCCGACGTCCGCGAACTGCGGGCCATGATGGTCCGGGAACTGTGCGACGCCGTGCCCGAGACACCGGACCCGGTGGTCGGCATCTCCTTCGGAGCCGCGCTCGACCACCGCTCGGGCACCGTCTACGCGTCGGCGCCCCTGTGGGGCGGGCACGACGAGCCGTACGACCTCCGGGCCGCGCTGACGGCCCGGCGGCCCGACGTCCAGTGGCACATCGTCAACGACGTGACCGCCGCCCTGCTGCACGCCGCCGCCGACCCCGGCCGCGCCGGCCACCGCAAAGTGCTCCTTGCCACGATCAGTTCGGGCATCGCCTGCCGGGTGATCGACCGGCGCCGCGGCCTGATCCCGGTGGACGACCACGGGCTGCAGGGCGAGATCGGCCACCTGCCGGCCCACGCCGAGCTGGCCGGCCGCCCGGTCGGACTGGACTGCGACTGCGGGAGGCCGCGCCACCTGGCCGCGTACTCCTCCGGCCCCGGCATCGCCCGGATGGCCGACGTCCTGCGGCGCCGGGAACCGGCCCGCTGGTCGGCGTCCCGGCTCGGGAAACTGACGGCGGACGGCCTGGACTTCGAGACCGCGCTGCGCCGGGCGCTGGACGAGCGGGACGAGTCGGAGGGCCGGGGCGAGCGGGAGGGCCGGGGCCGGCAGGACGAGCGGGAGAGCCGGGGCGATCTCGCCGTCGAGCTTCTCGACGCCGTCACCGCCCCCGTCGCCGACGTCCTGCGCACCGCGTTCTGCCTCGACCCCGAGATCGACGAGGCGGTCCTGACCGGCGGTGTCGTCCACGGGCTCGGCCACCACTACCGGGCGGCCCTCCTCGGCCACCTCACGCGTCAGGGGCTGTACCTGACCGGCGAACGCACCCCCGGCTGGTGGGAGCGGCGCATCACCGTCAGTCGTCCCGGGGAGGCCGACAGCCTCGCGGGGGCGGGGATCGCGGCGTGTGCCGGAGTGCCGGCATGACGGCCCCGGCGGACATCCCCACCCACCGGGCGCTCGTACGGGAAGCGGGCCGACTCGCCCTGCGCCCGCGCCCCACCCCGCCGCCCGCACCGGGCGAACTGCTGGTGGCCACGCAGGTGGCGGGCGTGTGCGGGACGGACCTCCAGATGCTGCGCGGGCTGCGCGACGACCCGGCGCCGGTCATCGGCCACGAGGGCATCGCCCGCGTCGTCGCCGCAGGGCCCGGCGTACCGGAGGCCCTGGCCCGGCCGGGCACCCCCGTCGTGATCAACCCGACGCACCGGACCGACCCGTCCTTCCTGCTCGGGCACAACGTCGACGGCCTGCTCCAGGAACGCACCCGCATCCCCGCGACGGCGGTACGGGGCGGCCTCGTCGTCCCCCTGGACCGGCTCCCCGACCCCGTGCCCGGCACGCTGATCGAGCCGCTGGCCGCCGTACGGTACGCCCTCGGCCTGCTGGCGACGGCGCGCCCCCGCACCCTGGTGGTGTACGGCGACGGCACCATCGGCCATCTCGCCGTACGCGCCGCCCGCCGCCTGCTCGGCGACGGCGTCCGCGTCCTCCTCGTCCACCACACCGACGAGGGACTGCGGTGGAGCATCCGGCACCCGGTCCCCGGCGTGGAGCCGCTGCGGCCCGGCCCCCCGCCCGCGCTCGGGGAAGGACCGGTGGCCGCCCTGCTCGCCACCCCCCGGGACGGCACCCTGGCCGCGCTGGAGTCGGCGCTGCGCCTGGGCGGCGACGACCTGACCGTGGACCTGTTCGGCGGCCTCCCGCCGGGCGCGGCGACCGCGCTGCTGCCCGGAGTCGACCTGGCCGCCGTCCGGGCCGCGAACTGCGCGGGCCGGCCGGTGCCGGGCGCGTTCGCCCGGGTGACCACCGCCGAGGGCCGTCGCGTACGGCTGACGGGTCACCGGGGTGTGGCCAACGGCCATCTCGCCGAGGCCGCGGCCGAGTTGTGCCGGGACCCGGCGGCGTACCGCGACCTCGTGACGCACGTCGTCGGGCCCCGGGAAGCCGTCCCGATCCTGAACCGCCTGTCGGCCGGCGGCAGTCGCACGGTCGACGGAGACCGGCTGGTCAAGCTCGCGGTGCGGTTCGCCCCCGTACCGGTCCCACCCAAGGAGAGCCAGTGACCGAGGAGAGCCAGTGACACCCCCTGTACGCAACCGGCGCCGCGCCCTGGTGGTCGGCGGATCGACGGGCATCGGCCGCGGCGTCGCGGACGCCTGGGCCGACGCCGGTCTCGACGTCCTCGTGCTCAGCCGCTCCGCCCCTGCGGGGGCCGGCGCCGACCGCCTCCGGTGGCTGGCGACCGACCTCACGGACCCCGGCCGGATCGCCGAGAGCCTGGCCGCCGCCACCGCCGACCCGCTGCACGCCGTCTGCTACTCGGCGGTCCACTACGGGGACCGGCGCGCCCTCTTCGACGAGGTCACAGAGGCGGAGTGGCGCCGCCAGGTCGACGTCAACCTGCACGGCCTGTGGTCGACCCTCCGTCAGGCGGTCGGCGCGCTCCGCCGGGGCGACGCCCCCGGCGTCTTCCTCGGCGTCTCGTCCGAGGTCGTCTACAACGCGGGCCCCGGACGGTCCGGTTACGCCGCGACCAAGGCGGCCGGCGCGGCCCTGCTCGACTCCCTCGCGCAGGAGGAGACGGCCGAGACGTCCGGCAGGGAGACGGTACGCGTCGTCCAGGCCCTCCCGGCCGGCATGGTCGACACCCCGGGCATACGGCGCAGGCGCCCGGACGGCTTCGACTACAGCGGCTACATGGCGCCGGCGAGCTTCGCCCCCCTCGCCCGGGAACTGGCGGCGACGGCGGGCGCCGGCCTGCACGGCGCCCACCTCGTGGTCGAGGACACGGGGGAGTGGCACCCGGTCCACGAGCGGACGCCGGCCTCCCAGAGCCGCACGCTCTCGTCCCGGGCGGGGTCGTGAACCCGGGGGAACCCGCCGGCCCGGCGGAGCCGGCCGACCCGCCGGCCCCCGCGAGTCCGTCCTCCCTCGTAGGCCTGGCCGACTGGCGGTTGCCGGGTGATGCCCTCGACGCCGTCGAGCTGGCGCACGGGGCGGGGGTCGACGGGCTCCAGTTCGACCTCGGTGGTCCCGGTCGTGGGCCCCGGCTCGACGAGGGCGGGACGCCGGAGCGGGTACGGGACGCCTGCGCCGGGCACGGGCTGCGTCCGCTCGCGGTGTCCGGCAACACCCTCAACGACATCGGGCTCACCGCCCCGCCGGGCAGCCGCGACGCGCTGCGCGCCCGGCGGGTCGTCGTCCGGGTGCTCGACACCGCCCTGGCGCTCGGGGCGCCGCTGGCGTTCGTCCCGAGCTTCCGCCGCAGCGCCGTCCGCGACGCGCGCGACCTGCGGCGTACCGCGGCCTTCCTCGCCTGGGCGGCCCGCGAGGCGGAGGCCCGCGGGCTGCTCCTGGCCAACGAGAACGCGCTGGGGCCGCGGCAGGCCCTGGCCCTGGTGGAGGACGTGGCGGCGCCCTCCTTCCGCCTGCTCCTGGACACGTACAACCCACGGGCGGCCGGGGTCGACGTACTGGCGCTGATCGAGGCGACCCACGCGTGGATCGCGCCGCAGATCCACCTCAAGGACGGCACGGGCGGCGTCGTGGGCCGGGAGTGCCTCGGGGACGGCGACGGGAGGGTGTGGGAGGCCCTCGCCGCCCTCCGCGCGGCCAGGGGGCACGCCGCCCCCGAGGCCCTGGTCCTGGAGAACGACTACCGCGACGGCGACGTCCGCCGCCTCGCCCGGGACATCGCACGCACCCGCGCCCACGCCCCCTGCGCCCCCCACACCCCCTACGCCGACAGGAGCTGACCCACCCATGCCACTGACCCCGATCCCGGCCACGTACGAGACGACGACGCTCAGGGACGGCGTGGTCGGCCTCGCCACGCACGCCTTTCCCCACCAGGAGCTGACCGACGGCACCGTCGTCATCAAACCCGCCCACATGGGCGTCTGCCGGGCCGACATCAAGGAGGTCCTCGGCTCGCGCGACGTCCCGGAGGACCGCGGACCGCTCTTCGGCCACGAGCTCGTCGGCCCGGTCGTCTTCGCGGGGAGCGCGACCGGCTTCCGGGAGGGCGAGCAGGTCACGTTCAACCCGAACATCACCCCGGACCGCACCACCGGCTTCGCCGAGTACGTCCTCGTGCGCGGGACGAAGGAGCAGCTCGACCAGGCGGTCGTACGGGTGCCGGAGCCGGCCCTGCGGGACGGTGTCTGGATGCCGGAACCCTTCGCCTGCGTCGTGCACGCCGTCCGCAAGCTGCTCGCACTCGCCGGTCCGCCCTCGTTCGAGGGCAAGCGGGTGGGGATCGTCGGAGCCGGCTGCGCGGGCCTCATGTTCGCCATGTACGCCCGGCACCTGGGCGGGCGGGTCTCGGTGTTCAACCGCGGGGCGGCGCGCCGCGCGTTCGCCCGCGAGCGGGGCCTCCTCGCCGATGCGGAGGTGCACCCGCTGACCGAGGCCACGGCGTACGGCGACGCCTTCGACGCCGTGATCGTCGCGCCCACCGTCGTGACCCCGGACCTCCTCGCCCTCGCGGCGGGAACGGCTGCCGACGGGGCGGTCCTCCTCGTCTACGGCGGGACGCGCGCGGGGGACCGCTTCCCCGGCAACGGCAACGGCAACGGCAACGGCAACGGCGGCCGCTCTCTGGACGTCGACGCCGTCCGCCGCCAGGAACGCCTCGACTTCGTGGAGTACGGAGGGAAGCGCCTCGGCGTGGCGGGGGCGTACGGCTGCTTCAGGGAGGACTACGAGGAGGGCTTCCGGCTGCGGGCGGAGCACCCGGACGCGTTCCCCCTCGACCGTCTTGCCTCCCGGCGGATCGGCATGGCCGACCTCCCGGCCCTGGTCATGGCGACCGCCTCGGGCGCGGTGGACCATCCCGGGAAGGTGCTGGTCGAGACCGCCACCGACTAGAGCGCTCCGTACCCCGTCGGCAGGAAACGGCGGTCGGGCGGCGTCCGATCGCCGAGGCGCGTCGACGCGTCCCACGCGGCGCCGAGCGCGACGGCGCCGTCCAGCGCCTCGTGCACGCACGACCGCCCGAGGCGGCGCACCCCGTGGGCCGTGGCGCCGACCAGGGCCACCCGGCCGCGTGCCGAGGCCGAGACCGGTACCGGAGCCGTACGCCGGCCGGGTACGGACCAGGCCCGCCAGTGCTCGCCCAGCGCCAGTACGTCGCGGGCGCCGCGCCCGGCGTCCGGGAACGCGGCGAGGACGTCCTCGGGGCGTACGCGGCCGGCCGCCGTGCCGGCGCGGCCGCCGCCACGGTGCCGGGTGGCGGAGAGGCCCAGGTACCGGTGGTCCGGCAGGGGGTAGTGCGAGACCCGCCAGTCCTCGCCGACCCAGCACGTGGCCGCGCTCTCCTGCCACCGCTCGGCGACCGCCTCCATCGGGACGACGGTCCGGTAGACGGTGTCCGCGTCCCCGCCTTCCCCGCCCTCGACACCCTCGTCGTGCCGGCGGGCGCCGCCGGTGAGGACGAGCGCGTCCCCCGTGACGGCGCGGCCGTCCGCGAGGGCCACCGTGACCGTCGCGCCGTGCCGGGTGCGGCCGGTCACGCGGCTGCCGGGACGGAGCCGTACGGCGTCCAGCGCGTGGCACGCGTCGAGCAGCGGTTCGTACAGGTCGAGGCGGTGGGCCGTGGCGTGGCCGGGCAGGGAGGCGACCAGGGCGCCGGTCGAGCCGTCCAGGACCCGGAGCTCGTCGAGCGCCAGCGACCGCTCCCGTACGGCGTGCCCGACGCCGAGCAGGTCGAGGAGCCGGAAGTCGTGGGGCGTCAGCCGGGTGCCGGCCGCGCTCCCGGCGAAGACCGGCCGCTGCTCCAGGACGAGGACCTCATGGCCTCTCGTCCCGAGGGCGACCGCCGTGGCGAGGCCGCTGATGCCGCCGCCGACGACCAGGACGCGCCGCGTCATGCGTCGGCCAGGGTGACGACGTCGCTGAAGACCTCCTCGCCGTGCTGCAGGGCGGTGACCAGGACGCGCCGGCGGCCGGCGGTGCCGTCGGGGAGCGGTCGGGTCTCGATCCGGCAGGGGGCGTCGAGTTCCACGTAGCGGACGAAGGATGTCTCCATGCCCACGACGACGGTCGCGCGCGGGTGGGCGGCCGCCTGGGCGGCCTGGCGCGCGGCCTCCATGAGGAGCATGCCGGGGACGTGGTCGACCGGGTGGTCGAAGAGGACGGGGTGGGAGGTGTCCACCCGGAGCCCCCACCGGTCCACACCGTCCCCTGCCGGGTGCACCGCCCCCACCGGCAGCGCCTCCACCGGCACCGCCTCCACCGCCTCCACCGCCGACAGCACGACGTCCTCGCCCCAGTAACGCCCCGTCAGCTGGGGCGGGACGGGCGGCGGGGCGGGGCGGGCGCGGGCGACCGCGCGGGCGGTGTCGGCGTAGGCGCCGCGCAGCCGCTCGTATATGGCCCGGTCCTGGATGGTGAACTGCGTACGGGCCCGGCCCAGCCAGGTGCCCTCCCGGTACGCCTCGGCCCGGAGGACCATGGCGGCGGCCCGCCCCCGGCGGTACCGCACGTCATCGCAGACGACGCTCAACTCGACGTCGACGGCGCGGCCTTCGGCGTACAGCGCCACCGGGTCGAGCTCCCAGCGGAAGTCCTGCCAGAGCAGTTGGTGCCCCATCGGTACGGCGTACGCGGCGTGCGACAGCAGGGGCAGCGCCTGCCGCACGGACTCGGCCAGCAGCAAGGGGTCGTGCCGGCCGTGGCGGTTCAGGTAGAAGCCGTGCGCCCGGGGCCAGCGGGCGCGGACGGCGAAGGTGTCGGGGGCGGTCCGGCGCCAGTCGGTGAGCAGGACCTCCGCGGCGTTCAGCTTGTGGGTGAGGGCCTGAGGAACCGGCGCGAACGGTAAGGCCGTCTCGTCGAGGTCGTGGTCAAGCGACGGCACGTCACTCCCCTTTGATCGGACGCATGGGCTGCTTTGATCGGACTCATGGGCCGTGCGGCACTGGATAGTTGACGCGCGACACCAATAACATAGCGGTAATCATTTTTCTTTGTCGAGGGGGACAAGGTGCAGGTGGAACAGGCCGGGCGACCCATGCAGCAGCGCGCGGTACGCACCCGGGAGGTGCTGCTCAGAGCCGCCGCCGAGGTGTTCGACGAGGTCGGCTACACGAGGGCGAGCATCACCCGGATCATCGACCGCGCCGGACTGACGGCCGGCGCCGTCTACTTCCACTTCAAGTCGAAGGAGGGCCTGGCCCACGCGGTGATCCACGAGCAGGCGCGGGACCTGGAGTTCCCCGAGGGGGAGCCCGGCCTCCAGCACCTGATCGACATGACCGCCTACCTGGCGGCGGAGATGCAGCGGAACACCCTCCTGCGCGCCGGCGTCCGCCTGGCCGTCGAGCAGAACGAGGTCGACCTCCACGAGTACGCGATCTACGAGTGGTGGGCCGAACGCTTCCGCCGGGAACTCGTCGCCGCCCGCGCCCGGGACCAGCTCCTCCCCGGGGTGGACGAGGCGACGTTCGCCTCCCTCCTGGTGGCCGCCTACACGGGCACCCAGATCATGTCGCAGCTCTCCACCGGCCGGGCCGACCTGCCGGCCCGCATCTCCGCCATGTGGCACTGCCTCCTGCCCGCCCTGGCCCCCGCCCACGTCCTCGCCCACATCACCGTCCCGGACGCCGAGCAGCCCGTGTGACAGGGGGCGTGGGTCAGACTGTGGGGGTGGCCGGAGGGAGGATCGTGGTGGGGCTGAGCGCGGATGACGGCGTGCTGACGGGGGCCGGCGCGCCCTTCGAGGTGCGGGACGGCGTGTACGTCGGCGGGGTGCGGACGCTGCGGGAGTTCGTCGAGGCCGTCTGGGGCTATGGGGACCGGGTCTTCCTCGTCTCCGAGGGCGGGAGCCTCACCTACCGGGAGTTCTTCGACGCCGCCTGCGGGCTGGCCCGGCGGCTGGTGGGGGAGTACGGGCTCCGGCGCGGGGACCGGGTCGTGGTCGCCATGCGGAACCTGCCCGAGTGGCAGGTGGCCTTCTGGGGGGTGCAGCTCGCCGGGCTCGTCGCCGTGCCGCTGAACGCCTGGTGGGGGGAGGAGGAGTTCGCGTACGCGCTCGGCGACTGCTCTCCCCGGCTGCTGCTCGTCGACGGGGAGAGGGTTCCCCGGGTGCGGGAGTGGGCGCGCGCGGCCGGGGTGCCGGGGATCGTGTTCCGGGGGGAGGCCGGGGAGGCGGAGCCGGGGTTCACGGCGTACGAGGTCGACGACGATCCCCTGCTCGGGCCGCCCGACGTCGACGTGCTGCCCGAGCAGGACGCGACGATCTTCTACACCTCGGGGACCACCGGGCGACCCAAGGGGGCCGTGGCCACGCAGCTCGCGCAGGCGGGGGCCGCCGTGCATCCGCGGTACTTCGCCGCCCGGGCGGCGCTCGCGCGCGGGGAGCGGCCGGGGGGCGGGGCGGCGATCGTGTCGCTGACGACGTTCCCGTTCTTCCACGTCGCCGCCTTCACCTCCCTCTACGCGGTGATGGCGAGCGGCGGGACGCTCGTCATGATGCGGAAGTGGGACCCGGCCCGCGCCCTGGAGCTGATCCGTGAGCACCGGGTGACCCACTACGCAGGGGTGCCCACCACCGCGCTCCAGCTGCTCGCCCTGGCCCGGGAGACCGGTGATCCGCTGGAGAGCCTCGTCCTGCTCTCCACCGGCGGGGCCGCCGCGCTGCCCGGCGTCGTGACCGGCCTGACCGAGGGGTACGGGGAGCGGATCCAGCCGCGGAACGGGTACGGGCTCACCGAGACCTGCGGCGGCGTCCTCGCCAACGTCGGCGCCGAGTACCGCGCCCACCCGGGGAGCGTCGGGCGGCCCTCGCCCGCCACCGAGGTGCGGATCGAGGCGCCGGGCCCCGACGGGGTGGGGGAGCTGTGGCTGCGGGGGCAGTCCCTGTTCCGCGGGTACTGGCGGGACGAGGCCGCCACCCGGGCGGCCTTCGCGCCCGGCGGCTGGTTCCGCACCGGCGACCTCGCGCGGGTGGACGCCGAGGGGCGGGTCACCATCGTCGACCGGCTCACCGACATGGTGATCCGGGGCGGCGAGAACGTGTACTGCGTCGAGGTCGAGGGGGTGCTCCAGGCGCATCCGGACGTGCTCGACGCGGCCGTGGTCGGCGTGGAGCACCCGCTCCTGGGCGAGGAGGTCGGCGCCGTCGTACGGCTCCGGCCCGGCGCGGCGGCCGGAGCCGGGGAGCTGCGGGCGCACGTCGCCGCGCGCCTCGCCGCCTTCAAGGTGCCCGCCCACGTCCTCGTACGGGAGGGGGAGCTGCCGCGGAACCAGGCGGGGAAGCTGGTGAAGGGACCGTTGCGGGAGCAGCTCCTGGAGGCGATCGGGGAGGCGGCCGGGGAGGGGGTCGGGAAGGGGATCGGGAAGGCCGTCAGTCGCGGCTGACGCGGACGCGGAAGCCGCCCGCAGGGTCCTCCTCCACGACCCCGATCCGTATGCCGTGGGTGCGGTCGGTGAAGGTCTCGCCGGGTCCGAAGGGGGCGTCGGAGAGTTCCGCGTGGACGTTGGGGCGGCGGGTGCAGCCGCCGCTGGCGCGGTCGCTGTCGGCGACCGTCACCGGGCCGTGGCCGGTGTCCACGTCGGACTCGACGCGGTAGACGAGGACGCCCGGTTCGCAGACGGCCTCGTCGTTGCCCTCGCGGGTGCGGACCTCGACGGCGTACCCGGAGGTCTCGCTGAGGGGGACGAAGACCAGCTTGGGGCCGCCGGCGAGGGCCAGCGGGGTGAGCAGGTGCTCGCTGGTGCCGGCGGCGGAGGCGCAGCGGACCTGGTCGTTGTCGAGCCAGCCGAGCTTCCACTTGTGCCAGCCGAGCAGGTCGTTGTTGGCCCCCCAGTCCTCGGACATGATGTCCCAGTGCCCGACCGTGCCGCCGCCGTCGGCGGTGTAGAGGTCGGGCAGGCCGAAGACGTGCCCGTTCTCGTGCGGCAGGACGCGGTAGCCGGTCTGGGCGAAGCTGCCGGAGCCGTCGTCCTGGCGGCTGTAGACGAAGGACGTGTTGGCGAGCGGGACGCCGTCGGCGTAGGGCGCGTCGTCGTTGCCGGAGAAGGTCACGGACAGGACGGTGTCGAGGGCGGAGGGCCCGGCGTTCGGCGTGACCAGGACGTTGACCAGGTCGTAGGCGCTGAAGTCGACCTTCGGGTCGGCCGCCTTCACGATGTCCTCGACGAAGGAGCGGTAGCCCGGCTCGTACGGGGCGCCGCGCTCGATCCCGTACGAGGAGAACGGCCGCGGCATCCGCAGCCAGTCGGGTATCGGGGCCTCGGCCCGGTACTGGAGCCGGCCGTAGGAGCTGACGCGGAACCAGTCGGCGGTCTGCGGGAAGAACTCCCGGAAGCGGCTCATCGCCGTGCCCTCGCCGGGCGCGTCGGAGAAGTCGACCATCAGGGTCAGGGCACGGACCTCGCCGGTGGAGCGGGCGTACCCGGGGGCGGTCGGCAGCCCTTCCGACATCTGCACGCCCATCGTGGTGGCGATGCGGCACGGCCCGAGCCGGGTGGTGTCCGGCGGGGCGGCCACCGGGCCCGCCGAGGCCGGGGCGGGGCCGGGGAGCGTGGTGCTCGCGGAGGCGAGCACGGTGAGCAGGAGGGCCGCGGTCGCCGCGAGGGCGACCGGTCTGCGTATCCGCCGACGGGTGTGCTGCATGCGGTCGCCTCTCCGGTCGGGGCCAGGTCAGCGGCGTGATGCCGTGCGATCAGCCTGTGCGGAGGGGCGCGGGGGCGCGCGTCGGGTGGACCGATCGGTGGACCGGGCGGGGGCCTCCGGCGACGGGACGGCGGCGTGAGGGCGACGCGATGGCGATGTGATGGCGACGTGATGCGCGTCACAGAGGGTGGGGAAATAACCGGGGATTCCCTCCCCGTTTAGGGGAGAGTTCGATGAAGTGGGGATTCTTTCCCCGGATGGCTCCGAACGGCTGAGAGGCCGGAGCCGCAGGACCTGGTGGACCGAGGAGGTCGTGGCGTGATCCGTACCGACGGACCCGGCGTGGAGGGCTCGCGGGGCCCCGCCCGGCGCGTGCCGCGCCCCCGCGCCGACGCCCTGCGCAACCGCGAGCGGCTGGTGACGGCGGCCCGCGAGATCTTCGTGGAGTCCGGCTGCTCCGTGCCGTACGACGAGGTCGCCCGCCGGGCCGGCGTCGGCAGCGCCACCCTCTACCGGAACTTCCCCGAGCGCGCCGACCTCGTCCGCGAGGTCGTCCTCTCGCTGACCGCCCGGGTCGCCGGGCTCGCCGAGCGGGCCGCCGAGGCGGTCGCCGCCGGTGAGTCCGACGCCTTCGACGCCGTACGGGACTTCGTCCACGGCGCCGCCGACGAGCGGGTGGGCGCGCTCTGCCCGATGCTCGACGCCGACTTCGACCACGACCATCCCGATCTCGTCGTGGGGCGCAGCCGGCTCGAACGGGCCGTCGAGGACCTGATCGGACGGGCGCACGCGGCGGGCCGGCTCCGCCCCGACGTCGGCGCGGGCGACCTGCTGGTCGGCGTCTCCCAGCTGACCCGGCCGCTCCCCGGCACCGGCTGCGAGGAGTTCGCCCCCTTCGTCCGCCGCCATCTCCAGCTCTTCCTCGACGGCCTGGAGGCGCCCGCCCGCTCCGTGCTGCCGGGCTCGGCCGTGACCCTGGAGGACCTGCGACGCGACGCCTGACGCGCGAGGACGCGCCCTCCACCCCCTGAAGACTTACGCCCTTTTCCTCCCCTTCCGAGCCAAGAGGTGGCTGCCCCCATGCCTGAAACCGCCAAGACCGCCCGGTCGGCGACCGCTCCCCAGCCCGACCCCGGCCGCTGGAAAGCCCTCGTCTTCATCGCCCTCGCCCAGCTGATGGTCGTGCTCGACGCGACCATCGTGAACATCGCCCTCCCCTCCGCCCAGCAGGACCTCGGCATATCGGACGGCAACCGGCAGTGGGTCATCACGGCCTACGCCCTCGCCTTCGGCGGTCTGCTGCTCTTCGGTGGCCGCATCGCCGACCTGTGGGGCCGCAAGCGCACCTTCGTCGTCGGCCTGATCGGCTTCGCCGTCGCCTCCGCCCTCGGCGGGGCCGCGACCGGCGAGGCGATGATGCTCGGGGCCCGCGCGCTCCAGGGCGCCTTCGGCGCGCTGCTCGCGCCCGCCGCGCTCTCGCTGCTCGCGGTCACCTTCACCGAGGCCAAGGAGCGCGCCAAGGCCTTCGGCATCTACGGCGCGATCGCCGGTGGCGGCGGCGCCGTCGGCCTGATCCTCGGCGGCTTCCTCACCGAGTACCTGAACTGGCGCTGGACCTTCTACGTCAACATCCCGTTCGCGATCGTCGCCGCCGTCGGCGCCTACCTGGTGATCCGCGAGCCGGCCGACGCCCGGAGCCGCTCCGCGCTCGACGTCCCCGGCGTCATCCTCTCCACCCTGGGTCTGGTCGCGCTCGTCTACGGCTTCACCCGCGCCGAGTCCGAGGGCTGGAGCGACACCGTCACCGTCGCCATGTTCGTGAGCTCGGTGGTGCTGCTCGGCGCCTTCGTGCTCGTCGAGGGCCGGGTCAAGGCCCCGCTGCTCCCGCTGCGCGTCCTCACCGAGCGCAACCGCGGCGGCGTCTACCTCTCCCTCGGCCTCGCCGTCATCGCGATGTTCGGCCTCTTCCTCTTCCTGACGTACTACCTCCAGGTCGTGAAGGGGTACTCGCCGGTCCTGACGGGCTTCGCGTTCCTGCCGATGATCGCGGGCATGATCATCGGTTCGACCCAGATCGGTACGCGGCTGATGACCCGGGTCCCGCCGCGGCTGCTCATGGGCCCCGGCTTCCTGACCGCCGCGGCCGGCATGCTGCTCCTGACGCAGCTGGAGGTCGGCACCTCGTACGCGGCGCTGATCCTGCCCGCGCAGCTGCTGCTCGGCCTCGGCATGGGCACCGCCTTCATGCCGGCCATGTCGCTCGCCACGCACGGCGTGGACCCGAAGGACGCCGGTGTGGCCTCCGCGATGGTGAACACCTCGCAGCAGGTCGGCGGCGCCATCGGTACGGCCCTGCTGAACACGATCGCCGCCTCGGCGACGACCGCGTACTTCACCGACCACGTGGTCGGCGCCACCACCCCGGCGGCTCAGCGGCTGCTCCAGCTCCAGAGCATGGTCGAGGGCTACACCGCCGCCATCTGGTGGGCGGTCGGCATCCTGGTCGTCTCCGCGACGATCGCGGTCACGCTGATCACCACCGGGAAGCCGGACACGGGCGCCGCCGCGGCCTCGGGCTCCGGCGCGGGGGCCGAGGGCGACGAGGTGAAGGTGCCGGTCATCGCGCACTGACCTCGCTCTCTGTGGGAAATGCCTGCCCTGGTACCGCTCGGCGTCTCGCTCAGCGGAGCCAGGGCAGGTCCGCGTCCGGGCCCGTCGGCTCCAGGCCCTCGGCCATCGCCCGCATGATCGTGCCGAGCTGTTCCACCTGCTCGGGGCTGAGCCGGTCGAACATCGCCTGGCGGACGGCCGCCACATGGCCGGGCGCGGTGCGCCGCAGCACCTCCATGCCCTCGTCCGTGAGCTGGGCGAACTGGCCGCGCTTGTCGGAGGGGCATTCCTCCCGGCGTACCCAGCCGTTCTTCTCCAGGCGGGCGACGGCGCGCGAGAGCCGGGAGCGGGTGATCTTGGCGCTCTTCGCGAGCTCGGTCATGCGGAGGCGGCGGCGGGGAGCCTGGGAGAGCTGGACGAGGAGGCCGTAGTAGACGTGCGGCATGCCCGCGTCGCGCTGCAACTGGCGGTCGAGATGGTCCTCCAGGAGGGTGGTGGCGTGGAGGTACGCGCGCCAGACGCGCTGCTCGCCGTCGCTGAGCCAGCGCGGTTCGGTCCTGTCTCCCATGACGCCCATCGTACGACCCGTCCTTGAAAGTTGAACTATGTACGTTTATGCTGCATTCGCAATGCTTGAACTTTCAAGATATTGGTGACGTGACGACCCGACGAACGGAGGCCGCCGCCATGGACGCAGCCCTCGACGCGCGGATGCCCGCGCTCTACCTCTCCCACGGCGCGCCCCCGCTCGCCGACGACCCCGTCTGGCCCGGCGAGCTCGCCGCCTGGTCCGCCGGCCTGCCCCGCCCCCGGGCCGTCCTCATGGTCTCCGCGCACTGGGAGGAGGCCCCGCTCGCCCTCGGCGCCACCGAGACCGTCCCTCTTGTCCACGACTTCTGGGGCTTCCCCGAGCACTACTACCGGGTCCGGTACGCCGCCCCCGGTGCCCCCGCGCTCGCCGAGGCCGTCCGCAAGCTGCTCCGCGCGCCCGGCACCCCCGTCCAGGACATCCCCGACCGGGGCCTGGACCACGGCGCGTACGTGCCGCTCGTCGAGATGTACCCCGACGCCGACGTCCCCGTCCTCCAGATCTCCCTCCCCACCCTCGACCCGCGCCGCCTGATGGAGCTCGGGCGCAGGCTCGCCCCGCTGCGCGACGAGGGCGTGCTGATCGTCGGCAGCGGCTTCTTCACCCACAACCTCGCCGCCCTCCGCCACACCGGCGGCGGAGTGCCCGGCTGGTCCGCCGAGTTCGACGCCTGGGGGGACGAGGCCCTGGCCGCCCGTGACGTCGACGCCCTGCTCGACTTCGAGCACAAGTCCCCGGCCGGCCGCCTCGCCCACCCCCGTACGGAACACTTCGCCCCGCTCTTCGTCACCCTCGGCGCGGCCGACGCGGCCGGTGACCTCGACGCCGGACGCTCGGTCATCGACGGCTTCTGGATGGGCCTGGCGAAGCGCTCGGTCCAGTTCGGCTGAGCACCCTCAGAAGACCGGCGGATTCAGCTCGACGGAGCGGACGGCGGCGGCCAGCGCGAGCGGCCCGCCGACATCGAGGGCGGTGTCGGCGAACTTGATCGTGTGGTCGTCGCCGTGCGCCGCCGCCCGGGCGAAGACCTCCTCGGCGGTGAGGGAGTCGTCCGCCGCGTACGGGACGGCCTCCCGCGGCGTGTACGCGGCCGTCACCGCCGCCGAGGCCGACCAGGCGGCGGCCAGGCTCGGCGCCCAGAGGGAGCGGGGCAGCGCGGGCAGGGCCCGCAGGACGGCGTTGGGCGCGGTCGCCGCGTGCACCAGCATGATCGGCTCCCCGTGCCCGTGCGTGGCGTACCGGTGCACGGCCGCCGTCACCAGCTCCGCCAGCCGCTCCCGTACCGCCTCCGGCTCGGTCTCCGCGCCCCACACGGGCAGGGCCGTCAGCTGGGCGAGCCGCGCCCGGATCCCGCCCTCCTGCTCCGGCACCGGCGGTACGGCGGCGAGCGCGGCGGCCGCGTCCGGCGCGGCGGCCGGCGGGGCGAGCGGCGGCAGCGGCTGGTGGCGGGCCGCCCAGTAGCCCAGCGCGTGCGCCAGCTCGGCCCGCCGCGGCGCCGTCTCCCCGCCGGGCGCGAGCAGCGTCCGTACGGCGTGCCCGGTACGGATCACCGGATGCGTCGCCCCGCCCGCGATCCCCGGCAGCAGTCGCGGCCACCACTCGGCCAGCACCTCCCGCCACGCCCTGTCGTCCACCTCGCGGGCGAAGAAGCGGGCCCAGTCGGTGATCCGGGCCGGGTCGCCCAGCGCCTCCCGCCAGTTCTCCGCGGTGACCGGGGCGTACGGGGCGGGCGCCTCCTCCAGCTTCGGCGCGTAGGCGTCGAGCCAGCGGTGCACGGCCGCGGAGTGGCCGTGGCGGGTCAGCGCCTCCACGGCCATGGGGGCGTGGTTGGTGAGCCAGCCGTCCCGCTCGGGACCGGTGGAGTGGAGCCGTTCGAGGGCCTCGTCGAGGATTCCGGTGGTGTCCATGCCGGTGAAGGTAGGGCGAGCGGGGCCCGTCCCGGAACGGCCTCGGGACCTACACCGCGGGACCGAGGCAACCCTGGGCCGCTGGTCCGGCGTCGTAGGAAAAGAGGGACGGAGACGGCCGGGAGTGTGACGACCGTCTCACCGACAGTGCGGTCGGTGAAGGCCCGGAGTGCGGCCCGACCTGCCCTGACCTGCGCATCCACACCGGCGGCGGAGCACGGGAGGGGGCGGGTGGCCGCGCAGGATACTGCATGATCGCGAAAATCCTGAGCCTCCTGGGAATTCTGTCCCGATTCCGGTCGTTGTTTCCGTCGGATGCAGGGCACCCGCGAGGGTGTCGCGACCTACTCAGCAAGGGAGCACGCATGGCAACCCGTGCCGTCGCCCGTAGTCAGTCCACTGCCAGGAGCACCAAGAGCGGGGACGGCCGGGCAAGCAGCGTTCGCGCCGTGGGCGGGGAGATCGCCGACCGCGACCTGGTCGGCATGTACCTCGACGAGATCGCGCGCACCCCCCTGCTCGACGCCGCCAAGGAGGTCGAGCTCTCCCAGACGATCGAGGCCGGCGTTTACGCCCAGCAGATCCTCGACGGCACTGTGACATCAGCCGCTACCGCGGCGGGGTCGAGCGACGCCGCCGGAGCGACCCGCGAGGAGCTCGAAGCGCTGGTCGCCGAGGGCGAGCGTGCCAAGGACCTCTTCATCAAGTCCAACCTGCGACTCGTCGTGGCCGTCGCCCGGCGCTACCCGCGCAGCGGACTGCCGCTCCTCGACCTGATCCAGGAGGGGAACGCGGGCCTGGTGCGCGCGGTCGAGAAGTTCGACTACACCAAGGGCTTCAAGTTCTCCACGTACGCCACGTGGTGGATCCGCCAGGCCATCACCCGGTCCATCGCCGACCAGTCCCGCACCATCCGCCTCCCCGTCCACCTCGTGGAGGAACTGGGCCGGATCCGCCGCGTCCAGCGCGAGTTCAACCGCGAACACGGCCGCGAGCCGGAGCCCGCCGAGATCGCGGAGGAACTGGGCTCCACGGCGGAGCGGGTCACGGACGTCCTGGACTGGGCGCGCGACCCGGTCTCGCTGAACATGTCCGTCGACGACGAGGGCGAGACCCAGTTCGGCGACCTCCTGGAGGACACCTCGGCGATCTCCCCGGAGCAGTCCGTCCTCACGCTGCTCCGCAGCGAGGAGCTCGACGACCTCATCGACAAGCTCGACCACCGCACCGCCTCCATCATCCGCATGCGGTACGGCATCGAGGACGGCCGCGAACGAACCCTCACGGAGGTCGGCAAGGAACACGGCCTGACCCGCGAGCGCATCCGCCAGATCGAGAAGCACGCGCTCCTGGAACTGAAGAAGATGGCCCGGGACACGGGCTTCGACGCGGTGGCCTAGGAGCGGCCGGCAACCAGGGCCCTGCGGCGGCCCGCACCCGCCGGGGCCGCGCCCCGCCGCACCCCCGTGCGGGGCGGCGGCGCGGCGCCCGAGGCGGGACGTCAGCCGACCGCTGCCGCCAGGCGTGTCGCGAGGGACTGGAGGTAGGTGCGGAGAGGGGTGGGTGCGTGGACGGTGAAGGGGACGTCCATGAGGGCCAGGCGGAGGGCCAGCCACTCGACGGAGTCGGGGACACGGGCCCGCAGACGGCAGGCGTCCGGGCCGGTCGCGACGGCGACGAGGTGCGCGGGGAGGCGCGCCGCCACCGTCTCCACCGGCGCCGCGAACGAGACGTCGAGGTCCACCTCCCCCTGCGCCCGCTGCATCGACCGCACCAGATACGCCGCCTCGTCCCCCTCCGGCAGCTCCCGCGGAGCGAACCGCGCCCCCGTCGCGAACGGCTCGGTGACCCGGTCGACCCGGAAGGTCCGCCAGTCCTCGCGCCCGAGGTCGTACGCGACGAGGTACCAGCGCCGGCCCGTCGACACCAGCCGGTACGGCTCGACAAGGCGTTTCGTCTCCGCCCCGTCGCCCGCCCGGTAGCTGAACCGCAGCTTCTCCCGGCCGGTCACCGCGCCCGCCAGGGCCGTCAGGGTGGAGGGCGCGATCGTGGCGCCGTCGCCGCGGGTCAGCGGGAGCGTCGCGTTCTGGAGCGTGGAGACCCGCTGCCGCAGCCGCGCCGGCAGCACCTGCTCCAGCTTGGCCAGGGCCCGTACCGAGGCCTCGTCGACGCCCTCGACGGCATGCCCGGCACCGGCCCGCAGGCCCACCGCGATGGCGACGGCCTCCTCGTCGTCGAGGAGCAGCGGAGGCATCGCCGTACCGGCGACGAGCCGGTAGCCGCCCACCGCGCCCCTGGTCGCCTCGACGGGATAGCCGAGGTCCCGGAGCCGGTCGATGTCGCGGCGGATCGTGCGCGCGGAGACCGAGAGCCGCTCGGCGAGCTCGCTGCCGGGCCACTCGCGCGGGGTCTGGAGGAGCGAGAGCAGATTGAGGAGTCGTGCCGGGGTGTCCGTCATGGCGCCCATGATGCTGCGTCATTAGGACGCATGCTGTCCTGTACGACTTCTATGGTCCTCCCATGAGCGCACACGAGACCGACGCCGCCACGGAGGCGGACAGCAGCACCCCCGGGGACAGCCGACGCTGGATAGCCCTGGCCATCGTCATGACGGCCGCCTTCATGGACCTGGTCGACGCCACCATCGTCAACATCGCGATCCCCAGCATCGAGCACGACCTGGGCGCCACCACCAGCGCCATCCAGTGGATCACCGCCGGATACGCCCTCGCCTTCGCGGCCGGCCTCATCACCGGCGGCCGCCTCGGCGACATCTACGGCCGCAAGCGGCTCTTCCTCCTCGGCACCGCGGGCTTCACCGTCGCCTCCGCGCTGTGCGGCCTCGCCGCCAACTCGGAGATGCTGGTCGCCTCCCGCCTCCTCCAGGGCGCGGCGGCCGCGATGATGGTGCCGCAGGTGCTGTCGATCGTCCACGTCACCTTCCCCGCCCACGAGCGCGGCAAGGTCTTCGGCATGTTCGGCGCGGTCGTCGGCCTCGGCGCGGTCTCCGGACCGCTGCTCGGCGCGCTGCTCACCGAGTGGAACATCGCGGGCCTGGAGTGGCGGCCCATCTTCCTCATCAACCTGCCGGTGGGCGTCGCCGCGCTGCTCCTCGGCCGGATGTACATCACCGAGTCGAAGGCCCCGAAGGCACTCCGCCTCGACCTGGTCGGCGTCCTGCTCGTCACCACCGCCCTGCTTCTGCTCATCTACCCGCTGACCCGGGGCCGCGAGCTGGACTGGCCGCTGTGGGGCCACGTGATGATGGCGGCCAGCCCGCTGGTCTTCGCCGCCCTCGTCGCCTACGAGCGGTACAAGACGCGGAAGGACGGCTCCCCGCTCGTCGAGCTGTCCCTGTTCCGGGTGAAGTCCTTCGCCGCCGGCATCGCCGTACAGCTGACCTTCGGCATCGCCCTCGGCATCTTCTTCCTGGTGTGGACGCTCTACATGCAGATCGGTCTCGGCTGGAGCGCCCTCAAGGCGGGCCTGACCGGGGTGCCGTTCTCGATCGCGGTCTCCATGGCCGCCGGCCTGTCGGTGCAGCTCCTCGTGCCCCGCTTCGGCCGCAAGGTGCTCCAGGCGGGCGCGCTGACGATGGTCGCGGGCATCCTGCTGTACTTCTTCGCCGCCGGGCGGTACGGGGCGGAGATCTCGTCCTGGCAGATGATCCCGGCCCTTGTGGTGATGGGCCTCGGCATGGGGCTGATCGTGGCGCCCCTGACGGACGCGGTGCTCTCGGAGGTCCCGAAGGAGCACGCGGGTTCGGCCTCCGGCCTGATCAACATGACCGGCCAGATGGGCAACGCGATCGGTCTCGGCCTGGTGGCGGTCGTCTTCTTCGGCGTCGTCGACGACCGGCTCCCGGCGGCCACCTCCCCGACGGGCGTCGCGGAGGCCTTCGCGGACGCCTTCCGCAACTCCCTCGGCTGGGCCGCGGTCGTCCTCGCCGGCATCTTCCTGGTGATGTTCGCCCTCCCGGCGAAGCCCAAGCAGCACCTGGAGGCCGGCGCGTCCGACGCCGGCCCGGCCGCCGCGGAGAAGGAACCGGCGCTCGCCTCCTGAGCGGCGCGCACGACCTCCGCGCGAAGGGCCTCGGTCTCCGGAGACCGAGGCCCTTCGGCGTGTCAGGACGGTTCGGTGTCTCCGCTAGCGGTTGACCGTGCCGCGGAGGCTCAGGTCGCCCTTGAACTCGCCCTTGTAGGCGGAGGAGCGGAGCATGACCGGGGTCGGGGTGGTCTGCTGCACCCAGGGCTCGTCCCAGACGAAGGTGCCGCCCATGATGTCGCCGTGGGTCTGCCAGACGGCCCCGGCCGGAGTGATCACCTTGACGAAGGCGTCGTTGCCCTGGGCCTCGATGGAGATGCCGCAGGCATCGGCCGGATAGTTCGGGTTGGCCGGATCCGTCATGGTCGCCGTCGTGTTGGTGAGGTCCTGCCACACGATCGTCCCACCGGGGGTGGACGCCTTCCCGACGAACGCCTTGCCGCCCTAGAGCGCGGCCTGGAAGTCCTCGCTGTTGGACGGGCTGTAGGTGTCGATGTCCACGCAGGGCCCGGCGGGGCCGGTGGCCCCGGTGTCACCCTTCGGCCCGGCAGGCCCGGTGTCACCCTTCGGCCCGGCAGGCCCGGTGTCACCCTTCGGCCCGGCAGGCCCGGTGTCACCCTTCGGCCCGGCAGGCCCGGTGTCACCCTTCGGCCCGGCGGGGCCGGTGTCACCCTTCGGGCCGACGGGCCCGGCAGGTCCGGTGGGTCCGGTGGGCCCGGTGGGACCCGTGGGTCCGCGGTCGCCCTTCGGCCCCTTGTCGCCCTTGTCACCCTTCGGACCCTTGTCGCCCTTCGGGCCCTTGTCGCCCTTCGGGCCCTTCGGTCCGGGCGGGCCCGTGGGACCCGTCGGGCCCTTGCAGCCGGTGCTGCCGCCCGCCTCCGTGCTCGGGACGCCGGCCGCCGCGGCGGCACCCTCCTGCGCCAGGAACTCCTCCAGGGCGGAGGTGTCCGGGCTGCCCGGAAGGGCCCGGTGCTTGCAGCCCGTCAGGGGGTTGGACACCGCCGTCTCCGAGGCCGGGGCCTGCGGGGCACCCCACGCGGAGGCGGCCGGCGCGAAACCGGTCAGGACGAGCGCGACCGAGGCCAGCGTGCCGCCGCCGAGCAGGACGCGCCGCCGGGGCAGCGGTCCGAGCGGGGACCGGGTCCTGGGGTCAGGACGCATGAGGGTGCTCCTTCCTTCGCCGGCACCCAGCGGCACCGGCGCGAAAACCGTGGGGAGATCCGGGTCCGGGCCGGACGCGCCGCCCGGACCCGGATCGTGGGATGAACTTTCCATCAGGTCATCGGATCGCGTTCGCGAAGTCTTGACGGGGTTCAGGGCACTCTCAGCGCCATGGCGTAGCGGTGCCAGCCGAATGGATGCGTACGCGGCGGCGAACGTGAACCGCCCTGTCGGCGTGCCGCCGCCGCGCCCCCACCGGGCCGTGCCTACCGTCGCCCCCCGACCGAACCGCGAGAAGTGGTGTTGCCATGCGGCCGTCCCTCTGCTTGTGCATGATCGTCAAGAACGAGTCCTCGGTCATCGAGCGGTGCCTCGCCTCCGTCCGTGACCTCGTGGACACCTGGGTCATCTCCGACACCGGCTCCACCGACGGCACCCAGGACCTGATCAGGAAGGCCCTCGACGGGATCCCCGGCGAGCTGGTGGAGGAGCCCTGGGTGGACTTCGGGCACAACCGCAGCCTGAACATCGCCCGCGCGCGGGCCCGCGTCGGCGCGGACGGCCGGGACGGCTACCTGCTGCTCCTCGACGCCGACCACGTCCTTCGCCAGGACGGCCCGCTGCCGGAGCTGACGGCCGACGCGTACATGCTGCGCCACGAGGGCGAGCTGGAGTACCGGATCAAGCGCCTGGTCCGGGCCTCCCTGCCGTGGCGGTACGAGGGCGTCACCCACGAGTACCTGACCGCGGACCGCGACCACGAGCAGCGGAACCTGGACGCCCTGGTCATCGAGGACCACGCCGACGGCGGCTCACGGCACGACAAGTTCGAGCGGGACGCCCGGCTGCTCGGAGCCGAACTCGTCCGCGACCCGAGCAACCCGCGTACGGTCTTCTACCTCGCCCAGACCATGCGGGACATGGGCCGAACGGGGGAGGCGATCGCGCTCTACGAGCGGCGCGCGGCCATGGGCGGCTGGGCCGAGGAGGTGTACTACGCCCTGCTCCAGGCCGGGGTCCTCGCCGCCGAGTCGGGCGACTGGCCGACCGGGCAGGACGCCCTCGTACGCGCCTGGGAGACCCGCCCCGAACGGCTGGAGGCGGTGTACGAACTCGCCTCGCGGCTCCGTATCGCCGGCCGCCACCACACCGCCCACGCCCTCCTCTCGGCCGTCCTCGACCGGCCCGCGCCCGCCGACGACCTGCTCTTCCTCCAGCCGTGGGTCTACCGCTGGGGGCTGCTCTTCGAGTACTCGATCACCGCCTACTGGGTCGGCGACCACGCGGCCTCGCTCGCCGCCTGCGACCGGCTCCTCGACCTGCCCGATCTGCCCGCCCGGTACCGCGAACAGGCTGCTGCCAACCGGGAGTTCGCGGTGCGGGCCCTGGGGGTGCCGGTCCAGGTCTGAACCGGCGTGCCCGGCCTACGGGGGGCTCAGCGGACGCGGGAACGGGCCTCCATCGCCCGGCGGGCCGCGGCCTCCGACTCGTACACCTCGCACATGTGCCGGCCGTCCGGCGTGGCCGTGTGCTCGACCTCCCACAGGCTCAGCTCGGAGCCGTCGAGCAGCAGGAACCGGTGCTCGTAGAGGCTGAAGCCGGCGTCCCGGCCACCCTCCACGGGGCAGTTGCGGCCGAAGACCTGGGTGATGTGGTGGCCGAAGGCGATCCGCAGCCGGCGGGCGGTCCGCTCGGAGGGCCGGTCCGCGTTCTCCGCGCGGCGCAGGACGCGGCGGGCGTGGTCCGCCGAGTCGTCCGGCACGTACATCCGGGGCTGGGCCGGTATCGGACGGGCGAACAGCGCGCCCAGCGCGGCCAGGTCGTCGTCCTCCCCGGACGGACCTCCGTCCGAGCGCTCCACGGTCCACTCCGGCGGCGGGCCCGCCGACAGCCGGGAGGCGGCGAGCCGGGCCTCCGCCTCCTCCGCGTACAGCTCGTGCTGCTCGGCGCCGTCCCGGCCCGCGTTGTGCACGAGCTCCCAGAGAGTGAGGGCGCTGCCGTCGGACAGCAGATAGGCGTGGCGGTAGAGGGTGCGGCGCAGCGAGGAACTGTGGTGCGCGGAGTGCAGCGCGGTGGAGTGGGCCAGCGCCGACTCCAGGCGCTCCACCGTCGCGTCGGGCAGGTCGAAGGAGTTGAGCGCCCGGCCGAGCAGCCGCTCGACGTGCGCCTCGGTCGTCTCGTACGGATCGTGGTGATCCCGCGGATCGTTCAAGAGGGTCTCCAGGCCGTCGCCGCATGTCACTTGGTGCTTGCTTAACGTAGTCCCTGGGTCCGACAACGGGGTCGGGTTACGGAGAACGAGGGACCCCCGGGGGAAGTTCCCGGCCCAACTCCCGCCCTGTCGCCGGGACTACCGGCCCTGGTCTACCGGCCCTGGACTACCGGCTCCGGGGCTGTCGGCCCCGGGGCTGCCGGTCCTTGGGCGGGCCGTACAGCTCCCCGTACGAGGGGAAGTCGCCGCCCGGGCCGCGCAGGCCCCCGGGGGCGGCGAGCACCGCGCGGACGATCGCGCGGGTCACCAGGTCGGCGCCGGCGGCCAGCAGGTCGTTGAGGGCGAGCGGCCCCGCCTCGGCGGGCAGTTCCCGGGCGCCGGTCGCGAGCGCGAAGACGGTGTCGCCGTCGTTCATCAGGTGCACCGGCCGGATCGCGCGGGCGATGCCGTCGTGCGCCGTGCCCGCCAGCTTCTGCGCCTGGGCGCGGGTCAGGGCCGCGTCCGTGGCCACCACCGCGAGCGTGGTGTTCAGCGGCGGCCGGACGGAGGCGGCCCGCGCCTCGGCGAGCCGCCGGGACGCCGCCTCGTGGACCTCGCGCGGGGGAAGCTCCGGCGGGGCGTCCTCGAAGAGGCTGCCGTACAGGGCCCCGGTCCCGGGGTGCACCGCCGAACCGACCGCGTTCGCCACCACCAGGGCGCCGACCGTGATCCCGGACTCCAGACGGAGGCTCGCCGTGCCGACGCCGCCGCGCAGCCCGCCGACGACCGCCCCGGTGCCGGCGCCGACCGCGCCCGTCGCCACGCGCGCGTGGTCCCCGCCCGCCGCCGCGGCCTCCACCGCGGCCCGGCCGGTGGCGGCGTCCGGGCGGGCCGCGAAGTCGCCGCCCCGGCCCAGGTCGAAGACGCACGCGGCCGGCACGACCGGCACCACGTGCGCCGGATCGGGACCGACCCTGACCCCGCGACGGTGCTCCTCCAGCCAGGCCATCACCCCGGCGGCGGCCTCCAGGCCGTAGGCGCTGCCGCCGGTCAGGACGACCGCCTCGATCCGCTGGACCACGTTCCTCGGGTCGAGGGCGTCCGTCTCCCGGGTCCCCGGCCCCCCGCCGCGTACGTCCACGGCGGCCACCGCCCCGCCCTCCGGGGCGAGGACGACGGTGGTCCCGGACAGCGCCCGGACCCCCGCCACGCGCGCGTGCCCGACGCGTACCCCGGACACGTCGGCGATGCCGTCGGGGGAGAACCACGCGGTCTCTGTCATGTCCCCTTCCTATCTCAAGAGGGCCCCTGCCTCACGGAGTTCCCCGCCTCAGGCGGGGCGGGGCGCCCTGGTGGCCGGATTCCGCGCGGTGAGCGTCACCCCGATCGCCACCGTGGCCGCCGCCACCAGACCGGCCGCGAGCACCGCCCAGCTCCCCGCGAAGGAACACAGCAGGATCGCCGCCGCCGACCCCGGCAGCACCGCCTGCTGGGCGAGCCCGACCTTGAAGTGGCGGGCGTGCAGCAGCCACACCGACAGCAGGAAGACCGCCGTCGGGACCGTCACCGCCGCCGACGCGGCGAGCGTGCTGATGTGGGCCTCGCCGACGGCCTGCTCGACCGCGATCTCCAGGCCCGCGCCGATCGCCGCCGCCGACGCGAAGATCACGTAATGGCCGTACCCCCACAGGAAGCCCTGCCGGCTGTCGGTCAGCCGGTCGTGCGCCGGGACGACGAAGTAGATCCACCAGGCGGAGAAGACGATCAGCAGCCCGCCCGCCGCGATCGGAAGCAGCTCGTTCAGGGCGTCGTTCTCGACCACCCCCGTCTTCACGGCCACCGTCGCCGCCGCCACCGACTCGCCGAGCACGATGATCGTGAAAAGCCCGTACCGCTCCGCGATGTGGTGCGGATGCCAGGTGCTCGGCGCGGCCTTCTCCGCGTACACCGGCACCGCCAGCTCCACCAGCGCCATCACCAGGAACACCCACGGCAGGGCCCCCTCCGGCACGACCAGCAGCGTCAGCCAGCCGACCTGCGCCGCGAGGACCCCGCCCGCGTACCGCCGGCACATCGTCCGCTCCTCCGGCGACGAGGCGTGACGGGCGGCCCGCAGCCACTGCGAGGCGAGCGCCACCCGCATCACCACATAGCCCAGGTAGACGACGAGGAAGTCGTGGTCGTCGAAGGCCCGCGAGACTCCGGCGGCGAGGATCAGCACCCCGGCGATCTGAACGAGCGTCACGATCCGGTACAGAACGTCGTCATTGTCGTAAGCAGAGGCGAACCAGGAGAAGTTCATCCAGGCCCACCAGATCGCGAAGAAGACCATCGCGTAGTTCAGGACGCCCTCACCGGCGTGCCCCTCGGCGATCGCGTGCACGAGCGACACGCCCGCCTGGGCGACGGCGACGACGAAACACAGGTCGAAGAAGAGTTCCAGCGGCGTGGCCGAGCGGTGCGACTCCTCGCGGGACCGCGCGGTGAGCGGCAGGAAGGGCTGTCTCATCGGGCTCATGGGGCCAGGACAGCACGCCGCCCCCGCTCCCGCCCCCGCACGCCACGCGGAACACCGTCAGGGGCTTCCGCCGGTGCTCGGTGCCCCACTTCCAGGTGGGGGCGGGGCCGACGGCGATCACGTGATACCGGCCTTCGCGCACATCGACAGCAGGCGTGCGCGGAGCTTGCCGGCGGGGAGGCCTGAGCCGAGCGGCAGTGACAGCCGGTGCCGGACCGTGCGGATCCCGGCGTCCAGGGACCGCGGACGCGCGTGCCGGGCGCGGCGGGACGGAGCCCACTGATCATGCGTGTTCGCGGCGACCGAGCAGGCCCACCGGGAAGACGGGACGGCGGTCGGTTCCCGCTTCCGTGCCGCCCATGTCTCGGCGGAGTGCTCCAGCCCGCCTCGCACGCGGCGAGCCGGATCCCCGGACGCCAGCCGCCCATGTGCGCGCCCATGGCCTGCAGGACCTCATCGTCCCGGGCGGTCAGACCCTTGAGCCGGTCCCGGATGCTGACACCGGACGGACCGTCTGCGACGAACGGAGGCGCGAGCCGCCGCGACCGCCCCCTCTCCGCCGTGCCCATCACTCCCGCCCAACCCGCCGGAGACCGACACCGCGGACCTGACCGGCACCATCGGCAACCAACCCGGAGGCGAACGGAAAAGACGGACTTGTGCAGGCTTCCACGTGCTTCTGCACACCTGGCGGTGCGCAGTTCCGCATCCCGGACCGTCCTGTGACACGTTCACCCCTCCAAGGGGCAAAACGGGCCTAATGGGTACATAAGTCCTACCGTGGGCCCCGTGACCGAGCCACCGCAGACCGCCGAACCCCTCCCCGTACCGGACGGTCCCGCACCGGCCGCGGACGCGCCGACGGCCCAGACACCCGCGGACGTCCGGCGCCGTGCCGTCCTCGCCGGCACCACCGTCTCCGTCCTGCTGATCCTCGCGATCGTCTTCGGCAGCCGGCTGCTGCGCGACTTCGACTCGGCCCTGCTGCCCTATGCCGTCGCCACCGTCTTCCTCGCCTTCGGCGTCGCCTACCGCTACACCGTCTGGGTCTCCGCCCCCGGCGCCCGGCGCCTCTTCCGGCAGGGGTGGCGCTCCTTCTTCTCCGCCGCGAACTTCCGCAGGGCCCCCACCGCCGTGCCGAGGATGATCGCCACCTACCTCGGCCTCCAGAAGTTCCTCGGCGCCCGCTCGCACGCCCGCTGGGCCGCTCACCAGCTCCTCTTCTGGGGGTGCGTCCTCGCCGCGCTCATCACCTTCCCCCTCACCTGGGGCTGGTTCACCTTCACCTCCGGCACCGGCGACGGACCCGGCTACGAGATGCGGATCTGGGGCTTCAAGATCCTCGGCTTCGACTCGCTCGGCGTCGCCGGCTGGCTCATGTTCCACGGCCTGGACCTCGCCGCCGTCCTTGTCATCGCCGGAGCCGCCTACTTCCTGTGGCGGCGCATGAAGGACCGCGGCGCCATCACCGGCCAGCGCTTCGCCTACGACATGATCCCGCTGATCGCCCTGATCGTCATCTCGGTCACCGGCCTGCTGCTCACCTTCTCGTCGGTCTTCCTGCACGGCGGCGGCTACGCGTTCCTGGCCGTCCTCCACATGGCCTCGGTCGTCTTCACCCTCGTCTACATCCCCTTCGGGAAGTTCTTCCACATCGTCCAGCGGCCCGCCGCCGTCGGCATGCAGCTCTTCAAGTACACCTCCCGCCGCGAGGACGGCGAGGAGCTGAAGGCCTGCCGCCGCTGCCACGAACCCATCGACACCGCCCCCTACGTCGAGAACCTGCGCGACACCATGAAGGACCTCAGGCTCGACTTCGACGCATGGGCCGAGTACTGCCCCCGCTGCAAGCGCGTCCTCCGCGGCAACGCCTACCTCGACCACGTGAAGAAGGGCTTCAAGTAAGTGACCGCCACCGGCCCTTCCCGCAGGCTGCCGCTCGATCCCTCCGTCGCCCCGCCCGGCGCCCGTGCCTTCCGCGACGCCGGCGGCCTCCCCGCCGACCGCTGGCACGCCGACCAGAGCGGCGAGACCCTCGTCCCCACCCACTGCTGCTTCTGCGGCGTGCAGTGCGGCATGTACCTGCGCGTCGACCGCGCCGGCAAGGTCTTCGGCGTCGAACCCCGCAACCACGACATCAACCGGATGCGGCTCTGCCCCAAGGGCGTCAACGCCTACCAGCAGGTCAACCACCCCGACCGGCTCACCTCCCCACTCATGCGCCCGAGCCGCGACGAACCGTTCCGCGAGGTCGGCTGGGAGGAGGCGCTCGACCACACCGCCGCCGAGATCCGCCGCATCCAGGACGAGTACGGCCACGACGCCTTCGGGCTCCTCGGCGGCGCCAGCCTCTTCTCCGAGAAGACCTACCTCGTCGGCAAGTTCGCCCGGGTCGCCCTCAGGACCAGGCACGTCGACTACAACGGCCGCCTCTGCATGGTCTCCGCCGCCGGCGCCAACAAGCTCGCCTTCGGCATCGACCGGGCCGGCAACCCCTTCTCCGACATCCTCCTCACCGACTGCCTCCTCATCGCCGGCTCCAACGTCGGCGAATGCTTCCCGGTGATGACCCAGTACCTGTGGGGGGCCCGCGACCGCGGCGCCACCCTCATCGTGGTCGACCCCCGGCAGACCGCCGTCGCCCGCACCGCCGACCTCCACGTCGCCCTCAGGCCCGGCACCGACTCGGCCTTCTTCAACGCCGTCCTCCACGTGATCGTCGCCGAGGGCCTCACCGACGAGGCGTACCTCGCCGCCCACACCACCGGCTGGGACGAGGTCAGGGCCACCGTCGCCGAGTACCCGCCGGCCCGCTCCGCGCAGCTCTGCGGCGTCCCCGAGGAACAGATCGTCCAGGTCGCCCGCATGTTCGCCGGCGCCGGCAGGGCCATGGCCTGGCACGCCCGCGGCGTCGAACACCACTCCCAGGGCGTCGAGAACTGCCTCAGCATCATCAACCTGTGCGTCGCCACCGGGAACATCGGCCGACCCGGCGCCGGCTACGGCACCATCACCGGCCAGGGCAACGGCCAGGGCGGCCGCGAACACGGCCAGAAGTCCGACCTCCTCCCCGGCGGCCGCTCCATCTCCGACCCCGAGCACCGCCGCCAGATCTGCGAGATCTGGGGCATCGAGGAGTCCGAACTCCCGCCCGCCGGCACCTCCATGATGGAGATGGTCTGGCAGATGCAGCGCAAGGAGATCCGCGGCCTCATCGGCGTCTGCAACAACCCCTTCGTCTCCCTCCCGCACTACGCCACGGTCAAGGAGGGCTACGACACCCTCCAGTTCCACGCCCAGTTCGACTTCTTCCTCTCCGAGACCGCCGCCAACGCCCACGTCGTCCTCCCCGTCACCGTCTGGGCCGAGGACGAGGGCGTCATGGCCAACGCCGAGGCCCGCGTCGTCAAGCACAACAAGGCCCAGGAACCCCCGGCCGGCGTCCGCACCGACACCTGGGTCCTGTGCGAGCTCGCCAAAAGGCTCGGCGCCGGCGACAAGTTCGCCTTCCCCGACTCCCGGTCCGTCTTCGAGGAGCTGCGGATCGCCTCCGTCGGCACCGTCAACGACTACTACGGCATCACCTACGAACGCCTGGAGGAGACCGGCGGCATCGCCTGGCCCTGCCCCACCACCGACCACCCCGGCACCCCCCGCCTCTTCGAGGACGGGCGCACCTACCACCCCGACGGAAAGATCCACCTCCAGGTCGTCGAATGGCACCCGCCGATGGACCCCCACAGCGAGGAGTACCCCCTCTCGCTCACCACCGGCCGCACCGTCGCCCACTTCCTCTCCGGCAACCAGACCCGCCGGCTCGGAGCCCTCGTCGAACAGACCCCCCGCCCCTGGGTCGAGGTCCACCCCTCCCACGGCTTCAGCAACGGCGACCCCGTCCGCGTCGTCACCCGCCGCGGCAGCGCGGTCTTCCCCGCCCTCGTCACCGAGGCCATCCGCCCCGACACCGTCTTCGTCCCCTACCACTGGCCCGCCCCCACCGCCGCGAACACCCTCACCGTCGACGCCCTCGACCCCCGCTCGAAGATCCCCGAGTACAAGGTCTGCGCCGCCCGCGTCGAACCCGCCGAACGCGTCGACGCCGTCCCCGCGCCGCCGACCGCCCCCGGCCGCACCGCCTACCCGGAGACCCAGGTCTCCCGCACCGACCCCCTGCCTCCCACCGCTCCGCAGGGCCGGGGCACCGCGGAGAGGAGCTGACCGCCCATGATGGGCCGCACGATCTTCATCGACCCGGGCCGCTGCATCGGCTGCCAGGCCTGCGTCTCCGCCTGCCGCGAATGCGACTCGCACCGCGGCAAGTCGATGATCCACCTCGACTATCCCGACGAAGGTCACTCCGTCGCCTCCCTTCCCACCGTCTGCATGCACTGCGAGGACCCCGTCGCCCCCTGCGCCGAGGTCTGCCCCGCCGACGCGATCCTCGTGACCGCCGACGGCGTGGTGCAGCAGGCCGACACCACCCGCTGCATCGGCTGCGCCAACTGCGTCAACGCCTGCCCCTTCGGCGTGCCGAAGATCGACCTCCGGGCGAAGCTCCAGATGAAGTGCAATCTCTGTTACGACCGCACCGCCTACGGTCTCGCCCCCATGTGCGCCACCGTCTGCCCCACCGGCGCCCTCTTCTACGGCACCCTCGACGAACTCCGCGCCGAGCGCCCCGGCGTCCAGGTCGCCGACTCCTTCACCTTCGGCGACGTCGTCGTCCACACCGGCGTGGCGATGGTCGTCCCCGCCGACAAGGTCCAGTGGCCCGTCCCCGGCGGCCTGCCCGTCGTCGAGATCAACGGAGTCGACGTCCGATGAGCGTCACCGACCCGCAGCCGCCCGCGCCGGAGGCCGGCGCCGACGCCGCCCAGGAGGCGCTGCGCGACCGGATCGCCGCCGACTCCCTCACCACCCGCCGCGACTACCTGCGGATCGTCGCCACCGTCTCCGGCGGCCTCGCCGTCGGCGGCGTCGCCGTCGCCTCCGGGATCCTGCACCGGCACGGCGACACCGACGGCGCACCCGCACCGAAGAGGATCGCCGACCGGATCCTGCCCGGCGAGTCCCTCGCCTTCCGCTACCCCGGCGACGAGGACCGGGCCATCGCGGTACGCATGGAGGACGGCACCCTCGCCGGTTACTCCGCCGTCTGCACCCACCTCGCCTGCGCCGTCCTCTGGCGCAAGGACCGGGGCAGCGAGGGCGAGCTGTACTGCCCCTGCCACGAGGGGGTCTTCGACGCCCGTACGGGAGAGGTCACCGCCGGCCCGCCGCCGCGCGGCCTGCCCAAGGTCGTCCTGATCGAGCAGGTCGACGGCAGCGTCTGGGCCATCGGCACCGCCCGCTCCGGCGAGACCGCCCGCGAGGGCCTGTGCCGCCAGCAGGGCGACGCCCTGCGCCTGTGCCGCGCCCAGGCCGAAAGAGCTGTCGGCGCCGCCGCCGAGAGGAGCGAACGTCCATGACGGACGACAGCCCGTTCCCCCGGGACCCGGAGGCCCCGCGCCCGCCGGCGCCCGAGCCGCCCCCGTACCGCCCGGGCAGCGCCCAGCCGCGGCTGAACCGCCCGGTGCAAGAGCGCTATCCGCAGATCCGGCCCACCAGCGGGTACGGCGACCCCCGGATCCGGCACACCGGGCCGGGCCCCGGGGCGGGCACGGAGCAGGAACCGGAGCGCTCCTCGAAGCTGTCGGCGCGACTGGTGCTGGCGCTCACGGTGGTGATCGGCCAGCTCTGGGGGCTGACCGTCGTGGTGGACGAGTGGATGGCCGGCGACACCGGCACCGCGTGGTGGGGCGCGGGCTTCCTCGTCCTGTCGTTCCTGGTGGTCCTCGGCCTGTGGGCGCTGGACCCGAAGGACCGCTGATCGGAAGGCCGTGGATCGGAAGGCCGTGGGGAGGGAGGCCGCCGGCCGGGAAACGGCGGATCGGGCAGGTCAGGGGCGGGAGAGCGGGCGTACCCTGAAGATATGAGCACCGCCCCCGCCCACGGACCGCGAGACGCGAAGCCGACCGGCATTCGGCCGAATTCCGAGAACCCTCCGAAGCCGGTGATCGTCTTCGACGATCCGCTCGACGTCCAGTCCGCGGACGACACGGACCGCGGGTGGGGCGAGCGGCCTCCGGCCGGCGGCAGCGCCGCCGACCTCGCGCGCTTCCTCGACGAGAAGCCGCCGCACCACCTCTGACGCCGGAGCGCCCCTCCGGTCAGGAGGTGGAGTGCGTCCCGGTGTTGCTGCTCGGGCCGCGCTGCGAGACCAGGTGGTCGCGGATCTCCTTGAGCACCTCCAGCTCGCTGACCTCCAGGACCTCCTCGACGCCCTCCTTCGCCTTGTCGTGCGCGGCACGCTTGGCGAGGATCCTGGCCATCGGCAGGACCATCAGGAAGTAGACGACGGCCGCCGTGATCAGGAAGCTGAGGACCGCGCTCAGCACCAGGCCCCACTGGAGCTCGATGCCCTGCATCTCGCCGTCCACGATCGTGCAGGGGTCCTTGATGCAGGTGCTGTAACTCTCCAGGTCCTGCGTGCCGAAGGCGCCCACGACCGGGTTGATGATGCCCTTGACCACCGAGTTCACGATGTTGGTGAACGCGGCACCGATGACGACCGCCACCGCCAGGTCGATCACGTTTCCGCGCATCAGGAAGGCCTTGAAGCCCGCCAGCACGCTTTCCTTCTTCTCGGCCACCAAGGTGCCTTTCTTCGTGTGTACCGCTGTGTGCGGAGCCATTAGGCCGTGAAGGGCGCAAGGCCGTCCAATCCGTACACACGGGACGGTGACTTGACAGTGAGTCCGTGCGAATCAGCACACCGTCACCGCCAGTTGGGACGTGACACCGGCACCCGCCAGTGCTGTCGCCGTCGCCCGGGGCACGGCCAGGACGATCAGCGCCCCGCCGTCCGGACGGGCCTCATACGGCCGTGGTACGTCGGCCACCCGGGCGGCCCGTGCCACCACCCGCACCGGGCTGCCGCCGCCCCCGAGCGGGGAGCCGGTGGTCGGGGCGGCGATGACGTCCACCCGGTCGCCGGCGCGCAGGAGCCGTACGGCCTCCGCGTCCGCGATCCGTACGGGCGCGGAGACGAGCCGGACCGGGGCGGGGGCGCGGGCCGCGGGAGCGGACACGGGGCGCGCCCCGGGGTCGTACCGTCCCGGTGGGGCGGGCAGCGCGGCGGTCAGGGCGAGCGCCGCGGCAGTGAGGACGAGGAGCGCGCCGGGTGCGCGGCGCAGCCGCGGCCGGAACCGCGCGCCGCGGACCCGCAGCGGCGGGAAGTCCGGCACCTCGCAGGGGGAGGGGACGGAGCCGACGGCGGATGTGGACGTGAGCGTACGAGTCGTGTTCATGCGGCCACTGTCCCGCCCGCGCCGCGATCCCGCTCCGGCCTGTGGACGGCTCACGTCCTGTGGACAACTCGCCCACCCCCGCGGGTGGTTTACCGACTTCTACGGCAGTTCGATGCCGAGGTCCCAGCCATCGTGGGCATGAGTGCAGAGACAGTCGCGGTCCACCGTGGCGGGGAGGGCGGAGATCGCGTCGAAGAGGACGTCGCGGAGCCGGCCGATGTTCTCGCGGAAGACGCGCAGGACCTCGGTGTGGGAGACGCCCTCGCCGGTCTCGGTGCCGGCGTCGAGGTCGGTGACGAGGGTGAGGGAGGTGTAGCAGAGGCCGAGTTCGCGGGCGAGGACGGCTTCGGGGTGGCCGGTCATGCCGACGACGGACCAGCCGTTGGCAGCGTGCCAGCGGGACTCGGCGCGGGTGGAGAAGCGGGGGCCTTCGACGACGACGAGGGTGCCGCCGTCCACGGCCTGCCAGTCCCGGCCGCGGGCGGCCTTGAGCGCGGCCTGCCGCCCGTCGGGGCAGTAGGGGTCGGCGAAGGAGACGTGGAGGACGTTCGGGACGGCGCCGTCGGGGCGCGGCTCGCCGTCGAAGTAGGTCTGGACACGGTTCTTCGTCCGGTCGATCAGCTGGTCGGGGACGAGGAGGGTGCCGGGGCCGTACTCGGGACGCAGCCCGCCGACGGCGCAGGGACCGAGGACCTGGCGGACGCCGAGGGAGCGGAGGGCCCAGAGGTTGGCGCGGTAGTTGATCCGGTGCGGGGGGATGCGGTGGTCGCGGCCGTGGCGGGGGAGGAAGGCGATCCGCCGGCCCGCCACCTCGCCGAGGAAGAGGGAGTCGCTGGGGTCGCCGTAGGGGGTGGTGACGGTGACTTCGCGGACGTCGTCGAGGAAGGAGTAGAAACCGGAGCCGCCGATCACACCGATCTCGGCGTGGTCGTCGAAGGAAGAGGAGGAAGAGGAGTCGGACGCGGTGCTGGTGCCGGGAGTCGTCGCCATGGACGTCACCCTACGCAGCGCCCCGGACGCGCCGGGACCCGGCCGCGTCTCTGTGAGCACGGCCGGGTCCCGGCGGGGTTATGGGGTCCGGCGTCAGGCGGCCGGAGTCGAGGACGCCGACGAGGACGTCGTCGAGGCCGGCTTCGAGTCCGAAGAGGACGACGAGGTGGACGTCGTCGAGGACGTCGAGCTCTTCGAGGCCGGGGAGCTGCTGGACGAGGCGCCGCGGCTGTCGTTCCGGTAGAAGCCCGAGCCCTTGAAGACGATGCCGACGGCCGAGAACACCTTCTTGAGGCGGCCGTGGCAGGCGGGGCACTCGGTCAGCGCGTCATCCGTGAACTTCTGGACCGCCTCAAGGCCCTCGCCGCACTCGGTGCACTGGTACTGGTAGGTCGGCACTAGTCTTCCTCCTGGCACTCTCACTCGATGAGTGCTAACGATTTTCCATGTTAACGGTTTCCGGGGCCCGATCGGAGTAAGATTCGTCACCTGCCTCGGCAGCGGTCAGGGCTTGGCCGTCACGGAAGTTTCCGGGCTCGAGTGAGAAGCCGCCTCATCGTAGGCGGAGGAGTCGCAGTGACGCATTCCGCCGGTGTTGAAGAGGCGGAAGGAGAAGGCGTCACATCTCAGTGGCCGCGACGAGACCGCGGTCGACCGTGCCGCGCGCGACCGTACGGGTCGCGCGCGCCGGCCGCAGTCGCGAACGCAGGGCGACGAGGGTGACGAAGGCGAGCGCGGTGCCGGCGGCCGGGACGAGGAACCCGGCGGCGGAGCCGTGGGCGTCGGCGAGCCGGCCGGCGACCGTGACGGCCATGGCCTGGCCGAGGGCGACGGCGCCGGTGAGCCAGGTGAACGCCTCGGTCCGGGCGGAGGCCGGGACCAGGGTCTCCACGATGGTGTAGCCGGTGATCAGGGCCGGGGCGATGCACAGGCCGACGACGAGGCCGAGGGCGCCGAGCAGCACCACCGAGTGCGCGGTCCACAGCAGGGAGGCGGCGACGGTGAGGCCGGCGTAGCCCAGGACCAGGCGGCGGCGGGGGCCGGTCTTCCAGGTGACGGCGCCCATGGCGATGCCGGCGAGCATGTTGCCGGCCGCGAAGACGCCGTACAGCAGGCCGTTGGCGCCGGGGTTGCCGATCTCCTCGGTGAAGGCGGTGAGCGAGACCTGCATGCCGCCGAAGACGGCGCCGATGCCGAGGAAGGCGACGATCAGGACGCGGACGCCGGGGATGGAGAGCGCGGAGCGGCGCGGTTCGGCGTCGGCCCGGCCGACGGCGGCGAGCAGGCCGTGCGGCGGCTGGGTGGCGCGCTGGGCGGCGAAGAAGAGACCGCCGACGAGGGTGAGGGCGGCCTCGGTGATCAGACCGGCGGCCGGGTGGACGCCGGTGCACAGCGCGGTCGCGAGGACCGGGCCGACGACGAAGGTGAACTCGTCGGTGACGGACTCGAAGGCCGCGGCGGTCGGCATCAGCGGGCTGCCGTCGAGCTTGGCGGCCCAGCGGGCCCGGACCATGGGACCGACCTGCGGCACGGACGCGCCGGCGGGCACGGCGGCCAGGAACAGCGCCCACAGCGGGGCGCCGGCCAGCGCGAGCGCGACGAGCAGGGAGACCGCGGCGGCGTGGACGATCACGCCCGGGACGAGGACGGCCCGCTGGCCGAAGCGGTCGGCGAGCTTGCCGCTCTGCGGGGCGAAGAGCGCCATGGAGACGCCGGTGACGGCGGCGACGGCGCCGGCGCTGCCGTAGGAACCGGTGGTGTGCTGGACCAGCAGGACGATGCCGATGGTGAGCATCGCGAAGGGCTGCCGGGCGGCGAAGCCCGGAATCAGGAACGAGAGCGCACCGGGGGTGCGCAGCAGCTGCCCGTAGCCGGGCCGCTTCCCGGAGACGACCGTGGACGCCACGGTCCTTGCCTTTCTGCCGCCTGGTAGCGCGCGGGCACGGTGGTGCCGGTCTCGCCGAGAGCTGTCCTCTTGCGCGGAACTGCGGTAGATACCGGCGGGCCCCCGCTGCGGGAGGGGGCGCGCGGCCGCCATACGGTCGCGCCAGCTCTGCGTCAGGCAGAGTTGGTTCGATCAAGTGTGCCTTCATGGTACAGGGAGGAGCGGGTTCCCGCCTGTGATTCCACTGGGGGAACACCTCCGGCCCCGAAATAATGCCGAGGAACAATGCCGAGGCCCAGGAGATCAGTGGGAGGTTTTCTTCCGCCTGCCCGCACCCGGCAGGCGGAAGCGGGCCGGGGTGGTCGCGACCGCCTCCCGTCCGTCGCCCGTGCCGAGCCAGCCCGCGAGCTTGCCGCCCTGGCCGACCGCGCGCAGCCGGCGCTCGGTGGCGTCGCGTACCGGGTCGGTGGCGACGACCAGCAGCTCGTCGCCCTTGCGCAGCACGGTCGCCGGGCCGGGGACGAAGCTGGTGCCGTCCCGTACGACGAGGGTGACGGCGGCTCCGGCCGGGAGGCGCAGCTCGGCGACCTCGACGCCGTGCATCCGGGAGCCGTCGGGGACGGCGACGGAGAGCAGGTGGCCGCGGAGCCGTTCCAGCGGGGCGGACTCGACGCCGAGGTCGGCGGCCTCGGCGGAGTCGCCGAGCTTGAGGGCCCGGGCGAGCCAGGGGAGGGTCGGGCCCTGGACGAGGGTGTAGACGACGACCAGGACGAAGACGATGTTGAAGATCCGTTCGCTGCCCTCGATCTGTCCCACCATCGGGATGGTGGCGAGGATGATGGGGACGGCTCCGCGCAGGCCGGCCCAGGACATGAGGGCCTGCTCCTGCCAGGGGATGCGGAAGGGCAGCAGGCTGACCAGGACCTCCGTGGGCCGGGCCACCGTCGTCAGGACGAGGCCGATGACGACGGCCGGCCAGAAGTCGTGGACGAGCTCGTGCGGGGTGACGAGCAGGCCGAGGAGGACGAACATGCCGATCTGGGCGATCCAGCCGAGTCCCTCGGCGAAGCCGCGGTTGGCGGGGGAGTGCGGCAGCTTGGCGTTGCCGAGGACCATCGAGGCCAGGTAGACGGCGAGGAAGCCGGAGCCGTGGGCGAGCGCGCCGGCCGCGTAGGCGGTGACGGCGATGGCCATGACGGCGATCGGGTAGAGGCCGGAGGCGGGCAGGGCGATGTGCTTGAGCCCGTACGAGCCGACGAAGCCGACCGCGAGGCCGACGGCGGCGCCGATGGCGAGCTGCAGGGCGATCTTGCCGATCAGGAGGTACCAGGCGTCGACGGGTCCCGCGGTGGAGAAGGAGACGACGAGGATGACGACGGGGGCGTCGTTGAAGCCGGACTCGGCTTCGAGGACGCCGGTGACCCGGGGCGGCAGCGGCACCTTGCGCAGCACGGAGAAGACGGCGGCGGCGTCGGTGGAGGAGACGACGGCGCCGATGATCAGTGCCTGCCGCCACTCCAGGCCGACGAGGTAGTGGGCGCCGGCGGCGGTGATGCCGACGCTGACGGCGATGCCGAGGGTGGAGAGGACGGCCGCGGCGGGCAGGGCGGGCCTGATCTCCTTCCACTGCGTGCCGAGACCACCTTCGGCGAGGATGACGACGAGGGCCGCGTAGCCGATGACCTGGGTGAGTTCGGCGTTGTCGAAGGCGACGCCCCCGATGCCGTCCTGTCCGATGGCGACGCCGATGCCGAGGTAGAGCAGAAGGCTGGGGAGCCCGCTCCGGGAGGAGATCCGCACGGCGGCGACCGCGATCAGCAGCACCAGCGAGCTGATCAGCAGGAGTTCGTTGAGCTGGTGGACAGTCAGTGCGCCGTTCCTTCCCCTCGCGGCCGCGCCGGATCGTTCAGCCGGCGGACGGTACTTCGTTACCTTACCTAATCTTTAACGCTTTCTTGACGCCTTCTTTGCGTTCCGGAGCCCCTCCCGCACGTCCCTGGGCGCAACCCCCTCCCGATACCGACCTGACACCGAGTCCAGGGCGCTCGGACGCTGCGCCTATGGTTGCTCCCGTACTCCAGGACCACCCTGCCCCTCGAAGGACAGCGATGCCCTCCAACACGACCGCGCCCCCCGCCAAGAAGAAAGGCAGGCGCGCCCGCCTGATCGTCCTGCTCCTGGTCCTCGCGCTGGTCGGGGCCGTCGGCTTCGGCGGCTGGTGGGGAGTCGGCACCGTCCGGGCCTCGTTCCCGCAGACCACCGGCGAGGTCCGGCTCGACGCCCTCTCCGGCGACGTCGAGGTCAAGCGGGACGCCCACGGCATCCCGCAGATCTACGCGGACACCGAGACCGACCTCTTCCGCGCCCAGGGCTACGTCCAGGCGCAGGACCGCTTCTACGAGATGGACGTCCGCCGCCACCTCACCGCCGGCCGCCTCTCCGAGATGTTCGGCGACAGTCAGGTCGACACCGACGCCTTCCTGCGCACCCTCGGCTGGCGCCAGGTCGCGCAGCAGGAGTACGACAAGGTCCTGACCCCGGAGACGAAGAAGTACCTCCAGGCGTACGCGGAGGGCGTCAACGCCTACCTGAAGGACCGGGCCCCGAAGGACGTCTCCGTCGAGTACGCGGCCCTCACCCTCAGCCACGACTACACGATCGAGCCGTGGACGCCGGTCGACTCGGTCGCCTGGCTCAAGGCAATGGCCTGGGACCTGCGCGGCAACATGCAGGACGAGATCGACCGCTCCCTGCTCACCAGCCGGCTGACCCCGGCCCAGATCAAGCAGCTGTACCCGGAGTACCCGTACGAGCTCCACCAGCCGATCGTCGACCGCGGCACGGTCGACCCGGTCACCAGGAAGTTCGACCCGAAGGCCGGCCAGGAGGGCCGGGACGGCCAGAGCGGCGAGGACGGCCGGAGCGGTGAGGGAAGCCCGGGCTCAGGCGCGAGTGCCCAGCTCGCCGCCCTGTCGAGCCTCTCCGACGTCCTCGACGGCGTCCCCTCGCTCCTCGGCCCCAACGGCAACGGCATCGGCTCCAACTCCTGGGTGGTCGCCGGGAACCTCACCACCTCCGGCAAGCCGCTGCTCGCCAACGACCCGCACCTCGCGCCGATGCTGCCGTCCCTCTGGTACCAGATGGGCCTGCACTGCCGCTCCGTCTCGGCGACCTGCCGCTACGACGTCGCCGGCTACACCTTCTCCGGCACGCCCGGTGTGATCATCGGCCACAACGACTCCATCGCCTGGGGCCTCACCAACCTCGGCGCCGACGTCACCGACCTCTACCTGGAGAAGATCAGCCCCGAGGGCTACCTCGTCGACGGCAAGGTCAAGCCCTTCGACACCCGCGAGGAGACCATCAAGGTCGCCGGCGGCCGGGACCGGACCATCACCATCCGCTCCACCGACCACGGTCCGCTCCTCTCCGACCGCTCCTCCGAACTGGAGAAGGTCGGCCAGAAGGCCCCCGTCGGCAACTCCGCCCCCGACCGCTCCACCGGCTACGGCGTCTCCCTGCAGTGGACCGCCCTCCAGCCCGGAAAGTCCATGGACGCGATCTTCGCGATCGACCGCGCCCAGAACTTCGCGCAGTTCCGGGCCGCCGCGAAGAACTTCGAGGTCCCCTCGCAGAACCTGATCTACGCCGACACCGAGGGCAACATCGGCTACCAGTCCCCGGGCAAGATCCCGCGGCGCGCCAAGGGCGACGGCACCCTGCCCGCGCCCGGCTGGGACTCCTCGTACCGGTGGAAGGGCTACATCCCCTTCGAGCGGCTGCCGTACGAGTACAACCCGGACCGCGGCTACATCGTCACCGCCAACCAGGCCGTGATCTCCCCGAAGCAGTACCGCGACCTGCTCACCAAGGACTGGGGCTACGGCTCGCGCAGCCAGCGGATCAACGACCTCATCGAGTCGAAGACCAAGGACGGCGGCAAGATCTCGCCGGACGACATGCGGACCATGCAGACCGACAACCGCAGCGAGATCGCGACCCTGCTCAACCCGCTCCTGCTGAAGATCGACATCTCCGACCCGCACGTCCGCGAGGCGCAGAAGCTCCTGGAAGGCTGGGACTACACGCAGGAGCCCGACTCGGCCGCCGCCGCGTACTTCAACGCGGTCTGGCGCAACGTCCTCAAGCTCGCCTTCGGCGACAAGCTGCCGAAGGAGGTGCGCGCCGAGGGCGACTGCGTCAACGTGCGCCCGGCCGACGCCACCGGCCCGGTCGACGAGCAGAACAAGCTGGTCCGCGAGTGCGGTGAGCGCGACGCCGACTCGGCCCAGCCGGACGGCGGCGACCGCTGGTACGAGGTGGTCCGCCCGCTCCTCAAGCAGGAGAAGAGCGAGTGGTGGAAGACCCCCGCCACCCGCACCGACCCGGCCGCCGAGACCCGTGACCAGCTGCTCGCCCGGGCCATGAAGGACGCCCGCTGGGAGCTGACCGCCAAGCTCGGCAAGGACGTCTCCACCTGGAGCTGGGGCCGGCTGCACCAGCTGACCCTGAAGAACCAGACCCTCGGCACCGCCGGTCCCGGTGTGGTCCAGCGGCTGCTCAACCGCGGCCCGTGGAACCTCGGCGGCGGCGAGGCGGCCGTCGACGCCACCGGCTGGAACGCGGCCGGCGGCTACGAGGTCGTCTGGGTGCCGTCGATGCGGATGGTCGTCAACGTCGGCGACTGGGACAAGTCCCGGTGGATCAACCTGACCGGCGCCTCCGGCCACGCCTTCCACGACAACTACACCGACCAGACGGACGCCTGGGCCCAGGGCGAGCTGTACGACTGGGCCTACGGGAAGGCGGCGGTCGACGCGGCGGCGAAGGACACGCTGACGCTCAGGCCGTGACGGCCCTCAGGACGGCCGGCTGTCCTTGGGACGGCGAAAACGGGCCACCCCGTCCGGGGTGACCACCGCGTGCACGGGGTGGTCGTGCGGTTCCTCAGGGACCCGCGCGACCACCTCGTCCGCGTAGAGGAGCACCACCAGGGCCGGGTCCTTCCCGGAGCGGGCGAGCCGGGCGAGGACCCGGTCGTACGAGCCGCCGCCCCGGCCGAGCCGCATGCCGCGCGCGTCCACCGCGAGGCCCGGCAGCAGCACCGCGTCCGCCGTGCACACGGCGTCCGGGCCGAGCCGCGGGCCCGTCGGTTCGAGGAGGCCGCGGCCGGCCTTCGCCAGCGCCTCCCTCCCCTCGTACGCGGCCCAGTCCAGGTCGTTGTCGGGCAGCAGCACCGGCAGCAGGACCCGTACCCCGCGCGCGTGGAGGGCGTCGAGCAGCACGCGCGTGCCGGGCTCACGGCCGACCGAGACGTACGCGGCGACGGTGGCGGCACCGGCCAGTTCGGGCAGCCCGAGGCCGGCCTCGGCCAGGGCCCGCGCGGTCCGGGCGAGGGCGTCGGGGGAGAGCGCGGCGCGGGCGTCGAGGAGGCGGCGGCGCAGCAGTGCCTTTTCGGACAAATCAGGACTCTCTTTCTGCACGGGGAGCTCAGGAACCTCTCGTAATCGTCTTTATGCGGCGAAAGTTAATCGGAACCCCATCTTTCTCTCATTCCCCAGCGGATAAGGTGCCCGTATGAATCAGCAGTCCCCCCGGCCCGGCCGGATCAGCAAGGCTGTCATCCCGGCCGCCGGTCTGGGCACCCGCTTCCTCCCGGCGACCAAGGCGACCCCGAAGGAGATGCTGCCGGTCGTCGACAAGCCGGCGATCCAGTACGTCGTCGAGGAGGCCGCCGCCGCCGGGCTCTCCGACGTGCTCATGATCACCGGTCGGAACAAGCGCCCCCTGGAGGACCACTTCGACCGGAACTACGAGCTGGAGGAGGCGCTGAGCCGCAAGGGCGACGACGAGCGCCTCTCCAAGGTCCAGGAGTCCAGCGACCTCGCCACCATGCACTACGTGCGCCAGGGCGCCCCCCGCGGCCTCGGGCACGCGGTGCTGTGCGCGGCCCCGCACGTCGGCGACCGGCCCTTCGCGGTCCTCCTCGGCGACGACCTGATCGATCCGCGCGACCCCCTCCTCGCGCGGATGGTCGAGGTCCAGGAGCGCGAGGGCGGCAGCGTGATCGCGCTGATGGAGGTCGAGCCCTCGCAGATCCACCTCTACGGCTGCGCGGCGGTCGAGGCGACCGTCGACGGCGACGTGGTGCGGGTGACGGACCTGGTGGAGAAGCCGGAGCCGGCCGAGGCACCCAGCAACTACGCGATCATCGGCCGCTATGTGCTCGACCCGGCGGTCTTCGGCACGCTCCGGGAGACCGAGCCGGGCCGGGGCGGCGAGATCCAGCTGACCGACGCCCTGCAGAAGCTGGCGGGCGACGAGAAGCTCGGCGGGCCGGTGCACGGCGTCGTCTTCAAGGGACGCCGCTATGACACCGGGGACCGCGGCGACTATCTGCGTGCCATTGTCAGACTCGCGTGCGAACGTGAAGATCTGGGACCGGACTTCCGGGCCTGGCTCCGGAGATACGTCAGCGAGGAGATGTAGGACCTTGAGCAGCGACACGGCACCGTCCGAGGCCCCCCGTGGCCACGACCACGGTCACGGCCCGGGCGACCCCTGCGCGGGACCGGCCCGTGGCCTGTGGTCGGTCGACGAGCACCTGGCCGACATCCTGGCCACCGTCCGCCCGCTCGACCCGATCGAGCTCCAGCTGCTCGACGCGCAGGGCTGCGTCCTGGTCGAGGACGTGACGGTGCCGGCAGCGCTGCCGCCGTTCGACAACAGCTCCATGGACGGGTACGCGGTCCGGGTCGCCGACGTCACCGGCGCGACCGAGGAGTTCCCCGCCGTCCTCACCGTCATCGGCGACGTCGCCGCGGGCGCGGGCGGGCTGCCCGAGGTCGGCCCCGGCCAGGCCGCCCGGATCATGACCGGCGCCCCGCTCCCGCCCGGCGCCGAGGCCGTCGTCCCCATCGAGTGGACCGACGGCGGCACGGGCGAGGGCGCCGCCACCGGCATGCGGGCCGCGAGCGCCGCCCCGGAGGGCGCCGCCGGAGAAGTACGGGTGCACCGCGCGGCGGAGGCCGGCGCCCACGTCCGCCGGGCCGGCAGCGACGTACGGGCCGGGGAGCTCGCCCTCGCGGCGGGCACGGTCCTCGGGCCGCCGCAGCTCGGGCTGCTCGCGGCCATCGGCCGGGGCACGGTGCGGGTCCGGCCGCGCCCCCGCGTGGTGGTCCTCTCCACCGGCAGCGAGCTCGTCCAGCCCGGCGAGGAGCTGGGCCCCGGCCAGATCCACGACTCCAACAGCTTCGCGCTCGCCGCCGCCGCCCGGGACGCGGGCGCCCTGGCCTACCGGGTCGGCGCGGTCGCCGACGACGCCGAGTCCCTGCGCTCCACCATCGAGGACCAGCTCATCCGGGCCGACCTGATCGTCACCACCGGCGGCGTCAGCGTCGGCGCCTACGACGTGGTGAAGGAGGCCCTGACCGCCGACGGGCAGGTCGACTTCCGCAAGCTGGCCATGCAGCCGGGCAAGCCGCAGGGCTTCGGCGCGATCGGCGCCGAGCAGATCCCGCTCCTCGCCCTGCCGGGCAACCCGGTCTCCTCGTACGTCTCCTTCGAGCTCTTCGTCCGCCCCGCGATCCGTGCCCTGATGGGCCTGGAGGACCTGCACCGCCCGGTCGTCCGCGCCACCCTGAAGGCCGACGCCCCCCTCTCCTCCCCGCCCGGCCGCCGCCAGTACCTCCGGGGGACGTACGACGCCGAGTCCGGCACCGTCACCCCCGTGGGCGGTGCCGGCTCCCACCTGATCGCGGCCCTCGCCCACGCGGACTGCCTGCTCGTCGTCCCGGAGGAGCGGGACGGGGCGGAGCCGGGGGAGGAGCTGGACGTGGTCCTCCTCGGCTGAGGAGGAGCGGGTGGGGGTACGGTGCAGTCCCACACAGCGACCGGGAGTGTCACGGCCATGAGCACGCAGCAAGGTCTCACCCACATCGACGAGGCGGGGGCGGCCCGCATGGTCGACGTCTCCGCCAAGGACGTCACGGCCCGCACCGCGCGGGCCAGCGGGCGGGTCCTCGTCTCGCCGCGCGTCATCGAGCTGCTGCGCGGCGAGGGCGTCCCGAAGGGCGACGCGCTGGCCACCGCCCGCATCGCCGGGATCATGGGCGCGAAGAGGACGCCGGACCTCATCCCGCTCTGCCACCCGCTGGCCGTCTCCGGCGTGACGCTCGACCTGTCGGTCGCGGACGACGCCGTGGAGATCCTGGCGACCGTGAAGACCACGGACCGCACGGGCGTCGAGATGGAGGCCCTGACGGCGGTCTCGGTGGCCGCGCTGACGGTCGTGGACATGGTGAAGGCGGTCGACAAGGGCGCGGTCATCTCCGACGTACGGGTCGAGGAGAAGACCGGCGGCAAGTCGGGCCACTGGACCAGGACGGACACGGAGGGCGCGGCGTGACCCGCGGCGGCCGGGTGGCGGGCGCGCACGAGCCCGAGAAGCCCGCTCCGGGCGCGCACGAGTCCGGGCCCGCTCCGGCGGCGCTCGGCCCGGACACCGGCGGCGCCCTGGTCGCGCCGTACGCGGCCCTCGTCGTCACCGCCTCCAACCGGGCGGCGGCCGGGGTCTACGAGGACAAGGGTGGTCCGCTGATCGCCGAGGGCCTGCGCGGGATGGGCTTCGCGGTCGACGGCCCGCAGGTCGTCCCGGACGGGGCGCCGGTCGAGGCGGCGCTGCGGGCCGGGATCGCGGCCGGGTACGACGTCATCCTGACGACCGGCGGGACGGGGATCTCACCGACCGACGAGACGCCCGAGGTCACCGCCCGCGTCCTGGAGCGGGAGATCCCCGGCATCCCGGAGGCGATCCGGGCGTACGGCCGGGAGAAGGTGCCGACGGCGGCGCTCTCGCGCGGCCTCGCCGGGGTCGCGGGCGGGACGCTGATCGTGAACCTGCCGGGTTCGACCGGCGGGGTACGGGACGGGCTCGCCGTCCTGGAGCCGTTGCTGCGGCACGCCGTGGACCAGATCCGCGGCGGCGACCACCCGAGACCGGTGGAAGCGGGCCCGGCGTCATGACCGCGGCCTGGCCGGTCGTCCTCGTCGACGGAGACGTACTGCTCCGCCCGATAAGGATGCGCGACCAGAAGGAGTGGCGGGAGGTGAACCGCCGCAACCGCGAGTGGCTGCGCCCCTGGGAGGCGACGGTCCCGCCGCCCGCGCCGGGCATGCCGCCCGCCCAGCGCCCCACGTACCGTCAGATGGTGCGCCACCTGCGGGCGGAGGCGAACGCGGGGCGGATGCTGCCGTTCGTCATCGAGTACCGGGGGCGGATGGCCGGGCAGCTGACGGTGGCCGGGATCACCTGGGGGTCGATGTGCTCGGGGCACGTGGGCTACTGGGTGGACAGCGAGGTCGCCGGGCGCGGAGTGATGCCGACGGCGGTCGCGCTCGCCGTCGACCACTGTTTCCGGACGGTGGGGCTGCACCGCATGGAGGTCTGCATCCGGCCGGAGAACGGCCCCTCGCGCCGGGTGGTGGAGAAACTCGGTTTCCGGGAAGAGGGATTGCGGCCGCGTTATCTGCACATCGACGGGGCCTGGCGGGACCACCTGGTCTTCGCGCTGACGGTGGAGGAGATTTCGGAGGGGCTGCTCGCCCGCTGGCACCGCACGCGACGCCGGGACGCCGCCTGAACCCGTAAATCACATAACTGTTCGAATTCCAGCGGCATATGAACACCGCTCGATCTGAACAATCACAAAAAAGTTCAGTGATATCAGCCAGATCGTGCGACACACCGGCCCAATTGGCCGATGCCCCGTCGCGAACACCTCTACCGTGTGAGACGTGAGCAGCAGCGGCCTCATCTACGCAGTCATCGTCGGGGCCTGGGCCGCCTACTTGGTGCCGATGTGGCTCCGCAGGCAGGACGAGCTGAACGAAGCCCGTCCGACGGAACGCTTCAGCACCGCCATCCGGCTGCTGTCCGGACGGGCGGGCATGGAGCGCCGGTACGCCAAGGAGCTCCGTGAGCGGGACCGTACGGCCCGGGACGCGACGCCCGACGTGGACCCGGACGCGGCGACCGAGCATCTGAGCTCGGTCGACGTCCGGGCCTTCTCCGCGCCTCCGGCCAGGACCGAGGCGCGCCTCGTGCTGCCCGAACCCGAGCCGGAACCGGCCCCGGCGCCCGCGCCGGCCCCCGCCCGCCAGGCCGCCGCCGGCGCCGCCGAGCGGGCCCGCCGCGGCAAGGTCCTGGCGCGCCGCCGGCGCACCACGATCATGCTCTTCTCCGCCTTCACCCTCGGGGCCGTGGTCGCCGCCGTCGGCGGCATCGCGTTCCTGTGGGCGCCGGGCGTCCCCGCCGTGCTGCTCAGCGCCTACATCGTCCACCTGCGCGCCCAGGAGCGCCGCCGCTTCGTCTACGTGATGGACCGGCGCCGCGCCGAGGCCGCCGCCGCCCGCCTCCGCGAGAGCCGCGCGGCCGCCCCCGCCCCGGAGCCCTCGCCCGCCCCCGCCGTCTCCCCGCAGGAGGCCGACCGGCGCGCCCTGGTCGAGCAGACCGACCACGCGGAGTGGGTGGACCAGCAGCGCGAGCGCGGCCCGGCCCGCGGCGACAGCTGGGACCCGGTGCCGGTGCCGCTCCCCACGTACGTCACCGCGCCGGTCGCCCCCCGGGCCTCCAACGGCGTGGACGTCACCGACCCGGAGACCTGGAGCGCGGCCCGCTCCTCCACGGCCGCCGAGCAGCCCCCGCCCGCCTCCCCGGCCCCCCGCCGCCGCCCGGCCCCCCCGCGCCGCGGCCGCGACCAAGGCCGCACCCCCCTCTTCGACCAGTACGCCGACCCCACCGACGACGAGCGCCCCCGCGCCGCCAACGAATGAGCACGACCGGCCGGGCCCCCGCCCGACCTGCGGCGGAAGCGATTTTTCTTCTCGTCGATCGGGATGCTAATGTTTCACACGTCGCAGGGGCCTGTGGCGCAGTCCGGTAGCGCACCTCGTTCGCATCGAGGGGGTCAGGGGTTCGAATCCCCTCAGGTCCACCAGCGATTGTTCTTGAGTAGCTCTCAGGAACGTTGACGAGATCCCGTCCGATCGCAAGATCGGGCGGGATCTTCGTCGTTTCGGGGTCGTTCGATGCCTGTTCGGGGTGGTGGATGGCGGCGTATCGGGTCTGGCGGGTTGCTCGGCAGGTGCCTCACCGCTGCCGGGGCGTGCGAACCGGCCCCGGTCGCCCGGGGCTGGTGATGGTGCTGTGCGGCTGTGACGCTGCCCGATCAGAGGTTGGCCGGCGGATGCCGCCCCATGTCGAGTGGGGTGGGCATGTACGCCAGGTCATGATCTGGGGCAGCTGGAACGGATTCGAAGTCGGCGTCGGAGAGTCGGCTGCCGGTGCGCTCGTAGAGCCAGGTTTCCAGGATGTCCAGGTTTCCGATTGTCACCATGATCGCGATGAGGATCGTCTGGGCCACCTGGCCGGGCGCTCGGCGGTGCATGGGGTTCCCGATGTTCATGTCGGCGCTCTTGAGACGACCGTTGAGCCCCTCGTTGTGGGAGCGGATCGGCTTGTAGATCCGGTCCCAGGCGGGGCTGAGGTAGTGACTGTCCTGTCGGAACTTTGCGATCTTCAGGTCTCCGGCCGCGTCGGCGGGGACGCTGATCGCGGAGGCCCCGCAGACGGCGGGCAGCGCCTCCTTGCCGGGAGGGTCCGTCCACTCTCTGTCAGGGAGCTGGATGGTCGGGCGAGCCGAGGCGTGGCTGGCGCGAGAGCGGAGATCCGCCAGTTTGATCACGGTCTGAGGCGGGCCCGAGGCGGTCGGTCGAGTAGGGCGGAGGCGTTCTCGGCGTGGACAGTTCACCGAAGGGGACGGTCCGGCCGCCGGGCACTGCAGGCGCACGGTTCCACGGGCGTCGGCGTTCTGCTTGAGCTTGAGGAAGTAGGGCAGCCGCTCGGCGGCCACCGGTTTCAGTTCATCGAGCCGTCGGCGGAAGGTCTTGTCGTCCATGCCGTGAGTGGCCTGAGCCAGGGCGTTGGGGATGTGTGGGCAGGCGAGGGAGCCGTCGATCAGTACGGCTCCTTGCCAGCTGCCCTGGATGCCACGGTCGGCCGCCTTGTAGTCCAGGGCCAGGCGGTAGCCGAGTCGGCGTACCGGAACCTGAAAGTTCTCCGGCGAGCAGCCGGTGTAGGCCCGATCTGCGGCACAGATACCTGTCGGCAGTCGAAGCTCGGCGAGGTGCTTCAACACGGTGACCGCGTTCTCGCCCGTACGGACGGTCGGAGTGTCCAGGCTGACACCAAGGCAGAGCTGTGGATAGGAGGGCGCGCGGCGGCCCTTCGTGGCTCCTTCGCCCGTACGGGAGTGGGCGGCGACGAGCAGGCTCGCGCTGTAGCCGAAGATGCCCTTGTCGGAGCCGCCGCTGAAGTGCCAGCCGGCGGTGATCTCGACGGAGGCCGTGCCCGAGCGGTCGCTATCAGGGTTGGCCAGAACCGGGATGGAGGTGGCGTCCACGCCCACGTCACCGGCCCAGTTCCGCAGGTATCCCCGTTGCTGTGCCAGCCGGACCGGGACCAGTACGAGATCGTTCGCCAGCCGTTGGAGCCGGTTCGCGGCCGCGCGGCCGACAGCCTCGTCCCAGACAGCGGAGTGGATGTCCGCCTCCGCTTGGTCCAGGCGCCGGCGCCGGTCGCAGCGTGCCGGGTCGAGCGCGGTGGTGATCCGGTCCAGCCCCCGGTAGAGGCGACGACTGGCAGCTATGCACGCACGTGCCGTGGACGGCGGAACCTCGGGGATGCCGAGCCACGCGCGAGCTGCGGGCTGGAGACGGAAGTGCAGGATCCGCCAGGCGTCGGAGACCGTGGCTCGGCCCGTGTAGTACACGGCGAGCATCAGGCCGGCCAGCACGGTCCTCGGCCGCACGCCTGGTGGCCCAGGACGGCCTCGCAGCATGTCCTCCAGCTGCTGGGGCAGGCCGGAGCGGTCGAGGACGGTCAGCAGCTGGCCGACCTTCGAGTCTGGGATCTCGGTGAGCCGTCCAGGCCGCAGTCGTGGTCGCGCATGGCGGGCGGCCAGCTGATCGGCTTCAGGTCGCGCCCTCACGAGCGGCGGCCACGCAGCAATCGGATCACCTCCGCCCTGGGTAGTGGGGGCACCCAGTGGTGGTAGCCCGCCAAACCGGCAGGGGAGGCCATGCCCGCGGCGGAAGCGACCGCCTCCGGACTGATGCCCTCGGAAAGCCGACCGACGATCCACGTCGACCGCAACCGCCGAGCGGAGAGCGGCGGCAGACCCGCGTGGGGCCGATGGCGGGCAGGCCAGGACGAGACGAGGTTCTTGGCTGCCGCCACCTTCCGTCCCGGCCGGAAGAGGAACCCGGTTCCGGCGGTCTCTGCCAGCTCGGCCAGCGTGCCTTCCCAGTCGGAGTGGCACGCCACGAGCCGGCCGAGCAGCTTCTCCTCCAGCACCGCGACCCCGCCGGAGGTCACGCGAACGTGACTGCCTCGCATGGGCGGGACTTCGCCCGGCATCAGGCCACACCCGGCTCCGAGCGTCATGAGGGCGAGGCCGTCGAGTCGAGCCTGGTCCGGCAGATGATTCGCCCAATCCCGCAGGCGAGCCAACTCCCCGGCCCCATAAGGCGGCTGAGACGTGCGAGGCGAGGAAAGCCGAGCCGGAGGCGCCTCTCCGCGCTGGACCCACACCAGAGCCTCCCGTGCCCGCCGCAGCCAGGTCCGGTAGGTCAGTACTGTCGAGTCCTTTGCCGCAACGCAGCCCGACAGGATGAAGGCGTCGATCGTCTCGGTCCGCAGCCAGGTTCCCGGGTCGCGCGGCAGCCCGCTCCGGTCCGCCCAGACCGCGATCCGGCCGATCACGTACAGCAGATGCTCCGCCGCGTAGCAGGTAGCCGGAGCCGTTGCCGCCACGGTTGCTCTCACCAACTCGGCGACCGGCGCCCACTGCCGATGCGGCAGCCGGGGCCGGTAGTCGCGGATCTTGCTGGAGACCTCCGAACTCAGTGTCACAGACCAACAGAACCGGCTGGACAAGCAGCCAGTGAAGACGTCGAAGGCGATCTTCACGGAAAGGAGTGCATCGACATGGTCGGAGGTTTGGCCCGCAAGACCGCGCCGAGAGACCTTGCCCGCGATCCGGAATCCTGGCCCGACTCCGCCGTCGACGACATCGCCGCCAGAGTCGTCCAGGCCATCGCCCGCGCGCTCACGCTCGCCCTCGAGCGCGACAAGCGAAGCCTGCGGCAGGTCTCCGCCGGATCCGGGGTCAACCGGCAGGCCATCGCCGACCTGCTCGCCGGCCGGTGCTGGCCGGACGTCGTCACCGTTGCCCGCCTGGAAGATTTCCTCGCCGTCCCGCTGTACCCGCGGGGCGGAATGCGCAGTACGCATGAAAATCGGCCTTCCCGTCCCGAGGGAAACCCGTCCCAAGGAACGACGAAATAGGCCACGCGCCCCCGAGGCGAGGCGGATTGCTCTAGCCTCGGGGATGCGTGAGCCACTACGAGGGTCCACGTCACTGGCTCCGAAGAGGGTCCAAGCTCAACGGAGCCCGTCCCCTTCTCCCCGCAATGGGAGGAGGGGACGTCTCATGTTCAGGGCGGCGGCGTCAGGCGTCCCCTCCCTGCGATTCCGTGACCCGGCGGGCGGCGAAGGTGCCGATCGGGTGCTCCACGGCACGGCCGTTCTTCACCAGCCGCTTGCACGTCGCGCGGGTCGTCTCGATGGGTGCCCGCCCTTCGTCGCCCTTGGTCGGGCGCCCAAGTGCCTCCGTGATGTCCTTGACCTTCATCGGTCGTCCGGCGCCCACGAGGATCTGCTCGACCGCCTGCATCAACTGCCCGGACGCCGACCGCGAAGGCCCGCCCTGCCTGGCACGCGTCTCCTCCGGCGGCTCGCCCGGTTCCGACTCGTCACCAGCGGACGCACCGCCGTCCTCGCCCTCCGCGTCAGCCTCCTGCTGGGGGCTTTGATCGTCCTCGGACGGCGCCGAGCGACCCGCGAGGAGCTCGGCGAGAGCTTCGCTCAGCTGATCGCGAGTGCTCGCGTACTTTGCCGCCTCGACTCGGAGGTCCGCGAGCTCTGCTTCGAGCTCCGAGATCCGCGCCAGCGTACGATCAGTCTTGCCGGAGTAGATCCCAACAGCCGTCCGCAACCCGGGAGCCGCATCCGGCTCGCCCGCCCCTGTGAAGTCCATCCGCCCCTCCTCGGCCCTCCCGTACGACAGGACAACGGCAGTCATCGTAGGGAATGCCAGTCGTGCCCGGCAGCCAAATGACCAACGAAGTCTGGCAGTTGAGGAGCGGCGGAGCGTGGGCCTGTTGTCTGGCGTCCCTGACCTGCGTGTCTGCGACGCCAGTCGTAATGCTTAACATCGTCAACAGTTACGGCAGATCAGGCTCTGCCACGGTTCCTGACGCCACGTCTTCGAGGACGAGGCCCGGAAGGATGGCCAGTCCCAGACTCTGAAGATCCACGTTCGGGCTGGCTGCCTTCTCTGCAACGCGGGGCGACCAGGAGGCCAGCCCGTCCAGTGCAGTTACCAAGCCTTCTCGGTCGTCACTGAGCAGGGCTGCCACGAGCGACACGACATCGGCGCGGGAGCTGCCTGCTGGAGTCGGGAGAGCGGCCAGCCTTGAGAGTGCGCGCTGGTCACGAGAACCACAGAGCGCCGTGAGGGCGGCGAGAGCGAATCGGACGGCATCGCTCTCGTTCTCCCAGCGGGACAGCAGTCTCGGCAGCTCGCTGCCGATGGCCCGCCGTGTCAGGTACTCAGCTGCAGGCTCCTCCCAGCCACCCCCGAGTGCGGTGATGCGATCGGCCAGGGAGACCTCTACAGCTGGCCCCGAAGCAGCAAGCCGCAACAGGTCGCCGAGCAGAACCAGCCGGCTGCCGGGCGCGACGCTGTCGTCGCAGATCAACTCCATGAGGAATGGGACAGCCTCGACGGTGGTGTCGGTGCAGGTGCCTTGGTGGGCTACGGCATCCGCGAGATCGCCGAGGAACTCGCCCGTTGACCCGTAGGGCTCGCCGAACGCGAACTCCTCATCGAGCAGCCACCCGACGGCATCCGGAGCGTCCTCTGCGCTGCCGTACATGCGCTCTGCGACCGCCACCACGGCCTGGACCACCGCTGTGGGCTCACCGACCTCAATGCACTTCCACGGCGGACCGGCCGGAGGTCGCACGGGATCCTTGGGCAGAGGACTTGGAAGGGCGACGTCGGCGCCGGCCTGCTCATGGACCAGGCCGTCCCGTGGGAAGACTCCTTCGAGAGTCGCAGCATGGCCCTCGCTGTACCCCTGCTGAAAACCGGCGTGGGCACGGGCCACGTGGGCCACCCGAATCCGTTCACTCCGGAAGAACGGCTCGAGAGCCATGCGCTCGTACCCGCTGTAGACGGCCAGCGAGAAGACCTGCCACCACCCCTCCAGCTCCGGATCCATCGACGGCTTTCCATACCAGAAGCTCGACGGAACGAACCGGAAGTGATCGTGGACGCGCACTGCCGTCAGACGATGGCCCATCCCGGAAAGCTCAGCTGCGGCGGCGCGGGCAGCGTCCTCACTCGGCAGGCTCAGCGTGTACTGGACTCCCCAGGCGGGAGGTGCCGCGCTCATCAGCTGCACTGCCAGGTGAACATCGCCCGCTCGAAGCGCCGCTCGGCCAGGTCTTCCGGGCGGATCAGCCAGTACAGGGCTCCGGCATCACCCCACATCATGTCCGCGGCGTCCTCGCTGTCGAACTGGGCCAGCAGCACCCAGTTGCCCGCCTCCTCGGACAGCCGCGGGTCGTCCCAGGATGCCTCGCCGTTCAGGACCGCCTCCGCGATCTCGATCTCCACAGGGTTCTGCACCGAGTGAGCGTGGCCGCCGATCTGATGCCCCACCTCTTCGTCGAACTTCCACAGCGCGTCGAGGAACTCCTGCGAGCAGACGGGGTGGTCGTACCGGTTCCCCAGCGGGGCACCGGGGGCGAAGGCAGCACGTACGGACGGATGCCACGGCTCGGTCGCCGTCATCTCCACCCGAGCGGTCAGCGGCACCACTGGATACGGCTTGAGCCCTGCAGGCGCCCCACGCTCCGTCACTTCCTCGTCAGCTGCCACATAGAGCACGCGGGCGCCCGCCCAGCTCTCTCGGTCCTCGGCCAGAACGAGAGCGTCGCCGTCGTCCAGCTGCCCATCGAAGTAGAAGAACAGCAGCGTCCCTGCTGAGGGCAGATCGATGTCCAGCGCAATCGCTGGCAGGCGCCCGCAGTCGATCGAGGCGACGAGGGAGAGCGGGCCGTGCCCGTCCCACACCGGCCACTCCACATCGACCGGCAAGGACGGGAGGCCACCGAGCCGAACGACGCCATCGTCAGAGCCGGCCGCTACCTCCAGGCGCGCACCAGGGCGAAGCAGACCGATCCACTTCTCGGCAACCTCAGGCGACAGATGCTGCAAGGCGAGAGAGTGAAGGGCATCCCGGGAACCATGTGTCATGCGCCCGATCATGCACGGCGCCACTGACAGAGACCTCGGCGGACCGCCAGCAGCACGCGCAGCCGCTCAGTCCGTGGCCGTTGACCTCCAAGCAGCGGTGACGCACCCTTCCTCCCAGTGCCACCAGCCTTTCGCTGTACCGTGTTCCAGGAGCTTGCGGATTCGCGGCAGGTCCGCCTCCGGCGGGACATCCAGCGCCACCATCCGGTACCGCTCGATGCCCTCGCCTGTCGTGCCGAGCTTGTGGAAGATCTCCAGAACGCTCTGCCGGGCAGCAGCCGAGCCGCCGTCCTTCAACACGATCAGCCGGATCGTGCAGTTCTCTGAGGATCGGACCGTCTCGCCAGCCCAGCGGACGCCCTCATCGTCGATCTCAACCCGGACGATGTCGTCGCTGGCGACTCCACGTACGAACCAGGGCGTGTTGTCCAAACGCACCGTGCCGTCACCGAGGTCCACCGCCCACAGGCTCTCGACGCTCGCCGGCGGCCAGCCGTCCTCGTCCACATCCATCCGGAAGTGGACCTTCACATGGTCGCCACTGATGCTCGTCACAAACACCATCATCCACAGGGGGCGATCACCGTCAGATGAGGCCCATGAAATCGAGGAGGAACCACTTCTCGTACTCATACCGCTCGCGAAGTGCGAATGTTCCGTCTTCCACGAGATCCTTGCCGTCCCACCACCATCGTGGCTTCGAATCGAGAGCCTCTGGATAGTTGAAGAGCTCATGGGGAAGGGGTTGCTCATCGAAGTTGCTCGGAGGCATCCAACCCTGTTCGCCGACGATGACGCCCGCGACGGCATCGGCTGTGAGTACGAAGTCGGGAGTTTCGTCGTCGTTGAACGTAAGCCGCCATTCGCGCTCGTGCAGCCAATCTGCGGAGCCGGGTTCGTAGCGCACTCGCCGGCCACGAAATCGGGCTGACATTCCATCAGTCGCGAGCAACTCCTCGTCCGAGAGATAGAGCACTGGCCGGGCACCAGCGGCTATGAGAGCCTCGCGGTCGAGTAGAAGCGCCCATGGCTCGTACGGTCCGCGCGGGCCAATGCCGTCGCGAAGCAGGACCCGACGAGCGGCATCGGAAGGCTCGCCCAGGCAGACCACAGCCTGGCTCTGTCGGTACGGCACACTCCCGCGAATCTTTCCCTCACGGAGGATGCCCACCAGCCGATCCTCGGCGGTCCCATTCGCATGAGCCGGGGGATGGTCATCGCTGCTTCGTGGGCGTCCCGTGAAGTGAACGAGAGTGCCGGGAAGGTCAGGGTGAACGCCTACGCCGGGAGAGAACCTCATACGTCTCCTTCGTGGTCTCAGGGCAGCAGAATACGGTCAGCGGCTCATGACCGTGATGCGTGAGCACGTTGGGACTTCGTCGTTTCCGCGTGCCGTTCGAGGCGTCTGGTGACCGGCGCGGTCATTCGGCGAGGTTGGGAAGCACTTTCCACCGGAGCCAGGCCAGCATCTGGTCGAGCAGGTGCACTGCCCGTTGCCGAGCAGGGAGTTCGCGTGGGGTGGTTCTCCAGTAGGAGGAGGTCAGCTCGTCGACCCGGGTGTGCAGTGCCTCTTCCGGGGCGGTGCCAGTGAGCAGTGCGAAGCGGAGGAAGCCGGAGAGCGGCCGGCTGTCGTGCAGGTCCTCTGCCAATGCTCCCGTTCGTTCCAGCAAGGGGAATGACGCCGGCTCCTCGGGGAAGCTGGCACAGAGGGCGGCCAGAGCGAGGCGGACATCCAGGGACGCGGTATCCCAACGGGCCACCAGCTCTGGAAGCGTCCGCCGGACGGCTGCGCGTGCCCGGGCAGCTGCGGCTGGATCAGTCTGCGGGTGCTGCCGGGGCCAGCAGTCCGCCGTGAGGCGGTCGGTCTCGGCGGCGATGTGGAAGAGGAGCGTCGTCAGGCTGGCTCGCTCATCAGCCGGAACGCGCTCGTCGGCGGCGAGGGCGGCCACCATGGGCACCGCCTGTGCGGTGTACGCGTTACTGATGCCCTGGTGATGGATTTCGTTGTAGAAGTCGCTTGCGAACTCGCGGTCGGAGGCGAAGGGCCCGAACTCTGGCCCGAAGAGCAGAGCACTGTGCGGCGGCAGCTCGTCGGTAGGTATCCGATCGGCCACCACGGACCGGAAGATGCGCCGCAGACCGGGCTCGAAGCACTCGTCCCGGAAGCGGTCCGCCACCGCAGCATCCCACTCCTCCGGGGGTGGGAAGGCATCAGCCATCGAATCTGATCCAGGGGACGTCGAACTGCCCGAGAGGGCGCAGGGCGCTGCGGTGGAGGGCGCCGATGCTGACGGCGGCTTCGCCGTCCTCTCCCGGGCCGTCCGAGAGTGCGACCACGATGCCGGGGCCGGTGAGGAAAGTCGTCGGATCGAGTGGTGCCATGAAGGGCCGCAGCGGGACATCCCGCAGCACGGAGCGGAGCAGGGGGACGATGTCGTCGGCAGAGGCGACGGCCTGTGCCAGGTAAGGAGCACTGAAGGTCGCCTCGTGCAGAACGAACTGGAGCAGGAACCTGCTCAGCGGCTCCTGCTCGGGCAGTGCCTCGTCGTCCCGGACGAGCAGGACGGTGTGCTCCCCGTTCTCTGTGTCCGGACGGCGTGGGCAGCACCATGACCAGCATCCCTGCCCCTCGCAGGCGAACGAGAAGTGCTCCTCGCCCCGGCCACACCGGTCGGGCTCCGGTTCGTGCACGTAGTTGTGCGAACCCAGGATTCCCGGCCGCTCTTCGGCCAGGCGGTAAAAGGCAGCCAGCGCGGCCGGCACGGCCTCCGCCGACGTGTTGATGCTCGGTTGTCGGGACCGGGCGAACCACGACTCGACGAACAGCGTCAACGCCTCCTGCGGACGCGCCACCACGAGATCCACCCACGCCGGTGTGGGCAGTACCGGATCGGGAACGGAGGGCCGGACCACCTCCAGCACCCCGCTGGCCAGCGGCTCGACGAACTTGAACTCGTAGCGGCCGGGCCCCCAGTGGCGGAACTCGGCTCGTCCGAGCAGCAAGCAACCGATACCGACCCTGATGGCGATGCTCACCGGCCGCTGCCTGAGTTCGTCGAAGCTCCAGACGTCCCGGTAGCCGGTCAGCGCCTCGTTGATGTCTGCGGGTACCTCGCCGACCAGACGGAACTGGTCCCGACTCCAGACGCCGCTGGACGCCGGGTCGTCATTGGCGTCGGCGATGATCTGGATCTCCGTGGCACCGACGATCAACGAGGCGCCGGTCAGGTCGAACCTCGTGGCATCAGGACCGAGCCGTTCCAACAGCGCACCCTCATCGACCCGGACCGGGCTCCTCTGCGGCATCCCGGCAGTGTACGTGGGAAACGATCACCGGCAGGTTGGGGAACGATCTTTGAACGCCTGCTTGCACCGCTGGTCAGCCCCACTCGTGAACAGCCCACCAGCGGATGACGAGATCCCGTCCGATCGAAAGATCGGGCGGGATCTTCGTCGTTCCGGGCGAGGTCGTTCCGGGCGAGCGGGAAGCGCCTCGCGGGAGAGCCGACGCCGCCGTGGAGCGTCTGTCCGGTGGAGTCCCGCACGCCCGTGCGGCCGGCCGGTACGTACGCGTCGATCGTCTCGTCGCGCATCCACGCGCCAGGGTTCCGGACGGCCACGGTCATCCGGCGCTACGGGTGGCTCGGCGGCGAGCGGCACTTCTCCGCGCCCCGAAGGCAACTCCCACCCGTACGTTTTCTGCGGCGGCGGCAGGGGAGCGGGAGAAGGCGGGGATGAGACCTCGGTCGCCGGGACTGCTGAATGAGGGAACGGGAGTTCTGGAGGGCCATGGGGCGGGCGCCTTCGAAGATTCGCCGTCTCCGATGGAGATGTCATCTCCGCGGCGCCGAGGAACGCCGGGGGAGCAAGGGAAATCGAAGAAGTGGAGGAAGCCTTCGCCGACGTCAAGCCGGCGGGGAGTGGGTTCGCGATCGTCGGCATCCTGAAGGACGATCACCTGGGCCTGCTGGAAGTCGAGGCGGCCGACGGGTTGCGGATCGTTCTTGAGCGGCTTGGTGAGGGGGTGGATCACCGGGTCATGATCTCGGGGTTCACCTACGACGAGGTGCCCGCGGAGACGGTGGTTCCTTTCGGTACGGCTGTTTTGGAGGGCCGCGCTCGAGTCCGGAAGAGCAGGGGGGTCTTTCCGGCTGTCCGGCTGTCCGTGCTCGTTCAGGGGGAGTGGGAAGAGAGCCGGAGGGCGGGTGAAGGGCTGGAGAGTCGGGAGGAAATCCTCATGGGTAAGAGGTGACCTTCCCATGGGAAACAGGTCGCCCTGTCCCTGGGGCCGAACCCGTCGGGCCCACGGGTGCCCCGGCGGGACGGCGTCCGGGCGTGGCCCGCACCGGGCTGCGGGGCCGGATCGCTCAGGATCACCCGTGCTGTCGAGGTCGGCCGGGCGTGGTCAGGTACCGCCTGCGAGGCCGTTCCGCGGGCGGACTCGGCGGACAACTCTCCCTTGAGGGAACGTCAGCGATTTTGGCGCGGCCAAGTTTGCTTTACCGGTCTGGAGTTGGACGGGTGAGTGGGCGTCGGGTCGAGGTAATTCGGTCCCCGGAAAGCCGATCCTGATGGGAATTCCGGACTGTTCGCTCGGTTCTCTGCCGAAAGCGCGACCCTTCGGGTGGGTGCTAACGAATCGATCAATATTTCTGACGGGTTGAATGATCCTTAATTGCGGAGGGGGGTGAATTGATTACTCTGCGCGCCACCCGGGGGGTGCGTTCCGTGTCCAATCGGTCACAAAGGCTCCGCTCGGCTTCCCGAAACCCGTTCCTTGTCCGCCTCTCGCGGGAATTGTGATCTTCGCCTCATGGGTGAAGATCGCACCCCGATCAGGATGTGTGTCGTCCTGGAACAGGACAAGCAAGGAGAATCATCGATGCATCACCCCTACGGTGATGGGGCGGGGGCTCGGGGGTCGTATAGATCTCCCCTTGTTTCCGTGGCCCGTGAAGCCGAGTCGGACTGGTCCGGCTCCACTCTCGTCTTCACTCGGCGCAAGCGGGTGGTGAGCCGAATAGCGCTGACCGTGGTCGCCGCGCTCGGCGTCCAGTCCGCGGTCACCGTCGCCGCCAGTGGGCAGGCCGTCGCCCTGTCGAAGGACCTGCCGGCCGCCGTGGCCGAGAAGGCCGGGGCGGGGGGCGTCGCCACCGAGGCGAAGAACCTGGCTTCCGCCCAGGTCGCGGCGCGGCTGTCCGGCGAGCGCGTCGAGGTGCTCGGCGAGCGTACGGAGTCCACCACGACGTGGGCGAATCCGGACGGCAGTGTGACGCTGGAGGCCGCCGCGGGGCCCGTCCGGTTCCAGGACGAGCGGAGCGGGGAGTGGCGTGACGTCGACGTCGAACTGGTCGAGCGGGCGGACGGGAGCGTCGCGGGCAAGGCCCATCCGCTGGACCTGACCCTCGCGGGGAAGACCGCGACCGCGCGGGCCGCCGAGATCAAGGCGTCCGGCAGGAAGCCGGGCGACCCGAAGACGCCGGCGGTTCCGCTCGTCACCCTCGACGACGGGGACGGGAAGGAGATGACCGTCTCCTGGCACGGTGCTCTGCCCGCTCCCGAGGTCGACGGCACCGAGGCCCGGTACGCCGACGCCATGCCGTACACGGATCTGATCGTCGAGTCCACCCGTACCGGCTTCGAGCAGTTCCTGGAGCTGAAGGACCGGCGGGCCGTCGACGCCAACGGCACCGTGAACCTGAGCCTGGTGGCCAAGGGGCTCAAGGCCGAGGCCAACGCCGACGGTTCGGTCACCTTCGTGGACGGCGAGACCGGCAGGAAGGCCGGACTGCTGCCCGCGCCGGTGATGTGGGACGCCCAGGTCGACCCGCGCAGCGGTGAGCACACCCACACCGCGAAGGTGGGGCTGAAGGTCGCCCAGCGCGGCAACCGGATCGACCTCACCCTCACCCCGGACGCCGCGTTCCTGGCCGACCCGGCGACGAAGTTCCCCGTCACCGTCGACCCGGCGGTCAACATCGGGGCCGGCTTCGACACCTTCGTCCAGCAGGGGTACACCACCGACCAGTCGGCCGCCACCGAGCTCAAGCTCGGCAACAACGGCTCCGGCCAGGTCGCCCGTTCCTTCCTCGCCTTCCCGATGGCCACCATCAAGGGCAAGCAGATCACCGCGGCCAAGCTGAACCTGTGGAACCACCACTCCTGGTCGTGCACGGCCAAGAGCTGGGAGGTCTGGGACACCTCCTCGGCGTCCACCTCCACCCGCTGGACCGCCCAGCCCAACTGGAACCGCAAGTGGGCGACGTCCACCGCCACCAAGGGGTTCTCCTCCAGCTGCGCCGACGGCTGGGTCAGCACCGACATCACCACCCTGGCGCAGGCGTGGGCGGCCAACGGCAACGGCACCAACACCCTCGGCGTCCGTGCCACGGACGAGACCGACCCGTACGGCTGGAAGCGCTTCAACTCCGCCAACGCCGCCTCCAACACGCCGTACCTGTCGGTGACGTACACCTCGTACCCGGCCGTGCCCACCGCACTGGCCGTCGACCCCTCGCAGGTCAACGCGTACAACGGCAAGCGGTACGTCACCTCGCTGACCCCGCAGTTGTCCGCGAAGGTCAGTGACCCCGACGGCGGTACGGTCTCCGCGCAGTTCGAGGTCACCCCCGACCCCGCCTACAACGACGCCGGCACCTACGGCTACACCGCGACCACCGCGGCCGTGGCCTCCGGCGGCACGGCCAAGCTGACCGTCCCCGCCGACAAGGCCTTCCCGGCCGGCTCGCACCTGCGCTACCGGGCCCGCGCCTACGACGGCGGCCTGTACAGCGGCTGGACCGGCTACACCGCCTTCGTCCTCAACACGGCCAAGCCCGCCGCGCCGAGCATCGTCTGCGACGCGTACCCGAAGGACATCTGGTCGGACAAGTCGGCCACCGGCGCGCGGTGCACGCTCGACACCACCTCCACCGACGGCCAGGGCTACCTGTGGGGCCTGGACGACCCGGCCGTGCCGAACCGGATCGACGACACCGCCAATGGCACCGGCGGCGACCCGCAGACGGTCACCGTCAACCCGGCCGACGGGTGGCACACCCTCTACGCCAGGACGGTGGACTCCGGCGGCAACCTGTCCACCGCGACCACCGCGTACTCCTTCGGCGTCGGCGCCGACGGCGCGGCGCTGCTGACCCCCGGCGAGGGAGAGCGCCCGGCCCGCCGCGTCGGCCTGTCCGCCAAGGGCAAGTCCGACTACACCGGCGTGACCTACCAGTACCGCCGCGGCGAGACCGACACCTGGAAGAACGTACCGGTCGCCCACGTCACCAAGGCCGCCGACGGCTCCGCCGTCACCGCCTGGCCCGTGGCCACCGCCTCCGGCGTCTCGCCCCAGCTGACCTGGAACGTCACCGACACCCTCGCCGAGGACGGGCCGATCGACGTCCGGGCGGCCTTCAGCAACGGCACCGGCACCGGCTACACGCAGGCCAACACCGTCACCGTCGACCGCGACGCGGGCACCGCGCCCCTCGGCAAGGCGGGCCCGGGCACGGTCAACCTGCTCACCGGTGACCTCGGTCTGTCCGCCACGGACGCCTCCGCGTTCGACATGTCCGTGTTCCGCACGGCCTCCTCGCGCCGCCCGGCCGCCGGGACGGAGCAGGAGGGCCAGGCGCCGATCTTCGGCCCCGAGTGGGTCTCCGGCACGGTCGCCGAGATCACCGAGAGCCAGTGGACGCTGCTGCGCAAGACCTCGGACACGGCCGTCGCCCTGGTCGACGCCGAGGGCGAGGAGACCGGCTTCACCGCCACCAACGGCGGCGGCTGGAAGCCCGAGCCGGGCGCCGAGCACCTGACGCTGACCGGCTCCCTCACCGGCTCCTTCACCCTGAAGGACACCGAGGGCATCACCACCACCTTCACCCGGGTCGACCCGGCCATGACCGCGTGGAACGTGTCCTCGACCTACCTGGCGGCCGACAACTCCACCACGACGGTCGTCTCGACGAAGACCACCGTCGGCGGCAAGACGATGGCCCGCCCGAAGTGGGTGATCGCCCCCACGTCCGCGGTCCCGGCCGCCACCTGTGAGACGGCCCCCGCCACCAAGGGCTGCCGGGTCCTGGAGTACGTCTACCCGCTGACCACCACCGCCACGGACACCGCCTTCGGCGACTACGTGGGCCGCGTCAAGCTGATCCGCCTGTGGGCCACCGCGCCGGGCGCGGACGCCTCCACCTCCGTCTCCGTCGCCGCGTACCACTACGACGCGACCGGCAGGCTGCGGCAGGCCTGGGACCCCCGCGTCAGTCCGTCGCTGAAGACCGAGTACACGTACGACACCGCGGGCCGGGTCGTGCAGCTCACCCCGCCCGGCGAACTGCCGTGGACCTTCACCTACGGCAAGGCGGGCAACGCCGCCACCGCCGGTGACGGCATGCTGCTCAAGGCCTCCCGCGCCGGCCTGAAGCAGGGCACCGCCGACACCGTCGAGGGCACGGCCACCACCAGCGTCGTCTACGACGTCCCGCTGACCGGCGCCACCGCGCCCCAGCAGATGGGCATCGCCCAGGTGAAGGCCTGGGGCCAGACCGACGCGCCGACCGACGCCACCGCCGTCTTCCCGGCCGACGTCACCCCCGCCGGCCACGCCGGCTCCGCCCTCACCGCCGCCGACTACCGCCGCGCGGTCGTGACGTACACCAACGCCTCCGGGCGCGAGGTGAACTCCGCGCAGCCCGGCGGCGGGATCACCACCACCGAGTACGACCGCTTCGGCAACACCGTCCGCGAACTGACCGCCACCAACCGGACCGTCGCGCTCGGCCTCACGGCGGCCGACAAGAGCGTCCAGGCCGACCTCGGCATCACGCCGCTCACGACCGCCGAACGCGCCGAACTGCTGTCGACCCGCGTCCTCTACAACGACACCGGCACCCGGCAACTCCAGCAGTTCGGACCGCTGCGCCGGATCTCCCTGACCAAGGACCTCGTCTCCGGCGGCACCACGCTGCTGACCGCCGGCACGTCCGTGGCCGCCCGGGCGTGGACGGTCAACGAGTACGACGGGGGCCGCCCGACGGACGGCACCGCCAAGATCGCCGACCAGATCACCAGGTCGGTCACCGGGGCGCAGATCGCCGACTTCCCGGCCCTGCACGCCGAGACCCGGACCACGCAGACGGTCTACGACTGGGTGAAGGGCCTGCCGACCAAGACCGTTCAGGACCCGTCCGGCCTGGCCCTGACCACCACCACCGAGTACGACGCCCAGGGCCGCGTCACCAAGCAGCTGCTGCCCGGCGCCACCGGCACCGACGCGGCGACCCGCGTGACGACGTACTGGACGGCGACCGGCACCGGCACCTGCGCCGGCCGCCCGGAGTGGGCGGACCTGGTCTGCTCCACCGGCCCGGCCGGGGCGGTCACCGGCGGCGGGACCAACCCGTCCCAGCTGCCCACCGTCGTCACCGAGTACGACCGCTGGGGCGCTCCCGCCAAGGCCACGGAGACCGCCAACGGCGTCGTCCGCACCACCACGGTGACGGTCGACAACGCCGGCCGGCCGCTCCAGACCAGCATGACCGGCGGCGCCGGCCAGGCGGTCCCCACGGCCACCACCGAGTACGACCCCGCCACCGGCAGGGCCGTCAGGACCACGAGCCCCACCGGGGGCACGATCACCCGGCAGTTCGACCGGCTCGGCCGCGTGATCGCCTACACCGACGCCGACGGCGGGGTCACCAGGACCGAGTACGACCTCCTGAACCGCCCGGTCCGGGTGTCCGACAGCGTTCCCTCCACCGTCGGCTACACCTATGACCACGCCTCCGAGCCCGGCGGCATGGCCACCTCGATGACCGACTCGGTCGCCGGCACCTTCTCCGTCCGCTACGACGCCGACGGCGGGGTCACCGAGGAGAAGCTCCCCGGCGGCTACACCCTGACCGTCGACCGGGACACCACGGGCACGGTCCGGGGCCGCACCTACGTCCGCGACAGCGACGGCCTGCCCGTCTTCTCCGACGCGGTCGACGAGTCGGTCCACGGCCAGGTCACCGGCCACGTCGGCTGGTCGTCCCAGCAGTACCGCTACGACGCCGCCGGCCGGCTGACCGTGGTCGAGGACGAGACCGAGGGGATCTGCACCCGCCGCGCGTACGGCTTCGACAAGCGCACCAACCGCACCTCGCTGACCAGCGCCCCGGGCGCGGAGGGCGCCGCCTGCCCGACCACGGGAGGAACCACCACCACCCACACCTACGACAGCGCCGACCGGATCGTCGACAGCGGATACGCCTACGACGCCTTCGGCCGCACCACCGCCCTGCCGGGCACCCAGGTGGAGTACCACGCCAACGACCTGGTCCACCGGCAGACGGCCGGGACCGTGCGCCAGACCTGGCAGCTGGACGCCGCGCAGCGGTTCCGCTCCTGGACGGTGGAGCAGGACGAGGCCGGCACGTGGACCACGACCGCGGCCCGGCTCAACCACTTCGCCGATGACGGTGACAGCCCCCGCTGGATCGTGGAGGACACCACCGGCGGCGACGTCACGCGCCTGATCGACTCCGTGACCGGCGACCTGGCCGCCACGACCGGAGCCGAGGGCGGCACCGTCCTCCAGCTGACCACCGTCCACGGCGACGTCGCCCTCCAGCTGCCGCTGGACCCGGCCGACGCCCCCCTGGCGCTGGACAACGACGAGTACGGCAACCCGCGCCCGGGCCAGCCCGCCACGCGGTACGGATGGCTCGGCGCCGCCAAGCGCTCCGCCGAGACCCCGGCGGGCCTCACCCTGATGGGCGTGCGCCTCTACAACCCCGCCACGGGCCGCTTCACGACCCCGGACCCGGTGTACGGCGCCAGCGCCAACGCCTACGAGTACGCGCTGGGCGACCCGGTCAACGGGTACGACCTGGACGGCCGGAAGCCGACCAAGACGACCTCGTGGAAGCGCATCTCCACCTACTGGGTCAACAGCAAGTGGTACAAGTCGACGTACAGCAACATGCCGAGGCCGCTGCGGGCCTTCTTCCAGGGCATCCAGGCCAGGTTCTTCCTCGGCGTGTACATCGACAGCATGCTCTGGCAGTACCGGAACCGCTGGGGCGTCTGGGAGCGCTACGTCAACGGCGCGAGGAAGGTGAAGCGGGGCAAGGTCACCACCGGCTACTACAACTTCGCGGACCGGTCCCGGATCACGGTGTGCATCCCGTGGGTCGGCTGTTACTCGAAGACCTCGCCGTGGGACGACGGCAGGTGGGGGTAGCCGGGATCGGCGCCCGCTGATCCGGACCCCCTGATCCGGGCCCCCTGATCCGGGCCCCCTGATCCGGGCCCCCTGATCCGGGTCCCCTTGCCCCGGATTCCCGACTGATCCGAACCCGACGAGGGGTGTGCGGGGCGGCGTACACCGCCCCGCACACCCCTCCCTGACCCCGGAAACTCCTAGGACCGCACATGCTCACTCTGAACGTCGTTCTCGGCCTCGGCTGCCTGGCCGTGTTCTTCCTGTCCGCCAGCCGTTCCTCCGGACGCGGGGACCGGCTGCTCTGGGCCGCGGTCCTCGTCCTGGCCGCCGGGGGGACCACCCCGCGCCTCCTCGGCGTCGGGGCCGCGACGGTGACCGCCACCGTCGTCACGGCGCTGTCCCTCGCCGTGCTGCTCCTCGTGCTGGGCGCGATGCGCAGGCGGTGACGTGACGGACCGGGACGGGGGGCGTCAGGCGGTGGTGGCCACGGAGGTCAGCCAGGCGTTCCAGTCGCTCTCGTAGTCGAGCGAGGTGAGGAAGGAGCGCGCGGCGGCCCAGTTGCCGGTGCGGTAGTGGCCGAGGACGATGGCGACGTCGGCCGGGTGCTCCTCGACCATGTAACGGGCGGCGAGATAGCCCCAGTTGTACGTGCGGTTGACGTCGCTGTTGGCGTACGTGGTGTCGAAGAGCGTGCGCAGGGAGTACGTGTGCTTGCCGGCCTCGGCCAGCGCCTTGGTGTAGGGGATGCCGCGGTAGGAGTAGGAGATGTACTCCGCGATGCCCTCGCCCCACCACACGGTGGGGGTGGTCTGGCTGGCGCCGAAGTCGCCGTACAGGTTGTAGCGGCCGTCGAGGTAGTGCGTGTACTCGTGGTTGAGGTTCCAGATCTGCCAGCCGGGGCTCACGTCGGTGCGCTCGTAGCAGATGAACCGTGCCTGGTTGCCCGGCTTGGAGGGGTCTCCCTCCAGGTACATGCCGCCGTTGTTGGTGTCGATGCCGTAGATCTTCCGCGCGTAGTTCTTGTAGTCGGCGCTGGAGTTGAAGACATCGACCTCCAGGGTGGTGTTGTAGTCGTTCGCGACCGGCCCCGGGTCCTTGACCACGTTGTGGAAGAAGGCGTCCTGGTTGGCCAGGCTGTCGCAGGTCGCCGCGAGCTGGGCGGCGGTCATCTCCTGGGCCCGGATCCGCAGCGCCGGGCTGCAGTCGTGGACGATCGGCAGGATGCGCGACTCCAGTCCGCCGCCACCGGGGCCGGGGGTGCCCTTGGCGGTGCCGTGGGCCGGGCGCTGTGCCGGGTCGGCGAAGACGTGGTCCGGCCTGGGATCGGCCGGGGCGGCCGCGGCGGCCTGGGCGGGGGCGGCCGCGGCGCCTGCTATGAGCAGGGCGGCGGCAAGGGCCATAGCGCGCACGATTCACTCCTGGGGATGGGGAGTCGGGGGACCCGCCCGGTGGCGGGCTGCGCAGTAAAATGGCACATGTCACATGTCTTTTCAATGCAATGCGCAAGCCCATATCGAGACAGCTCGCGAGGAGCGGCACCCGCGCACGACGAAGCCCCGGCCGGTCGGGACGACTGGACGGGGCTTCGGGGTCGGTGGAATCAGATCAACGGCTTCGCGTAGCAGCGGCTGCTCTCGTACTCCCGGTAATGGCCGAACTTGGCGCACGGCTCGTACCCGCTGGAGGTGTAGAGCCCGATGGCCTCGGGCTGGGCGGTCCCGGTCTCCAGGACCATGCGGGTACGGCCCGCGGCGCGGGCGTCGTCCTCCAGGGCGGCGAGGAGCAGGCGGGCGAGCCCCAGGCCGCGCGCCTCGGGCACGACGTACATCCGCTTCAGCTCGGCGTCCCCGTCCGCGTACCCGAGCTCATTCTCGTCCTGGCGGCGCCAGGCGCCGCTGGCGACCGGCCGGCCCTCGGGGTCGTACGCGAGGAGGTAGAGGCCGTGCGGCGGGACGAACATCGAGGGGTCGAGCGGTGTGACGTCGCCCTCGCCGTCGTACCGGAGGACGTACTCCGCCTGCACCGCGTCCTGCAGTTTCACGGCGTCGGGGTGGTCGTACGGCGTCGGCTGGATGTGCATGACGGCCATCGTACGTGTATGCGACCGGGCGGTGTCGGTATCCTCCCGTGATGCTCACTGTCACGTCCGCGAACGTCAACGGTCTCCGCGCCGCCGCCAAGAAGGGCTTCGTCGAGTGGCTGGCGGGCACCTCCGCCGACGCTGTCTGCCTCCAGGAGGTGCGCGCCGAGGAGGCCCAGCTGCCCGAGGAGGTACGGGCCCCCGAAGGCTGGTTCACCGCCCACGCCCCCGCCGCCGCCAAGGGCCGCGCCGGCGTCTCCCTCTACCTGCGCCGCGAGCCCGACGCCGTGCGCGTCGGCTTCGGCTCGACCGAGTTCGACGCCTCCGGCCGCTACATCGAGGCCGACCTGCCCGGCGTCACCGTCGCCAGCCTCTACCTCCCCTCCGGCGAGGCGGAGACCCCGAAGCAGGACGAGAAGTACCGCTTCATGGGCGAGTTCCTGCCCTACCTCAAGGAGCTGCGGACCCGCGCCGCCGCCGAGGGCCGCGAGGTCGTCGTCTGCGGCGACTGGAACATCGCCCACCAGGAGGCCGACCTCAAGAACTGGAAGGCCAACCGCAAGAGCGCCGGCTTCCTCCCCGAGGAGCGCGAGTGGCTCACCCGCGTCCTGGACGAGGCCGAAGGCGGCTACGTCGACGTCGTCCGCTCCCTCCACCCCGACCAGGAGGGCCCGTACTCCTGGTGGTCCTACCGGGGGCGCGCCTTCGACAACGACTCGGGCTGGCGGATCGACCTTATCGTCAGTTCGCCTCGCTTGGCCGAGCGGTGCGTGAAGGCGTATGTGGAACGGGCCGCGAGCCATGCGGAGCGGTGGAGTGATCACGCACCCGTGACCGCCGTGTTCGACGTGTAAGGACTGGCAGTGGAAAGCCCCGCCCGGCTGTGTTGCTCGCCGTCGCCGGACGGGGCGTCACACGCGCTTCGCACTGTCAGGCGGAGATCCCCAGCCCAGCTCTCGCAGCGGACACGACCTCTGGGGAATGAGAGCTCCAGGGCAACGCGCCCGGTGTTCGGTTCGTGCTCTTCCCGTACCGCCAGAATGCTCTCCCCGATGTGATCCGCGAACGGTGTCTCGCTGTCGATCGCTCCCACGGTGACGTGTCCCGCGTCGCCCATGTCGTATCCGGTATGCGGCTCCGACTCCTCGACGATCAGACACCCGTCCGATCCAGTCGTGACGTGAACGGTGGCACCCCGGTCATCGATCAGCCACACGTCCAGCGGCCCCGCAGGGTCATCGCCGCCATACACGTGCCGCGATACGACGACCTCCGTGAGCAGGTGCCCCATGAGGCTCTGTGCCGCCGCCCCACCTCCGTGAAGCGGGCACCCGTTCGACTTCTCGGTCTCCATCTGCCGACAGTACTGCCAGCCGACTTCTCAGCTCACAGCCTTATACAGGACAAGGCTTAGGACTGCTCGATCTCGGCCATGAGGAGCCGAAGGGTGAGGGAGTGCTTTTCCGGTGGGAGCGAATCGAGGGCCGCCCGCGCGTATGCAGTGCCGCCCTGAGTGTCGCCGGACCGCGTGAGCATGAGCCCCCGGTGCATCTCCAAGTGTGTTGCGAATCTGGGGAGTTCGGCGGGAAGTTCCTTGCGTGCGGCTTCCTGCGCGGCTACCGCCGTGGACTCGTCCCCGAGCCGGGCGGCGAGTAGAGAGACGAATACGTTCAGCCGCCACCAGGGGACCGCGTAGTCGCTTGTCTGTTCGTGCGATCCGGTCCGGTCGAACACCCGCCGCCCCTCGTCCATGAGCGTCCGCGCCGTGTCGGCGTCGCCCCGGATCGCTGCCGCGTGAGCCTTGCCGAAGATTGCGTTGAGGAGCCCGAGGGACGGCCGGTCGCTGATCGCCATTGCCTGATCGGCCAGCACGTCAGCGACGCCGAGTGACGCCCCCTCGTACCCCAGCGCGATAGCGGCCCGGCCACGGACCCACACCCGCGCGTCGTCGTCGCCGGACTCGTCCGCCGCCTGAGCGGCCATGCGGTACCAGTGCACCGCCTTCGCGCCGTCCGAGCCGGGGAACGTCTTTGCGTACAGGGTCATGAGTCGGGCGGCGGCCGACCAGAGTCGGGGATCCTCCAACTGCTGTTGCACTACGACGAGTTCGCTGCTCACACGCCGCTGGATGTCGGCAGCGCCAAGGCTCATGTACTCCGTGCCGTACGTGGCCAGTTTGGCCTCCCACGCGTCCACGGACGGCCCGCCCCGGAGCCGGGCGGCGAACCCGACGCTGAGGAGGTCTGAGGCGACCACGGGCGCTATCGCTGCCCCCGCTGCATCGGTCAGGAAATCGCGGCGCTTCACTTCACCCTCTAGAGCGGCTAGGGGCACGTCCAGGACGGCCGACAGGCACCGGAGATAGAACGGCCCCGGCGTCACCTTGGAACGCTCCCAGCGGCTCACGTACTCCCGATCAAGGTTGGTGCCAAAGGCAGCGTTGATCTCCGACGCTAGTCGGCCCTGGCTCCATCCGCGAGCCTTGCGCAGATCCGTGATCAAGACCCCGATCGTCATGTGTCCATCTTGCCCCTGCCGCTGCCCCCTGGCCGGTGGGAACAGGGAGTCGAACAGGGAATGCCCCCAGTGATGCCCCTAGTTGGGATGGCGGAATGGCCGGACCATCGACGGACGATGCAGTGAGAGGACGGCGAGGATGACGGCAGACACTGACGCCCGGACGGACGAGTACGCGACCTATGCCCCGTCCGGCGAGACGTGCCCCGACTGTGGGCAGCCGTTCGGGTCTCTGGAGGTGTGCCGCCGGGGGACCGTGGAAAGGCAGTCCGGGCCGCCGGTCGTCGTCTACCGGCACCCCAAGTGTGCCGAACCGTTCCGGAGGGACCGGTGACCCGCGCTGTCTACCGGTTCGTAGAGCACACGATCCGGCATGAGCCGGCGGGCGGGGTGACGTACGAACTGTTCTGCACCGCCCCCGCCTGCGGGGAGGAGTCCGGTCCCCAGGAGGCGCAGGAAACGGCGCAGGACTGGGCGCTGCGGCATACCGGGCTGAACCCCGGTCACGACCTGTTCCGGCGCGTCTTCACCGATCACGCGCGAGTGAGCCGCGCCGAGTGATGCGGACGCTGCGCGCCTGGATTTCCCACTCCTCCCGTGATCGCGGCGGCGCGGGGCGGGAGGGCAAGCCCCGTCCCGGTCGCTCGGCCCCACAGGAAGGGCGAGCGGCCGGAACGGTCAGCAAGGCGGCGCGGGGACCGCTTCCCCGCCAGTTCTTCCGAGAGGAGTCGCTCCATGTCCGCTGCCATGCCCGAGTTCGAGTTCGTCAAGACGGCCGCGTGCCGTGACGCGCGCGTGAACAACTGCCCCGAGGTGGCGACCAACATCCCCGGCACGGTCGCGTTGCGCGACAGCGAACGGCCGGACACCATCGTCACCATGACCGCCGCCGACTGGGTCAGCCTCACCGACGCGGTGAAGGCCGGTGAGTACGACCTGAGCGTCTGAGAGTAGGTCCCGTGCTGACGTGCCCCCGCTGCGATGCCGAGTGCCCTGCCGACCCCGAGAACGGGTTGCCGTGGTGCGCCAGGTGCGGGGAGTTCTTCGGGCTCACGCCGCCCGCCTGCCGGGGGCCGTGGTCGTGGCGGAGCGCTGCCACCCGTCGGCCGACCCGGCCCCGCGAGCACTGACCGGGACTCCTCCATGACCGCCCCGTCCGTGTGCCCCGTGGCGCATGGGCGGGGCTCCCTCGTTTCCGGCTACGTGTCGTCCTGGTCGTCGTTCACACCAGCTTGCTCGGCGCTGCGGTCGCGTACGTAGGTGCCCCGCTGCGGCACGGTGTAGACGTAGCCGAGTTCCCGCAGGTGTCGCACGGCACGGCGGGCAGTGTCCCGGGCTACACCCCATCGCTGGATCAACACGGACTCCGAGGGGATTGGGCGATCTACGGCGAGCGCGCCCGACTCGATGTCCCGGATGATCTCCGCCGCGATCTGCTGGTACGGCGGCATCGGGGCTTCGTAATCAACGCTCGGGCTCATAGGAGGAAGCGTAGACAACCGGCCACGGCCAGAGCCATTTCCATATGTATGTAGACGAGGGTAGAGGAGTTTGGCTACCGTCTCAACGAAAGCGCCCCGACAGACCGCTTAGGCCCGGTCTATCGGGGCTTGCCGAGACAGCTAGTAGAGAGCTGAAACGACCATGCGCGATCTTATCGCCCTCGCATCCATCGGACTCGGGTCACTGTTCGTACTGTGGTGCGCGCTCGAAACGCGTCCGCCCCGCCGACCCGGACGCCACTCCGTCGCCCACCGCGCGCCCGAGACCCTGCCCACCCTCACGGGCCCCCGGATGAAGCCGTGGCCGACGCCGACCCCCGAGCATGTTCGCGAACGGCACCTCCCGCTCCGCGGAGAGGACACGGCCTTGATCCGCCCCTACGCTCTCGCCGCCGACACGCTGAACCTCGGCGTGATCCGCGAACGGCGTACGGCTGCTGTCCTCGCCACGCTCGGCGTGGACTACCCGTACGGGTACGAGGGGGACCAGTTCGAAGCCCTCGCCGCTCTCGCTGCGGGGGCGACCGCGTGACCCGCGACGGCCTCACGAACCCGCCCACGCCCGTGCACGCCGCTTTCTGCGTCAAGTGCCATGTCCTCACGTACGCTCCCATGGCAGTCCGCTGGATCCAGAGCAACAGCGGCCCCGGCACGACCCTGTGGGCGTGTCCCGAGCATGCGGCGGAACTCAGCCCCGGCCCCCTGCCTGGAGAGCTGGAGCGGGGCGCGTAGCCCCTTGCGCCCGTTGAGCTGGGGTGTTGCGACGACCGCTAGAACTCAAGGAAGGCTGGGAGCCGTGGCCCGTACCGAGTACTACGACGATCCGAACGCGCCCCGGCCGAACCATCTGGTCGTGGCCGCCTCCGCCGTCGTCACCGACGGGGACGGCCGCGTCCTTCTTCAGCGGCGCCGGGACAACGACCTGTGGGCGCTGCCGGGCGGAGCCATGGACATGGACGACTCCCTGCCCGGCGCGGCGGTGCGGGAGGTCAGGGAGGAGACCGGACTGGACGTCGAGATCACGGGGCTCGTCGGTACGTACACCGACCCCCGCCATGTCATCGCGTACAGCGACGGGGAGGTGCGCCGGCAGTTCAACGTCTGCTTCACCGCCCGGGTCGTGGGCGGCACCCTGGCCATCTCGGACGAGAGCACCGAACTCCGCTTCGTGGCACCCGGAGAACTCGACCCGCTCCCCATGCACCACACGCAACGGCTGCGCATCCGGCACTTCCTGGAGCACCGAGCCGCCCCGTACCTGGGGTAGGGGTCAGCGGCGCAGGCGGCGGTCGAGGGCGAGGGAGAGTTCGGCCTCCACGACGCTCTTGGCCAGGGGGCGGAGGCGCTGGAGGTCGCCGTCCTTGGCGTGGGCGGTCAGGACCTCGGTGAAGAGGGCGGCGAGGGCGTCGGCGTGTTCGCGGACTCGGGCGCCGGCCTTCAGGACCTCGGAGAGGGGGACGCCTTCGCGGACGAGGGCGGCGGAGACGTCGAGGAGGCGGCGGCTGATGTGGATGAGCTCCTCGCCGTCGGTGGCCAGGTAGCCGAGGTCGAGGGCGGCCGCCAGGTTCTCGGGGGTGGCCTGGCCGGCGAAGTGGTCGGCCAGCTCCTCGGGGGTGAGGCGGACCGGCTCCTCCTCGGTGGGGGTGCCCAGCTCCAGGACCTCGCCTACGTCCCGGCCGGATTCGAAGGCCGCCGTCAGGTCGGCGATGCCGGTGAGGGTGTGGCCCCGTTCGAGGAGGGCGGCGATGGTGCGGAGGCGGGCCAGGTGGCGCTCGTCGTACCAGGCGATCCGGCCCTCGCGGCGGGGCGGGGGGATCAGGCCGCGCTCGCGGTAGAAGCGGAGGGTGCGGACGGTGATGCCGGCCGCCTCGGCCAGTTCCGCCATGCGGTACTCGCGCGGCGCGGGCCCGTCCGCCCCGTCCGCGAGGTCCGTCGTCCCGGCCGTCCCCGTCGGCTCCGGCGTGTCCGCCCGGTCGGTCCTGCCCGGCGTGTCCGTCCGGTCCGCCCGGTCTCCTGATCGTTCTGCCACACCCGCCAGCCTATGTTGTACCGCGGGTAACTTTCCCTCGCCCGACCCCTACCGCTCGGTATGGAGCTGCTCTACAGTCCGACTGTGCCAGTGATTGCTGGCGGAATCTTGGCCGGGCGCACGGGAGGCGGCATGGCGAAGCACGAGCACGTTCGGGTGGCGGTGATCGGATCGGGGTTCGGAGGGCTCGGCGCCGCCGTCCGGCTGCGCCGCGAGGGGATCACCGACTTCGTCGTCCTGGAGCGGGCCGACGCCGTGGGCGGCACCTGGCGGGACAACAGCTACCCCGGGTGCGCCTGCGACGTGCCCTCGCACCTGTACTCGTTCTCCTTCGCGCCCAACCCCGACTGGCCCCGCACCTTCTCCGGCCAGCGGCACATCCGAGCGTACCTGGAGCACGTCACCGACACCTTCGGGCTCCGGCCGCACCTGCGGCTGAACCACGAGGTGCTGCGCATGGAGTGGGACGCCGACGAGCTGCGCTGGCGGATCGAGACCAGCGCCGGATCGTTCACCGCCGACGTCGTCGTCTCCGCCACCGGGCCGCTCTCCGACCCGAAGATCCCCGACGTCCCGGGGCTCGACGGCTTCCCGGGGAGGGTCTTCCACTCGGCCCGCTGGGACCACGAGTACGACCTCCGGGGCAAGCGGGTCGCCATGGTCGGCACCGGCGCCTCCGCCATCCAGATCGTGCCCGCCATCCAGCCCGAGGTCGGCCGCCTTACGCTCTTCCAGCGCACGCCCCCGTGGGTCATGCGCCGCGTCGACCGGGCCATCAGCGGCCCCGAGCGCTGGCTGCACCGCACCCTGCCGGTCACCGCGACCCTGCGCCGCGGCATCCTCTGGGGCATCCGCGAGCTCCAGGTCGGCGCCTTCACCAAGCACCCGGGCGAGCTGGGCCTGGTCGAGAAGCTGGCCAGGGCCAACATCGCCAGGGCGATCAAGGACCCGGTGCTGCGGGCCAAGCTCACGCCCTCGTACCGCATCGGCTGCAAGCGGATCCTGCTCTCCAACACGTACTACCCGGCCCTCGCCCAGCCCAACGTCGACGTCGTCGCGGCCGGCCTGAAGGAGGTCCGCGGCAGCGTCGTCGTCGGCTCCGACGGCACCGAGACCGAGGTCGACGCGATCGTCTTCGGCACCGGCTTCCACGTCACCGACATGCCGATCGCCGACCGGGTCTTCGGCGCCGAAGGGCGCTCGCTCGCCGAGCACTGGAAGGACGGCGTGCAGTCGCTGCGCGGCGCCACCGTCGACGGCTTCCCCAACTGGATGACGATCATCGGCCCCAACACCGGCCTCGGGAACTCCTCCATGATCCTCATGATCGAGTCCCAGCTGAACTACATGGCCGACTACCTGCGCCAGATCGACGTCCTCGGCGGACGCACCGCGCTCGCCGCCCGGCCCTCCGCCGTCCACGCTTGGAACCGCAAGGTGCAGAACCGCATGGAGCGGACCGTCTGGAAGTCCGGCGGCTGCGACAGCTGGTACCTCGACGCCCACGGCCGCAACACCACCCTCTGGCCCGGCACCACCGGCGAGTTCCGCCGCGAGACCCGGCAGGTCGACCTCTCCGAGTACGAGGTCGTCCGCGCCCCGAAGCCCGTGAAGGCCGCGGTCGAGGGCGCCGCTGAGCCCACCGCCCGCTCCGCCCGGAAGAAGGAGGCCGCCTCGTGAACTCCCGTACTCTCACCGTCCGTTCCGCCGACGGCGCCACGCTGCACGCCGAGGTGCACGGCCCCGAGGGCGCGCCCGCCGTCGTCCTCGCCCACGGCTGGACCTGCTCCACCGCCTTCTGGGCCGAACAGATACGGGCCCTCGCCGCCGACCACCGGGTCGTCGCCTACGACCAGCGCGGGCACGGGCGTTCCCCCGTCCCCGCGCCCGGCGGCTACTCGACGACCGCGCTCGCCGACGACCTGGAGGCGGTGCTCGCCGCCACCCTCGGGCCCGGCGAACGGGCCGTGCTCGCAGGCCACTCCATGGGCGGCATGACGATCATGGCCGCGGCCGGCCGGCCCGGCTTCCGCGAGCACGCCGCCGCCGTCCTGCTCTGCTCCACCGGCCCGTCCCGGCTCACTGCCGAGGCCACCGTGGTGCCGCTCGGCCCCGGCGGGCTGCGGACCCGGGTCACCGGCGCCGTCCTCGGCTCGAAGGCGCCGCTCGGACCGGTCACCGCCGTCTCGAAGAAGATCCTCAGGTACGCGACGATGGGACCGGGCTCGGCGCCCGACCGGGTCGCCACCTGCGCCCGCATCGTGCACGCCTGCCCCCGCCCGTCCCGGTACGGCTGGTCGCAGGTGCTCGCCGGGCTCGACCTGGAGGCGGGTCTGCGGGACCTGCGGGTGCCCACGGCCGTCCTCGTCGGCACCGCCGACCGGCTCACCCCGCCGGCCCACTCCCGGGCCATGGCGGAGGCGCTGCCGCACTGCACCGGCCTGACCGAACTGGCCGGCATGGGCCACATGACGCCGGTCGAGGCCCCGGAGGCCGTCACCGCGCAGATCCGCGAACTGACGCTCACGTATCTCGGAGCGCACTCCGTCAACGAGGAGGCAGGGGCATGAGCAGGGTCGGTCTGGAAGGGCAGGTCGCGGTCGTCACCGGCGGCGCCCGCGGCGTCGGCGAGCTCCTCGCCCGCAAGCTCTCCGCGCGCGGCGCGAAGATCGCGCTGGTCGGTCTGGAGCCGGAGCTCCTGAAGGAGGTCGCCGGCCGGCTGCACACCGAGGCCGACTGGTGGGAGGCCGACGTCACCGACCACGAGGCGATGGCCCGGGTCGCGGCCGAGGTGAAGGAACGCTTCGGGAAGGTCGACATCGTCGTCGCCAACGCGGGCGTCGCCGCGGGCGGCCCGTTCGTCGACTCCGACCCGGTCGCCTGGCGGCGGGTCATCGAGGTCAACCTGATCGGCGGGGCGGTCACCGGACGCGCCTTCCTGCCGGTCCTCATGGAGTCCCGGGGGTACTTCCTCCAGATCGCCTCGCTCGCCGCGATCACCCCGGCCCCGATGATGACGGCCTACTGCGCCTCCAAGTCCGGCGTCGAGGCCTTCGCGCACAGCCTGCGCGCCGAGGTCGCGTACAAGGGCGTGAAGGTCGGCGTCGGCTACCTCTCCTGGACCGACACCGACATGGTGCGGGGCGCCGACCAGGACGACGTGATGAAGGAGCTGCGGCAGCGGCTGCCGTGGCCGGCGAACCGCACGTACCCGCTCGGCCCGGCCGTCGACCGGATCGTCGCGGGCATCGAGCGCCGCTCCGCCCATGTGTACGCGCAGTGGTGGCTGCGCGGGATGCAGTCGGTACGCGGCTACCTGCCCGGCCTCGTCGCGACCGTCGGCAAGCGGGAGGTGGCGCGCTTCGAACCGCGGCTCTCCACGGTCTCCAGGGGCCTGGTGGGGGCGGGCGGCGCGGCCGACGAACAGGCCCGCACGGGCAGGGCGTGACGAGGCGGGCTCACGGAGGGTAACTGATCGACATGCGGGGAGTGTTCGCGCGTGCGAGCCTGATCGAGGCGCAGGGGCACACCGCCCCCGTACCCCTCACACCCCACTAGGAGTGAACCCGCATGGGCATCAAGGACCAGTTCCAGGACAAGGCGCAGGAGATGCAGGAGCGCGCCAAGAAGGCCATGGGCAACGCCAAGGACGAGGCCTCCCAGCGCGCCTCGCAGGCCCGCGAGGGCTCGCAGGAGGCGAAGGAGCGCGCCCAGCGGGAGGCGCGCGAGACGCGCGAGCGCGCCCAGCGGGACCGCGAGTCCTGACGCCCGCCCTGTCCTGACGAGGGCGCACCCGCGACACCGGGTGCGCCCTCGCACGCGTGCGCCCAGCGCACTCCCGGCTGCTCCAGGCACGCGTGCGCCCACCCGCGCACCCTGCTGTGCGCCCAGGGCGTAACTCCCGCGCGGCCGGGCGGCGATCTCCGTACCGTGACCCCATGCCCGTCGTACTCGAACGCCTGCGCCCCGACCACGCCCCCGCCCTGCTCGTCTTCGAGCGGGAGAACCGGGCCTACTTCGCCGCCACCGTGCCCGACCGGGGGGACGCGTACTTCGCCGAGTTCGACGCCTGCCACCAGGCCCTGCTCGACGAGCAGGGGAAGGGGACCATCCGCTTCCACGTCCTGGTGGCGGAGGACGGCGCGATCCTCGGCCGGATCAATCTGATCGACCTCGCCGACGGCGCGGCCGAACTCGGCTACCGGATCGCGGAATCGGCCACCGGCCGGGGGCTCGCCACCCGGGGCGTCCTGGAGGTCTGCAGGCTCGCCGTGGAGGAGTACGGGCTGCGCCGGCTGTACGCCAAGGCGTCGCCGGACAACAGCGCGTCCCGGGCGGTGCTCGCCCGGGTCGGTTTCGGGGCGGTCGGCAGGGAGACGCTGAAGACCGGGGAGTCCGCGATCGCCTACGAGCTGGACCTCGGCGGCAGCTTCGGCCGGGAGCGGTCCGGCACGTCCTCGTAGCCGGGCGGGGCCGACGGCGGCTTCTCCTCCAGGAGGGAGAGCGCCAGGTGGACGGCGTCGTCCAGCTGGGCGTACCGGCCCTCGGCCCAGTCGAGGGGGGTGCGCAGGGCGGCGAGGTCGGGTTCGACGCCGTGGTTCTCGATCGACCAGCCCCACTCGGTGAACCAGGCCGCGTTCATGGGGACGGTGATCTGGGTGCCGTCGCCGAGCCGGTGGCGGCCGGTCATGCCGACGACGCCGCCCCAGGTGCGCTGGCCGACGACGGGTCCGAGGCCGAGGGTCTTGAAGACGGCGGTGATCATGTCGCCGTCGGAGGAGGTGGCCTCGTCGGCGAGGGCGACGACGGGGCCGCGCGGCGCGTTGGCGGCGTAACTGACGGGCTCGGCGCCGCGGGTGAGGTCCCAGCCGACGATCTTCCGGGTGAGGGTCTCGACGACGAGCTCGCTGATGTGGCCGCCCGCGTTGCCGCGCACGTCGACGAGGAGGGCGGGCCGGGAGACCTCCATCCGCAGGTCCCGGTTGAACTGGGCCCAGCCGGAGCCGCCCATGTCGGGGATGTGCAGGTAGCCGCACCGCCCGCCGCTCAACTCCCGTACCACGGCCCGGCGTTTGGCGACCCAGTCGTGGTAGCGGAGCGGGCGTTCGTCGACGAGGGTGACGACGGCGACGCGACGGGAGCGGCCCTCGCCGCCCGCGGGGGCGAAGGTGAGCTCGACGGTGGTGCCGCCGGTGCCGGCGAGCAGCGGGTAGGGGCCCGCGACGGGGTCGACGGGCCGGCCGTCGACGTGGGTGAGGGCGTCGCCCTCGCGGATGCCGGTGCCGGCGAGCGGGGAGCGGGCCTTGGGGTCGGAGGACTCGCCGGGCAGGATCCGCTTCACCACCCAACCGCCGTCCCGGGGCACGAAGTTGGCGCCGAGGAGGCCCTGGGGCCGCTGGTAGTGCGCCGGTCCCTCGTTGCGCCGGGCGGGGGTGACGTACGCGTGGGAGGTGCCGAGTTCGCCCATGACCTCGCGCAGCAGGTCGGCGAACTCGTCGGGGGACGCGACCCGTTCGAGGAGCGGCCGGTACTGGTCGAGGACCGCGGTCCAGTCGACGCCGCCCATGCCGGGCTCCCAGAAGTAGGCGCGGACGATCCGCCCGGCCTCGTCGTAGGACTGCCGCCACTCGGCGCCGGGGTCGACCTGGTGGAGGATGCGCCGCAGGTCGAGGTAGACGGTGGAGTCGCCGTCGCCGGGCTCGGTGGCGGGGACGGCCCGCAGCTCGCCCTCGTCGAAGACGACGAGCCGGGTGCCGTCGCCGCTGACCGCGAACCAGTCGAGGTCGCGGGCGAGTTCGGTGCGGCGGGCCTTGACGACGGAGAAGTGCTCCAGGGTGGGCCGGCCCGAGGTGTCGGCGGGGTTGGCGAAGGTCTCACCGAGGGCGCCGGAGATGGGCCAGCGCAGCCAGACGAGCCCGCCGCCGGAGACCGGGTGGAGCGCCGAGTACTTGGAGGCGGCGACCGGGAAGGGGGTGACCCGGTCGGACAGGCCCTCGGTCTCCACGGTGACCGTGCCGTCGCCGCTCTCGGCGCCGTCGTCGGCCGGGTCGAGCCCGCCGGCCGCCGGGCGTCCGTCGGGCAGGAGCGCGAAGGGCGAGGGGGTCGCGGAGGAGAGCGGGACGAGGTAGGGGCGGCAGCCGAGCGGGAACGACAGGTCGCCGGTGTGGACGTCGTACACCGGGTCGAAGCCGCGCCAGGAGAGGAAGGCGAGGTAGCGGCCGTCGCTGGTGAAGACCGGGTTCTCGTCCTCGAAGCGCCCGTTGGTGACGTCGATGACCGTGCGCGGGCCGGGTCCTGAGATGCGGACGAGCTTGATGGAGCGCAGGGAGCGGCCGATGCCGGGGTGGGACCAGGTGAGCCAGGCGCCGTCGGGGGAGAAGGCGAGGTCGCGGACGGGTCCGTTGACCGAGCGGATCAGCTCGGTGACCTCCCCTCCCCCGGACTCCGTCCGGGAGGTGTCCCCAGAATCCTCGGTCGCGTCGACGAGGAGGAGGCGGCCGTCGTGGGTGGCGAGGGCGAGCCGTTCGCCGGCCGGGTCGGAGACCAGCTCCTCGACCCGGCCGAGCTGCCCGGCGGCGAGTCGGCGCGGGGGGCGGTCGCCGGTGGCCCGGGGCAGGTAGGCGATCTCGACGGCGTCCTCGCCCTCGGCGTCGGTGACGTACGCGATCTGCCCGCCGCTGCCCAGCATCTCGGGCAGCCGCACCCGGACGCCGGGGGTGTCGGTGATGGCGCGCGCCGGGCCGTCGCGGTGCGTGAGCCAGTACAGGCTGCCCCGTACGCCGACGGCGCTGGCCCGGCCGGTCTCGTCGACGGAGAGCGCGTCGACGTGCCGGGCGGCGGGCACCTGGTACGGGCGGCGGCCGGCCCGCTGCCCGCCGAGCCGCACCTCCAGGCGGCGCGGCTCGGCGTCCGCCGTGAGGTCCTCGACGATCCACAGTTCGCCCGCGCACTGGTAGACGACCCGGCGGCCGTCGGAGGAGGCGTGCCGGGCGTAGAAGTCGGCGTGGTCGGTGTGGCGGCGCAGGCCGGTGCCGTCGGGGCGGCAGGAGTAGAGGTTGCCGACGCCCTCGTGGTCGGAGAGGAAGGCGATCCGGTGTCCGGTCTCGCCGGGCGGGGCGGCGACGAACATCGGGTCGGCGAGGTGGCCGCCGATGTCCGGGAGGAGCCGTTCGCCGTGGAGCCAGAGCCGCCCGGTGGCGCCGCCCCGGTACCGCTTCCAGGCGGCCGGCTCGTGCGGCGGGGTGCCGGTGAGGAGGAGGGTGCGGCGCTCGCCGTCCAGGTCCCGGACGGCGATGTCGGAGACCGGTCCCCAGGGCATCCGGCCGCCGGGCGAGCCGTCGGTGGCGACGGTGTAGGCCCAGGAGAAGTACGAGAAGGGCTGGCCGTGCGAGGAGACGGCGAGGATGTCCCCGTCGGGGGACCAGCCGCAGACCCGCGTGTCGCTGGAGCCCCAGTGGGTGAGCTGCCGGGCGTGGCCGCCGCCGACCGGCACGAGGTGGATCTCGGCGTCGAGGCTGCGCCAGTTCGTGTACGCGATGTGGCGCCCGTCGGGGGAGAAGCGGGGGTGCCCGGCGCGGGTCCGGTCGACCGTCAGCCGCCAGGCGCGGCCGGGGCGCTCCCCCTCGGGGACGAGGGGGGCGAGCCAGAGGTCGTCCTCGGCCGTGAAGCACAGCAGGTCGTCGTGGAGGTGCGGGAAGCGGAGGTAGGCCACGTCGTCACTCACCTGTTCATGCTTTCCGCGTGGAGGGGGTGCGGCAACTCGTACGGGAGTGCGGGGGCACGGGCGTACGGCCGGCGCTGTGGCCCACGCCACGTACGAAACGGTTTCGTTTCGCTGGGCGGCGGGGTACCTTCGTACCGTACGCAGAGTACGAAACCGTTTCGTTCACTCTGCTCGTCCCCAGTGCACCGGAGGTCCGGGATGGCCCGCAGCAGACTCACTCCCGAGCGGGAGTCCGAGCTGTACGCGGCCGTGCTCGACCTCCTCCGCGAGGTCGGCTACGACGCCCTCACCATGGACGCCGTCGCCGCCCGCACCCACTCCAGCAAGGCCACCCTCTACCGCCAGTGGGGGAGCAAGCCGGAGCTGGTCGCCAAGGCCCTGCGCCACAACAAGCCGTCCGGCTTCGACCAGATCGACACCGGATCGCTGCGCGGCGACTTCCAGGCGCTCCTGGAGCTCGTCGACGACTGCCAGGTGGAGAAGGACACCGCGCTCATGCGGGGTCTCGCCCACGCCGTCCACACCCACCCCGACCTGCACCAGGCGCTCCGCGAGCTGCTCATCGAACCCGAGCTGAACGGCTTCGCCGAGTTCCTCCGCCGTGCGGTCCGCAGGGGTGAGGTCCGGCCGGACAACCCGGCCCTCGACCTCGTCCCGCACATGCTGATCGGAGCGCTCGTCGCCCGCCCGCTGATCGACGACCAGCCGGTCGACCGCGCCTTCCTCGGCACCTACATCGACGCCGTCGTCTTCCCCTCGCTCGGCGTCTGACCCGCACGTCCCTGCTCCACCCGCACGCCCCTGCCTCACCCGCACGTCCCTGCCTCACCCGCAGGTTCCCGCCCCACCCGCACGTCCCTGCTCCACCTGACTGCGCACCGCTCACGCCGTCGGGCCGGCTCCCCATGCCCTGTTCCGCCTCTCAATGGGAGTACGTACCCGTGGCCACCTTCCTGTACAAGCTGGGCCGCACCGCCTTCCGGCGCCGACGGCTCGTCGCCCTCCTCTGGGTGGCGCTCCTCGCGCTCGCCGGAGTCGGCGCCGCCACCGCGCCCGCCCCGACCTCCGGCTCCTTCTCCATCCCCGGCACCGAGGCCCAGCGCGCCTTCGACCTGCTCGAAGAGCGCTTCCCCGGCGCCGGGGCCGACGGCGCCACCGCCCGTATCGTCTTCAAGGCGCCCGACGGGCAGAAGATGACCGACGCGGCCCCCAAGGCCGTCGTCGAGGAGACCGTCGCCGCGCTGAAGTCCGGCTCCGACCAGATCGTCTCGGTCGCCGACCCGTACGAGTCCCGGGCCGTCTCCCAGGACGGCTCCACCGCCTACGTCTCCGTCGCCTACAAGGTCAACGGGATGGAGCTGAGCGACGAGACCCGCGAGGCCCTGAAGCAGGCCGGACAGGCGGCGCAGGGCAAGGGGCTGACGGTCGAGCTCGGCGGTGACGCCCTCCAGACCATGCCGGAGACCGGCGCCGGGGAGATCGTCGGCGTGGTCGTCGCCGGCATCGTCCTCGTCCTCACCTTCGGCTCGCTCGTCGCGGCCGGACTGCCGCTGCTCACCGCGATCATCGGCGTCGGCATCGGCGTCTCCACGATCACGGCGCTCGCGAACGTCCTCGACCTCGGCACCACCACCTCCACGCTCGCGATGATGATCGGCCTCGCCGTCGGCATCGACTACGCCCTCTTCATCGTCTCCCGCTACCGCGCCGAACTGGCCGACGGGCGGACGAAGGAGGAGGCCGCGGGCCGTGCCACCGGAACCGCGGGCTCGGCCGTGGTCTTCGCCGGACTCACCGTCGTCATCGCCCTCGTCGGCCTCGCCGTCGTCAACATCCCGATGCTGACGAAGATGGGCTTCGCCGCGGCCGGCACGGTCGTCATCGCCGTCCTGATCGCCCTCACCCTGATCCCGGCGCTGCTGGGCTTCGCGGGGGACAAGGTGGTCGGGCGCAAGCAGCGCAAGGGCCTCGTCGAGAAGACGGACAAGCCGAACGGCGGCACCCGCTGGGCGCGCTTCGTCATACGCCGCCCCCTCTTCGTCCTCCTCGTCGGAGTCCTCGGCCTCGGCGCCGTCGCCGTCCCCGCCGCCTCCCTGGAGATGGGCCTCCCCGACGACGGCGTGAAGCCGGTCTCCGCGACCGAGCGCCGCGCCTACGACCTGCTCTCCGAGGGCTTCGGCCCCGGCTTCAACGGCCCCCTGCTCGTCGTCGTCGACGGCGACAAGGCCGCCGCCGACAGGACCGTCTCCACGGTCAAGGACCTCGACGGCATCGCCGCGGTCACCCCCGCCACGCCCAACAAGGCCGGCGACACCGCCATGATCACCGTGATCCCGAAGGACCGCCCGTCCTCGGCCGCCACCGAGACCCTGGTCCACGACATCCGCGAGGCCACCGGCGACGACGTCCTCGTCACCGGCGCCACCGCGATGAACATCGACTTCTCCCAGAAGATGAACGACGCCCTCGTGCCCTACCTGGCACTCGTCGTCGGCCTCGCCTTCGTCCTCCTGACCGTCGTCTTCCGTTCGGTCCTGGTCCCGCTCAAGGCCGCCCTCGGCTTCCTGCTCTCGGTGGTCGCCGCCCTCGGGGCCGTCGTCGCGGTCTTCCAGTGGGGCTGGCTGGGCGGGCTGTTCGGCGTCGAGCAGACCGGCCCGATCATGTCGATGATGCCGATCTTCATGGTGGGCGTCGTCTTCGGCCTCGCCATGGACTACGAGGTCTTCCTCGTGACCCGGATGCGCGAGGCGTACGTCCACGGCGAGCGCCCCGGCGAGGCGATCGTGACCGGCTTCCGGCACAGCGCCCGGGTGGTCGTCGCCGCCGCCGTCATCATGATCGCGGTCTTCTCCGGCTTCATCGGGATGACCGACCAGATGATCAAGATGATCGGCTTCGGCCTCGCCGTCGCCGTCCTCTTCGACGCCTTCGTGGTCCGCATGGCGATCGTCCCGGCCGTCCTCGCCCTCCTCGGCCACAGGGCCTGGTGGCTGCCGAAGTGGCTGGACCGGGCGCTGCCCAACGTGGACGTCGAGGGCGAGGGACTCGCCGACCGGGACGCCGCGCCCGCCGCGCGGCCGGACCTCGTGAAGGCGTAGACACCCCGTGATCCCCGGGGCGGCCCCTGAGCGGGGGGCGCGCCCCGGACCGCGCCGGAACCTGTGGGGACGGGGACCCGACGCGGCCGTACGCCGTCAGTGCGTCGTGAGCGACGACGCGCCGACGGCGTACGTGTGTTCCAGGAAGCGGGTGAGGGCGGCGCTGTCGAACTGGACGACGGAGACCTCCCCCTCGCCGTGGAACTCGACCACCGTCTGGGCCCGGCCGCACGGCCAGACCGCGATGTCACCGCGGTGGGCGGGTTCCCGGATGCCGTCCTCCAGGAGGGCGCGGGGGAAGGACCACTCGACGCCGCCGGGGAGGACGAAGCGGACGGTCGCGGGGGAGAAGCCGGGGTCGTAGCGGAGGGCGACGGGCACGGCGCGGGAGACCGGCGCGTCGCTGATCAGACGTCCTCGGGCGTGGTCTTCGACGTCGTGGTCCTCGGCCTTGTGGTCGGCTGCGGCGGACATCGCTCAGCTCCTCGGTCAGGCTCTTCGGTGAGTCCGATTCGTGGTGAATGTCGACTTAATGTTCCATTCTTCCCTCGGGGGGCGGGGATATGCGCACCGTGTGCGGTCTCACACTCTGCGCGTCCTGTGACCTGGCTGCTCTTGCAAGGACTTTGCAGAAGCGCTCATCATTCAGGACGTGCATGTACCCGACGGATTCATCAACGCCCCCATATCGGCCGCCGCAGGCGTCGTCGCCGCCGGCGCCGTGGCCGTGAGCCTGCGCGGCGCGCGCAAGGACCTGGAGGAGAAGGCCGCCCCGCTCGCGGGCCTGGTCGCCGCCTTCGTCTTCGCCGTCCAGATGCTCAACTTCCCGGTCGCCGCAGGGACCAGCGGCCACCTCCTGGGCGGTGCGCTCGCCGCGATCCTCGTCGGACCGTGGACCGGCGTCCTGTGCATCGCCGTCGTCCTGCTCGTCCAGGGCATCCTCTTCGCCGACGGCGGCCTCACCGCCCTCGGCGTCAACATCACCGTCATGGGCGTGGTGACCGTCGTCGTCGCGTACGCCCTCTTCCGCGGCCTGCGGCTCGTCCTGCCCCGCACCCGCCGCGGAGTCACCGTCGCGACCTTCGTCGCCGCGCTCGTCTCCGTACCGGCCTCGGCCGCGGCCTTCACTCTGTTCTACGCCGTCGGCGGCACCACGGACGTGCCGATCGGCACGGTCCTCACCGCCATGCTCGGCGTCCACGTCCTCATCGGTGTCGGCGAGGCCCTCATCACCGCCCTCACCGTCGGCGCCGTCCTCGCCGTCCGCCCCGACCTCGTGCACGGCGCCCGCGACCTGGCCGCCCCGCTGAAGCTCCGCGTCGACGGCGAACTCGTCGACGCGACCCCGGCCGCGCCCGTGGTTCCCACGGCGAAGAGCCCGAGGAAGGTGTGGACCGTCGGCGTCGTCACCGCCCTCGTCCTCGCCGGCATCGTCTCCTTCTACGCCTCCGCCAGCCCCGACGGCCTGGAGAAGGTCGCCGCCGACCAGGGCATCGACGCCAAGGCCGACGAGTACGAGCACGCCACCGCCGACTCCCCGCTCGCCGACTACGGCGTCCGCGGCATCGACTCCGACCGCCTCTCCGGCGGCCTCGCCGGCGTGATCGGCGTCGGCGTCACCCTCGCGATCGGCACCGGCGCGTTCTGGGCGGTCCGCCGCCGCAAGCAGGCGGCCGAGACGGGGGCCCGGGTCTGACATGGGGGCAGGGCACGCGCACAAGCTGCACCGGCGGGGGGACTCGCCGGTACACGGCCTCCCCCCGCACACCAAGCTCGTCGCCGTCCTCGGCTTCGTCCTGGTCGTCGTCACGACACCCCGCGAGGCCGTCTGGGCCTTCGCGCTCTACGCGGCCCTGCTCGGCACGGTCGCCGCGCTCGCCCGCGTACCGGCCGGCTTCCTGCTCCGCCGGCTCGCGATCGAGATCCCCTTCGTCGCCTTCGCCCTGCTCATGCCCTTCGTGGTCCCCGGCGAGCGGACGGAGGTCCTCGGCGTCTCCCTGAGCGTCCCCGGCCTGTGGGGCGCCTGGAACATCCTCGCCAAGGGCACCCTCGGCGTCGCCGCCTCCGTGCTCCTCGCCGCCACCACCGAACTCCGCGCCCTGATCCTCGGCCTCCAGCGCCTCCGCCTGCCGTCCCTCCTCGTCCAGATCGCCTCGTTCATGATCCGGTACGGGGACGTCGTCACCGACGAGATGCGCCGGATGTCCGTCGCCCGCCGCTCCCGCGGCTTCGAGGCGCGCGGCGTCCGCCACTGGGGCGTCCTCGCCAAGTCGGCGGGCGCGCTCTTCATCCGCTCGTACGAGCGCGGCGAACGCGTCCACCTCGCCATGCTCAGCCGCGGCTACACCGGCACCATGCCGGTCACCGACGAGCGCCCCGCCACCCGCGCCCAGTGGACGAGGGCCCTGGCGCTCCCGCTGGCGGCCCTTCCGATCAGCCTCCTCGCCCTCCTGGGATGACACCATGACCTCCTCTCTCGACGTGCGGGGCCTCGCCTACGCCTACCCCGACGGCCACCAGGCGCTCTTCGGCGTGAACCTGACCATCGGGAGGGGCGAGCGGGTCGCCCTCCTCGGCCCCAACGGCGCCGGCAAGACCACCCTCGTCCTCCACCTCAACGGCATCCTCACCGCGGGGGCGGGCGAGGTCACCGTCGCCGGGCTGCCCGTCGGCAAGAAGCACATGGCGGAGATCCGGCGGAAGGTCGGCATCGTCTTCCAGGACCCCGACGACCAGCTCTTCATGCCGACCGTCCGCGAGGACGTGGCCTTCGGCCCGGCCACGGCCGGCCTGCGCGGCGCCGAGCTGGACGCGGTCGTGGAGAAGGCGCTGGCCAGGGTCGGCATGGCGGAGTACGCCGACCGCCCCCCGCACCACCTCTCCTTCGGCCAGCGGCGCCGGGTGGCGGTGGCGACCGTCCTCGCCACCGAGCCCGAGATCCTCGTCCTCGACGAGCCGTCCTCCAACCTGGACCCGGCCTCACGCCGCGAGCTCGCCGACATCCTCCGGACGCTCGACGTCACCGTCCTGATGGTCACCCACGACCTGCCGTACGCCCTGGAGCTCTGCCCCCGCTCGCTCGTCCTCAGCGAGGGCGTGATCGCCGCCGACGGCCCGACCCGCGAGATCCTGGCCGACGAGGAGCTGATGGCCCGGCACCGCCTCGAACTGCCCTTCGGTTTCGTGCCCGGTTCCGTCGCCTGAGACCATGGGGACCATTCGTACGAAAGGATGAGTGGGGCAGTGGGTCAGGTGGACGTCCAGGGCACGGTGGCACCGGGCTGGGAGCCGGTCAGGGACGCGTTCCTGCGCAACTTCGAGCAGCGCGGAGACAGGGGCGCGGCGGTGGCGGTCCACCACGACGGCGTGAAGGTCGTGGACCTGTGGGCGGGCACGAAGAACGCGGACGGCGCTGAAGAACCCTGGACGGAGAACACCGCCCAGGTGATCCGCTCGGCGACCAAGGGCGTGGCCGCGGCGGTCCCCCTCCTCCTCCACCAGCGCGGACTGCTCGACCTGGACGCCCCGGTGGCCACGTACTGGCCGGAGTTCAAGGCGGCGGGCAAGGACCGCGTGACGGTACGCCGGCTCCTCGCCCACCAGGCGGGAGTACCGGTCCTGGACCGCCCCCTGACCCTGGCCGAGGCGACGGACCTGGAGACGTCCACGGCCGCGATGGCCGCCCAGGCCCCGGCCTGGGAGCCCGGCACGGCCCACGGCTACCACGCCCACACCTTCAGCTGGCTGCTCGCCGGCCTGGTCCACCGGGTCACCGGCCGCACCATAGGCCGCTGGGTCGCGGAGGAGATGGCGGCCCCGCTGGCCCTCGACCTGTGGATCGGCCTCCCGGAGCGGGAGCGCCACCGGGTGGGCCGCCTGGCCCCGGTGGAGGCCCCCGAGGAGGCGGGCGCGCTCCGCCTCCGCGCCAAGCGGTCGGTGACGGAGGCGTACGCCGACCCGGACTCGCTCACCCGCCGCGCCTTCGCGGTCATCGACCCGGCCCCAGACGAGAACGCCCCGGAGTACCAGGCGGCGGAACTCCCGGGTTCGGCAGGAGTGGCCACGGCCCGCGCGCTCTCCCGCTTCTACGCCGCCACCCTGGCCCCGCTCCCCGACGGCGCCCCCCGCCTCTTCGCCCCGGCGACCCTGGCCCTGGCCCGCACCGAGGAGTCGGCGGGCACGGACCGCGTCCTCCTGGTCGGCACCCGCTTCGGCCTGGGCCACATGCTCCACGGCCCCGCCTGCCCCCTCCTCGGCCCCACCTCCTTCGGCCACCCCGGCCGAGGCGGCTCCCTCGCCTTCGCGGACCCGGAGTCCGGCACCGCCTTCGCCTACGTCACGAACGGCATGCGCAAGACGGTCACGGCGGACCCGAGGGCCCAGGCCCTGGTGAGAGCGGTCAGAACGTCTCTGGACGCCTACCGCGCACGAGCTCGTTAGGCCCAAGTAGCCCTCAGCGTTCGGCGTACACGCTCACGACCGGAGCCGACGGCACGGGGTCCGCACGAAAAGGTCTGGTCCTGACCCGCGCTTGATGCTGAGATCAGCGGATGGATCTCACAAGGCGGTTCGAAGGACGGACGGCACTGATCACGGGCGCGGGCAGCGGCATCGGCGCGGCGACGGCCCGCCGCCTGGCGGCGGAAGGCGCAAGGGTCCTGGTCACGGACGTCGACGAGGAGTCGGCCCGCGAGGTCGCCTCGGCTCTCCCGGAGGCGCGCCCCCTTCACCTCGACATCACCGACCGCGAGTCGATCGACCGGACCTTCCGGGAACTCCCCGCCCTCCACGTCCTGGTCAACAACGCCCTCGTCCCCTTCGCGGAGGACCCCGACGAGAACTGGCACCGCCAGCTCGACGGCACCCTCCTCGGCGCCGTCCACTGCTCCCGCGCCGCCCTCCCGCACCTGACCGCGACGGGCGGCGCGATCGTGACGATCGGCTCGGTCAACGCGGAGGCGTCCTTCGGCGACCACGCCTACAGCGCCGCGAAGGCGGCCCTGGGCTCCTTCACCCGCACCCTCGCCGCCGAAGCGGCCCCCCACGGCGTCCGCGTCAACCAGATCAACCCCGGCACGATCGCCACCCCCGCCTGGTCGGGCAAGGAGAAGGGCCTCGCCGCCCTCGCGGCCCGCGCCTACCCCCTCGGCCGCGTGGGCACCCCCGACGACATCGCCGCCGCCGTCGCCTTCCTCGCCTCCCCCGACGCCGCCTGGATCACCGGCACCACCCTCCGCGTCGACGGCGGCCTCCTCGCCGTGAACAGGCACTTCCGCGAGATTCTGGACGGCGACTGATCAGCCCGCCGCCACGAGCCGACGGGTGAACCCCCGGTCCCGCAGCCGCTCGTAAGCGGCGACAACCGAGCTCGGGACGGGCAGCTCGATCATGAAGCCCTGCGCCGGGTAGACCAGGAGCCGCTGTACGGCTCCGACGAGCATGTCCAGGACGAGGTGCGGGTCGCCGATGGAGTCCGCGTACTCCGGAAGCTCCATCGGCGCCGACGCGCAGACGAACTCCACCCCGGGCCAGAGCCGGCACGCCGTCGCATACGCCCGTCGCTCCTCGTACGGCTTGCTGACGAGCAGGACGGAGTCCACGGACACGCCCCGCCCGGCGAGGAGTTCGCGCGAGAAGCGGATGTTCTCCCCGGTGTTGCGCGCCCGGGGCTCCACCAGCACCGCGTCCCCGGGCACGCCCAGCTCCAGGGCCCGCTCCCGGTAGTGCACGGCCTCGCCCCGGGGCATCCGGTCGCGGGTCGTCGGGCTGGTCGCCCCGGTGAAGACGACGAGCGGAACCAGCCCCTGCCGGTACAGGCCGACCATCACATCGGCGACCCCGAGATCATGACTCCCGAGCCCGATCCCGACGGAGCAGGGCCGGGGCCCGTGCCCCATCCGCTGGAAGTCCCAGAGGAGTCGGGCGTCTTCCCCGTCCTGTGCGGTGATCACCGATCCTCCTCCGCCTTCGCGCTGTCGGGGACCTGGAGCCGTACGTCCATCCGCGCCGGCCGCTGAGCCCTCACCCGCCGGACGACAGCATCAGGCCGATCCCGACCGCCATCAGGCTCGCCGCGGCGACCCTCGGGCCGCCGAAGCGTTCCTTGAAGAAGAGGGCGCCGATGGCGGCGCCGACGATGATGGAGGACTCGCGGAGGGCGGCGATGGGGGCGAGGGGGGCCTGGGTCTGGGCCCAGAGGACGAGGGCGTAGGCGGCGACCGAGAGGGCCGCGCCGAGGAGGCCGCGGGGCGCGTGGGGGCGGAGGGCGGGGAGGAGGGCGCGACGGCGGACCGCCAGGGCGTACGCCGGGATGGCCAGGCCCTCCAGGGCCATCAGCCACGCGACGTAGCCGAGCGTGGTGCCGGAGGCGCGGACGCCGAGGCCGTCGACGACCGTGTACAGGGCGATCGAGAGGCCGGTGGCGAGGGCCGCGAGCAGGGCCGGGCCGTGCACGCCCTTGCCTCGCGTGCCCCACAGCGCCAGGCCCGTCAGGCCCGCGCACGCCACCGCCACGCCGAGCAACTGGCGGGTGTCCGGGACCTCGTGGACGAAGACGGCCGCCAGGAGGGTCACGACCAGCGGGGCCGTACCCCGCGCGATCGGATACATCTGCCCGAAGTCCCCCAGCGCGAAGGACTTCATCAGCAGCCCGTAGTAGGCCACGTGCAGGACCGCCGAGGCGATCAGGTACGGCCACGCCCCGGCGGCGGGGACGGGAAGGAAGGGGACGAGCGCCAGGCCGATCAGCGCCCCGCCGCCCGAGATGAGCGTGAAGGAGAGGAGCTGGTCCCGGATGTGGTGGGCCAGGGCGTTCCAGGTCGCGTGCGTGACCGCCGCGACCAGCACCGCACCCGCGACCAGCGGCGTCACTCCGTACGCTCGCGCACGTCCGCCAGGGTCGCGCCCGCGTGGGCGATCAGCTCCTTCGGGGGCAGGGCGAAGACGGAGTGCGGGGTGCCGGCCGCCGCCCACACCAGGTCGTGGTCGAGCAGCCCCTCGTCGGCCAGGACCCGCGTCCGGGTGCGGTGCCCGAAGGGCGGTACGCCCCCGATCGCGTACCCGGTCGTCTCCCGCACCACCCGCGCGTCCGCCCGCGTCACCTCCCCGGCCCCCAGCGCCTCCCGCACCCGGCCGACGTCCACCCGCGAGGCCCCGTCCATCAGGACCAGCACCGGCACCCCGTCGGCGGCGAAGACCAGCGACTTCACGATCTCGGAGACCGCGCAGCCGATCGCGTCGGCGGCCTGCTGCGCGGTCCGCGTCTCGTCGGGGAAGCGCCGGACCTCGACATCGAGGCCCAACTCGGCGAGGGCGGCGGCGAACCGGGGGTGGGCGGCGGAGGCGTCGGTCGTCATGCCCGCACGGTAGCGGTGGGTGTACGGGACACGCGACGGTTTTCCGCCACCCGGACCCCCGGCCCTCCGGCCTCAGTTCGCCTTCAGGACCTGCGCCACCACATCTCCCGCCGCGTCGCCGCCATGCCCGCCGGCCTGGACGACGGCCGCCGCCGCGAGGTCGCCGGAGTAGCCGGTGAACCAGCTGTTGGAGGTCGACTGGTCGTCGACCTCCGCCGAGCCGGTCTTCGCGCCCTTCGGCGACGGCACCCCGGCCATCGCCTTCCGCGCGGTGCCGTTCAAACGGGTGGCCGCGGCGTTCATCATCTTCTGCAGCCCGAGGGTGACCTCGTACGGCAGCCGCTCGGCCTTGGCGAACTCCCGGCCGTCCACGCCCTTCGGGATCAGGTACGGCTGGAGGAAGCCGCCGTTCTTCACGGTCGCGGAGATCGACGCCATGTTGAGAGCGTTCATGGTGATCTTGCCCTGGCCGATGTACGAGGCGGCCGTCTCGGACCCGGTGGACTCGGGCACGGAGCCGTCGGAGGTCTGCACGCCGACCGACCACACCTCGCCGATACCGAACCACTTGCGGGCCGTGTCACCGAGCGCGGTGTTGTGGACGCCCTTCTTGTTCAACGGCGTGATCGCCTTGATGAAGGCGGTGTTGCAGGACATGGCGAAGGCATTGGTCAGGTCGCCGTTGGTGGTGAAGCGTTTGAGATTCTCGAAGGTCCGCTCCTCCCACCGCACGTCCGGCGGACACTCCACCGGCGTGCCCGGCTGCGCGACCCCGTACCGCATCATCATCGCCGCCGTCACGATCTTCATCGTCGAGCCGGGCGCCTGCTCGCCCATGAACGCGGTGTTGTAACCGGACGCCGGATTGTTGGCGACCGCCCGCACCGCCCCCGTAGACGGCTCCACGGCCGCCACCGCCGCCGTCGGGAACTGCTTCACCGCCTTCTCCGCCGCCGCCTGCACGCCCGCGTCGATCGTCGTCCGCAGCTCGCCCGGCTTCCCGGCGGAGAGGACGAGGAGCGTGCTGCCCGGCGTGCCGTTCGCGGTCTCGATCCAGGTCTCGACGCCCGCCTCGCCGCCGGTCCGTCCGCCGTACCGCTGCCGCAGCGCGTCCAGGACGGGCACGAGCGACGGGTACTTCTCGGGGAACAGCTCGACGCCCTCGTGGTCGACGGCCTTCACCGGCGGGGTCTTCGCCTCACCGGTCCGCAGCGTGGCGCCGGCCACCAGCTTCGGGTGCAGCACGGTCGGCGTCCACCGCACCAGCGGGCGGCCGGTGGACTCGCCGCGGACGACGCTGAGCTTCGACTCGTACGTCCAGGGCTTCGACACCCCCTTGTACGTCACGGTCGCCTTCACCGTGAACGGCACCGTCGCCCCCGTCGGCGTCCCGGCCGTGATCTCCGCCTCCGATACGCCGCCCCCCTCCCGGTACGCGGCCACCGCCGGTCCCGCCGTCACCGGATCGTTCGTCAGCTGACCCGCCCGGTCGGCCTCCCCGGCCGCCCAGGCGGCGAGGAAGTCCCGTGCGGTGGCGGTGACCTCCTCCGCCGTCACCGGCCCGGTCTTCCGCGGCGCCGCCCCCGACTGCGTACCGACGTCCTTCGCGCCGCCGGTGATCCCGTTCCAGAGGTTGTACCCCCCGTACGCGACCCCGCTCGCGACGACGGCGAACACGCCCCCGACGATGCCGACTTTCGCTCCACTTCGCATGACTGAGATCCCTCCCCGTGTGGACCGTCGAGTCAAGCAGCCGCCTCCGACAACTGTCGAGCAACACCAGCCACAATCCGTCACACCAGACGTCCTCGACCGTCACCGGCCGCCCGGCCGCCCAGTCGCCCGGCCTTCACGATCCCAAGCCGCTGAGCGGCGAGGGTTCACGCTGTGCGGTCCTCACCGGAAGATGGACACCGGGTCCAGTGTGAGTTCGCCCGTCGTGCTGTTCCAGGTGCGCACCCGGCCCAGGCAGGTCGCCGGGAACTCCTCGTCCGCCGAGTAGTCGTCGACCCGGAACTCCTCGCGGACCCAGGACTTCTCGCAGGTGATCTTCACATGTGCGGGGGGATCGCCGCTGCCGTAGCGGGCGCGCAGGACGACGTCTCCGCTGTCGGTCCTGCGGACGGTGAAGAGGCCCGAGACCGAGACGTAGTGCCCCCTGACCGAGGTCAGTGGCACGCTTCCCCCGTCGCCGGTGACCTGCAGCTTGTCGGCGAGGGCCGCGGTGGGGACGAGCTGTCCGGTGGCGAGGTCGGCGTCCACCACCCTGTCCTTCTCCCTCAGCTTGTCCATGATCAGACGGATCGTCTTCATGGGAGTGCTCGGCTCCCAGTACTCGGTGCGCGTGTGCGTGTTCCTGTCGCGCTGTGCCGAGCCCTCGCCGAAGGCGAGTCTGCTCCGCAGCCCCAAGCCGCTGGAGACGCTGGTCTCGTGGGAGACGTTCAGGTCGGATTTGGGTATGCCGAGGTAGTCCGCGACGTCTTCGACCCGTGTCTCGTGCAGATAGACGCACATGCCGGAGACCATGTCCCCGTCCCGGTCGCGTCTGCGCCGGCCTGCCGCCCAGCGGGCCAGCACATGCTGGAACACCACGGCGAAGCAGGTCGCCGTCAGGAGCCAGACGGCCATCCACGGCCACCGCAGGCTCCACCACTGACTGTCAATGACACCCACGGATCTCCTTGAACGCGTCGGAGAGTGAGGAGCGGTCGGCGTCGACCACACGGCCGCCGGTCGCGGCCGCGGCCTTCTTCAGCGCGGCCGTGTCGGCCTCGCCGAGGTGCACGGGAAAGGTGGGCACCTCGCGCACGTCCGGGCCGAGCCGGTCGCGGCGGCGCAGGAACTCCTCGTACGTGATACCCGTGTTGCTCTCCCCGTCGGTCATCAGCACGATCGACACGGGCCGTTCGGGCGCCTCCCGCACGGCGTCCGCGGCGATGCGGTAGCCGTGGTCGAGAGCCGTCCACACGGCGGTGGAGTCGTCGAAGGCACCGTCGGCCACCATCCCGGCGAGGGCTCTGAGGTCGTCGTCGCCGCGCACGGTCACCGTGCGTTCCTCGAGCACCCGGCCGCCGAACCGTACGACGGTGAGGCGCTCGCCGCGGTAGAAGCGGGTGAACTTACCGGTGGAGCCGGGGTCGGAGCCGCTGAGCCCGGCGAAGGCGGTACGCAGTGCGTCGATCCGCCTGCCCCGCATGGAGTCGGAGAAGTCGAGCAGGAACACCACCTGGTCGGTGGCCGGGTGCGCGGGATCGCCGTAGTCGGCGACGAGCCGCTCCACGATGGACAGCCGGTCGGGGAACGACAGGGCGTTGCCGACCTCCGTCCGCAGGGGTTCGGCGAGGCGTACGTCCTGGTTGACCGGGCGTCGCCAGGTGTGCCGCATCAGTTTCTGCTGCGTGTCCGCCCGCAGCAGCCAGGCTGCCACTTTCCGGTACGCGGTCCGCTCCCCGGGGTTCAGCAGGAGCAGTGGGAAGTCGGAGAGCACCATGCCGTCCTCGGGGTGGACGATCTCCAGCGGTTCGCGCAGCTCGTCCGTGGCGTTCAGGGAGAGCAGTTCCGACTCGTGGGCGATCAGCGCGTCGGCGCGGCCCTGGTCCCGCACATAGCGCGCGATGAGCTCGCGTGAGCTGGCGCCGGTGAGGGTCTGGCCCGAGCGGAAGCCGCGCAGGCGGTCGCAGGAGACGTCCCGTTCGCGCAGCGCGCTGCCGGTTCCGGCGGCCGCGGTGGCGACGCCGACGAGGGCCGCGCGCCCGGTGTCGCTGCTGCGCGGGTCGGCCATCCCGAACCGCAGGCCGCCGTCGGCGGCCGCGTCCGCGATGTCCGCCCACGACAGCCGGCCGCCGGGCACCGAAGCCCGCAGGGTGCCGGCGGCCTCGGGGGTGAGCCCGACCACCACCGGCGAGCGCATGACGGAGACCGACTCGGGCCGGGAGTTCCGCTCGCCCGCCTCCCGCAGCCGGAGCAGGAGCGAGCGGTCGGACACGGGCCAGGCGAGATCGTACGACGAGCTCCTGGCGTCGGCCAGATCGGCTGTGGCCCGGTACTCCATGGCCAGCTCGACGCCGGTGTCGTCCTTCAGCTCGTCCAGCAGCGGTTCCAGATCGGCGAGTTCGGGGCTGGCGAGGACCCGCAGGGTGATGTGCCCTCCGCCCCGGGTGCAGGAGGAGGTGAGGGCGGCGAGCAGGGCCAGCGTGAGACAGGCGGCGAGGGCGCGTGCGTACCGCCTCATGGGGTGTCCTGCACGGGCGGCGGGCAGGAGCCCACGGAGTCGATGATCTCCTCCAGGACGTCCAGGTCCGGTTCGTACACCTTGCTCTGGTCGCGGTTCTGTCTCGGCACCTGGATCCCGTGTCCGCGCAGGTACGTGTTGAGCTGCTCGCTGGTGCCGTCCTTGCCGGAGAAGCGGACCCGGAAGCCGAGTTCGAGCGCGCGCTGACGCAGGGCGGGGTCGTCCTGGATGATGCGGACCAGCCGGTCGCCCTTGTCGTTGAGGGAGATGAGCTGCGGCTCGGTGAGGGCGTAGGGGCTGGGGTAGAGCAGGACGCGGCGGGAGTCCTGTCCGCCGTGGGTCCGCGCGTGCTCGATCTGGTGGGCCAGGTACTGGTGCTCGTAGATCACGGAGATGGGCGCGATGCTCTCGCCGAGGTCGGAGAAGTAGCCGTCGGCCTGCTCGTCGGCCCACATGCCCTGGAGGTCGATGAGGGGTTTGATCCTCCGGGCGACCTCGTCGGCCTCCTTCCGTGCCGTGGCCGCGTCGGCCGCGCCCGCGCCCGGTGTGCTGTCGCCGTTCGCCACGAAGGCGAGGATGCTCAGGTAGGTGCCCGCCGAGTTGGAGTCGCAGACGTCGGAGGTGCGGACCAGGACCCGGCCGCTGTTGCTGCGCAGGCCGTCCCTGTCGAAGCCGATGCCGTTCCAGGTGTCCGCGCGTTCAGGTGTCCCGTCCCTGTCCTGGTCGGCGGTCTCACGGCCGTCGTCCAGGCCGTCGAGCAGGTCCATGAACTTCCGCATGTCGAGGTCGTAGTAGAGCGTCTCGGTGTCGCCCTCCACCGGCTGGGGGATCGCCACGTCCATTCTCCGAAGGGTCTCGGCATAGTCCCGGAACGTGCCGAGCACCAGCGGTGTGGCGAAGGGGCGCACGGACCGCACCGAGTGGTCCATCCGGTTCAGGACCAGCTTGGCCGCGGGCTGGCCGGACGGGAAGACCACGTCCATGCCCTGCATGGAGATCGTGGCGTTGGCCCGGGAACCGAGCCGGTGGATGTCGACGCGTATGCCGTGTTCGAGCAACAGCCGCTGCACTTCGGGATCTTTGAAGAAGTCGGACTTGGAGCCCATCCTGGCCTCGATCGTGGTGATGCGGTCGAACGGGCGCAGTGTGTTGCCCGTGACGAGCAGGGCGAACAGCCCGGTCAGGGCGAGCGGAAGCGCGACGGTGACGCGGAGCGGTAATCGCGGGCGGCGGCGTGTCCTGTCTCGGGTGGCCAGCCGCGGTTCCTCCACCGTGGGCGCTCTGTCGGCTTCGGACATGGCGTGCGGTCTGTCTGCTGTGGACACCGGCTCTCCTGCCCTCTCCGGGGAGAGGATCCTCGGAGAGGCTCTCGAACATCAGCCCCCGGCATGCGGGATTCCGATGGAACGAGAGGCGAACGGTGGATGACGCCCGGCTTCGCCGGGCGTCATCGGTCCCGGCCGCCGAGAAGGGCTGACGGCCGATCGCGAAAGAGTGAGGGAAAGAGCGAGGTCAGACCCACGTGTCCAGCCACATCCGCGCCCGCCACTGATCCAACGGAATCGGCGTAGCCGTATAGATCGGCCAGAAATAGATGAAGTTCCAGACGATCAGCAGCACCAGGCAGCCCGCCGCCACCGCCCCGAACGTCCGGCGTCTCTCCGTGGAGCCCTTCGGGCCGATGATCGCGCCGATCATCATCGCCACCGCCAGGCACAGGTAGGGGACGAAGACGACGGCGTAGAAGAGGAAGATCGTGCGCTCCTGGTAGAGGAACCAGGGGACCCAGCCCGCGGCGACGGCGCAGGCGATCGCGCCGGCGCGCCAGTCGCGGCGGAAGGCCCAGCGCCACAGGACGTAGACGAGGGCGAAACAGGCGGCCCACCACAGGAGGGGGGTGCCGAGGGCGAGGATCTCCTGGGCGCACTTCTCCTTCGTGCCGGCGGGGCAGCCGGCGGTGCCGGGGGCGGGGGACTCGTAGAAGTAGGAGACGGGGCGGCCGAGGACGATCCAGGACCAGGGGTTCGACTCGTACGTGTGGGGCGAGGTGAGGCCGACGTGGAACTTGTACACCTCGGTCTCGTAGTGCCACAGGCTGCGCAGCCACTGCGGCAGCCAGGACCAGGTGCCGCCGCCGGTCGGGAGGGCGTCCTGCTTCTCGGCCCAGTCGCGGAAGTAGCCCTTGCCGGTGACGATCCAGCCGGTCCAGGTCACCAGGTACGCCGCGAGGGCCACCGGCACCACCGAGACGAACGCGGGCACCAGGTCCTTCTTGACCACCGCGAGGTACGGGCGGACCGCGCCGGCCGTGCGGCGGGCGCCGACGTCCCACAGGACCGTCATCAGGCCGAAGCCGACCATCACGTACAGGCCGTTCCACTTGGTGGCCGCCGCGAGGCCCAGCATCACGCCGGCCGTGATCCGCCAGGGGCGCCAGCCGAGCCGCAGGGTCTCGGCGACCTCGGCGTCGGGGCGGAGTACGCCCTCCTCGTCCTCGGGCAGTGCGGCGGCGAGACGTTTCCGGGAGCGGTCGCGGTCGAGGACCAGGCAGCCGAAGGCGGCGAGCACGAAGAACATCAGGACCTGGTCGAGCAGGGCCGTGCGGCTCATCACGAAGTGCAGGCCGTCGACGGCGAGCAGCAGGCCCGCCAGGCAGCCGAGGAAGGTGGAGCGGAAGAGGCGGCGGCCGATGCGGCACAGCATCAGGACGGAGAGCGTCCCGAGCAGCGCCACCATGAACCGCCAGCCGAACGGCTCGAAGCCGAAGATCTTCTCGCCGAGGCCGATGACCCATTTGCCCATCGGCGGGTGGACGACGTAGCCGGGGTCGGTGGGGATCAGGACCGAGCCGGGGTCCTTGAGGATCGTCTTGTCGATGTCCTTGGGCCACGCCCCCTCGTACCCCTGGTTGATCAGGGCCCACGAGTCCTTGGCGTAGTACGTCTCGTCGAATATCACCGCGTGCGGCTTGCCCAGGTTCCAGAACCTGAGCACCCCCGCGACCGCCGCGACGAGCAGCGGGCCGCCCCACGCGGACAGTCGCCACAGCCGGTCGGCCGCCGCCGGGCCGAGCCCGAGCAGCGACATGACCCGCGGCGAGGGCCGGGTGTACGGCGGGTCGAGCCGGTCCCTGGTGCCGAGGGAGAGCGTGCCGGTGGCGGGCGGACGGTAGCCGAAGCGACGCAGCCGCAGCTGCCACGAAGAGGACTCGGCCACGGTCGGCGCCATGGTGTGCTGGCCCTCCAGGGCCTCGGGTGCGGTACGGGTCACCGCGCCATCGTAGGGACTGCGCCTGTGCGCGTCGCCTGTACGGGCGGGGAGTCACGTTCGTGCCGGTGAGGACGGGACCCCCGCTCCTGGGAGGATGGACCCGTGACAGGAACGCTGGTACTCGCAGGCACCCCCATCGGCGACATCGCGGACGCCCCGCCCCGGCTCGTCGCCGAGCTGGAGGGCGCGGACATCGTCGCGGCCGAGGACACCCGCCGGCTGCGCGGACTGACCCGCGCGCTCGGCGTGCACACCACCGGGCGGGTCGTCTCCTACTTCGAGGGGAACGAGTCGGCCCGTACGCCCGAGCTGGTCGAGGCGCTGGCCGGCGGCGCCCGGGTGCTCCTGGTGACCGACGCGGGCATGCCGTCCGTCTCCGACCCCGGCTACCGGCTCGTCGCCGCCGCCGTAGAGGCGGACATCAAGGTGACCGCCGTCCCCGGCCCGTCCGCCGTGCTCACCGCGCTCGCGCTCTCCGGGCTCCCCGTCGACCGGTTCTGCTTCGAGGGCTTCCTGCCGAGGAAGGCGGGGGAGCGGCTCGGCCGGCTGCGGGAGGTCGCGGCCGAGCGGCGCACCCTCGTCTACTTCGAGGCCCCGCACCGGCTCGACGACACCCTCGACGCCATGGCCGAGGTCTTCGGCGCCGAGCGCCGCGCCGCCGTCTGCCGCGAGCTGACCAAGACGTACGAGGAGGTCAGGCGGGGCCCGCTGGGCGAGCTGGCCGCCTGGGCGAAGGAAGGGGTACGCGGCGAGATCACGGTCGTCGTCGAGGGCGCCCCGGAGACCGGCCCGGAGGAGCTGGACGCGGCCGAGCTGGTGCGCAGGGTGCGGGTGCGCGAGGAGGCGGGGGAGCGGCGCAAGGAGGCGATCGCGGCGGTCGCCGCCGAGGCGGGGCTTCCCAAGCGGGAGGTCTTCGACGCGGTCGTGGCGGCAAAGAACGCGTCGTGAAAAAGGCCGGGAAGCCCCAGGAGAGCCCCGGAAACGGTAAAGGGCTAACCTGAAAGGCAAAGCCGAAACCGGCGCCGGGAAGCTTCGCAGGGCGCTTGGCAAGGGAAGGCCAAAAAACCTTTCACGGTCCTTCCATGGTTTCCCTCGTGCTGATGCGCTCCGGCCCGAAAAGGCGTCCACTGGACCAAGTGGAGAGGAGCTGGGCATGAGCGAGATCACCGGCACCGGCATACCCGTCGCCCATGAGGCGTACGCCTTCGCCTGCATGCGCTGCGGATACGGCTGGGAGCAGGCGTACGACATCGAGCACCACGTCGACGCCGCCGGCCAGGAATTCGTCGTCTACAAGGCCGACGGCGAGCGGGTGCCGTCCCCGCTGTCCCGTCCCACCTGCATGAACTGCGGCGGCCACGTCGTCCGGATCATGCGCGCGGGGCAGGTGGCGTCGATGCTCGACATGATCGCCGCCACCGAACGGCACCAGCACGGGGCCCGGGCCACCAAGCCCGTGTCGCCGGCCGGGCCGATCGGTCAGGAGCTGACCGAGGAGGACACCGCCGCCGAGACCCCGCCGGTGCCGCACCACTGGCACCTGTCGGACCTGTTCCACCCCTTCCGCAAGAAGTGATCCGCGGGAGGTAGCCCGCTTTCGCCGGAGGAAAGTTTTCGCGGGGGCGCTCATGGCTTCGTACGATCGGGTCCATGAGTGCCAAGGACGCCCCGCCGCCGCTGCCCGAACCCCTCCTCGTGGAGGTCGCGGACTCGCACACCCACCTGGACATGCAGTCCGGCACCGTCGACGAGGCGCTGACCAAGGCCGCCGCCGTCGGCGTGACGACGGTCGTGCAGGTCGGCTGCGACGTGAAGGGCTCGCGGTGGGCCGCCGAGACCGCCGAGCGGTACGAGAACGTGCACGCGGCCGTCGCCCTGCACCCGAACGAGGCCCCCCGGATCGTGCTCGGCGACCCCGACGGGTGGTCCCGTCAGGGGGCCCGGGAGGCGGGCGGCGACGCGGCGCTCGACGACGCGCTCGCCGAGATCGACCGGCTCGCCGCCCTCCCGCATGTCCTCGGCGTCGGCGAGACCGGCCTCGACTTCTTCCGTACGGGCCCCGAGGGCATGGCCGCGCAGGAGCGTTCCTTCCGTGCCCACATCGAGATCGCCAAGCGGTGGGGCAAGGCACTTGTCATCCACGACCGGGAGGCCCACGCCGACGTTCTGCGCGTCCTCGACGAGGAGGGCGCCCCCGAGCGGACCGTCTTCCACTGCTACTCCGGCGACGCCGCGATGGCGGAGATCTGCGCCGCCAAGGGCTACTACATGTCCTTCGCCGGCAACATGACCTTCAAGAACGCCCAGCCGCTGCGGGACGCGCTCGCCGTCGCCCCCCTCGACCTCGTCCTCGTCGAGACCGACGCGCCCTTCCTCACCCCGGCGCCCTTCCGCGGCCGCCCCAACGCCCCGTACCTGATCCCGGTCACCGTCCGGGCGATGGCCGCGGTGCGCGGCATCGACGAGAACGCGATGGCGGAGGCCCTCGCCGTGAACACGGCCCGCGCCTTCGATTACTGATGCATAACACTTACGCCGTGTAGTCGCGTCGTTTTGGAGAGTGACAGCGGCCGGGGCTAGGGTCCCGGCCTCGTGAGCACTTCTCAGGGCGGTCACCGCGCCGGACGGCGGGGCGCCGCGGCCACGCTGCCCCTCCACGAGCAGCCCACCCTCCCCCAAGCTCTCGGCTCCGCTCGAGCAGGGGGGACCCCCATCGCCCCTCTGGCCCCGCCCCCGGCCGTTCCCCCGCAGGGCCGGGCCGCCGCCCGGCGCGGGGCCCGGCGCCGCAAGGCCGCCCGGCCCGCCGGGGACGGGCTGCGGCGACTCCTCCCGCAGGCCCTCGTCGTCGCCTTCCTGGCCGGCGGCACCAGCGCCTTCGTCGCCGACGACAAGGAGATCCGGCTCTCCGTCGACGGCGTCCCCCGCACCCTGCACACCTTCGCCGACGACGTCGGGGAACTCCTCGCCGACGAGGGCCTGACCGTCGGCGAACACGACCTCGTCGCCCCCGCCCCCGGCGAGGAACTGTCCGCCGGCGACGAGATCGTCCTCCGGTACGGACGGCCGGTCGCCCTCACCCTCGACGGCCACCGCCGCCGGGTGTGGACCACCGCCGACACCGTCGAGGGCGCCCTACGCCAGCTCGGCGTCCGCGCCGAGGGCGCCTACCTCTCCGTCTCCCGTTCCGCCGCGATCTCCCGCACCGGCCTCGCCCTCGACGTCCGCACCGAACGCGCGGTCACCTTCCTCGCCGACGGGCGCGAGCGGACCGTCCGCACCAACGCCGCCACCGTCGCCGAGGCCCTCGACGAGGCCGGGATCACCCTCGGCGGCGAGGACACCACCTCCGTGCCGGGCGACGCCTTCCCCCGCGACGGGCAGACCGTCACCGTGCTGCGGATCACCGGCTCCACCCAGACCCGCGAGGAAGCCGTCCCCTACGCCGTCGAGCGCGTCCGCGACCCCGGGCTCTTCGCCGGCACCGAGGTCGTCGAACGGCAGGGCTCCCCGGGCCTGCGCCGGATCACGTACCACCTGCGGTCCGTCAACGGCGTCAAGCAGAAGCCGCGCCGCACCGGCGAGGAACTCGTCCGCGAGCCGGTCTCCCGCAAGGTCCGCGTCGGCACCCGCCCCCTCCCCACCTCCGTCTCCGGCGCCGACGGCCTGAACTGGGGCGCGCTCGCCGCCTGCGAGTCCGGCGGCCGCCCGAACGCCGTCGACCCCTCGGGGACGTACGGCGGCCTCTACCAGTTCGACCCCGGTACGTGGCGCTCCCTCGGCGGCACCGGCGTCGCCCAGGACGCGCCCGCCGCCGAGCAGACGTACCGGGCGAAGAAGCTGTACGTGCAGCGCGGCGCGGGCCCCTGGCCGCACTGCGGGCGCAGGCTCTTCCGGTGAGCCGCCGGACAGGGCCTAGGCTGTACCGGTGAGCACCACCACCGGCCCCGACGGCCCCGACGCCCTCCTCGGCCCCGCCGACATCCGTGAGCTGGCCGCCGCCCTCGGCGTGCGCCCCACGAAGCAGAAGGGCCAGAACTTCGTCATCGACGCCAACACCGTCCGGCGCATCGTCCGCACCGCCGGGGTGCGCCCGGACGACGTGGTCGTCGAGGTGGGGCCCGGACTCGGCTCCCTCACCCTGGCGCTCCTGGAGGCCGCCGACCGGGTGACCGCCGTCGAGATCGACGACATCCTCGCCGCCGCGCTGCCGTCGACGATCGCCGCCCGGATGCCGGAGCGGAAGGACCGCTTCGCGCTGGTCCACTCCGACGCCATGCTCGTCCAGGAGCTGCCGGGCCCGCCGCCGACCGCGCTCGTCGCCAACCTCCCGTACAACGTGGCCGTGCCCGTCCTCCTCCACATGCTCGACCGCTTCCCGACCATCGAGCGGACCCTCGTCATGGTCCAGGCCGAGGTCGCCGACCGGCTCGCCGCCGGACCGGGCAACAAGGTGTACGGGGTCCCCTCCGTGAAGGCGAACTGGTACGCCGAGGTCAAGCGCGCAGGCGCCATCGGCCGCAACGTCTTCTGGCCCGCGCCCAACGTCGACTCGGGCCTCGTCTCCCTGGTCCGCCGCACCGAGCCGATCGCGACCACCGCCGCCAAGGAAGAGGTCTTCGCGGTCGTCGACGCGGCCTTCGCGCAGCGCCGCAAGACCCTGCGGGCCGCCCTGGCGGGCTGGGCGGGCTCTCCGGCTGCCGCCGAGGAGGCGCTGGTGAAGGCCGGGATCTCGCCGCAGGCGCGCGGCGAGGCGCTGACGGTGGAGGAGTTCGCGCGGATCGCGGAGGCGAAGGCATGAGCGGCGTGACCGTACGGGTCCCGGCCAAGGTCAACGTGCAGCTGGCGGTCGGCGCCGCCCGCCCCGACGGCTTCCACGACCTCGCCAACGTCTTCCTCGCGGTCTCGCTGTACGACGGGGTGACCGCCACCCCCGCCGGGGAACTGACGGTCACCTGCGAGGGCCCCGACGCCGACAAGGTCCCCCTCGACCGCACCAACCTCGCCGCGCGCGCCGCCGAACTCCTCGCCGCCCGGCACGGCCTCTCCCCGGACGTCCACCTCCACATCAGGAAGGACATCCCGGTGGCCGGCGGCATGGCGGGCGGCAGCGCGGACGGCGCGGGCGCGCTGCTCGCGTGTGACAGGCTCTGGGGCCTGGACTCCCCGCGCGCCGAGCTCCTGGAGATCTGCGCCGAACTGGGCTCGGACGTCCCCTTCAGCCTGGTCGGCGGGGCGGCGCTCGGCACAGGGCGCGGCGAGAAGCTGACGGAGCTGCCGGTGGGCGGCGCCTTCCACTGGGTCTTCGCGGTCGCGGACGGCGGCCTGTCGACCCCGGCGGTGTACGGCGAGTTCGACCGCCTCGCGGAGGGCGTCGACGTCCCCGTACCGGCCGCGTCCCCGGCGCTCCTGGAGGCGCTGGCGGCCGGTGACACCACCGCCCTCGCGGGCGCCCTCGCCAACGACCTCCAGCCGGCCGCGCTGTCCCTGCGGCCCGCCCTCGCCGCGACCCTCACGGCCGGCACGGAGGCGGGCGCCCTCGCGGCCCTGGTCTCCGGCTCCGGTCCGACGACGGCGTTCCTGGTGAAGGACGCGGAGGCGGCGGCCGCGGTGGCCGCCGCCCTCACCGCCTCGGGCACCTGCCGCACGGCGAGGGCGGCGACGTCCCCGGCGCCGGGCGCCACGGTCCTCTAGACCCCGCCCTTTTCAGCCCTTGCCCTGGACCTTGTCCTCGGAGAGCCGGGCGAGCAGCAGGTTCGGGTCCGGGTCGGTCATGTTGAAGAAGGCCGCGCTGTTCACGTAGACCTGCTTGCCGCGCACCGCCACGGAGGTCGGGTTGTCGAGCCCGTCCTCCTCGGTGAGCACCGTCTTGTGGGTGCCGTCGGACCGTACGAGTTCCACCTCGTCGGCCTCGATCCGCGCGGCGAGGACGGTGTCGCCGTGCCCGGTGAAGGCGAAGTCGTCGATGAACGGGAGCCCCGTCGCCCGGGTCTCGACCGGGCCCGCGGCGTAGTCGGGTCCGGGGCCGACCGGGATGCGCAGCAGTGTGCCCTGGCCGCTGTTGGAGACCCAGACGGCACCGTCGTGGACCTGGAGGCCGTTGGCCCCGAAGGGGATCTGCGCGGTGGGTTCGAGCGCGGCGCCGGTCGCCCAGGCCGTCGGCGTGCCCCCGCTCACCGGGAGGCTCCACACGGTGCCGAGGAGCGAGTCGGCGACGTAGAGGGTGCCGCACTTCTCGTCGAGGGCGAGCCCGTTGGGGAAGGCGTTCTCCGGGAGGAAACCGATCTGCGTCGTCTCGCCGGTGCCGGGGTCGACGCGCCAGACGCCCGTCTCCTCCGTGCCGGTGATGTAGTTGACGTACAGCGTCCCGTCGTGGGCGCGGGCGATGCCGGTGACGACGGCCCCTCCGACGGGCGTCTGCGCGTCCGGCACGTCGGGGAGGGTGGCGAGGATCTCCGTCACGCCCTGCTTGTCGACGCGGGCGACCTGGCGGGCGAAGGCGAAGGTGATGTCGGCGGAGCCGTCGGGTTCGAGGGCGATGCTCTCCGCGTTCTGCCCGCTCGCGGCGCTGAAGTGGGCGAGGATCCGCGGGTCCGTCACGGTCGGGTCGCCGGCGGACGCGGGTCCCGCGGCGAGCAGGGTGAGGGCGGCGGTGGCGACGGCGGCCAGGCGTGGGACGTGGGGGATGCGTGGGACGCGGTGCATGAAGGGCCTCTCCTTGCGGGGCACCGGGGAGGTGCCGACTCCACACGAAGATGACCGCCCGCCGCCCGGCGGACCGGGGAGCCCGGCCACGGGGTCGCCCACGCGGTGGATCACGCCCCCGTCATTCGTACGCAGGAGCGAGCCGGTTCCGTCACATCTCGTCGATCTCGGTGAGGTCGATGTCGATGGGGAAGGGGGCCGAGAGCTTCAGCCGGTCGCGGTGGATGCCGGTGCAGGCATAGGTCTTGGTGACCGGGTCGAGCTCGTAGACATGGACGACGGCGTGGTCGTCCTCGCCTTCCATCTCCACGAGCCAGAAGTGCTCGATGCCCGCAGCCGCGTACTTGCTCGGCTTGGTGTCGCGGTCCCGGGCCTCGGACTCGGGGGAGACGACCTCCACGGCGAGGACGACGTCGGCGACGGGGTACGACGTCTGGGCCCAGCTCTTGACGGCGCTCTTGCGCACGACCAGGACGTCGGGCTCGGGGCCGTTGCGCCGGTCGATGACCACGGTCATCTCGCTGTCGACCCTCAGCTCCGGCGGCACGCCGGCATGGAGCCCCATCCGGAGCAGGAAGATCATCGCGCTGTGGAATCGGCGCTGAGGGCTCACGAAGACCAGGCTCCCGTCGATCATCTCGGTGTGCGGCGGGAGGCCGGGCAGGGTGAGCAGGTCGTCGACCGTCCAGCCGTCCTGCGGCGGCCTCGGCCAACGCTCGGCGCACTCGTGCTCCGGCCTGGTCGTGGGCTCGGCGGTCATGGTTCCTCCCATGGGCGGGATTCTTCGGCCTGCCGTCCACGGTAGCCCCCGGGTCCCGATCGCGTCATCACAAAGAGTGACCGCGCCGCCCGTTTGGTGTCGCCGTCTACCCTGGACGTCGATCGATCCCCCCGCACTGGAGTCAACGTGGCCGTCAACCTGGTCAATGTCGAGAACGTCAGCAAGGTGTACGGCACCCGTGCCCTGCTCGACGGAGTCTCGCTCGGCGTCTCCGAGGGGGACCGGATCGGGGTCGTGGGGCGCAACGGCGACGGCAAGACCACCCTCATCCGGATGCTCGCCCGGCTGGAGGAGGCCGACACCGGCCGGGTCACCCACAGCGGCGGCCTCCGCCTCGGGGTGCTCACCCAGCACGACTCGCTCGACCCGAAGGCGACCATCCGCCACGAGGTCATCGGCGTCATGGCCGACCACGAGTGGGCCGGCAGCGCCAAGATCCGCGACGTGCTCACCGGCCTCTTCGGCGGCCTCGACCTGCCCGGCTTCGAGCAGGGCCTCGACACCGTCATCGGCCCGCTCTCCGGCGGCGAGCGCCGCCGCATCGCGCTCGCCAAGCTGCTCATCGAGGAGCAGGACCTCATCGTCCTCGACGAGCCGACGAACCACCTCGACGTCGAGGGCATCGCCTGGCTCGCGGGACACCTCCAGGCCCGCCGCTCGGCGCTCGTCTGCGTCACCCACGACCGCTGGTTCCTCGACCAGGTCTGCACCCGCATGTGGGACGTGCAGCGCGGCACGGTGTACGAGTACGAGGGCGGCTACTCCGACTACGTCTTCGCCCGCGCCGAGCGGGAGCGGATCGCCGCCACCGAGGAGGTCAAGCGGCAGAACCTGGTCCGCAAGGAGCTGGCCTGGCTGCGGCGCGGCGCCCCCGCCCGCACCTCCAAGCCCCGCTTCCGCATCGAGGCGGCCAACGCGCTCATCGCGGACGTGCCGGAGCCCCGCGACACCAGCGAGCTGATGAAGTTCGCCAACGCCCGGCTCGGCAAGACCGTCTTCGACCTGGAGGACGTGACCGTCACCGCCGGACCCAGGACGCTGCTCCAGCACCTCACCTGGCAGCTCGGCCCCGGCGACCGCGTCGGACTCGTCGGCGTCAACGGCGCGGGCAAGACCTCACTCCTGCGCGCCCTCGCGGAAGCCGCCGCCTCCCAGGGCGAGAAGCAGCCGCCGGCCGGCCGGATCGTCGTCGGCAGGACCGTCCGGCTCGCCTACCTCTCCCAGGACGTCGCCGAACTCCCCGCCCAGCTGCGCGTCCTGGAGGCCGTGCAGCAGATCCGCGACCGGGTCGACCTCGGCAAGGGCCGCGAGATGTCCGCCGGGCAGCTCTGCGAGCAGTTCGGCTTCGGCAAGGAGAAGCAGTGGACGCCGGTCGGCGACCTCTCCGGCGGCGAGCGCCGCCGCCTCCAGCTGCTCCGCCTCCTCATGGACGAGCCCAACGTCCTCTTCCTCGACGAGCCCACCAACGACCTCGACATCGAGACCCTGACCCAGCTGGAGGACCTCCTCGACGGCTGGCCCGGCTCCATGGTCGTCATCTCCCACGACCGCTTCTTCCTGGAGCGCACCACCGACCGCACCTTCGCCCTCCTCGGCGACCGGACCCTGCGGATGCTGCCGCGAGGCATCGACGAGTACCTGGAGCGGCGGCAGCGGATGATCGAGGCGGCCGCCCCGGCGCCCGTCGCCGCGCCCCCGCAGGAGAAGACCGGCGTCTCCGCCGCCGACGCGCGCGCCGCCAAGAAGGAGCTCCAGAAGGTCGAGCGGCAGCTGGACAGGATCTCCGAGAAGGAGGCGAAGCTCCACGCGCAGATCGCCGAGAACGCGACCGATTTCGAGAAGGTCGCGAAGCTCGACGCCGAGTTGCGGGAACTGTCCGGAGAACGTGAAGACTTGGAGATGCGCTGGCTGGAACTGGCCGAGAACGCATAACGAGGGCATCACGGGCCGGTCCTCCCTTGGGTACAAGGGACGGACCGGTCTCTTTTGCGCCACCGCGCGAGTGGTAGAAAGAAAACCCGCTCACAGCAAGGGGGAAGCGCTGATGACCCAGCCGCCCAGCAACCAGCCGCCGGGGGGCTTCGGAGCTCCCCAGGACCCGAACGCGACCCCGGGCGGTACGCCGCCGGTCCCGCCGCAGATGCCGGCCAAGCCGCCGCAGATGCCGCCGGTCCCGCCGCAGGCCCCGGCCCAGCCGCCGACCGCGCCCGCCCAGCCGTCCGCCCAGCCGTCCGCCCAGCCCGGTTACGGCTACCCGCAGCAGGCGCCGCAGCCCGGCCCGTACGGCTACCCGCAGCAGGCCCCGCAGCAGCCGGGCCCGTACGGCCAGCAGCCGCCGCAGCCGGGGCCGTACGGCCAGCAGCCCGGACCGTACGGGCAGCAGCCGGGTCCCTACGGGGGCTACCCGGGCCAGACCCAGCCGATGTACCCGGCCGCGCCCGCCCCGGCCGGCGGCTCCGGCGGCGGCCCGTTCAAGGGCCGCACGGGGCTCGTCGCGGCCGTCGCCGCGGGTGTCGTGGCCATCGCCGCCGTCACCACCTGGGCCGTCGTCGGCGGCAAGGGCGACGACGAGCCGTCGACCGTCGCCCAGCCGTCGACCAGCAGCTCCGAGACCGCCACGGCGCCGAAGCCGACCGAGTCCGTCGACCAGGGCGACGGCTCCGGCGACGGCGGCGAGGACGGCAAGGGCGGCGCGGACGACCTCAACGCGGCCCGCCAGGAAGGCGAGGCGAAGGTCAACTTCCTCGTCACCAACGACGTCGACCTGCCCCGCAACGGCTCCGAGGTCTTCGGCCCCTGGATCGTCGGCGACACCGTCGTCAAGGCCATGTACAAGGGCATCTCCGGCCACTCCCTCTCCGACGGCGCCAAGAAGTGGCAGATCGACGTGCCGTTCAAGCTGTGCGCCGCCCCCGCCCAGCCGGGCGCCGACGGCGTGATGGTCTTCGGGTACGAGGAGAGCGCCAAGGACGGCGCCAAGTGCACGATGCTCCAGCAGGTCGACCTCAAGACCGGCAAGGCGGGCTGGAAGAAGGCCGTGCCGAAGCCGACGGGCCTCTTCGCCTTCTCCGACAACACCCTCGCCATCGGCGGCAACACGGTGACCGCCGCGGGCAGCAGCAGCGCCTACGGCTTCTCCCTCACCGACGGCCGCCAGCTCTTCACCGGCCCCACCGAGGGCTGCAAGCCGTACGCGTACGCCGGTGACGCCACCAAGCTGATCTCGGCCAACCAGTGCCGCACCGCCGACGTGAGCAAGGAACAGCACACGGTCAGCGAGGTCGACCCGAACACGGGCAAGGCCAAGTGGACCTACCGGCTCCCCGCCACCTGGGAGGTCGACAAGGTCTACTCGGTGAACCCGCTGGTCGTCTCCACCTTCCAGCGCGAGCAGAAGAAGTGGTCGGTCGTCGCCCTCGACGGCAACGGCAAGCTGCGCTCCACGATCGACGGCGGCAAGGACAAGTACGCCCCGCGCTGCGGCGGAGGCTTCGTCATCTTCGGCCGCAACCTCCAGGGCTGCACCGGTGTCGCCGCCGGCGGCGACACCTTCTACATGGCGACCGACACCAAGTACGGCACCTCCAACGAGGTCGTCGCCTTCGACCTCGACACCGGCAAGGCCAAGTGGCGTTCCAAGGCGCCCGAGGAGCAGTCGATGACGCCGCTGCGGATGGAGGGCGGCGAGGTCCTCGTCTACGTCTCGCCCAAGTACGACAAGGGCGGCGCGACCGCGACGATCGCCCCGACCGGCGGTGACCCGAAGATCCTCCTCAAGCACCCGGTCGGCGTCTCGTCGATCGAGAACAGCTTCTTCAGCGCCGGATACGCCTACGGCAACGGCACGCTCGTGGTGGCGGCCGGCCGGGTCTCCGGATCGAACGACGAAGAGGAGAAGCAGGCCAAGACGATGATGGGCTTCAGCAAGTGACCCAGCCACCTCAGCCGCCGAACCAGCCGCCGAACCAGCCCCCCGGCGGTTACCCGCCGCCGGGCGGCTACGGCGCCCCGCAGGACCCGGCCCAGGGGGGCTACGGCGCCCCGCAGCCCCCCGCCCAGGGCGGCTACGGCGCACCGACGCCCCCGCCCCCGCCGCAGGGCCAGCCGGGCGGCTACGGCCAGCCGCAGGCCCCGCAGCCCGGTTACGGCTACCCGCAGGCCCCGGCCCCGCAGCCGTACCCGCAGCAGTACCAGCAGCCGGTCCCGCCGCCGTACGGGCAGCCGAACCAGCCCCAGCAGCCGTACGGTTACCCGACCGTGCCGCAGCAGCCCGTCCCGGCCGCGCCGGGCGGGCGGAAGAAGCTGTCGGCGCAGGCCCAGATCATCATCGCGGCGGTCGTGGCCGTCGCCCTGATCGTCGGCGGCGGCATCTGGTACGCCAACTCCGGCCCGGACACGCCCACCGACGCCAAGGGCACCGGCGGCCAGTCCTCGACCGGCGGCGGCGGTGATGCCACCGGGGGCGGCTCCGGCGATTCCGGCGGCGGTTCCGGCAACGGCCTCGGCGGCGACGGCAAGGAGAAGCCGGGCGCGAAGACCCACGCCCGGCTCGCCTTCCGCGTCGACGTGCCGCAGGTGCCCGACAGCACGCCCGTCGACGGCTCCTGGCTCACCGACAAGACGTATGTGAAGACGGGCGTCAACTCGGTCGTCGGCTACGACATCGACAAGGGCACGGTCGCCTGGACCCTGGCGCTGCCCGGCCAGGTCTGCGGCGCGTCCCGGCACATGACCGACGACCGCAAGGTGCCGATCCTCTTCGAGGAGAAGAAGCGCGTCGCGCCCCGCTACTACCAGCCCTGCAACCAGGTCGGCATGGTCGACCTGAACACCGGCAAGCTCCTCTGGTCCGCCTCGGTCAGCGCCGGCGGCGACGAGAAGGCCCGCTTCAACGAGGTGACGCTCAGCGGCGGGACCGTCGCCGCCGGCGGCACCGACGGCGGCGCGGCCTTCGACGCGGCCACCGGCAAGGTGCGCTGGAAGCCGCAGTCCAACGACCAGAACTGCTTCGACATGGGCTACGGCGGCGGCGCCGGTCTCGTCGCGGCCCGCAAGTGCGGTGCGTACGGCTCCCAGTACGTCCTCGTCCAGAACCTGGACCCGGTGTCGGGCAAGAAGCTCTCCGAGTTCAAGATGCCGAAGGGCGTGGAGTACGTGGGGATCGTCTCGACCAAGCCACTGGTCGTCGCCGCCAACATCTCCCGCGCGGCCACCGACGGCAGCGGCATCTCCGACTTCTTCTCGATCGACGAGAAGACCGGAAAGCTGCGGACCAAGATCACGGCCGACGCCAAGCGCTACGCGGCCCGTTGCGGTGCCACCACCGTGGAGGACTGCTCCCAGGCCCTCGTCGGCAACGACCGGCTCTACCTGCCGACCGAGGAGCACGACGGCTCCACCGGCGAGTACCGCGACAAGACCAACGAGATCGTCGCCTTCGACCTCTCCAACGGCCGCATGGCGCCCGAGAAGGCCGACGCGGGCGACGGGTACACGCTGATGCCGCTGCGCATGGACGGCGGCGACCTCATCGCGTACAAGGAACCCCCGTACGACAAGGGCGGACAGATCGTCTCCGTCAACGCGGGCACGATGAAGGAGACGCTGCTCCTGGAGACCCCCTCGGACCGGGCGAACCGGCAGATCGAGACCAGCTTCTCCCTCACCGGCGCCGAACTCCTCTACGGCGACGGCCGGTTCTTCATCTCGGCCACCTACGCGAGCAAGACCCGCGCGTCCGAGAGCAGTTACGGCAAGCGGTACCACGCGGTCTCCTTCAGCACCAAGGGCTAGACGGCACCCGCGACCGACGAGGAAGGGCCTCCCCGGACCACCGGGGAGGCCCTTCCCGTGCGTGTACCCCTTTCGTGGGGCGGCGAATGACGCCCCGTCGGGCGGGGGAGCGTGTAGCTTGCCGGGTCAGAGGTGCCGGGGGACGGCACGCCCGGGGACTGGGGGAAGACGGGATGGGCGTACGGCTCGTGGTCGTGGACGACCACCGCCTGCTCGCGGAGGCGCTCGCCTCGGCGCTGAAGCTGCGCGGGCACCGGGTGCTCGCGGCGGCCGCGCCGACGGCGGGGGCGGCGGAGGTCGTGGTGGGCCGGGCCCCGGAGGTCTGCCTCTTCGGCACGGCGGCCCCGGCCGGGCCCGGCACCTTCGAGCCGGTCGCGCGGATCAAGCGGGAGCGGCCGCAGGTGGCCGTGGTGGTGCTCGGCCCGGTCCCGTCGCCGCGCGGGATCGCGGCGGCCTTCGCGGCCGGCGCGTCCGGCTACGTCCGGCACGACGAGCGGATCGAGGGCGTCGAGCGGGCACTCCTCAAGGCCCGCGCGGGGGAGGCGGCGGTGGCCCCGGCGCTCCTCGCGGGCGCCTTCGCGGAACTCCTGAACCCGGCGGCCCAGCCGGACGACGAGGCCCAGCGCCTGCTCCGCCTGCTGACCCACCGGGAGGTGGAGGTCCTGGTCCGGGTGGCGGAGGGCGAGGACACCCGCCTGATCGCGGCGGGCATGGGCATCGCCCCAAGCACGGCCCGCACCCACGTCCAACGGGTCCTGATGAAACTCGGCGTCGGCTCCCGCCTGGAAGCGGCGGCCCTGGCGGCCCGCACGGGCCTCCTGGAGCGGGCGGCGCCGGACCGGCGCGCGCCGCACTGACCCTTCGAAGCGCGCGGGTCGGAACCACGACGTTGACTCCGATGTTCGGTTGTGGTTCTTTGTGCGTGGTTCTGTTTGATCGCGCCCGGAGGGCACCCCGTGAAGAAGACCGTCACCACGCTCGCCGACGGGCGCGCGCTGATCTACTACGACTCCCGCGACGACGCCGTCCGCACCGCCGTCGACCCGCGCCCGCTCACCCCCGTCGCCTCCCGCTCCGAGATCCGGTACGACGAGCTGACCGGCGACCACGTGGCCGTCGCCTCCCACCGGCAGGGCCGCACCTACCTCCCGCCCGCCGACGCCTGCCCGCTCTGCCCGGGCCGCGACGGCCACGAGAGCGAGATCCCCGAGGCGGGCTACGAGGTCGCGGTCTTCGAGAACCGCTTCCCCTCCCTCTCCGGCGGCGTCGGCCGCTGCGAGGTCGTCTGCTTCACCGACGACCACACCGCCTCCTTCGCCGACCTCACCGAGGAGCGGGCCCGCCTCGTCCTCGACGCCTGGACCGACCGCACCGCCGAGCTCTCCGCCCTCCCCGGCGTCCAGCAGGTCTACTGCTTCGAGAACCGCGGCCGCGAGATCGGCGTCACCCTGCCCCACTCCCACGGCCAGGTCTACGCCTTCCCGTACGTCACGCCCCGCACCGCCCTCGTCCGCCGCCGCGTCGACGAGCACCGCAGGGCCACCGGCCGGAACCTCTTCGACGACCTCGTCGCCCGCGAGCGCGCCGACGCCGAACGGGTGGTCCTGGAGACCGAGGACTGGATCGCCTTCGTCCCGTACGCCGCCCACTGGCCGTACGAGGTCCACCTCCACCCCACCCGCCGGGTCCCCGACCTACTCGCCCTCGACGAGGCCGCCCGGACAGGGTTCGCACAGGTCTATCTGGAACTCTTGAGGCGCTTCGACCGGATCTTCGGCCCGGCGGAGCCGCCCACGCCCTACATCGCCGCCTGGCACCAGGCGCCGTTCACGGACGAGCGGCGGGAGGACTTCGGACTGCACCTGGAACTGTTCACGGTCCGGCGCGCCTCCGGGAAGCTGAAGTTCCTCGCGGGCACCGAGTCCGGCATGGGCGCGTTCATGAACGACATCCGGCCGGAGGACGCGGCCCGGCGCATCCGAGAGGTGGCAAGCGCATGACGACTTCCCGTTCGCATTCTTCCCGTTCGCATTCGAAGAGGTACCTGGTCACGGGCGGGGCGGGGTACGTGGGCAGCGTGGTCGCCGCCCACCTCCTGGAGCGGGGCCACCGGGTCACCGTCCTCGACGACCTCTCCACCGGCTTCCGCGCGGGCGTCCCCGCCGGCGCGGAGTTCGTCGAGGGCCGCGTCCAGGACGCGGCGCGGTGGCTCGACGCCTCCTACGACGGCGTCCTGCACTTCGCCGCCTTCTCGCAGGTCGGCGAGTCCGTCGCCAAGCCGGAGAAGTACTGGGAGAACAACGTCGGCGGCACCATGGCCCTGCTCGCCGCGATGCGCACGGCCGGCGTCCGCAGGCTGGTCTTCTCCTCCACCGCCGCCACCTACGGCGAGCCGGCCGCCGTCCCGGTCACCGAGGCCGCGCCGACCGTCCCCACCAGCCCGTACGGGGCGAGCAAGCTCGCCGTCGACCACATGATCGGCGGCGAGTGCGCCGCCCACGGCCTCGCCGCCGTCTCCCTGCGCTACTTCAACGTCGCCGGGGCCCACGGCGGGTTCGGCGAGCGCCACGACCCCGAGTCGCACCTGATCCCGCTCGTCCTCCAGGTCGCCCTCGGCCGCCGCGAGGCGATCTCCGTCCACGGCGACGACTACCCGACCCCCGACGGCACCTGTGTCCGCGACTACATCCACGTCGCCGACCTCGCCGAGGCCCACCTGCTGGCCCTCGACGCGATGACGGCGGGCACCGTCCCGGCCGGCGAGCACCTGATCTGCAACCTCGGCAACGGCAACGGCTTCTCCGTCCGCGAGGTGATCGAGACCGTCCGCAAGGTCACCGGCCACCCGGTCCCCGAGCTCACCGCCCCCCGCCGCCCCGGCGACCCGGCCGTCCTGGTCGCCTCCGCCGAGGCCGCCCGCGAGCGGCTCGGCTGGATCCCGTCCCGCCCGGACCTGGCGGACGTCGTCGCCGACGCCTGGGCCTTCGCCCGGCTCCGAGAGGAGGAGGGCGCATGACCGTCGCCGCCGCCTTCGAGGCCCTGTACGGCGCCTCGCCCGACGGGGTCTGGGCCGCCCCCGGGCGGGTCAACCTGATCGGCGAGTACACCGACTTCAACGACGGCTTCGTGCTGCCGCTCGCCCTCCCGCACACCACCGTCGCCGCCGTCTCCCGCCGCGAGGACGGCGTCCTGCGCCTGCACTCGGGAGACGTCGAAGGCGGCATCGTCCACCTCGACGCGGCGGACCTCGAACCGCTCTCCGGCGGCGGCTGGGCCGCCTATCCCGCCGGTGTCGTCTGGGCGCTGCGGGAGGCCGGCCACCCGGTGACCGGCGCCGACGTCCACCTGACCTCCACCGTCCCGACCGGCGCCGGACTGTCCTCATCGGCCGCCCTGGAGGTCGTCACCGCCCTCGCCCTGAACGACCTCTTCGCACTCGGCCTCACCCGGCCCGAACTGGCCCGCATCGCCCAGCGCGCCGAGAACGCCTTCGTCGGCGTGCCCTGCGGGGTGATGGACCAGATGGCCTCCGCATGCGCCGAGGAGGGCCACGCCCTCCACCTGGACACCCGGGACCTGACGTACCGCCAGGTGCCCTTCGACCTCGCCGCCGAGGGGCTCGAACTGCTCGTCGTCGACACCCGGGTGAAGCACGCGCTCGGGGACGGCGCGTACGCCGAGCGGCGCGCCGGTTGTGAAGCGGGTGCGCGGGCGCTCGGAGTGCGCACCCTGCGCGAGGTGGACGCCGCGCATCTGCCCGCCGCGCTCGACCGGCTGAGCGACGGGACGGTTCTGCGGTACGTCCGGCACGTGGTCTCCGACAACGACCGGGTGGCCCGGGTGATCGCCCTGCTCGACGCCGGCGCGACCCGGGCGGTCGGCCCGCTCCTCACCGAGGGCCACGCCTCGCTCCGGGACGACCTGCGGGTCTCCTGCCCGGAGCTGGACCTGGTGGTGGAGGCGGCGAACGCGGCCGGCGCGCTCGGCGCCCGGATGACCGGCGGCGGCTTCGGCGGCTCGGCGGTGGTCCTGGTGGACGCGGACCGGGCGGAGGAGGTCGCGGCGGCGGTCCGGAAGGCCTTCGCGGACGCCGGGTACGCCGAACCGGGCGTCTTCCCCGCCGTCCCCTCGGCGGGCGCCCGCCGCCTCTGACCGCTCTCCGCCCGTGGCCGGCCGGTGATCCCCGGCCGCCGACCGACCACGTACACCCGACTTCGGACACTTCCGCCAAACGGCCCCCACCGCGCCGCCCCGCCCCTACTCTGTGGGGCAGCACCGGTGGGGGCCGGTGCCGTTCAGGGGAGCGAGACCCGCCGGGTACGGCGCCGGGAGCAGGATGACGAGTTCCGCATAATTCATCAGTGATTATCAGCTTTCCTCGACTGCTATCTTGATCGAGTGAAGCTTTCGGAGTGGGCGGCACGGAACGGCGTGCACTACCAGACCGCGTGGACATGGGCGAAAGAGGGCCGCATGCCGGTCCCGGTGCGCCAGACGCCGTCGGGTACGTGGCTGGTCGACGAGCCCGCTCCGGAGGTGTCCGGGCGGGTGGTGGCGTACTGCCGGGTTGCGTCGGCGGACCAGAAGCCGGACCTTGACCGGCAGGTGGCCCGCGTGGTCCAGGGGGCCACGGGGCTGGGTCTGCCGGTCGCGGAGGTCGTGACCGAGGTCGGTTCGGGACTGGACGGGCGGCGACGCAAGCTGCACCGGGTCCTGTCCGACCCGTCTGCCGCAGTGATCGTGGTGGAGCACCGTGACCGGCTGGCCCGGTTCGGTGTCGAACACCTCGAAGCCGTGCTGTCGGCGTCCGGGCGGCGCCTGGTCGTCCTCGACCCTGCCGAGACGACCGACGACCTGGTACGGGACATCGCCGAGGCGCTCACGTCGATGTGCGCGCGCCTGCACGGGCGCCGGGCGGCGAAGAACCGGGCCGCCCGTGCGGTGGCCGTGGCGACCGGCGAGGCCGCCGGGTGAAGAGGTTCAGGCCGCGGTCCGGGTTCGTGGTACAGGCGTACCGGTTCGCGCTGGATCCGAACGCGGTCCAGGAGCGGGCGCTGCGTTCGCACTGCGGGGCGGCGCGGGCGGCGTACAACTGGGCGGTGGCGTGGGTGACCGCGTCGTGGTGGCAGCGCCGCGCGGAGGAGACGTACGGGATCGGTGAGGAGCAGCTGACCGAGTGGCGGCCGTGGTCGCTGCCGTCGCTGCGGAAGGCGTTCAACGAGGCCAAGAAGACCGATCCGCGCTTCGCCCCCTGGTGGGAGGAGAACTCCAAGGAGGCGTACTCCACCGGCCTGGCGAACGCGGCCGCGGCGTTCGACAACTACGCCAAGTCGAAGAACGGCAAGCGGCGCGGCAAGAGGATGGGTGCGCCCCGGTTCAAGGTGAAGCGGAAGGCGCGCCTGGCCTGCCGGTTCACCACCGGCACCATCCGCGTCGAGGACGGCCGACACGTGGCGCTGCCGAGACTGGGCACGATCCGCACCCACGAACCCACCGTGAAACTCCTGGCCCGCCTCCAGGCCGGGACGGCCCGCATCCTGTCGGCGACCGTGCGGCACGAGCGGGGGCGCTGGTTCGCCTCCTTCCAGGTGGAGGTGAAGCGGGACCTCGAACGTGTCGCCCGCCCCGAGGCCGCCGTGGGGGTGGACCTCGGGGTGAAGTCCCTGGCAGCGCTGGCCGACAGCACGGGCGAGATCCGCGCCGTGCCCAACCCGAAGCACTACGACGGTGCGCTCAAGCTGCTGCGCAGGGCCTCCCGCACGGTCTCCCGCCGCCGGGGACCCGACCGCAGAACCGGCCGTAAGCCGTCGAGGCGGTGGGAGAAGGCCAACGCGGCCCGCAACAAGATCCACCACCGGGTGGCGAACCTCCGTGAAGACGCCCTGCACAAGCTCACCACCGCGCTGGCCGCCGAGTACGGCACGATCGTGATCGAGGACCTCAATGTCGCCGGCATGCTGAAGAACCGGCGCCTCGCGCGCCGGGTCGCCGATGCCGGGTTCGGCGAGATCCGGCGCCTGCTCGGCTGCAAGACCCGCCGGCGGCACGGCACCCGCATCATCATGGCCGACCGGTGGTATCCGTCCTCGAAGACCTGTTCCGGGTGCGGCGCGGTGAAAGCCAAGCTGCCGCTGCACGTGCGGACGTACGAGTGCGATGTGTGCGGCCTGGTCATCGACCGGGACGACAACGCCGGACTCAACCTCGTCGCCCTCGCGGCGACTGGCACGACCGGTACCGGAGTGGCCGGAGACCGGGACACCTCACAGGTGTCGAAGCCTCGTGGAGCCGACCGGAAGACCCGCACCACCCGCCGTGGCCATAAGACCACGGAGGGGCGGGCAGGCGGCGTGATCCCCGTTCCGCGCGGGAAGGAAGCGAGAGACCGTCCTCAAGCCGAAGCCCTCATGCTCTGGTGACGAGACGGACCTTCCGGGCAGAAAAGCCCGGAATGCTGAGAGCCGCTGGGACTCTGAGCAACGGTAGCAGTCAGGGCACGGCGGCGGTCGTGCACCCGACGGTCCGCCCCCGGCGCCGTACCGCGCCGGTCTCTCCTCGACACTTGGGGGTGTCCGTGGCACGCATCCGGGTCCTGGTGGTGGACGACCACCGCGTCTTCGCCGAATCACTGGCCGCCGCGCTCGCGGCCGAGCCGGATGTCGACGTCGCCGCGGCGGGCAGCGCCCCTGCCGCCCTGCGCTGTCTGGACCGGGCGGCCGCGGAGGGCCGCCGCTTCGATGTCCTGCTCGTCGACGCCGACCTGTCCCCACCCGGGGGCGAGCCCGGGTCCGCCGGGGACGGCATCGCCCTGGTCGCGGGCGTCCGCAAGACGCACTCCGCACTCCGCACCATCGTGCTCGCCGAGAAGGACGACGCCCTCCGGGCCGCGCTCGCGCTCCAGGCGGGGGCCTCGGGCTGGGTGGCGAAGGACTGCTCGCTCCAGCGGCTGCTCGCGGTGGTCCGCGGGGTGCTGCGGGACGAGACGCACCTGCCGCCCGCGCTGCTCACGGGGGTGCTGCGGGAGCTGACGGCGGCCCGCAGGCACCGCACGGAGAGCGAGCGCCTGGTGGAGTCGCTGACCCCGCGCGAGCGGGAGGTGCTGCGCTGCATGGTGGCGGGGCTCGGCCGGAAGGCGGTGGCGGAGCGGCTGTTCCTCTCCCCGCACACGGTCCGTACGCACATGCAGAACGTGCTGGGGAAGCTGGGCGTGCACTCCACGCTCGCGGCGGTGGCCCTGGCCCGGCGCGCGGGCGTGGGCCCGGCCCCGCTGCCGGAGGGGATCCCGGCGCAGGCCCTAGCCGGGGAGGTTGTCGAACGGGGCGGTCAGCCGGCGTAGCAGGGCGGCGAGCTCGGCGCGCTCGGGCCGGGAGAGCTGGGCGAGGATGGCCCGCTCCTGCGCGAGCAGCCCGGCCAGCGCCTCGTCGGCGCGGTCCCGCCCCTCGGGGGTGAGCCGGACCAGGACCCCGCGCCGGTCGCTGGGGTCGGGCAGCCGCTCGACCAGGCCCTTCTTGGTGAGCCGGTCGATCCGGTTGGTCATGGTGCCGGAGGTCACCAGGGTCTGGGTGAGGAGCTGCCCGGGGGAGAGCTGGTACGGGGCTCCGGCCCGGCGCAGCGAGGTGAGGACGTCGAACTCCCAGGGCTCCAGCTGGTGCTCGGAGAAGGCGAGCCGGCGGGCGCGGTCGAGGTGCCGGGCCAGCCGGGAGACCCGGCTGAGGACCTCCAACGGCTCCACGTCGAGGTCCGGGCGCTCTCGGCGCCATGCAGCGACCAGACGGTCGACCTCGTCCTCCATGTGATCAGTGTAGAGGGTCTGTTGACATAAAGTCTCTTGACCCAAACCTTCTTACTGCAAAATATCTCGCCCTCAAGATATATTCCGGCGAACAATGGGGAAGGGACCGGCCGGAACGCCGTTCCGCTTCGGCAACTCGCGCCAGCAAGGGGGCTTCGAACATGCATTCCGTGGAATCCGCGGCCGCACCGGTATGGGACCCGCGGCAGTACCTGCGCCACTCCGCCCACCGCGCCCGTCCCTTTCTCGACCTCCTCCACCGAATACCACGACTCCCCGCCCATGACCGCCCCGCCCGCATCGCCGACCTCGGCTGCGGCCCCGGAAACGTCACCGCGCTCCTCGCCGACCGCTGGTCCGACGCCCACATCACCGGCTTCGACCTCTCGCCCGAGATGCTCGAACGGGCCGAGAAGGACTGGGCCGGCACCACCGCCGGCGGCGGCTGGCTCGACTTCCGCCGCGCCGACGCCGCCCACTGGACCCCCGACGAGCCCTACGACCTGATCGTCTCCAACGCCGCCCTCCAATGGGTCCCCAACCACCCCGAGTCCTTCGCCGTCTGGATCGAAGGACTCCGCCCCGGCGGCACCCTCGCCTTCCAGGTCCCCGCCAACTTCACCTCCCCCAGCCACGCCCTCCTCGGCGAACTCTGCGCCCGCCCCGAATGGCGCACCCGCCTCGCCGACCAGGGCCGCCGCTTCGTCCACATCCTCGACCCCGCCGACTACCTCACCCGCCTCACCGCCCTCGGCTGCGAGACCGAGACCTGGGAGACCGTCTACTGCCAGCTCCTCCAGGGAGAGGACCCCGTCCTCGACTGGGTCAAGGGCACCGCCCTGCGCCCCGTCCTCACCACCCTCGGCGACGACCAGGAGGCGATCGACGCCTTCCTCACCCAGTACCGCGACCTCCTCCGCGAGGCCTACCCCCCGGGCCCCCACGGCACCGTCTTCCCCTTCCGCCGCGTCTTCGCGGTCGCCCGCAAGCCGAGCTGACGGGGGCACGCGCACGCGGAAACGGGACGGGGGCCCGCACCGGAACGTCCGGTGCGGGCCCCCGCGGGGTGCCGTGGGGCCTCAGCCGATCCGGTTGTAGATCTGGAAGCCCGTGCCGATCTTGGCCGCCGGGGCGAACTTCGACGGCGAGGTGTTCAGGTAGCGGTACAGCTCACCCGCCCCGTTCACGCCGATGAGGTCGCCCTTGCCGTCCGCGTTCAGGTCACCGGGGGAGGCGAGCTGCTTGAACGTGTTCCAGCCGGAGCCGACCTTCACGCGGGTCTTGAACGGCGTGGTGGCGTTGCCCGTGCCCGGGTAGACGTACAGGTCGCCGGTGGTGGTGCGGGCCACCAGGTCGGTGCGGCCGTCACCGGTGTAGTCGCCGGCACCGATGATCTTGTTGTAGACGCCCCAGCCGGAGCCGACCTTCACGCGGGTCGAGAAGGCGGTGCCCAGGCCGTTGCCCTTGTACAGCCACAGGACGCCGCTCCTGTCGCGGGCGATGAGGTCGCCCTTGCCGTCGCCGCTCAGGTCGCCGGGGCCGACGACGGAGTTGTAGATGCCCCAGCCGCCGCCGATCAGCCCGCCGTTGACGAAGAAGTAGCCGTTGACGATGTGACCGAGGTCGGACATGCCGTCGTCGTCCATCGAGGACAGGCCGAAGAGGTTGTCGTTCGGGAACGAGTTCTGGTTGTCGACGGTCTCACGGGCGGCCAGCCTGCCCGTGGTGGTGTTCTGGTACCAGTACCACGAGCCACCCGGGGTCAGCGCGTGGACGCCGTCGCGGCCCAGGTACGGGATGCTGCCGGCGTTGGCGATCTGGGCGGCGTCCTTCCAGGCGCCCGTCTCGCCCTCCTTCACGCGCGGGGCGAGAGTGCCGTTGCCGTTGGGCGCGTAGAAGTACATCGTGCCGTTGAGGTCGCGGCCCCGCAGGCTGCCGTGGCCGCCGGCCACGATCTGGGTGTAGGCGTTCCAGCCGCCGCCGATGGACTTGCGGGTCGCGAACGGCTTGGCCTTGTCGCCCGTGCCGGAGTAGAACCACAGGGTGCCGGCGGTGTCGCGGGCGTACAGGTCGGCCCTGCCGTCGCCGTTGCCGTCGCCGAGGCCCACGAGCTGGTCGTAGACGCCCCAGCCGGAGCCGACGAGGATGCGGCCGCCGAGCGGCTTGGTCAGGTCACCGGTGGCGATGTACAGGTACAGCTGACCGCCGTGGGTGCGGGCGATCACGTCGGCGCGGCCGTCGCCGTTCACGTCACCGGGCGAGGCGATCTTGTTGTAGACCTGCCAGCCGCCGCCCACCCGGACGCCGGGACGGTAGTTGTCGTTCGCGTCGACACTGCCGATCTCGCTGTTGTCCTTGTACAGGGTGAGCGTGCCGGTCTCGGAGACGGTGAGCACCTCGGGGAGGGCACCGCCGCCCTGGTTGCCGATCGGGATGACGTCCTTCGCGACGGGGGCCTCGAAGTCGCCGAACGGCCACGTGACGTCGCCGACGACCGCGTTCAGGAAGCCGTACTCGTCGCGGTAGATGACGTCGTCGACGCCGTCACCGTCCAGGTCGGACAGGAGCGGCGAGACGGCCTGGGCGGCCAGGGCGCCCGCGCGGGTCGAGCCCGCCTGCGAGGACGACAGGGTCTTCTTCGGGCCGTCGGCGGAAGCCTGTCGCTTCTCGGCGAAGGCGCGCGCGGCCGAAGTGGCGTCGTCGGCCGACGCGGGGGTGGCCAGCAGCATGCCGGCGGAGAGGGCGAGAGCGGTGCACGCGGCGACGCGGCGACCGCGTCCGGAGAACACGGAACGCAAGGGATCCCCCCCTGGGGAGCAGAAGAATGTGGGTACCGGAGCGAGGTCCGCACCGCCTTCGCGCGCGTCCTGGCGTACGAAGGGCGAACATCCCCCCGGATATGGCGTGAGTGTAACCTCCGCCGCCGACAGCACGGCGAACGGAGGGCGAACAGGACGCCGTGCACCGGAGCTCCGGTGCACGACGCCGCTGCTCAGAGGCCCGGGAGCGTCAGCTCATCAGGTTGTAGACCTGGAAGCCCGTACCGAGCTTGGTCCGCGCCGAGAACTTGCCCGGCATGGTGTTCGTGTAGCGGTACAGCGTGCCGTCGGACGTCGCGGCCAGCAGGTCCGCCTTGCCGTCGGCGTTCAGGTCGCCGGGGGCCACGAGGTGCTTGTACACGCCCCAGCCGCCGCCGATCTTCACCCGGCCCTTGAACGGCGAGCTCGCCTGGCCCGTGCCCGCGTACAGGTACAGGTCACCGGCCTTGGAGCGGGCCAGCAGGTCGGTGCGGCCGTCACCGGTGTAGTCGCCGGCACCGAGGAGCTTGTTGTACGTGCCCCAGCCGCCGCCGACCTTCACCCGCGAGGCGAACGCGGTGCCGTAGCCGTTGCCGCGGTACAGCCACAGCACGCCGTCACGGTCGCGCGCCAGCAGGTCGCCCTTGCCGTCGCCGCTCAGGTCGCCCGGACCGACGAGGCTGTTGTAGACGCCCCAGCCCCAGCCGATGAACCCGCCGGTGGTGTACAGGCCGCCCTCGTGGACCACCGCGAAGTCGGACACGCCGTCCGGGTTCAGCGAGGAGATGTGGGTGAGGTTGATGCCGTCCCAGTCACCGGGCTCGTCGAGCTGCTGCCGGGCGCCCAGGAACCCCCGGGTGGTGTTGCCGTACCAGTAGAGCGTGCCGCCGTGGGACCGGGCGATGACGCCCCCCTTGCCCGTGTACGGGACGCTGCCGGAGTTCGCGAACTGCGCGACGCCGCGCCAGCCGCCCGTGTCGCTGACCTTCGCGCGCGGGGACAGGACGCCGCCGCCCAGCGGACGGTACAGGTACACCGTGCCGGCGTTGTCCCGGGCGGCCAGCGTGCCGCCGCCCGCGGGCATCAGCTGGTTGTACACGCCCCAGCCGCCACCGATGTACCGGCGGGTGGCGAACGGGCGGCTGAGGTCGCCGGTGCCGGCGTAGAACCACAGCCGGCCGGAGAAGTCGCGGGCGTACACGTCGGCCCGGCCGTCGCCGGTGCTGTCCCCGACGCCGACGACCTGGTCGTACACGCCCCAGCCGCCGCCGATCCGCTTCCGGGTGGAGAGCGGCCCCGTCATGTGGCCGGTGCCCAGGTACAGGTACAGCTCACCGCCGTGGGTGCGGGCGAGGACGTCGGCACGGCCGTCGCCGTTCACGTCACCGGGCGAGATGACCTTGTTGTAGATCTGCCAGCCGGTGCCGACCCTGGAGTACTCGTACGAGCCCGTCGCCTCGGCGTCCTGGAACAGCGTCATCGTGCCGTTCTCGGAGAGGACGAGGACCTCGGGACCCCCGGAGCCGTTCTGCTGGCCGATCGGGATGATGTCCTTCGGGATGTCCTCGTGGTAGCCCAGCGCGAACTGCCCCGAGTACCCGGCGGTCCCGACCACGTGGGCCTTGCCGTCCATGGCACGGAACAGGGTGTCCTCGTAGCCGTCGCCGTCGACGTCGGACAGCGACGGGTCGACGGCGGTGGCCGCCGCCGCGCCCGCCCGGCCTTCGGCCCGCGGCACGAGCGGCTGGGTCGGCAGCACCTCGGAAGACGCCGGCTTCTCGGCCGGCGGACGCGGCACCGGCACGTCGGCCGACGCCGGGGTCGCGAGGAGCATGCCGGCGGAGAGGACGAGCGCGGTGCACGCGGCCACACGACGCCCGGAGAAAACAGAACGCAAGATGATCCCCCCCTGGGGATGTGAGTACAGGTACCGGGACAGGGGCCCGCACCACCTCCGCACGGCGGGAAAGGGCACGTGCGGAGGGCGAACACCCCCCCGGATGTGGGGGGATCATAACCTTGATCGTTCAGATGGCAACGAATCTTTTCGTGATCCGTCAGGTCGGCGCGACGGCCGGTGCCTCCCCGGTCAGTTCTTCCGGTGCCCTATCAGCCGCGGCTTCTGCTCAAGCCCGTCGAGACCGTGCCACGCCAGGTTCACCAGATGCGCCGCGACCTCCGCCTTCTTCGGCTTGCGGACGTCCAGCCACCACTGGCCCGTCAGCGCCACCGAACCCACCAGGGCCTGCGCGTACAGGGGGGCCAGTTTCGGGTCGAAGCCGCGGGCCTTGAACTCCAGGCCCAGGATGTCCTCGACCTGGGTGGCGATGTCGCTGATCAGGGACGCGAACGTGCCCGTCGACTGGGCCACCGGGGAGTCCCGTACGAGGATCCGGAAACCGTCCGTGTGGTTCTCGATGTAGTCGAGGAGCGCGAAGGCCGCCTGCTCCAGGAGCTCACGGGGGTGGCCGGCGGTCAGGGCGCCCGTCACGCCGTCGAGGAGCTGGCGCATCTCCCGGTCGACCACGACCGCGTACAGGCCCTCCTTGCCGCCGAAGTGCTCGTACACCACCGGCTTGGAGACCCCGGCCCTCGCCGCGATCTCCTCCACCGACGTGCCCTCGAAGCCCTTCGCCGCGAAGAGCGTCCGGCCGATGTCCAGAAGCTGCTCCCGGCGCTCGGCGCCGGTCATCCTCACCCGGCGGCCGCGCCGGGGCTTCTGCTCGCTGCTGCTGCTGGAACTGCCGTCGATCGCCACATTCTCCATCATGCCGCGTTCGCGGCCTTGTCCTGGCGCCGGGCGTCGATACGGGACCGCGCGGGCCACCGCACGTCGGACGCCCAGCCCGCCAGCTCGAACCAGCGGATCAGCCGCGCGCTGGAGTCCACCTGACCCTTCAGGACGCCGTGCCGGGCCGACGTCGGGTCCGCGTGGTGCAGGTTGTGCCACGACTCGCCGCACGACAGGACCGCCAGCCACCACACGTTCCCCGAACGGTCACGCGACTTGAACGGGCGCTTGCCCACCGCGTGGCAGATCGAGTTGATCGACCACGTCACATGGTGGAGGAGGGCCACCCGGACCAGCGAACCCCAGAAGAACGCCGTGAAGGCGCCCCACCACGACCACGTCACCAGACCGCCCACCAGCGGAGGGATCGCCAGCGACACGATCGTCCACAGCACGAACTGGCGCGAGATCCGCCGGATCGCCGGGTCCTTGATCAGGTCCGGCGCGTACTTGTGCTGCGGCGTCTGCTCCTCGTCGAACATCCAGCCGATGTGCGCCCACCACAGGCCCTTCAGCAGCGCCGGGACCGTCTCGCCGTACTTCCACGGCGAGTGCGGGTCACCCTCCGCGTCCGAGAACTTGTGGTGCTTGCGGTGGTCCGCCACCCACCGCACCAGCGGGCCCTCCACCGCCAGCGAGCCCATGATCGCGAGCGCGATCCGCAGCGGCCGCTTCGCCTTGAAGGAACCGTGCGTGAAATAGCGGTGGAAACCGATCGTGATGCCGTGGCAGCCGATGTAGTACATCGCCGTCATCAGCCCCAGGTCCAGCCAGCTCACCCCCCAGCCCCACGCCAGCGGCACCGCCGCCACCAGCGCCACGAACGGCACCGCGATGAACAGGAGCAGGGTGATCTGCTCGATCGAACGTTTGCTGTCCCCGCCGAGCGTCGCGGAGGGCGGTTCCTGGTCCGCGTCGGGCGTGCCGGACGCCGAGGTCATTTCGGGGCTGATGGTCATACGTATCCCTGGGGGGTGAGGGTGTGGGGTGCACGGGAGAGGATCGGGCCGAGGCTACGGAGCCGTAACCTACGGCGACGTAAGTATGGCAGCGCCGCGGCACGCGGCAAGAGGGCACAAGCGGGACCCTCGCCCCCGTCCAGGGAATGGACACCTATCCTGGGGACGTCGGACAGCGCGGTCCGCAAGCCTCCAGAACCCTCCAGACGTGCTTGAACACTGCAAGGAGCCGCACCTGTGAGCAGTGCCGACCAGACCCCCACGACCAACGCCGAGCTGCGTGCCGACATCCGCCGACTGGGCGACCTCCTCGGCGAGACCATCGTCCGCCAGGAGGGTCACGACCTCCTCGACCTCGTCGAGAAGGTCCGCAGCCTCACCCGCGAGGACGGCGAAGCCGCCGCCGAGCTGCTGCGCGGCGTCGAACTGGAGACGGCCGCCAAGCTCGTCCGCGCCTTCTCCACCTACTTCCACCTCGCCAACGTCACCGAGCAGGTCCACCGCGGCCGCGAACTCCGCGAGAAGCGCGCCGCCGAGGGCGGCCTCCTCGCCCGCACCGCCGACATGCTCAAGGACGGCGACCCCGCCCACGTACGCGAGACGGTCAAGAACCTCAACGTGCGCCCCGTCTTCACCGCGCACCCCACCGAGGCCGCCCGCCGCTCCGTCCTCAACAAGCTCCGCCGCATCGGCGCCCTCCTGGAGACCCCCGTCATCGACGCCGACCGGCGCCGCCACGACCTCCGCCTCGCCGAGAACATCGACCTCATCTGGCAGACCGACGAACTCCGCGTCGTCCGCCCGGAGCCCGCCGACGAGGCCCGCAACGCCATCTACTACCTCGACGAACTCCACGCCGAGGCCGTCGGCGACGTCCTGGAGGACCTCGCCGCCGAACTGGAACGCGTCGGCTACCAGCTCCCCGCCGGCACCCGCCCCCTCACCTTCGGCACCTGGATCGGCGGCGACCGCGACGGCAACCCCAACGTCACCCCCCAGGTCACCTGGGACGTCCTGATCCTCCAGCACGAGCACGGCATCACCGACGCCCTCGAACTCATCGACTTCCTCCGCGGACTGCTCTCCAACTCCATCCGCTACACCGGAGCCACCCAGGAACTCCTGGACTCCCTCCAGCGCGACCTGGACCTCCTCCCCGAGATCAGCCCCCGCTACAAGCGGCTCAACGCCGAGGAGCCGTACCGCCTCAAGGCCACCTGCATCCGCCAGAAGCTCCTCAACACCCGCGAACGCCTCGCCCAGGGCACCCCCCACCAGGAAGGCCGCGACTACCTCGGCACCGCCGAACTCATCCGCGACCTCACCCTCATCCAGACCTCCCTGCGCGAGCACCGCGGCGGCCTCTTCGCCGACGGCCGCATGGACCGCACCATCCGCACCCTCGCCGCCTTCGGCCTCCAGCTCGCCACCATGGACGTCCGCGAACACGCCGACGCCCACCACCACGCCCTCGGCCAGCTCTTCGACCGCCTCGGCGAGGAGTCCTGGCGGTACGCCGACATGCCCCGCGACTACCGCCAGCGCCTCCTCGCCAAGGAACTCCGCTCCAGGCGGCCCCTCGCCCCCACCCCCGCCCCGCTCGACGCGGCCGGGCAGAAGACCCTCGGCGTCTTCCACACCGTCAAGGAAGCCTTCGAACGCTTCGGCCCCGAGGTCATCGAGTCCTACATCATCTCGATGTGCCAGGGCGCCGACGACGTCTTCGCCGCCGCCGTCCTCGCCCGCGAGGCCGGCCTCGTCGACCTCCACGCAGGCTGGGCCAAGATCGGCATCGTCCCGCTCCTGGAGACCACCGACGAGCTCAAGGCCGCCGACGTCATCCTCAACGACATGCTCGCCGACCCCTCCTACCGGCGCCTCGTCGCCCTCCGCGGCGACGTCCAAGAGGTCATGCTCGGCTACTCCGACTCCTCCAAGTTCGGCGGCATCACCACCAGCCAGTGGGAGATCCACCGCGCACAGCGGAGGCTGAGGGACGTCGCCCACCGTTACGGGGTCCGGCTGAGGCTGTTCCACGGGCGCGGCGGCACCGTCGGCCGCGGCGGCGGCCCCTCCCACGACGCGATCCTCGCCCAGCCCTGGGGCACCCTGGAGGGCGAGATCAAGGTCACCGAGCAGGGCGAGGTCATCTCCGACAAGTACCTCATCCCCTCGCTGGCCCGCGAGAACCTGGAACTGACGGTCGCCGCCACCCTCCAGGCCTCCGCCCTGCACACCGCCCCCCGCCAGTCCGACGAGGCCCTCGCCCGCTGGGACGCGGCCATGGACACCGTCTCCGACGCCGCCCACACCGCGTACCGCAAGCTGGTCGAGGACCCCGACCTGCCCGCCTACTTCTTCGCGGCGACCCCCGTCGACCAGCTCGCCGACCTCCACCTCGGCTCCCGGCCGTCCCGCCGTCCCGACTCCGGCGCCGGCCTCGACGGACTCCGCGCCATCCCGTGGGTCTTCGGCTGGACCCAGTCCCGCCAGATCGTCCCCGGCTGGTACGGCGTCGGCTCCGGCCTCAAGGCCCTGCGCGAGGCCGGGCTCGACGCCGTCCTCGGCGAGATGTACGAGCGCTGGCACTTCTTCCGCAACTTCCTCTCCAACGTGGAGATGACCCTCGCCAAGACCGACCTGCGGATCGCCCGCCACTACGTCGACACCCTCGTCCCCGACGAGCTCAAGCACGTCTTCGCCACCATCGAGGCCGAGCACGCGCTCACCGTCGAGGAGGTCCTCAAGGTGACGGGCGGCGAGAAGCTGCTCGACTCCCAGCCCGTCCTCCAGCAGACCTTCGCCATCCGCGACGCCTACCTGGACCCGATCTCCTACCTCCAGGTCGCCCTCCTCGCCCGCCAGCGCGCCGCCGCAGCGGCCGGCGAGGAACCGGACCCGCTGCTCGCACGGGCCCTGCTCCTCACCGTCAACGGCGTGGCGGCGGGCCTCCGCAACACCGGCTGACGCCGGCCGCAGAACGAAGAAGTGCCCCCGCGGGAATCCCGCGGGGGCACTTCTCTCATGACGGGGTACGTCAGTTCTGCGCGGCCTTGCGACGGCGCAGCACCAGGAACGCACCGGCGCCCGCGAGCGCGGCGGCGACGGCGGCCATGATGCCGACCGAGCCACTGGCGCCGGTCTCCGCGAGGTTGTCCCCCTCGGAGCCGCCCTTGGTGTCCGTCTCGCCCTTGACGTCGCCCGAGGCGGAACCACCGGTCGAGGTGGTCTCACCCGTGGTCGAACCGCCGGTGGCGGTCGTCTCGCCGGTCGTCGTCTCACCGGTCGCGGTGGACTCGCCCGTGGTGGTCTCGCCGGTCGTCGTCTCACCGGTGGTGGTCTCGCCGGTCGTCGTCTCACCGGTGGTGGTCTCGCCGGTCGTCGTCTCACCGGTGGTGGTCTCGCCGGTCGTCGTCTCACCCGTGGTGGTCTCGCCGGTGGTCTCACCCGTGGTGGTCTCACCGGTGGTGGTCTCGCCGCTGGAGTTGCCACCGGTGGTGGTCTCCTCCTCCGCCGCGCAGGTGTGGGACAGGTTGAACCAGCCCTGCTTCACCTCGCCGTTCACGAGCGCGACGGCGGAGGTCAGCTCGGCACCGGCGTCCGAGGCCACGTACGCGTGGTCGTTCTTCGGCGGGCCGAAGGAGGTGACCTCGATCGGGTCGCCGTTGTCGAACGTGACCGTCAGCTTGACGAAGTCCACGCCGTTGCCGGGGATGACGAAGTGCCACCCGTCCTTGTCGGCCGGGATCGTGTCGGGGCAGTCGCCCTGCTCGAAGTCGGCGGCCTTGATCGGCGTCGTCTGGTGCAGCGGCAGCTCGTAGGTCTTGCCCTCCGAAGCGGAAGCAGGACCCGCGAGGATCAGGGAGCCCGTCATGGCCGCGACAAGCGTGGCGGCGGGAATGAGGGAGCGTCGCATGTGCAGTCGTCCATCTGTCGGATGAGGGAATGCCGTGGGAGGTGGCGGGGGGCAGCCTATCCGTCGCTTTAAACCTCGCTTAACCCGGTAGCGCATAACAATCTCGCCAGGAACTGGTTGAATCTGGTCAGACCCGCGAGTACGTCACCGAGTACGTCACAGCGCGAGGAACGCCGCCACCACCAGCGCCCCGCCCGCACCCGCCAGCCCCCAGGCCGTCCGCCGCATCCGCAGACCCCCCGCCACCAGCGGCGCGGCCAGCAGCAGCGCCCCGCCCAGCGGCAGCCACGCGTGCAGCCGCCCGCCCCAGCCGGTCCGCACCCCCTCGTCCGTCCCCGGCTTCACCACCACCGGCACCACCGACCCCGGCCCCGCCGCCACCGACCGCGCGATCGTCAGCGTCCGCCGCGGCGAACCCGGCTCACCCGGTACGTAACTCCCGCTGCACCACTCGTCCGTACACCCCGTCACCGTCAGCGTCCCGTGCTCACGCCCCTTCGACAACAGGACGTGCTGCGCGGAACCCCACGACGCCCACACCCCCGCCACGACGAGCAGGACGGCGACGAGGACCATGGCGGCGTTGCGGACGTGCGTCATGACCCGCGATCGTACAGTCGTACGGCCGAAACCCGGCCCACGGAAAACCTCAGGAGTTGTACGCCGACTGCGCCCGCTCCAGGCCCTCCGTCACCAGGCACTCCACCGCGTCCGCCGACCGGTCCACGAACCAGTCCAGCTCCTTGCGCTCCGTCGACGAGAAGTCCTTCAGCACGAAGTCCGCCACCTGCATCCGGCCCGGCGGACGCCCGATCCCGCACCGCACCCGGTGGTAGTCCGGCCCCATCGCCTTCGTCATCGACTTCAGACCGTTGTGCCCGTTGTCCCCGCCGCCCAGCTTCAGCCGCAGCGTCGCGTAGTCGATGTCCAACTCGTCATGGATCGCCACCACATGCGCCGTCGGCACCTTGTAGAAGTCCCGCAGCGCCGTCACCGGACCGCCCGACAGGTTCATGTACGACATCGGCTTCGCCAGCACCACCCGCCGGTTGGCCGGGCCCACCGGACCGAGCCGGCCCTCCACGACCTGCGCCTGCGCCTTCTGCGCCCGCTTGAACTTCCCGCCGATCCGCTCCGCCAGCAGATCCACCACCATGAAGCCGATGTTGTGGCGGTTCCCCGCGTACTCCGGCCCCGGATTGCCGAGGCCGACGATCAGCCAGGGCGCGTTCGCGTCGTCGGTCATCGCACTCTCCTCACACGCACACACAAAGAAACGGGGTGACGGGCCGTGCGGCCCGTCACCCCGTCACGTCGGACAAGAGCCTACGGCTCAGGCCTCGGCGGCCTCTTCGCCCTCGGCCTCGGCGGCCGGCTCCTCGGCCTGGGCGGCCAGGACCTGGAGGACCACGGCGTCGGCCTCGGTCACCAGGGTGACGCCCTGCGGCAGCGCGATGTCACCGGCGGTGACGGAGGCACCGGCCTCCAGGCCCTCGACGGAGACCGTCACGGACTCCGGCAGGTGGGTGGCCTCGGCCTCGACCGAGAGGGTGTTCAGGACGTGCTCCAGCAGGTTGCCACCCGCGGCCAGCTCGCCCTCGGCGACGACCGGAACCTCGACGGTGACCTTCTCGCCACGCTTCACGAGGAGGAGGTCGACGTGCTCAAGGAAGCCCTTCAGCGGGTCGCGCTGGGCGGCCTTCGGGATGGCCAGCTCGGAGCCGCGGCCCTCGATGTCCAGGGACAGCAGGACGTTCGGGGTACGCAGCGCCATGGCGGTGTCGTGCGCCGGCAGCGTCAGGTGGACCGGGTCCGAGCCGTGGCCGTAGAGAACGGCGGGAACGGCGGCGGCGCGGCGGATCTTGCGGGCGGCGCCCTTGCCGAACTCGGTGCGGACGGTGGCGGCGAGCTTCACCTCGGACATGTGCACTCCTCGTATGTGGTGACGGATACGACTGTCACCCGGCCACGACTGGCGATGGCCTGCTACGAAGAGCGCGTCGATAACGGAGTCGCCGACCCTCGAACGGGTACGGCCTCCCTCGCCGAGCAACCCCAGCAGTCTACCCGCCCGCCCCGGACCCCCCAAATGGATCACGGGACCCGCACCCGCGCCGGAAACGCCGGAGGGCCGCCCTCCCGAACGGGAAGACGGCCCCCACCGGCACGCTCCGAGGCTCAGTGCTCCTCGAACAGGCTCGTCACCGAACCGTCCTCGAACACCTCACGCACCGCACGCGCGATCGTCGGCGCGATCGAAAGGACCGTGATCTTGTCGAGGTCCAGCGAACCCGGCACCGGCAGCGTGTCCGTGAACACGAACTCGCTCACCTTCGAGTTCTTCAGCCGGTCCGCCGCGGGACCCGACAGGATGCCGTGCGTCGCCGTCACGATGACGTCCTCGGCACCGTGCGCGAACAGCGCCTCGGCAGCCGCGCAGATCGTGCCGCCCGTGTCGACCATGTCGTCCACCAGGACACACACACGGCCCCGCACGTCACCGACGACCTCGTGCACCGTCACCTGATTGGCGACGTCCTTGTCGCGACGCTTGTGCACGATCGCCAGCGGCGCGTCCAGACGGTCGCACCAGCGGTCCGCGACCCGCACGCGACCCGCGTCCGGGGAGACGATCGTCAGCTTCTCGCGGTCGACCTTGCCCCCCACGTAGTCCGCGAGCACCGGCAGCGCCGACAGGTGGTCCACCGGGCCGTCGAAGAAGCCCTGGATCTGGTCCGTGTGCAGGTCCACGGTCAGGATCCGGTCCGCACCCGCCGTCTTCATCAGGTCCGCCACCAGACGGGCCGAGATCGGCTCACGGCCGCGGTGCTTCTTGTCCTGACGGGCATAGCCGTACGACGGGACGATCACGGTGATGCTCCGGGCCGAAGCCCGCTTCAGAGCATCGATCATGATCAGCTGCTCCATGATCCACTTGTTGATCGGAGCCGTGTGGCTCTGGATCAGGAAGCAGTCCGCGCCACGCGCCGACTCCTGGAAGCGGACGTAGATCTCACCGTTGGCGAAGTCGAACGCCTTGGTCGGAACGAGACCGACACCCAGCTGGTGCGCGACCTCCTCGGCCAGCTCGGGGTGGGCGCGGCCGGAGAAGAGCATCAGCTTCTTCTCGCCGGTCGTCTTGATCCCGGTCACAGCACTGTCTCCTCAGACGTGTTCCCTGGCCGCAAGACCCGCGCTCCCGTGCGCGTGTGCGAACCAGCCGAATTTGTGTGCACGTATCACGGTACGCCGACTTCGACGTACCTGTTTCCGGTCAGCTTTCGCCGGCCGACCCCTCGGAGGCCGCCTCGGCCGCCTGCGCGGCCGCGCTCCCGGGCCGCTTCCGGGCGACCCAACCCTCGATATTCCGCTGCTGGCCCCGCGCCACGGCCAGCGCACCGGCCGGCACGTCCTTCGTGATCACCGACCCGGCGGCGGTGTAGACACCGTCCCCGATCGTGATGGGAGCCACAAACATGTTGTCCGACCCGGTCCGGCAGTGGGACCCGATCGTGGTGTGGTGCTTCGCGACACCGTCGTAGTTCACGAACACGCTCGCCGCGCCGATGTTCGAGTGGTCGCCGATCGTCGCGTCACCCACGTACGACAGATGGGGGACCTTCGTGCCCTCGCCGATCGTCGCGTTCTTCATCTCCACGTAGGTACCGGCCTTCGCCTTCGTACCCAGCGTCGTGCCCGGACGGAGATAGGCGTACGGACCCACCGAGGCCCCGTCGCCGATCACGGCGGAGTCCGCCACGGCGTTGTCCACCCGCGCCCCCCGCCCCACGGTGGTGTCCTTCAGCCGCGTGTTCGGCCCCACCTCGGCGTCCTCCGCGATGTGCGTGGCGCCAAGCAGCTGCGTACCCGGGTGGATCACCGCGTCCGGCTCGAACGTCACGGTCACGTCCAGGACCACGGAGGCCGGATCGACCACGGTCACACCGGCCGTCATCGCGGCCTCCACCAGCCGCCGGTTCAGCAGCGCACGGGCCTCCGCGAGCTGCACCCGGTTGTTGATGCCGAGGATCTCCCGGTGATCGGCGGCGACGGACGCGCCCACCCGGTGACCGGCCTCACGCAGGATCGACAGCACGTCGGTGAGGTACTCCTCACCCTGGCTGTTGTCCGTCCGCAGCTGCTTGATCGCGCTCGCGAGCAGAGCCCCGTCGAAGGCGAACACGCCGGAGTTGATCTCCCGGATCGCCAGCTGCGCCGGCGAGGCGTCCTTGTGCTCGACGATCGCCGTCACGGCCCCGCTGGCCGCGTCCCGCACGATCCGCCCGTACCCCGTCGAGTCCGGCACCTCCGCCGTCAGCACGGTCACGGCGTTCCCGTCGGCGGCGTGCGTCTCCGCGAGCGCCCTCAGCGTCCCGCCGGACAGCAGCGGCGTGTCGCCGCACACCACGACCACGGTCCCCTCGGGCGCCGCCCCCAGCTCCTCCAGCGCCATCCGCACCGCGTGCCCGGTCCCGTTCTGCTCCTCCTGCACGGCGGTACGGGTCCCCGGGTACACCTCCTCCAGATGCCCCCGCACCCGCTCCCGAGCGTGCCCCACGACCACCACGAGGTGCTCGGGCTCCAGCTCGCGGGCGGCCGACACGACGTGCCCGACGAGCGAACGCCCGGCGATCTCGTGCAGGACCTTGGGGGTCTTGGACTTCATGCGGGTGCCCTCACCCGCGGCGAGGACGACGACGGCTGCCGGGCGGTTGGCGCTCACGGGTTTGCCCTTCGGCTTTGGGTGGTGGACGCACGAAGGATACCGGGGGGTTGCGGGGCGGACATGAGCAAGGGCCCTGACCTGGGAGGTCAGGGCCCTTGGCGGCGGGCTCCCGGGGGAGGACTCGAACCCCCATAAGTGACACCAAAAGACACCGTCTTGCCCTTAGACGACCCGGGATTACCGCTATATCCGATTCTCTGTATCGGACGCGGTCGCCGCCCCTACTATGCCGTACCAAGAGCCTTCGATGCGACGGTACAACTCGGCGCCGCCCGAGACGCGGACGATGAAGCACCCCCGGTACTCCGCGCCAGTGTTCTTGCGTACCGTCTTGGGGTTGTGCTTCTTGAGCGTGGTCTTCTGGAGTGCGGACGGCTGGATGCCTGCGAGGTCCGCCCAGTACTTCTCCGCCCCGGCGACATCGGCGGTTTCGTGGATCATGACGCGGAAGCGCAGGCGGTCCCGGGCGATGCCCAGGAGGTCGAGCCATGCCAGGTAGACCCTGATGACGTCCGGGTCGCTGTTGATGAAGGCGACCGTCTCGTCGCGCCGGTGGGGCTTGCTCTTGGATCCCTCGGCCCAGTACAGCGCCACCCCGGCGAAGAAGAGTTCCCTCGCAGTCAGTTTTCCCACCGCCTTCGCCGCCTCGTGGACCGTTGCCGCACGGGCCGCCTCGCGCAGGGGGCGCTCGTGGGCCCACCGCTTGAGGGCTGCCTCCCTCCCCTGCTCGGCAGGGGTCCGGTGGTCGACCTTCGGCAGGTCGCGTACCCACAACGAGATCGAGCTCTTCGAGCAGCCCAGCTCGACCTGGATCTGGTCGTAGGTTATGCCCTGGAGGCGGAGCTCTCGGGCGCGGGCGCGGAGGTCGTCCTTCGCGCGGGGGCGCTTCGTCCACTCCGGCGGGGGTTCGCCCTTCACCAGGCGGTGGAGGAGGTCGTTGTTGTAGATCTTCAGGCGGTCACGGATCTGGCGTCGGCTGAGGCCCTCGCGGCGCAGCGACACCGCCTGGGCGCGGAGGCCCTCGAAGTCGGCGTACCGGTTCATTTCTGCGGTCATGTGATGAGCGTCGTTCGGAATGCGGACGCCTGGGGTCGAAAACGCTGGCGATTCAACAGTTCGAGGGACTGGTGTGCGGGAGGTTGACGCCCTGCGGATTCCGCGGAGGGGCGCCCGTAGGGTGGGGGCATGACCGTAACGGGGGCAGATCGGGACGCGCCGGGCGCGGGTTGGTGGTGGTGGGCGCGGCGGCGGAGTGTCGTGCTCGACGGGGGGCTGGCGCTGGTCTCGGCGGTGGAGTGTGCCGCCGAGGGGGTGGCGTTCTCCGGGAGGGCGGGGGTGCCGGACGGCGTGGGGGCGCTGATCGGGTTTCTGGTGGGGGCCGTGCTGCTGGTGCGGCGGCGGTGGCCGATCACCGTGGTGCTGGTGTCGATCGCGGTGGCGCCGGCCGAGATGGGTTTCCTGATGGGGATCGTCGGGTTGTACACGCTGGCGGCGTCGGAGGTGCCGCGGCGGTACACGGCGGTGCTCGCCGGGATGTCGACGGTCGCCGTCTTCGTCGTGACGGCGGTGGAGATGCGGCGGGACATCGCCGCGCAGGCCGACGGCTTCGATCCGAGTGCCTGGTACGTGCCGGTGATGGCGCTGTTCATGACGTTGGGGCTCAACGCTCCTCCGGTGCTGTTCGGGCTCTACATAGGGGCGCGGCGGCGGTTGATGGAGAGCCTGCGGGAGCGGGCGGACTCGCTGGAGCAGGAGTTGTCGCTGCTCGCGGACCGGGCGGAGCAGCGGGCGCAGTGGGCGCGGCAGGAGGAGCGGCGGCGGATCGCGCGGGAGATGCACGACGTGGTGGCGCACCGGGTGTCGTTGATGGTGGTGCACGCGGCGGCGTTGCAGGCGGTGGCGTTGAAGGATCCGCAGAAGGCGGTGCGGAACGCGGCTCTGGTGGGTGACATGGGGCGTCAGGCGTTGACGGAGCTGCGGGAGATGCTGGGGGTGCTGCGGGAGGAGGAGCCCGCGGAGGTTCCGGCGGCGGTGCCGTTGGCTGCGGTGGGGCGGGCGGCCGCGGCCGCGGCGGAGGCGGCGGCTTCGGAGGAGGGGCCGGGGCTCGGCGCGGTGGAGGGGCTGTGCGAGCAGTCGCGGCTCGCGGGGGCCGTGGTGGAGCTGGTGGTGGTGGGGGAGCCGGGGGAGTGTCCGCCGGAGGTGGGGCGGACGGCGTACCGGGTGGTGCAGGAGGCGTTGACGAACGTGCACAAGCACGCGCCGGGCGCGGAGGTCGTGGTGCGGCTCGGGCACCGGGGGAGCGAGGTGGCGGTGCAGGTGGAGAACGGTCCGTCGGACGCGGGTGCGGCGGACGCGGGTCTGCCGAGTGGGGGGAACGGTCTGGTGGGGATGAGGGAGCGGGTCGTGCGGCTGGGCGGGGTGTTCGTGTCGGGGCCGACGGACGCGGGTGGTTTCAAGGTGTCGGCGGTGATTCCCGTGGCGGGTGCGACCGCTTAACCGGCGGTGAGGCGGGTGGGGCGGGTGCCGGTGACGAGGGTGGCGAGGGCGGCGTCGATGTCGCGGCCGAGGTACCAGTCGCCGGTGTGGTCGAGGCTGTAGACGCGGCCTTCGACGTCCATGGCGAGGACGGCCTGGTGGTCGCCTTCTTCGCCGAGGGGGGCGAGTTCGGTGCCGAGGGCGCGGCCGAGGTCGCCGAGGGTGCGGGCGAGGTGGAGGCCGGCGAGGGGGTCGAAGCGGAGGGTGGCGGGCGCTATGTGGCGTCCGTGGCCGGGGGCGGTGAGGTGGAGGCCGCCGAATTCGGCCCAGGCTTCGACGACGGCGGGGAAGACGCTGTGGCGGTGGCCGGCGGGGGAGACGTGGGCGCGGAGGGCGTCGGCCCATTCCTCGGCGAGTTTGATGTCCCAGCGTCCGGGCTGCCAGCCGGCGTCGCGGAGGGCGGCGTCGACGTTGACGGGGAAGCGGGTGGTGTCGGACATGGGGTGGGGTCAGCCGTTCTCGGAAGGTGCGGAGGGTGCGGTGGGGGCGATGCTGCGGACGCCGAAGTGGTCGAGGAGGGCGGCGCAGGAGCGGCAGGGTGCGGCGTAGCTGCCGTGGAGGGGGTCGCCGTCCTCGCGGATGCGGCGGGCGGTGATCTTGGCGTGTTTCAGGCTGCGGCGGGCTTCGCCGGCGGTGAGGGGTTTGCGCTGGGCGCGTTTGGAGCGGTTGTGCTCGGCGGCGGTGAGGTGCCGGGAGAGCAGGATGGCTTCGGGGCAGCGTCCGGTGAAGCGTTCCCGCTGGCCGCTGGTGAGGGTGTCGAGGAAGTCCTGCACGAGGGGGTGGAGGACGGGTGGGGCGTCTCCGCGTCCTGCGGTGCAGGTGAGGGTTTCGCCGCGGACGGAGAGGGCGGCGCCGACGGCGGGCAGGATGCCGTCGCGGCGGTGGAGCAGTGAGGGGGCGCGGCCGGTGTCGTCGTCGCTGCTCCAGTTGAGGCGTGGGTCACCCTGCGTGGGCGTGGTGCTGGCGTACATGGTGCGGTCTTCCCCTCCTGCAATCCCCCGAGTTGCGGTGCACAGCCTGCCAAATAGGGAGCCATATGGGGAAGCTGGGTGGGGGTGGCGGCGCGCCGGTGTGCCGGAGCCGTGGTCGGCTTGTCATGGCTTCGTGACGGTTGGTGACTGTGTGTGTGCGGGGTGGGCCGGTGGGGGGTGCGGGCCGGTTCGTGGTCTTGTGGCAGCGCATAGGCTGTGCGGGATCGGTCGGGCGTGGCCGCCGTGTGGTGGCGTCCGGCTGGAGGAACAGAGCAGTAGCAGCCAGTGACGCCATGCAGGGAGCAACCGCCATGACGACAGGTCGGCTCGGGCAGTTCACCGCGCCACCGAACGCGGCCTATGCCGGGCAGGTCGTGCGTTTCCCGGATCCGGTGCGTGCTTCGCGGCATCCGCGTGGGGTGCGGGTGGACGAGCGCGGTTATCCGGATTTCTCGCCGTACGCGCGTGCGGCGGCGGAGATCGCGGAGCCTCCGGAGGGTTTCGGCGTCGACGAGCTGCGGCTGACGGACTACGTGTCGGCGAACGCGGCGATGGCGGCGACCGGCCATGAGTTGTGGGACACGATTCCGGCGGTGGCGACGCCGCACGGCTGGACGTGGCACCACGTGGTGGGTTCGCGCCGGCTTGAGCTGGTGCCGGTCGAGGTGAAGGCGTTGCTGCGGCATCACGGTGGGGTGGCGACGGCGGCGGTGGACCACGGCAAGCGGGGTACGCGGCCGTTGCAGGAGACGCGTCCGGTGCACTTCGGGTTGCCGAAGGGCCGGGTGGCGGTGTCGGAGCAGCAGTTGCAGGGCGTCGAGGAGGATCTGGGCTATCGGCTGCCGGGGGCGTACCGCTCGTTCCTGAAGGCGGCGGGCGGGTGCGCGCCGGTGGGTGCGGCGCTCGACGCGGAGCTGGGGCTCCTGGTGGACCAGCCGTTCTTCACGGTGCGGGAGGAGGCGGGGGTCAACGACCTCGTCTACGTCAACAAGTGTCTGCGGGACCATCTGACGAAGGACTACCTGGGGGTGGCGTTCGTGCAGGGTGGTCTGGTCGCGGTGAAGGTGCGGGGTGCCGGGGTCGGTTCGGTGTGGTTCTGCGCGTACGACGACGCGCGGGACGGCGGCGAGGAGGCCGCGGGCTGGTCGGTGAACGAGCGCGTGGAGCGCCTGTTGCTGCCCTGTGGTGAGGATTTCGACGCGTTCCTGCTGCGACTGGCCGGTAATCCGCCGGAGTTGGAGACGGTCGCGAACCTGATGGTGGACGGCGGCTTCGCGCGCGCCGTGCCCGTGGCCCCGGTGGGAGGGTGAGCCGGCTGTGGTGACGTTCGCGCAGGCGCAGGAGCGCGCCGAGGAGTGGGTCAACGGTGATCTGCCTCCGTATCAGCATCAGGAGGTGCGGGTACGGGAGTTCGGGCTGGGTTTCGTGGTGTGGGCGGAGGGTCGCGAGGGCGGTCCGACGGCGGACACGGGGCGGCAGCGGCTGGTGATCGCGCGGGATTCGGGTGAGGCGACGCTGTGGCCGGGGTTGCCGGTGGGTGAGGTGATCCGGCGGTACGAGGAGGAGTACGGGGTCGAGGCGGAGGCTTCGGCGCCCGCTGCGGCCGTGCCGCCGGCGCGGATCGACCTGAACCAGACGTCGTTCCTGCTGAGTCCGCCGGAGTGGTTGCAGGACGCGGCGGACAAGATCGGTCTGCCGCAGCGGCCGAACGCGTCGCAGGAGGAGCGGGAGGACGCGGAGGCGGAGGCCGACGCGGACACGGGTTCGGTGCCGGGGGCGTCGGTGTCGTCGGCGGAGTCCGGGGTGTCGGAGGCGTCGGAGGGGGCGGGTGCTTCTGTCGCGCCCTCTTCTGCCCCTGTTTCTTCTTCCTCTTCTTCCGCCTCCTCTTCCTCTTCCTCTTCTGTTTCGTCCGAGGAGGCGGAGTACGAGCCGACGGCGATGGACGGGGTTCCGGCGACGCCGCCCGTGGTGCCGCCCGTGACGCCGCCGGGGAGTCCGTGGGTGGACGCCAACGCGAGTTCCGGCGGGGTGGAGGGTGTGCCGCTGCCGGCGACCGTGTTCGCGCCGCCGCTGTCGGGGGCCGATGACGAGGACGCGCCGGCGCCGGTGGTGGGCGCGGACGCGCCGACGGCGCTGATGCAGGGTGGCAGTGCGCTGCCGAAGACGGCCGTGGCGCCGCGTCTCGACCCGGCCGCGCCTCCGCCGTCGGGTGCCACGCCGCCGCCTCCGGCGGCTCCGCCGGTCGTTCCGCCGGGTGCGGGGGACATCGCGGACGCGGCGACGAGCAAGGCGCCGATGACGCCGAAGAAGACGGCTTCCGCTCCGGTCGCGCCGCCGTCTCCGCCGGGGGTGCCCGGTGGTACCTCGGGCGGGTCGGCGCCGGCGGCCGCGTACGTACCGACGCAGATGATGCCGCAGACGCCGCCGCCGTCGGGGGCCACGCCGCCTCCGCCGCCGGCGCCGCCGGGTCCGGTGACGCCGCCGCAGCCGGTGCACCACGCGGCGACGATGCTGGCGCATCCGGGTCCGGGCGGTACCGGTGGCGGTCAGGCCGCGCCGCCGCCTCCGCCTCCGCCGCCGGGTGCTCCCGGTGGTCCGGGGACGCCGGCGCACGGGATCGAGCACGCGCCGACGATGCTGGCCCAGCCGGGTCCGGGCGGCCCGGGTGCCGGTCCGGGTACGCCGCCGCCTCCGCCGGGCCCGGCCCCGGCGGCGCCGGCCGCGCCGCGTCCCCCCGCGCCTGCTCCCGCTCCTGCGCCTGCTCCGGCTCCCGCTCCTGGTCCCGCTCCTGCGTACGGGTATCCGCAGCAGCCGCCGGCCGGGGTGCCGACGGTCGGTCCGGGGTATCAGGCGGTGCTGCGGTACCGGGCGCCGGACGGTTCGGAGCAGCAGATCATCCGGCGTTCGGCGCCGGGTACGCCGCATCCGGAGTGGCAGATCCTGCACGAGCTGCGCGGGCTCGGTGTGCCGCCGCAGCAGGTGCTCGAACTGCACACGGAGCTGGAGTCCTGTGAGCTGCCCGGTGGTTACTGCGCGCGGATGATCCGCGAGACGTGGCCGCAGGCGCGGATCACCAGCATCGCCCCGTACGGCCGCGATCACGCGGGACGGCAGCAGGGCATGCGTCAACTCCTCACGCACCAGGGCGAGTTGCACCAGGTGGCGGACGGTCCGGCGCGTCCTGCTCCGGTACGGGCTCCGCTGCCGCCGGTGCAGCCGGCGCCGCCGGTGCCCCCGGAGGGCGTGGCGCAGGAGCTGGCGGGGGCGTTCGGGCCGGGGATCGTCCGGTTCGACCAGCGGGCGGTGTCCCGGCAGGGTGTGCCGGAGCTGGTGGCGGTGACGCTCCTGTGGGCGGGTCTGCCGGCGGACTTCGGGCCGTTCTTCTGGGCGCAGCCGGCGATGCCGGTGGTGCCGACGCTGGCGGAGCTGGCGGCGCAGCGGCAGGTGCCGGCGGCGCCGGACGCGAGCTCGTACCTGGTGCTCGGTTCGGACTTCGGGCGGGCGATCTGTGTCCAGTACGGGACCGCGCACATCGTGGCGGTGCCGGTGGAGGCGGGTCCGGGCGGGGCGTCGGTGCCGCCGCAGTTCGTGAACACGGGGCTGCCGGAGTTCGTGCGGTGCATGGCGCTGCTCGGCCGGATGTGGCGGCTGCGGTTCGGGCTCACGCCGGAGCAGGCGGGCCGCTGGACGGTGGACTTCCAGGCGCAGCTGGCGATGCTGGACCCGGCGGCGCTGTCGTCGCCGGAGAACTGGTGGTCGGTGCTCCTTGAGCAGATGTGGGACGGTCTGCTCTGACGCCCCCTTGAGGGCGCCCCCTTGAGGACGGCCACTTAGGCGGAATGTGATGAAGGGCGCTCGACGCGTGATCGCATCGGGCGCCTTTTGTCCGTTCTTATGGCGCATCCTGGAGGGGTGAGACCGTAGGGAAGGGGCGCCAGGGATGAGTTTCGCCGTCGGACGGGGTCGGGGGTACCGCCCGGAGCAGGTCGACCGCTACCTCGCCGCACTGTCCGGGGACCATGACGCGGCGTGGGAGCGGGCCGCGCGGCTCGCCGTCCTCGCCGAGGAGGCGGAGGCCGAGCTGGCCCGGCTGCGGGAGGCCGTGGCGGGGCTGAAGCCGCAGCGGTACGAGTCCCTGGGCGAGGCGGCGCAGCAGATCCTGCGGCTCGCGGAGCAGGAGGACGAGCGGCTGGTCCGCGCGGCCGAGGCGGAGGCCCAGGAGGTCGCGGAGGCCGCCGCCACGGCGGCCCGGGAGGCGCGCGAGGCGGCCGACGCGTACGCGGAAGGGGTACGGGCCGCGGCCGAGGCGCAGGCCCGCGCGACCCTGGAGGCCGCCCGCGAACGGGCCGAGGAGCTGACCGTCATCGCCCGCCGTGACGCCGAGGGCGCCAGGGCCGCGGCGGCGGAGACGTACGAGGAGACCGGGCGCCGCGCGGCCGAACTCCTGGCCCGCCAGGCCGAGGAGCACCGCACCGGCCGTACCGAGGCCGAACGCGCCGCCGAGACGGCCGCCGCCGAGCTCGACGCCCGCCACGCCGAGCTGATCGCCGGGGCCGAGGCCCGTCTGGAGGAGGCCCGCCGTGCCCTCGCCCGCACGGAGCAGGAGATGCGGCACCGGCAGGAGGACGCGGAGGCGAAGGCGGGGGAGATCCTGGCGGAGGCCCGGCTGAAGGGCGAGCGGATCGAGCGCGAGACGGAACGCGTCCTGCGCGAGCACGACGAGGCGCGCGACGAGATCCACTCCCACATGGAGCACATCCGCAGCTCGCTCGCGGCCCTGACGGGCCGGCCGGCGGGGCCCGGCGCTTCCGGTACGGAACGGGACAACCCCGAGGCCCCCGAGAACTGACCTCCTGAAGACGAATCCCCAGGCCCCGGCTGCGGATCGACTCCCCCGCGACCCGACCCGCAGCCGGAGACCCCGGTGGACGACCGAGGCCGTGGGGGGCCTTGGAAGGAAGTCTTCCGCATCGGTCCCTCCCTTTCCACGCGACAAAGTTGCAGACAATAATCTCGGCTGTCCGAAAACGTTCTCCCGGGCCGCTGCCGCGGTCCGCCCGACGCGGTGGGTCCCCAGGTGCGCATCTCTCCCGACGACCGGCGTTCCCTGAAGCGGATCCTCCAGGAGCGCCGGGCCGCGATCGCCCCGGAGAGCAGGGGGTTTCCCCGGCGCGCGCCCGGTCCGGGACGGCGGGCCGCCGGGCTGAACCAGGAGCAGATGGACGATCTGCTGCTGCGCTCCCGGGGCACGTACAACCGCTTCGAGAACGGTCGGCTCCCGCGCCCCAGCGGCGATTTCCTCGCCGCGGTCGCGAAGGTCCTGGAGCTGAGCGAGCAGGAGTGGACGTTCCTGTGGCGGCTGACCCGCAAGGAGAACCCGCCGCGCACGCTGCACAGCGGCTCGGGGATGTCCGTCGCCGACACCTGGCAGCAGATCCTCGACGGGATCGGCGGCGCGGTGGCGTACGTGAGCGACGCCGAGTTCACGGTCATCGCGCACAACGAGGAGTACCGCCGCCTCTTCCCGCCGGGCCGGGCCCCGCTCAACATCATGCGGTACCTGCTGCTCGACACCCGGGCCCGCACCGAGACCCTGACGCACTGGGAGACCCACTGGGCGCCGGCCATGCTGCCCCACTTCAAACAGGCCGTGGAGCAGCGCCCCGAGAGCCCCGTCCTCGCCCGTCTCGTACGGGATGTCCTGGCCGACCCGACGACCGGTCCGCTCTACCGCGCCTGCGCCTCCGTCCCCGTCGCCTACACCGACGGCATCGCGCTCCCCGTCCGCCACGCCGTCCACGGCCCCGGCCTCCTCACGACCTGCCTGGCCGAACCGGTCGCCGCGCCGGGAGCCCGCATCAACCTCAGCATCTACACACCCGGAGCCCCGCCGTGCGCATGACCCTGACGGCCGTGAACCTGGACTGCCCCGATCCGCTCGCCCTGGCCGCCTTCTACGCGGAGGCCACCGGCCTGTCCCCGCACGAGCGCTCGGACGCCGGCTTCGCGGGCCTGGTCGGGGAGGGCGGCGGCCTGCTCATCGGCTTCCAGCGGGTCGAGGACCACCGCCCGCCGACCTGGCCGGCCGGCGAGGTCCCGCCCCAGCTCCACCTCGACTTCGAGGTGGACGACCTGGACGAGGCGGTGGCCGCCCTGACCGCCCTGGGCGCCACCCTCCCCCCGCACCAGCCCCGCCCCGACCTGTGGCGCGTCCTCCTGGACCCGGCCGGCCACCCCTTCTGCGTCTCGCCCCGGAGGCGGCGGGGCGCGTGACCGGCTGACGGTGGTACCGCCCCCTGACCCGGGGTTCGCCCTGCCCGTGGCCGGAAATGGGCCGTCGGATACCTTCCTCTCTCCCAGGGGAGGGGAAAACGTTCATGCAATTCATGCCCACGCGCGGCCGCCGTCTCGCGGCCGCCGCCGTCGCCATCGCCCTCGCCGCCACCGGCGGCACGCTCACCGCGCTCCCGGCCACGGCCGCCGTGCCGCTCGCCGCGCAGGACCAGCAGCAGACCGCCGTACCGTTCCCGCGCAACGCGGACGTCGTCGGCGCCGGGCCGAGCGGCTTCCTGTCGAAGACCCGGGGCAGTACGCCCGAGTACCGCTGGACCTGGTACGCGGACGGGTCCTCGACCCCGGTGCCCGGGGCCTTCGCGGCCGGTGGGGCCTCGGACCTCGTCGTCACCGGCGAGCGGGCCTACCTGCCGGACAACCGGGTCCTGAAACTCCAGGACATGTCCACACCCGCGTCGGCGGCGGCCGGGCCGGTCGTGGTGGACCTCGACGCGCTCGGCACCGGCTCCGAGGTCTACGCGGTCTACGGTTCCACCCTCGTCGTCCTCGACCAGGCCAGGGAGGACAGCTACCGCACGCGTCTTTTCACCGTCCAGGACGGCAAGCTGACCGGCCGCCCGATCGCGGGACTGCCCGACAACTGTTCTTTCGGCGACGAAGGCGGCTACACGGCCGGTGCCGCGGTCTTCGATTGCTGGGGCGTCGCGGACGGTCCGGGCGTCAAGGCGGTCGTCGACCTCACCACGGCGACCGTGGAGTTCTCGCAGGTCCTGGACGGCCGGGGCGTGCCTCAGCGGAAGAACGCGATCTCCGACACGTACGCCGCGTGGCGGGAGTCCGACGGGACCACGGAGTGGTTCGGCGTGCACCGGCGCGGCACGTCCGAGCGCAAGCTGATCAAGGCGAGCGGCAGCTCGTACGACGCGTTCCACCTCGTCGGCGGATGGCTCGTCCAGGGGCAGCAGGTCCACATCGACACCACCGGCAACCCCAACGGCGCGTCCGCGCTCCCGGTGCGGCCCTTCACCGCCGAGTCCGTCGAGACGGGCGAGAAGGTCCAGCTCCTCACCGCCCACTCCTCCGCCGTCTCCGGCCCCGGCGGCACGCTCCTGGTGCGCGGCGGCACGCCCGACCGGGGCGAAGGGCTGTACCGGATCTCGCCGCGCGCCGACGGCGGCCGCCCGGTCGTCGAACTGGTCGCGGCCACGGGCCAGTCGACCGTCGTCACCCTCACCGGCTCCACCGTCCCGAAGGCGCTCACCGGTGAACAGGTCGCCCGCGGCGTCGACTTCGGCTGGGACCTGTCCCGGGCGGACAGCCGGGTGTGGCTGACGCTGACCCATGTGCGCAGCCGGCAGACCGTGTACGAGGGGTGGACCGTACCGTACGGCGTCGCCGCCGGGACGCCGCGCCGCTTCGCCTGGCACTGGGACGGCAAGGACCTGGAGGGCGGTCCCGGCCCCGCCCGCAACGGTGCGTACGAGTGGGAGCTCACCGCCCGCCCGGACGAGGGCATCGGCCCCACGCTGGTCACCACCGGCCGGTTCACCGTGAGCCGGCCCGCCGCCGCCCATGACTACGACGACGACGGCACGGCCGACCTCCTCGCCCGGGACCCCGGCGGGGTGCTGTGGCGCTTCGGCACCATGCCCACCGCCCCCGGCGGCTCCCTCACGGCCACCGGCGCCTCGCGGGTGGGCGGCGGCTGGAAGGCCTACGACCGGCTCGTGTCCGTCGGGAACGTGGCCGGCGGCTCCGCACCCGACAGCGTCGCCCGCGACCGTTCCGGCACGCTCTGGCTCTACCAGGGAACCGGCGACCGGAACGCGCCGCTCGCGCCCCGGACGCGGATCGGCGGCGGCTGGCAGGTCTACGACCGGATCACCGGCGGCAGCGATGTGACGGGAGACGGCCGCCCCGACCTCCTCGCCTCCGACAGGTCCGGCGTCCTGTGGCTCTACCCGGGCACCGGGAACGCCACCTCCCCGTTCGCCACCCGCAAGCGGGTCGGCGGCGGCTGGGGGATCTACAACGAGCTCACCGCCACCGGCAACCTCGGCGGCGCCCGCGCCGGAGACCTCCTCGCCCGGGACCGCGCGGGCGTGCTCTGGCTGTACCTCGGCAAGGGAGACGGCACCTTCGCGGCCCGGAAGCGGGTGGGCGGAGGGTGGGGCGTCTTCAAGGGCCTCACAGCCGTCGGAGACGCCAACGGCGACGGACGTGCCGACCTCGTCGCGTGGAACGGCGGCGAGACCTTCTACGCGGGTACGGGCGACTGGTCGGCCCCCTTCAAGCGCGGCGTCCAGAAGGGCCTGACCCAGGGCTTCTCGTACGACTCCGTCTTCTAGCCCGCCCCGTGCGCCGACCGCTGCCCCTCCGGCAGCGGCCGGCCCCTCAGCCGAGGGCGCACTCCGCCCACACCGTCTTCCCCGGCGCGCCGAGCCGTGGATGCCACCCCCACCGCTCGGCCAGCCCGCCGACGAGCAGCAACCCCCTTCCCCCTTCCCCGGGTTCCGGCTCCGGAAGACGACCGGGCCGGGGCGGTACGCGCTCCGCCCGTGTGTCGCTCACCTCGACCCGGGCCACCGCCCGGGGCGCCTCCGTGACGCGGAGGGAGAGGTGGAAGTCCCGCCCCGGCACATGCCCGTGCCGCACCGCGTTCGTCGCCAGCTCGCCCGCGACCAGCACGACGGCCTCGTGTGCCTCGCTCCCGTACGGCACCCCCCACTCGTCCAGCCGCACGGCGACCAGCCGCCGCGCGAGCCGGGCGCCGCGGGGTGTGGAGGTGAACCGCAGGGCGAAGGAACGGGTGTTCAAGTAGGGGGAGGTGCCCGTGAGTTGGGTGGGGCCGGTGGGGCTTCCGATGTTGCTCGTCATGCCTCCCAAGGTCCTCTTGGTGGCGTAGCGTGACCAGTGGTGACGCGCTGACGTGATCTGCTTGTACGTGGGGTGTCGGCGCCGGTACGAGAGGTGTGGTGCGGTGGCGAAAGAGCAGGCGGGCGCGGTACCTGAGACGGGGCCCGAGCCTGAGGCCGAGACGGAGTCCGGTCAGACGGCGGACAAGTCCAGCAGGGGTGTGGTGGCGGCGTTCGGGCAGAGTCTGAAGACGCTGCGGACGCGGGCGGGGATGGAACGGGAGGAGTTCGGCAAGCGGCTGGGGTATTCGGCGTCGACCATTGCCTCCTTCGAGCAGGGCCGGAGGATCCCGCCCCCGCGCGCGGTCGACCGGTCTGATGAAGTATTGGACGCGGGCGGGTTGTTGACCGTCTGGAAGGAGCAGCTGGAGCAGGCGCAGTACCCCGTCTTCTTCCAGGGGATGGCGCAGCTGGAGAAGCAGGCGATCGAGCTGCTGATGTACGACACGATGGTGGTCAACGGCCTGCTCCAGACCGAGGAGTACATGAGGGCGCTCCTGGCCATGCGGCGTCCGCCGCTGGACCAGGAGACGATCGAGCAGCGGGTGACGGCCCGGCTGGCGCGGCAGGACATCTTCGAGCGACGTCCCGCCCCTCTGCTGAGCTTCGTCATGGACGAGTCGGTGTTGCGGCACCGGTACGGCGGGACCAGCGTCCTGCGAGGGCAGTTGGAGCACCTGCTCCTGATCGGGCAGCGGCGTAACGTCGAACTCCAGGTCATGCCGACCGACTGCGAGGACAACGCGGGTGTGAACGGCCCGTTCACGGTCGTCACGCGCAAGGACGGCAAGAAGTTCCTCTACGTCGAGGCGCAGAACACCAGCTCGCTGGTAACCGATCCCGAGCAGACCGTTCTCGCCGCCGCACGCTATGGGATCATCCGTTCACAGGCTCTCACCCCGCGAGAGTCGCTTGCGTTCATCGAGAAGTTGCTGGGAGAGCTATGAACAACGCCGAGCCCCTCGCCTGGTTCAAGAGCAGCTACAGCGGAACCGAGGGCGGCCAGTGCATCGAGGTCGCGGCAGGCGCGGGCGCCGTGCACGTCCGCGACTCCAAGGACGTGGCCCGGCCGGCGCTCCGGGTGTCGCATGACGCGTGGGCGGGTTTTGTCGGGCTCGCCTCGGCGGAGTAGTACAGCCGCCGCCTGTACGTACGGGGGCCCTGCCTGTCCGAGCCGGACGGGCAGGGCCCCGCGTGTGCTACGAGAGGTCAGGCGAGTCGCCGCCCCAGCTTCGCCGACCTGCGGTTGTGCGCCTTCGTGTCCCACCACTCCTCCAGGTGGGCGTGGACGAGGCGCACGAGGTGCCCCAGTCGGTCGGGAGGGGGCGCGGGTGAGGTGAGCACGTCCGCCCAGGACTTGTCGTGCCAGGGCAGGGCGACCACCCATCGTTCGTCCGGGCGGCCCCGGCGGCGCACGGTCAGCCGGTACGTCAGCGTCGCGCTGCGGTCCGGGTGGTGCTCGACCGTCATCCCGGTGACGTCGAACCGGAGGCCGTCGGCGGTGACGTACGAGCGGCTCAGGGCCTGCACGGCTGGTGTCTGTTCCTCCATGGGGACCGGCCTTTGTTCGAAGCGGTGAAGTGCTCGGGCTCGTATGATCCCCGGAGGGACGGGGCTCGTAGCGCAGTGGTGGTCGCGCCTTCACCGCATGTGGGAGGACGCCGGTTCGAATCCGGCCGGCCCCGTCCCGTTCTCTTTCTGGCGGCTTCCCGCGACGCCTGGGAGCGCCTCGGTCCTCGCTCATGGCGTCCGGTGCGTCGAGGTCGCGACAGGCGTGGGCGCGGCACTTGACCTCAAGTGGACTTGAGGGACGAGGCTTTCCGCATGGACATCGAAGAGATGCAGCGACAGCTGCGGACGCTGACCGACCGTGCCGAGATCACCGACCTGATGGGCCGCTACCTGCGGTCCCTGGACGTGGGGGTCTTCGACGAGGAGTGGGCTCGGGCGTTCCACACCGAGGACGTCACCGCCGAGATGCCCATCGGCACGGTTCACGGGCGGGACGCCCTCCTGGCTCACATCCGGCGGGCGATGGCGCTGTTCGAGCGGACCGTGCACATGGGGACCGACCTCGTCGTCGAGGTCGACGGGGACCGGGCCACCGTGCGGGGCGCCCAGTTGAGCACGCACGTTCTGGCGGACGGGTCGGAGGGGCTGTTCGTCTCCGCCGGGCATGTCGACAACGAGCTGGTTCGGACGGGTGACGGGTGGCGGATCGCCGCTTCGGCGCTGCGGGTGGTGTGGACCCGGGGGGCTCCTCCTCGGCTGCCGGACGACTTCGTTCCCGCCCTCACGGCCTGAGGCCGGGGCGGTCGCATACGGAACGGATACCGTCGCCCTCTACTTCTCGTCCCCCGTCGCTTCCTTCAGGATCGGGAAGCGGCGGGGGGCCACCGTGAGGAGGGCCAGGAGGGCGAGGGCCGCTGCCGCCGCCGCGCCGAGGTAGACCCGGTCGACCGCCGCGTCGACCGCGCGGCGTACGGACTCGGTGGCGGCGCCGGTGGTGTCCAGGGAGCGCGCCAGCGTGTCGAGGTCCGTGCCGGCGCCCAGGCGGGCCGCGAGGACCGTGTTCGCGACCGCGCCGAAGGCCGCCGCGCCGACGCTCTGGCCGACCTGGCGGCAGAAGAGGACGGAGGCGGTGGTGGTGCCCCGTTCCTCGTACGGGACGGTGGACTGGACGCCGACCATCAGCGGGAGCTGGAAGAGGCCCAGGCAGGCGCCGAGGGCGAGCATCAGGAGGGCGGGCTGCCAGGGCTCGCCGGGGTACGGGAGGAACGGGAAGGCGAGCAGCAGGGCGAGGGCGCCGGTGATGCCGAGGACGGCGGTCAGGCGGAAGCCGATGCGGTTGTAGACGCGGTTCGAGAACGCGGCCGAGACGGGCCAGCTCAGCGTCCACGCGGAGAGGACGAAACCGGCGGCGATCGGGCCGAGGCCGAGGACCGCCTGGGCATAGGTCGGGAGGAAGACGACAGGGGCGACCATCAGGAGGCCGAGGGCGCCCAGGGCGAGGTTGACGGCGGCGATCGTACGGCGGCGCCAGACCCAGCCGGGGATGATCGGCTCGGCCGCGCGCCGCTCCACGACGACCGTGAGGCCGGCCAGGAGCGCCGCGCCGCCCAGGAGGCCCAGGGAGGGGGCGGAGAGCCAGGGCCAGGCGACGCCGCCCTGCACGAGGGCGGTCAGGAGGAGGGCGCCGGTCGCGAAGACGCCGAGGGCGCCGGGCCAGTCGATGCGTACCGGGGTCTTCTTCCTGTCCGCCCGGGCCGGTTCCTTGAGGTGGCGGGCGATCAGCCAGAGGGCGAGGCCGCCGACCGGGAGGTTGACGAGGAAGATCCAGCGCCAGTCCGCGTACCCGGCGAGGAGCCCGCCGACCGCCGGGCCCGCGACCGCCGAGGTGGCCCACACGGAGGACAGTTTCGCCTGGATCCTGGGGCGTTCCTTGAGCGGGTACAGGTCGGCGGCGATCGTCTGGACGGTGCCCTGGAGGGCGCCGCCGCCGAGGCCCTGGACGATGCGGAAGGCGATGAGGGCGGCCATGTTCCAGGCGGCGGCGCAGAGGAGCGAGCCGGCGAGGAAGGCGAGGGTGCCGGCGACGAGGACCGGTTTGCGGCCGAAGGTGTCGCTGAGCCTGCCGTACACGGGGAGGGTGACGGTGACGGCGAGGAGGTAGCCGGAGAAGAGCCAGGAGAAGACGGAGAGGCCGCCGAGGTCGCCGACGATCTGGGGGACGGCGGTGGCGACGACGGTGCCGTCGAGGGCGGCGAGCGCCATGCAGAGCATGAGGGCGGCCGCGACCGCGCCGCGGCGGCGGTCCGGGCGCGGGGGCGCGGGGGCGGTGTGCGCCGGGGCCGTTCTGCCGTCCGTCACCCTGCCGTCCTCCCCGTCGTCTCTCATTCTCGTATCTCATTCTTCGTACACCTAAATGTGCGCGGACAGGGTCTCACTCCGACCAGGGGCTGAGGAACCCCTAAGGGGTCCTCCCTCATACGAGCCAGGGGACGGTCGTCCCGGCGGAGGACGAGAAGCGGCGGGCGCGGTTCTTAGCTTGTTCTTACACACCGCTCGCGTCTGTTGAGGAGAAGACCGTGACCACGCCTGTGACCGCCCTCAAGCACGGGGGTACCGGAGGGAGTACGGCCGTCGCCGCGCGGGCGCGGCAGGTCGTCAAGGCGTACGGCTCCGGGGAGACCCGGGTCGTCGCCCTGGACCACGTCGACGTGGACATCGCCCGCGGCCGGTTCACCGCGATCATGGGCCCCTCGGGGTCCGGCAAGTCGACCCTGATGCACTGCCTGGCCGGGCTCGACACCGTCACGAGCGGGCAGATCTTCCTCGACGAGACCGAGATCACCGGGCTCGGGGACAGGAAGCTCACCCGGCTGCGCCGGGACCGGATCGGCTTCATCTTCCAGGCGTTCAACCTGCTGCCGACGCTGAGCGCGCTGGAGAACATCACGCTGCCGATGGACATCGCGGGCCGCAAGCCCGACCGGGCGTGGCTGGACCGGGTCGTCGACACCGTGGGGCTCGCCGGGCGGCTGAAGCACCGGCCGACCGAGCTGTCCGGCGGGCAGCAGCAGCGGGTCGCCGTCGCGCGGGCGCTCGCCGCCCGGCCGGAGATCATCTTCGGGGACGAGCCGACCGGGAACCTGGACTCGCGGGCCGGTGCCGAGGTCCTCGGCTTCCTGCGGCAGTCGGTCGACGAGCTGGGGCAGACGATCGTCATGGTCACCCACGACCCGGTCGCCGCCTCCTACGCGGACCGGGTGCTGTACCTGGCGGACGGGCGGATCGTGGACGAGATGGAGCGGCCGACGGCCGACGCCGTCCTGGATCGCATGAAGGACTTCGACGCGCGGGGGCGGACGTCGTGACCGTGTTCAGAACCTCGCTGAGAAACGTCCTCGCGCACAAGGGGCGGATGGCGCTCTCCGCCGTCGCCGTGCTCCTCTCCGTCGCGTTCGTGTCCGGGACCCTGGTCTTCACCGACACGATGAACACGACCTTCGACAAGCTCTTCGCCGTCACCGCCTCCGACGTCACCGTCTCCCCGGCGGGCTCCGACCCGACCGACGAGCACCCGGCCACCGGCCGCCCCGACTCCTTCCCGGACTCGGTCGTCGCCGAGGTGCGGAAGGCGCAGGGCGTCGCGGACGCGCAGGGCTCCGTCACCTCCATGGGCGTCACCGTCGTCGACAAGGGCGACAAGAACGTCGGGCCGACCACCGGCGCCCCGACGATCGCCGTCAACTGGAGCCCGTACGAGCTCCGCTCGGTCGAGCTCGCCGAGGGGCGTGAGCCGCGCGGTCCCGCCGACGTCGTCGTCGACCGGGGCACCGCCGACAAGCACAGTCTGAAGGTCGGCGACCCGCTCCGTACGATCTCCGCCGCCGGCGACTTCACCGCGAAGATCTCCGGCATCGTCGAGTTCAAGGTCACCAACCCGGGTGCCACCGTCGTCTACTTCGACACCGCGACCGCGCAGCGTGAACTCCTCGGCAAGGAGGGGCTGTTCACACAGGTCATGGTGGAGGCGGGGCCGGGGGTCGCGGACGAGACGCTGAGGGCGGACGTCGCCGCCGCACTGGGGAACGGATACAAAATCCAAACCGCTGACGAGGTGGCCGACGCGGGCCGCAAGGACGTCGGCGAGTTCCTCGACATCATGAAGTACGCGATGCTCGGCTTCGCCGGGATCGCCTTCCTCGTCGGCATCTTCCTCATCGTCAACACCTTCTCCATGCTGGTCGCCCAGCGCACCCGCGAGATCGGCCTGCTCCGGGCCGTCGGATCCAGCCGCGAGCAGATCAACCGCTCCGTGCTCGTCGAGGCCGTCCTCCTCGGGCTCGTCGGCTCGGTCGCCGGTGTCGTCGCAGGTGTCGGGCTCGCCATCGGCCTGATGGAGCTCATGTCGGCCATGGGCATGGAGCTGTCCACCCGCGACCTCACCGTCGCCTGGACGACACCGGCCGTCGGCCTCGCCCTCGGCGTCCTCGTCACCGTCCTCGCCGCCTACGTCCCGGCCCGCCGGGCCGGGAAGGTCTCCCCGATGGCCGCCCTCCGCGACGCCGGCACCCCCGCCGACGGGCGCGCCGGACGGGTACGCGGCGGGCTCGGGCTGCTCCTCACGCTCGCCGGCGGCGGCGCGCTGTGGGCCGCGACCCAGACCGAGAAGGCCGGTACGGGCTCGCTGTGGCTCGGCGCCGGAGTCGTACTCTCGCTGCTCGGCTTCGTCGTCATCGGCCCGGTCCTCGCGGGCGGCGTCGTCCGCGCCCTGGGCCTGGTCGTCCTGCGGGTCTTCGGGCCCGTCGGCCGGATGGCCGAGCGGAACGCGCTCCGCAACCCGCGCCGCACCGGCGCGACCGGCGCCGCCCTGATGATCGGCCTCGCGCTCGTCGCCTGCCTCTCCGTCGTCGGCTCCTCCATGGTCGCCTCGGCCACCGACGAGCTCGACCGGTCCGTCGGCGCGGACTACATCGTCCGGAACCGGATGGGCGCGCCGATCGTGCCGCAGGCGCAGGCCGCCGTGGAGAAGGTCCCGGGCCTCGACCACGTCACCGAGTACCGCCCCGTCGACGTCCGGATCACCGACCCGCGCGGCACCGCGTCGGAGGAACGCCTGGCGGCGACCGAGCCGACCTACCCGGGCGACCTGAGGCGCGAGGTCACCGCCGGCGACCTGGCGGCGGCGTACGCCCCCGGCGCGATGTCCGTCGGCAGCGACTACGCGACCGAGCACGGCGTGAAGGTCGGCGACACCCTGACCGTCGCCTTCACCCACGGCTCGACGGCGAAGCTGAAGGTCGCCGCGATCACGAAGGACGTCGGCAACGTCGACGACGGCGCCATGTACACGAACGTCGCCACCGCCCGCGCGCACCTGCCGGCCGAGCGGCTGCCGGCCAGCGTGCTGCTGCTCGCCAGCGCGAAGGACGGGCAGGAGGACGCGGCGTACGAGGCCCTGAAGACGGCGCTCGCCCCGTACCCCCAGTACACGGTCTCCGACCAGGCCGACTACAAGGAGGACCTGAAGAACCAGGTCGGCCAGCTCCTGAACATCGTCTACGGCCTGCTGGCGCTCGCGATCATCGTCGCGGTCCTGGGTGTCGTGAACACCCTGGCCCTGTCGGTGGTCGAGCGTACCCGCGAGATCGGCCTCATGCGGGCGATCGGCCTCTCCCGCCGCCAGCTGCGCCGCATGATCCGCCTGGAGTCGGTCGTCATCGCCCTCTTCGGCGCGCTGCTCGGCCTGGGCCTCGGCATGGCCTGGGGCACCGCCGCGCAGAAACTCCTCGCCCTGGAGGGCCTCGGCGTCCTGGAGATCCCCTGGCCGACGATCCTCACGGTCTTCGCCGGCTCCGCCTTCGTGGGCCTTTTCGCGGCGCTGGTCCCGGCGTTCCGCGCGGGCCGCATGAACGTCCTGAACGCGATCGCGACCGAGTAGCGGGGCGGCACCCCGCCGGGCCCCGCGCGGGCGCGCGGCCCGCTGGGCGGTGCCCCCGGACCCCGTCCCGGTGCGGGCTGCGCCCGCGTCCCCTGGGGGCACCCCCTGGACGAAGTCCTTGGGGGAGGAACGATTGCCCACAACGGAACGGCGGCGCGGCGCCCGTGGCGGGGCGTCGCGCCTGCCGGGCGGGCAGGAGCTTCACTCGGCCGCGCCGAATGCCTCGCCCCGTCCCTCGGGGAGCTCGTCGACGTCGTCGGCGACCGTGATCCGGCCCCGTAGGGAGCCTCGTGCGGTGCGCCGGACCTTCCCCTTCGGCGGGATCACCTTCGCGACCGGTTCGCCGGCCTTGCTTATGATCACCTCCTCGCCGGCGGCGACCAGCTCCAGGATCTCGGAGAAGTGGGCCGACACCTCGTGGACGTCGTACTGCGGGGCTGCTTCCATGGCGGCCTCTCGGGGCTCGACTACAGCGGGTGGGCTGAGTAGCCGGACGAAAATATTCGGGTCGGCCGAAGAGACGCCCCTCCCTTCACCCCTCCGGGTGAGGACCTCACCCCGCCGAGTGAGCGTGATCCCTCGCGCCGGTGTCACCCCGGCGTCGTAGGGTGGAGGCCCCGGCCCGTGTGACGTGTCGGGCCGTTCGCGTTGTCCGCTTGTTCGTTCACTCCTCGTACGTACCGGGATGGAAGCCCCATGAGCCTGCACGGTCTGCTCGACCTCGTCGTCAAGGACGCGGCCCTCGCGGAGGCGGTGACGGCCGCTTCCGACGGGCACCGCCCGCACGTGGACCTGGTGGGGCCCGCCGCCGCCCGGCCGTTCGCCGTGGCGGCGCTGGCGCGGGACTCGGGGCGGCCGGTGCTCGCGGTGACGGCGACCGGGCGGGAGGCCGAGGACCTGGCGGCGGCGCTGCGGTCGCTCCTCGACCCGGACACGGTGGCCGAGTACCCGTCGTGGGAGACGCTGCCGCACGAGCGGCTCTCGCCCCGCTCGGACACGGTCGGCCGGCGCCTCGCCGTCCTGCGGCGCCTCGCGCACCCGAGCCCGGACGACCCGGCCGCCGGGCCCGTCTCCGTCGTCGTCGCGCCGATCCGTTCCGTACTCCAGCCGCAGGTGAAGGGGCTGGGGGACCTGGAGCCCGTCGCGCTGCGGTCGGGGCAGACGGCGGAGCTCGGCGCCGTCGTCGAGGGGCTCGCGGCCGCCGCGTACTCCCGGGTCGAACTCGTCGAGAAGCGCGGCGAGTTCGCCGTCCGCGGCGGCATCCTGGACGTCTTCCCGCCGACCGAGGAGCACCCGCTCCGGATCGAGTTCTGGGGCGACGACGTCGAGGAGATCCGTTACTTCAAGGTCGCCGACCAGCGCTCCCTCGAAGTCGCCGAGCACGGCCTGTGGGCGCCGCCCTGCCGTGAACTGCTGCTGACGGAGGACGTCCGCACGCGCGCGCGTGCCCTCGCCGAGCAGCACCCCGAGCTCGGCGAGATGCTGAACAAGATCGCCGAGGGGATCGCCGTCGAGGGCATGGAGTCCCTCGCCCCGGTCCTCGTCGACGACATGGAGCTGCTGCTCGACGTCCTCCCGGCCGGCGCGATGGCCGTCGTCTGCGACCCGGAGCGGGTCCGTACCCGGGCCGCCGACCTCGTCGCCACCAGCCAGGAGTTCCTCCAGGCCTCGTGGGCGGCGACGGCCGGCGGCGGAGAGGCGCCGATCGACGTCGGCGCGGCCTCCCTGTGGGGCATCGCGGACGTACGGGACCGGGCGCGGGAGCTCGGCATGATGTGGTGGTCGGTGTCGCCGTTCGCGGCGGACGCCGAGACCGACGGCGACACGCTCACCCTCGGCATGCACGCCCCCGAGGCGTACCGGGGCGACACGGCCCGCGCGCTCGCCGACACCAAGGGCCGGCTGGCCGACGGCTGGCGGACGGTGTACGTGACGGAGGCGCACGGCCCCGCCTCCCGCACGGTCGAGGTGCTCGGCGGCGAGGGCGTACCGGCCCGTCTGACGGCCGACCTGACGGAGGTGGACCCGGCCGTCGTGCACGTGGCGTGCGGCGCGATCGACCACGGCTTCGTCGACCCGGCGCTGAAGCTCGCCGTCCTGACGGAGACCGACCTGTCCGGCCAGAAGGCGGCCGGCAAGGACGGGCAGCGGATGCCCGCCAAGCGGCGCAAGACGATCGACCCGCTCACCCTGGAGGCCGGCGACCACATCGTCCACGAGCAGCACGGCGTCGGCCGCTACATCGAGATGGTGCAGCGCACGGTGCAGGGCGCGACCCGCGAGTACCTGCTCGTCGAGTACGCCCCCGCCAAGCGCGGCCAGCCCGGCGACCGCCTCTACATCCCGACCGACCAGCTGGAGCAGGTCACCAAGTACGTCGGCGGCGAGGCGCCCACCCTGCACCGGCTCGGCGGCGCGGACTGGACGAAGACGAAGCAGCGGGCGAAGAAGGCGGTCAAGGAGATCGCCGCCGACCTGATCAAGCTGTACTCGGCCCGGATGGCGGCCCCCGGCCACGCCTTCGGCCCGGACACCCCGTGGCAGCGGGAGCTGGAGGACGCCTTCCCGTACGCGGAGACCCCCGACCAGCTGTCCACGATCGCCGAGGTGAAGGAGGACATGGAGAAGACGGTCCCGATGGACCGGCTGATCTGCGGCGACGTCGGCTACGGCAAGACGGAGATCGCGGTACGGGCCGCGTTCAAGGCGGTCCAGGACGGCAAGCAGGTCGCGGTCCTCGTGCCGACGACGCTTCTCGTGCAGCAGCACTACGGCACCTTCTCCGAGCGGTACGGCCAGTTCCCGGTCAACGTCCGCGCCCTGTCCCGCTTCCAGACGGACGCGGAGGCGAAGGCGACCCTGGAGGGCCTCAGGGAGGGCTCGGTCGACGTCGTCATCGGCACCCACCGCCTCTTCTCGTCCGAGACGAAGTTCAAGGACCTGGGCCTGGTCATCGTCGACGAGGAGCAGCGCTTCGGCGTCGAGCACAAGGAGCAGCTGAAGAAGCTGCGCGCCAACGTCGACGTCCTGACGATGTCCGCCACCCCCATCCCCCGCACCCTGGAGATGGCGGTCACGGGCATCCGCGAGATGTCCACGATCACCACACCGCCGGAGGAGCGGCACCCGGTCCTCACCTTCGTCGGCCCGTACGAGGAGAAGCAGATCGGCGCGGCGATCCGCCGCGAGCTGCTGCGCGAGGGCCAGGTCTTCTACATCCACAACCGGGTGGACTCGATCGACCGGGCGGCGGCGCGGCTGCGCGAGATCGTGCCGGAGGCGCGGATCGCGACGGCCCACGGCCAGATGGGCGAGACCGCCCTGGAGCAGGTGGTCGTCGACTTCTGGGAGAAGAAGTTCGACGTGCTCGTCTCGACGACGATCGTCGAGTCCGGCATCGACATCTCCAACGCCAACACCCTCATCGTCGAGCGCGGCGACAACTTCGGCCTCTCGCAGCTCCACCAGCTGCGCGGCCGCGTCGGCCGGGGCCGGGAGCGCGGCTACGCGTACTTCCTCTACCCGCCGGAGAAGCCGCTCACGGAGACCGCGCACGAACGGCTCGCGACGATCGCCCAGCACACCGAGATGGGCGCCGGCATGTACGTGGCGATGAAGGACCTGGAGATCCGCGGCGCGGGCAACCTGCTCGGCGGCGAGCAGTCCGGCCACATCGCGGGCGTCGGCTTCGACCTGTACGTCCGCATGGTCGGCGAGGCGGTCGCGGACTACCGGGCCTCCCTGGAGGGCGGGGCCGAGGAGGAGCCGCCGCTGGAGGTCAAGATCGAGCTTCCCGTCGACGCCCACGTCCCCCACGACTACGCCCCCGGCGAGCGCCTGCGCCTCCAGGCGTACCGCTCGATCGCCTCCGCGAACTCGGAGGAGGACATCAAGGCGGTACGGGAGGAACTGACCGACCGCTACGGCAAGCCCCCCGAGCCGGTGGAGAACCTGCTGCTCGTGGCGGGTCTGCGCATGCTGGCCCGCTCCTGCGGGGTCGGCGAGATCGTCCTCCAGGGCCCGAACATCCGCTTCGCCCCGGTGGAGTTGAGGGAGTCGCAGGAGCTGCGCCTCAAGCGCCTCCACCCCAAGTCCGTGATCAAGCCGGCCGTCCACCAGATCCTCGTCCCCCGCCCGGCGACCCGCCCGATCGGCGGCAAGCCGCTGGTCGGCCGCGAACTGCTGGCGTGGACGGGGGAGTTCCTGACGACGATCCTGGACTGAGTCAGTTCCGGGGGTCTGTGAGGAAGCCGGTCAGGCGGTCGAAGTACTCCTCCGGCGGCAGGCCGCCCACGGCGTCCGTCACGTTGTGCGTGAGGTACAGCGTGGCGAAGCCGTGGGCCAGGGACCAGGCGGCGATGCCGGTCGTACGGGGGTCGGGGTCCCGGCCCGGCAGCTGCGCCACGCCCGCGCGGAGTCCGGCGGAGGCGCGCTCGCGGGCCGCCGTCAGGTCCGGGTCGTCGGCGCGCAGCAGGTCGGGGGCGAACATGACCTGGAAGTGGGCCGGGTGGTCCGCCGCGAAGCGGACGTAGCGGCGGCCCCGGTCGGCGAGCGAGGTGCCGCCCGCGAGGGCGTCCGCGAGGAGTCCGAAGCCCTGCGCCGCGATGGCGGTCAGGAGGCCCGTGCGGTCGCCGAAGTGGTGGGCCGGGGCCGCGTGGGAGACGCCGGCGCGGCGGGCCAGGTCGCGCAGGCTCAGCGCGCCGGGGCCGTCCGCCGCGATCACCTCCAGGGCCGCCGACAGGACGGCCTGCCGCAGGTCGCCGTGGTGGTACGAGCTCCGCTTCGCGTTGCCGGGTGTCATGGGGCCAGCCTAGCCCTCATCTAGGCATTGACAAGTTCATCGGTGCGGGAGCAATCTTGTCAGTGGAAAGATACGGATGGACACATGGACGGCTGCGCGCCCGTCGCCCGGGAGGACCCCATGGACACCGCTCGCGTACGACAGATGTGGCACCTGCTCGAACCGCTGCACGCCCTGCACTACTACGCCCCCGAGTCCTTCGAGGAGGCCGCCGCCCTCGGGTACGGCACCGACGAGCGCTGGCCCTCCTACTTCGCCTGGCGGGCCGCGCCGCTCGGTGCCGTGGGATCCGCCCGGGTCGCCTCCGCCTTCTACAGCTTCAGCCCCGCCATGGTCGGCCGGTACGTGCCCGCCGCCTGGGAGGTCGCCGCGCCCGGCGACGTACTGGCCGCGCGGCTGCGGGCCGTGGACCGGACGTACCGGGGCCTTTTCGACGTGGCCGGGGTCCGGGAGGCCGCCGGGCTCGCGCGGCGCGCCGCCGAGGCCGCCGCCTCGGACACGGCGGGGCGGCCGCTCGCCGCCGCCCACGCCGAGCTGCCCTGGGCCGACGCGCCCCACCTCGTCCTGTGGCAGGCCGCCACCCTGCTGCGCGAGCACCGGGGGGACGGGCACGTCGCCGCGCTGCTCGCCGCCGGGCTCGACCCGGCCGAGGCGCTGGTGTCCTTCGCCGCGATCGGGGCCGCGCCCGAGGCCGTCTTCGCGAGCCGGGGATGGACGGCGGAGGAGTGGGCGGCCGCGCGGGAGCGGCTGGCCGGGCGGGGACTCCTGGAGGGCGACGGCACCGCCACGCAGGCCGGCCGGGAGCTGCGCGCCGAGGTCGAGCGGCGTACGGACGAACTCGCCGCCGTGCCCTGGGCCGCGCTCGGCACCGACGCCACCGCGCGCCTCGCCGAACTGCTCGGCGGCCCCTGGCTCGCGGCGATCGGCTCGGGCCTGCTGCCGGCGGAGAACACGCTGGGGATCGGGAAGGTCTGAGACCTCCTCCCTTCCGACGCCTCCTCCGTCCGGCTGCGGAAACGATCCTTATCAGGGGTTCTGTGCCTACGATTTCCCCGTGTCGCCCCTCCGGAAGCCGCTCCCCGCCGCCCTTGTCGTCTCCCTCGCTCTCCTCTCCGGATGCTCCTTCCCCGGCGGCCCGGCCTCCGCCGGCTCCGGCGTCAGCCCCTTCCGGAACCCGGACGGTACGAGGCCGGGCCTGGCGCCGGTGACGGCGGAGGCCGACCAGGCGCGGGCGCGGGAGCTCATCGGCGGACTGGCCGTCAAGGGGCGGGGGGCGAGGGAGGGGTACGACCGGGAGGCGTTCGGGTACGCCTGGATGGACAAGGTCGACGACGTGCCGTTCGCCCGCAACGGCTGCGACACCCGCAACGACCTGCTCCGCCGCGACGGCCGGGACCTGCGCTTCCGGTCCGGTTCGAACTGCGTGGTGATCGCGATGACGCTGGTCGACCCCTACACCGGCACCACCATCGACTGGCGCAAGCAGAAGGCCGCCGAGGTCCAGATCGACCACGTCGTCCCGCTCTCGTACGCCTGGCAGATGGGCGCCTCCCGCTGGCCCGCCGCGAAACGGCAGCGGCTCGCCAACGACCCGCTGAACCTCCTCCCGGTCCAGGGCCGCGCCAACGCCGCCAAGGGCGACTCCGGTCCGGCCTCCTGGCTGCCGCCGGCGAAGGGCGTCCGCTGCGCCTACGCCGTCCGCTTCGCGCAGGTGGCGGAGAAGTACGCGCTGCCCGTCACCGCCGCGGACCGGAAGGCGATGCTCCGCCAGTGCGGCGGCTGAGCCGGCCCCGAGTCGTCCGATAATCGGTTGGCTGTTGGCGCGAAGCCTTCTAGTCTGCGCGCATGGACCAGGAACTGACGATCACCACGCTCGCCGAGCGACCCGAACTCGAAGGGCCGATGTGGTCCATGAAGCACCTCTGGCCGGAGTTCATGATGTACGACCCCGTCGGCTGGTCGCACATGGGCCGGATCGTGCGGGAGTTCCCCGAGTACGTGCTGGTGGCCACCGACCCGGACGGCACGCTCGTCGCCCGCGGCTTCAGCGTGCCCTTCGTGCTGGACGCGGAGGGGCGCCGGACGCTGCCCGAGCGGGGCTGGGACGAGGTGCTGCTGTGGGCCTTCTCGGACCTGCGGCACGGCAAGAAGCCCGACACGGTGAGCGCGATCGAGATCACCGTCGACACCGCCTTCCTCGGCAGGGGCGTCTCGCACCGGATGCTCGCCGAGATGCGGGAGAACGCGCGCCGGCTCGGCTTCTCCGAGCTCGTCGCCCCGGTACGCCCCAACGGCAAGCACCTGGAGGCCGCCGCCTCCATCCACGAGTACGCCTTCCGGACCCGCGAGTCCGACGGCCTCCCGCACGACCCGTGGCTGCGCGTCCACGTCCGCGCGGGCGGCCGCATCGAGGCGGTCGCGCCCGCGTCGATGACGGTCTCCGGCTCCCTGGAGCAGTGGCGGAAGTGGACCGGGCTGCCCTTCGACGCCGACGGCCCGGTGGAGGTCCAGGGCGCCCTGGTGCCCGTCCACTGCGAGACCGGGCGCGGGTACGCGGTGTACGTCGAGCCCAACGTGTGGGTGCGGCACCCGATCGCGTGACCCTCCGAGGTGTGGTGCGGCGTCAGGACGTCTTGGTCCAGTCGCCGCAGCCGACCGACTTGAAGTAGCCGTCCGTGGCGGTGATCTTGACGATCGCCGTCCCGGTCACGTTGTCGTTCGCGAGGATCGCGTCCACGCCGTGGCCGGCGTCCTTCGAGCGCTCCCAGTAGCACTCGGCGTCCTCGTTGCCCGCGGACTTGTAGGTGCCGGGGGCCACGTCGACGCCGACCTTGAACATGCCGCCGTCGCCCTTGAGCGCGCTCCCGGGGGTGCCGGTGGCCTTGGGGTCCACGGCCTCCCACGTGCCGCAGCTCGTGGACTTGAAGAACTTGTCGCTCTTCTTGATCTCGACGTAGGCGGTGCCCGTCACGTTGTCGTTGGCGAGGATCGAGTCGAGCTCGCCGGTCGCGTCCTTCAGGCGCTCCCAGTAGCACTCGGCGTCCTTGTTGCCCGTCGAGCGGTAGAGGCCCGGCGTGACGTCGGAGCCGACCTCGAAGTCGCCGTCCCCGTCGATCGTGGCGGCCTTCTTCTCCTCCTTCTTCTCCGGGGCCTTCGACTCCGTTCCCTTCGCGCCGGAACCCGCCGCGCCCGCGTCCTTGGAACCCGACGCCGCCGGGGTGGAGTTCTTCGCCTCCGGCGTGCCCCCGTCCCCAGTCCCGCATCCGCTCAGCGTCGCACCGAGGGCGACGACGACCACGGCCGCTCCGGCGGCGGTGAGGGCCTGGTGACGGGTGAACCGGCTGCGCTGCGTCTGAGACTTCGACATGGCTGTGAACACCTTTCGGGTGTCGAGGGAATTTCCTACGGACTCGGTGTTTCGCTGCCGTAATCACAGCAGAGACTGTGAACCGAGTCAACCATGTTCACAAAGTTCGACTCGGCTCACGCCGTGAACGGGTGCGATCGGTATGCTCAGCGTCCCCAGGTCGTACGAGCACGAGGTCAGGCCGTACGAGCGCGGACACGAGAACGGAGGGTGCAGGTGCCCGAGGACAGCGCTACAGAGGTCACCGCCGCCGGCATCGCCCGGCTCGCGGGCGTCGGCAGGGCCGCCGTCAGCAACTGGCGCCGCCGCCACGCCGACTTCCCCAAGCCCGTGGGGGGCACCGAGACCAGCCCCTCCTTCTCCCTCGCCGAGGTCGAGCAGTGGCTCCGCGAGCAGGGAAAACTCGCCGAGGTCCCGCTCCGCGAGCGCGTCTGGCAGCAGCTCGCGGGACACCCCGCCGGCACCCTCACCGGCCTCGTCCACACCGGCTGCGTCCTGCTCCTCCTCCGCGAGCGCCCCACCGGCCTCGCCCCGCTCGGCGCCCTCCCCGACCCCCGCTTCACCGACGCCCTCCCCGGCCCCCTCGAAGAGGTCCTCACCGCCCGCTTCGGCACCCCGAGGGCCGTGCCCACCCCCAGCGCGGGAGAGCTCGCCCCCGCCGCGCCCCTGCTGCGCGCCGCCGTCGAGCTCGCCGCCGAACTGGGCGGTCCCCGGCAGGCGTTCGAGTTCCTCCTCGGCCGCCACCTGGACGCCAACCCCCGCCAGTACACGCTCACCCCGCCGCCCCTCGCCGAGCTGATGGCCGCCCTCGCCGCCGCCGCGACCGCGAGCGCGGGCGACCCGCCCGCCGCCGTCCTCCTCGACCCCGCCTCCGGCACCGGCGGCCTGCTGCGCGCCGCCGCCCACCCCGCCACGCTCGCCGTCCAGGACGCCGACCCCGAGCTCGCCGCGCTCTCCGCGCTCCGCCTCGCCCTCCACGGCGACGCCGACATCCGCTCCGCCGCAGGGGACACCCTCCGCGCCGACGCCTTCCCCGAGCTGCGCGCCGACACCGTCCTCACCCACCCGCCGTTCAACGAGCGCGCCTGGGGCCACGACGAACTCGCCTACGACCCCCGCTGGGAGTACGGCCTCCCGGCCCGCACCGAGTCCGAACTCGCCTGGGTCCAGCACGCCCTGGCCCGCCTCCGCGACGGCGGCACCGCCGTCCTCCTCATGCCCCCCGCCGTCGCCTCCCGCCGCTCCGGCCGACGCATCCGCGCCGACCTCCTGCGCCGGGGCGCCCTGCGGGCCGTCGTCGCCCTCCCGGCCGGCGCCGCACCCCCGTACGGCATCCCGCTCCACCTCTGGGTCCTGGTCCGCCCCGCCGCCGACCGCCGCCCTCCGGCCGAGGCCCTGTTCGTCGACACCGCAGGACTCGTGCCCGACGCGGGCCGGGACAAGCTCCCCTGGAGCGCCCTGCAGAACGCGGTCCTCGACGCCTGGGCGGGCCGCGCCGCCGACGGAAGCCTCGCCCGCGCGGTTCCCGTCATCGACCTCCTCGACGACGAGGTCGACCTCGCCCCCGCCCGCTACCTCACCGCCCCCGACGCGGGCGGCTCCGCCACCGAACTCGCCACCGTCCGCGAGCGCCTGGACGCCACCCTGCGCCGTACGCTCGCCCTCGCCCCCGCCCCCGAACCCGCCCGCCCCGCGCCCCGCCCCCTCACCACCGTCGGCGAACTCGCCCGCACCGGCGCCCTCCAGCTCCGCACCGGCGGCCAGGGCACCGCCCCCGCGGGCCGCGAGATCCCCGTCCTCACCGAGCACGACGTGCTCACCGGCGCCGCCCCCTCCGGCACCCTCCCGGAGGCGGCCGGCGGCCAGGCGGAGGAGCCGGTCCTCGTCCGCGAGGGCGACGTCGTCGTGCCCGTCCTCGGCGGCGGCCCGTCCGCCCGCGTCGTCGACGCCGCCATCGCGGGCGCCGCCCTCGGCCGCAGCCTCCAGCTGCTGCGCCCCGACCCCGACGCCCTCGACCCCTGGTTCCTCGCCGGCTTCCTGCGCGGCACCGCCAACAACCGGCAGGCCAGCAGCTTCGCCTCGACCGCCACCCGCCTCGACGTACGCCGCCTCCAGCTGCCCCGGCTCCCCCTCGCCGACCAGCGCAGGCACGGCGAGCGGTACCGGTCCCTGGCCGAGTTCGAGGAGGCCCTGAGGCTCACCGCCCGACTGGGCGAACAGCTCGTCCAGGGCCTGTACGACGGCCTCGCGGACGGAAGCGTTCAGCCCGGCTAGCGGCGGGGCTACTCTCGTACCGAGATCAGCCGTCCCTGGGGGGAATTCGCATGTACGGACAGATGCCCGCCGCTCCCGCACCGAGACCCGGCGGCGGCCCGTCCGCCGGGACCGTCGCCGTCCGCGTGCTCCTGACGGCCACCGTCGTCCTCTCCCTCGGCCTGCTCGCCTGGGTCGCGATGCTCCGCCTCGCGATCATGCGCCGCACGCTCCTGGACTGGGTCCTCTTCTGGGCCCAGCTGGCCGCCACGGTCGGCTGCTTCGTCCTCCTCCAGGAGGAGGACGAGAACTCCTGGCAGGTCAACCTCGGGGCGGGCCTGATCCTGGCGATGGCGGCCGGTGTGATCGGCCGCTACCTGGCGGTGGACGTCAAGCACCACCGCACGACCCCGCCCCCGGTGCCGTACCCGCCGCACGCGCCCGCGTACGGGTACCCGCCGGTCAACCCCTCGGTGAACCCGGCGACGGCCGTCACCACCCCGAGCCCCTACACACAGCAGCCCCCGCCCCCCAACCCGTACGCGACCACCCCGACGGCCCCGGCCGCCCCCGTGAACACCCCCACGCCCGCGCCCACCCCGGGGAACGCCCCCACACCCCCGCCCGCCCCCCGCATCGACCAGGTCCGCGCCGAACTGGACGAGCTGAGCGACCTCCTCCGCCGGGAACGGGAAGGGGACAGGTGAACGGCCGGGTCATCGGGGGCCGGTACGAGCTCGCCGCCGTCCTCGGGCAGGGCGGCATGGGCCAGGTGTGGACGGGATACGACACCCGGCTCGACCGCCGGGTCGCGGTCAAGCTGCTCAGCCCCGCCACCCTCACCGGCCCGGCGACCGCCGCCGACGAACTGCGCCGCCGCTTCGTCCGCGAGTGCCGGGTCACCGCCCACGTCGACCACCCCGGCCTGGTCACCGTCCACGACGCCGGAAGCGACGGCGACGACCTGTACCTGGTCATGCAGCACGTGGACGGCGCCGACCTCGCCGACCACCTCGCCGAGAACGACCCGTACCCCTGGGAGTGGGCGGTCTGCGTCGCCGCCCAGCTGTGCGCGGTGCTCGCCGCCGTCCACGCGGTGCCGATCGTCCACCGCGACCTCAAGCCGCGCAACGTGATGGTCCGCCCCGACGGCACCGTCACCGTCCTCGACCTCGGCATCGCCTCCGTCCTCGACGCCGACACCACCCGCCTCACCCACACCGGCGAACCGATCGGCAGCCCCGCGTACATGGCGCCCGAGCAGGCCATGGGCGGTGCCGTCGGCCCCCGGACCGACCTGTACGCGCTCGGCATCCTCCTCCACGAACTCCTCTCCGGGAACGTGCCGTTCGCCGGCTCCACCGCCCTCGGCGTCCTCCACCGCCACCTGCACGAGCCGCCCCTCCCGCTCCGCCAGATCCGCCCCGAGGTCCCCGAGGCCCTGGAGGCCCTCGTTCTGCGCCTCCTCGCCAAGGACCCGGCCGCCCGCCCCTCCGGCGCGCACGAGGTGTACGAGGCGCTGCTGCCGCTGCTGCCCGCGCGCGGCACCCCGTCGGGCCCCATGGACCCCACCCGGCCGTTCCTGCGCCCGCACGCCCCCTGGCCGGCCGCGCCCCGCCCGCCGCGGACCGCCGCCCGCGCGGCCGTCCCCGACCCCCGGGTCTCGACCGCGCCCCCGGCCCCGGCCCCGCCGCCCCCGTCCCCGGCGCCCCGGGGCGTGGACGTGGCGGCGGCGGTGGACGAGGTGAAGCGGCTCCTCGGGGAGGGCGCCCTCACCCAGGCCGTGGACATCCTCGGAGGGATCCTGCCGGCCGCCGCCGCCGAACACGGCGAGGGCTCCCCGGTGGTCCGCATCCTGCGCAAGCAGTACGCCTCCACCCTGATGGACGACGGCCAGTACCGGCGCGCCCTGCCCGAGCTGCGCCGGCTCGCGGCCGACGACCCCGGCAACGCCCAGTTCCGCTACGACATCGCGCTCTGCCTGGAACAGCTCGGCGAGACGGCCGCCGCCCTCGCCGAGTTCCGCGCGGTCCTCCCCGCCTTCGAGCAGGGCCCCGCCCAGGACCCCGGCCGCGCCTTCGACATCCGCCGCCGCGCCGCCCTGCTGCTGACCGCGACCGGCCGCCACGAGGAGGGCAGAGCCGAACTGGACCGCCTCCTCCTCGACGCGGAGCGCCTGTACGGCCCCTACCACCCCCTGGCGGCGGACCTGCGCCGAGCACTGGAGCACCAACGCCAACTGGGCCGCATGGGCTGAGGTGTACGGTCGGAAGGGTGACGCATCCTCAGGTCCAGCTGAACCACACCATCGTCCACTCCTCCGACCGCTCCGCCTCCGCCCGCTTCCTCGCCGGCATCCTCGGCCTCCAGGTGGACGCCCCCTTCGGTCCCTTCCTCCCCGTCGACCTGGCCAACGGCGTGACCCTCGACTTCTACGAGGTCGAGGATGCCGAGGGCCACCCCATCCAGAGCCAGCACTATGCCTTCCTCGTCCAGGACGAGGACTTCGACGCGATGATCGCCCGCCTGGAGGCGGCCGGCATCACGTACTACGCGGACCCGAACCACACCCGCCCGAACGAGGTGAACGACCTCTTCGGCGGCCGGGGCGCGTACTTCGACGACCCCGACGGCCACAACATGGAGATCATGACCGTCCCGTACGCGCGCGCGTAGGGGGCGCAGGGAGGCCGGGGAACCGCCCCGGGAGACAGCGACGTCCTCGGGGGAGTCCACAAGATCGCCCCGGCTCCCGGAGGGCACCCGCCATGACGGCCACCACCACCAGCACCGCCGCCCGCTACCTCTACCTGACCCGGCACGGCGAGGCGTCGTCGGACGAGAGCGAGCTGACGGAGGCGGGGCGGCGGCAGGCCGGGCTCCTGGGGGAGCGGCTGCGCGGGGTACCGCTGTCGGCGATCCACCACGGGCCGCTCGCCCGGGCCGAGCAGACCGCGCGGCTGATCGGCGAGCGGCTCGACGGGGTCCCGCTGTACGCCTCCGAGGCGGCGGGCGACTATGTCCCGTACACGCCCGCCCGCGAGGAACTGCCGCCGGAGACCGCCGACGCCATGCTCGGCTTCCTGCACCAATTCCCGGCCGAGCAGCGCGAGCAGGGCCCGGCGCTGGCAGCGGAGGCGGCCGCGCGGTTCACGGGTCCGGTCGACGGCGACGAACCGCGCCACGAGCTCGTCGTCACCCACAACTTCCTCATCGGCTGGCTCGTCCGCGCCACCCTCGACGCCCCCGCCTGGCGCTGGATGGGCATCAACCACGCCAACGCGGCCCTGACCGTCATCCGTTACGCCCCCGGCCGCCCCCCGGCGCTCCTCCTCTTCAACGACACCGGCCACCTCCCCGCCGACCTCCGCTGGACCGGCTTCCCTCCGGAGCTCCACGTCTGACGGCAGCCGCACCGGGATCACCCGATGTGATGAACTGCCGTCCGTCAAGGACTGCCCAAGAGGGGGAAACATGACCGCCGACGCGTCGGCCCCGCAGACGTCCGATCCCGCGACGCCCGACCCCGCGACCGCCGTCCAGGCGCTCTCCGAGCGGGAGCGGCGGCACGCGAGCCGTGTCACGACGTGGTCGATCGCGTGGTTGATCCTGGCCCTGCTGCTCTGGGGCTGGTTCGCCTTCCTGATGCTCGCCGACTACGGCCCCACGTACGGGGAAAGCGCCAAGTGCCGGGCCCCGCTGGTCGGCCCGCCGTCCGGCGACGTCCTGTGCCGCGACTCGTTGCGGGAGTGGCCCGCGCTGCTCGGCATCGCCGCGCTGGCGACCATCACGAGCGTCGTCGGGGCGGCGACGCGGGTGTACGCCAAGGTCCTCGCCCGCCTGGCGAACGGCGACGAGCTCTTCTGACGGGGCGGCGGGCGGGCGGACGCCCCGTCAGGATCACGACTCCACAACGTGAAGGGAAAGGGAAACCCCATAATCCCGATTGTCTGTTTTGCGGGTTGTAGCGTTCGCGTCTGATCACGTCCACGCCAATCAAGGACCCTCCATTTGGACCAACCCACCCCCCAACCCTCCCACGTCAGCCGAAACCGCGGCGTCACTCTCCCGGGGGAACCTCACCAACTGGGCTGGATTTCAGGGTGGTTGCGTGGCATATGCTCACGCCGACCCCAACTGAAAAAGTTCGACCCCCGGCCGGGACTGGCATCCCGATCGAGGGCCTGACCAACGAGGAAGAAAGAGGCTTCCCGATGGATAACCAGCACTTTAGCGCGCCCTCCGCGCGCGGTGGAGTCATCCACGACAACGTCCCCCTGCCGGACTCCGAATCGACCCGCATCAGCAACGCCCTGCTCCAGGACCCGCGCCTCTCCTTCGTCGCGCGCGGCCTCGGCGGCTTCATCCAGTCGCTGCCCGCCGGAACGAACATCAGCATCCGCGCCCTGGTCGAAGCCGCAGCGGAGGGCGAGGTCCGCGTGGCCGCCGCCCTGCGCGAACTGGAAGCCGCCGGCTACCTCGAACGCACCCGGGTACGCCTCCCCGGCGGCTGCCTGATGACCCGCACGGTCTCGTACAACGTGCCCCGCACGGCGGAGAACGAGCCCCCGGAGCCGGACCCCGACCCGGACCCCGACCCGGGCCGGGAGCCCGCCCCCGAGGAGCCTGAGCCCGCCCTCGTACGCATCCCCGCCCCTGCGCCGGAGACCCCTGCGCCGGAGACCCCTGCGCCGGAGACCCCTGCGCAGGCGGCCCCCACGCCCCCGCAAGCCCCCGCCCCTACCGCTGCCCCAACCTCCGCCCTGCCCGACAACCGCGCCACCCGCCTGCTGCGAGGGCTGTGCCGCGTCGATCCCCGGCTGATGCTGTCGGCCCGGGACATCGCGCGGCTGGCGCCCGCCGTCGAGCGGTGGTTCGCGCAGCGGCTGGACGCCGAGGCCATCACCCGCGCGCTCACGACCTGTCTGCCGGAGCCGATGACGCATCCGAGCGGCCTGCTCGCCCACCGCCTGGCCAACTTCCAGCCCCCGCCCCCGCTTACCCTCCCGACCGCCCCAGGCACAGCCACCCCGCAACCCGTCGCCGAGCACCCCTTCCAGAGCTGCGACGGCTGCGAACGCGCCATTCGAGCCCCGGGTCCCGCCCTCTGCCGCGCCTGCGCGGAAGCCAGGTCCGAGGCACAGGCGGCCTGAGGCCGGACGGCGACCGGCCCCAAGGGTCGTACCACAGCGCGGACGTGGGAAGTGGCCGCCGCCTCAGGAGCGAAGGTCACCGAGGTACGAGCCGCCCGGTTCTACGGCCCCGGCGCCGTCTCGGTCCTTACCCTCCTGGTGCAACGACAGGTCCTGGAAGGCAGGCTGATCCTGGTCCCGCAAGAACTCGACGTGCCCCACAGCCACTCGTCGATCGGCGACACCGCCCGCACGCTGATCGGCGCGAGCCGCGACGGCCAGGCGTACGGCCACGCCCGGCACGTCCCCACCACGGCCCTGTACGGGGAGAGCTGATCCGAACCGCACCGATGAGTTTCACGGCCCGCTGCGGTCCACCCCACAGCGATCGTGACGAAAGGCGATGTGATGAGCTACGCAGAGGTCAACGGCCTGCCCCTGTACTTCGAGGAGCACGGCTCCGGTGAACCCCTGATCCTGCTGCACGGCGGGCTGGGAGCGGGAGAGATGTTCGCACCGCTGGTGCCGGCGCTGTCGGAGCACCGCAGGGTGATCCTGGTCGATCTGCAGGGGCACGGGCGCACGGCGGACGTGGACCGCCCGCTGCGCCCGGAACTGATGGCGGACGACATCGCCGCTCTGATCAAGCACCTCGGCGCCGAGCAAGCCGACCTGCTGGGCTACTCCATGGGCGCGGGCGTCGCACTGCGGGTCGCGGTCCAGCACCCGCGGGTGGTGCGGCGACTCGTGGTCGTCTCCATGCCCTGCCGGCGGGACGGCTGGCACCCGGAAGTCGTGGCGGCGATGGACCGGACGAGTGCCCAGGCCGCCGTCATGATGAAGCAGTCCCCGGCCTACGAGGCGTACTCCCGGCTCGCGCCCAGGCCCCAGGACTGGCCCGTACTGGTCGGCAAGACGGCCGAGCTGGTCCAGCGGGACTACGACTGGAGCGCCGAGATCCCCGCCGTCACCGCGCCGACCCTGCTGGTCTTCGCCGACGCCGACGCCATCCGCCCCGCGCACATGGTGGAGTTCTACGCCCTGCTCGGCGGCGGCCTGAAGGACGCCGGCTTCGACGGTTCGGACCGCTCCACCGCCCAACTGGCCGTGCTGCCCGGCGCGAGCCACTACGACATCCTGGCCCACCCGGCGCTGACGGCCACCGTCACACCGTTCCTGGCCTCCTGACCCGAGCCGACCCGGAACCGCTCCGCAGGGCCTCGGCGACGGGTCCCAGCAGTCGGGAAAGATCCGGCGATCAGGACCGCGCTTCCGGGCGAAGGCCCTGCCGTCCCGATCGAGGACGACCGCACCGACCGCACCGACCGCACCGACCGCCCAGGCCTCCCCCTCGCCGGGCACCGGGATCTCGACACCGTCGTCCACGTCCACGTGAGGCTGATCGCCTGACACAACCTCACTCGACATGGACCTGGCAATCACGCCCCGGCTATGTCGAGGAGGACCTGCGCCAGTTCGCGCGGCCGGGAGAACATCGGCCAGTGGCCGGTGTCCATCTCGACCAGCCGCCAGCGCTCGCCGGCCAACAGCTCGGCCACGTCGTCACTCGGCTCGGGGTCACCGAGCGTGCACTTGACGTACGTCGCGGGGAGGTCGCCGAGCGGCCTTTCCAGCTCGGCGGGTTCGGTCAGCGTCGCACCCGGGTGCGGTGTCGATCCGTCCACGATCCGCGCGATCTGCTCGGCGGTGAGCCCGTGGCCCTCGAAGTGGGCCGCGCTCGCGACCGGCCAGAAGCCTCCGTTCTCGGCGATCGACGCCCTCATCATCGCCCCGCCGTCCGGCCAGGCGGAGACGAACGGTTCACCATCGGCCGGAACACCGGAGTCGAGGAAGACCACCCGCGCCAGCCGGTCGCCGATCCGCTCGGCGGCCTGACCGGCTGGGATGCCCGAGTAGCTGTGCCCCACCAGAACGACTTCACGCAGGTCCTGGCGCTCGACCTCATCGACGATGTCCCGGACATGGGTCTGCTGCCCAGCCGGCACGCCTTGCTTCTCGGCGAGACCGGACAGCGTCAGCGGGTGGACGCCATGACCGGCCGCACGCAGATGCGGCACCACGTCGTCCCATGCCCACGATCCGAGCCGCGCGCCCGCGATGAGTACGAAATTCGCCATGGCCGCACCGTACCGGAGCGGCCCGACAACCATTCCGGAAATACTTTCGATACGCGCTTCGGGCTGCTGCGAGTGCCGATGCGACCGGCTGCCATCTTCCGGAGCCGTGACCGACGCCGCATGATCGGCCGGCAGGTCTAGAACGTTCGGATCGCGAGGCCGAGCACGATCGAGCAGACCGCGAGGCCGGTGACGAGCACGCGGGCCGGGACGGAGAGGCGACGGACGACGGGCGTGCGGAGCAGGCCGATCGGTACGGCCGCGATGCCGATGCAGGTCAGCCCCCAGCGACGGAGCGGGATTCCCTCCGTCGGCCCGATGTCGGCCTTCGCCCACAGTTCCAGGAACCCCAAGAGGCCCAGCAGTTGGAGGGAGAGCGCCCACAACACACCCCCCATCACGGCGATGCCGGTTCCACCACGGCGCGGTGCCGGGCGGCGGGTGCCATAGAGGGTCGCGTATGTATCGGGATTCACGGTCGTCTCCTTCAGAGCAAGATGCCCTCCCATGCTCGGGTCCGGAGCACCCCGCGCCATGGGGACGACCTCTTATCTACGGGCGGGTACGTACTCATCCTCCACAGCACCGCGACCACCGCCGCTGTCCACTCCTCCGGCCCGCGCCGGACCCGTCCCCCGACGATCCCCGGAGACACGGCGGACAACCCTCAGCGGACCACGCGGTAGCGGAGGCAGACGACCTTCGAGCTGAAGGTGCGGGTTCCGACGAGTTCGAGATCCACTCGGCGCCCCTGCTGAGGAAAGAACGGAATGCCGCCGCCGACCAGCACCGGGTGGACCCTGGGCCGGTACTCGTCGATCAGATCCGACGCGGCCGCCTCGGCGGCGAGCGCCGCACCGCCGATCGCGATGTCGCCCTCCCCCGGCTCGGCCCGCAGCCGCGCGATCTCCTCCGCCAGGCCACCGGAGGCCAGGCGGGCAGTGCCCCGCACCGCCGACAGCGTGGTGGAGAACACCACCTTGGGGAGCGCCCTCCAGAGCGCGGCGAACTCGCGCGTCGAGAAGTCGATCGACGGGTTCTGGTCGACGGTCTCCCAGTACAGCATCGTCTCGTACAGCCGCCGCCCCAGCAGATGGACGCCGACCCCTCGCACCTCGTCGGTGGCGAAGCGGAACAGGTCCTCGTCGGGCGCCGTCCAGTCGAAGCCGCCGTCCGGCCCGACGATGTAGCCGTCGAGCGAGACGTTCATCGAATAGGTCACGCTGCGCATCAGAAGCCCTCCTCGGTGACGGATTCGACCGTACGGCCGCCGGTGCGGCGGGGCTCGTCGCGCCGCGCGGGATCCCTCGAAGGGTGGGCTCAGGCGGCGGCGAGGCCTTCCTTGACACTGGCGACGAACGAGCCCCAGGCTCCGGCTTCGAAGAGGAGGGCGGGGCCGGTAGGGGTCTTGCTGTCGCGGACGGGGACGAGGGGGAGGTTGTCGGCGACTTCGAGGCAGGAGCCGGCCTCATCGTTGCTGTACGAGCTCTTGCGCCAAGTGACGGTGCTCAGATCGAGGGCTCGCACTGTGCTTCCTCCAACGCGCGCATGATGAACTTCCGTGAATCCGCCGGGGAAAGGGCCAGATCGCGAGCTCGATCGTAGCGGAGCTGCAACAGGTCCACGTCGGCCGTTCCTTCGATCAGAGTTCCGGAGAAACTGGTCTCCACCCAGGCCACCACGCGGCCGTCTGCGAGCCTCAGGAACGTCACATCGGTGCCGTTCAGCGCGTACAGCCCGGCGGAGTGCGGTACCACCTGGATGGTGACGTTCCGGCGGTCGCCCATCGTGAGCAGATGTTCCAGTTGCTCCTGCCATTGCGCCTGATCCGGCAGCGGCCTGCGCAGCACGGCCTCTGGCAGGATCGTACGGAAGCCGAGGGCGTTGGGCCCTGTCAGCAGCTCTTGTCGCCCTATGCGTGCCTCGACGTGGCGTGTCAGTTCGTCGCCCTCGTAAGTGCCTGTCCCCATCAGCGTGCGTGCGTAGGCCCTGCTTTGAAGTAGGCCCGGGAACACGCCGGCCGCGTGGTTCCAGATGCTGGCCGCCTCTGCCTCCAGCTCGAAGTACTGGCGGTACTTCGCCCGGAACTGCGACTGGTCCCCCGCTGCCAGCTCCCACAACACGAGCAACAGTCCCGGCAACCCGTAATACGTGTCCAGCGCCTGTACGACCTCCGGTCCGCCGATCGTCTCGCCCTTCTCCATCTTGGAGAACAGCGTCGCGTCCCAGCCCAGCGCGGCGCCCAGCGCCCGATAACTCAGCTTGCGTTCCAGCCTGAGCTTCTTCAGCTCCTCCGCGAAACGCTTCCTCGGTTCCTGGCTGCGGCCCGTGACCACCCGCCTCGGCGGCATCGCGCACTCCTTACCGGAACGACGACGGGGAACTACGACCGCGAAACCGGCCTCCCCAGCCTGCCCCGGGTCCATCCTCGACATGCCCCATCACGGAGGGTAATCCAACGGCAGGAGCAGTTGTCATGGAATGCGGCGCTTTCGTGTACGACAAAGTGGCGGGCATGGTAGGGGAGTTCAGAGGACTCGCCGGGCCCTACGCGATGCTCCGCCCCCTCAACGGCGGGCGCGAGTGGCAGGCGGATCCCGCCGATCTCCGGCCCGCCACCCCCGGCGAGCGGATGCGCGCCGGTGTGCGCGCGGCGAACGAGCGGGCGCGGGCGGAGGCGGAGCGCGTACTGGTACCGGATTTGAGCGGCGCCCCGCAGGGCGTGCCGCACTGCACGGCGTGCCTGCTGCTGGTGCGGGAGCGGCGGAAGGCGCGGGTGACGTTCGACTGGAGCGCGGAGACGGACGTGAACGTCCTGCTGCGGCGGCATCTGCGGGAGGAGCACCCGGAGGCCGGGGACGGGGGAGCCGACTGACGGGGAATCCGGGCCTGGGCGCCGTCGTCCTCCGCGCGTAGTGTTCGGGGCGGTCACATCATGTGGGGGAGTGAGGCGCGATGTCCAAGAAGCTTGAGCGGGAGCTGAGTTCGGCGCGAGGTCGGCGGGGCGCGGTCGCGCTCGCAGGCTGTCTGCTCCTCGCCACGGCGACTGCCGCCTGCGCGGGGGCCGAGGGGCCGAAGGGCGAGGAGGCCGCCCCCGTGGCGGTGAAGCCTGCGAGTGCCGAGAAGGCGGTCGACGCGGCTCCCGCCGTGATGATGACCCGAGGGGCCGACGACCCCTTCCCCGGGCTCTACGCCCACCTTTCCGGGACCCTCGTGGTCACCGAGGGCGAGTGCGTAGCAGTGAGGACCGCCCAGAGCGGGGAGCTGGTGCCGATCGCTTGGGGGCACGGCTGGTCGACCCGTGAGGAGAACGGCAAGGCGGCCGTGTACGACGCCGACGGCAGACTCCTCGGCCGGGAGGGCGACACGGTGGGCCTGGGCGGCGGGTTCGCGGGAGGGTTCGCCGACCATCCGTGTGCCACCGGGCAGGTCTTCTCCGCCAACGACTCCCAAGCCACCAGGTGAGCGGCGTCTCCGGCGGCGCCTATGAGGTCCGGCACGGCTGGAGTGCCCCGGCGGTGAGAGGGGCGCTGCTGTCCCTGCTCCTCCTCGGGCTCGCCTTCGTCCCGGGGCCTCCGGGCTGGGCCGCCGCCGTGCTCGGTGTCATGGGGGCGGTGTGCTTCCTGGCGATCGCCGTGCCGGCCTGCTCGCGGCGGGCGGCTCTCCGCGTCGGCCCGGAAGGCGTGACGCTGGGCGGCATGCCTTTCGGCGGCCGGACCGAGTACCTGGCCTGGGCGGAGGTCGCGTCCGTCGAGCTGTGGACGGAGCGGTCGCACCGCGTGCTGAAGACGCCGTACCTCGGGGTGCGGCACAGGACGGGATCCGAGCCCCCGCCCGTTCCTCCGTCGGACGTGCCCGTGCTCCGGCAGATCGACGCGTACCTGGCCACGCATGTTCCCGCCGAGTTCGTGGAGGCGTTCCGCGGCACCGTCCTGTCCAGCCGCGTGACCACCCTGTGGCCCGTGGACTCCGTCCGGCTGAAGGCGGCGGTCCGGGCTTTCGCCCCCGAGGTCCGGCTCTTCGACCGCCTGGAGGAGGCGCCTCCTAGGTGAGGAGGAGCGTGGTGCACACGGTCAGGAAGCCGAGCCCGAAGAGGGTGATCACCCCGCCCCAGACGCGTATGTATGCGCGGGCTTCCGGCCTGCGGCGGTAGGCGTCCATAGCGGGGTTCCCCAGGCCCAGCCGGCCGAAGACCCGCAGGAGGGACGGTTCGGCGAACGCGGGGTTGAGATACGTGTCCACGATCCGCCAGGTGACGCCGCGCCAGTCGGCCAGCAGCGCGAGCCCGGCCAGGGTGACCCCGCCCCCCACCAGCATCATCGCGATCAGGATCATGCGCCCCCTCCGAAGCCGGCCGATATCGGATGTCGGATATCCGATATCGGATATTGGATCCGGATATTGGATATCGGATACGGACGGAGACCGGGCGGGCCTCCGCCTCGCCGGTCATCCTGTCATCTCGCGGGTGCCTCCCCGCCCGCCGTCGGCCCGCACCCGCACCCACAGCAACCACAGGACCAGGACCACCAGCGCCGCCGCCCCCGCCGCCAGGCCGGCCGTCAGGCCCGGTGGGCGGAAGGTGCAGCTGACGGTGGTCGCTCCGGCCGGGCGGACGGCGAGCAGGCCCGCGTACGACTCCGGCTCCCGGCCCTGGCAGGTCCAGCCGGGGATCGCCGGGGCGGCCACCACGGCCGTGCCGTCGGTGCCGGCGGGGAGGCGGGCGGTGAGGGTCGTGCCGTGGACGTCCACCGAGACCGCGGCCTGCTTCCGCAGGGTCTCCACGGCCGCCCGCAGGCGGGTGTGGTCCAGGCAGCCGATCTGCGCCGGGCCCTTGCCGGGAGGGGCGTACGCGCGCGTGGCGGGGGTTTTCTGGAAGCCCAGGGACACCATCGCCGCCCGGCGCTTCGGGCCTCCGCCGAGGAGGCGGACGGGGGCGGCCGCGCCCAGGCGGGCCGCCCCCGTCCGCTCCGGGGCCCAGAGGAAGACCTCCGTGCCCACGGGGCAGGGGGCGGCCGGTGCTGGGTGGGTGTACACCTCGGCGCCCAGGAGGAGTTCCTGGTTGCGGTACGGGTCCCGGTCCAGGGTCGGCGCCGGGGTCGGGGCCGGAGGTCGTACCGTCACCAGGGGGAGGCTCGTGTCCGTGCGGACCAGCTCTCCCGCTCGCCAGCGGGCGCCCACCGCGAACAACGCGTCCGTCACCGGGTTGTCGAGGGTCTGGAGGTTGCGGCCCCGGGAGGTCCAGCCGCCGCCGAGGGCGGTGAGGAGCTCGGTGAGGACGGCGGGGGTGTGGCTGCTGTAGTACGCGGCGCCCTGGCCGCCCAGGAGGAGCGGGTCGTTGCCCGCGACGCCGGGGAGGCCCGGGTCCGTGCGGTACGCGGGCCAGGCGTCGGCCGCCGCCAGGGTCGCCGCGCGGCGCTCCTGCCCCGGTCCGTACGGCGGGTAGTCGTCGAGGTGCCCCAGGCGTTCGCGGTCCGCGTACGCCGTCGTCGCGGCGGCCTGGCCCAGGAGCGTGCCTGTGATGAGGAGCGCGGTGAGGGCTGCGTACCGGCCTCGGCGGGGGAGTGCGAGGGCGGCCGTGACCGCCGCGAGGCCGGTGACGGCCAGGAGGAGTGCCGGGCGGGTGGCCAGGTCGCTCGGGAGGGCGGCGGCGGTGAGCGCGAGGACCACCGCGCTGCCCGCCGCCAAGGGGCGCCGGGTGGGCGGGCCGTGGGTGAGGGCGGCGTACGCGGCGACCGTCAGCAGGCCGCACAGGACGAAGGTCTGGCGGTACGGGCTGCCGTTCGGCGTGGCGAAGAGGTGCCACACCAGGTGCGTCGGGCCCCACTGGAGGGAGACGGCCACGCCCAGGACGAGGCCGGGCCACACCCACCGCTCCCGGCGCGGGACCTCCCGCCGGAAGGCGAGCGTCGCCGCGAGCAGCAGGACCGGTGTGGCGATGAAGGCGGCCGGGGTGGAGAAGCCGTACGTTCCCGGCAGCAGCCGGGCCAGTACGTCGGCCGTGTCCGCCGGCACGAAGTCCCGTACCACGCCCGGGTGCGCCTGCCGGGTCGACAGGAGGACGGGGGCGAGGAGGGGCGCGGCCAGGCCGATGCCGAGGAGCGTGGTGGCGGCGGCCCGGAGCGGAACCACGGGACGGAAGCGGTCCGTCGTCGCCAGACGGGCCAGGAGGAAGAGGGCCGCGCCCAGGGTCGCCATATAGGCGGTGTAGAAGTTCGCCGTCCAGCAGACCGTCACCGTCAGGACGGAGAGGAGCGGGCGGACGCCCTCCCGGGACCACTCCGCGACCAGGCACAGGAGCGGGAAGGCGATCAGGCCGTCCAGCCACATCGGGTTGTACGTGGCCTCCACCAGCGACCAGCCGCACAGGGCGTACGCCGCGCCCAGGACCGCCGGCCACCACCAGGCCGGGGCGGTCGACAGGCGGCGGAGGAGGAACGCGGTCGCGGCCGCCGCCAGGGCCGTCTTCAGGAGGGTGAGGGCGTAGACGGCGTACTCGATGTCGGCGCGGGGGGCCAGGGCCACCAGCGGGGCCAGGGGGCTCGACAGGTAGGTGCCGTAGTCGGGGAGGAAGGCCGTGCCCCAGCCCGCCTGCCAGTTCAGCAGGAGGTTGCCGTCGGCGCGGCCGTGCAGCAGGTCCCACAGGTGGGCGTGGAAGGGGACGAACTGGTTCGCCAGGTCGTTCACCGAGCGGTGGCGCGGGCCGAAGGGAAAGGTCCGGGCGATCGCGTCACCGGTGACGACGGCGGCGAGGGTGAGCAGGGCGGCCAGGGCGGAGGCGGCGGCGGTGGCCCTGCGGGGGCGAGGAGGGCCCTGGCGCGGCGGGGCCCCCTGTTGCGGAGTCTCCTGCGGCGGGGTGGCGGGTCTTGGCATCAGCTGTCGCATGGCGATTCGAATATGGCAGCGCCGGCGTGGAGAACCGGTGTCCGACGGGCGTCCGGCGGGGCAGTTCACGCGATGGCCGCCTCCCCGTCACCCCCGTGGGGCGGGCGGGTCACCGGGCCGCCCTTGGGTGTCGGATGTGCTGCTCTCTCTCGTCGTCCCCTGTTTCAACGAGGAGGACGTCCTCACCCGCTTCCACCGTCACGTGACGCGGGAACTCGGCTCCCTGGAAGGGGACTTCGAGATCGTCTACGTGGACGACGGAAGCCGCGACCGGACCCTCCCCCTCCTGCGGGACCTCGCCGCGGCCGACCCCGCCCGGGTCCGCTTCGTCTCCTTCAGCCGCAACTTCGGCAAGGAGGCCGCGATGCTCGCCGGGCTGCGGCACGCCGCCGGGGACGCCGTCGTGATCATGGACGCGGACCTCCAGCACCCGCCCGAGCTGGTGCACCGGATGGTCGCGCTGCACGCCGAGGGGTACGACCAGGTCGTCGCCCGCCGCACCCGCGAGGGCGACCGGGTGACCCGTACGCTCACCGCCCGCCTCTACTACCGGGCGATCAACCGGCTCGTCGACGTCGAACTCGTCGACGGCGTCGGTGACTTCCGGCTCCTGTCCCGGCGTACGGTCGACGCGGTCCTCGGCCTCGGGGAGTACAACCGCTTCTCCAAGGGGCTCTTCTCCTGGGTGGGGTTCCGGACCACGACCTTCGCCTACGAGAACGCGGTGCGCGAGGAGGGCCGGTCCAAGTGGACCTTCGGCAAGCTCCTCAACTACGGGCTCGACGGGCTGCTCTCCTTCAACAACAAGCCGCTGCGCGCCGCCGTCTACCTCGGGCTCCTCCTCGTCTCCGTCGCCTTCGCGTACGCCGGCTGGATCGTCGTCGACGCGCTCGCCCACGGCGTCGACACGCCCGGTTACGTGACCCTGCTCGTCGCCGTCACCGCCCTCGCCGGCGTCCAGATGGTCATGGTGGGCCTGATCGGCGAATACGTGGGCCGCATCTACTACGAGGTGAAGCGCAGGCCCCACTACCTGGTGGCCGAGACGCACGCGGGCCGCGAGACGGAAGGGGGCCGCGAGACGGAAGGGGGCCGGGGCGACACCCGGGCGGCGGGTGCGTCGTTGTGGGAGACGGTCGTCCGGAAGTGACCGCCGTGGCCCCCGTGACGCGGTGACGGGCAAGTTGTCGCTGCGAAGTGGTGGCTACGGACCCGGCGACTCCCTACCATCGATCACCGCAAGGTCGTCCAACTGACGCACGACCAGCCCGGGAGGCTCCTTTGCACCGCCGCGACCGCGCCCGCCGCCACGACAGCCCCGCACGCCGCCGCACCGCGCTTGCGCTCTCCGCCGCGCTCCTCGCCGCGGCCCCCCTGCTCACCGCGTGCGGCGGCGAGGCCCACCCAGGGGCCGCGGCCGTCGTCGGAGGCGAGCGGATCGACGTCTCCAGCCTCCAGGCCCAGGTCAAGGCGGCCCGGGACGCGCAGGCCACGTCCCCGCAGTCCGCCCAGATGATCGCCGCGACCGGCGATCTCGGCCGGCAGAAGCTCAACGGCATGATCTTCGACCGGATCCTCGCGAAGGTCGCCGACGAGCAGGGCGTCACCGCGAGCCGCGCCGAGCTCCAGGAGACCCGCGCGGCCTTCGTCCGCGAGAACGGCGGCGAGGAGCGCCTGGAGGCCGTCCTCCTCCAGCAGCAGGGCGTCGCCCCCGGCCAGATCGACGACGTCGTCCGCCGCAACGTCCTCATGACGAAGATCATCGATAAGCTGGGCATCACCGAGACCCCCGAGGGCCAGCAGAAGCTCCAGGAACTCTTCGCCGCCGCGTCGAAGTCCCTCGACATCGACGTGAACCCCCGCTACGGCGCCTGGGACGACGCCAAGGTCCAGCTCGACGCGGGCACCGGGACGACGCCCTGGTTGCTGCGGGTCACCCAGGACCAGGGGGCGGAACAGCTTCCGGGCTGAGGCCGCGCGCAGGGCCGGGGCGCCCAGGCCGGAGGGGGCGTGCGAACCGCCCCCGGCCCGTGCCCGCGCCCGAGGTAGGTTCGGAGGGTGACTTCCGAGAATCCCGGCCGCGTCGTTCTGCTCACCGCCAGCCACCGGGTGGCGCCCGGGCTGCTGTCCTGGCCCGCCTGGCAGGCGCTGCGGAGCGCCGACCGGGTCCTCTGCCCGGACGAGCACCACCCCCAGCTGCCGTACCTGCGGGAGGCGGGCGTCGCCGTCGAGCACGCCCGGCCCGCCGCGGAGGAGCTGGTCGCCGCCTGCGCCGGAGGCCGTACCGTGCTCGTCCTGCCCTCCGGCGAGGGCGACCGCGCCCTCACCGACGGGCTCGCGCGGCTCGCCGGGTCCGGCCGCACCGCCATGCCCGACCTGGAGCTGCTGCCCGGCTCGTACGACCTCCCCGGCGCCCGGCTCCTCGACCTCGTCCAGGTCATGGACGTCATCCGGCGCCAGTGCCCCTGGTCCTCGCTCCAGACGCACCAGGGGCTCGCCAAGTACGCCATCGAGGAGGCGTACGAGCTCGTCGAGGCGATCGAGGCCGGCGACCGGCACGAGCTGCGTGAGGAGCTGGGGGACGTCCTCCTCCAGGTCGTCTTCCACGCGCGGATCGCCGAGGAGGACGCCGAGGAGCCGTTCTCCGTCGACGACGTGGCCGGCACCCTCGTCGAGAAGCTGATCCAGCGCCACCCGCACATCTTCGGCGACGAGACCGCCGAGACCCCCGAGGACGTCCGCGCCCACTGGCTGCGCGCCAAGGCCGTCGAGAAGGGGCGGGAGTCCGTGACCGACGGCGTGCCGGTCGGGCAGCCGGGCCTCGCGCTCGCCGCGAAGCTCGCGAGCCGCGTCCGCACGGCGGGCCTCGACGTGCCCCTCCCGAAGGGCCACGGCATCGGCTACGACCTGCTGGCCCTCGCGGCCCGCGCCGAGTCCGAGGGCGTCGACCCGGAGGCGGCCCTCCGCGCGGCGGCCCGCGCGTACCGGGACGCGATCCGGGCGGCGGAGGGGCTGTGAGCGGGACGGGGGAGGACGGGGCCTGGCGGGAGCGCGACTTGGGGGCCGGCTGGCTGGCACTCCCCCTGATCTCCTTCGTCTGGACGGCGGCGAGCAGTGGGTACGCCCCCTGGCAGCGGGGGTCTCCGGCGCTCTGGCCGTCGCCACCGTGGGGGTGCTCCTGCGGGACGCGCTCCGGCGGCGCCGGGAGAGACGCGGAGCCTAGTCCTCGCGCGGCGCCCTCGCCGCCGGGTCGTGCCAGTGGACCGCGGGGCGGTGCAGGAGCCATTCGGCGCGGGAGGACGGGCGGGCGGCGAAGCGGCCGGCCGGGGGGAGGGCGTCGTGGTGGAGGCGGGACGGGTCCGTGCCCAGTTCGGTCAGGACCTCGGTGACCTCGGTCAGGAAGCCGGGTGGGCCCGCCAGGTAGACGTCGTGGTCCGGCCAGCGGCCGCAGGACCGCAGCGCGGTGAGGAGGCGTTCGGTCGCCTGGTCGCGGGGGTGGCGGGGGGCCGAGGTGATGGGGGTGACGCTCAGGCCGGGGAGCCGCGCGGCCAGCCGGTCCAGGTCCTCCCGCCCGTACAGGTACTCCCGCGAGCGGGCCACCATGAAGATCCGGCCCTCCGCCCCCGGGTCGCACGCGGCCGCCTCCTCCAGGAGGGCCTTGACCGGCGCCCAGCCCGTACCGGCGCAGACGTACGTACGGAGCCCGCCCGGCGCCGTGTGCGAGGTCGCCGCCCCTCCCGCCGCGCTCAGCCGCAGCGTCTCGCCCGGCCGGACCTCCTCCACCAGGGCCGTGCTCATCGCCCCGCCGCGGATCCGGCTCACGTGCAGGTCCAGGGTGCCGTCCTCGCGCGGGGCGTTGCCGAGCGAGTACGTACGCCACACCCGCGGCACCCGGAGCGAGCTGACACCGGCGTACTGGCCGGGGAGGAAGGGGTACGGCCTCCGGGGTCGGAGGGTCAGGACGGCCAGGTCCCCGCCGTGCCGCTCGTGCCCGACGACGTCCGCGTCCCACCAGGCGGGCTCCCCGGCCGCCGCGGACTCCTCCGCGCCCCGCAGCATCAGCTCCGCGACCACCCCGTACGCCTCCGACCAGGCCTTCTCCGCCTCGACCGTCCACACCGCGCCCGCCGTGTGCGCGAACGCGGCGAGCAGGCTCTCGCCGACCGCCGCGTACAGGGCGGGCGTCGCGAGGAACTTGCGGTGGTCGCGGCCGAGCCGCCCCAGGTACGCGGGGAGCCCGGGGTCGTCGAGACCGGTCACCACGTGGGCGAGCGCGGCGAACAGGCGGTCGCGCTGCGGGGCCATGTCGGCCGGGAAGAGCTCGCGCACGCCGGGGTTGCGCCAGAAGAGGTGCGAGTAGAAATACGTGACGGCGTGTTCGGCCCGTCTCTCGACGACCGCGAACGTGCTTCTGAGCAAGGCGAGATCCACGCGGGAAATGTAGGGCACGCGCCGTTACGGCGCGGTCACCGGGCGGTGACCACGTCAGGTCCGCCGAAAGCCTTCCGAGGGGCGGACTGTACGGTCGGGGAGTGAGCGAAGGACCCTCCCCTGTGCCCGGTACGCCTGATTCTCCTGGTGCGGCTCCGGGCTCCCGTCCCGTGCCCGAGCTGTTCGGGTGGGAGTTCGCGAGCGATCCGTACCCGGCGTACGCCTGGCTGCGGGAGCACGCGCCCGTGCACCGGACCACGCTGCCCAGCGGCGTCGACGCGTGGCTCGTCACGCGGTACGCGGACGCCCGGCAGGCCCTCGCCGACCAGCGGCTCTCCAAGAATCCGGCGCACCACGCCGAGCCGGGCAAGACCGGCATCCCCGGCGAGCGCAGCGCCGGGCTCATGACCCACCTCCTCAACATCGACCCGCCGGACCACACCCGGCTGCGGCGGCTCGTGTCGAAGGCGTTCACCCCGCGCCGGGTCGCCGCCTTCGCGCCGCGCGTGCAGGAGCTGACGGACCGGCTCATCGACTCCTTCGCGGAGCGGGGGAGCGCCGACCTCATCCACGAGTTCGCCTTCCCGCTGCCCATCTACGCCATCTGCGACATGCTCGGCGTGCCCGCCGAGGACCAGGACGACTTCCGGGACTGGGCCGGGATGATGATCCGGCACGGCGGCGGGCCGCGCGGCGGGGTGGCGCGGTCGGTGAAGAAGATCCGGGGGTATCTGGCGGAACTGATCCACCGGAAGCGGGAAGGCCTGCGGCAGGACGGGGCGGACGACCTCATCTCCGGGCTCATCCGCGCCTCCGACCACGGCGACCACCTCACCGAGGCCGAGGCCGTCGCCATGTGCTTCGTACTCCTGTTCGCCGGTTTCGAGACCACCATCAACCTCATCGGCAACGGCACCTACGCCCTGCTGCGGAACCCCGAGCAACGGGCCCGGCTCCAGGCGTCGTTGGCCGCCGGCGAGACCGGGCTCCTGGAGACCGGCGTCGAGGAACTGCTGCGGTACGACGGGCCGGTCGAGCTGGCGACCTGGCGGTACGCGACCACCGACCTCACCATCGGCGGGCAGGCCGTCCCGGCCGGCGACCCGGTCCTCGTCGTGCTCGCGGCGGCCGACCGCGACCCGGCGCGGTTCGGGTCCCCCGACACCCTCGACCTCGCCCGGAAGGACAACCAGCACCTCGGGTACGGGCACGGCATCCACTACTGCCTGGGCGCGCCGCTCGCCCGCCTGGAGGGGCAGACCGCGCTCGCCACCCTCCTGACCCGCCTGCCGGACCTGCGACTTGGCGTCGATCCGGACGAACTGCGGTGGCGCGGCGGGCTCATCATGAGGGGATTGCGCACGCTTCCAGTGGAGTTCACCCCTTCCGCACCCCTGCATACCGGGTGACGTCGCGTCAGGAATGTGATCTTTACGTGATCGCGGTGCCATCGACTTGTGATGGACGTTCGAATGCGGCTACGTTCGCGCCCATGTTCGGCCCCGCCTCGGCCGTCCCCGCCGTCCCCGCCGTCACGCGAAAGGCCCCGAGATGCTTTCCGGAAACGGACGACACCGTCGACCCCGCCAGGCACCCGCGATCGTCGTCACCGCCGGAGTGACCGGCTCCGCCATGGCGCTGCCGCTGCTCGCCGCCGGTTCCGCCTCCGCCGCCGACGCGGCCACCTGGGACCGGGTCGCCGCCTGCGAGTCCGGCGGCCAGTGGAGCGCCCACTTCGGCAACGGCATGTACGGCGGCCTCCAGATGACGCAGGAGGCGTGGGAGCGGCACGGCGGGCTCGCGTACGCCCCCAGCCCCGACCTCGCCAGCCGCGCCCAGCAGATCACCGTCGCCGACAAGGCGCTCGCCGCCGGCAGCACGGACTGGGCCACCTGCGCCCCCATCGCGGGCCTGAAGAACGACGGCGTGGCGCCGGGCGTCCAGCCGGGCCCGGCCGTGCAGCAGGAGGACGAGGGCGGAGTGGCGCCGGAGTCCGACCGCACCTCGGGTACGAGCGCGAGCACGGGCGCCGGCGCGCCGGAAGCCGCCGAGGAGACCCGGGCGACCCCCTCGGCCCCGTCCGCCTCCGCGGTCACGGAGCGGGCCGAGAAGGAGGAGAGGGTGACCGGGGGAGCGGCGACCACCACCGCGCCCGCCACGCCCACCACTCCCGCCGCGCCGACGACGCCCGCCCCCACCGGGACGGTCACCCCGGGCGCCCCGAGCACCCCGGACACCACCCCCGGCACCCCCGGCACCCCAGACGCCTCCACGGGCACCCCCGACGCCTCCACGGGCACCCCCGTGAGCCCCGTGGCGCCCACCACCCCCGTGACCCCCGGTACGGACGGGTCTGACGTGACGTCGGCCACGCCCGGGACGGGCAAGCACCGTGGCGAGGCCGCGCCGGAGGAAAGCGGCGTAACGGACAGTTCCAAGGAAACCGGTCGTCATGCCGCAGCAGAGGGCAAGGTCGCCTCAACCCCCGCCAAGGCGGACGGAAGTGGCGCCTACACCGTGCGGCCCGGTGACAGTCTGTCGGAGATCGCGCAGGAGAACGATCTTCCCGGCGGGTGGGACGCCCTCTATGACGCCAACCGTCAGACGGTCGGGGCCGACCCGGATCTCATCCTCCCTGGTCAGAGCCTCGAACTGACGGCCACTCCGACGGAGAAGTGAGGCCGCTTCAGGGGTATATGTCCGATTTTGGGAAAGTGAGACATGGGTCTCTTCGTCCCAACTGGCGTGTCCCGTCCGGAAAGTTTGCTTCCGTCAGCCCTCACCTGCGCAAACGAGGGCTGACGGAGTGCAAGTACGGGTGTTTTGTCCGTCGTAAGCCTCTTTGAACTTCGCGCAGGTGTGTGTCTACGGTCTTCACCGCTCGCCACCGCGGGCCCCGTCGACCGAAACGCCGAGTCCTGCCGTCGGCCGCCGGGAACTGTCGTCGCGAAAGCGCCGCAGGCAGGAGTGGGGGACCCAAGGTTCGTGCCGGTCCCGGCCGTCCGTCGAGGACGGCCGCTCGACCGGCTAGGGGTGAAGCCGCGTGCAAGGACGCGCGGCCGGGCGACTCTTCAAGCCCGAACCCGACAGCTCACCTCACAGGCGTCGGTGAAGAGGAAACTCCATGCTGTTCTCCGGCACGGGCAAGCGTCGTCGTCCCTCCAAGGCCAGCCGCGTCGTCGCCCTCGTCGGCGTCACCGGTGCGGCCGTCGCCGCTCCGCTGATGGCCGCCGGCACCGCCTCGGCCGCCACCGCCTCCGAGTGGGACCGCGTCGCCCAGTGCGAGTCCGGTGGCAACTGGTCCATCAACACCGGCAACGGCTACTACGGCGGCCTCCAGTTCTCGGCCTCCACCTGGGCCGCGTACGGCGGCACCGCCTACGCCCCCACCGCCAACCAGGCCAGCAAGTCCCAGCAGATCGCCATCGCCGAGAAGGTCCTCGCGGGCCAGGGCAAGGGCGCGTGGCCGAGCTGCGGCGTGGGCCTCTCGCGCGCCTCCTACGACGGCGGCGCCGCCGCCGAGGCCGCTCCGCAGCAGCAGAGCACCCGGCAGGCCGCCCCCGAGCGCTCCGCCGAGCGCCCGGCCACCCGCAGCGAGCAGCGCCAGGCCCCGAAGCCCGCCACCCAGGCCGCCCCGAAGGCCGCCAAGAAGACCGTCACCACCCCGACCGGCAAGAAGGTCGCCAAGGGCGACGGCGAGTACGAGGTCGTCGCCGGCGACACCCTCAGCAAGATCGCCCAGGCGCACGGCGTCGAGGGCGGCTGGGAGAAGCTCTTCGAGCTGAACAAGGACGTCGTCGAGGACGCCGACCTGATCTACCCGGGTCAGCAGCTCCACCTGAAGTGACCCCCGCGGTCCCGGTGAGTCCGGCGGCTCACCGGTACCCGGCGACCCTCCCGCGGTGACCACCCCGGTCCCGAGCCCCCTTCCCCCGTGGCTCCGGACCGGGGCTCCGCCGTTACCGCTCAGTAGATCGCGGGGGATCTCAGGAGATCTTCGACAGAACCCGAGGGCTTTCGTCCCCTGATGCGTATCCTTGGGCCCTTTTTCGTCCCAGGGGACGGGCGGTCGGCTGGCCGGAGCGCCGGAGCCGGTTAGGCTCTTGTCGCAAGGCGAACGAGACCTTGCGACCCATGCGTCACACCTAGCGTCACATCCCAGAAGGAGATGCTCGTGCCGTCCATCGACGTCGTCGTAGCCCGGGAAATCCTGGACTCCCGAGGCAACCCCACGGTCGAGGTCGAGGTCGGCCTCGACGACGGCAGCACCGGCCGTGCTGCCGTCCCGTCCGGTGCCTCCACCGGTGCGTTCGAGGCCCTCGAGCTCCGCGACGGTGACCAGAACCGCTACCTCGGCAAGGGCGTCGAGAAGGCCGTCCTCGCCGTCATCGAGCAGATCGGCCCGGAGCTCGTCGGCTACGACGCCACCGAGCAGCGCCTGATCGACCAGGCCATGTTCGACCTGGACGCCACCCCGGACAAGTCCTCGCTCGGCGCCAACGCCATCCTCGGCGTCTCCCTCGCCGTCGCGCACGCCGCCTCCGAGGCCAGCGACCTCCCCCTCTTCCGCTACCTCGGCGGCCCGAACGCGCACCTGCTGCCCGTTCCGATGATGAACATCCTGAACGGCGGCTCGCACGCCGACTCCAACGTGGACATCCAGGAGTTCATGATCGCGCCGATCGGCGCCGAGTCCTTCTCCGAGGCCCTGCGCTGGGGCACCGAGGTCTACCACACCCTCAAGGGCGTCCTGAAGACCAAGGGCCTGTCCACCGGCCTCGGTGACGAGGGCGGCTTCGCCCCGAACCTCGGCTCCAACCGCGAGGCGCTCGACCTCATCCTGGAGGCCATCAAGCAGGCCGGTTACGTCCCCGGCAAGGACGTCGCCCTCGCCCTCGACTGCGCCGCCTCCGAGTTCTACAAGGACGGCGCCTACCTCTTCGAGGGCAAGGAGCGCTCCGCCGCCGAGATGACGGAGTACTACGAGGAGCTCGTCTCCGCGTACCCGCTCGTCTCCATCGAGGACCCGCTGTTCGAGGACGACTGGGACGGCTGGAAGATCATCACCGAGAAGCTCGGCGACAAGGTCCAGCTCGTCGGCGACGACCTCTTCGTCACCAACCCCGAGCGCCTGGCCCGCGGCATCGAGGAGAAGTCCGCCAACGCCCTCCTGGTCAAGGTCAACCAGATCGGCTCGCTGACCGAGACCCTCGACGCCGTCGAGCTCGCCCAGCGCAACGGCTTCAAGTGCATGATGTCCCACCGCTCCGGCGAGACCGAGGACGTCACCATCGCCGACCTCGCCGTCGCCACCAACTGCGGCCAGATCAAGACCGGCGCCCCGGCCCGCTCCGAGCGCGTCGCCAAGTACAACCAGCTGCTGCGCATCGAGGAGATCCTCGACGACGCCGCGGTCTACGCCGGCCGCAGCGCCTTCCCGCGCTTCAAGGGCTGACATCCGGCCCGGCAGGGCAGCCTCCGTACGTCCCCGCACCCGGTCCCGTACCGTGTGCGGGGACGTACGTATGAACAGGGGAGGCGGGACGACATGGCCGTGAAGAACGGGGACCGGTTCTCCACCGCGACCCGGATCAGGCTGCTCGGCGAGCAGACCGCGGCCCGCGTCTACCGCTCCCAGACCCGCCGCCAGGCGCGGCGCTCCCGGCTCACCGGCCGCGCCGCCTTCCTCGCCCTCGTCGTCTGCTCCCTCGTCGTCGCCCTCGCCTACCCCATAAGGAGCTACGTCTCCCAGCAGGGCGAGATCGCCGACCAGGAGCGCAAGGCCGCCGAGGCCGCCCGGCGGGTCGAGGAGCTGCGGGACGAGAAGGCCCGGCTCCAGGACCCCGCCTACGTACGCCGCCTCGCCCGCGAACACCTCCACTACGTGCTGCCCGGCGAGACCGGCTTCACCGTGACCGACCCCGGGGCGGCCGACCGCCCCCGCGCCGAGCAGGGCGCGGCCGACCGGCCCTGGTACGACAACCTCTGGGACGGCGTGGACAACGCCGACCGCCGCTGACCGACCCGACTCAGGATCCACGATGGAAACGCCCCCTCCGCAGACCGAACGCACCGAGCCCACCGAGGCGGACGTCGCCGCCTTCGAGGCGCAGCTCGGCCGGCCGCCCCGCGGCCTGCGCGCCATCGCGCACCGCTGCCCCTGCGGCAACCCGGACGTCGTCGAGACCGCGCCCCGGCTGCCCGACGGCACCCCCTTCCCGACCACGTACTACCTCACCTGCCCCCGGGCGGCCTCGGCCATCGGCACCCTGGAGGCCAACGGGGTCATGAAGGAGATGCAGGCCCGGCTCGCCACCGACCCCGAGCTCGCCGCCGCCTACCGCGCCGCGCACGAGGACTACATCGCGCGCCGCGACGCCATCGAGGTCCTGGAGGGCTTCCCCAGCGCCGGCGGCATGCCCGACCGGGTCAAGTGCCTCCACGTCCTCGTCGGCCACTCCCTCGCCGCCGGCCCCGGCGTCAACCCCTTCGGCGACGAGGCCCTGGCCATGCTCCCGGAGTGGTGGGCGAAGGGCCCGTGCGTCTCCGTCGCGCCTCCGAAGGAGGAGGACGGCTGGACGGTCGAGGGCGGCGAGGACGGCCACTTCGCCTTCAAGCCCGTCGACGAGGGGGACGCCTCGTGACCCGGGTCGCCGGAATCGACTGCGGTACGAACTCCATCCGCCTCCTCGTCGCCGACGTGCACCCGGAGACCGGGGAGCTGACCGAGCTGGACCGGCGGATGACGATCGTCCGGCTCGGGCAGGGCGTCGACAAGACCGGCCGGCTCGCCCCCGAGGCGCTGGAGCGGACCTTCGCCGCCTGCCGCGAGTACGCCGCCGTCATCGAGGAGCTCGGCGTCAAGAAGCTCCGCTTCGTCGCCACCTCCGCCTCCCGCGACGCCGAGAACCGGCAGGACTTCGTCGACGGGGTCGTGGAGATCCTGGGCGTCGAGCCCGAGGTGATCACCGGCGACCAGGAGGCCGCGTTCTCCTTCGCCGGCGCCACCGGCGAGCTGCCCGGCTCGGAGACGTACCTCGTCGTCGACATCGGCGGCGGCTCGACCGAGTTCGTCACCGGCCGCCGCGAGGTCGAGGCCGCCCGCTCCGTCGACATCGGCTGCGTCCGGCTCACCGAGCGGCACGTCCGGCACGACCCGCCGACCGCCGAGGAGGCCGAGGCGATCCGCGCCGACGTCCGCGCCGCCCTCGACCTCGCCGCCGGGACCGTGCCGATCACCACGGCCGACACCCTCGTCGGCCTGGCCGGCTCGGTCACCACCGTCGCCGCCCTCGCCCTCGGGCTGCCGGAGTACGACTCCGAGAAGGTGCACCACTCCCGGATCTCCGCCGCCCAGGTCGCCGAGGTCACAAGCCGGCTGCTCGCCTCCACCCACGAGGAGCGGGCCGCGATGCCCGTTATCCACCCCGGCCGGGTGGACGTGATCGTGGCCGGCGCGCTGGTCCTCCAGGAGATCGTCGAGCGGGTCGGAGCCGCCGAGGTCGTCGTCAGCGAGCACGACATCCTCGATGGGATCGCCCTATCCGTGGCATAGCGGGCAGCTATCGAGGCACCCGGCGACAGCCTGTCGGAAAAGCTTCGTGAAGTTCTTCACAAGGAAAAGGGCCCTGGTGGCCCCGGAGGGAGGTCTTTGGGGCTCCCGAGGGGGTCTCCAGGGTCCTTTCGCAGGCGCGGAGGCCACTTCGCTCGAAGTTTCCATCGTGTGAACGCGCCTCTTGCTTCCGCGTTAACGGGGGCTCTCCAGGCCAGTTCAGTAGGGGTGAACAACGTTCACCACTGCACTCCGGTTCCTTTGCACGACCATGACATGGATCACGTGGGCGGCGGAGTGTAGCAGAGTGCCCCGGGAACCTTGTGAAGGGGCGCACGAGGTCACTCCTCGGGGTGGGTGGATACTCGATGCCATGAGCACCACGGAGCGTCCCAGGATCCTCATCGTAGGCGGCGGGTACGTTGGCCTGTACGCCGCGCGGCGCATCCTCAAGAAGATGCGTTACGCCGAGGCGACCGTCACGGTCGTCGACCCGCGGTCGTACATGACGTACCAGCCCTTCCTCCCCGAAGCCGCCGCCGGCAGCATCTCGCCGCGCCACGTCGTCGTCCCGCTGCGGCGCGTCGTGCGCGGAGCCGAGGTGCTCACCGGCCGGGTCACCACCATCGACCAGGACCGCAAGGTCGCCACGATCGCGCCGCTCGTCGGCGAGGCGTACGAGCTGCCCTTCGACTACCTGGTCATCTCGATGGGTGCCGTCTCCCGCACCTTCCCGATCCCCGGCCTCGCCGAGCAGGGCATCGGCATGAAGGGCATCGAGGAGGCCATCGGCCTGCGCAACCACGTCCTCGAACAGCTCGACAAGGCCGACTCGACCACCGACGAGGAGGTCCGCCGCAAGGCCCTGACCTTCGTCTTCGTCGGCGGTGGCTTCGCCGGCGCCGAGACGATCGGCGAGGTCGAGGACATGGCCCGCGACGCCGCGAAGTACTACAAGAACGTCTCGCGCGAGGACATGCGCTTCGTCCTGGTCGACGCGGCCGACAAGATCCTCCCCGAGGTGGGCCCCAAGCTCGGCCAGTACGGCAAGGAGCACCTGGAGAGCCGCGGCATCGAGATCTACCTGGAGACCTCCATGGACTCCTGCGTGGACGGCCACGTCGTGCTCAAGAACGGCCTAGAGGTCGACTCCAACACCATCGTGTGGACCGCCGGCGTCAAGCCCAACCCGGCGCTCGCCCGCTTCGGTCTGCCGCTCGGCCCCCGCGGCCACGTGGACTGCAACGAGAAGCTCCAGGTCAACGGCATGGACTACGTCTGGGCCGCGGGCGACAACGCCCAGGTCCCGGACATGGTCGGCCGCCGCGCCGGCAACCCGAACGCCTGGTGCCCGCCGAACGCCCAGCACGCCCTGCGCCAGGCCAAGGTCCTCGGCGACAACGTGGTGTCGGGCATGCGCGGCTTCCCGCAGAAGGAGTACAGCCACGCCAACAAGGGCGCGGTGGCCGGACTCGGTCTGCACAAGGGCGTCGCCATGATCGTCATGGGCAAGATGAAGATCAAGCTCAAGGGCCGTCTCGCCTGGTACATGCACCGTGGCTACCACGGCATGGCGATGCCGACCTTCAACCGCAAGATCCGCGTCTTCGCCGACTGGACCCTCGGCATGTTCCTCAAGCGCGAGGTCGTCTCGCTCGGCGCCATGGAGACGCCGCGCGAGGAGTTCTACGAGGCCGCCAAGCCCGCCCCGGCTCCCGCCGCGGCCGCCGCGCCGGCCCCGGAGAAGGCCAAGGCGTCGTAACACCCCCGGCAGTACCGAAGGGCCGTCCGTCATCCGTGGTGCGGGCGGCCCTTCGGCGTGTTCTCGGCACGCTTTGCCGAGTCCTTGCGTCGCGGCGGGATGGGAAACCCCCACCGACGGTGTTCCCTTGGTGACGGACAAGTCTGGGGCAAGGACCACGGAGGTGTTTCACCATGGCCGACGCCGCGACGCGGCTCGCGACTCTCGCCGAGGATCTGCTGGGAAGTCCCCTCCCGGTGCGCCTGCGCGCCTGGGACGGCAGCGAAACGGGACCGGCGGAGGGCCCCGTCCTCGTCGTCCGGGACCGCAGGGCGCTGCGCCGGATGGTCTGGAAGCCCGGCGAACTGGGCCTGGCCCGCGCCTGGGTGGCCGGCGAGATCGACGTCGAGGGGGACCTGTACGAGGCGCTCGACCGGCTCTCCGGGATCGTCTGGGAGCGCGGCGAGGAGACCCGGGGCCTGCTCGCCTCCGTACGCGACCCGCGGGTGCGGGCCGCCGCCGGGACCCTGCTGCGGCTCGCCCGGCCGCTGCCGCCCCCGCCGCCGCCGGCCGAGGAGGCCCGCGGCCGCAGCGGAGGCCGGCACAGCAGGCGCCGCGACAAGCAGGCGATCAGTCACCACTACGACGTGGGCAACGACTTCTACGCGCTGGTGCTCGGCCCGTCGATGGTCTACTCGTGCGCCTACTGGACGGACGGCGGCACCCTGGAGGAGGCCCAGCGGGCCAAACTCGACCTCGTCGCCCGCAAACTGGCCCTGAAGGAGGGCGACCGGCTGCTCGACGTGGGCTGCGGCTGGGGCTCGATGGCGATCCACGCGGCCCGCGAGTACGGCGCCCGGGTCGTCGGCATCACCCTCTCCCGCGAACAGGCCGCCTTCGCCCGCAAGCGGATCGCCGAGGAGGGCCTGACCGACCGGATCGAGATCCGCGTCCAGGACTACCGGGACGTCCCCGACGGCCCGTTCGACGCGATCTCCTCCATCGGCATGGCCGAGCACGTCGGCGCCGTGAAGTACCGGGAGTACGCCGACATCCTGTACGGCCTCCTGAAGCCCGGCGGCCGGCTCCTGAACCACCAGATCTCGCGCCGCCCGGAGCCCGACGAGGAGGCGTACCGGGTGGACGCCTTCATCGACGCGTACGTCTTCCCCGACGGCGAACTCGCCCCCATGGGCCGCACCCTGACGACCCTGGAGGACGCCGGCTTCGAGGTCCGGGACGTGGAGGCGCTCCGCGAGCACTACGCCCTGACGCTCCGCCGGTGGGTGGCGAACCTGGAGGAGGAGTGGGGCCGGGCGGTCCGGCTCAGCTCCCCGGCCAGGGCCCGCATCTGGCGGCTCTACATGGCGGCCTCGGCGGTCTCCTTCGAGCGCAACCGGATCGGGGTGAACCAGTTCCTGGCGGTGAAGACACCGCCGTCGGGGACGAGCGGACTGCCGCTGCGCACCCGGGAGTGGACGGAGTAGAGGGAAAGGGGCCGGTGTTCCGTCCCGGAACACCGGCCCCCCTCTTCAGCAGCTCTACTCGGCCTTGATGGCGGTGAGCATGTTCAGCTTGGCGGCGCTGCGGGCCGGCCAGAGCGAGGCGAGGACGCCGACCAGGGCGGCCAGGACCAGGAAGACCCCGATCCGCTCCCACGGCAGCACCAGGCCGTAGCCGGGCAGGCCGTCCTCGAAGGTCTTGCCGAGGGCCCAGGCGAGGAAGGTGCCGAGGCCGATGCCGACGACCGCGCCGAAGACCGAGATGACCACGGCCTCCAGACGGACCATCCGCTTCACCCGGCGCCGGTCGAGACCGATCGCCCGGATCATGCCGATCTCCTGCTGCCGCTCGAAGACGGACATCGCGAGGGTGTTGACGACACCGAGGACGGCGATGATCAGGGCCATCGCGAGCAGGCCGTACATGATGTTCAGGAGCAGGTTGATCTGCCCGCCGAAGGTGTCGCGGATGTCCTTCTTGTCGAGGACGGTGATGGCCGGGTTGTCGCCCATGGCCTTGGCGAGCGCCCGCTCGTGGGTGTCGCTGGGGCCGCCGTCGGTGGAGACGAAGATCCGCGGGATGTACTTCTGCGGGTCGTGGGCGTCGAGGAGCTTGGCGTCGATGAGGACGGGGGAGAGGAACTCGCTGTCCTTGTAGACCGCGCCGACGGTCAGCGTCCCCTTCTTCTTGTCCAGGTACTCGACCGGGACGGAGGCGCCGACCTTCAGGCCGTGCTTGGTGGCGGTCTTCTCCGCGACGGCGATCTGCCCGTCGGCGAGGGTGGCCAGTGACCCGTTCACGACCTCGACCTTGAGGACCCTCTCGATGTCGCCGGGGGTGACGCCGGAGGCGGAGGCGAACTTCCCCTTGAGGTCGAGGGCGCCGGCCTGGTCCGGGGAGACCGCGGTGACGCCCGGGGCCTTCTCCAGGGCCGTCAGGGCCTCCTTCGACAGGCTCTCGCCGCTGGCCATCGTGACCATGTAGTCGGCCTTGATCCCGTCCACCGTCATCTTGTCGATGGCCTGCCCGGCGCTGACGCCGATCACGGTGAGGCCGGTGACCAGGGTGAGGCCGATGGCGAGCGCGGAGGCGGTGGCGCCGGTGCGGCGCGGGTTGCGGACCGCGTTGAGGCCGGCGAGCTTGCCGGAGATCCCGAAGGCCTTCACGAAGAAGGGGCGGATCAGGGCGATCACGGGCCGGGACAGGAACGGGATGAGGACGATGACGCCGATGAGGGTGGCGAAGGCGCCGCCCGCGATGGTCATGCGGCCCTCGTCGCCGCCGGTGTTCGCGCCGAGCACGATCAGGACGGCGCCGATCGCGGTGACGGCGGCGCCGATCGCGTTCCGCACGACGAGCGACTTGGCGTTCGGGGTGGCGTGGACGCTGTTCATGGCGGCGACCGGCGGGATCTTCGCCGCGCGGCGGCCGGGCAGCCAGGCGGCCAGCATGGTGATGAGGACGCCGACGGCGAAGGCGGCGAGGACCGGGGTGGCGCCGAGGACCAGCTCGCCGTCCGGGACCTTCATCTCGAAGACGCTCATGAAGCCGCGCAGGCCCACGGCGAGCCCGATGCCGAGGACGTACCCGACGGCGGAGGCGACCAGGCCGACGAGGGCGGCCTCGGTGAGGACGGAGCGGGTGATCTGCTTGCGCGCGGCACCGACCGCGCGCATCAGGGCCAGCTCCTTGGTGCGCTGGGCGACCAGCATGGTGAAGGTGTTGGAGATCAGGAAGACGCCGACGAAGAGCGCGATGCCGGCGAAGCCGAGCAGCGTCTGGTTGAGGGCGCCGAGCCCGGCCTCGATGTCACGGGCCTGCTGGTCGGCGAGGGCCTGGCCGGTCTGGGCGGTGGCGGCCTTCGGGACGACCTTCAGGACCTCGTCGAGGAGCTTGTCGGCGTCGGTGCCGGAGGCGGCGGCCACGTTCAGGTCGGAGTAGTACCCCGGCTTCAGATACAGCTTCTGGGCGACCGGGGCGTCGAAGACGACGAGGCTGCCGCCCGCGTTGACGGCGCCGTCCTCGGTGGTGAAGACGCCGGAGAGGACGTACTCCTTCACCGGCCCGTTGGTGGCGACGCGGACCCGGTCGCCGACCCGGTAGCCGCCCTCGTCGGCGGTGGCCTTGTCGAGGGCGATCTGCCCGGCCCCGGCGGGGCCGCGTCCGGCGGTGAAGGCGAGGGCGGGGTCCTTGCCGTCGGGGCCGGGGGCGAAGTTGGTGCCCTTGTTGGCCCAGCCGAAGCCGATCAGCTTGCCGTTCTCGTCCGGCACGCCGGCGAAGCCGTCGACGCGGGGCTGGACGCCGGTGACGCCGTCGAGCTTCGCGACCTTGTCGACGGCCGCCTGGGAGAGGCCGGGGTTCTTGGCGGCCTCCTCCGGGGACGGCCGCAGGCTGACGGCGACGGCCACGTCGTCGTAGCTCTTCGCGGACTGGTCGCGGAAGGCCTGGGAGAGGGTGTCGGTGAAGACGAGGGTGCCGGAGACGAACGCGACGCCGAGCATCACGGCGAGCACGGTCATCAGCAGCCGCGCCTTGTGCGCGAGGACGTTGCGCAGGGCGGTACGGAACATGAATGGGGTCCTGGAGGAAGTCGGGCGGGGCCGGTGCGGGCGCGGCCCCGAGGTGGGGGCGGGGCCCGGACCCGGCACCCTGAGGCAGGGCCGGAGCGTCGGTCGGCGCGGGGGCCCGGGGCCGGAGCCCCTGGAGGCGGGCGAGGGGGCGCGGGCGCGCCGTCAGCTCGTACGGCCCTTGGCGTCGAAGGCCTTCATGCGGTCGAGGACGCCGTCGGCGGAGGGGCGCAGCATCTCGTCGACGATCCGGCCGTCGGCCAGGAAGATCACACGGTCGGCGTAGGAGGCGGCGACGGGGTCGTGGGTGACCATGACGACGGTCTGGCCGAGTTCGCGGACCGAGTTGCGGAGGAAGCCGAGGACCTCGGCGCCGGAGCGCGAGTCCAGGTTTCCGGTGGGCTCGTCGCCGAAGATGATCTCCGGCCGGGAGGCGAGGGCACGGGCGACGGCGACACGCTGCTGCTGGCCGCCGGAGAGCTCGGTGGGGCGGTGCTTGAGCCGGCCGGAGAGACCGAGCATGTCGATGACCTGCTGCACCCACCGCTGGTCGGGCCTGCGCCCCGCGATGTCCATGGGGAGCGTGATGTTCTCCAGGGCGGTCAGGGTCGGCAGCAGGTTGAACGCCTGGAAGATGAAGCCGATCTTGTCCCGGCGGAGCTGGGTGAGCTGCCGGTCCTTGAGGGTGGACAGCTCGGTGTCGCCGATCCGGACCGAGCCGGAGGAGAAGGAGTCGAGTCCGGCGACGCAGTGCATGAGCGTCGACTTGCCGGAACCGGAGGGGCCCATGATCGCGGTGAACTCGCCCTGCCGGAAGTCCACGCTGACCCGGTCGAGCGCGACCACCTGGGTCTCGCCCGCCCCGTAGACCTTCGTGAGCTCCGTGGCGCGGGCGGCCACCGCGGTGGTGCGGGGCACGGTGGGGATGGTGGTCACGAGGGGGCTCCTGTCACGACGGTGGCAACGACGGTGGATCGGCGAAGGACCGGCGGCGGACCAGCGGGGGATCCGTGGTGGACCCGCGAGGCATCGGCGGCCGACCGGTCACCCGGGGCGTCCCGGGAACCCCTCCATCGTTTCGAACGTCCGCGCCCCGGTCGTCCTTCCACGTGCCCGTTCCCGGGGCCCTCTCGGGTCGGACCCCGCCCCCCTCGACTACTCCTCAGGTATGACGGCGACCCCGACGCCGGACGTGACACAGATGCGGCGAGATCTGGTCAATCCGGGGGTGACGGCTTTGCGCCCGCGAGCCCTGTCACAGTTCGCCAAAACCGCGCCCACCTGCACTGACGCACCCTCAGGCCTCAATAAAATAAGACAACATCGGTCGCTCGTTCCGCTGAACGAGGGAAGCGCCCCGATAGGCTCCTGTGCCAACGCGGAGCTTCGCGGCAAGCCCGGATGGTGGAATAGCAGACACGGCGAGCTTAAACCTCGCTGGCCTTCGGGCCGTACCGGTTCAAGTCCGGTTCCGGGCACCACCCCGGGCCCCAGGAGACGCCTGCGGCCCGGCGGAACCGCCCCTCCTCACCCCCGCGTGACCGCGCCCTCCCCGCACCCGACCGTTATAAAGATCCTCCCCGGGCACTAGAGAGTTTCTTTTGCCTACCTATTACTCTTGACGCGAGGCTGCGCCGTGCGGCCGTCCATGGAGGAGTGAGATGAGGAGCAGCAACCCGGTCTTCTCGCGACGGGGGTTCAGCCGCGACAACGGCTATGCGGGCGCCAACGCGCAGCAGCCGCAGGCCGGGGGCCCCGCCGTCGGGACGAACCCGTACGCGACCGGTAACCCGTACGCCGAGGGTGCCACCAACCCGTACGCCACCAACCCCTACGCGCCGCAGGACGTCCAGACGGGCGCCCCGCAGCAGGTGCGCGGCAACGTGATGACGATCGACGACGTCGTGAGCCGTACGGCCATGACGCTCGGCACGGTCGTGCTCACCGCCGTCCTGTCCTGGCTGCTGCTGCCGGTCGACCCCGCGAACATCAACAAGTCGTACGGCATCGCGATCGGCGCCTTCCTGGTCGCGCTGGTCCTGTCGCTCGTGCAGTCCTTCAAGCGCAAGCCGTCGCCGGCGCTGATCCTGGCCTACGCGGCCTTCGAGGGCGTCTTCCTCGGTGTGATCTCCGCCGCCGTCTCGACGTACATCGCCGACGGCGTGGTCATCCAGGCGGTCCTCGGCACGATGGCGGTCTTCGCCGGTGTGCTGACCGCCTACAAGATGGGCTGGATCCGGGTCAACCGGCGCTTCACCGGCTTCGTGATGGCCGCGGCCATGGGCTTCATGCTGCTCATGGTGGTCAACCTGCTGTTCTCGGTCTTCGCCGGCGGTGACGGCCTCGGCTTCCGCAGCGGCGGCCTCGGCATCCTCTTCGGTGTCATCGGCGTCATCCTGGGCGCCTGCTTCCTCGCCCTCGACTTCAAGCAGGTCGAGGACGGCGTGACCTACGGCGCGCCGCGCGAGGAGGCCTGGCTGGCCGCCTTCGGTCTCACCATGACCCTCGTGTGGATCTACCTGGAGATGCTGCGCCTGCTGTCGATCCTCCAGGGCGACGACTGACGCACCTCCTGAACCAGGGGGAAGGGCCCGTCCGGCATCCGCCGGGCGGGCCCTTCCGCGTCCCGGGTAGGGTCGGCCGCGTGCTGGATACGAGTGACCTGACCGCCGCCGTGGAACGCTTCGCCGACCGGCTGCGGGCCGCCCCGCAGAGCCGCCTCCAGCGGGGCGCCGCCGCCGAGGGCCTGGCCCTGGCACGCGAGCTCGCGGTACGCGCGCAGCGCGCCGAGGATCCCGGGCGTGAGCCCCGGATCCTCCCCGACGCGGGCGTCTTCACCGTCGCCGACCAGCTCGCCGTCGCCGGCAACGACCTGGCCGAGATCCTGAGAACGGCCCCGGCAGGCTCCCGGGAACAGGAGCTGGACGAGGCCGTGAGGCTGGTGCGGGAGGCGCAGGAGCGCTCGGGGCTGTGACCCCTTCGGGGTTCTTACAGCGACGCGATCACGCGGTCGGCGAGGATGTAGACGTTCTCCTCGTCGGTGTCGCCGTAGGAGAAGGTCAGGGCGAAGGCGCCGGAGACGCCGGAGCCGCCCAGGAGGACCGGGGCGTGGCCGTCGCGGAGGGCCTCCGCGAGGCGCTCCGCGGTCTCGCGGTGGCCGGGGGTCATGCAGAGCGTGGTGCCGTCGGCGAAGACGTACACGTCGAGGGTGCCGAGCGGGCCGGGCCGGACGTCGGTGAGGGCCGTGGCCGTGTCGGCCAGCTCCTCCAGGCGCGCCACCGTGCGCTCGTGGTCCGTGACCACCGGGGTCTGCACCGGCACGAAGTCCGGGTGCGAGGGGTGCCGGCGGCGGGCGGCGGCCAGCTCGGGGGAGTCCTCCGGGTACTCGGGGAAGTCGTCCGCCGGGTCGAGGACGTCGTCCAGGGCGGCCGCCTCGGCCTCCATGGCCTCCAGCGCCATCGCCTCCAGGCCCACGAAGTCCGTCTGGCGCGGCACGAAGAGACCGCCGGTCTCCTCGCCCGCCGCGCCGCCGAGGAGGGCGGAGGGCGCGTCGGCCGCGTCCCGGGCCTCCTGCGCGGCCCAGAAGGCCCGCGCCTCGGCGAGCTCGCGCTCCCGCTCCTCGGCCAGCGCGTCCGCGACCGCGGCCCGTATCTCGGCGGCGGGCGTGGTGCGGGCCGCGGGGACCGTCACGCCGTGACCGGCGGCCAGCTCGGTGCGCAGGGCGGTGACCTCCTTGCGGAGACCCCGCACGTGGTGCAGGGCAGCAGCGCCCACGGCCGTGGCGGTGGCCGTGGTCAGCAGCAGGGCAAGAGACATGGCGCTCACTGACGTACTCCCGGTTTCGAGTCGATCCCCCGACTTCCTACATCAGCTTGTCGTGGGGCGGGACCCCCTGTCAGTGCATTACGTCACGAAACGGACAGGTATTTCGTCCGGGTGTTTAGTCCCGGAACCGCTCTGACCTGCGAAAACGATCTCCCCCGGGATGTATGTCACATCCTGGGGGAGATTCGGTCACGGCTCGGACGCGGGGCGGTTGACGCGCTCGGCGGATGGAGACCGGGCCCGGCCCGGGGGCTTTGGCTCAGCCGCTCGCTTCTCTGGTCGCGCTGAGCTTCGCCTCCGCCGCGGGCAGATGTCACCCTCGTTCCTCGGATGACCCCTACCCTCCGCTGCGGCTCAGCTCAGCCGCTCGATGACCATCGCCATGCCCTGGCCGCCGCCCACGCACATCGTCTCCAGGCCGAACTGCTTGTCGTGGAACTGGAGGCTGTTGATGAGGGTGCCGGTGATGCGGGCGCCGGTCATGCCGAAGGGGTGGCCGACGGCGATGGCGCCGCCGTTGACGTTCACCTTGTCGAGGTCGAAGCCGAGGTCCCGGTAGGAGGGGATGACCTGCGCGGCGAAGGCCTCGTTGATCTCGACCAGGTCGATGTCGCCCGTGGTGAGGCCGGCCCGCTGGAGGGCCTGCTTCGACGCCTCGACCGGGCCGAGGCCCATGATCTCGGGGGAGAGGCCGGAGACGCCGGTGGAGACGATCCGGGCCAGCGGGGTCAGGCCGAGCTCGCGCGCCTTGGTGTCGGACATGATGACGAGCGCGGCGGCGCCGTCGTTCAGCGGGCAGCAGTTGCCGGCGGTGACCAGGCCGTCGGGGCGGAAGACCGGCTTGAGGCCGGAGACGCCCTCCAGGGTGACGCCGGCGCGCGGGCCGTCGTCCTTGGAGACGACCGTGCCGTCCGGGAGGGTCACCGGGGTGATCTCGCGCTCCCAGAAGCCGTTCTTGATGGCCTGCTCGGCGAGGTTCTGCGAGCGGACGCCGAACTCGTCCATCTCCTCGCGGGTGACGCCCTTCCAGCGGGCCAGGTTCTCCGCGGTCTGGCCCATGGCGATGTACGCGTCGGGGACGAGGCCGTCCTCGCGCGGGTCGTGCCAGGTGGAGCCCTCGGAGGCGGCGACCTCGGCGGTACGGGCCTCGGCCTCGGCGAAGAACGGGTTGTGCGTGTCCGGCAGCGAGTCCGAGTTGCCCTTCACGAAGCGGGACACCATCTCGACACCGGCCGAGATGAAGACGTCGCCCTCGCCCGCCTTGATCGCGTGCAGGGCCATGCGGGAGGTCTGCAGCGAGGAGGAGCAGTAGCGGGTGACGGTGCAGCCGGGGAGGTGGTCCATGCCCATCTGCACGGCGACGATCCGGCCCAGGTTGTTGCCCTGCTCGCCGCCCGGCAGGCCGCAGCCCAGCATCAGGTCGTCGATGTCGCGCGGGTCCAGCTCGGGGACCTTGGCCAGCGCGGCCTGGATGATCGTGGCCGTGAGGTCGTCGGGGCGCAGGTCCTTCAGGGAGCCCTTGAAGGCCCGGCCGATGGGGGAACGGGCGGTCGAGACGATCACGGCTTCGGGCATCACGGCTCCAGGGGGCTGGTGGGCGGTCGGACTCAAGGGGAAGTTACCTGTACGTACCGCACGGGGTCATCGGGATCACCGTGTGATGCGGGCCTCTTTTCTAAGCGCTTGCTCAGAGGAGGGGGGCGGGGTCAGGGTCGGGGGTCGTCCTGCGGCAAGGGCTCCCTCCGGGGGTCCGCGGCGCCCGCCGCCTCCGCGGGTGCCCCTCCTGTCTCCACCGCCTCCCCGGTCTCTCCCAGTGTCCCTCCCGTCCCCGCCGCCTCCCCGGCCTCTCCCGGCGCCCCTCCCGCCTCCGCCGGCTCCGCGAGACGCCGTCGGCGCCGGTGCTTCAGGAGCGCCCACGGGGCCCGGACCCCGGTCACCTCCGTACCCGCCTCCTTCGCCGCCTCGGCCGCCGCCTTCGCCACCGGCAGCACGCCCTCCCGGCGGCCGGGCTCCAGCCGGTCCGGCTCGGGCCACACGCCGAGCGCCGCGCAGAGCGTCGGCAGCACCGCCATCGCCGCCGTCGCGTACCCCTCCGCCGACGGGTGGAAGAGGTCCACCCCGAACATCTCCCGCGGGTTCGCCGCGAACTCCGGGCCGAGGAGATCGCCCAGCGACACCGTCCGCCCGCCCTGCTCCACCACCACGATCGTCTGCGCCGCCGCCAGCTGCCGCGAGGCCCGACGGGCCAGCCAGCGCAGCGGCTGGTAGACCGGCTCGATCGTGCCCAGGTCCGGGCAGGTGCCGACGACCACCTCCGCGCCGGCCGTCCGCAGCCGCCGCACCGCCGCCGCCAGGAGCCGTACCGACTCCGTCGCCGGCAGCCGGTGCGTCACGTCGTTCGCCCCGATCATGATCACGCAGACGTCCGGCGGGCCCATCGGCTGCGCGAGCAGCAGCGACACCTGCCGCTCCAGGTCGTCCGAGCGGGCCCCCGACAGCGCCACGTTCTTCAGCGCCACCGGGCGCTCCGCGACCGCCGCCAGCCCCGAGGCGAGCAGCGCGCCCGGCGTCTGCCCCGCCCGGCGCACCCCCTGCCCGGCGGCCGTGGAATCACCCAGAAGGGCCAGCCGCAGCGGATCCTCCGTGCCGAACACCCGCCCGTAGAGCCCGTCCGCCGCCGGCGGCAAGGGCGCCGTCCCCGTGCCCACCGTCCGCTTCGCGAGCTGCGCCTCGGCCAGCAGGACCCCCACCGCGGCCACACCGATCAGGCCGATGCTCCCGCCGCCGTACGCCGCTCCCGCCGCGATCCGGCGCGCCACCCTCGCCCTGGACACCGGGTCCGCCACCTCCTCCGAGCCGTCTTCGAGCCGTTCAGGGTCTAACTGCCCCGAAAGGCGTCCCGACTACGCATACGCTGGCCACACCATTACGGAGACCCCGGAGAACACGGTGCAATTCCACGACTCGATGATCAGCCTCGTCGGCAACACCCCGCTGGTGAAGCTCAACAACGTGACGGCCGGCATTCAGGCCACCGTCCTCGCCAAGGTGGAGTACTTCAACCCCGGCGGGTCGGTCAAGGACCGCATCGCCCTGCGCATGATCGAGGCGGCCGAGCAGAGCGGCGAGCTGAAGCCCGGCGGCACCATCGTCGAGCCCACGTCCGGCAACACCGGCGTCGGCCTGGCGATCGTGGCCCAGCAGAAGGGCTACAAGTGCATCTTCGTCTGCCCGGACAAGGTGTCCCTCGACAAGATCAACGTGCTGCGGGCCTACGGTGCCGAGGTCGTCGTCTGCCCCACCGCCGTCGCCCCGGAGCACCCGGACTCGTACTACAACGTCTCGGACCGCCTCGTCCGCGAGACGCCCGGAGCCTGGAAGCCCGACCAGTACTCCAACCCGAACAACCCGCGCTCCCACTACGAGACCACAGGACCCGAGCTGTGGGAGCAGACGGACGGGAGGATCACCCACTTCGTGGCGGGCGTCGGCACCGGCGGCACCATCTCCGGCACCGGCAGGTACCTGAAGGAGGTCAGCGGCGGCAAGGTCCAGGTCGTCGGCGCCGACCCCGAGGGCTCCGTCTACTCCGGCGGCTCCGGCCGCCCGTACCTGGTCGAGGGCGTCGGCGAGGACTTCTGGCCCACCGCCTACGACCGGACCGTGACGGACCGGATCGTCGCGGTCTCCGACAAGGACTCCTTCCAGATGACCCGCCGCCTCGCCAAGGAGGAGGGCCTCCTCGTCGGCGGCTCCTGCGGCATGGCCGTCGTCGCCGCCCTGGAGGTCGCCAGGGACCTCGGCCCCGACGACGTCGTGGTCGTCCTGCTCCCGGACTCGGGCCGCGGCTACATGTCGAAGATCTTCAACGACGAGTGGATGGCCGACTACGGCTTCCTGGAGGACACCTCCACCGCCACCGTCGCCGACGTCCTGCGCCACAAGGAGGGCGTCATGCCCTCCCTCGTCCACATGCACCCGGACGAGACCGTCGGCCAGGCCATCGAGGTGCTGCGCGAGTACGGCGTCTCCCAGATGCCCATCGTGAAGCCCGGCGCCGGCCACCCCGACGTCATGGCCGCCGAGGTCATCGGCTCGGTCGTGGAGCGGGAGCTCCTGGACCACCTCTTCACCCAGAAGGCGAAGCTGGAGGACCCGCTGGAGGACCACATGTCCGCGCCGCTGCCGCAGGTCGGCTCCGGCGAGCCGGTCGCCGACCTGATGTCCGTCCTCGGCGACGCCGACGCCGCCATCGTCCTCGTCGAGGGCAAGCCCACCGGCGTCGTCAGCCGCCAGGACCTGCTCGCCTTCCTGGCCGGCGGCGGCGCGAAGTAGCCCCCCCGCCGGAGGCGGCGGACCCCGCGCGGGTGTTGGCGCAAACGGTACGAGGGCGTCACGTCCGCGCAGCACCCGCTTAACACGCCTCCGGCAGAGTGTTCCTCGTCGGCGTCACAGGAACCTCCGGAGCGGCTCCCGGACCTCTGAAGACGCCGCGGACGCGGAGACCGGCCCTGACCCGGGCCCGTGTCCCCCGCGGGGACCGCCGTCGTCCCGCCCCCCAGCGCATGGGGGTGCGGCGGTCCCCGCGCCACTTCTCCCGGGACTTCCGGGACGGCCCGTCACGGGGTGCACATGGTGCCGGCGGGGACCTTCTCCAGGGTGGTCAGGTACGCCTCGACCTTCTCGTCGACGCAGGCGTCACGGCCGTACGCGGTGTGGCCCGGCGCCCGGAGGGACAGCAGCATGCCGCCGGGGAACTGCCGGGCCAGGCTCACCGCCTCGGCGTACGGCGTCGCCGGGTCGCCCGTCGTACCCACGACGAGGACCGGGGGGACGCCCGCCGCGTTCACGCGGTGCGGGCGGTCAGGGCCGGACGGCCAGTCCTTGCAGACGAGTTCGCCGGTCAGGCCGGTGGTGCCGTAGAGACCGGCGGCCTTCTCGGCGGGGGCGAGCGCGTCCCAGTAGGCCCGTTCGTCGCGCGGGTGGGGGACGTCGAGGCAGTTGACGGCGATCAGGGCGGCTTCGGAGTTGTCCTCGGGGACGTCGTCGGGAGACCCGGAGTCGTCGGCGGGCTCGGTGGGGGTGTCCTCGTTCTCCTCCTCGCTCGCCCCCGTGGCCAGCGCCGCCAGCTCCGTGCCGTCGCCGTCGTCCGCCGCGCGCAGGGCGGCGGACAGGTCCTCCCACTGGTCCTCCGGCGTGTACATGGACATGCTGAGGGCGGAGATCACGCCGGCCGCGTCGAGTCCGTCCTCGGAGTCCTCGACCGGCAGCGGCTCGCGCCGGCTCCGTTCCACGAGCCGGTCGATCAGCGCGCGTATCTCCTCGGGGGTGGTGCCGGGGCAGCCCTCCTCGACGACGTCCGCGCAGGTCCGGGCGTACGTGTCGACCGCGTCCCGGAAGCCCGTGGCCTGGCTCGTCAGGCGCTGCCGCCAGTCGAGGGCGGGGTCGATCGCGCCGTCCAGGACCATCGCCCGTACGCGGCGCGGGAACTGCTCGGCGTACGAGGTGCCCAGGCTCGTGCCGTACGACCAGCCGACGTACGTCAGCCGGCGCTCGCCGAGCGCCGCCCGCAGCACGTCCAGGTCCCGTGCCGCGTCGGCCGTACCGACGTGGGGGAGCAGCGGGCCGCTGGCCTTCCGGCAGGACTCGGCCGTGGCCCGCGCGTCGGCGAGGGCGGCGGCGCGCTCGGCCGGGGTACGGGGATGCGGCGGGACGGCGGCGGTCGCCGACTCCTCCTCGTCGTCCGCCTGGTCCGGGGGGACGCAGGTGAGGGCGGGCTTGCTCTCCCCGACGCCGCGCGGGTCGAAGGCCACGATGTCGAACCGCTCGCGCACGCCCTGCCCCAGCCCGTCGGCGAGGCCGTCCCTGAGGGCCTGGACGCCCCGCTCGCCGGGCCCGCCCGGGTTGTAGACGAGGGAGCCGATCCGCCGGTCCGCCGTGGCCGTGGCGGCCCTGGCCACCGGCAGGACGAAGGTCCTGCCGTCGCCGGGCCGGGAGTAGTCCATGGGGACGGTGAGCGAGGCGCACCGGAGCTCGCCGCAGGGCCTCCAGGTGAGCTTCTGGCCGTAGAACCGGCGGAGTTCGGGCCGGTCGGCCGGGTCTGCCGGGTCGGGCGCGGCGGATGCGGCCCTGGGCCGGTCCGTGTCCGGGCCGGCGCCGGGGCCGGTCGTGCAGGCGGCCAGGGAGGTGGCGCCGAGGGCGGCGAGGGCGAGGACGAGGGCCGGACGGCGGCGGGCAGTGGCGCGGATCACGAGGGGCTCCCCTTGGGTGGTCGGTCGGGGAAAGGATCACGCGCGGATGCTGAGGATTTCCTGAGGGAGGTGCGGGGGCGGCCTCACTCCTCCCGCGTCGGCAGGCGGAGGACGAACCGCGCCCCGCCGTGCTCTCCCGATCCCGCCGTGAGGGTGCCACCGTGGGCGTGGGCGACCCAGGAGGCGATGGAGAGGCCGAGGCCGGTGGAGCCCGAGCCGCTGCGGAAGCGTTCGAAGAGGGCGTCCGCGACCTCCGGCGGGAGGCCGGGGCCGGAGTCCTCGACCGTCACCGTGCCGTCGCGGGCGACTGTGATCAGGACGTCCGCCGGGACCCCGGGCGCGTGGCCGTGCGTGAGGGCGTTGCCGAGCAGGTTGCCGACGGCCCGGCGCAGCAGGTCGGGGTCGGCGACCACGACCGTCTCCTCGGCCTCGACCCGTACCCGGTGCCCCTCCGCCGCCCGGCCCTCGCCCGCCTCCTCGACGACCGCCTCGACGAGCTGGTCGAGGCGCAGCGGCTGGCGGGCAGGGACGGCCGTGCCGGACATCAGGCGGGCCCGGGTGAGCAGTCCGTCGACGAGCCGCCCCATGCCCTCCGCGAGGCGCAGGGTGCGGCGGTGCACGTCCGCGCTGTCGGTCTCGCCGCGCAGCGCGGTCTCGGCGAGGGTGCGCAGGGAGGCGGCCGGGGTACGCAGGTCGTGGGCGGCGTCCGCGAGGAACGCCTCCTGCTGGCCGAGCGCCGCGAGCGCGGGCCGTACCGCCCGCCCGGACAGGACGTGCCCGACGGCCGCGGACAGCAGGACGAGCACGGCGCAGCCGCCCGTCACGAGCCACACCAGGCGCCGGTGCTCGGCCTGCGCGTCGCTCGCGTCGGCCGCCGCCACCAGGACGCCCTGGGGTACGTCGTCGCCGTCGGCCTCGGCGGCGTAGAAGGGCAGCGCGAAGAGCCGTACCGGCGCCCCGTCCGCCGTACGCCGGTCGAAGCCGCGCGGCTCCTCGGCCAGGACCGCCGCACGGCCGGCCTCCAGAACGACCTCGCGGCCCACGGTCAGGCACGGCTTGGCGGGGGCGTGCTGGACGGTGAGACCGGCCTCGGCCTCGGCCTCGTCGGCGAGGAGCACGGTCAGCGGCGGGCAGTCGATGTTCATGGTGTCGGCGAGGACGGCCGTGTCCAGGCGCCCGTCCTCGTCGGTCTCCAGAAGGCCGAGGGCCCAGCTGGTGTCCGCGTCCATCGCGTGGTCGAGCTGCTCGCGCCAGCGGCCGCTGTCGCTGCGTACGGCGAGCACGCCCATCGCGATCAGGCCCACGGCGCTGGTCAGCGCGAACAGCAGGCTGATCCGGCGCCGCAGCCGCAGCACCCGCTCGGTGGGGGTGAGCGGCCGGCGCGTACGGCGGCCGTCCACCGGGCGGCGCCAGCCGCTCCCCGGCCGGGATCGGACGCTCACCGGGCGGCGTCGGGCGCGAGCCGGTAGCCGACCCCGCGCACGGTGTGGATCAGCGGCGGGTCGCCGAGCTTGCGGCGGAGCTGGGAGACGAGCACCTCCAGGACGTTGGACTGCGGCTCGGCCATCTCGTCCCAGCAGCTCTCGATCAGCTCGGCGCGGGTGACCGCCTGGTCGGCGCGCGCGGCCAGGACCTCCAGGACGGCGAACTCCCTGCTCGTCAGCGTCAGAAGCACCCCGCCGCGGCGTACGTGCCGGCGCGCCGTGTCGACCTCCAGGTCGCCGACGCGGTGCACCGGCGGCCGTACCACCGCCGCGCGGCGGCACAGGCTGCGGACGCGGGCGACCAGCTCGGGCACGGCGAACGGCTTGACGAGGTAGTCGTCCCCGCCGCTCGCGAAGCCGGCCAGCCGGTCGGCCACGGTGTCGCGCGCGGTGAGGAACAGCACCGGCACCTCACGGCCGGCCCGCCGCAGCCCCTCGACGTACCCGGCGGCGTCCCCGGACGGCAGCATCCGGTCGAGGACGGCGCAGTCGTACGCGGTGACGAACAGCGCCTCGTCCGCCCGCGGCAGATCCCCCGCCTCGTCGACGGCGAACCCGGCGGCCCGCAGCGCGGCGGCCACCCCGAACCGAAGGTTTTCGTCGTCCTCGACGAGCAGTACGCGCACGCCGGACACCCTAGAGGCCGCACACCCCGGATGAGAGCCGCCGCCGAAGATGAGAGTCGACATGGCCTCTGACCTGCGCACTATTATTTCCATGAATAACGAAGCAGGGCGCTTCTGAGACATGGGAAATGAGAGTGCGCAGGCGTCGGCGAAACGCGCTGGCCAGGGCCTGCCAAGATGCCTGCGGGGATCGTTTCCCGCAGCATTGGCCAGCGGGGTCGGCTCAGGCATCGGCGATCCCGACTCGGCCAGCTCGTCGGGCGACGGCGAGGGGTCTCCTGACATCGCGGCCGGCACTCTCAGTGGTAGCGAGCAGCCCGGTTCCGACGTGTGGGTTCCGCCACGTCGGGGAGGGCGCCCGCGCCGGCGCCGGGGGTCTCGGCCCAGGCGCGGATCTTGGCTGCAACCCTTGCCAGGCGTGCGTCCTCCGGTGGAACGTCGAGGTAGAACAGCCCCTCGTACGGGCGGCGGTCATCGCCACCCCAGCGAACAACGCCCTCGGTGTCCGCGACGATGTCGCGGATGATCAGTTGCCGGCCCGCGGTGAACCCGTCACGCACGCCTGCCGGGTAGGAGCCCGGGCGGATGACGACGGCTGTGCCGGAGGCCTGGTTGGACTCGGGGCGTCGGCTGTCCCGTACAGCCAATGGTGCTGTCCACCCTGCGAGTGTGTCCGGTTCTCCGTTCTTGCCAAGCGCGTCGACCTCGTAGTGGAAGCGGCGGATCACATGGACCAAGACCGTCATAGGGTCTCCTCCGCGGAGGGCAACGGTCAGGCCGGTGCCGGGCACCGTACAGGTGACGATGTCGCCATCGGCATCGACGGCCTTCTGCATCTCCCATCCGTTGGCGGACGGGCGGCCGGTGGCGAGGCGACGGTGCCGGGCCTCGGCCCTCCGCAGGGCCTCCTTCAGCGCGTCGTTCCTCAAGGGAGTCGGTGGAGCAGCCACGGCCGGGGCCGCGAGAAGACCGGTGGAGGCGAGGCTCGCGGCGGCGGTGACACCCGCGGCGGCTATGAGAGTGTGCCTACGGGTGAATCCGGAGTTGCTCAACGGCTCAGCCTTTCTTCCGTGCGGACATGCGCTGCTTGCGATGCAGGAGGCCGGAGACCGCGGCGCCGAAGAGCGCGAGCAGCAGCAGGACAGTGAGGGACGGGTTGATGTAGTCGGGGATGACGACGTTGTAGTCATGGCCGTTCGGCGTCTCGCAAACGAGCCGCAGCGGGACGAAGTCCCCTCGGAGGCCGACGAGACGGGGTACGTCTCCGGGACGCCGCAGATCGCACTCCTCTGCCTGCTCCTGCTCGTCCGTGAGGAGGACGTGGAGGAGCCCCCACAGGTACAGGGCTGTCCCCACAGCGACCGCGGCCAGGGACACGTCCCGCCAGGCCCGGGCGGGCGTGTAGCCGCGGAGGATCTGCGGCGAGAGCCGTGAGCACAGGTACCCCATGAGGCCCAGCAGGGTCGCCGCTCCGGCGAACAGGGCGATGAACAACCCCCCGATATCGTGCCCTTGCCAGGGGTCGGTTGCCGTGAACACGGACGGTCATGCCTCTCGTACGATGCGGTTGTACTTCTCGAAGATGGCGTAGAGCGGCATCCGCTCCTTCGCATGCTCCTCCGCCAAGTCGCCGAAGCCCTGATACCGACGGAGGATCTCGTAGATCTCAGTGTCGTCGTAGTCGAGGGCCGGCCGGCGGATCGGCGTCTCAGCGTGGTCGCCCGGCTTACCGTCGGCCGCCCAGATGTGCAGGTGCGGGACGGTGCTCAGGTTGAAGACGTTGTCCTGGTTCACTTTCTGCCACATGGCCCAACGGTCGCTGTCGGAGGTCGGGTCGAGGACGTCGCCCTCCAGGAGCCCTACGCGGACCGAGTTGTTCCGCGACAGAATGCACGTGCGGCCCGAGATCTTGGCGATGCCGGTGCTGCTGTCGACCGTCTTCTCGATGACGGGCAGGTCCTTGCCCCAGTCCGGTATGACCCCTGTGTGGTACATGACGACGCTCGCATCCTCGACCACGTCCTTGTAGCTGTAGTGACAGAACTCCCAGAATGCCGAGGTCTGGATGAGTGCCTTGCGCATCCGGTACCGGCGGGAGGCCGAGGTGATCGTGGCATCCTGACTCAGGATCGTTTCGAGGCACTCTGCCAGGGTGTAGATGCGCCCGGTGCCACCGGGCTTGCCGATGGAGTCCATGTAGTCCTGGATCTCCTTCTGCATGGCGGACCACAGGGAGATGTCGAAGCCGATGTCCATCTTCTGGGCGGCCGGAGGGTAGAAATCACCCTGTCCGGTGTCCCGGCCGGAGGCGATGTTGTTGTCGATCTCGATCTGTCCCCCACCCGAGCCGACAGTCTTGGTGGCGATCTGGTCGAAGGCCCAGTTCTCCGGCATGGCGTAGCCCAGGTTGCCGGAGAAGCCCGAGGACATGTCCGACACGAAACTGGCGTCCGCGTACCCCTTCGCCGAGATGCGGGAGCACGCGTTGCGGGGGCCGTAGACGCCGATCTTGTAGGGGCTCCCGAGGCGGTCCATCTGTTCCTTGACGCTCTGGAAGTACGGCAGGATGTGCGAGGTGACCTCGTCGTCCACCGCGTCGTAGTCGACGGCGAAGTAGATGCGCGTACCGGGTTTGAAGCCGTGCTCCTCCGCTTTGAACGCGGCGGTCAGACAGTCGGTGACGCCCTGCGCGACGCTGTAGTAGTCGACCGAGCGCGCCCACGTCTGGTAGATCGGGAAGCAGCGCAGCCCGTACTCCTTGATGGTCGCGAGCTCCCCGGGCTGGATCTCCTTCTCAGGCAGGGAGGTGGTCGAGGGGTTGTAGAGGTAACGGCCGACGTACTTGTAGCCGGCCGCCTTCAGCGCCTGGGCCCGGGCTGGGGTGATCTTCGTGATCCCATCACACGCCTCGCCCTGGCGCGTCTGATCCCCGTACGAGACCAGCAGCGACGCCCAGGTCTGGAAGTCCCCCTGCCCTGTCACGGGGAGCTTCACGAACGACTGGAACGTCCTGACGCCGTCGGCCAGCGAGGTCGTGAAGCCACTGGAGAACGGCACCGGGCGGCGATTGAGCACCATGGCCGCGGTGAACAGTTGGACCCACACGCCAGAGGAGCCGGGGGTCAGGGTGTGGCTCTTCAGGCCGGCCTGGGTGCCGGGTCCGAAGGCCCCGTTCGCGACGCCGTCCGCCATGCCCAGTTCATACTGGACGGCCAGGAGCATCGACTTGGCGACATCGCGTGAGTGGTGGCCGTCGCAAGGGATGATGTAGTAGTCCTTGCGTAGGACGTACCGGCCGTTCAGCCACTGCTGGATGGCGCGGATGGACTCCGAGCCGTTGTTCACGGTCACGTATGCGTCCATGTTGAACAGACCCTTGACCACCTTCGGCCAAAGGGAACTGCCCGGGTAGGTGACGCTGACGCCCATGTTCTCGTTCAGCTTCGTCACCGCGGCCCTGACACGGGCGTTGTACGTCCCGTCGATCTCGCCTCCGTCGTAGCCCTTGCAGTAGAGCGCGGACTGAATGATCCGGCAGAAGTTCGCCGACGGGATCGTCGTCTCGTCGAGCTTTCCGTACTTCGACTGGAGCGTTGAAAGCGTGGTCGGCCCGAAATTGTTCGAAAGCGCAGTGATGCCCATCTCGTACTGAAGGGCGCGCGTAAGGGCGTACATCACGACCCACCCGGTACGGCCGTTCTCTTCCAGTTTAGGAATGCCGAGCGTGGCGCCGTTACCGTACGTAGTGTTTATGAACCTCTGGGCGCGAAGCACCATCTCGTCAGCCATCGATCCCCTTCCGAATTTTCAACGGTCCCTCCTCGCGATCGCAAGGAGCCTAAGAGGATGTCTCACGGAATCAGCACGTGAGACATCCTCTAAATCGTGCGGTTGGTCATCCCCGGGCTACCGGTAGACGTCGACGACGACCCGGTTCGGTTGGGTCAGCGTGAAGACGTTGTAACGCAAGACGGGACCGTCGAGGGTGAGTCCGAAAGCGATCTCGGGGGAGTACCCGAGGATGGATCCGGTCGTGAACAGGAGTTGGTTCGCCTTGACCGTCGGCAGATTGAACAACTTCACGTGGGGGGTCGTCGCCGAGTAGGTCCCGTTTTCGGCATTCTTGAGGCTGAGGAACAGGTATGAGGAACCACGGGTGAGCATCTCCCTCGGCTCGCCGCCCGGGGTCATGTATCCGGGGGACGTGCCGTAGGCGGTTTCGATGGTGGGCAGGGGGCCTGTGCCCAGGTCGAACACCACGCGGTCGTAACCGGTGTGGGTGGCGGCGCGAACGCCGTTGACACAGATGTCTTCGCAGGTCTCGGCCGCTGCCTGGGACGGCGTCGCCGAGGCCATGGGGGCGGCGCCGAGCATGGCGAGGACGACGGCTGTGGCCGGAGCCACTATGCGGGCGAGGGTGCGGCGTGTGGTGTGCATGGCGTCTTGTCTCCTTGATGCCGGAAGGCGAATGGACACGTACTCCAACCGCAATGAGGTGTGGGGCTTTCCGTAGCTCGGTTCGGAGGGGCTGCTTGCCCTTCCGACGTCCCCGGCGGTCGCGGTGCCGCGACCGCCCGCTCCTGTGATGCTGACCGGGCCGGCGTACGGGTGGAACCAGCCTTCTCCCGTACGGGTGTGGTCGGTGGGGTCATTGCCGTGGCCCGGATCATGCGCTCAGATGGGACAGTCGTTCAGTTTCTGGCTCGTGACGAGCGCTCCTGTCTTCAGGCCGTCTGGAAACGTGAACGCATGGCACTGGTAGGACTTGTCCTCCCCCGGTACCGGGTACTTCACCACGATGCGCGGTGGCGTGCGGTCCCGCTCCGCGCGCCACTCCTCGCCCGCTGCCCAGGCGATCTCCTGGTCGGTCAGCGTGCCGTCCTCCAGCGCTTGGCCGAGGCGGTACCGGGTCAGTCCTACCTGCTTGCCGACTACCTCCTCCGGAACTGGATCGGGCCGGTCGAAGAACGCCGGTACGGCGTAGTTGAACACCAGGGCGACCGCCACGAAGGCGAGTACGGCCGCGCCGAGGGCCACGCCCGCGCACCCGGCCAGCCATCTCGTCAGAGTTGCCGGCCAGGTACGCGGGCTTGGTTCTTGCGTCATCTCAGATGCCTTTGTATCCGATGTCGTTCAGGCGCCCGCTCATCACCTGGGCGTAGCCCGTCGTACCCGAGTTGTTCGGGTGGAAGGACTCACGGCTGAGGCAGTCTCCGCCGAGCCACTTCCATGTGCAGGCCTCGGAGGCGGGGTCTCCGGCGTGGAAGTCGCCGTCACCGTTCGGGCCTATGACGATCTTGTTGATCCATTCCGGGTCGTCGCAGCCGCCGTGTCCCACGAACGCGTTGACGGGGTTGGCGTACTGAATCTTGAGCTTCAGTCCGGTGCGGAGGCCATCCACCATCTTCTGCTGTTCCGTGTCGGCGTAGTTCACGAGTTCGGCGAGGGCGGCCACCTCCGTCATGTCGTAGTACAACGATCCCGAGCACTTGACCGTGCGGCTGAGGAGTTCGGGATACCCCATGAGCACGACCGTCGCGTTGGGCGCCTTCGCCGCGATGGTCTCCAGAACACTCCTTAGATCGGGGATCATCCGGTCCACGATGGCCTTGTTGCGGGGCAGGAAGGTCGAGTCGCTGCTGCAGTTGGTCAGGTTTCCGCACTCTGTCATGGCGTTGGCGAAGCCACTCTCGTCGTTGCCGCCGAGTGTGAGCATCACCAGCGTGGTGTTCGAGTCCAGGACACCGGAATCGACCTGGCGTACTTCCCGGAACTGGCCCTCACCGTGGGCTTGAGGAGCATTGCCGGACGGTACGTAGGCCACGTTCTTGGTCATCGCCCCGGAGCAGGACACGTTCTGGAATGCGACAACGGAGCTGAAACCGTCGGAGAGCCAGCCGATGCCGGCGCTCTGGGAGGGCAGGACGACCTTGCGTGCCCAGGAGTTGGCGCTGCGGCGGCAGGCGTTCCACCGGCTGGTGCCGTGGGAGGTGTTGGACTCGGGGGAGTAGGCGCCGGCGCCTTCGCCGGAGGAGTAGGAGTCTCCCATGGCGACGACCATGTGCTTCGGCTTGCCGGGGAGGGGCTGGAAGGCGACCGCGTCCCAGGCGATGTCCTCGTCGGCGGTGCCGTCGTCGGTGGTGTTCGACAGTTCCACCTTCGGGGTTCCGGTGAAGTGGTAGACGCCGAGGTCGACCCAGGTGTTGGCGCTGTAGTGGGTGTTGACGTAGCGGTGACGGTCGCCGCCCGCGACGCCCTTGATCACGTAGTGGGCCTGCTGGGTGTGCGTCCCGGTGTCCGGCATGTGGGCGAAGACGCGGACCCATTTGTCGAAGCTCTGGCCCAGGGTCCAGGTGCCGGTGACGGTCATCCGGCCGCCGGGACCGCCGAGGTGCGCGGTGTCACGGGTGTGGGCGTACCAGAAGTGTCCGCCGTAGCCGCCGCCGATCTGGTGCAGGTCGCCCTTGGCCTCGTACTTGCCCTCGGCGTCCGGGTTGAAGCTGAACTGGAAGGAGCCGGCGGACAGCGAGGGGCCGCACTCGCTCCATGTCTGTGTCCCGTTCGGGAGGGATTCGACGATGAATGCGTTCGACGGGAATCCGCTGGGCATCTCGCAGGTGGGGGTGCCGTACTGGAGGCGGGTTCCGCGGCCCGGTTCGGTGCGCAGGGTCTGGTACTTGATGTCCTCGTGGCCGCAGGTGCTGGCGCAGTCGTTCTTCCAGGTGACGTTGTATCCGCGGTACCAGTACTGCATGTAGCAGATCTCGGTGCTGCACTGCGGCGGGTTGTTCGGGTCGCAGTTGTTCGCGGTGTTGCAGAACGCGCTGAGCGGCGGCTTGATCCGCGTGCGGTCGCCGACGCTGATCCACCAGGCGGGCCGGAAGCCGGCGGAGGCGAAGCCGGGCTCGCCGGGCCAGTCCTGCCGGCCGCTGGTGGAGTAGGAGCGGCCGGTGTCCATGGACCAGGCGGCCCAGCCGAGCACCTTCTCCGGGTACGGCCACTTCTGGGGGGTCGCGGCGTCGCGGGGGCTGTTCTCCATGAAGGGGCCGCGGGAGGCGGGGTACATGGGGTTGGCCGGGTTGTTGTACCAGCCCAGGCCCCAGGGGGCGCCAGGGGTGGTGGGAGGGTTGAAGCCGAGGTTGTAGTTCCAGAGTGCGGCGAACCAGTTCTCCGGCTTAGCAGGGTCGTCGTTGTTGACGGTGATCTTCTGGCCGTCGGTGTGGAGCTCGTTCCACTTGTCGGCGAGGATGTACATCGAGGCGGCGATGTTCACCGTGTAGTCGAGTGCGACGGCCCGCTGCTTGACCGGGGACAGGGCGGTCTCGCCGGGCTTCTCGTGGCCGGCCATGCGCATGCCGTCGGTGACCTGTCCGATGCCGTAGCCGCAGTCGGAGTTCTCCCAGTGGATCTTCCAGTAGGAGTCCGAGTCGGTGCCCTTGTGGCCATAGAAGCCGGCGACGGCGGCGAGCGGGTTGCCCATCTGGCCGGGGATCGCGCCGGATTCGGCCTGCCAGAGGTTCGACTCCTGGGCGAGGACGCCGAGCAGGACCTGGGCCGGGATGCGGCCACCGGTCTTCAGCTCCGGCCGTGGAAACAGTCCCTGCGGATCGATCACGCCCAGGCCCGTCTGGGAGCGCCAGCCCCCCTGGGTGATCCACTGGGAACGCAGCTCGCCGCGGATGGCCATGTCGACGGCCCATTCGACCTGGTTCGGGGTGGGCTGCAGCGCCTGGCTGTTCACGTCGTTGCGAGGGACGGAACACCAGCGATCGGTGTCGACGGGGTCGTTGGCCGCGGAAGCGGCAGCCGACGTGGTGGAGCCGGCGGCGGACGGGGCAGCGGTGATGGTGCCGGACAGGGCCGGAGAGGCGGTGTCCTTGCCCAGAGCGCGGCCTGTGTTCCGTACCGCCTGGGTGAACTCCTCGCCGGTGGCCGCAGCCGTGACGGTCACCGTCACCGGCCGCTCGTCCTCGGGAGAGGCCGGGGCGTCTTCGGCATCCTGCCGGGACGGTTCCGTAGTGGTGGAGTTCCGCCCCGCTCCCTTGATCCGGTCCAGTCCCCGGCGGACGGTGGAGGAGAGGACCGGGGCGACGGCGAGGCGGCCCTCGCCGGACACAGCGGCGTCGGCGGCCACGGAGAGAGCGACGACTTCGGTACCCGCGGTGCGCGGGGGTGCGGCGGGGGTGCCGGTGAGGAAGACCTTGCCAGCACGGCCCTGCTTCAGGCCGAGGTCGCCGAGCTTTCCGGTGGCGAGCGTCGCCACGGTGTTCCGGTCGCCGCGCCACAGCTTGGCGTACGCGGTGCCGCTCTGGTGGTCGAGGAAGGCGATCTGGCTCTTGCCCGACGGACGGATCTCGGAGGGCACTTCGGACGTGGTGGCGAGGTTCTTCACTTTGCCCTTGCGGTCCACGTGCACCAGCTTGCGGCCGCGCGCGGCGACGGTACCGTCCGCGACGGGCACGGCGGAGGTCACCTGGCCCAGGACGTCGGTGTCGGAGACGACACCGCCGGTGGTGTCCACGGTGAGCAGGCGGCTGCGGTCGTCCCGGAAGGCGCTGAAGACCGCGGTGCCGGTCGCCGGGTTGCAGCTCGGGTCGAAGTACGCCAGGGAGGCGGTGAACGGGAGCTTGGTCACCCGGCCCGACTCGATGTCGACGATGGCGGTGAACGCGCCGCCCAGCATCAGGTCCGGACGGTTGGTGAAGGTACGAGGGGCGTAGGCGACCGCCACGTGCGAGCGGTCCATCACGCACTCGTTGCCGATCCAGGTGTCCGCCTGCATACCCGGCTCGGCCAGGACGGCCACGGTCTTCCAGCTGTAGGCATCGGAACCGTCCGCGGCCAGGACACGCAGCCCGCCGGCGTCGGCCGCGGTCGTGACGAGACGGTCCGTGGAGGTCTTCCAGCCCCGTCCGAGGTTCTTGTCCGGCTCCGGGACCCCCTGGGGTGCGAAGCCCTGGCCGGATGCTGCGGATGGTGACACGGCGCGTGGCGTGTCACCCGGAGCTGGCGCGGCCGTCGCGGTGCCGGCCGCCTGGAGGAGCCCTCCTGCTAACGCGGCGCTCACCACGAGAGCGGCCGGGCCGCGTATGTGTCGTATGGGTGTACGGGTCTGTCTGTTCACTTCTCTGTACGCTCCTGGAACGGCGGAGAGACCGGGGCCCCTCAGCCACGAGTACGGGCATAGGGAATCGGAGTGCCATGGTCGAGGCCGTGGCACTCCGACAGGACACGAGGGCGGACGGAACGGGCCTCGTCGACCGCGGCGCGGACATCCGCAGCGGCCCCGTCGTGGGCTGGATTCCGGACGGCCTCATTACGCTGGAGCCTCAAGAGCTCGGGCGAGAGGGGGGACCAATCGGAACCGGAGCAGGAAAGCCCGCCCGGCTCCTCATTGTCTCGGCAACGGGCGAGTCCTCCCCCTCGCCGATCCGGCAAGCGACACGCCCTCTTCGCTCCTGAACAGGTGAACCAGGCATTGCGCTTATCCGGTGACCCCCTCGGGGACGCTCACATCTGATTCATGGCACTCCCGGTACGTGGTGCTTTGTACGTGGGATGTGACCGCGGAGAAGCCATGGCGGATCGGCGGATTCTCTGCGTCGTGAGCGAGGCTTAGGGGTCGGTGATCTCCCGGTCGCCCGTTTTCTGGTGTGCTGCGGCAGGCATCTAGGAGGAGGGTGGTTTACCGGTAGACGTCGACGACGACGCGGTCCGGCTGCGTCAGGCGGAAGATCTTGTAGCTGGTCGAGGGGCCAAGGGAGATGCCGAACTCAGCACGTGCCGCGTGAATACTCGTCAGCTGGATGCCCTTGATGGTGGGAAGGTTCAGGGCCTTGTTCAGGACTGCCTCAGAGGCAGGATGGACAGGGTCCAGGGTGACGAAGAGGTACGAGGTGCCCTTGACGTCCAGGTACTCGGCCTTGCCGCTCATCGGGACGAACTCGCCCGTGGTGTTCGTGTACGTGTTGGTGACCTGAGTGCCGGAGGTGAAGTCGAAGACGAGGCGGTCGTAGTCCGGGTGCGTCGCGGCACGGATCCCCGTGAGGCAGGGGTCGTCGAAGCATGTGACGGCCGTGGCGGTGGTGCCGGCCTCTGTGGAGGACGCGGCGGTGGCCGCGGGCGCCACGAGTATGGAGAAGAGAGCGGTGGCGGCGAGAGGGGTGACTATTCGAGCCCAGTTACGTCGTGATGCACGCATGATATGTAAACCCTTCATATAGGGGATCTCTGCTGGGATGCGCGTGGTGCACGGGGCGATACGATGTGATGTCCTGGCCACCGTTCGGTGGCCGGGACAGGAGCGTTGGGCCGCAGTCGGTCAGCGGGTGGTGGCAGTGACCTGCCGTGCCGCCGTCAGACCCGCTACGGTATTGGCCCGGGCCTTGTCCAGTGCGTCCTGGTGCTTGGCTATGAGCGTCTCCTGGATCTTCCGCTCCGCCTTGAACCAGATGGCCACGAGGTCGGTCTTCTGCTTGCAGTCGATCTCCGCGAGCGCGGTCTTCCTCTCCGCGTCGCTGATGGACGAGGAGGCGGGATCGGTGAGGTTGGCGGCGTCCCACACGGTGGCAACCTGGTACCCGCGTTCCTTCATGCAGGCCGACCACGCCGCCATTGAGGCCTTGACCTCGGGGGTCTCCTGCGACGCGGTGAAGCTCTGACCGGAGAGCTCCTCGGCCAGGGTGATGTCCGGACTGGGCACCTGGCGCCGTGATTCCCCAATGCATCCCCCTTCGGGGACGGGCTTCCCTTCGAGGGCCTGGACCGCCCTGCCGTTCTGCTTGCCCTTGAGGGCAGT